>JBGCEJ010000001.1:0-202414 GCA_045106235.1 Myxococcota bacterium
TCCAGGGGACCACGGCGAAAATCTCGAACAGGCGAGAGGGGCTTGGGCGCGTTTCTTCGCGTCGCGGCTCGGGGCGTCGGGAGGCGGCGCAAGATTTAGTTCGGGCGTCGGGGGCTAGACCGGTTCCGACTCCGCAGTTCCAATTGGGGGCTTTCCTACCTCTGCTCTGCTCTCTTTCCTGCGATCTGCGCGTGATGAACGAGCTCCGGATCGAGCGGCCTGGGAAGGGTGGGAAGGTGTCGCTGCAGGAACGAGGAAATATCGTGAAACGCCTTTTGCGCGGCAGCCGGTCGAGGTGTTTGCTCTGGTGAGCTCGCGAATGAGAATGTATGGGGCTCGCCGGGAAAGGTGATGACCTCGACGGACTTATTCGCGTCGCGGAGAGCGGGGACCAGGATCGCCTCGTTCCATTGATTGATGCCGGAATGGGTCGTGTGCGTCCCCGCGATGATCAGGATTGGGCTCTCGATTCGGGCAAGTTTCGTCAGGAAGGTCGAATGGTCCGGCTGCGCGCGGTAGAGCTCGAGGTAGTCGACTGCGCGAGCGGTTTGCGAGTTCTCGTTCACGAGGCCCGCCATCAGGACCGTCGCTGGCTCTTCGGGCACGGTTGCTGCGACCGGGGTTGCGGCGGCGACCTCGCGCGCGAGATCACCTCCACCGCTTGTTCCGCTCACGGCGATACTCGATCGATCCACGAAGGGCATGGCCCCTAAAGTCTCAACAGCAGCGACGCAGTCCAGCACAGTCGCCGGCGTCTGGTCTCTCGGCTTCCTATCTCGACCGCGGTAGGTGATGACCGCGACGACATAGCCGGCTTCGAGGAAGCGGGACGCATGGGTGCCGACCATGTAGGCACGGATCTGCGCCGTCGGGCGCCGGGGGAGTCCACCGTGAATTAGAATGACGGCGGGGAAGGGGCCTTCGCCCGGCGGCTTCCGAAAAAAGCCCTCTCCGCGATGGCCGTCGCTTGCCAAGGGTGCGAATGACTCGACAGAGATCGCTTCCTCGGAGATCACGGGGCTGAGGACGGGGTACACCGGCTGCGGCTCGGGTATCCGCGCGATGCAGCCTGAAAGGGCGGCCACGAGGGAGGCCACAATCAAGACCGTTAGGTTTTGCTTGATCGGGATCAAGGGGAAACCTCCGCCTTTGCCGTCGCTTCGGAGGAGGGGGCTGAGTCGTGCCTGGAGGGGTTGGCCAGGGAGGCCTCGGCCTTCGCTCGGAAGCGTTCGGGGTCCTTCTCGTGGAATTTGGTGTCAAACGCCGTGGACTGCCGGAACTCCAGAAGCACGACACCTTCGGTCCCGGCACGGTAGGCGTAGGGCTGCTCTGCGGGAACGTAGAAACCGTCGCCTGCGTTCAGTTCGCGTTGGCCGAGAAAGATCCCGCCCGAGATGATGTAGTAGAGGCAATCCGCGGAGTGGCTATGGCGCGGGAGCATGGCGCCGGGTGGGAAATCGAGGTGAACCAGGCTCATGCCCTCCTGGTCTTGCTGTCGATAGGGCACCGAGCTCTTAAAGCTTGTCGTAATGGCGTCGCTAAAGAACGCGTCGATGGGCGCGCCGCCCACGTGACTCCGGCCCGTCGACATCGCCGCGTCCTGGAGCGTCGGGGCGTTCGCGCCTTCGAAAATGACCATCTTTTTTCTGGGCATAGGTTTGTGCGTATTAGTCAATGTGAGCTCCTCATCTTCAGTCGATTCCTCACCACCCGTTCCAACTAATCACTTCGTTTACGGGGCGACGGGGAGGGGGTGAGAGGTCAGCTCCCTTAATATGGGCCACTGGGATCAGCGCAACCTGAGTGTAATCGCTCGGGACACCCAGGCGCTCGGCAACCTCGGGTTCGGCAAGGAGATGAGATGTCGTGAGGGTCGAGCCGAGCCCGCGGCTATTCAGCGCAAGTTGAAAGCTCCAGACGGCCGGGTAGATCGAACCCAGCAGTCGGGTGACGCTTGGAAGGCTTGCATCGTGTTCAATTCGGCCGCGCATGCAGGGAATGACGTGGACTGGGACCTGCTCAAGCACCTCGCCCAGATAGATCGTCGCCCGGGAGTGGCGTGCGCCGGCCTCGTCTCCGCTGCGCTCGCGCTCGGCAAGCAGGCGCCTCATGGTCTCCATCATTCCGGCGCGGTATCGCTCGGCGATGAAATGCTTGGTTTCGGGGTCGTCGACGATGATCCAGCGCCAGTCCTGCGCATTCGAGGCGTTGGGGGCGTAGGTGGCGAGGCGAATACAGTCGCTTAATGTCGCCGAGTCGACCTCCCGCTCGAGATCAAGTCGCAGGCGGATCGAGCGCGTGGTGGATAGGACGTGATCGAAGAAGGACCGCTCGTTTTGCATCGGGTTTACCGTATCCTAATCATGAGGCGGTAGCCATGTGAGGGCAGAGGGAGGTCAAATATGTCGTCGGATCAATCCTTTCGAATCGGCACGGGCGTCGCTGTCCGTGACGTGAACCGATATCCGGAGTGGCTCGCGACAGCAGAAGCCGCCGGGTTCGATCTTCTGACGACAGGCGACTCGCAATCGCTCTGGGCGGAGCCTTTCGTTTCGATGACGATGGCGGCCATGCAAACGAGTCGTCCGGATCTCGCGATCACAGTCTCTAATCCGATGACGCGTCATCCGGCGGTCGTGGCCTCGGCGAGTCTTGCGCTGCAGCAGCTTTCGGGTGGGCGTTTTCGATACGGCATAGGAAGTGGAGATTCGGCGCTGCGAAATATCGGAAGTCGTCCGGCGCAGGTGGACGAGATTGAGACCTACGTGCGTGCGATTCAGGAACTCTCCGCGGGTCGGGAGGCCGATTGGAACGGGAGACGATTCGGCGTGCACTGGCATGTGGCGCCGACGCCCGTTTGGATCGCCGCCGAGGGGCCACGGACTCAGGAACTCGCCGGTCGAATCGCGGATGGCGTCATTCTTTCAAATTGTCTTGATCCCGCAATGCGTGAAGTAGCGCTTGGAAATATTCGGCGTGGTTGTAAATCGGCTGGGCGCCGACTCGAGGATCTCGAAATTTGGTTGATGTGCAATCTCGTACCCGCCGCGAGCGAAGCCGAGGGCATCGATTCCGTGAAGGCGATCCTCGCTGGCACGGCGAACCATGTCTATCGCTTTCATATGGACGGTAAGGGCCTGCCCGACGAGGTGAGACCGAAGATCGCTGAACTCGAGCGGCGATATGATTCGAGACATCACGCGAGCCCCGCGACTGCGGCTCATAACGCTGCGCTCGTGGACGAACTCGGTCTTGTTGACTTTCTCGCGCCGCTCGCCACCGTCGCGGGCCCGCCAGAACATCTCGTCGAGCGTCTTCAGGAAGTCATTGCGGGCGGCGGGCGAAATCTGATTTTTAGCCAGTTCGTGGAAGATGAGATCGGGTTCATGCGGACGCTTGCGGATGATGTCTTGCCCCGCATCTAGCCCGGGGCTCTGACGTTAGTTTTAGCCTTGGCTTTGGCTCTTTACAAAGTAGGTCGCCGAGCCATTCGACTTGGATATACGTCAGCAGTCGAGCCGGTCCTATCGCAGAGGTTTCTTCTTCGCTTTGGTCCGCAGCGACGACGAGGGTTACCCAAATCTTGCAGGATCCCGCTGGACGTCCCGCCTCTTTTTCGCCGGCGCGGACGAGGGCCCCCTCAATCTTGGCGAGAAGTCGACCTCGTTGACCACTTCAAAAATGCACAATCGCAGATCCCAGGCGCGCAAACCCTACGCTGTGGATTGACGTGGCTCCTCATTTCAGAACGAGTTGAAGTGCCAGTTCTGCGAGAGTTACGATCGGAGCGCGGGATGAATAAGAGCAGGTGCGGCGAAAGGCCCGAGGCATTCGAAAATGTCTCAAAACTTGCCCTCTGACTATCTACGAAAACCAGGGCTCTATCTCGCGACCCTGAGGCGAAAGCGCTTCTCCTGAAAACCAAAGCAATTTCAGGGAAGTAAATGGAGCCGACGATCCGATTTGAACGGACGACCTGCTCATTACGAGTGAGCTGCTCTACCAGCTGAGCTACGTCGGCCCGGGAGACGGGTTCGGGATCTCGCGAGGAGTTCCGCTACACCCGCCTGGGCTTGCCCTCAGAATGACCCTGTCTCGGGTCCTTCTATTACTCGGCCTGCTGGGGCGAGGGCGAGGCGACCTTGGGGGGCCGCCGGGCGCGGAATGTAGCGCGAGCGCAATTCCGTGCCATCTGGAAAATGCGCAGTCTGCGAAGTGGCCCGCAAGTCACCCGCAGCAGCCGTCGATCTCGTTTGACCGAGCGGCCCCGCGCACATTAGGATGGTCGGTATCTAAGAGGGAGAGCTTGAGATGCCCGTGCTTCCGTTGATCGATTTGATGCTGCTGTCCGGCTGGACATCGCTGCTGGTCGGCTTTGTTCTGAAGATCGTCGCCGTGACGACGAGCTACCGCCCGACGATTATCGGGCTTTCGCCCATCGACTTTCTCATGATCGCGGTAGCGGCGATGCTCTTCGCGATCGCTCTCGCGGCCCGGACATGGGTGAAGAGCCAGGAGCCCACGGCGGTGGCCCTGCGGAAGCGGGAAGAGACGATGGAGGCTTGGAATCGGCTTCAGCAGCCGGATTCAGGGCAGGCAGCGCAGACGGATCGACCGCTCTAGGCGGCATCCGATTCCGACCGGTGCGGTCTTCGCTGACGGGAAGGCGCGACGGGCGGGCGGGAAGCGCGAGGGCCAAGCAGGCGGCGGGAGCGCGCCAGCAGGGCGGATCTAGCGATACGTTCCGGGGCGCAGCAGGTCGCTCGCCGAGATCGCGAGTTCCTTATATAGGCGCGCGGCGGTGACGATGGCGTTGCTGGCTTGTCGAATGGCTTGGCTCATCGGGCTGATTTCCTTGTTTCGGAGTGCTCGTTCAGGGAGGAAGTGGCGGTCAGGCCGCCCGGGGTGGCAGGAAAAATGCTTTTCCCGCGAATTTGTCTGATACATTCCTGCCCGTGGGAAAGAACGCTTCAAATTCAGGCGCTTCGGGCGCCTCCGCCTCCGCCTCCGCCTCCGCCTCTGCCTCTGCCTCCGCCCCTGACCGCGAGATCTGGATCGACGGCGAGCTGCGGCCTTGGGCTGAGGCGACGGTGCATATCCTGTCGCATTCGCTTCAGCGCGGATCCCTCGTCTTCGACTATATGTCCGTCCATGACCTGCCCCGTGGGGCGGCAGTTTTTCGCCTGGATGCCCATCTGGAGCGCTTCTATCACTCCTGCAATCTGATGGGCCTCCCCGTATCGCAGTCTCCGGCGGAGCTGACGGAAGCGATCTGCCAGACCGTCCGCGCGAACCGCGACGCCAAGGCGGTCAAGATCAGCGCCTATTTTGCGAGCGTAGAGATCGACGTCGTGCCCATCGACAATCATGTGACCGTCGCGATTGCGGCCTATGACCCGAAGGCGGACATCACGAACCGTCTGCCGCGGCCGGCGCCGCCGAAGCCCGATGCGATCAAACTTTGGATCGAGAAGGAACGCGCGAACCGGCGCGACGATATCGTCTCGCCCCAGGCGAAGGTCTCGGCGAATTACGCCTCGCCCATGATGGCGAAGGCCCAGGCCCGCGCGGAAGGCTACGACGAGATTCTGTTAGTCGACGAAGACGGGCATCTCGCCGAAGGGCCGACCTCGAATCTCTTTATCGTCGACGGAGAGGGGCATCTGCTGACGCCGCCCTCCGCAAAGGTGCTGCACGGCGTGACTCGGAGCTCGATCATCGAGATTGCGAAAGCCGAGGGTGTTCCCTTTTCTGAGACGCCTCTGGTTCCCGCCGACTTGTTAGGCGCCGCAGAGGCCTTTTTGACGGGGACGACCGCGGGCGTTTGGCCCATCGAGTCCGTCGACGGAAAGGGGCTCGGCGAAACGCCCGGGCCGATTTCCGGGCGGCTGCGAGAGCGCTTCCAGCGTGCGGCGGCGGGAGAAGATCCGGAATTCGAGCACTGGCTCACGCCGGTCGAAGGCTAGCGATTCGCGGAGTGGAATCCGCGGCGCGCCTTCTCCGGCCAAAGCCCAGCAGAACTGACCCGGGCGTCGCGCAAGATCGCATTGGACGCCCGAAACTGAGAAACCCCCGCCGAAGGGCTCGACCGCCGAACAGAACGGCTCGGTCGCCCCGAGGCGAGAGCAAGAATCGAGACTCAAAAGATGTCGAGTAAGAAGAAGAACGAAGCCAAGCCCGAGCCCATTCCCCCGCGCGAGCAAATCGTGCTCTCCGGGACGAAGCCGACGGGCGAGAACCTGCATCTCGGAAATTATTTCGGGGCGCTGCGCCAATTTGTCGATCTGCAGGATAAGCATGACAAGGCGCTCTATTTCATCGCCGACTACCACTCCATGACGAGCGTTCGGAACGGGCCAGAGCGGCGCGCGAACACGGAAGCGGTCGCACTCGACTATCTCGGAGCGGGGCTCGATCCCGAACGCGCGATTCTGTTTCGGCAGAGCGATCTGCCGGAAGTGGCGGAGCTGACCTGGTTCCTGACCTCGATCACCCCGATGGGGATGCTCGAGCGCGCCCACGCGTACAAGGCGGCGATGGATAAGGGCGAGGACGTGGACCATGGCCTCTTCACGTATCCCGTTTTGATGGCGGCGGATATCCTGCTCTACGGCGCGCATCTTGTGCCCGTTGGGAAGGATCAGAAGCAACATATCGAGATGGCCCGCGATATGGCTCAGCGCTTCAACCGCCTCTATGACACCGAAGCCCTCGTGTTGCCCGAGCCGTACATCCTTGAGGAAACGGCGACGGTGACGGGGACGGACGGACGCAAGATGTCGAAATCCTACGGCAACGTGATCTCAATGTTCGCGGCCAAGGGCAAGGTGAAGAAAGCGGTCATGGGCATCGTCACGGATACCACCCCGGTCGAGGATCCGAAGGACACGGCGCAGGCGGTCTTCGAAATCTGGAGTCTGTTCGCGACGGCCGAAGAGCGCGCAGAGATGTTCGCGCGCGCGGAAGCGGGCGGTCTGGGTTACGGCGACGTGAAGAAGGATCTGCTCGGGCGCGTGATGGACTATTTCGAGCCGATGCGCGCGCGGCGGGCGGAGCTGGCGGAACGGCCAAAGGAAGTCGAAGCGATCTTGCTGGATGGCGCGCAGCGCGCGAAGGCGCTTGCGATGCCGATTCTTGAGACTTGCCGCGAGGCGGCGGGTCTCGGGCCTGTTCGAAGTTAGGCCTCTGGGGCTCGGGCTGATCGGATCGTCCTGAAATGCAGACGAAAAGGCGCGCGTCACGACGACGCGCGCCTTTTTTGTACCTGCTTCCGCGCCTAACACCCGCGATGCGAGGCCCCCGCTTGCGCTTCGCCGCTTGCTTGCGCGTGGGCTGCCGGCGCGTCGGGGATTCCCGTGACAAAACACCTGTCCCTCTCAATCCGGGTTTGGATTGAACCGATGAGGGGGAATCGACGCAGCGAGATCATGCTGCGCGGAGGTGGTTCATGGGGCTTCGAAATATTTTATCTACACGCGAAGGCGGGGCAGCCTGCGGTGGGCGCACGGCGCTCTTGACGCTGCTCAGCGCGCTTTCGCTGGCCTGCAATCAGATCGACGCGCAGCCCCGGGAGCTTGCGATCGAGGCACCGAACCCGGAGCGCCTTGAGCGCGCGGAAGCGGGTGAGGCCAAATCGCAGCTCGCGGTGGGCCAGTTCTACCGACGACTCGCGGAGACGGGCATGGCGGGTAGTCCCGCCGCAATCACAAATCATCGAGAAGCGAAGCAGTGGCTTTCTAAAGCGGCCGAGCAAAACGAGCCCGAGGCGCAGCTCGAGCTTGGACTCTTACTCGTGAACGCCGACGGGACGGCGCAGGATCTCAAGGCCGGACGGCGCTGGTTGACCCAGGCGGGACAGTCGGGGCAGGCGAACGCCTATTTCACCCTCGGCGAACTCGCGCATCAGGGTGTGGATGCTTCGCCGAACCCGGCGCAGGCCGTTTCCTATTGGGTGCGGGCCGCGGATAAGGAACATCCCGGCGCGTTGTACCGCCTTGGGGAAGCCCATGAAAACGGACGTGGTGTAGAAGCGGATGTTGAAGCGGCGCTCGGGTTCTACCGACAGGCCGCTGATTTGAAGGATGCGCAGGCGCTGTACCGACTGGGTGCCGTCTATGACGAGGGCATGCTTGCATTGCAGGATGCGGAACGCGCGGTGGAGTTTTACCGGCTTGCGAGTGAGCGCGATCATGCGGCGGCCCAGGCACGACTCGGTCTCATGTACGCCCGGGGCGAGGGTGTGATCCAGCGCTATGACCGCGCATTCAAGTGGAGTCGCGCGGCGGCGGAGCAGGGTGACGCAGATGGGTGTAACAACCTGGCCGTGCTCTACCTGAAGGGGCTCGGCGTTGAGCAGAGCTTCGATGACGCGATCCGCTGGTACCGCACAGCGGCGGAGAAGAATCATCCGGGCGCACAAAATATGCTCGGCACGATCTACCTTACAGGCCAGGGCGTCGACGTGGATCTCGACGAGGCGGAGAAATGGTGGCGCAGCGCGGCCGATCAGGGATACGCCGCGGCGCAGTACAATCTCGGTGGGATGTTTGCGCGAGATCTCTCCGCGACGCTGTCGGAAGAAGAAGCCCTCGACTGGCTCGCGCGAGCGGCCGACCAGGGACATCGTAGTGCGGCCAGGGAACTGGCCGAGATGCATGCGACTGCGACCGGGATGCCGGGGTCATCGGCCGATGGCGAAGCGCTCGACGCCGCGATCTAGTTCCCCGCGATGATCGAGGACAAGGCTTCGGCGACTTCGCCCGCGGAGGCGGGGCGGCCTTCCGGATCTTTCGCCATGAGGCGATGGATCAGGGACGCGAGCGCAGGCGGATAGTCGGGGACCCGCTCGCCGGGGTCGGGGACGGGTTGGTTGCGATGCTGATCGGGAACGTCGCCCTCACTGAAAGGCAGACGCCCCGTGGAGAGTTCGAAGAGCGTGACGCCTAACGAGTAGAGATCCGTTCGGCCGTCGGTCACCCGTCCAGCCGTTTGCTCCGGGGCCATATAGTACGGCGTGCCCGCGATCAGGGTCGCGCCCTTGTCGCGTACGGCTTCGAGGATCTTGGCCAGGCCAAAGTCCATGATCTTGAGCACGCGCTCGCGGGTAATGAAGAGGTTCGCGGTTTTGATGTCGCGATGGACGATGCCCTGGGCATGGGCGTATTCCAGGCCGGCACAGACCTGAAGGCCCAGGCGCGCGGCGTCTCGGGGACCGAAGCGTCGCCGCTTCGCGAGGATCTCGTTGAGGGGAAGGCCTTCGAGGAGTTCCATCGTGATGAAGAACGCGCCGCTCTCCTGATCGGCATCGTAGAGCGTCACGATATTCGGATGGTTCATGCGCGCTGCAGCCTGAGCCTCGCCGAGAAAAAGCTGTACTGCGCCGGGATGGTCGCGCAGGTTCTCCGGCATGCGCTTGAGTGCGATGACCCGGTTCAGTCGTCGGTCCCGAGCCTTGTACACGAGGCCCATGCCCCCGCGGCCGACTTCTTCGAGGATCTCGTAGCGCTCTTCCGCAACGAAAGCGGTCGCGCCTGCAGGCGGGGCGCTGAGCGTCTCGCGGAGATTCGCTCCGCCACCGAGCGGCGGCATCGAAAGCTGCTTGCGCAGGTTTTCGATTTTGGCGCCGACCTCGGGGTAGGTGGGGTCTTGCTCCCGCAGGCTCTGTAAAACGCTGATGGCACGGGCATATTCGCCGGTTTCTTCAAGCAGCTCGGCAAGGTGGAACTCGACCTTGGGCAGCATCTCGCCGGGGGCGAGGGCCGCGAGTCGACGCTCGAGCTGATTGGCGGCGAGGTCGAGATGGCCCTCATGCTCGAAGGCGAGGGCGAGGCGTTCGCTGGCGGTTCCAAAAGCGCGATCTTGGGGTCCGATTTGCTGAAGGAGCCGGATGGAGCGCGCGCGGTCACCGAGTTCGGCGGCGAGATCTGCTGCGCGAATGAGTTCACCCTGGGCTTCGAGCGCGCCAATCAGTCCCGTTTGATCTCCGGCTGCCGCGAAACAGCGCGCGGCCTCGGGCCAGTCCTCGAGTGCCGCGTAGGCCGCCGCTGCCTTCTGGGAATCCCCGGCTGCGTCCCACATCTCGGCGGCGGGACGGAGGTCCCCGGCCCCCTCGAAGAGCGCCGCGGCGCGGTCGAAATCGGAAATCGAGCGTCGCAGCTCCGCCGCCTCGCGGGAGCGCCCGGCGTTTTCAAGCTGCTCGGCGGCGCGTTCGGTTTGGCCCTGGGACTGATGCAGTCGGGCGCGCAGAAGAGAAGCCACTTCGGATTGATCGTCGCGCTCAAGTGCCCTCGCCGCATCGCCCAGATCGCCTTGCAAAAAAGGCGCGACCGCAGGCGGGCAGCCGCGGAAGATCAGGCGTTCGGGAGCGGCAAGGTCGACCTGGATCAGGCTTGGCTCGTAATTTTCGACATGAACACTTTGTTCGATGACCCGGTCGCCGGCGCCGATCACGAATTGATAGTCGCCTAACGCCAGCAGGCTCTTGAGATTTCCGTGCCCCGAATAGCGGAGCGTCTCGGGGCGTTCGCTCAGTCGAATGCCGACATCGCTTGCGGGCTGTCGATCCCAATGGACCTTGAACTCAATCGGCGCGAGTGCGGCGGGCAGCGTGTGGTCAATGATCGTTCCGTTCTGGGAGTCAATCTCGACTTCGATTTCTTCGTCGACCCATGCGAGGCGCGCGCCGGAAGCCGGAGCCTCGAGGCGGCCGCCGATCGTGATGAACCATTTGCCCGGCATCACGCGATCGAATTGTGTTTCACGCCGGACGCCGGTGCGAGACTCGGCGGGCTTGCCGCTATGGCCTCGGCCGTTCGCCTTGCCAGCCTTGCGATACATCGCGACGTCGAATTGACCTTCGACTGTGTCAGGGAAAATTAGGCGCAGCGTGAGGCTTCCCGTTCGCCGCCCCCGTCGCGCGATCACGCCGACAAGGACACATGCGAAGGCGAGACCGATCAAAGCGTAGATGCCGTCACGTTCTAACACGAAAGCATCAAAGGCCTTCAGCCAGGGGGTCTCGGCGAGCTGTTCGTAGTACGCGGCGCGGAGGGGGTCTGCGTAGCGGTCTGCGGTGTCGTAAATCTCGGAAGGAACGCGCGCGAGCCAGTCCCGCGCGCTTTTTACGCCCGCCGCGTGAGCGGTCTGGGGCGAGGCGGCGATCAGGGCAAAAAGGGCGAGGGGCCCTCGAGCCGAAGCTGTGCGACGAAAGGCGTTCATTGATCACACTGTCATCGGTCAAGTTGCACATGAAATGTAGTCGCGTGGGGGAAAGCCTCCGGTCGGCCGCCAGGGTGAACTCGGGGCGGCTTTGGGGGCCGCTTCGCGCCGCTTTCGGGAACTCAGGTTCGCCGTAGCACCCAGTACCGATTCAGGTCTCCCTCGGAGCCGTCCGCTCGGTACTCGTCCAGACCTTCGAGGTCGAGCGCCTCGGGCCAGCCCATAAATTCCCCCTCCGCGACCTGATGGCAATAGCGCGGGGGCGCAAAGGGGACGTCCCCGAAACGAAGCAGCGTATCCCCCGGCTCAAGGGTCGAGAGATCAACCGGGCTTCCCAGGATTTCCCCGAGCGATTCCCAGGCGACCGTGCGCTTTTCAAAACGAGGCCGTCCACCGAATTGCCACGCCGCGAGCGCGAGGATTCCGCCGGGTGCGAGGCGGGCCGCGGATGCTTCGAGGAGCGCCTGCCGCCAATCCGCGCCGGGCACATGATGCAGCACCCCCATCAAGACAATGAGATCGAAGGGGCCGGGAGGCAGTTCCGCGCCCGGCGCTTCGCCGGCAAGGAAATCATGCTCCTCGAGTTCCACCGCATCCTGCAGCTCCTCGGGGAGTCTTTCCCGCGCCGCGTCGAGGAGGGCCGCATTGGCATCGAGCCCCTTGTAGTCGAGGGCAACTCCCGCGTCGTGCAGAAAGCGGGCGAACCGCGCGTTGCCGCAACCGATATCGAGGACGCGCAGGCGGCGCGGCGCAGTTTTCGTGTCCGCGCCGGGTTCTGCGTCTGGCTCGAGGCGGGGCAGCGCGGGCAGGGCCGGCAGCAAGCGGGCCCAGCCGGGCCAGGGCTGATGGCCCCGGCTCGCGTCAAAGGCCTCCGCATGCGCTTCGTAAAAGGCGCGGCTCAGGTCCAGGAGCTGGTTTCGGGTCGTGGGATTCATCGCAATCGACATCGTTCCGGCCGCAGTCTAGGGCCAGTCTGAGACGAATGCGCCCCGGCGCCCTAGACTCGCGCCCAAGGAGCAAGTCGTGGCGGAAGCCGAGCATCAAAAGAACGTGGGAAAGCCCGCAAGCGAGCGCGTCCCGGGCCGGTTTAAGGGCCGGGGGCCGGATCGTGATTTCGATCCGCAGCCGTTTCGCGAGAAGCTCTTGCCCTTGCTGCGTGCCATCGAGGCGCTCCCGGATACGACGCCCGAGCCGCTTTCGCCGGAGGTGATGGAGCCGCTGCTCCGGGCGCATCCGAAGCCGCCGGGGGGCTTCTTCTCCCGGAGTCAATTGATCGCGGGGTTCCGGGTCTTCTCTGCCGAGGAAGCTTTCCGCTTCGACGAGTCCCGTTTTCGCCGCCGGGTGCAGCGTCGCCCTGTTCGGACGCAGAGTGGTGTTACTCCGCTCACCGTTTTGACGAAGCCTTTTCCCTGCCCGGGGAAATGCATTTTCTGTCCGAACGATGTGCGGATGCCGAAGAGCTACCTCTCGGATGAGCCCGGCGCCCAGCGTGCGGCGAATAACAAGTTCGATCCTTATCTGCAGACTTGGAATCGCCTAGCCGCTTTTGACGCGACGGGGCATCCCGTCGACAAGGTCGAACTGATCGTACTCGGCGGGACTTGGTCCTTTTATCCTGAGGCCTATCAAGTTTATTTTGTACAGCGCTGTCTCGAGGCGATGAACGATTTCGGCGCGGGGCGCGATCTGCGGGACGCAGCAGAGGCGGCCGCTCCGGCACCGGATTTCGAAGAGATGGACGCGGATGTCCGCGGCGACCTTTTTGATCGCAATCCGTACAACCAGCGCGTGACGCAGTTTCTAAAAGAGAAGCACGACGGCGCGTTAGTTCTGGCCGTCGAGGAGTCGGATTGGGCGAGTCTTGAAGCGGCCCAGCGCGCGAATGAAACCGCGGGGGCGCGATGCGTCGGGCTCGTGCTGGAGACGCGTCCGGACCACGTCGACGAGGCGGAGGTGATGCGGCTTCGGCGTCTGGGCGCGACGAAGGTTCAGCTCGGGGTGCAGAGTCTCGATGATGCGATTCTTGAGGCGAACGGGCGCGGGCATGGTGTGGCGGAGACGCGCCGGGCCTTTTCTATGCTTCGCCGGGCCGGGTTCAAGCTCCACGCGCATTGGATGGCGAACCTGCTGAACGCGACGCCCGAGAGTGATTGCGTCGATTTTCGACGCCTCTTTGAGGATCCTGCATTTCGGCCGGATGAACTCAAGCTCTATCCCTGCAGCCTGATCGAGACGGCGGAGCTGATGGGACCTTGGCGACGCGGCGAGTGGAAGCCCTACGACGATGACCAGCTGCTGAAGGTGGTTTCGGAATCACTCGTTCATGTCCCGCGCTACACCCGCGTGACCCGGGTGATTCGGGATATTTCCTCGGACGATATCGTCGTCGGGAATAAACGAACGAATTTCAGGCAAATTGCCGAGCGGGAGATTGCGAAAAAGGGCGGGCGAATGGTGGAGATTCGCCACCGTGAAATCCGCGGGGACGATTTCGATCCGGCCGCGCTTTCGCTGATCGAAACCGGGTACGAAGCGGGCGGGGGCCGCGAGATCTTCCTTGAACTCGCCACCCCCGAAGACCGGATCGTCGGCTTCCTGCGCCTATCGCTGCCGGGCGAAGCCTCCTTTGTCGAGGAGCTTGGTGGCCACGCACTCGTCCGCGAGCTGCATGTCTACGGCGGCGCCGTGCGCATCGGCTCCGAAGCCGGAGGCCGCGCACAGCATCGCGGCCTCGGCGCGCGCCTTCTCGACGCCGCGGAGAGCCGTGCGCGCGCCGAAGGCTACGGCGCGCTGTCCGTCATCTCAGCGATTGGGACCCGCGACTACTATCGTCGCCAATCGTTCGTCGATGGCGAGCTCTACCAGCATCGCATTTTCGACGCGCAGCCGGCATCCAGCTAACCCGCGCGGTTGAGTGCGATGTACAGCGTGTTGCCTCCGCGTCGAACGAGGACCAGCGCGCTCTCGTCGGTTTCCTTGAGCTTTCGGGCAAGGTCTTTTGCGCTTTTGACCTCGTCGCGGTTGACCTCGACGATGACATCTCCGCGCTGAATCCCGGCTTCTGCAGCCGTCCCATTCGGATCGACCTCGGTCACGATCACGCCGCTGGCCTCGTCGAGGCCCAGCTGATCGGCAATGGCCGGGGAGACGTCCTGGGCGCGGAGTCCGAAGGCTTCCGTGCCTTCCGGCGACGGCGCGACCGAAGCAAGCTGCTCTTTGTCTTCGAGCTCGGCGATCTTGATCCGGAAATTCTTCTTCTTTCCGTCTCGCACCACGACGACCTTGGCCTTTGCGGAGACCGGCGTGTTGGCAACGACGCTCGGCAGCTCATGCCATTCGCCGATCGGGACATCGTTGAATTCGATGATCACGTCCCCGCGCTCGATGCCCCCCGCTTCGGCGGGGGTGTTCGGGAGAACCTGCGAGACGAGCGCGCCGCGGGCTTCGTCGAGCTCAAATTGGTCGGCGATTTTCTCGTCCACGCCCTGAATCTGAACGCCCAGCCAGCCGCGCGTGACATGTCCTTCCGCGCGCAGCTGAGGCAGGATCTGCTTCGCCTGGTTGATCGGGACCGAAAATCCGATCGTGTTGGCGTTGCTTCGAATCGCCGTGTTGATGCCAATCACGCGCCCTTCGAGATCAATCAGCGGCCCGCCGGAATTGCCGGGGTTGATCGCTGCATCGGTCTGAATGAAGTCTTCGTAGGAGCCGTCGGTGACGTTGCGGCGATTCTTGGCCGAGACGATGCCCGCGGTCACCGTGTGGGCGAGGCCGAAGGGATTGCCGATGGCGACGACCCAGTCGCCGGGACGCGCTTGGTCCGAATTGCCGAGGGCGATCGGGGTCAGCTGCTTGCGGCCGGGGTCGACCTTCAAGAGTGCGATATCCGTTTTGGGGTCGAGGCCGACGACTTCGGCGTCGAGCTCGCTGCCATCAAGGAAGAGGACTTTGATCTCGTCCATGTCTTCGACGACATGATTATTCGTCACGATATAGCCCTCGGTCGAGATCACGAAGCCGCTGCCTTCGCCGCTGCTTTTCCGTTCCTGAGGCGGGCCGGGTTGTCCGGGCTGACCGCGATGGAAGGGGTTGCCGCCGAAGAATTCTTCGAGGCCGGGGGGCAGGCCGGGCATGCGAGAGGAGACCGGAACCGTGCCGCTGGTCTGGATGCTGACGACCGCCGGGGCGACGCGCTCAGCGAGGTCCGCGAAGCTGGTGGGCACGCCCGTGGGCTGTGCTTTCGGGATGCCGCTGTCGGTTCGCCAAAATGCGCCCTCTGCTGCGGCGGGCGTTTCGGCCTCGTCGTCGGAGCTGCCAAATAGGTCGAGCGCTTGGGCTTCGCCTGAGGTCCATTCAAAGACCGGTCCCCTGTGCACGTCGACGGGCAACCCGGAGCCGAGCAGCAGAATGCCGACGATCGCGATTGAGAAAAGCAGTTTTCGCATCTTGGTTTCTCCTCGTTCTGATGCCCAAAAAGGCTCGCGCAATCCTTCTCGCCGAAGTGAGAAAGGCAAGCCCCGGAGAATCAAATCAATGGAAGCGTCAAATGGTATCGACCAGGTCCTCTCTGGACCACGACCAGGGCGCGCGCTCGGCCGCGAAGCCGTGCGACCGCGCGCCGAAGATCATCATTGGAATGCAAATCGACACCGTTGATGCCGATCAAGTAGTCGCCTCGGCGCAGTCCGAGCGCTTCCGCAGCGGAGCGCGGATTCACTTCTTTGACTTCGAAAGCCCCGACGCGCTCAGAGAGCTCAAGCTCGAGGCCAAGCCGCCGGCTCGCGATGTCCAGGACCATGGCCTGGGGAAGTTCTTCGGCAACGGGCGCGGCCTTCCGGAACTCGCCCTCGCGGTAGAGTTCGAGGTCGAGTTTTTGCCCTGCGGTCATGCCTTCGAGCATCTCGAAGAGTTGATGCGCGCTCTTGACCGCGCGCCCGTCGAGGCTGGCCACGATATCCCCACGGCGGACGCCGGCGCGGGAAGCCGGGCTCGCGGGATTCAGCCGATTCACCAGCGCGCCGCCGAGCCCGTTAGGCAAATCGAGGACGCCGCGCAGGGCGGGGTCGATGTCCTGAAATTCGAGCCCGAGCCAAACCGGATGGACTTCGCCGTAGAGCAGCAATTCGCGAATCACGCGCTCCGCGACGCCGACGGGAATCGCAAAGCCGATGCCTTGGGCCCCGTCGTAGATGGCCGCGTTGATCCCAACGAGCTTGCCTTCGGCGTTCAGGAGGGGGCCTCCCGAATTGCCGGGATTAATCGCCGCATCGGTTTGCAAGAGGCCGTGAAAGGCGAAGCCGCCCTTGGCGTTAACGGAGCGGTTGAGCGCGGAAATGACCCCGGTCGTCACGGTATTGGAAAAGCCGAAGGGGTTGCCGATGGCGATGACGGGTTCGCCGACCATGAGATCGCTGGAATTGCCGGGGGGCGTGAAGGGCAGGGCTTCGTCCGTGAGGATGCGCAAGACGGCGAGGTCGTTATTCGGATCGGCGCCAATCAATTCCGCATCGAACTCGCGGCCGTCGGCGATCGTCACTCGGACACGATCGGCGCGGGCGACGACATGTTCGTTCGTGAGCACATGGCCTTTGCGGTCGAAGATCACGCCGGAGCCGAGACTCTGGACGGTCCGCGAGCGCGGTTCGAAGAACTGATCGAAGAAGCGGTCGGCGAAGGGGGCGTTGCCGGGGCGGCTGGGGGTGGGAAAGGGGCTCGGCGCCTGGGACACGCGTTCCGTGGTGATGTTGACGACGCTCGGACCGACCTTTTCGACGACATCGACGGTGGCGGTGCGCCGGAGGAACGGGTCGCCCGCCTGGCTCGGCGGAGCCGAAGCGAGCGTCAGCGCGAGAACCGCCATACCGAGCAGAGCCGTCGCGAAGAGCTTGCGTCGCTTTGCGCTTTCAGGCCGAGCTCTTGTCATTCGAAGGGGGTCCGCCGTTTCGGGCATTGGGTCGGGCATTTTGTCAGGGATTCTGAAAGGGTGGATTCACGCATGAATTCGTCCCGGGCGCGGGAGCCTATTTCGCAGGGTCAGAAGCCGCTCAGGCCATTTCGGTTCACAGCGCGAGGGCCAAAAGCAGAGTCTAGCCGTCCTGGGGGGCAGCGCGGTCGAGGGCGGCACGCAAATCCCGCGCGACAGCGGGGGGATCTGCCGCCAGGGTGAGCAGGCCCGTGACTGCGATGCCCGCGGCCCCGGCCGAAATCGCCTGTCCAGCACGCTCGGCATCGAGGCCGCCCTGGGCGATGAGGGGCAGTCCGAGTGCTGCGGCCGTAGCCAGCCGGTCGAGGCCGAGGGCGGGGCGCTCTGCGGGCTTCGACCGAGGGTCCCAGATCGGCGCGAGGTGGCCGTAGTGGAGTGGGCTGTCAGACGCGGTTCGGCCGCCAAGGGCTTCGGAAATTTCGTTCTCAGAATGGAAGGACGCGCCGAGGAGAAGCGCGCCGGGGAGGAGCTGGCCGGCATGCTTCACCGAAAGGGCATCGCCCCCGAGATGCACGCCATCCGCCCCCGTCGCCCACGCGATATCGGCCCGCTTATTCACAAATACCCGGGGCGCCGCCGCCGCGCCTTCTCGCTCCGCCTTTTGGGCAGCGTCTCGGGCAGCGGCCACGCCCGCCGCTGTCGCCTCGAGCTGCTCGCCCGTCGCGCTCCGATCACGAATCTGGATCCAGTCGACCCCTGCTGCGAAGAGTGCTTGCGCAGTTTGTCGAGGCGCATCGTGAAAAGCGCTCACATCAAGAACGGCGCATAACACCGGACGCGAGAAAGCGCTGGCTCCCGTAGCGGGCGAGGCTGGGGCGGTTTCGGAGACGGACGGCTTCAAGAAGGAGAAGCCTCCGGTCTAGAAACGCGCCGTGCCATCGAGTGGACTGGACGCAGTCGCGTAGAGGCGCTGGGGCATGCGCCCGGCTTCATAGGCCGCGCGCCCCGCCTCGACGCCTTGCCGCATGGCGTTCGCCATCTTGACGGGATCCTTGGCGTGGGCGATCGCCGTATTCATCAGCAGCGCCGTCGCGCCGAGCTCCATCGCAAAGGCGGCATCGCTCGCTGTGCCGACGCCTGCATCGACGATGACGGGGACTTCGACCGTTTCCATGATGATGCGCAGATTGGCGGGATTCCGAATGCCCATCCCCGAGCCGATTGGGGCGGCCAGAGGCATGACGACGGGACAGCCCATCGCTTCGAGGCGCTGGCAGGCGACGGGATCGTCGGTGATATACGGAAGGACCGTGAAACCGTCGTCGATCAAGATCTTGGCGGCTTCGAGGGTGGCGGGTACGTCGGGGAAGAGGGTGCGCTCGTCGCCGATTACTTCCAGCTTGATCAGGTCCGTGTCGAGAAGCTCGCGCCCGAGCTGCGCCGTCGTGATGGCGTCTTCCGCCGTATAGCAGCCGGCGGTGTTAGGCAGGATCGTGAAGCGTTCCGGCGAGACGACGTCGAGGAGTCGCGGGCCCTTATCGGCGTCGAAATTCACGCGGCGCAGAGCGACCGTGACCATTTCCGCGCCCGAGACTTCGGCGCATTCGAGGTTCTGCTCGAAGCTTTCGTATTTGCCCGTGCCGATGATCAGCCGGGAATGAAATTCGTGCTTGCCGATGGTGAACGCGGGAGCGCCCTGGGGTTTTTGCTGACTCATCTCTAGCCTCCTCCGACCGCTTCTAGAATTTCGACGCGATCTCCCTCTGCGAGCTCCACCTCATCGAAGCGCGAGCGGGCCACGACCGTTCGATTTACCGCGACCGCAACGCGTTTGCCCCCGAGTCCGAGACTCACAAGCAAAGTCGCGACTCTAAACGGCGCCTCCAGGATCTGGGCATCGCCGTTCACCGACAGATTCCGCTTCGCGCTCGAATCGGATTCTGGGGCAGACATGAGCAGGTCCTCTTGGGTTACGGGGCCGTGTAGCGAGTGGTCGGACGAGAGAGGGCGTCGGATGCGAGCCCGCAGGGCGGGGTCGCGACCCGTCGGAACATACCGGAAGGGGCGATCCGCTGCCCTTGCCCTTTGCCCCGGAACGTTGAGAAGCATCCGAAAGGCGATTGCCGATTCCGGAACGGGCGGCATTCGGTACGCTACAGCCGCCCCCGGGAGAATTCGCATGAACGAAGCCGCAGAAGAGCGGCCGGTCTGGGCCTGGATCGATCTCGAAGCGCTACGACACAATGCGCGTCGGGCGCGCGCTTGCGCGGCGGGCCGGGTCGTCATCGGCGTGATCAAGGCGGATGCCTACGGGCATGGCGCCGTAGATGTGGCACGCGCGCTCCTGGCCGAGGGGATCCCGCGCCTCGCCGTCGTCAGCGTCGCCGAAGGGGCCGAGCTGCGCCGCGCTGGGATCGTGGCGCCGATCCTGTTGATGGGCGGACTCGACGAGGCAGCCGCGACGGAACGCGCTCTCAAATGGGGGCTCACCCCGGTTCTGCACGACCAGCGCGGCTTTGAGCTCGCGCGGGCGGGGGCGCGGAGCGATGCCCCGCTTTCCGTTGAGGTCGAAGTGGATACGGGGATGCATAGAATGGGCGTCGCGCCTTCCGAGGTCGATGCTCTGCTGGCGCAGGTGGCGGCCACGCCGCAGCTTTCGCTCAGCGGTATTTTTACGCACCTGGCGACCGCGGATGAGGCGGACCCTTCGAATAGCCATCGGCAGATTGAAGCCTTCGAGAAGATTGTGGCGGCGCAGCCTGCGGACGGGGCGAGCCGACCCGATGTTCATATTTCGAATTCCGGGGGGCTGCTGCGTCTGAATGAGATCGAGCGACCGGATCGAGGCTTCCTGACTCAGGCCGTGCGGCCTGGCCTCATGCTCTACGGCGTTTCGCCTTTTACGGATGAGCGTGGAGAGCCTCGGGTGGGAATGGGGGCCGAGGCGCTGGACCTCGAGCCGGTGATGACCTTGGCGGCGCAGGTTGTGGCGACGCGACGGGTTCGGAAGGGCGAGGCGGTGGGCTACGGCGGGGCCTGGCGGGCGCCGCGGGAGACCACGGTGGCGACGTTGCCTCTGGGGTACGCCGACGGGATTCCGCGCTCGGTTCTGGGGCGCGCGGAGGTGCATCTTGCGGGCGCGATGCGGCCCATCGTGGGCCGGGTTTCCATGGATTATATCGGTGTCGAAGTAGCGGAGGGCGACGTCCAGGTCGGGGATATTGCGACCGTCTTCGGGCGGACGCCGCAGGGCGAGCGGATTCCCGTCGAGCGCATCGCCGCCCAGGCGGGAACCATCGGCTACGAGCTCCTGACCTCGGTGGGGAGTCGGGTGCCGCGTCGTGTCGGCGAGGGCCTGCCGCCGGGGCGTGACTTCGGCGATTTCGACCGGGCGGTCTAGTCTCGTCCGCATGGGCACGCGGCCCGTTCCGACCGACGCCGAGTTTCTAGAATCCGCGTGAGCGGCCCCCATCTCGCCTCGTTCTGAACTAGTCTCCGCCCCAGTTGGGCGCCGGTTCTCGTGCGCGTGCGTTCGGCGACTGCCTCCCGGAAAAATGCATTCAGGAGCAGCGCAAAAACGCAATCGCGGCGAGGCTCGTCGTGGCTTTTCCCGCCCCGCCGATTTCGGTCGCCCCGACCAAAAAACGAATCGCTTGAGATAAAAAAGGAAGAATCGATGTCCCCCAATTCATCTGATGCCGCGCGCCCTGTGAAGCGTGCCTTGCTCTCGGTTTCCGACAAGGGTGGACTTGTCGAGTTCGCGAAAGACCTGAACGCGCTCGGTGTCGAGCTGGTGGCTTCGGGGGGAACGGCGGGTGCGATTCGCGATGCGGGCCTTCCGGTTTTGGATGTGGCTGAGCTGACGGCGAGCCCGGAGATGCTCGGCGGTCGGGTGAAGACGCTTCATCCGAAGATTCACGGCGGCATTCTTGCCCGCCGCGATCTCAAGGAAGATCAGGCCGATCTCGAGGCGAACGAAATCCGCGAACTCGACCTCGTCGTTTGCAACCTCTATCCCTTCCAGGCGACCGTGGCTCGGGCGGATGTGACCCGCGCCGAAGCCGTCGAGAAGATCGATATTGGCGGTCCGTCGATGATCCGTTCGGCGGCGAAGAACCACGCCTACGTCGGCGTACTCTGCGACCCCTCGGACTACGCGGGTGTGATCTCGGAGCTGCGCGAGAGCGGCGGCCTTGGCGGCGCGACCCGACGCCGGCTCGCGCTCAAGGCCTTCCAGCATACGGCGGATTACGATGCGGCGATTTCGCAGTGGCTCGGCGAAAACGACCCCGAACTGCCGGCGGAGACCTTCCCTGAATCGCTCATCATCTCGCTCGAGAAGGCGGATGAGCTTCGCTACGGCGAGAATCCTCATCAGAAGGCAGCGCTCTACGGCGGCTTCCTCGAAATCGCGACGCCGCTTCACGGCAAGGCACTTTCCTACAATAATATCATCGACGCCCAGGCCGCTCTGGCTCTGATCATCGACTTCTTGCCCGCAGAGCGCTCTGTGGTTGCAATCCTGAAGCATAATACACCCTGTGGTGTCGGGGCGGGCGCTTCGGCGCTCGAGGCCTACGAAAATGCGTTCTCGACGGATCCTGATTCGCCCTTCGGCGGCATCATCGTTTCGAATGTGGCCTTCGATCTCGCCCTCGCTGAAAAGGTCGACGAGATCTTTACCGAGGTGCTGATCGCGCCGAGCTTTACGGACGACGCGCTGGCCCTACTGAAGAAGAAAAAGAACCGCCGGCTGATGACCTTCGATGCGACGAAGATCGACGGCAACCAGCTCGAAGTGCGACGCGTGTTCGGGGGGCTCCTCGTTCAAGAGTCGGACCCGGCGCCGAACGAGGTCCTTGAGGCGACCGTCGCAACCGAAGACGCGCCGAGCGCGGAGCAGCGGCAGGCGATGGAGTTCGCTTGGCGCGTTGTGAAGCACGTGAAGAGCAACGCCATCGTGTTTGCCTCCCATGACCGAACGCTGGCGATCGGCGGCGGGGCGACGTCCCGAGTGGACGCCGTGCATGCGGCGGCGGCCAAGGCGGCGCGGGTGGGGCTCTCGCTTGAGGGTTCTACGCTGGCGAGCGATGCCTTCTTCCCCTTCGCGGATGGTCTTGAAACCGCGGTTGCAGCGGGCGCGAGCTCGGTGGTTCAGCCGGGTGGGTCGAATCGTGATGAAGAAGTGATTGCGGCGGCGAACCGCCTCGGCGTACCGATGCTCCTCACGGGCAAGCGGCATTTCCGCCACTAAGCACTCAGCATATGCGGTCGGATCGCAGGCGCCTCGCTCTCGGGCGGGCGGCCATCGGTCCAGCCCCTGAGCGATGAGCGATGAGCGAAAAGAGGAGAGTGCCGTGAAGGTTCTAGTCGTTGGCAGCGGCGGGCGCGAACACGCCCTGGTTTGGAAGATCGCGCAGAGCCCTGCGCTTACGGCACTGCATATTGCTCCGGGTAGCGCGGCGATCAGCGGACTCGGAACCTGCCATCCCGAAGTGGGCGCTCAGGATCTCGACGCGATCGTTGCTTTGGCCGCGGCGGAGTCGATCGATTTGGTTGTGGTCGGGCCCGAGGATCCTCTGGCGGCGGGCCTCTCGGATCGCCTGCGCGGGGAAGGTGTCGCGGTCTTCGGCCCCTCGGCGCATGCCGCCCAGCTCGAAGGAAGCAAGGCCTTCGCGAAAGACTTCATGCAGCGGCATAACGTGCCGACCGCAGCCTACGCTGTCTTCGAAGACGCGGCCGCAGCGCACACGTATATCGACGAACTCGCGCGCCCCTGCGTTGTGAAGGCCGACGGCCTCGCGGCGGGCAAGGGTGTGGCGATGTGCGAAGACGCCGCCGCGGCCCATCATGCCATCGACGAAATGATGGGGGAGAAGCGCTTTGGCGATGCGGGAAACCGCGTCGTGGTCGAAGAATGGCTACAGGGCGAGGAAGCGTCCTACTACGCGATTACGGATGGCGATCAGATCGTCACCTTGGCCGCAGCGCAGGATCATAAGCGCGCCCTCGACGGCGACCAAGGCGAAAATACCGGGGGCATGGGCGCCTACTCCCCCGCGCCGGTCGTCACGGAAGCCGTGGAGAAGAAGATCCTCGAACGCGTCGTCCATCCGACGATCAAGGGCATGGCGAGCGAGGGGCATCCCTTTCAGGGCGTGCTTTTCGTGGGATTGATGATCGACGATCAGGGTGATCCCTACGTAATCGAGTTCAACGTGCGCTTCGGTGACCCGGAGACCCAGCCTTTGCTCATGCGCTTGGAGAGCGACCTGCTGCCGATTCTGGATGCCGCCGCGCGGGGTACGCTTCGGCATGATGCGGATATTCGCTGGGGCGAGGCGGCGGTGTGCGTTGTGCTCGCTTCAGGAGGCTACCCGCGGAGCTACGAGACGGGAATTCAGATTTTGGGTCTCGATGAACTCGGCGGTCTCGCGGGCGCTGAATCGGTGGTGGTGTTCCATGCGGGAACGCGCCGAGAGGCATCGGGTGAGGGTTTTGAGACCGCGGGCGGTCGCGTCCTGGGCGTCACGGCGTCCGGGGAGAGCGTCGCCGAGGCCCGAGACCGCGCCTACGCTGCGGTGGAGAAGATCACCTTTGAAGGGGCTCATCTTCGACGGGACATCGCCTCACGGGCACTCTCTCGTTAGGCCTACGTCGTTTGTTCGCGATCGACTAACTCTGGAGAAGTGAAACGAATGACCGTCGTCCGTCCCTTCCGAGCGCTGCGCTACGACACCAAGCGCGTTGAACTCTCCAAGGTCATCGTCCCGCCCTACGACGTGATCGCAGCTGACGAGCGCGGAAATTTCTTCGACCGCGATCCGCATAACGCGATCCGCTTCGAGCTGACACGCGACGTTGCTGACGAGGCCGCGGCGGACTACGCCTGGATTCGCGAGAACCTCGACGCGTGGCGGGCGGAAGGTGTCCTGATCCGGGACGAAGCGCCCGGTTACTACGTCATGGGGCAAAGGTACACGGCGCCCAGCGGCGAAGTTCTCGAACGAATCGGCTTCTTCGGAGAACTCCAGCTCGAAGAATACGATGCCCGCGTGGTGAGGCCTCATGAGCGCACGCTCGCGGGGCCCAAGGCGGATCGGCTGAAACTCCTGCGCGCGGCGGAAGCGAATCTCTCCAGCGTGTTCTTGCTCTATGAGGACCGCGAAGACGCGCTCGGCGCTCTACTTGCGCGGGCCCTCGACGAAAACGAAATCGGGCGGGCGGAGGACGGGATGGGCGTGGCCTACCGGCTCGGGCGCGTGGTTGCCGAAGCCGATCTCCAAGAGATCGCGGGCTTTTTGGCGGCTCGGCCCAGCGTGATTGCGGATGGTCATCATCGCTATGAGACCGCGGTCGAGTACCGGCGCCAGCAGGCGGCCGCTTGTTCCGAGATTGACGAGAGAGGCGAGGGCGGCGAAGCGGCCGCAGCGCCCTGGCAATCGACGATCGCCTACTTCGCGAACGCCTACGCACCCGGCAGCCTCTTGCTGCCCATCCACCGCGTCGTGAAGCAGGGCGCGGCGCCCACGGAAGAAGCCTGGCGCGAAGCGCTGCCGGAGTGGCGTGTGACGCCCCTGCCGGAGGCGTCCCTTCTGGAAGTCGAGGGTCGATTGGCAGAGCATCTCGCTCCGCTCTCCGAGCGACCGTCGTTTGTGGCGGAATCGGTTTCCGACGCGGGCGAAGCCGTGATGCTCTTGATTGAACGCGAGGAGCCGCTCGGCGAGGCGCTGATGGTGCGGATCCTCGAGGAGGAGGTCCTCGCGAAGGTGTTTGGGCTTGATACGGACGCGATTCGCGGCGGCGCTGTCTCGTTTCCGAAGAGCGCGAAGCGGGCCGGGCAGGAGGTGCGTGAGGGGGAGGGCGTCGTGGCCCTCTATCTGAACCCCATGACGCCGGACGACGTCTTTCGGGCAACGGCGGAGGGCGACGTGATGCCCCAGAAATCGACGTTCTTCTATCCGAAGATTCCCACAGGCATGGCTTTTCGGGATCATCGCGATGGGCCCGGTCGGTCCTAGAGGGGGCGGGATGGATTCTGCGGAGACCACGCGATGAGTCGACGGTTCGCGCCAGCAGGCCGGCGGAAGGGGACGCCCACGAAGATGGGCGATCTCGTGGGACAGGTTCTGGGCGACCTGGGGCTCGACGGCGTCGCGAAATCGCACAAGATCGGGTTGATCTGGACGGAAGCTGTGGGTGCGCAAATTGCGGCGCATTGCCGACCCCTTGGGTTGCGGGGAGACGTCCTGGAGCTCGAAGTGGATAGTCCCGTTTGGTCTCAGCAGCTCCAGCTCCGGAAGCCCGAGCTGCTCGCGAAGCTCGAAGAACACCTCGGTTCGGATGCGCCGCGAGAGCTTCGTTTCCAGGTCGGCTATGGTCGTCGGCGGTAGAGCAAAAAAAACCGCCCATTGACCCCTGCATCGGCCGGGGATCAAACGAGCATTGGGGAGGCAGGATGGCAGCGCAGCCAAAAGCAGAGGATCAGGGGCCTGAGACAATGGGGCGCCGCTGCGATCTCTGCGGGGACACCGTCGGGGCTGTGCGCCGTGTGGCCCTGGATCACGAGTACGATCGCCTGCAAAAGGCCCATAAAGAGCTGTATTCCTGCTCCAGCTGCTTTGAGGACAAGGAAAAACAGCGGTTGGGCCTGGATCAGCGCTGATCTTCCGGTTGACCCCGGGAGCCAATTTCCCTAATTTGCGCGCCTGCTTAGACCGGACTGTCTCCGTCCCGTCGGCCCTAGCCCTCTGCCTCTCTTGATCAGCTTCGCTCTGCGCGGCCTTCGTGAAAGAGACCGCATCGGTCCCGGCCGCCGACGCGGAATCAAAATCAGCCCGGAAATCCAAGAAAACATAGAGAATCAGAGAGAACGAGAGGTCGAAAACGACATGGTTAAGCTTCGAATGATGCGCATGGGCTCCAAGAAGCGCCCGTATTACCGCGTGATGGCGATTGATGAGCGAAAGCAGCGGGACGGTCGCCCCCTCGAATTCCTGGGCACCTACAACCCGGGCGTTGAGCCGCCGGCGCTTCGCCTCGAGTTGGACGCGATCGACGTCTGGCTCGGCAAGGGCGCACAGATGTCGGGTACGGTCCGCAGCCTCGTGAACCAGGTTCGCCGCTCGGGCAACACCTTTGACAATACGCATACGTACACGCCGCCCGAAAAGCCGGTTGCTGTCGCTGCTGCGGAAGAGGCCGGTCTCAATGGCTGAGCGCGGAGACGATTCGGCAGAACTGGTGGATTTCCTCGCGAAGGCGATCGTGAGCAACCCCGACGATGTGAATGTCATCGTTGAAGAAGACGGCGATCTGATCGAGCTGGAAACGGCCGACGGAGACCGCGGTCGCGTGATCGGCCGACAGGGCCGCGTTGCCAAGGCGCTTCGCGCCATCCTGAACGCCACGGCGGACGGTGAAGGCACGCGACTCGACATCGTCGATTGATGTCCGATTAAGGTCCGATAAGGGACCTGCGGCTGGTTAGGTTCTTCTGGCTGGTTGGCGGCTTTGGAGCGGACGTTTTGGCTCGGCCGAGACGTTGTTCTGGGAGTCGGCTTTAGGTGGCTGCTGCCGATGGGACTGCTGGGCGTCTACGCGCATGGCGGTTTTTGATTCGGTTCGGGCTGCTGATCGATTCCCTCATTCTTTTCGCTGCTTGGCGCTTTTATGCTTCTTCAAGATCGGATTGTGTTAGGCGAAGTGGCTGGGGTGCATGGCCTCGACGGTGAGATCCGCGTGCGGATTGCGGGCGACTCGCCGGAGCATCTGCTGACGATCGAGTCGGTTTGGGTGGGGCGCACCGCGACGGACCCGGAGGCGAGGCGCTACGCGATTCTCGACGGAGGGACCGGTCGAGGGGGCGAAGTCAGGCTTCTTCTCGACGGGATCGACCGTCGCGTGAAGGCCGGAGAGCTGGTCGGCCAGCTGATCTCTGCGCCCGCGAATGCGCTCTCGCCGCTGCCCGAAGGCGAGTTCTACTGGTATGAGCTGGTGGGCTGCGCTGTGGAGTCCGAGACCGGAGAAGCGGTCGGGACTGTGCGCGAGATCTGGGAGACCGGGGCGCATGATGTGCTCGTCGTGATGGACGAGGACGGCGTGAGACGCCTGCTCCCGACGGCGGCGGAATTGATGAAGACGGTTGACCTCGAGGCGAGAAAGATCGTCGTTGTGGACCTCCCGGGGCTGCTCGAGCCTTCCTGAGGCGGAGGCCCGCAGGCGAGGGGCCGAGGTCTGAGGTCGGAGGTCCAAGGAACGGAAAGGACGGAGCTGATGCTGAAAATCGACATTCTCACGCTCTTTCCCGAACTTTTCGGGCCCTTTCTCGAGACGGCTTTCGTCGGTATGGCTCAGCGCGACGGGGCGGCCGGCATCAAGACTCATGATCTGCGGGACTGGACCGAGGATCGACATCGGACCGTCGATGACAGCCCCTACGGTGGCGGGCCCGGGATGCTGATGAAGCCGGAGCCTTTGATTCCTGCGATCGAGGCTCTCGCGGGGCCGAAAGGGGCCGATCGACCGGGCCAGGTCGTCTATTTGTCGCCTCAGGGCCGACCGCTCGACCAGGAGAAGCTCTCGGAGCTGGCCGAGGGGCCCCCGCTCTTGCTCGTGTGTGGTCGATATGAGGGGGTTGACCAGCGGGTTTTGGACCTGGCTGTCGACCAGGAGGTCTCGATCGGGGACTACGTCCTGTCCGGCGGGGAAGTACCGGCAATGGTGCTGATCGAGGGTTTGGTCCGGCTTTTGCCCGGAGTTTTAGGAAATCCGGCCTCGATTGAAACAGAATCGTTCCGAGGGGGAGCCTTCCTCGAAGGTCCGCACTACACTCGGCCGCCGATTTACCGAGGGCTCTCGGTGCCAGAAGTGCTCCGCTCGGGCGATCACGCCGCGATCGAAGACTGGCGCAGAGAGCAAGCCCTCGCGAGAACGCGCGAACGCCGACCGGAGCTGTTGGACCAATTGGACCAATCGGGCATCACAGATGTCTCAGATCCGGAGTAGGTGTAGGTACAGGTCGAGGCCGAGGGCGCGTTGATCAAACGTTGATCACGAGACCAAAAAGTTAGAAGCGAAGCTGGGGATGCCGAGACGGGCTGAACCGGTTCAAGATCATGAACAGTCGACGGCTGTTAGGCAGTTGAAGGAAATAAGATGCGCACTCTAGATTTTATCGAGCAGGACACACTTCGACGGGACCTGCCGCCATTCAAGGTCGGTGACACGGTCGCCGTGCATGTGCGCGTTCGCGAAGGCGACAAAGAGCGCATCCAGGTCTTCCAGGGCCTGGTGATCCGCCGTAAGGGTGGAAGCGTGGGTGAGACCTTCACGGTCCGCAAGATCTCGAGCGGCGTTGGGGTCGAGCGAATCTTCCCCGTGCAGTCGCCCCTCGTGACGAAGGTTGAGATTAAGGCCCGCGGCTTTGTGCGGCGCTCGAAGCTCTACTACCTGCGCGATCTTTCGGGTAAGAAGGCACGCCTCCAGACGAAGGTGCGAGACCTTTCTGATGTGATGTCTCCGGAAGAAGCCGAAGAAGCGCTTCGCAAGCTAAACGAAGTGCCGGAAGTTGCAGAAGCCAAGGTCGAGAAGACGGCTAAGGCCGACGACGACGCCAAGGGCGGCAAGAAGCTCAAGGGCAAGGCGCGCAAGAAGGCGCAGGCCGAAGAGAAAGCCAAGCGCATGGCTGAGCTCAAGAAGGAAGACGATGCTCGCGCCGCCAAGAAGGCCAAGGAAGAAGCCGAGCAGGCTAAGGCCGAAGCGGCTGAAGCAAGCGCGGCCGATGCCGGCGACGGTGATGCCGCGGCCGAAGGCGACGCCGAAAGCTGAGTCGGCGCGCCCGGGCCGGGAGGCGAGCCGCCTAAAACGCGGCCTTCCAATGCTCGATGGACCATCGGTCCTGGAGTCCAGAAGAATCGATCAACCGCCGTACCCGACTGGGTGCGGCGGTTTCGTTTTGGAGCTGCGAGGCGGGCGAGGCGGGCGACGGGGGCGAGCGAAGGGCAGAGGGAGCGGCGGGCGGATTTCGGCGTACGCAGGTCACGACGTCGAAGCGTCTTTGTCGGGTTCCACGCGCCGCCGCGGGGTCGGTCTCGAGCCAGGCCCAGGCGCCGCGCCGAAGGCGGCGCTGTTTTCGTTCGTCGACGGCTTCTGCGGCCAGGCCATGGGAGGTTCCTCGGCGCGTCTTCACTTCTACGAACACGAGCAGCGGTCCCTTCCGCGCGACGAGGTCGATCTCGACGCGGTCGGCTCGGACGTTGCGCGCAACGATGCGATAACCTTTCGATTCGAGGTAATCGGCGGCACGCTCTTCTCCTTCAAGTCCGAGTGTCTGTCGGGGATTTCGAAGATCCTTGGGGCAGTTCGGGGGGCGGTTTTGCATGGGCTGAATGTCCTATTGCTCTCCGAGTACTTTCGGTGAAGAGCGCAACGAACGGGGGGCAACCAAAGTAGATCATGGGCACCCTGCATCTCGTCGCGACACCGATTGGTCACCTCGAGGACGTGACCTTCAGGGCACTGCGCGTGCTTCGTGAGGCGGATTGGGTGCTCGCGGAAGACACCCGTCGCACACGCGTGCTGCTCGATCACTTCGAGATCCCCCAGAAGCCGTCTTCTCTGCACTCGCATAACGAAGTGGGGCGCATCGAACGTATTCTTCAAGCCCTCGCCGACGGGAAATCCGTTGCCTTGGTCTCGGACGCGGGGACGCCGCTCGTTTCCGATCCCGGCGCGAAGCTGGTGGCTGCGGTGGCGGAGGCCGGCTTTCGCGTGGAGGCTGTTCCGGGGGCCTCCGCGCTATTGACCGCGCTGACGGTTTCGGGGCTCGAAACGGACCGCGTCCTTTTCTTGGGCTTTCTGCCGCGCAAGGCGGGGGCGCGACGGCAGATTTTGGAAGCCCAGATTGGTCGCCCTGAGACGCTGGTGCTCTTTGAGTCACCGCGACGGGTCGCCGCAACGGCGGCGGAAATCGCGGAGATTCTGGGGGACCGTAAGGCCTGCCTCGCGAGAGAGCTGACGAAGCGGCACGAAGAGATCCTGCGCGAGTCGGTCTCGGCACTGGCAGAGCGATACGCGACGGAAGCGCCGCGCGGGGAATGCACGCTGGTCGTGGCGGGCGCGAGTGCGGAAGAGGCGAGCGAAGCGCGGGCCTGGCTCGATGAGGATGTCGACGCCGCGATCCGCGAGGGGCTCGCGTCGGGGGCATCGACGAAGGATCTTGCGGCGAAGCTCGCGACAAAGACCGGGCGTGCGAAGCGAACGCTCTACGCGCGCGCTGTCGAACTCCGGAAGGTCGAGGGAGAGGCGGGATGAGTCGAGTCGGATCCGCGATCGGTTTGCTCGGAAAGCTACCGACAGTCTTGCGTACGCTGCGCCCTTTGCGGCGGGAGCAGGCCCTCGCGCAGATTCATCATGCGCTCTTTGGCTTGCCTGAGCCGAGCCGGGCCGAAGGCGAAGCGCCGTCGCTCTTGTTGGATACGCCTAAGACGGCCTTTTTGCCGCCGCCTGCGCACGTGCGCGCGCTCGCCAGCCCTGAGACGCCCGCGCGGATTCAGCTGCTCGAGACGGCTTTCGATCTCGGCGATCGTACAGACTGGGAGACCGACGCCCACGGGCCGCTCTTCGCCTATCACCTTCATCAGCATGAGTACCTGCGTCTCGAGATGTTCTCGCCGGAAGCTCGGGCAGCACGGATGCTCGACTGGGTGAAGGCGCATCCGAAGGGCCGTGGCTGGGATCCGCATCCAATTTCGCTTCGTTTGCTCTGTTGGGGGAAGCTGATGCTGACGCCGGGGATGCTTGCGCTGGAGGATCGCGAGCGAGACGCGCTGCTCGCGTCGATGGCGGATCAGGCGGAGACCCTGGCGCAGGGGCTTGAGGTTCGGCTGCAGGCAAACCATCTCCTCTCGAATCGGCTTTCCGTCGTTTGGGCCGGGATGCTGCTGGATGGGCGGACGAGTGCGGATTGGCGGGGGCAGGCCGAGGGGTTGATGGCCGAGCTGGCCGCCCAGGTGCGACCGGATGGCGGGCATGAAGAGCGCAGCCCCATGTATCACGCACTGATTCTCGAAAACGTTCTGGATCTACTGAACGTTTGTCGGGCTGCGCCTCAGCGTGCACCGATCGGGTTGATCGACGCGCTCAGCGAAGCAGCGGCCCGAATGCTCGCGGCGCTGCAGTTTTGGACGCATCCGGACGGGGACATCGCGTTATTCGCCGATTCAGGTTTTGATGTGGCGGCGAAGCCGGCGGCGCTTGTGGACTATGCGACCCGACTCGAAGTTCCTGTGGGAGTGCCTGTGGAAGTGCCTGTGGCCGGCGGCCACGATTCGCTGGGAAAACCGGCGACCGGCGCCCGTGGGCGCTGTCTTCCGCAAACGGGTTATGTGCGCGTCGAGGACGAGCGCTGGTGTTTACTTGCGTCTGTTGCGGGACCTTCGCCCGCGCATCAGCCCGGGCATGCCCATTGTGACGCCTTATCCTTCGAGCTTTCGTTAGGCGCTGCGCGTTTGATCACGGATACGGGGCTCTTCGAGTATCGGCCGGGCGTCCGGCGCGACCAAGCGCGGGCGACTGCGAGCCACGCGACTTTGCAGCTGGATGAGCAGGAGCAGGCGGAAGTTTGGTCTGCTCACCGGATCGGCGGGCGTCCCGAGGTCGAGCTATTGGCCTTCGCGGATACGGGCTTCGCTGAAGCGGAGTGCCAGGGCTGGTCGCAGCCGGAGACGGTGCATCGGCGGCGATTCGAAATCGCGGAGGGCGAGGTTCTGATTCGCGACTGCGTTGAGGGGCCGTGGAATTCGCTGCGATCGACGCTGCCGATCGCGCCGGGATGGGAGGTTTCGCTCGAGGGGGCGATCGCCCGTGCGGTTTGGCGAGGAGAAGCGGGGGGCGAGCGGATACCTCCGGTAGAGATGATCCTGACCGAGACTCTGACCTGGCGGGTTGCGCGCGGCATCTATTTCCCAACCTTCGGCGTCGAATGCGAGCGCCCAGTGTTAGTCGGCGAGGCGACGGGCGAGGCGACGGACGACGCTTCGGACGGGGCGAGCATCGAATTCGAGACGCGGTTCAGAGTCGACCCGGCCGTATCCTGATCTAGTCGGGACCGTTCTCGAGGAGCTTTGCAATTCCGGCTTCGTCCAGGATCGGCACGTCGAGCTTGGCGGCCTTCGTGACTTTGCTGCCGGGATCCGCGCCGGCGACGACGTAATTCGTTTTCTTTGAAACGGATCCTGTGACCTTGCCGCCGGCGGCTTCGATGCGGCGTTTCCATTCGGGGCGCGGTTCGCTGAGTGTGCCCGTGAGGACAAAAGTGAGTCCGTCGAGGAAGGACGGGCCCGCGTCTTCGCGGCTTGGTTTTTCGGGAACTGCTTCGAGGACGATGCCGAGTTCGAGGAAGCGGGCGATTTCTTTCCGGTTGCTCGGGTCGGCCATGAAGCGGCTGACGCTTTGGGCAATGATTGGGCCGATGCCTTCTGTCGAGGCGACACTTTCGGGCGTGGCTTCGAGCAGCCCCTCGATCGATCGGTATTTGTCCGCCAAGAGCTCGGCGACGGTTTCTCCAACGTGGCGGATTCCGAGGGCGATGAGCAGGCGGGTGAGGGTGGTCTGGCGTGCGCGGTCGAGTGCGGCGATGAGATTATCCGCAGACTTTTCCCCCATCCGTTCGAGCTCCAGGAGGGATTCGCGCTCGAGGGCGAAGACATCCGAGAGGCGCTTCACTTTTTCGGCTTCGACGAGTTGATCCACGAGCTTTTCACCCAGACCATCGACATCCAGCGCATTGCGGCTCGCCAGATGCTTGAGGTTGTTCTTGAGCTGTGCGGGGCAGTCGATATTGGCGCAGCGGGTCACCGCTTCACCGTCGAGTCGCACGGTCGCGGCTTTGCAGACGGGGCATTCGCTCGGGAGTGCGCTGCGTTCGAGCTTGAATCCCTCGTCGAGGGCGTCGCCTCGTTTCTCGAGGAGGACGCGAACGACCTGGGGGATCACGTCGCCGGCGCGCTGAATGACGATGCGGTCGCCGACGCGGATATCTTTGCGCTCGATCTCGTCCTGGTTGTGAAGCGAGGCATTGGAGACCGTGACGCCGCCGACCCGCACCGGGCGTAGCTTGGCGACCGGGGTGAGCGCGCCCGTCCGTCCGACCTGGACATCGATTTCTTCGAGGACGGTTTCGGCCTGCTCAGGGGGAAATTTGAAGGCGATGGCCCAGCGCGGGGCGCGGGCGAGGCTACCGAGCTCTTCTTGCTCCGCGAGGGCGTTGACCTTGAATACGGTGCCATCAATTTCGACGGGGAGGTCGCCGCGCAGCGTTTGGAGCTTCTCGTGAAACGCAATTGCGGCGGCGGGCCCCGTCATCGTCTCGATTTCCGGCGAGATCAGGAAGCCCCAATCCGCGAGGAGTGTGATGAGTTCGGACTGCGTTAGGGCTTTTGGGGGGCGGCCTTCCTCGAGGGCATAGGCGCGGAATTCAAGGCTGCGAAGCCGTTCAAAGTCGATGTCGTGAATTTGTCGGAGGCTGCCGGCGGCCGCGTTGCGGGGGTTTTCAAAGGGGCGGAGTCCGCGTTCGAGGCGCCCTTCGTTTAGGCGCTCGAAGGCGGCTAAAGGGAGGACGACTTCGCCGCGGACCGATGCGACTTTGGGGAGACGTTTGCCTTTCTGCGCCGTTAGCTTTTCCGGGATGGAGGGGAGGTTGCGAAGGTTGACCGTGACGTCTTCGCCGGTCTGCCCATCGCCGCGGGTGAGTCCCTGGACGAAGCGACCCCCTTCGTAGATGAGTTCGATTCCGGATCCGTCGAGTTTCGGTTCCGCGATAAATTCGATGGCTTCAGAACCGCCTAACATCTTCGCAATCCTAGCGTGGAAAGCACGCATCTCGTCGGCGTTCATCGCGTTGTCGAGAGATAGCATCGGCGAGCGGTGGGGGGCCGTGTCGAAGCCTTCCGCGGGGGCGGCGCCGACGCGCTGAGTCGGTGAATCCGCACGCAGGAGTTCTGGGTATTTCGTTTCGAGGCCGATCAGCTCGCGGCGGAGCTGGTCGTATTCCGCGTCGCTGACTTCTGGCGCATCATCCTGATAGTAGGCGGCGTCATGTCGGCGAAGGGCTTCCGATAGTTCATCGACGCGGCGCACGGCATCCGTGGGCGCGGCGCTCGAGGCGTCGGTCTTCTTCGACGAGACTTTTTTGGGCCGACCGGGCAATGCTCATTCTCCGTTTTCGGTGTTGTCTGTCTTGCCTGCGTTCTACTTGCGGATGTGTTGCGTGTCGCCTGCATGATTTCGGCTGCCGCTCAGGAAGATGAGTCGGTGTATGGAAATCCCGTCAAGGGGCCTCTCGCTGACGCCGATGTAAATAGAGCGCCCGTCTGAACGCCGCTCGGGCGCTCGCGACCATACCACGGCCGCGAGGCGACCGGCGAAATTCGGCAGGCAAGGCTCGTAGGGCTCGGACGAAAGGCATTTGCAATGGGAATCAGCGTGGCGACACCGCCCGCGATCAAGACGGCTGGAAAGAACTTTGCCGGGGACGCGGCTGTGGACGGATCCACGCGCGCGCTCGACGAAGCGCTTGCCCGCGTGGCGGAGCTTGAGGAAGAGCTCTCGCAGCAGGCTCAGGCGCGCAGTGAGCTGATCCATCTCGTCACCCACGAACTCCGAACCCCCATCACGATTATTTCGGGCTTTAACCGACTTTTGCGAAGTGAGGCGGATCCGCCTTTGAGTGAACAACAAGATCATTTCGTCGAAGAGAGTTTGAAGGCCTGCCGGCGCTTGGATGCTTTCGTCGGCGATTTATTGGATGCGAGGGCGGACGGTTCGACGCCGATGCCGGTGGTGCAGCAGCGCGTTTCCGGTGAGGCGCTTGAGGCCCTGATTCGGGCACAGCTGGAGTCGCTCCAGCCGCTGCTTGAGGATCGTGGGCTGCGTCTTGAAGGCGTCTTCGATCTACCGAAGCTCGCCCTTTCTCTCGATCTGACACGCATTGAGCAAGTCGTGACGAATCTCGTTTCGAACGCCATTCGCTATGGCCGGCGAGGGGGCGTGATTCGGATCTCAGTCGGCGCGAGCGCGGAGAAAGCGGCGGTCGGCGGACGCTTTCCCGTCGAAGTTGCGGTTGAGGACGATGGCCCAGGGATTCCCGTCGCGGACCGGGAGCGGCTTTTTCAGCCGTACGTTCGTGGCCGGATGAAGCAAGAGGGTGCGTCCTCTCAAAATGAAGGTCTCGGGATCGGGCTTTCGATCTGTCGGCGCATTTTGGCTGCGCATGGAGGCTCGATTGCCGTGGAATCGAGTTCGCTTGGCGGGGCGCGATTTGTTTTTGGGTTGCCGAGTGCGCCGCACTCGGATGTGGAGGGTTAGTTGATGGGATCCGCGCTGAAGAAATCAGCCGCAGGAGCGATGTCTGAGGATGGGGCGCCGAAGGCGCCGCGGGCTCTGATCGTCGATGATGCCGAGGGCATGCGCGCCTACCTTGCGAGTCTCTTCGAGAGTCGCGGTTTTGACGTGGATACGTGCGACGATGGTCGACGGGCGATTGCGCTGCTTGAGAGCGGCGCCGACCCCGATGTCGTGATCCTTGATGTGATGATGCCGGGTATCGACGGAATGGCTGCGCTGGCCGCGATTCGGGAGGCATGGCCGGAACTTCCTGTGCTCATGATCTCCGTCATCGGGAAAGCGAGCACGATCGTGGATGCGATGCAGCTCGGCGCTGCAGACTATTTGACCAAGCCTTTTGAAGAGGGCGAGATCGACGCGGCGCTCGACCGCTTGGGGCTGCATTCGAGTGGGAAGCGAGCGCATTCCAGCCAATCGCCGGAAGGGCGTGGGCAAACGGTTTGGGTGAGCTCGGCGATGCGGGAAATTCGAGCTGTGATTGAGCAGATCGGCGAGACGGATGTGACCGTGCTGATCCAGGGCGAGAGTGGCGTTGGGAAGGAAGTCGTCGCGCGCGAGGTGCATGCCGTTTCGACGCGGGCCACGAAGCCTTTCGTGAAAGTGAACTGTGCGGCGCTGCCGACGGATCTTCTTGAGAGCGAGCTCTTTGGCTACGAAAAGGGCGCCTTCACGGGCGCAAATGGACGCAAGCAGGGCAAATTCGAACAAGCGAATACCGGCACGATCTTTCTCGACGAGATCGGCGAGATGTGTCCGTCTCTTCAGGCCAAGCTCTTACAGGTTCTGCAAGATTCGGAGTTCACGCGCCTCGGCGGCAATCGCGAGGTTCAGGTGGATGTCCGTGTTGTCTGCGCAACGAATCGCTCGCTCCTCGACATGGTTGCCGCGGGCGATTTTCGCGAGGACCTCTTCTTTCGCATGAACGTCGTTGCGATCGAAATTCCGCCCCTGCGTCAGCGGCGGGAAGAAATGCCGCTGCTCGTTGAGACGTTCTTGTCGCGGTATTCGCTGATGTACGAGCGTCCGTATCGCGGGCTTTCGCAGCCTTTGATCGAAGCGCTCGCGGCGTACCCGTTCCCGGGCAACGTGCGCGAACTCGAGAATATGATCAAGCGGGTCGTTGTGCTGGAGAGCGAAGAGTCGATCATGAAAGATCTTCGGAAGCCCCAGGCCAGTCGCTCTGAACGTCGGGCGGAGCTTGATGCGCTGCTCTTCGAGATGGAGGAGACGGCGGGGGATCTGCCCTTGCGCGAAGTCGGGCGGCGATTCGCGAAGGAAGTCGAGCGCGAGGCGATTGAGCATATGCTGAAGGCGACGGGCTGGAATCGGAAGCAGGCCGCTGCGCGCCTCGGTGTGAGCTACAAGACGCTGCTCCAGAAAATTCGGGAGTGTGAGGTCACGGTCGAGGCCTAGAGGCCTGCGTGCCGGCGACTAGCGCGAAGTGTTTTCGACGAGGACGCGTTCCATGAACGCGGCCATCTTGCGCGCGAGGTCATCCCGGATGAACCCGGCTTCGACCCATTCTCGACCGGCTACGGCGCGGCGTTGGGCCAGGTCGGGGTCGTCCATCACGGACTGAATCGCGTCGACCATCTGGTCTGGCGCTTCAGGGTCGATGACCAGGGCGCCTTCGGCTTCTTCGAGCATGCGCCGGATTTCGCCCTTGGCGGCGAGGACCACGGGACGCTCCTGCGCGCAGAATTCGAAAATCTTCGATGGGATCACGGTCTCAAATACGGGGAGGTCTCTGAGCATCACGAGCAGCACATCGATTGAAGCGATCCAGTGGGGCATCGCTTCGCGCGGTTGCAGCCCAAGCATCTGGATATTCGTTAGGCCCCGAGATGCGATGTCCTCTTCAAGCTTTTTCCGGTCCGCACCGTCGCCGATCAAAACAAAGCGAAGCTCTTTGCGCGCTTTCATCTTCTCGGCCACGTCGACGAGGAGCGTGAGGCCATGAGCTAGGCCTAACGTGCCGACGTAGGCGACGGTGAAATGCTCTTCGAGGCCGTGCTCCGCGAGCAGCGCTTCGTTCTTGGGCTGAGGTTTGAAAAGGGCGGGGTCGATGCCGTTGTAGACCAGCTCGATATTGCGCGGGTCGACGCCCCGTTCAGTGATGTGGTCGTGAAAGGTGCGGGTGTTTACGACGACGCCGTCGGCGCTCTTGTAGAGCCATCGTTCCAGCGCTTCGAGGGTCGAGAGGATGGCGCCTGGGCCGAGTTGTCCGAGCTCGACGATTGATTTAGGCCAGAGGTCTCGAATCTCGAGTACGAAAGGACGGCGTTTCAGCTTGGAGATGACTGCGCCGGCGACGCCCACGAAGAATTGCGGGCTCGTCGCGACGACCAGGTCGGGCTTATCCGCGCGGAACGAGGCGAGGACCGCGGTGAGCGCGAAGAGCAGGTAGTTTGCGACGCGCTTCATGAACCCTGAATTGGGCGTGAGATACATCCACGTTCGGATGACGCGAATACCGTCGATCTGTTCTTCTTGGATCCAGCGATTTTCGAAGCCGGGAAAAATCTCGCCTCGGGGATGGTTCGGCACCCCCGTAATGACGGTGACCTCATGCCCGTCCTGGACCCAACGCCGACAATGCTCGTGGGTTCGGTTGGCCGGAGCATTCACCTCAGGCGGGAAATAATGCGTGATGAATAGAATCTTCATCGGGGCGTGATGCTTCTGTTCATCAATCAGGGACGTAGGCGCTGAGCAGCGGGGTCACCTGGTCGGCGAAGGCTTTGAAGCGCGCTTCGGCGGCTTCTTCATCGCCAAACTCGATCGGTACGGTAAAGCGGACGAGTGAGCCATCGGTTCGGCCGCGCGTCGCACGGTCGAGAAACATATACGAGATCTTTTCGTGGCTGCGAGCGAGGACGCGGCCGCGCGAGTGGTACCAGAAGTAGACGAGGGCGCGCTGATTTCCCTTTGCGATCACGAAGCGCTTCGCCTCGCCGCCTGGGCCCGCAGTCACCGGGATGATCGTTGAGTCGATCACGTCCCATCCACTTCCCGGAAGGCAATGCTCAGGCGGGTGGATCGCGGATGCTTTTCCGGTTCCTCGGTCGCGGGTCTGGCGTTCGTGGTAGCCGATATAGAGATGGAGCCCGGAATTGTCTTCTTCGTTCATGTATGCGCAGGAGAGGTAGTCGGTGACTTGGAGGTTGTTGATGACCTCGTCGTCGAGCACTTCGCGGTTCGAGCATTCCCACGCGCCGATTTCGTCGGGGAAGTGGAGGAACTCGGTTCTTGGCGGGATGACTTCGCTGCTCCCGAGATAGAAGTAGACGTAGGTGTTCAGTCCGAGAACGAGGAACGCAGCAATAAATTTCAGCATCAGGAGGCAGTTTCCGGGGTTTCAGGCGCTTGATCGCGACCGCCTTGGAAGCGGTCCATCACGAATTCAATCAGGCGTCCTTCTGTGAGCAGGAAGAAAAAGGCGAGGCCGAAGGTAAAGATGCCTTGGAAATCATGCACGGCCCCCCCCGCCGCCTCTTCGCCGAAATTGTGCGCCAAGAACCCGGTGAGCGCGACCCGAAATGCGTTGACCGCGATCGCGATCGGAATCGTTGAGGCCACCAGGAGGAGCTGGATCCAGATCACGCCGCGTTTGAAGAAATAGGCGAACACGACGCCGAGGGTCACCAGGGCCATCAGGCTTCGCAGCCCGCTGCACGCTTCATGAACGAAGAGCTCTGTGTGCGCCAGATGGATGATATTGCCTTCGACGAGTGCCGGGATCCCGAGGGATTGCAGGCTCCAGACGGCGAACTTTGCCGCGATGAGCTGGAGCGGGAAGGCGATCGTGTTCACGAGGGACTGCGGGAGCGGCACCATCAGGAAAAGAAAGAAGAGGGGGAAGGCGAGGATCTTGAAAATGTCCTTGCCGAGTAGGAGGAGGACGAGTCCGATCAGGGTGAAAACGAAGCCCAGTCGCATGGACATGAGTTCCGTACCCAATCGGCCGATCGCGAGGGAGGTAAGCCCGATGCCCATGGGAATGAGTCCGAGCCAAGAGCCCTTGATCGGCGCATCTTCGAGATCCCAGCGGCGTTCGTAAGCGAAGAAGAGGGCCAGGGGGACGATGAGGAATCCGTGCTGGTAGTCCTCAACGACGCTCCAGTGATGAACCATGTTGCGGAGGATGGGGAAATACACGCCAAACAGAAGCACCACGAATCCGCAGGTGGCATAGACCACCTTGCTGCGGTTCTCGTCATTGTCGGTCATCACCGGATGTGTCGGTGTGGTTCCGGCTGCTTCAGTCACTCAGTCTTTCCTTCTTGCTCTTGCTGGTTCGGTGCAGATGGCGGTTTAATGTTAGGTCGCCACTCGCCCGCTAGGCGCTCAAGTCGGCTTCCAGGATGTCCACAATGCGAACCGCGGCATTGCCGTCCCAAAGGGCGGGGCGGGCCGATTCTTTCGGCTTCGCGCTGCGGAGCGTTTGGATGGCTTTCTCAATCTCTGCGGGATCCGTCCCGACGATCGTATTCGTACCTTCGGTGACTGTCACGGGGCGTTCCGTGTTCTCACGCAGTGTAAGGCATGGCACGCCTAATGCGGTTGTTTCTTCCTGGATCCCTCCTGAGTCCGTCAGCACCATCTGAGCATCCGTCAGAAGGCGAAGGAAGTCGAGGTAGCCGAGTGGATCAGTGAGGTGAAGATTGGGCTTTTCACCTCCGAGGTTCTGCTCGATGGCATTGGCGGTTCGTGGATGAACCGGAAAGACGACGGGGAGCTCGTTGTTAAGTCGCCCCAGGACTTCGAACAAGCGCTTTAACTGATCTGCGGAGTCGACGTTGCTCGGTCGATGCAGCGTGAGCACGGCATAGCCCTTGGGCTTGAGGCCAAGACGCTCGACGGTATCGAGTTCCAGCGCCCGTTCTCGATGTGCAAGAAGCGTGTCGATCATGACATTGCCGACAAAGTGAATGCGCTCTTTCGGAATGCCTTCCCGTAAGAGGTTTTCCTCCGCGGCGGGTTCGGTGGTGAAGAGCCAATCGGAGACCGAATCGGTGAGCACGCGATTGATCTCCTCCGGCATCGCCCGATCACCCGACCTCAGGCCGGATTCCACATGCGCGACCGGAATATGCAGTTTCACCGCGGCCAGAGTGGCCGCGATCGTCGAGTTCACATCTCCGACGACCAGCAGCGCATGGGGCTTTCGCTCGATCAGCAGCTTTTCGATTTTGACGAGAACTTGTGCGGTTTGTTCAGCATGGGAACCGGATCCGACGCCCAGGTTCACATCGGGTTCAGGAATCCCAAGATCCCGGAAGAAGGAGTCGGACATGGCCTTGTCGTAGTGCTGACCGGTATGGACAAGAATGGGCTCAAACCGATCGGAGCGCCGAGTGAACTCTTTCATCAGGGGCGCGATCTTCATGAAATTGGGCCGAGCCCCAGCGACGGCGAGGATGCGCAGTCGTTCAGGCTGGTCGGCTTCAGATCGGGGCATATCTATGAGCTCCTGCGCATCGCGCTGAATGAATCTAGACCCGCGGGACCTGTTTCCGTTCGGTCCGGTGTTTACCGGGAAGTCGAACGGAAGACGAGATCAGCTCCTCTGGGGAACTTCGGGGGATCGAGAGACCTTCTTTAGCATGGGGGGTGGTCCCGGTGGAGAGGGAGGTGACGGCATTCTGGGCCGGTCGGCGGGTCACACGCGAGTCGCGTGCATAATGAGAATGCGGGCCCCCTAAGGGGAACAAAGGGTGCAAGGCGATCGTAAGACGGCCGAAGAGTGGAAAGAGATTTCCCATCGGGCCACCAAGTATCCATATTTGGAACTCTTTTCCTCAACCTGCGGAAAAATAAGTCCACCTATGGCTAGGATGCGGCACTACTCGATGCGGGTTGTTGGCAACTGTGGCGAAGAACGCAGTTTGATTTTGGTTCAGGATTCTGTGTGGTGAAAACAATTCAGTTAGATCAGGCTCGAGGAGTTGAACTCATCTGATGGCGAGTCCAACGACGATTCTCGTGATCGATGATGATCCAGGGATTCGAGAGTCTCTTGATGCGCTCGCAAGGCGCCATGGGTACGACCTGCAAGTGGCCGTCGATGGGGCAACTGCGCTCGCTGATCTGGAGCGGATGCGTCCGGACCTCATCACGCTGGATGCCGTCCTCCCCGACATGGACGGTCTTGAGACGCTCCGCCGGATCAAGCAGCGCATGCCTGATGTGCCGGTCGTGATGCTTTCCGGGCAGGGACAGGCGCGGACCATCGTCGATGCGATGCGGCTTGGCGCCGCTGACTTTTTGCGAAAGCCCTTTGAGGCGGAAGAACTCGATGCAGCCTGCACGAAGGCGCTCGAGAGCTGTGAGGTCCAAGAGGATTCGAAAGACATCCGGGGTCGCGTTCGGAGCCAGGTGGACGGGCTTCTGATGGGCGGCGACAACCCGAAGATGCGCGAGGTCCAGGAGATCATCGAGCAGGTCGCAGATACCGATATTACAGTCCTGATCCGCGGAGAGAGCGGGACCGGGAAAGAGGTTGTCGCTCGCGCACTCTTCCAACTCGGCAACCGGCGCAGTCGCCCCTTCGTGAAAGTGAATTGCGCAGCTCTCCCCTCGGAGCTTCTCGAGAGCGAGCTCTTTGGATTCGAGAAGGGCGCTTTTACCGGCGCACAAAAGCGGAAGCTCGGGAAGTTTGAATACGCTGACCAAGGCACGATCTTTCTCGATGAGATCAGCGAAATGGCGCCTGGGCTTCAGGCGAAACTGCTCCAGGTCTTGCAGGATGGAGAGTTCTCTCGACTCGGCGGCGAGAGCGATGTTCGTGTCGACTCGCGCATCATTGCGGCGACCAACCGAAATCTCGAAGAGGCCGTCAAGAACGGAGAGTTCCGAGAGGACCTCTATTACCGGTTGAACGTCGTTACGATCCAGATCCCGCCGCTGCGAGACCGTATCGATGCCGTCCCGCTTCTCGTCGAGCACTTTTTGGGGATGTACAACGAGCAGTACAATAAGAGCGTCGAAAAGCTCTCGGCCGAAACGATGAACCTGTTGATGGGATATCACTGGCCAGGCAACGTGCGTGAACTCGAGAACATGATTAAGCGCATGGTCGTGCTGGGCAGCGAGCAGACCGTTTTGCAAGAAATCAGTCAGCGCGAGGCCCCTGTTCGGGTCGTCGGCGGACAGGGAGCGCCGGGCGCGAATGGTGCTTCGTCAGACGACCAAGACCTGGCAGCGCTCGGGGCCGATTTCTCGACCGGGCAAGACCTCGACCTGAAGGCGATCTCGAAGCGTGCTGCGCAGATCGCGGAGAAGAAAGTGATCGAACGCGTGCTTGGGCAGACGCGTTGGAATCGCAAAGAAGCTGCAGAGCGTCTGCAGATTAGTTACAAGGCGCTGCTTTATAAGATGAAGGAAAACGGGCTCAGTGAAGGGCGATGAAGCTTTTTGCGGAGTGGGTTGGAGAGACGAAATGAATCGCGTTCGGAAAAATAGTCGCTGGGTGGCATCGCTTGCTCTTCTCGTGTTTGGCCTTGGATGTGCCAATGCAGGAGCGCCGCCGCCGCCTGAGCCGCCTCCGGGAGAGCGGGAAGCCTACGTAATCGGGATTCCGGACCTGCTGAAGATCGTGGTTTGGAGAAACCCCGATCTGTCGGTGAACGTTCCTGTGCGCCGCGATGGCAAGATCTCAGTTCCGCTCGTGGACGATGTGCAGGCAGAGGGTTTGACACCTGAGCAGCTGAAAGAGGTACTCACCGAACAGCTCGCCGAGTTCGTGACGGCGCCGGATGTAACCGTCATCGTTGAAGAGACGAGAAGTCATACGGTGACCGTGGTCGGCGCGGTGGCGCGGTCGGGGCAAATCCCCTTAACCCGCCAGATGCGTGTTCTCGAAGCCATCGCCACGATGGGGGGCTTCAATGCGTGGGCCCGTAAGGACCGGGTCAAAGTGATTCGCGAAGTCGACGGACAGACCGTCGAGTACGTATTCAACTACGGCGCGTATAGCGCCGGCAAGGCGAAGGAATCCAATCTCTTGCTCCAGCCCGGCGACACTGTCGTCGTGCCGGAGTAACAGGAGGTCCAATGCTTCGAGGGCGGTGTAGTGCCGTATTGGGGATGGTCTTGATGCTGGCGACAAGCCAAGCAGAGGCGCGGGAGGTCGGCCTCTTCGTCGAAGGGCGAATTGGTGGAGACAGTAATGTCTTGCGCTCGGGACAGGAAAAGGTCGAAGATGGATTCTTCGAAATTTCGCCGCGGATTTCGCTTTCCGAGAAACATCGCCAGTTCAACTACGACATCGCCTATCGCCCAACCTTCAGGACCTTCGCGGAAACAGAGGACATCGATGGGCTGGATCATCTCGCTCGAGGAAATGGGACCTGGAGGGTGACACCCCTCGATGCCCTCTCCTTCAGCTTTCGCTATTCGAATCAGCGCCAGCTACGGGCCGAGCAAATTCTGGACGATTCGGGGCAGTTTTTTCCAGAGCCGAGCGATCGAAGCCGACTACGGCGGACGAATGCGCAACTTCGCTATTCGCGACAGCTCACGCCCGATTGGTCGGCGTTTCTTGCCGCTGATGTAGACGATTTTGATCCAACGCCCGATGGTCGACGCTCTCAAGCCGACACGCGCGCCTACTCCCTCCGCGGCGGAGGGGATCATGCCTTCGATGAGAAAACGAGCGCTGGGTTTTCGCTTGCCGGCCGTTTTCGGGATACCCGGGTTCAGCGGTTCGACTTCAACGAAACGGACGCGCCAGACGTCACTTCGGATCTAATCGACCCGCGTGAAGACCGAAGAGTTCCTTCTTCGAAGACTCTGACCTGGGATCTGTCGTTTAACTTGTCGCGTCAGATCTCGGAGACGATGAGGGTTTCGGTTCAGGTCGGCCCTTCCTTCATTTCGACTAAGCTCGTACCCGACATTTTCTTCAGACGCGACGCGGCGCTTCCTGACGGCGACGACACGATCTACGATCAACAAACGTCGATTTTTGCAGGGGCGTCTTTCGACAAGCGCTGGAGCAAGTCGAGGTTCACCGCGAACTACAGTCGGTCCGAGTTTCGCGGTGGCTTTACGACCTCCGCAACAATCTCCGATGACGTGACCGTTCGTGGGGTCCATGAATGGAACCGTAGGCTCGTTAGCCGGCTCGACCTGGGCTGGAACCGACGTGTGCAGATCGTAGACGTCCCGGGTCTCAATAATTTGGATACCACGCAGTGGCGGGCGGTTTTGGTTAATACCTACCGGATCAATCGGAAGCTCAGCTTGATCGGACAATACGCATTCTTGACGCAAGATATCGATGGCGGCGTCAACTCTCCCGGTGTGGGGGACACTCACACAGGATTTCTCTCTCTTCGTTACACGTTTGACCCCATCATTTTCTAGGGGCTGGTGCTCGTCATGAATTCTGAACAAGGCAATCAAGTGATCGATCTCGTTGGGCTGGCGCGTCGCCGCGGAAAGCTCATCGCGGTCGTGTCTGGCGCACTCATTCTCGCGACCTACATGGTCGCGATGGCGCTTCCCAATATGTATACGTCTTCGGCGGTGATCTTGGTCGAGCCGCAATCCGTCGACGAGAGCTTGGTGAACTCCGGCGTGAACGAGAGTGATCTGAACGAGCGCCTTGGGATCATGACCTCCGAGATTCTGAGTCGCACGCGCTTGTCGAAGATCATCACTGATCTAGATCTCTATGAAGATGAGCACCATGACATGGAACGTTTTGAGGTGATCGACCTCATGCGATCCGATATCAGCATCGAACCCGTGACGAATGCGATTGAGGGACGCCAGGCGCGCAATCGCGATCTGAAATTCAATACCTTCCGCATCATTTTTCGTCATGATCAGCCCGCTGTCGCTCGGGATGTGACTCAGCGAGTCGCGAACGATTTCATCAATGCGAATATCGATGGCCGGACGGAAGTCACGAAGAAGAGTCTTGAGTTCATGCAGGATGAGATTGAGTCGCTCTCTCGCGAACTTGCGACCGTCGAAGGCGAGATCTCTGGGATTAAGGCCGAGAATGTAGGTAGCCTGCCGGAGGAATTCGATTCTAACCAGCGCACCCTTCAGTTCGCGCAGGCAGATCTGCGTGATGCACAACGCATCTTCGATGCTGCGATGAATGACGCTGCCTATTGGAAGAACCAAGCTCTGACCGCCTCGGATCTTTCATCGCCGAACGATTCGACGAGCCCGACGCACCGGCTTCGATCGCTGGAACTCGAACACAGCAGCATGCTTGCTCGCGGGTTTACGCCACGCCATCCCGACGTGATTCGGGTCGAAGCGGAAATGCGAATGCTTCAGGACCAACTCAGGTCTTCTGCGAGTACCGGTGAGGAGGAGGCGCCGCAAACGATCGCGGAGCAGAATGCACGTGCAGAGCAGGGGCGTGCCAAGTTAAGAGCGACATCGGCCGCCGAGGATATTGAGCGGCTGCGCGCTGAAATCGAAGTCTATGAAGCTCGCTTGGGATCGACACCCGGAGTGGCTGAGCGCCTTGATGCGCTCACTCGGCGCTACGAACAGCTCGATCGGAGTTATCAGGACTTCAGCGCAAGGTTGCAGCAGGCTGGCGTCCAGGCGGATATGGAGCGACGACAACTCGGCGAGAAGTTTCTTATTTTGGAACCCGCCGAACGTCCTCGCGAGCCGAGCTCGCCTAACCGTTTTCTGTTGCTCGCGCTGGGTACGATCTTGGGCGTAGGGCTTGGTCTGGGCGCCGGTCTCCTGGCGGAGATGACGGATTCTTCTATGCACACGTCGAATGATCTTCAATCTGCGCTGGGAATCCCCGTTTTGGTTTCGGTTCCCAAAATCATGCTCGAATCAGATCGTGTTGCGCGCTCAAGGAAGGTTTTTCGGGAGGCCTTGCTTGCGGCGGTCTTGGTGACGCTGGTCTTGGTTAGCGGCGTAGCGACCTATTTCTGGGTCAATGGTGATTTTACCGGCCCCGAGATAGACGAGTCGGTCGAGGATGACTCGGCTTCCGCAAGCCGAATCACGCCTGAATCGCTTGGGCTTGGTCATGGTTAACGGGGCGCAGGATGTATAAAGAGTACTACGGACTCGTTCGCTCTCCTTTCGAGATGACCCCCGATCCCTCTTTCCTGTACATGGGAGAGGCGCATCGGGAGGGGCTCGCGACGCTCGTCTATGCCGTTAATTCCGGCAAGGGCTTTGTGATGCTCTCGGGTGAGGTAGGGACGGGCAAGACGACGCTCTTGCATGCGCTTTTGTCGCAGCTGGATTCGCAGACGAATTCGGCGTTCATCTTTAATCCCAGGCTGGATCCGATCGGGTTCTTCCGGATGCTCTTCGATGAACTCGATATCGGTCAGGCTTGTGAAACGAAAGCCGAGTACCTGCTCGCGCTGAATCACTACTTGATCGAGAAGCTGGCCGCGAATGAAAAGGTGCTCTTGATCGTGGATGAGGCGCAGAACCTCTCGACGGAAATGTTGGAAGAGATTCGGTTGCTTTCGAACCTCGAGACGCCGACCTCGAAGCTGATTCAGATCATGCTGGTCGGGCAGCCCGAGCTCGAGGACCTGGTGGATCAGCCTGAGCTTCGCCAGCTGCGGCAGCGCATCGCTCTTCGGCATAGACTGCGACCGTTCAACGAGCAGGAAATCGATGCCTATGTGAACGAGCGATTGGCCAAGGCGGGATATACCGGTGGCGCGCTGTTCAAGAAGAAGGCGATTAAAGAGCTTTTTCGCGTCACGCAGGGGACGCCGCGAATGATCAACAACGTATGCGATGGCTCGCTGCTCGCGGGATATGCCCGTCAGCGCTCGACCATTGGTCCAGAGATTGTTCTTGAGGTCGCGCATGATCTCGGGCTGATCGGTAAGGACGAGGTCGAAGGATCGGCCGACACGAACGGTAGTACCGACGAGACGCCGAAACGGCGCCCGCGAAGAAGATTGTTCCGGTTCCGCCGCTAGGCGGTCCGGTCGAGAGTTCAGGGAGAGAAGAAATGCCCAAGCATTATGAAGCGCTTCAGCGTGCCGAAGAAGAACGACGCCGCAAAGTGTCCGGCGTCGAGTCTGCGGTCCCGGCCGCCGTGTCCTTCGAAGGTCCGGTCGCGCCGCCCACGCCGCGCTCGAAGGCGCCCGGTTTTTTCAGTCGGCTCTTTAAGGACCGAAAGGCATCGGACGTCGAAGCGCCTAACGAGGCGAATAAGCGTCGCATCTCGCTGCTGCAACCTGACTCCTACGTCGCTGAGCAGTATCGAAGTTTGCGCGGCCGGCTCGATTCCCTGGCCTCGACGCGCACGCTGAAAACCATTGCGGTGACGAGCGCCAATTCCGGGGAAGGGAAGTCCACCTGCTCGGTGAACCTCGCGACCGTGACGGCGATGAGCGTGGGGCGAAACGTTCTGCTCATCGACTGCGATTTGCGGCGCCCCAAGGTGCACTGGACTCTCGGCCTGCAGCCCCAGGTGGGACTCGCCGAGGTCTTGCTGAACCAAGCCAGCGTTGAGGATGCGATTCAGAAACTCGACGGGCTCAGCCTCGATGTGCTGCCGGTCCGTTCAATTCCGTCGAATCCATCAGAGCTGTTGGCGTCGCCCGAAATGAGGCGGCTCATCGAAGACGTAGCAGGGCGCTACGACCGGATCATTCTGGATACGCCCGCATGCCTTGGTCTGCCTGACGCGAAGAGTGTATCGGAGCTTTGCGATGGCCTAGTGATGGTCGTGCGCGCTGGAGTGACGCCGCAGGAAGAGGTTCAGGCCGCGCTTGATGTGCTGGACCGACGTCGTGTGGTGGGACTTGTGCTCAACGGTTCGGAAACCACGCGTGAGCAGTACGGGTACTACTAGTTTTCTGACGGATCGTAAAATGAGACGTGATCCCGTCTATCCTTCGCGGCGTCTGATTCTGAATGGGTGTTCCGAGCGGCGCTGTCCGCAAGAACCGGCCGAGGAGATTTGAACGTTGGACGTTTTTCGTGCCATCGTAATCGCCATCGTTGCGGCGGGTGTAGCGGGGCTGATGACGCCGGTCGTGATCCGTTTCGCACGGCGCGTCGGTGCGGTGGATCGTCCGAACGAGCGCAAGGTGAGCCGTCGGGCCGAGATGCCGCTGCTCGGCGGACTCGCCGTGGGCGCAGGCATTGCGGGTGGCTTCGTCGCGGCATGGCTCGTCGGCGTCGAGCCCGGGGTGTGGCCGCAGGCTCTTGGTTTCGCCGCGGGAGCGGGCCTGTTGATGCTCGTTGGGGCCTGGGACGACCGTTTCGCGATGCGCGCCTCGGTCAAGCTCGGCTTCCAGATTCTCGCAGCCTGCATCGCGATTCGATCAGGTTTCGGTGTTGATTTCTTTAGCAACCCGATTTCAGGCGAGACCTATGTCGTGCCGCTCTGGATTCTCTGGCCGGTCTCGCTGGTTTGGATCGTCGGCGTCACCAACGCGATGAACCTGATCGATGGTCTCGACGGCCTCTCGTCGGGGCTCGGCGCGATTATCGCCGCAACGCTGACCGTCATTTGTTGGCAAGCGGGCCAGTGGGGCGGCGTCGTGATCGGCCTCGCCTTGTTCGGCGCGCTCCTTGGCTATTTGCCCTTCAACTTCCCGCCGGCTCGCATTTTTCTCGGCGATACGGGGTCGCTCCTGATCGGGTTTGGTCTCGCGCTTCTGGCGCTCGAGGGCTACCGAAAACAGGCGTTTCTCGCGTTCATCGTGCCGATCCTCGCTCTCGCCATTCCGCTGCTCGATACGCTGCTCTCGATTGTGCGCCGGGTTCGAAGCGGCCGGGGCGTCTTCTCGCCCGACAAGCTGCATATGCATCACCGCCTGCTTCACCGCGAAGGTTCTCACAAGAACGCGGTCTTGATGCTCTACTTTCTCACCGGCTGCTTCTGTATGATCGCGGTTTCGTTTTCGCAGTTGGACGGCTGGCTGGCCTTCGTATATCTCGCCGCCGTGGTCGCTGTGACAGTTCGGCTTCTCCGCAACCTCGATGCATTCTCGCTCGATGTGCCCGCCGACCCGGAGAGTGACTCTGACGCTGCTGAAGCGTCGGGCGTGGCTGCGGGCGGTTCGGTCCCTTCGATGGATGCGGTTGAGTCTGCTGCAGCGGTCGAAGGAGATGGCCCTGGATGACCCAACAACCCGACACAACATCAGGACGCCGGGCATTGATCACAGGCGTGACGGGGCAGGATGGCTCCTACCTCGCCGAGCTGCTGCTTGAGAAGGGCTACGAAGTCCACGGCATCGTGCGCCGATCAAGCACCGAGACCTTTGAGCGGATCCAACACCTGACCGGCCGAATTGAACTGCACCAGGCCGATCTGCTCGATCAGGTTTCGCTCGTGAATACGATCCGGGCCTGTGCCCCTCACGAGCTCTACAACCTGGCGGCGCAGTCCTTTGTGCCCACTTCCTGGGCCCAGCCGTCGCTGACCGGGGAGTTCACAGCGCTGGGCGTGACGCGCATGCTGGAGGCGATTCGGGTCGTCGATCCAGGGATCCGCTTTTATCAAGCCTCGAGTTCTGAGATGTACGGCCGCGTCCAAGAGACGCCCCAGAACGAGGGGACGGATTTTTATCCGCGGAGCCCCTACGCCGTGGCGAAGCTCTACGGGCACTGGATCACCGTGAACTATCGCGAGAGTTACGACCTATTTGCCGTCTCGGGAATCCTCTTCAATCACGAATCGCCCCGCCGGGGCCGCGAATTCGTGACGCGCAAAATCACGGAAAGCGTCGCCAAGATCAAATTGGGCCTCCAGGAGACGCTGCATCTCGGAAATACGGACGCGATGCGCGATTGGGGCTACGCCAAAGAGTACGTCGAGGCGATGTGGATGATGTTGCAAAGGGAAGAACCCCTGGATTTTGTGATTGGGACGGGCAAGCAGAACTCAGTGCGAGACTGCTTCGAACTGGCCTTTTCACATGTCGGGCTCGACCCATCAGATTTTGTTCGAACGGACCCGAACCTTGTCCGGCCCGCGGAAGTCGACACGCTGTTGGCGGACCCGACCAAGGCGCGTGAGGAACTCGGCTGGGTTTCACGGACTTCGTTCAAGGAACTCGTTGAGATCATGGTGGAAGCCGATCTCGAAGCTCAGGAAAAGGCCAGCGGTCGTCGTCGGGGAGACCCAGGGACGCGCTGACGCGGAGGAAGAAAATGAATATTGCCGTCATCGGAACCGGTTACGTCGGGCTTGTTACGGGCGCGTGCTTCTCGGAGTTTGGTGTCCAGGTGACCTGCGTCGACAAGGCTGAGGACAAGATCGATGCTCTGATCCGGGGCGAGATTCCGATCTATGAGCCTGGGCTTGAGGACCTGGTTGCCCGCAATGTGAGGAGCGGACGACTCGCGTTTACCTCGGATTCCGTGGAGGCGATGGATCAAGCTCTGGTCATCTTTGTCGCAGTGGGAACGCCCGCTGCCGCCGATGGCAGTACCAACCTGACTTACGTCGAGGGTGTCGCTCGCGAGATTGGCAAGCAGCTCGACAGCTACAAAGTTGTCGTCACCAAGAGCACCGTGCCGGTCGGAACCGCGGATAAGGTGCGCGGTTGGATTCAAGAAGAACTCGACGCGCGGGGTGAGACTGCTCGTTTCAGCGTGGCTTCCAACCCCGAATTTCTGCGCGAAGGGGCGGCCATCGGTGACTTCATGCGCCCCGACCGCGTTGTGATCGGAACGGACGAGAATGATGACCAAGCCCTCGCGATTCTGAAGGACCTCTACCGACCGCTCTATCTCAACGAGACGCCCTTCGTTGAAACGAACGTTCGGACAGCTGAGCTCTCGAAGTATGCGGCGAATGCGTTCCTCGCGACGAAGATCTCGTTCATCAATGAGCTCTCCGTACTTTGCGAGAGTGCCGGCGGCGACGTTCAGCACGTGGCGAAGGCGATGGGCCTCGACCGGCGCATCGGCAAGAAGTTTCTCCACGCTGGCCCTGGCTACGGCGGTTCGTGCTTTCCGAAAGACACGCTGTCTGCGGCCCATTTCGCCAAGGAGCTCGGTCACGAGTTTGCGATCGTTGAAGCGTCGATTCGCGTCAATGAGCGACAGCGAATGCGCATGGTCGACAAGATCGTGACGGCGCTTGATGGCGACGTCGAAGGCAAAACCGTGGCAATTCTCGGCCTGTCATTTAAGCCCGAGACCGATGATATTCGGGAGGCGCCCGCGCTGGAGATTATTCGGGGCCTGCTCGATCGCGGTGCCAAGGTCCAGGCATACGACCCCGCCGCCATGGCCGAGTCAGGTCGGTTGATTCCAGAAATGTCGCTTTCGAAAGACGCCTACGGCGCGCTTGAAAACGCCGACGTCATGGTCATCGTGACAGAATGGAACGAATTCCGGATGCTCGACTTGGACCGCGCCAAGGAAGTGATGGCCGAGTCTCGAATGGTCGACCTCCGCAACATCTACGATCCCGCCCGCATGTCTGGCGCCGGCTTTCGATATTGGGGCGTCGGCCGCTAGCGGCTCCCCCGGTCCGGCTCAGCTGAACCTCCGGTCACCCGCTCAGGCCAATCTCAGCGTATTCGGAAGATTTTTTGCCTTTATTGAACCCCTCGTTGTGACGTTGGTCACTAAGCGAGAGTGGGGTTGAGACGTACGATCCCGCTGAACGGCAAACTCGCATCGACAGTTCGGAACAACCGCAGAGGTGGTGGTTTCTGGCATGACGCGCCGCGAGGAGGTTCAGATGAATACGACAGGTACAGTTCGCAAGGATGTTCTTGATTCGCTTCGTGCGATTCCGCTCTTTACGCGGGTCTCCGAGGGAGATCTCGAGGAGCTGGCTTCCCACCTGATCGAGCGCCGCTTCCCCAAGAACTCCACGGTGGTCGAGGAGGGGCTGCCCGGCGACTACATGTACGTGATTCGTGAGGGGCGAGCCAAGGTCACCAAGGCCTCGGAAGACGGTCGAGAGAAGATCATGAATTTTCTCGAAGCAGGCGCGTTCTTTGGAGATATGGCGCTGCTCGGAGACGAGACACGCTCGGCCAGTGTGAAAACCCTGGAGGAATCGACCCTTCTGGCGCTCTCGCGCCGAGACTTCATCGATCTGCTTCGGCAGAGCCCTGACCTCTCTTTGGCCGTGATCGAAGAGCTGGCGAATCGGTTGCGAGAAACCAACGAACAAGCGCGTTCACTTTCTTTCCAGGGCGTCGAAGAGCGCACCCGGAATCTCTTCGAGCGCATCGCGCGAAGCGAGGACGGATTCCCCGATCGGAGAATTACGCCCGCACTGACCCATCAGCAAATCGCGGACATGGTCGGGACCTCCCGTGAGACCGTGACCCGGGCGATCAAGCAGCTCAAGGAGTCCGGCTGGCTCGCACAGGAAGGGAAGCGGTACGTGATCCCGGTCGGCGACCCCGCCCCTCAGCCGAGCTCGTTCTAGTCAGGCCCCCCTCTGTCCTATCCTTGCTCGCCTTGTCCGAGTCGGTTCAAGATCTGGCCTTCGGCACAGATCGTGGGGCAGGGGGATTTAGGATCGGTGCCCCGCGTCCGATGAACCCGTTGGGCCTGCGCCATGTGGCCTGCTTGTGGCGTGGCATGACGGGATGGCGCACTCTCTCGGCCCATTCGGTTTCCCCTCGGGCTCGTCGTTTTCGGCGAGCGAAAAAGGACGCATCGTGACCTTTCTGGGACTCGCTTCTCAAACTCGATCTTGCAACTCCAGTCGCCTTCTCTTGGCTGCGCACTCCAACGCCCAACCCAGTGCGCAATCCACCGCCGAAGGCGACGCCTCCTGCTCCCGTTTCGCGACTGCGAGATGGGTTCTGGCTCTGGCCGCCGTTCTCTTTCTCGGCGCCTGCCAAAGCGACGAGGAGCGGGTGCAAGGCTTTCTTGATCGAGGTGATGCCTACATCGCCGACGAGAAGCCCGAAGAGGCGATCATTGAATTCAAGAACGTGCTTCAGCTCGATCCGGAAAACGCGGAAGCCCACGAAGCGCTCTCTTTGGCCTACCTCGAAGTCGAAAAGCCGAGAGATGCCTATTGGGAAATGTCCGAAACGGTTCGGCTCGCGCCCGACAATATCGATGCGCGACTCCGCTATGGCACGGTTTCGGCAGCAATCGGCGATCACGATCTTTCGCTCGAACAAGCCGACGCGGTGCTCCGCCTCGACCCGAATAATTCTCCCGCCTTCTTGCTGCGTGGCCAGTCGCGGGAATCGAATGGCGACCTGGAAGGAGCGGAGGCTGACTTTCGGGCTGCGGTCAAGAATGACCCTGATGGCCCGGCCTTTCAGTTCTTGCTGAGCGGTTTCCTCGAAAGACAGCGACGTCTCGATGAATCCGAAAGTGTTCTGCGCGATCTGATCAAGATCGAAGAGAGTTATTTGGGCATGTCCAGTCTGGCCCGCACGGTCGTGACCGCGGGTGACCGGGACGATGAAGCGCTGCGATTGATCCAGCGAGTCGTCGAGCTGGCCAAGGAGGCGCCGGTCGACGCGCCGAAGCGCGATCCGAAGGCGGAAGGGGGCAATACCTCCTTGATTCCGAACGTGCAGCGTGAGGAGGCCGTGCTCGCGGCCTATCGTCTTCTGTCTGCGTTCCACTATGACCGGGGGCGTTTCGACGAAGCCGTCGCGAGCTTGGAAGACGGGATTGATTCCGTCGAAAGCAAGACGAAGCTCGAGCTCATCTACCAGATGGCGGCGCTGTACCGCTTGAAGGGCCGCAGCGAAGAGGCGGATGCCTTGATCCATCGTGCGACGGTCGAGTCGCCGGATAGCGCAACCGCGCAGCTCGTTCTCTCGGCGTTTCTTGGCCAGCAGGGGGATGCGAAGGGCGCACTGAAGGCTGCCAAGGATGCGCTTGCGATCGAGCCCGAGAACCAGGCTGCCCGGCTGCGCGAGGCCGAGCTGCTGGTCGATTTGGGGTATCAAGAAAAAGACGATGCGATGATCAGCCGCGGCCGCGAGATCGTGGATGGGGTGATTGCGGAGCAGCCGGAAAGCCCTGAAGCGCACTTCGTTCGGGCCAAGCTCGAGTTGGCTGGAAACGATATCGACGCGGCACGGGAATCTCTCGAAACTGTTCTTCAGGCACGGCCTGAGTGGGCGCAGGCGCGATTCGTGCTCGGCTCGACAATGGCGGCGGCCGGAGATCTCACACGTGCGCGGGTCGAACTCGCGCGCGCCGTTGAGCTCGATGCGAGCCAGCTGGAAGCTCAGAAGCTGTTGACGAAGGTGCATGCGCAGCTCGGCGAACATGAATTCGCAATCGAACAAGGGCGAAACTTCTTGGAGCAGCGCCCGGGAGATGCAGAAATTCGCATCGTCGTTGGGCAGAGCTTGATCCGGGTCGGGCGCGGCGAGGAAGCGTACAAGGAAGTCGAGAAAATCCCGGAAGAGGAACGCGGCGCAGCCGAGCATTTTGCTTTGGGGCGCCTTGATCTCGCGCTTGGTCGGGGTGAACTCGGAGCGAAGCGACTTCGAAAAGCGGCGGAACTCGCACCGGGGAACCCGGCTGTTCTTCGAGCCATGTTGGCTCTGGATCGCGAGCAGGGGCGCCTCGAAGATTCGGTCACGCGGGTTGCAAAAGCGCGTGAGGCGGAGCCGCAGTCGTCTGAAATCGCTGAGTTGGAAGCAGAGGTCAAGCTTCTTTCCGGGGATCCCGCCGGTGCTCGAGCGGGACTGGAAAAGGCTGTTGAGCTTGAGCCCCGCAATGTGACTGCGCAGCTTGCCTTGGCAGATATTGCTCGACGAGACGGTGATGCGGAGGGGATGCTCACGGTTCTGCAGAGCGCCACGAATGCTCTGCCGGAATCGGCACAGCTCCAGTACCGGCTTGCGGGTGCCTATGCGCAAGTTGAGCGACAGCCTGAAGCCATCGAGGCCTATGAACGATCGATCGCGCTCAGCTCTCAGAATGGGCAAGCCAAGAACGATCTCGCCTACCTCCTTGCGGAGTCGGGCGGCGACCTTGATCGTGCCCTGGAACTCGCGCAGCAGGCGAAAGAAGAGCTTCCGGATGACGGCAACGCGGCGGATACCCTCGGCTGGGTTCTGCTGAAGCGAGGCGTGCCTTCGGCGGCGATCGGGTACCTCGAAGAAGCTGCTGAGCGCTTTCCGCAAGGGGCCTACGAGGTGCAGGGCATTGTGCATAACCATTTGGCGACAGCCTACGAAGCGAATAATGACGATGCGAAGGCCGTGAAGGCCAGCCGTGCTTCCCTCGATTTCTTCGAGAAGATCAAGGGCGTCGCCGAAAAGCGCGGCGTTGATTTCGAAGAGCCCGATTGGGCAGTCGAGGCGCGTGAGCGGGTCGGGCGAATCGGAAAATCGTAGTGCGAGGCTGCTGCGACCGGCTTGGCTGGGCCGCAGAAGCGTGATGAGGATCTCATAGAGCGCGCTGTCCCCATGGGGCAGCGCGCTTTTCCTTTCTAGAATCGCGTTGTTTCGGCGTGGGGCGTTAAGAGTCCCCGGGCGTGGGCCGATACATGGACCGGAGGGAAACGTGCATCCGGCTATGAACGGGTGTCCTCCAACCGGATTCGCGTCCGCAATCCGGCACGGTTCATGGAGGAATACATGAGGCGCAGCCATCTTTTTTCCGCCGTCTTGGCGGTTCTTGTCACACCGACGCTGGCCGTCGCAGAGGCACAGTCGGATTCGACCGAGGCGGCGAAGACCGCAGCGGGAGACGACCTGAGTTGGGAACAGTTTGAGGATCCCGACTTCAATCCGAGCACTGCGAGTCCGGCCGTTGCCGTTTCGGCGACGAACGAGTCTCCTGCGAGCAACCTGAATTCGATCGCTCTGCAGGAAGGCAGTTCTGTTTCTGCGCCCAGCGGGATCGTGTTGGGCCCCGCCGGCATCGACGACGAAGGTCGGAGCGGTCGTCTGCACACGGTTGCGAAGGGAGACACCCTCTGGGATCTCTCCGCCGCCTACTTGGGGACGCCCTGGGTATGGCCGTCCGTATGGACCGACAATGACGATATCGACAACCCGCATCTGATTCTGCCGAACGATAAAATCTGGATCACGGCAAGCGAGATGCGCGTTGTTTCGGATGCGGAAGCAGAAGCTTTTCTGTCGGCTGTGCCGGCGGCAAGCGATCCGGTTGCTTTCGAGACGGCAGGGGATCTCCCTGCCGCTTTCGACGGGGACGAGCCCTCCACGCTGGATGCGTTTCCCGTTTCGGTGACGGCGCAGACGACGGCGAACCTGGGTGCTGGACGTCAGATTACCGTGAGCCGCCGGGACGCGATGGGTTTCGTCAGTGCTGACCGAATGGAAGGCGCTTCGACGATTGTTGATAGTCCCGACGAGAAGACCTGGCTTGCCGAGGGCGACAAGGTCTATCTCGGAATGGGCGAAGGCGACGTTGAAGTTGGCCAGCAGTTCACGATTTTCGAGACGGTTGAGGAGGTTCGAGATCTTGATTCGAACCGGATCCTCGGACATCACGTCAATATCCTGGGCTGGATGGAAGTTCAGGAACTGACGGGCGATACCTCGGTGGGCGAGATTCGGATGAGTTTCGCTGAGATCGAGCGGGGCGCGAAGGTCGTTGTGCGCGAGGCTGCCCCCCGTCGAGTGACGGTTCAGACGACGCCGGACGCGATTGAGGGAGAGGTTGTTTTCCTTCCTTCCCAGCGATCCACGATGGCTGATGGCGGATACGTCTACCTGAACCGAGGCGAGTTCCATGGCGTTGAGGTCGGGAGTGAACTCGAAGTGTACGAGCGTGGCCAAATCAAGCGCGAGACGACCCGGGGCGTAGACGTCCAGACGCCGTCCCGGTCGGTGGCGACCTTGGTTGTGGTTTCGGTCGACGCGGACAGCGCGGTTGCATTTGTGCTGAGCAGCTCTCGGGAGATTTCCGTGGGAGATGCGGTTCGACCTGCGCTCGGACGGCTTGCTCAACGTTAGTTCCTCGTCGCTCATGCGATTTGGTTAGAAGGGCCCGTGCTTTGTTTAGCGCGGGCCCTTCTTGCTTTCGGGATGAGAAAGCATGTTCACGCAGTGTGAACCACGGTTGACGCGGTGCTTCTAGCAAGGGGATGAGTTTTATTCGGAGTGCACCCGGTTCCGCGCGAGGCTCACTACGGACTCTCTAATCGACTCATCACAAAAAGGTTTTCGGCCGGCTGAAGCGCGCCAATGGCTTCGCTTGCAGCATCATTTTGCGTTCGAGCCGCAAAACGTCGGGCCTCTGCTTCGCGGCCAAAGAGGACCGGAGAAGCGACTGCCGTCTCTGCCGAAAGAAGCCGCGATGCTCGAGCGCCTCGACCGATTGGAGGCCAGGCTCGTCCCTCTTGGAGATTCGGCCTATCCCTCTCTACTCGAAGCGGTTGAAGATGCGCCTCTGGTTCTTTCCGTGCGAGGGGTTGTGAAAGCGCTTTCAACGCCGTCGATCGGAATCGTCGGGGCGAGGGCAGCGACGCGCGAGGCATGCGCTCATGCAAGGCGTTTAGGTCGGGAACTCGCGAGCGCGGGCCTGACAGTCGTTTCAGGATTGGCGAGAGGAATCGATGCAGAGGCCCATCGGGGCGCGATGGAGGGAGGGGGGCGAACTGTGGCTGTCCTCGCGTGTGGGATCGATCAGATCTACCCCCCTGAGCATCGCGGGCTCGCGAAAGAAATCGTGGAACGGGGAGCTGTTATTTCTGAACTACCACTGGGGGCGCCGCCGCGAAGAACGCATTTCCCACTTCGCAACAGGATCATCAGCGGCCTTTCGCGGGGTGTCATCGTTGTGGAGGCGCGCCGCCGCAGTGGGTCTCTCATCACGGTGAGGCATGCATTGTCGCAGGGGCGAGAGGTCTTTGTTGTTCCGGGCGCGGTTTCGGGACCCTTTTCGGAGGGAACCAACCAATTGCTGAGGGACGGTGCGCGTCCGGTTCGAAATGCCGAAGACGTGATGGAGGATCTTGGAATCGCGCCGCTTTCGACGCGTCTTGAGGCAGGAGACGAACAGGAAGACCGCTGCAATCTTTACTCCGCCTCCCCGGATCCGCTGGCGCGAAACGTGATGAAGACCCTGGCCAAGGGGCCTCTGGATCGGCAGGCACTTTTGGTTGAGCTCGGCGTTGGCGCTTCGGATCTCGGACGTCTGCTTTTTGAACTTCATCTGTTGGGGTGGATCGAAGAGGAGCGGGATGGACGAATTCATGCGCGGCTTCGCTCGCCGGGCGAAAGTGGCTAGCGGGGGCTAACGGCGGCTTGCAGAGGTGGCTTTGGGCTGACTCGCTCTCGGTAGGTCCGTCTTGCCCGGGGCTGAGCTATTCTTCGGCGGACTCGTCAGCGCCCCGATTCCCGCGGAAGTGGGAAGTGGGACGTGAGGTGTGGCTCGGGTGCTTCGTTTCATTGTTAGAACGAGTAAGAAGATAGAACGAGTAAGAAAAGGACGGGTCGGGTGGAAGAGGGCGGTGCGGTCAAACGCGAAGCGACAGAGCAGGATGGTTTTGTCATCGTGGTTGGGGCGGGTTTGGCCGGGTGTGAAGCAGCCTGGCAGCTAGCTCGGCGCGGCGTTCGGGTTGTCCTCTATGACATGAAGCCCGAGAAATTGTCTCCGGCACATCAATCTCAAGATTTCGCCGAGCTCGTGTGTAGCAACTCACTGAGAGCGAATACGCTCGGGAATGCAGTGGGTCTTCTCAAAGAGGAAATGCGGCGGCTTGGATCTCTGACGCTCCGGGAGGCGGACCGGACAGCCGTGCCCGCCGGCAAGGCCTTGGCCGTCGATCGACACCTCTTTTCGGAAGGCATCACCGAGGCGATCAAGAACGAGCCGCTGATCGAGATCCGTCACGAATGCATTCGTACTATCCCTGATCATCCTTTGGTGATTTTGGCGACTGGGCCACTTACGGATTCAGATCTCGCTTCGGACCTAACGCAGACTTTGGGCGAAGAGTCGCTGTATTTCTACGATGCGATTTCGCCGACGATCTACGCAGACTCGATCGATGAGTCCATCGTCTTCCGGGCTTCGCGCTACGACGACGAAAAAGACGAGCCCGAAGGAGACTATCTGAACGTCCCGCTCTCAAAAGAAGAGTACGAGGGGTTTGTGGCCGCGCTGCTCGAGGCCGAGACGGTTCCGCTGCATGCCTTCGAGGCGGCGATGTATTTCGAGGGGTGTCTTCCGATCGAGGAAATTGCGCGGCGTGGCCCCAGCACGCTGGCCTTCGGTCCGATGAAACCGGTGGGGCTCACGGATCCGCGAACGGGGCGCTGGCCTCATGCGGTCGTACAGCTTCGGCGGGAGGATCAGGCAGGCACGCTCTGGAACCTCGTTGGGTGCCAGACGAAAATGCGGGTGAACGAGCAAAAGCGGATTATTCGTATGCTGCCGGGCCTCGATAAGGCGGTCTTCGCACGTTTCGGTTCGATTCATCGCAACACTTACGTGAATGCGCCGATTCAGCTCGATGCGACGCTTCAGATGAAGGCGCGCCCCGGCGTTTATCTTGCGGGGCAGATGGCGGGCGTTGAGGGGTACGTTGAATCGGCCGCGCTCGGATATTTGGTGGGGGAGACAGTCGCCTGTCGGGCACTTGGGCTCCCTCATGAAGCTGCACCTGCCGAGACGGCACATGGCGCTTTGCTTCAGCATTTGCAGAACGCGGATGCGAAGCATTTTCAGCCGATGAACGTGAACTATGGATTGTTCCCGCCGCTCAGCCGCGAAGAGTCGACGTTCGTGGCGAAGAGCGGTCGCCGGAAGAAAGTGCCGAAGCGCGAGAAAAACGAGAAGCTGGCTTCCCGAGCGCTCGATGCCTTGCAGGGATATCGAGAACGAGCCAGTCAGGCCGTCGTTGCGGCGGGCGCGCCGTGAATTGGACTCAGGCCATCGAGGGCTTCGGACGCTATTTGGGCGTCGAGCGGGGGCTCTCCCCGAATACGAAGCGGGCCTATGAGTCTGATGTCCGGCAGCTGACGGTGCATACCGGAGCCGAGGTTGAGCCGACGGAGATCGATGCAGATCACGTCCGCGCTTGGCTGGCGAGTCTGCATAAGCGGCGGAGTCCGGCGACAATGGGTCGGAAGTTGGCGTCGGTCCGGTCTTTCTATCGCTGGTTGATTCGCGAGGGGGAGATGGATCAGGACCCCACCGCAGGGCTACCTATGCCGAAGCTCGAAAAACGCCTGCCGCGGCCTCTTTCAGTGGATGATTGCGAGCAGTTAATCACGAACGACCATCGCCCCGTCCGTCAGTCCGCTCCGGAAGGCGGCGATCGCTCGAAGCGCCATACATGGATGCAATTGCGAGATCGTGCCTTGGTCGAGCTTCTCTACGGGACGGGAATCCGGGTGGGGGAATTGGTTGCGCTCGATGTGCGTGATCTCGAACTGCGCTCCCAAGAGGTTCGCGTGATGGGGAAGGGTGGTAAAGAGCGCGTTGTGCCGATCCCAGAGCAGGCGCGCGGAGCGCTCGGGGCATGGTTGGAAGTGCGGCGTCATCCGGGTGTGCTGAGTGAGCCGCTTTTTATTTCGCTGCGGCCTCGGCGAGAGGATGGACCGCGACGGCTAGCGGCTCGAGAGGCGCGGCGGATCCTGTCTGAGCGTGCAGTGCGTGCCGATCTCGATGAGCATGTCCATCCACATCGTCTGCGCCATAGCTACGCGACGCATCTGCTCGATATGGGGGCGGATCTACGTGAGATTCAAGAGCTTTTGGGGCATGCCAGCCTTTCGACGACACAAAAGTACACGGCGGTCTCCGTGGAGCATCTACGAGAGGTCTATGATCAGGCCCATCCGCGCGCCGAAGTGAAGAAGAACAAGCGCCGGCGAACGAGCCGGTAGGAGTCCAGAAGAAGACATGAGCGGCAATCGAAGTGATAGGCAGGGCCGGGACAGAGTGCGTTCGACCACGGTTGTGGCGGTTCTGCGGAACGGCCAGATCGCGCTGGCCGCGGACGGTCAGGTGACTCTGGGCGAGACGGTCATGAAGCAGAAGGCCGAGAAGGTCCGGAAGGTCGCCAAAGGACGCGCAGTGGTCGGCTTTGCCGGAGGCGTGGCAGATGCGATGACGCTGATGGAACGCTTAGAAGGCAAGTTTGAAACGCATCCTGGAAACGTGCGCCGGGCTGCGGTTGAACTGGCGCGGGACTGGAGAACCGACCGCGTGCTGCGAAAGCTCGAGGCCATGCTTCTTCTTGGGGACGCAGAGACCCTACTTATGGTTTCGGGGAACGGGGACGTGATCGAGCCCGATGATGGCGTGGCCGCGATCGGATCCGGTGGTGCGTTCGCGCTGGCCGCCGCTCGCTCTTTAGCTCGGCATACCGAAATGAGCGCATCGGAAATCGCAACGGCCGCACTCGAAGTCGCGGCTGAGATTTGCATCTATACCAACGATAATATTTCGATCGAGACGCTCCCCTAATCTAGACGCTGAGGCGGGCAAGGCAGAGAAATCGTGAACCAGGAACAGACCTTCACACCCCGTGAGATTGTGTCCGAACTCGACCGCTATGTGGTGGGGCAGCGAGAGGCGAAGCGTGCCGTGGCGGTGGCCTTACGGAATCGCTGGCGACGACGGCAGGTGCCGGAAGAGCTGCGGGATGAGATCGCTCCCAAGAACATCATCATGATCGGGGCGACGGGCGTCGGGAAGACCGAGATCGCGCGTCGACTTGCGAAGTTGGCTCAAGCGCCCTTTATCAAGGTGGAGGCTTCGAAATTTACGGAAGTGGGATACGTCGGGCGCGATGTGGAGTCCATTATCCGAGATTTGGCGGAGCTCGCGATTCAACTCGTCTCTGAAGAGGAACAGAAGGAAGTCCGTGCGAAAGCGGAGATGAATGCAGAGGAGCGGCTACTCGATGTCCTCCTCCCGCCGGCGGACGCGCCCACGGTTGGCTTTCAGCAGGATGCTTCGGGTGTTTCCGAGAATAGCGAGACGCGGGAGAAGTTCCGAAAGCTCCTGCGCCTTGGGGAACTCGATGAGCGCGAGGTTGAACTCGAATTGAGCGACGAGGGTGGGGGGCCATCTCTGTCGATCATGACGCCTCAAGGCGTCGAAGAGATGGGGATGCAGTTCAAGGATCTGCTCTCAGGGATGATGCCGAAGCAAACGAAGACCCGGAAACTCAAGGTCGCTGATGCGCGCGAGGCGTTGATTGCGGAAGAGGCCGTCGCCTTGGTTGACTCGGACAAGGTCCGGGAGCTTGCTGTACGGCGGGTTGAAGAGACGGGGATTGTGTTCATCGACGAGATCGACAAAGTCGCTGTGGGGAGCGGGGGGCGGCAGGGTCCCGACGTCTCCCGAGAAGGTGTGCAGCGCGATCTCTTGCCGATTGTTGAAGGATCGACTGTGCAGACGAAGCATGGACCGATCTCGACGGACCATATTCTCTTCGTTGCCGCTGGGGCGTTTCATCTCGCGAAGCCATCAGATCTGATCCCAGAGCTGCAAGGCCGATTTCCGATTCGGGTGGAGTTGTCGAGCCTGGGGCGAGATGAATTGGTGCAGATCCTAACTGAGCCGACGAACTCATTAGTTCGGCAATATACGGCGCTGCTTGCGACGGAAGAAATCGAGTTGGTTTTCGAGAATTCGGGAATCGAGGCGATTGCAGATGTCGCCGCGACGGTGAATGAGCGGTCGGCGGATATCGGGGCGAGGCGACTGCATACAGTGATGGAGCGCTTGCTCGAAGATCTGTCTTTTGACGCCCCGGATCTCGGTCAGCAGCGCGTTGTTGTGGATCAGGCGCTTGTCCAGAAACGGCTGGGCGAGTTGCTCGAAGATCAAGACCTTTCGCAGTTCATCCTTTAGGGGGGAATCATGATGCAGTCACAAAATCGTGTTCTGATTGTGGATGATGAGACGTTTTTCCTGGAAGCGATCGATGAAATTTTGACGACAGCCGGACATGAGACGGTGCGTGCGGCAGACGGCGCTACGGCACTTTCGTCGGTGTCGGATGCATCGATCGGTGCGGTCGTTCTCGATGTGCGATTGCCTGATATGGATGGCATTCAGGTCCTCGCCTCGATTCGCGAGCAGCGGCCGGAGCTACCCATCATCATGCTCTCGGCCTCGACTGATCAGGAGATTGTTCTCGAGGCGCTTCGGCTCGGTGCATCCGACTACTTGGCGAAGCCTCTTCATGACGAAGAATTGTCACTGGCGGTCGGCCGTGCGCTGGACGGATTTGAGGTGAATTCTGGGCGGCGCCGATTGCGGGCTCGGATCGATCGGCTGGTGGAGGGGATGGAGCGGCTTTCGCAGCTGGTCCGCTTGGCCTCCGCCGAGGAGCGGGTGGAGGTGCTGCGCCAAGGGATCGTTGATTCGGCCAGCGTTGTTCTTGAGGCGGGACGCGCGTCTCTGATGTTGGCGGATGCGGACCGCGAGTGGCTTTCCGTTGTGGCGACAAGGGGAATCGAGGTGAGTCGCGAGACGCTGACCCCTAGGAAGGTTGGTGAGGGTGCCTCGGGTGCGGCTTTCGCTGAGGGCAGCGTGTTATGCGTGCCGGAAGTGAGCTCGGATGGTCGCTTTGCGGGGCGAGGTGCCGGGGAGTATCAGAGTTCGGCCTTCGCGGTGGTCCCCCTTGTCTGTCTCGGTGTGCCCGTGGGCGTGCTGTGTCTCACGGACGGTGAGGACGCTGAATCGTTTTCTGAAGACGAGTCGAATGTTCTCCGCTTGTTGGGAATGCAAATTTCAGAGTTTTTGGCAGCGGATCCGGAAGTCGAGCGGTTGCTGATGGCTGCGAGTTCGATGGACGCGGAAGGGGTATCCCCAGGATCAACGGGTTCCCGAGCCGCGAGCAGCGATGGTGATGCCGAGCTGGCCCGGCTGGTTTGCGAAGCGGTTGCGGCTGAGGTTGAGCCGGAGCGTGTTCTCGCCCAGGCGCTCTCGGCGGTTGCGACGCAGCTTTCCGCCGCGCCGGCTTCGCTTTTCCTGCTTTCCTCGGATCGAACGATGCTGGTGAGGGAGGCGGAAGTCGATGGCGGGCTGATCGGGGATCGGCTTGAACTTGCGGCGGATCGTGGTTTGGCGGGGCAGGCCTGCCAGAGCGGCCAGCTGGTGGCGGCAGAACGGCCCTCAGCAGACGCTCGTTTTGATGCCGCTGTGGATACGCCCAGTGATGGCGTTGAGCGCCCGTATCTCTGCGTGCCTCTCCGTTTGCGAGATAAGATCGTCGGAATTCTCCGAATCTTCCTCGATGAGGGGAAAATCGCTTCTCCGAGGACAGCGGAAGTCCTTTCGGCAGCCTTCTCTGCGGCCGTTCGCAACGTCCTCCTGTACCGTAGCTTGCTCCAAAGTATCGAAGAGGTGGCGGAAGCCCGCAAAGAGGCGCGCTCGCACTGAATCGATCATCGGAACGGATGACATGAAAAAGCTCGTCGACAAAGCGCGGGTCCTGATGGAAGCGCTGCCTTATATGCAGCGGCTCATGGGAAAGACCGTCGTCATCAAATACGGCGGACACGCCATGACGGATGCGGCACTTCAAGCCTCTTTCGCGGCGGATGTGGTGCTGATGAAGCATATCGGCGTCCGTCCTGTGATCGTCCACGGCGGCGGCCCTCAGATTGCGGCGACCCTCGAAAAGATGGGGCGGAAATCGACTTTCATCGCCGGTCGACGGGTAACCGACGACGAGACGATGGAAGTGGTGGAGATGGTCCTTGGCGGCAAGCTCAATCGGGAAATCGTGGAACTGGTCCAACAGGCCGGCGGTGGCGCGGTGGGTTTGACCGGGAGCGATGGCGGCCTGATTCAGGTGAAGCGTAAGATGATCGACGGTGAAGATCTTGGGCGGGTTGGCTCAGTGACGCGCGTTGATTCGGGTGTGCTTCGTGCGGCGATGGATGCGGATTTCATTCCTGTGATTGCGCCGATCGGTGTCGATGCTTCGGGAGTCAGTCATAACGTGAATGCGGATGAGGTGGCGGGTGCCATTGCGGCTTCGCTCGTGGCCGAGAAGTTGATACTGCTCACGGATATCGATGGCGTACTGGATGCGAAGAAGAATCTTGTGAGTCAGTTGACGGTTGAAGAATGCCGGGCGCTGATTTCCGACGGCACGATCGAGGGCGGGATGATCCCGAAAATGGAATGCTGCATGCAGGCCCTCTCAGGGGGCGTTTCCCGGACCCATGTGGTTGATGGGCGCGTTCAGCATGCCGTGCTGCTTGAAATTTTTTCCGACGATGCAGGTGTTGGGACGCTGCTCGTCCCCTGAGCTGAACGTCAATTTTTTAGTTGAGGTCCGCTCTAGTCGGGCTGAGACGCGCGGGAAGCGCGGCGGCGCGTGGCGCCCGTCGGTGATTGGCCGACGACGACGGAGTGGAGAATGCCAAAAGATTTCGTGAGCGTGGCGGATTGGGAAGCCGACGAACTGTGGGCGATGATCGATCGCGCCGCGGTATTGCGCGAAAACCATCGGGCGGGAAACCGAGAGCGCACGCTTGAGGGCATGACGCTCGCGATGTATTTCGAGAAGCCGTCGCTGCGGACGCATGTCACTTTCGAAGCGGGGATGGCTCAGTTGGGCGGGCAAGCGCTCTTGCTTCGACCGGAGCAGGTCGGTTTCGGGACTCGGGAGAGTTCGGAGGATGTGGCGAACGTTCTGTCTCGGATCGTGGATTGCTTGATGGCGCGGACGTTCTCTCACGAGCTTGTGGAGAAGTTGGCGCGTGAGGCGACGATCCCTGTGATCAATGGTCTCACTGATTTCTTGCATCCGTGTCAGGCTATGGCCGATCTTGCCACGATCGCGAGTGTGATGAATCCGCGAGAGGCGACGCTGGCGTACGTTGGGGATGGCAACAATGTTGCGAACTCGCTGATCTTGCTTGCGGCGGTTCTTGGTCTTCGGCTTCGCGTGGCGACGCCGACAAGCCATCCGCCGGCCTCGCGAATCATGGCGCGGGCGAAGGGGCTCGCCGAGCGGAGCGGCGCGGAGATCACACTCACGAAGGACCCCGTCGAAGGGGTGCGCGGAGCTCACTTCGTCTACACCGATACCTGGACGAGTATGGGGCAGGAGGAGGAGGCCGAGCAGCGCCGCCAGCTCTTCGCGCCCTATCAGGTGAATACTGAGTTGCTCAGGCATACCGAGGATGCCTACCTCCTGCATTGTCTCCCCGCGCACCGCGGCGAGGAAGTCACGGCGGAGGTTCTCGATGGCCCGCGCAGCCTGATCTTCGATCAGGCGGAGAACCGGCTGCATGCGCAGAACGCGATCCTCGAAAGACTCCTGCGAAAGCGCTGAGGGAGGCTTTGCGCCCGAGATAATGCCCCGCGGGTGTTTCCTGTCGGCGAAAAAGACGCCCTGACCGAGGAAAGTCAGAGGTTCGCGTCTTCCATACCCAAAGTTTGCGCGCAGTTGGCCGATGAGTTTGCTGTGGACCTGCGCAAGATGCGTGTGTCCTCAGACGAGGTGCAGCGGGGTTGGGCGTTAATTCGGTCGACAATCCAATGAATCGGGTATTCGCCTTGGCGGCGGATTGCGATGCGACGCAGTTAAAACTAACTGCGGCGGAGGGCTATCTACTTTCACGAGTGGATGGCACGACCCCCCTACGTTTACTCCGAGAAATCGGAGGCATCCCGGCCGCCGATGTCGAGACCTGCGTCGAGCGCTGGTTGGAAGAAGGTGTCCTCGAGGTCGTGGGACCAAAAGCGAAGGGCTTGGCTTCGCAAGCTCGGCCAAGCGCTACCTCGCAAACCACGCCCGAGACCTCATCCCAGCCGACGAGCAGCAGCACCGCTGCGGCATCGATGGACGCGGGGGAGGCGGATGGTCAGCCCTTCCTTCCCTCGATCGATGAGGGAAAGCTGAACGAATCGCTTGATATCCAGATTGATATTCAGCGCAGGATTCTCGAGTTTGAGGCCGGCCTGGGGCGCCCGTATCACACGCTCCTCAACGTCGAAGTCGGGGCTCCCCCGAAGGCCGTTAAGCGCGCCTATTTCAAGCTCTCGAAGGAATTTCATCCCGACCGCTTCTTCCGCAAGGACATCGGCGAATACGCTGAGCGCCTCGACCGCATCTTCAAGAAGGTGCTCGAAGCGCATGAAATGCTCTCGGATCCAGAGCTCTGCGGCGTAGAAAACCAGTCGGGGGGCGCTGAAGAATTTATCGAGGCGGTGCCGCCTGAGGCGGCTTCGACTTCCTCCGGACCGACCCCATCGACCGCGTCGCCGACGGCCGGGACCTCCGCGGAAAAGCAAGCTTCTGCCCAGGCAGGAAATGCCAAGGCGCAGTCGACTCCGCAATCCGCCAAGAAGCGCCCGCTCACGAAGCTGGAGCGACTTCGCCAGCGCATGCCTTTCAAGATCAATCACGCGGCTTTGGCGGAACGCCGGGCGCGTGCCCAGGAAATTTTCAAGGCCGCCGAGCTCTCGCAACGCAACGGACGCCTACAGGAAGCCGAAGCGAATATCCGCATCGCGATTTCCTTCGATCCCGGCCGCGCCGAGTTCAAAGAGGCGCTGGGTAGTCTCAGGATCGAAGCGGCGGGCGCTCGCGCTGCCAAATTGATGGCCGCGTCGAGCGACCGGATGAGCGATAGCGAGCTGCGTGAGATTCTGACGCTCCTCGAAGACGTGCTTCCCTACCGGCCGCATGATCCTGATCTGAATGAACGCGCGGCGCGTGTTTGTTTGAAGCTCGGGAAGCTCGACGATGCGGCGGAGTACGTAGAGACTTTGATTGCGCGGACGCCGGAAACGGCGATGTATCACTCGATGCTGGGGAAGGTCGAGCGAGAGCGCGGAAATAACGATGAAGCCATGAGGGCCTTTGAAACGGCACTCAAGTACGACGAAGAAGATGTAGACGCACGGCGGGCCATTGCCTCCATGCGAATCGGAGCGCGGGATGCCGCGCGAGGGGGGCGGTCATGAGCCGTGTGATCGGAATCGATCTGGGGACAACGAATTCTTGCGTAGCGGTGGTCGAAAACGGCCAACCGACCGTGATTCCAAACTCGGGAGGCTATAAGACAACGCCCTCGATGTTTGGCATTTCGCAGGATGGCAAGCGACTCGTGGGACATCTGGCGAAGCGCCAGGCGATCACGAACGCGCGCAACACGATCTTCGCTTCGAAGCGACTGATCGGGCGCCGCTTCGATGACCCGGAAGTGCAGAAGTCGATCGACCTTTGCCCCTACGAGATCGTGCGTGGTCCGAACGAGGATCCCCGCATCAAGGTCGGTGGCAAGAGCTTCACCTGCCCGGAAATCGCCGGCATCATTCTGCGCGAGATGAAGCGGGTCGCCGAGGAATACCTCAGCGAAACGGTGCAGGAAGCGGTGATTACGGTTCCGGCCTACTTCAACGATACCCAGCGCCAATGTACCAAGGACGCGGGCAAGATCGCCGGCCTCGAAGTGCTGCGCATCATCAACGAACCGACGTCTGCGGCGCTCGCCTACGGCATGAGCCGGCAGGGTGATGAGAAGATCGCGGTCTACGATCTCGGTGGTGGTACTTTCGATATCTCGATCCTCGAAATGTCGGACGGCGTGGTGGAAGTACTCGCGACTTCGGGGAACACGTTCCTCGGTGGTGAAGACTTCGACCGCCGCATCGTTCAGCATCTCGTTGAGTGGTTCGAAGAGAACGAAGGCATGGATCTGCGAGGCGACACGATGGCGCTTCAGCGATTGAAGGACGCGTCGGAGAAGGCGAAATGCGATCTCTCGATGCGCGACGTCGTCGAGATCAATCTGCCCTTCATCGCCAGCGACTCGGAAGGGCCGCGGCATCTCAACTACGAACTCACCCGTGATACCCTCGAAGGCCTCGTCCACGACGTCGTCGAAGGGACGCTGAAGAGTGTCGAACAATGTTGTGTCGACGCCGGCGTGCAGGCGGGGGACATCGATCAGGTGGTTCTGGTCGGTGGGCAGACGCGGATGCCTTTGGTTCAGCGCCGAGTGACGGAGCATTTCGGTAAGCGCCCGCATAAGGGTGTGAATCCGGATGAGGTCGTCGGTCTCGGCGCCGCGGTTCAGGCCGCAGCGCTCCTTGACAGCGATAACGACATGCTGCTGCTCGACGTGACGCCGCTCTCGCTTGGGATTGGCACCTACGGTGGCCATTTCGCTCGCTTGATCGACCGCAATACGACGGTCCCGGTCAGCAAGGGTCATATCTTCACGACGACGCGCGATGATCAGAGCGCGGTGAAGATTCGCGTTCTGCAGGGGGAGAGCGATATGGCCGCGGAGAACGATCTCCTCGGCGAGTTCGTCCTGTCGGGCATTCGGCCGGCGCCGAAGGGCGAGCCGGAAATCGAAGTCAGCTTCGACATCGACGCGAACGGGATCGTGAGTGTTTCGGCACGCGATCTCGCGACCGGCAAGGAACAGTCGATTACGGTCAGCTCCACGGGCACGCTTTCGGATGATGAGATCGATGAGATCATCACCGAGCATGACCTCTACGAAGTCCAGTTGAAGGACTAGGGTAAAGGGGTAGGGCGAGCGCGATGGCGGATTCGACGGAGACTCGGGTTTCGGGACTGCTCCAACAGGGGCTGGAGTTCTATGGAACCGGCGACGTCGCCAGGGCGTTTCTGCTTTGGCGCGAGGCCCTCGAACTCGATCCGGGCAATGAAGAAGCGCTCGACTATATGCGCGATGCGGATCGGCGCTCAAAGCCGAGAGGCGGAGCGGAGGCGGAGATTGCCGGCTCGGTCATTGAGGACGTGCGGCGCTTGCTGCAGGACCAAAATGCGGAGTCGGCCTACGAGCTGATCACGAGTGTTGGGACGGGTGACGACTTGGAGAGCGAGGCGATGGTCGAGCTCTTAAGGGCCACGCTCTATTCGGGATATCGCAAGGATCTCGGGTCGCTGGGGCAAGTGCCTCGGATCGTCGGCGAAGCAGCGAAGAGTCTCGAAAGTCGAAACTTGCCGCCGACTGCGGGGTTCTTGTTGTCGATGGTGGACGGTATGACGCCTTTGGCTGACCTCATCTCCTTGTCGGGGATGGACCGGTTTGAGGCGCTGCGATCGGTTTGCCGAATGCGTGAAGCAAAGATTCTGGAGTGGGACGAATGAGCGCCTCGGCTGAGATTTCCCTGCTCGGGTATCTGAATACGCCGATTCTCGTCGGTGATCCGGATGGGAATATCGTCTACGCGAACCCCTCTTTCTGCGAGCGCTTCTCGGCGTCCGGAGAAGATCCCATCGGGTTGCCGCTGGCAGCGGTTTTTGGCGGCGGCGCGCGTGAAGTTGTTCTGAAGGCGACCGCCGAAGTGCTGCAGCGCGGCCAAGCCGCACGATTGCAGATTCGGGAAGGCGGTTTCGGTTATGCCGGCCTCGCCTCGCCGATCGAAGCGGAGGATGACCGCGTCGGCGTCGTTATGGTGATGCTCGAAGAGCAGTCAAACGAGGAGTACCTCACGGCACTTACCGACGAGATGGCGGATCCGATTGCAGATGCCTTAGGCGCCTTGCAGACGCTCTCGAGTAGCATGGGGTCCGAGGCAACGAAGGATCAGCAGACGCTCATCGAAAAAAGTCTGCAGGACCTCGAGTCCGCGAAGAAATGGCTGGCTGAATTGCAGGTGGCTGTACGCGGTGGCAAGCCGCAGCAGGGGCGCTTCGATGTCGCTGCTTCGATTCAGCGCGTCGCGGAACATGCTCAGAAAGACGCCGAAGGGCGGGTCGATTTCGAAGTACTGATGTCGCCTAACCTACCTCGTGTTGCGGGTACGCCCGTCGTCTTTGAACGCCTTCTCACGCAGCTCTTGAGGGAGCGCGTGCATGAAGCAGTGGATGGTCATCCGGTCACGCTGCTTGCACGGACCTTGGGAGGAGAGCAGCCTCGCGGCGTTCTGGTTTCTGTGGTGGATCTCCCTGATCCGAATCGCCGTATCTCGAGCGGGCATCCCCCTGAAGCGGTTCAGCACGGGATGACGTCGATCGGCGGCGAGAGCATTTGCGTCGAAGATTCTGTGGCAGGTCGAGTGACTTCCCTGCGCCTCGCGATCGCGAGCCAATAGTCGCGGAGTTCGCCGCATGTGCTTTCTCGGCTTATCCTCTGTCCGCATGCGCTCCATACTCTTGTTATGCCTCGGACTGACGCTTTTCGGATGCTCTCGGGAGGGAAGCGAATCGCTCTCGACGAAGCCGCCGTCGTGGCCTTCGGGTGGGCTTGTGGGCGTCGCCATCGTCGCCGAATCCACTGTGATTGTGGCCTCAGAGAAAGGCGTGATTCACCGGAGTGATGATGCGGGGGCGCATTGGGAACGTACTCGAGGGCCCGCCGTGAAATCGCTTTCCGCGCTGACGATGGTGGATTCGGAAGTGGGCTGGGCGGTCGGAGACGGGGTCATCCTCAAGACCGATGAGGCGGGACGTTTTTGGCGGCGTCAGCGACTGCCGCGCCGAGCGGACGAGGTTCATCTGCTCGGGGTCGCCGCGCTTGATCGCAATCGCGCCGTGGCCGTGGGCACGGGGGGCTTGCGCCTCTTTACGCGGGATGGTGGCGCGGTTTGGAAAGAGGCTTCGGCGCTCCCGGACCGAGAGCCGAGGTCAACGCCGGTTCGAGCATGGGCGGGCGACTTACATGCCGTGGCATGCGAGAGGGGCCGAATGGAGCGCTGTTGGGCCGTTGGGGACGGTATCTACCTGAGCCTCGATGGAGGGGCGACTTGGAAGAGCGTTCCGGTCGTGAGTGAGGCTTCGGTCGACGGCATCGAGTTCGGCTTCGAAGGCGTCGAAGTCAACGCCGTAGATGCAGCGCGAATTCAGAGCCTCGCAACCGAATGGCGTTATGCCTCGCCTCTGGTTTGGCAGATCGACGTGTTTCTGGGGACCGCTGAAATCGAACGGATCGGCCGCCAGCGAGATCCCGCAGCGCTGCTCGAATTGGTCGAGGCACGGGCTCAGGAAGTGCGCAGCCTGCTCGAAGCGGCAGGAATTCCTGCAGCACAGATCGAGATGGCCGTCGCACCGCCCTGGAATTACGAAGACTCTTTGGACGAAGACCCAGCGGGTGTTCAGCGTTATTTCGCAGAGCGGACACGTTCAGTCGGCGGCGTTGCGATTCGGGTTGACGACCAGGCGCGGCTTTACGGCTTGGCACTCGGCGGGGACGGCTCTGCGATTGCTGTGGGTGAGGCGGGAAAGGTCGTTCGCCGCACTCGAGCCGACGCTCAAGCGGAAGACGCCGCATTTGGATGGAAGGCAGAGGGGCGAAGGGGGCAGCAGGATCTCTTTGCTGCGGCGATGGGGGCCGCTGCCTCGCCTGTACTGGTCGGCGCCCAGGGCGGATTCTGGGAATGGGCAGGAGACGGGTTTGCTCTCCGGGATCCAGGCAATGATCCAGCGGCTTTTGGCGCATTTCGGGCCGTCGGTTTTGGCTCCGGCGCGGAGGGAATTGGCGTCGCTGTTGGGGAAGATCGGATCTGGGTCGCGAAGGGGATACCTCTCGCTTGGTCTGTGATGTCCCGTCCGGAAAACCCTGCGCAATCAGCAGCGCTAACCCATTGATAGACATGGACAGGGGCTCTCAAGGCCGGCACCTTTTATTCCGATAGGAGCGTGAGGTTCGTCGTTCGCTGTGCCTGCGACGGTGAACATCCCCGCTGGGGAGGAGTTCAACGATGTCCGATGTGGATCTGAGCGCACCGATTCCCGTCCTCTTGGTCGGTGAGAGCGCACGTGCGACGGAGGCTGCGCTCACGGGCGGATTGGCCGCTTCAGGACAAGCCGCAAGATTCTCCTGCGCTGCTTTCGATTCCGTTGATTCCGCCGCGGACGCTTCCTCGGGTGCTGCGCAGATCATCTTGATTGCGCTCGGCACCGACTCCGAAGAGATCTTGACTGACCCGGTTTGGGTGGCCTGGGATCGACCGGGCGTGTCGATGGCGCGCATCGCGATGTCCGACGCGACGCCGTCAGCCGATCTCGGGTCGGCGGTTCCGAACCGCGAAGGCACGGAGCAGATCATCTACCGTTTGCCGAGTCAGCAGGCCGACGCGCTGCCGATGGCGACGATCGTTGTGGCGCAATTGCTGGATGCCGCTCGGAGTCAGCAGGCGCTTCGAGGACAGCTCGAGACCGAGCGCGCCTGCGAACCGCTGGCGTCCTGCCTCGAGCCGGGTGAGCTGTATCCGATGGCGCTCGAGCTTTTGCTCGAACGCTTGGGCTGTCAGCGCGGGATCGCGTTTTTCTCGCCGAGTCCAGCGGGTCGGGAGGCGGGTGTGGCCGCGCGCGGTTTCCCGGATGAAGTGCGCGACCGGCTGTCGCGGATGCTGATCGATGAAAAGTCGCTCGAATCGACCATGGGGCACGGCGATGTGGGCGTTGTGCCCTGGGGCCCTCTGCATCATGCCCTCGGACAGCTTGGTCTCGACTCGCCGGGTCCCTTGCTCTCGGTCCCGCTTCGCGGTGAAGAGCGCGAGGCGGGGCATGTCTGGATCCTGTCTGAAGGCCGTCGTTTTGACAGTGATGATCTGGCCTGCGCGACGACGATCGCCCGGCGTGTGAATTCGGCCTTGGCGACGGCCGAGCGCTACCACCACGCCAAGGAACGCGCCTTCATCGACGACGTGACGGGGGTCTACAATGCCCGGTATCTCCTCGCGACGGCGGACAATGAGATTCAGCGCGCCGATCGCTACGGCAACCCTCTCTCGGTCCTCTTTCTGGATCTGGACCGGTTCAAGCAGGTGAACGATATCCACGGGCATCTTGTGGGCTCAGATACGCTCAGGACGCTTGCGGAGCTTCTCGGGCAAGCGGTTCGCCAGGTGGATACGCTGGCCCGCTACGGGGGCGATGAGTTCACGGTTCTTCTGGTGGATACGCCCCATGATGTGGCGATGCGCGTGGCGGAGCGGATTCGCAGCCGCGTGGAGGCCCATCTCTTCGAAGCGGGCCGCGAGGGGAGTTTTCGGCTGTCGATCTCGATCGGCGTCGCGACTTGCCCCGAGCACGGTTCCTCCCGAGAACCGCTCCTCGACGCCGCGGATAAGGCCATGTACCGGGCGAAGAGTGAAGGGCGAAACCGAGTCTGCTCGGCCAATGAGTTGGGCTCGGAGCTGGGGACCGCCCCCAGCGGCGACCGCGTGCGCTAGACCGTGCCCGGGCTCGGGCACTCTGGAGACCGCGCTCTCGACCGCTTCCCTGGACCGCCTCGACAGGCCGCTTTCAAGGCGGCTTTTGGACAGCTCCTGAACGCCCTGCGCCGATTGGAGCCCGCTTCTAGAAGCCTCGCGTCGGATTGACAGCGCCTTGCGCTGTTGCTATCCAACTGGCCGATTTAGCAACGCTTTTCTGGGTTCTGCGTCTCCTCTGAGGCAAAGGATTCATAGCCTCGCCGAATCGACGCGACCTCCCAGCACGACGCGTCCCGATCCTCCCGCCTCACTCCGCGAGCCTTTGGTCTCGGCGCAGCGAGAGCAGCGAGGAAGCGGGCGACGCTTAGGCTTGCGGCCGCTCGAATCGGCGCTGCTCCCACTTTTTTCTAGGAACACGATGTACGCATGCGCCCCGCGCGCCTGTCGTACGGGAACGGCCTCGCCCAGGAGCCCCAATGAGCACGCAGAGCGTCCCGCTCGACGGAATGGGATCCCTCAGTCGCAGTCATCGCTGCGGACAACTCGCGATCGGTGGCGGTAGCCCCGCAAAAGACACCGAAAAGGACCAACCCAAGGTTGGCGATGAAGTCGTCCTGGCAGGGTGGGTTCATCGGCGCCGCGATCATGGCGGCGTGATCTTCGTCGATCTGCGCGATAAGACCGGCGTCGTCCAAGTTGTTTTCCGACCCGAGTCTGCGCCGGAAGCGCACGAGCGGGCACATAATCTCCGCTCGGAGTGGGTTGTTCTCGTGCGCGGCGAAATCGAAAGCCGAAGTGACGAGACGATCAACCCAAATATGCCGACCGGCACGATCGAAGTGAACGTGCGCGAGCTGCGCATCTTGAACTCAGCCACGGTCCCGCCCTTTCCCATCGAGGATGAGGTCGAGGTCGACGAGCAGGTTCGCCTCAAGAACCGGCTGCATGACCTTCGCCGTGCGCCGCTCCAGCGCGCGCTCCAAGTGCGCAACGATCTTTCGAAGGCCGTGCGGCAGTCGCTCTCCGAGCAAGACTTTATGGAGATCGAGACGCCCATGCTCGCTCGGGCGACGCCCGAAGGCGCGCGGGACTTCCTCGTTCCGAGTCGACTCCAGCCCGGCGATTTCTACGCCTTGCCCCAGTCGCCGCAGATCATGAAGCAGCTCTTCATGATTGCCGGCTGCGATCGCTACTACCAGATCGCGCGCTGCTTCCGCGACGAGGACCAGCGGGCGGATCGCCAGCTCGAGTTTACGCAGATCGACCTTGAGCTCTCCTTCGCGAGCGTGGAGGAGATTCTCGCGGTCCTCGAGAAGGTCACGGTCGACGGTTCTCGGGCCTGTGGCGTGGAACTCGAAGCGCCGTTCAAGCGGATCACGTACGCGGACGCGATGGATCGATACGGCTGTGATCGCCCGGATACGCGCATCCTTCTTGAGCTCGTTGATCTCACGGATGTGTTCAAGACGAGCGAGTTCAAGGCGTTCCGCGGTGTCGCGGAATCGGGTGGGATCGTGAAGGCGCTTCCGATTGCCGACGCGAAGGAACTGAGCCGCGGTGAAATCGATCGGCTTGAAAAGTTCGTACGCAAGGAACTTGGTGCGAAGGGCCTCGGTTGGATTCGCGTTGAGGACGATGGGACGTGGAAGAGCCCGATTACGAAATTCCTCGGCGAGCCCGAGATCGATGCGATTCGGGACCGCTGTAAGGCTGAACCCGGGATGGTGATCTTCTTCCAGGCCGACCTGAAGGATAAGGCGAACACGATCTTGTCCCGACTGCGCGAAGACCTCGGGAACAAGATGGGCCGCGTCGACGGTCGCGCTTGGGATCCGGTTTTGGTGGTCGACTTCCCGCTGCTTGAGCCCGACGAGAACGGCAAGCTCGGCTATGTGCATCAGCCTTTCGTGGCGCCGGTGGAGGAGGATCTACATCTCCTTGATACGGAGCCCGAGAAAGTGCGCGGCACGCATTACGATGTGGTCCTCAACGGCACAGAGCTTGGCTCGGGCAGCCTGCGTAACCATCGCGCGGATATCCAGCGCCAGATCCTCGAGATCATGGGCTACAGCGAAGCGGAAATGGAAAAGAGCTTCGGCTTTATGCTGGAAGCCCTCGAAGTGGGCGCTCCCCCGCACGGTGGATTCGCCTTCGGCTTCGATCGCTGGGTGATGAAGCTCGCGGGCTTCGACAATCTGCGGGACGTGATTGCGTTCCCGAAGACGCAGCGCGGGCAGGATCTGCTGATGGAGGCGCCGAACAGCGTCGAAGCGGATCAGCTCGATGATCTTTCAATTCGAATTCAACTTCCGCCGTCGAAAGACTGATTCAGATCGGCGCGGAAGTTAAAGTGCGGCCTGCGCGAGGTAGGTCCAAGCGTGAAGACCAGGCTTAACAAGAGAGGGGACTCATGGCCAAGCCCAAGATTGCTTTGATCGGTGGTGGAAATATTGGTGGCGTGCTCGCGGAGCAGGCGGCCTATCGTGAACTCGGTGACGTGGTCATCTTTGATGTCGTGGAAGGGATGCCTCAGGGCAAGGCCCTCGATATGGCGGAAGGCGCGCCGCTCGTCGGCTCCGACGCCAAGATCTCCGGCTGCAACGACTACGAAGGCATCGCCGGCGCGGACGTTGTGATCATCACGGCGGGCCTCGCTCGGAAGCCCGGCATGAGCCGCGACGATCTGCTCAAGACAAACCTGTCGATCATGAAGCAGGTTGCGATTGGCGTGCGAGACAACGCGCCGAACGCGTTCGTAATCGTGATCTCGAATCCGCTCGACGCGATGGTCTACACCTTCAAGGAAGTGTCGGGCATGCCGAAGGAACGCGTGATTGGCATGGCGGGTGTGCTGGACTCGACTCGCTTCCGCAGCTTTGTGGCTTGGGAACTCGGCGTGTCGGTCGAAGACGTGACGGCGCTGGTGCTCGGTGGCCACGGCGACACGATGGTGCCGCTGGTGCGCTACTGCACGGTCGCGGGCATCCCGATCGAAAAGCTGATCTCGAAGGAGCGCATCGACGCGATCGTCGAGCGCACGAAGGCTGCGGGCGGCGAAGTGGTTGCGCTGCTCAAGACGGGCTCGGCTTTCGTTTCGCCGGCGCTCTCGGCGATCGAGATGGCGGAGTCCTACCTGCGCGACAAGAAGCGCGTGCTGGCCTGCGCTTGTCTTTGCGAAGGTGAGTTCGGCGTCGACGGTCTCTATGTGGGCGTTCCCTGCGTGATCGGGGACAGCGGCATGGAGCGCATCATCGAGGTCGACTTGAACGCGGAAGAGCAGGCGGCTTTCGATGCGTCAGTTGAGCATGTGCGAACGCTCGTTTCGCAGATCGAGCTCTAGAGGCTCTTTATCCTCTTCGCCGCTCCGAGGTCGGTGCGGCGTATTTTGAAAACAGCGGAGATCATCCGAACATGAATGTGCATGAGTATCAAGCAAAGGAGCTCTTTCGAGAGTACGGCGTCGCCGTACCGGAAGGGCAGCTCGCGACGACGCCCGAAGAGGCCGAGCGCGCAGCGAAGGCATTGGGCACCCCGGTCGTTGTCGTGAAGGCCCAGGTTCACGCCGGTGGCCGCGGTAAGGGAGGCGGCGTGAAGCTCGCCAAGAGCGCCGCGGAAGCGAAGACAGCCGCGAGTGAAATCCTCGGCATGACTTTGCATACGCCGCAGACGCCCCCGGAAGGCAAGCTCGTTCGGAAGGTCTACGTCGAGGCCGGCTCCAATATCGAGAACGAACTCTACCTCGCGATCCTCTTCGATCGCGCGGAAGAGAAGTTCGCGGTTGTGGCTTCGACCGAAGGCGGCATGGAAATCGAAGTCGTCGCCGAGAAAACGCCTGAGGCGATTCTGACGACCCTCGTTGAGCCCAATGTTGGCCTTCGCGAATACCAGGTTCGGGATCTTGGATTCCGCTTGGGCTTCGATGGCAACCAGGTGAAGAAGCTTGTTCCTTTCGTGATGGGGCTCTTCAAGCTCTTCATCGAAAAGGACTGCTCCCAGGTCGAGATCAATCCCCTCGTCCTGACCGCGGAAGGCGACATCTTCGCCCTCGACGGCAAGCTGAACTTCGACGATAACGCCCTCTACCGACATCCCGAGATCGCGGCACTTCGCGATCCCGAGGAAGAGGACGAGCGCGAACGCGCGGCGAACGAAATCGATCTCGCCTACGTGGGACTCGACGGCAGCATCGGCTGTATGGTGAACGGCGCGGGCCTCGCAATGGCGACCCTCGATATGATCCATTACTGCGGCGGCACGCCGGCAAACTTCCTCGACGCAGGTGGAGGCGCGGACAAGGAGAAGGTGAAGGAAGCCTTCAAGTTGATTCTGCGTGACGAGAACGTGAAGACGATTCTCGTGAACATCTTCGGCGGCATCGTTCGCTGCGATCTCATCGCTGAAGGCGTTGTGGCCGCGGCGGGTGAGCTCGGCGTTGAAGTTCCGCTGGTCGTTCGTCTGCAGGGAACGAAGTCGGCCGAAGGTCGCGCGATTTTGGCCGAGTCGAACCTTAATATTACGGCGGCGGAGACGCTGAAGGACGCCGGCGAACTTGCCGTCGCGGCCGTGAAGGGAGCTGCCTAACATGGCGATTCTTTGCGATAAGAATACGAAGCTGATTGTCCAGGGCATGGGCAATATGGGAACGTTCCACGCCGGGATTTCCCGCGATTACGGAACTCAGGTCGTCGGTGGCGTTCATCCGGGTAAGGGTGGAACGGAGAAGGACGGGTTCCCGATCTTCAATACCGTGGCTGAAGCGGTGGCTGCCACGGGCGCGACCGCGTCGGTGATTTTTGTGCCGCCGCCGGGGGCCGCAGACGCGATCCTCGAAGCGGCCGAGAACGAGCTTGAGCTCGCGGTCTGCATCACGGAAGGCATCCCGGTTGTCGACATGGCCCGCGCCAAGGCTGCCCTTCGCGGCGCCAAGACGCGGCTCCTCGGCCCGAACTGCCCTGGCGTAGTGACGCCCGAGCAATGCCGCATTGGCATCATGCCCGCGCAGATCACCCGCCCGGGTCCGGTGGGCGTGGTCTCGCGCTCCGGCACGCTGACCTACGAAGCGGTCGATCAGCTCTCGCGCCTGGGCATCGGCCAGTCGAGCTGCGTCGGCATCGGTGGCGATCCCGTCATCGGCACCAACTTCATCGACGCTCTGGAGCTTTTTCAGAACGATCCCGACACGAAGGCGGTCGTGATGATCGGCGAGATCGGTGGCTCGGCCGAAGAAGAAGCGGCGGAGTTCGTGAAGTCGAACATGAACAAGCCCGTCGCCGCGTTCATCGCGGGGCAGAACGCTCCGGCCGGAAAGCGCATGGGCCACGCCGGCGCCATCATCGCCGGTGGTAAGGGCAAGGCATCCGACAAGATCGCCGCCCTCGAAGCCAATGGCGTTGCGGTTTCCGCCTCTCCCGCCGAGATCGGCGAGACGCTTGCGAAGCACGCGCCGGGGCTTGAAGGTTAGTTCACGCCTTTAGACCGCAGAGCTTGATCGAAATGACCGCCGCCTCGGGCTTCCGAGGCGGCGGTTTTCGTTTGAGAATCGATCTGAGGTGCGGCGGAGGGGCGCTAGGGCTCGTCTCAGTCGGCTCGAGGTCGGGGAGGCGCGGCCCGCGGCCTCTCGTTCGATTTAGTTTGACCGATCCGCTCGTGTTATGTGATTCTTAGGCTTGCTGTCTTGAGCACAGTAGAGGGAGAGGCCATGAGACTGATGCGATCCTGGACAGCCCGAGTTCGAAGCGTGCTAGGGGGGCTGCTTGTTGCGACTTTGGTTGCGACTTTGGCTGCGACCCTGGTTGCGACTTTGGGCGCGACGGATGCGACGGCCGTCGAGTTCGCGGTCACGTCGAGTTCGCCGGGGGCTCTGAATGAGGGCGATGTCGTGACGATCGATATCGTGATGACGAATTCTTCTCAGACCGAGATTATTGGGCTGGCTGCTTCTGTCTGGGGCTGGGACCGCGAAAACGTTCAGTTTCTCGGAGGTGAGGCCGTCTTCAACTACTTCAACCGAATCTGTGTCGGCCCGGGGCAGTGCTTTAACGGGGTGCAGAACTTTGTCGGTGGTCCGCTCGTCGAGTCTGAGACCCCTGGGTTCGGTCCGCGTGTTCAGTTCGTCTTGTCTTATGGCCTCGGCGGGATTTCAAATAGCGGCGTCGGCGTCGACCAAGGGCTCGACGGCCAAGTTGGGACTGCGATGTTTACGCTCCGATTCAGCGTCCTTCAACCGTCTCAGACGACGTTGCTGATCGATACTTTTTATCCGGGAGATGGCGTGGTTCTTCCTGGGGGGGCGCCGGGGCAGAGCGTTGGCTCGACGGTCGACCTGGTGGTCGTACCCGAGCCCAGCACGGGTGTACTGCTTGTGCTTGGGCTCGTTGGACTTTCGCGGCATCGAACCCCGCGTCGCTCGTAACGCCCGCGTATTCCTTCGCCCCGGGTCCAGGATCCGGTGTCAAGCGTGCCCACGTTCAAGCAAGGCCGAGGCGTATGCGGACGCTTTCGACTAAACGTCCACGGAGCTCGGCCCGCCCGAGTCTTTCGTTTAACGCTTCGAATTGGGCTTCGGAAAGCGGTGTGTCGTTAGGGAGCGGGAGTGTGAGTTTCTCGCCGGCCGAGCGATGAGCTGCTTGGGCACCCGGACCTTGCGCATCGGATCTCGCGATTCGGAAAAGGAAGCGTAGCCGGCGCCTGAGCCAATGCTTGAACAGCCGGCAGATCAAGCGGGGGATGGAGAAGGGCTTGAATCCGAGTTCTCGTCGCGTGAGCGCGGCCTCGCGTCCGTGGGTCTGGTAGGCGTCGAGGACGAATTCAAAAGTGGCTCGGTCGAGATGGATTGGATGTTCGACGATCGTGCTGGGCTCATACCGAATGCGTTGGTCGCGACGAAGGATTTGGTGGGCGAGGGCTGTGTCTTCCCCGCCCCGGAGTCCTGTCTTCGGGTTCGGGCCGAGCCGATTCGAGAACGAAAGCATGTCGAAGACCTCGCGTCGGATCGCAAAGTTGGCCCCGATCCATACGCCGCCGAGTCCGGGAGGCCCGACCGGGTACTCGACCGGCTCCGTTCCTAAATCATGTCGAGGGCCGATGTAGTTCGTTGCCCGGGAGAGTACGAGGCGTTCGAACCAGAGAGGGCAACCTGCTGGAAATGTCGGGATCACGGGGCCGCCGAGGCCGACGAGAGCGGGGGCTCGATCGGGAGCAGTCAGGTGAGTACAGATCTCCCTGAGCCAATGGGGGCCCGGCTCGGTGTCGTCGTCAGTGAATGCAATGACTTCACCTCGTGCTAGGCCAAGGCCGAAATTGAGAGCCGCGCTTTTGCCGGGGGTCGGTTCGAAGCAGACTTTGTCGCAAAGGGCACGCAGTTCGGATAGAGATGCAGGCGTGACCGCAGTCGGGGCGACATTGAATACGAGCACGATTTCGCCGTCCGAATCGTCGGCTTGTTTTCTCAGTCGGCCGAGGACGGCGCGGAGAGTCGGCGAATCCTGGAGCGTCGCGATCAGCACACTGACTGCGAACCGCTTGTTTCGCGTTTCGACGAGGCGGGTTGGCGATGCCGTACTTTGAGGACGAGGGGACGGCATGATTGGCGCGCGCAGGGTGTTCTTCCCCGGCGGAGTGAGTGGGCGAACCGGCATGTTTAGGTTGAGCCGCCCGCGGTCGCCGCGAGGATCATCTGCGCCGCAAAATAAGCCGGCAGGCCCCAGCCTGCGTTCATCCAGCTGGCTTGGATGAAGCGGTCGCGGGCGACGGAGAGATCCGAGGCGGCGAAGAGTACGGCGCCGAGGGCGATGGCGGAAGGCGCGCCGGCCGCCGAGGCCGCGACGGCCGTTGTGACCATTCCGCAAATGACGACGATATAAGCGACGACGGCGACTCCGAGCTCGGCGGGGACATGGGGACGGAGCCAGCGAAGCGTGGCGAGAGCGAAGGCTGTGAGTGCTGCGCCGGCGATGATGAACACCTTTCCATCAAGGCCAAGCTGATAGAACGCGATTGCATATGCCAGGTGCCCCAAGAGGAATGATCCGATTCCGAGCTGGAACCAGATCGTTTGTCCAGGCGGGAGGAGGAGAGCATCGCCGAGGGCGCAGAGGACGAGGCCGCAGAGCAGGACGCGGCCATAGGGGGTCTCGAGGGCGCCGCACGCAAGCGCGAAGCCGATGAAGCAGGCGGCGGCGATGAGCTTGGCGACGGCAATGCCAGAGCGGGACTCCACGCGTTCGGCGACGAGCAGCGCGGCAACGGCAACGATCGCAAGCGGGATCCAAAAACTCATTCCTGAACCTTAGTCGAGGTCGCGGAGGCCGCCGAGGCGCCAATGGGCGATTCCGGCGAACCCGATCAAGGCCCCGCCAAAGAGAGCGACGACGAAGGAGAGCCCCGTCCATTCGCCGATCAACCCGCCGATCTGAGCGCCTATGGGCATGGAGACGATGATGCCCATGAGCTGGAGGGACGTGACGCGCCCGCGCAGCTCCTCGGTCACGACCAGTTGAATTGCGGTTGTGACGGAGACGTTCACGAGGACATGGGCGAAGCCGACGATGACGAAGCCGAGGATTGCGCGGTTGAAATCGTCGCTTGAGGCCACGACGAGGAAGCCGACGCCGTAGAGGAAGAGGCCAAGGCGAATCAGGACAGAGCGCCGAATTCGGTCGCCCATGCCCGCGGTGACGATCGACGTGATCGCTGCGGAGACGCCGATCGAGGCGACGAGCGTACCGAGTCCGGCCTCGGCGACATGGAAGACGTCTTTGGCGAGGCCGGCCATCAGGGGCTGGACGCTCATGCCAAAGAGCGCGGTGAAGGTGACCGCGATCAAGGCGAGGCGCAGCGCCGGTTGGTCCCAAGACACGCGAGCGCCTTCGAGAAGATCCGAGAGGACGCTTGTCGGCGGGCGCGCGGGTTGGCTTCGAGTGACAACGAAAGAGAGCACTGCGATGAGCGGGAGATAGCTCACGGCGTTGATGAAGAAGGCTGCGGTCGCGCCCCAGCCTGCCAGGACGAAGCCGGCGACTGCCGGGCCGATTGCGCGGGAGAGATTGAACTGGATCGCGTTGAGTCGGTAGGCCGGCGCGATCAAACGCTCGGGGACGATCTCGGAAACGATGGGTTGATAGGCGGAGAGATTGACCGACGAGGCGAAACCCATCGCCGTGGAGAGCGCGAGGAGAGGGTAGAGGTCAAGCGTGCCGGCGCGGCTCATCCAGAAGAGCGCAGCCCCGATGACGCACTGCGCGAGAAGAGCCATCCGAAGGACGCCTTTCCTCGAATAGCGATCGGCCCAGACGCCGCCGAGGGGAGAGGCGATGAGGGCGGGGGCGTTGCTTGCGACGGCCGCGACGCCAAGGAGCGCCTCGGAGTTCGTCATTTCATAGACGAGGAAGGGGACGCTGAGGCTGAGCATCCAGTTGGCGGAGGCGGCGAGCATGCCGGTGACGAAGACCCAGCAGAATTGGGGCACGCGAAAAGGCGAAAGCGGCCCGACCTCGCCCTCGAAAGAATCTAGGGGGGAGGGGACCGCTCTCTGCTTTTCAGAGTCCGCCTGTCCCGATGGCCCAGGCGGGTTCGGGGTGTGAGGCGGGTCCTGCGGAGTCGACGAGTCTAGATCTGCCAGGTATCGCCCGAGTGGAGCAGCGCCTTGAGGTCACCCTTGCCGCGCTCAGCGATCGCCGAGTCGACCTGATCCTGGAGCATGTCCTCGTAGGTCGGCTTCTCGACGGCGCGGAAGACGCCCACCGGAAGCGGGAAATCCGGGCGCTGCAGCGTGGCGAGCACACCGGCGTAGGAAGGCGAATCGGGCCGCTCGTCGTGGACGACGACACCGCGCGCGATGGGATCTTCGTCGTCGGCGAGGTCGATTACGCTCGGGATGCCGTCCTTGAAGACGATGCCCTTGCGTTCGCCGGGCTTGCCGAAGACCAGGGGTTCACCGTGCTCGAGAACGAGGGATGCACTCGCACGCGTCTTCCGGTCCTGGAGCTCGTCCCAGACGCCGTCGTTGAAGACGGGGCAGTTCTGAAGGATCTCGACGAAGGCGGTGCCCTTATGTTCATGGGCGCGCTTCAGGACGCTCTGCAAATGCTTCGCATCGACGTCGACGGTGCGGGCGATGAAGGTCGCGCCACAGCCGATCGCAAAGGCAATGGGGTCAACCGGGTGATCGATCGCGCCCTGCGGCGTGGACTTCGTCTTCGTCCCGACATCCGAGGTCGGCGAGTACTGACCCTTCGTGAGGCCGTAGATCTTGTTGTTGAAGAGCAGGATCTGGGTGTTCACGTTGCGGCGAATCGTATGGAGGAGATGGTTGCCGCCGATGGACAGCCCATCGCCGTCGCCGGTCACGATCCAGACCGAGAGGTCCGGGCGGCTCGCCTTGATGCCCGTTGCGAAGGCGGGGGCGCGGCCGTGGATCGTGTGGAAGCCGTAGGTGTTCATGTAGTAGGGGAAGCGGCTGGAGCAGCCGATGCCCGAAACGAACATCACGTTTTCGCGGGGGACGCCGAGGTCGGGCATCACGCGCTGGACGTTGGCGAGGATCGAGTAGTCACCGCAGCCGGGGCACCAGCGAACGTCCTGATCCGAAACGAAATCTTTATGAGAGACTTTGACTGCCGCGTCGGCTGCCATGATGAAACTCCTTTTGGGGCGTCGACCTTAGTTAGATCGGTCGATGAATATCGAAAGAGGTCGAGATAAACGGGTGAAGCGAAAGGTTTAACTATTTCGCGCTGAGTTCACGGATCGCGTCGAGGACCTCGCCGATCTTGAAGGGTTGGCCCTCGACCTTGGCGAGGGACTGGATATCGACGAGGTATTTCGCGCGGAGAAGCATCGCGAGATGACCGTCCGAGAGTTCCGGCAAGAGCACCTTCTTGAAGCGTCCCAGGACATCGCCCAGGTCGTTCGGGAAGGGGTTCAAGTGTCGGATGTGGATTTGCGAGACGTTCAGGCCTTCAGCGCGTGCCGCTTCGACGGCCGCGGTGATTGAGCCCTTCGTGCCGCCCCAGCCCACGACCAGAAGGTCGCCTTCGTCGGGGCCGTCGACCTCGATGGGGGGGAAATCGTTCGCGACGCCTTCCACCTTCTTGCGCCGAAGCTCGTTCATCTTGCCGTGATTGTCGGCTTCGTAACTGACGTTGCCCGAACCATCTTGCTTGGTCAGGCCGCCGATGCGGTGCTCAAGGCCGGGGGTTCCCGGAATGGCCCAGGGGCGGGCGAGGGTTTCGGGATCGCGGGCGTAGGGCTGAAATTCTCCGATATCGACGGGGTTCGCGAAGTCGATCGGATTGCGTTCCAGCGCGTCAACGTCCGGGATCATCCACGGCTCAGAGCTATTCGCGATATAGCCATCCGAGAGAATGACGACGGGCGTCATGTATTTCACGGCGATTCGAAAGGCTTCGAGAGCGACGTGGAAACACTCGCCCGGCGTCGCCGGGGCGAGAATGGGCAGCGGGCTCAGCGAATGTCGGCCGAAGCGCGCGGCGAGGAGATCGCCTTGCTCGGTCTTCGTCGGCGATCCCGTGGAGGGGCCGGCGCGCTGAACATTAATGGCGACGAGCGGAAGTTCGACCATGACCGCGAGGCCGAGAGCCTCCTGCTTCAGGACGAATCCCGGGCCACTGGAAACCGTGACCGCGAGCTGGCCCGCGAAAGCGGCGCCGATGGTCGAGGAGACCGCTGCGATTTCGTCTTCGGCTTGAAACGTCTTCACGCCAAAATGGCGGAAGCGAGCAACTTCATGGAGGACATCACTCGCCGGGGTGATGGGGTACGCGCCGAGGAAAACTTCGCGGTCCATCTGAACGCCGGCGCCGATGATGCCCCAGGCGAGTGCCTGGTTGCCGGTGATATTGCGGTAGGTCCCCGGTTCGATTTTTGCGGCGGGGACAACGAAGGAGGCCGGGAAGAGCTCGGTGGTTTCGCCAAAGGCGTAGCCGGCCTTGAGCGTCCGGACATTGCCTTCCAGCACGTCGCCCTTGAATTTCCCGCCGAGCCAGCGTTCCGTCGCATCCATCGGTCGACCGTAGAGCCAGCAGAGGACGCCTAATGCAAAGAAATTCTTGCAGCGATCCGTTTCGCGCTGTGTGAGGTCGAGCCCCTTGAGCGCTTCACGGTTCAGCGTCGTGAAGGGAATTTCGATCAGCTGATAGGCCTCGCGGAGCGCGGGCAGCGGATCTTCGGTGTAGCCCGCGCGCGTCATCGCCTTCTCGTTAAAGGAGTCGATGTTGATGATGATCATGCCGTTCGGTCGAACGTCTTCCGCGTTGGCTCGGAGCGCGGCGGGATTGAAGGCGATCAATACATCGGGTCGGTCCGCGGGCGTATGAATATCATCGCTCGAAAAATGAATCTGGAAGCCCGAGACGCCTGCCATGGTTCCGGCAGGGGCGCGGATTTCGGCCGGAAAATCCGGGAAGGTGGAAAGGTCATTTCCGGCGAGTGCGGTCTCGTCCGTAAATTTCGTTCCAGTGAGCTGCATTCCGTCGCCGGAGTCGCCGGCGAACCGGATTGCGACGCTGGAAAGTTGTTCAGAGGGCTTGGAAGAGGCGGAAGCTTTTGCTGTCACTTCGGGAAGTCTCGCGTGGCTAGGTGTCGGAGTTGAGTGGATCAGGACGCCCTTGGGCGTGGCTGTTACATGTGTTCGAGTTCGGACTGTTTGGCGCGCTTGATGCCGATACAGGCTGAAAGAGCTGAAAGGTAAGCTTCTAGAGAAGGGCTCATACGAAATCTGTTGCCGATGGGCCCTCTTAGGTGACGGCTGATGGCCCCGTCATTCTCAAGCCTTGGGGGAGTGTATCCCGCTGGCGGGCGCGCGAAAGGCTTTACGGGGAGCTGATTTAGGGTCTCTTCAGTCTGAAAAAAGACTGTGCCGACGGCCACTTTGGGGAGAGGCTGCCGCCCCGCGACGCTCAAGGTCCTGCGCCGTCTGCCGATGGGATAGGCATGTTCCGTCGTATTTCCGAGCCGCTGCCGCTTTCTGAGGCCAGCATGCTGGCCCTCCGGCCTGCCATGAACGCCCCCGTGCTCAACGTGAACTTCCTGCCCGTCGGGCCGGCAAGGGCTGCGATTGTGGCTTTTGCGGAGGAATACGGTGGGATTGGCATGGCGCTGGGCATTCGGACGAATGAGGGCGGACATGTTGCGGTGATTCGAAATCAGGAGAGCATCGATTTCGACACCGAAATCGCCGTCGCGCTCGAGCCCTTGCTCGCAGAAGCAGAGCGAATGGGCTTTCTCTTCGATGAAGATATGGTGGCCATCATGCCCGGGGGCAAGGGCCGCGCCCATGCCCTTGGTTTATGGGACCGCTTGATGGGGGAGGTCGAGGCGCCGCCGGCCTCGCGCGCCGTGCCGCCGCAGCCTGCTGCGAACGAGCCGATCCTTGAGTTATCCGACGCACGTGTGCTCGTCGACAATCCATCCAACGTCGAGATTCCAGAGCTCGACCTGGACGATCTCGCGGATCTTGATGAACTCTCTCTGGGCGCGGACGATGAGATCCTCGAGCTCGACATCTCGCTCGATGAAATGGACGCGAGCAGCCTTGAAATGCCCGCGGCGACGGTCGCCGGAGCGCCGCCCGAGGCCATAGCGCCCGCCCCGGCCGTCCCGGCCCCCGCGGTGCAGTCTGCCGCGAAGGCGGCGCTGCCGTCCTCGGCACCCGCCGCGCCGAAGGCTGCGAAGGCAAGCGCTCCGACCGGTCCCACCCGGCGCTCTAGCGACCCGAAAGCGCGCAAAACCGCCGCCGCGAAGCCCGCCGCCCAGCGCCCCGAGCGCCGTGTCGCTGCAGCACCGAAGCCCGAACAGACGACGCGGCCCGCTGCAGCTGCGAAACCACTGCCCCCCGCCGCGTCGCAATCAGGGAGTCCAACCGAGGCCCCTGAACAAACGCTGTCGAAATTTCGTAACGCCGATCAAACCGCTGCTCAGGCCGCGGCACTGCCTCAGGCGAAGTCGCCCGGGAGCGACGCTGCCGGCAGTGGAAATGAACTCGGCCGAATTCCGCTCGTTCGCGTCCGCCGCGAGCGAGAGGGCTCAAAGCGCGTGCCGTACCTGGCGCGATTGCTTTCCAGTTTCTGAGAGAAGGAAGACAACCATGCAGCTTGTTCACTCATCCTCGTTCGATCCCGATTCTGGAAACCGTCGCCGCAGCCGCCAATCGGGGGTGGTCTTCGCTGCGCTGGGCATGGCGCTCCTGCTGCTCTCTGGATGCGCCACCACGACCTACTCGACGGATGAAACCCCAGTCGTGACTCAGGCCGTGGCCAAGCGCGATCTCGGCATGGACTATCTCTCGTCTTTCCGAACGGCGATGGCGATTCGGGAGCTCACGGCTTCCCTCGAGTTCGACGACAAGGACCCGCAGACGCATCTCTGGCTCGGTGAGGCCTATCGCCGCAAGGGACAGACCGAGAAATCGGAAAAGTTCCTGAACGATTCGGTCGCGCTTGCGATCGAGCAAAAGGACATCACGACGGAGCAGCAGGCCCGGCTCAACCTCTCAGCGATGCTCTCGCAGATGGGGCGCTATGCCGACTCTCTTCCGCATTGCGAGCATCTGGCGGTGGACGCGACGTATTCTTCGCCATGGCTTCCGCTGACGAATTGTGGCTGGGCGCTGATGCAGCTCGGCCGGGATGATGAGGCGAGGGGGAAGTTTAAGGAGGCGCTCGATTATTTCCCGCGCTACTCCCCGGCGCTGCTCAATCAGGGCATCCTGGAAGCCAAGCAGGGGCATCGCATGGCCGCGCTGAAAGCGTTCCAATCGGCCCTCGAAGCCCGTCGCTTGCAGCGGTCGGGTCGCGCCGAAGCGAATTTCCGAATGGGCGAAATCTATGTGGCCCTCGGCAGTCGCGAACTCGCGATCAAGCATTTCCGCGCATCGGTCGAAGACGCGCCGGATATCGATTGGGGCACCCAGTCCCAGGCCTATCTGAACCTGATCGGTCGCTAGCGACCGGTTGAGCGGCTCCGGCAGACCTTGCCCGGTCGGCAAGTCGACGCGGGCAAGGTGCGAATCCATGCCGCAAGGCGCTTCCCTGCGCGGCTAACGGGGCGCTCGCTGCTACTCTTTTTGTTCAGGGGTGGCAGGGATGGTCGATCAAGAGTCATACGGCGGCGAGGCAGGGCCGCGGCACGAGCGCCGTAAGGGCGATCGCCGCGCGTCGGCGGGCATTCTCGCGGGCGCAAAAGGCGCGCTCGGACTCCCCCACGGCGAAGACGTGCTGAGCTCGGCTGAAATTTCGAGCGCCATCTTCGACGAAGAGCCCATGGGCGATTTCGAGCCCGGGCCGATCGGCGGCTACCTAAGGAAGCAGCGTATCCTGCGCGAGATTTCCATCTCCGAGCTCTCGTCGATGACTCGGATTCCTCAGCGTTCTCTTGAGCGGCTGGAGAGTGGACAGTTCGACGGCGAGACCGATGGCTTCGTGCGCGGCTTCGTTCGGACGGTCGCGAACGCGCTGGGGCTCGATGAGGAAGACACCCTTTCGCGGATGCTGCAGGAGCCGTCGCTTGGCGTCTGGGAACGGCATTCGACCCAGCGCAGCCTCAAACAAGGCCTTGCTCTGGTCGTCATTGCCCTCGTCGCGGTGGTTGGGTTCGTCATTCTACGTACTGGATGGAATGTGCTGGTGGGCGTGACTTCGGATGCCGGGCGGGGTGAAGTCGTGCTCTGGCAGGACCCGGTCCGCGCACTCGCGGAGGCGACGGGCGCCGCGGTGGATCCGATGGCGGAGATCGATCCGCGCGGAAGCGGCGTGCGGGACGCGCGAGATGCGGGAAGCGAACTCGGCTCGCGATGAAGCCGATCGAGTGCGAGGCATTGCTTTTACGATCCGTCGACTACGGTGAATCCGACCGGATCGTTCACGTCCTGACGGAAGACACGGGGCGACTCACCGCGATTGCCAAAGGCGCGCGGCGAAGCAAGCGCCGCTTTCCAGGCACGCTCGATGTCTTTAATCAGCTGGCGATCGTCGGTCGACAGAAGCCGCGCGCGTCGATGGCCTTCCTTGAAAAGGCGCAGCTGATCGATCCCTTTCTCGGAATCCGCGAGGACGCTCGACGTTATGCGCTGGCCAGCTTCTTGACGGAAATGCTCGACCGGCTTGCGCCCGAAGGCCTTTCTGGAAGCGAAGCCACGCGGCTCTACACTTTTGCTCGCGAGAGTCTATTTTTGCTCGCGCAGGTGCGGCCGACGCCGACGCTCCGCGTCTTGCTCGAGCTGCGCGCGCTCGATGCCCTTGGGCTTCGGCCGGAGCTTGGGCAATGCGTTCGCTGTGGGCGGATACCGCGGGAGGATGTCGCGGCGACGCATCGCGTTCATTTCCATATCGCGGACGGGGGCATCGTCTGCACGCCCTGTGCGGTTCAGCTCGATGGTCTCGTTCCGGTTGAGCTCGGGACTTTGCGCATGCTCGGGGCAGGGCTTTCGAGTTCCGCGGAGGCGCTGCCTCAGCTGGAATTGGCGGAGCGGGCTTTGCCCCAGGCGGCACGGCTGGTTTTCCGCTTTCAGCGCTTTCATGTGGGGGTCGAACTGCGCAGCGAGCGCTACCTCGACGAGACGCTGCCGGTCGGGACGACGCATCGGCTGGGCAAGTCTTTGCGGGGAAGCGCTGGCAAGGCGCCGGGAGCCGCGAAGGGGCTCGGCTCTGGCGATGAACAGGGGGACGCGTCGCCGAGGCAGGGAGCGGCTTGACCCCGGGGACCACGATGGGGGATACTCCCGGCCTTCGAGGAACCGGGCTCTCTATCTCGGATGCCTCGCTTCCGCCGAACGGATTTCCCGCTCGGCGTTCTTGTTTGGGTCGGTCAGTTTCGCGTCGGCCAATCGATTGGCGGGTGGTTTACGCCTCGCTCTGTGATGGGGCATTCACACTTTGCGCATTCGGCCTCAGGCGCATTACTTTTGCGGCCGAAAACGCATTGGCCAAAGTAAGGCAATCACGAAGAATCGATCTGGCGGCACACGGGTGAGAAGCGTGCCTCTATCTTCATGATTCAGTTGTTTTAGCCCTCGTCTTTCTCGCATCGAACACTCATCGCCCGCCCGTCGGGCCAACAGTCAAGAGCCGACCCCTTCCAGTGTTGGCTTATTGGGATTCCTAAATACATGTCCGATCAAGCTCCTGCCGATTCCGCGGGGACGTCTTCTGACCGCGAGCGACATCCGCTTGCCATGGAGACACTCGTCTCTTTATGTGCAGCACGCGGCTTCATCTATCCCGCCAGTGAAATCTACGGGGGCATCGCAGGCTTCTGGGATTATGGCCCGCTCGGCGTAGAGCTGAAGAACAACCTCAAAGCACGCTGGTGGAGCCGAATGGTCCGCGAGCGGGATGATGTTGTGGGGATTGATTCCGCGATCATCTCGCATCCCAGGACCTGGGAGGCAAGCGGGCACGTCGAGCATTTCTCTGACCCGATGGTGGATTGCCGCAATTGCAATCGCCGCTTCCGCGCGGATCAGATCGAAGGCGAGCGCTGTCCCGAGGCGCCGAAGAAACGAGCGATTTCGGATTGTGATTTGACCGAAGCGCGTGAGTTCAATCTCATGCTTCGGACCGAGCTCGGCGCTTCCGTGGACGAATCCACGACGGCGTACCTTCGCCCGGAAACCTGCCAGCCCATTTTTTCGGGCTTCAAGCGTGTCCGCGAATCCGCTCGACAGAAGGTGCCCTTCGGCATCGCGCAAATCGGCAAGGCCTTCCGAAACGAGATCACGCCCCGGAACTTCACGTTCCGTTCGCGCGAGTTCGAGCAGGCGGAGATGGAGTTCTTCTGCCATCCCTCGGATCGCGAGGAATGGTTCGCGCATTGGCGTGAGTACCGACTGCAATTTCACAAGGATCTTGGCTTCGACGAGAGTCTGCTCCGGATCCGGCCCCACGCGGACGATGAACTCGCACATTATGCCCGCGCGGCGGACGATATCGAGTTCTTGTTTCCCTTTGGTTGGCAGGAAATTGAAGGCATCCACGATCGCGGCGATTGGGACCTCACCCGACATACGGAGTATTCGGGCAAGGAACTCGCGATTACCGACGAACAGACGAAGGAGCGATTCACGCCGATGGTGATCGAAACTTCGGTCGGTGTTGATCGGACAGCGCTCGCTTTGCTGGTGGCTGCGCATACGGTCGAAGAGCTCGAGGGCGGTGAAGAACGAACGGTGATGAAGTTCCATCCGTCGATCGCGCCGATCAAGGCGACGGTTCTGCCGCTGTCAAAGAAGCTTGCGGAGCCTGCGCGCGCGATTCAGGCGGATCTACGGAAGCATTTTAACTGTTTCTACGACGATGCCGGCAATATCGGACGGCGTTACCGACGGCAGGATGAAGTCGGAACGCCTTTCTGTGTGACTTATGATTTTGACTCGGCGGACGACCATTGCGTCACCGTCCGGGAACGCGACACGATGGATCAAGAGCGAGTGCCTATGGAGGGACTCGCCTCGTATCTCCGAGACCGTTTGGAGGGGGGACTGTGAGCGCTCGAAAGAGTTCCGCGTCTAAAGCTAAGACGAAGAAGACGACTAAGAAGAAGACCGCCAAGAAGGCCACCGCGAAGAAGACCGCGCGCAAGTCTGCAAAGAAGAAGGCGGCCAAGAAGTCGGCCAAAAAGAAGGCTGTTAAGAAGAAAGCCGTCAAGAAGAAGGCTGTGAAGAAGTCGGCCAAGAAGGCTTCGAAGAAGAAGGCCTCGAAGAAATCGGCCAGCAAGCGTTCCGGCGCTAAGGCCAAGGCCGAGGCCAAGAAGTCGACGAAGCGCTCAGTGAGCAAGTCGAACACGGAACGCCGTGTCTTCTTCTTCGGGGGAGGGCGCGCCGACGGCGACGCTTCCATGAAGGAAGTCTTAGGCGGCAAGGGCGCGAATCTCGCGGAGATGACCACGCTCGGCATTCCGGTGCCTCCCGGATTTACGATTTCGACGGAGGTCTGCGCCGAGTTCAATCAGCGCGGCCAGAAGCTGCCGGTCAACGTCAAGGCGGATGTTCTTACGGCGCTCGCCAACGTTGAGCAGCTGATGGATCTCCGTTTTGGGGATGCTGAACGGCCCTTGCTCGTTTCGATTCGGTCTGGTGCACGTGCGTCTATGCCTGGCATGATGGATACGGTGCTGAACCTCGGGTTGAACAGCGAGACGGTGAAGGGGCTTGCTGCGCTCGCGGACGAACGCTTCGCGTATGACAGCTACCGCCGCTTCATCCAGATGTACGGCGATGTGGTCCTCGATGTGCCCCATGATCGCTTCGAACATCGCCTCGATGCGGCCAAGGAAGCCCGCGATGTGATCAACGATGTGGATCTCACGGCGGATGATCTGAAGCGCCTGGTCGCGGAATATCTCGAGATTGTCGAGGAACATACGCGCAAGCCGTTCCCGCAGGATCCCCAGGAACAGCTCTGGGGCGCCATCGGCGCCGTCTTCTCTTCTTGGGAGAATCAGCGCGCGATCGCATATCGCCGTCTCAACGATATTCCCGACGAATGGGGTACGGCGGTCAACGTCCAGTCCATGGTCTTCGGCAATATGGGCGACGATTGTGCGACGGGCGTGGCCTTCACGCGCAACCCGTCCACGGGCGAGCGCAATTTCTACGGTGAGTACCTGAAGAACGCGCAGGGCGAGGATGTGGTGGCGGGGATTCGCACGCCGCAGCCAATTAATGAGCCGAGCCGCGCCGAAGATACGAAGGACCTGCCGACGCTCGAAGGTGAGATGCCGAAGGCGTATAAGGAACTGGTCGCGATCTACAAGCGTCTCGAGAAGCATTACCGAGACATGCAGGACATCGAGTTCACGATCCAAGAGGGAACGCTCTGGATGCTGCAGACTCGGGCCGGCAAGCGCACGACCGGAGCAGCCGTACGCATTGCGGTGGATATGGCGCGCGAGAAGCTGATCACAAAAGAAGAGGCGATTTTGCGCATCGACGCGAATTCCCTCGACCAGCTCCTTCATCCGACGATCGATCGCTCGGAGTCTCCGGACGTCATTGCCCGCGGTCTCCCAGCGAGCCCTGGGGCTGCGGTCGGCGAGGTCGCCTTCTCGGCGGAAGATGCCGAAGCGCGCGCCAAGGGCGGAGCGAAGGTAATCCTTGTGCGCACGGAGACCTCGCCTGAGGACATTGTGGGCATGAATGCCTCGGACGGCATCTTGACGGCGAAGGGCGGCATGACCTCCCACGCCGCCGTGGTGGCGCGGGGCATGGGCAAGAGCTGCGTTGCGGGCTGTGGTGCGCTCGCGATCAACTACGCCGAAGGCACGATGCGCATCGGCGAACATGTTATTCGCGAAGGCGATGCGCTGACGATCGACGGCACGACCGGCGAAGTCATGCTCGGCCACGCGAAGACCGTGATCCCCGAACTCGGAGACGCCTTCGGCGAGCTCATGAAGTGGACGGACAAATACCGGACGGTTCGGGTTCGTACGAATGCGGATACGCCCCAGGATGCGAAGGTCGCTCGCGGCTTTGGCGCCGAGGGCATCGGCCTTTGTCGGACAGAGCATATGTTCTTCGAGCCCGGCCGAATCTTGGCCGTGCGCGAAATGATTCTGGCTTCGGATTCGGTGGCCCGACAAGAGGCGCTCGACAAGTTGCTTCCTATGCAGCGAGATGATTTCGAAGGAATCTTCCGCGCAATGGACGGCTTGCCCGTGACGGTGCGGCTGCTTGATCCGCCGCTGCATGAATTCCTGCCTCAGACGGACGAGGATATTCAGGGCGTTGCGAATGCGATGGGACGCTCGATTGGCGAGATCCGGCATAAGCTGGAAGGGCTCCATGAGTTCAACCCGATGCTCGGTCATCGCGGTTGTCGCCTCGCCATCACCTTCCCCGAGATCTATGCCATGCAGGTGCGCGCGATCACCGAGGCGGCCTGCAAGGTCGCTTCCGAAGGCGTGAAGGTGAAGCCGGAGATTATGATCCCGCTCGTTTCCCATGAGAGTGAGCTCGAGAAGCTGCGCGCGCTTTCGGAGTCGGTCATCGCCGACGTTCGGAAGGCGACCGGCAACTCGCGTGTGCGACCGACGATCGGCACGATGATCGAAGTTCCGCGCGCGGCGCTGACCGCAGATGCGATCGCACAGCATGCGGATTTCTTCTCCTTCGGGACGAACGATCTGACGCAGATGGGCTACGCGCTTTCGCGTGATGATGCGGGGAATTTCCTGCCGCATTACGTCGAGGGTGGTTTGATTCCGTCGGATCCCTTCGTCTCGATCGATGAGGGCGGGATCGGGCAGCTGGTGAAGCTCGGCGCCGAGCGAGGGCGCTCGACGCGGCCGGATCTCAAGCTCGGGATTTGTGGTGAGCATGGGGGTGACCCCGCGAGCGTGCGTTTCTTCGCCTCGCTCGGACTCGACTATGTCTCGTGCTCGCCGTACCGCGTGCCCTTGGCTCGACTCGCTGCAGCGCAGGCTGCGGTTTCGCAGAGGCAGGACGGCGAGTCGTGATCGCCAAGGCACCGGAGGCCGTGTTGCGCAGTGAATGCGCGCTGTCGGGATTTCGGTGCCGGGGCGGGGCTCTTCGCGTGCGGTCGGTGGGGCTGCTCTTCGTTCTGTGCACGTTCCTTGCCTCGGGATGTGTGACGCGAGGTGTGGGCAGCTGGGGCGATGTACTCAGCGAGGCTGACCGGTCGGGCGCGCTGGCGGATATGCCCGTCGAGGCGCGAGATGCGCTGCTGCCGCTCTCGGAGATCTTCTACGAGCGGATTACGAGCCGGCGGTTTAATTCCCGTGCGACTTTCGAGGACCCGAGCGTCCGCCAGTTCTTCCCGAGCGTGGCGGCGTACTCCGACTACTATGCGGCGCTGGTCGATGACCTGGACCGGGCATATATCCTTTACAATCGACCGACCCGGGTTGACCTTACGGGGATCGAACGTTCGGATTCCGGTTCGCTGCTGCTCGCGCTCCGGTTCGTTGGGGACAACGATTTGCCGCTCCGCTGGTGGAGCGCCGAACTCGAACGCGTCGACGAGTGGCAATGGCGTGACGGCCGCTGGTACGTCGTGCCGGGTAAGGTCTGAGCGACCGGGCCGCGGACGAAGGTCCGCAAGAGTCTGCATGGGGGAAAAACAGCACCCCAAGTGGAAAAAGTCTTCCGTTTTTCCCCGAGAAGCCGATCCCATCGACCTCGCGTGACCTGCATCACAAGTGAGCGTTTTCAGCCACTTAGGCCGCTTTCCGCACCCAAGGTAGCGATGGCACACGACTTGCTCTTATACTGAGACGTGTTCGGGAAACCGGACCGACTTTCGAAAAGCCAACAGCTCGACGAGTTCGAGCGGGCATGAGTTCGGTAAGTCGATTGCATCCGGTGGGAGTTCAGGGACCCGCCTCAAAGATGCCGTCGACTCAGGGAACCGAGCTGAGTGAAGCGACCTCGGTCGTTCGACTCTTTCTAAGCTGCACAGAGATGTGCAGAGGAAAGGTTTGGGCGAGCAGAAGCGTGCCACTACCCGCGCGAAACCTCATTGATGCTGAAATCGAGGAACGCGTAGTGCAAGAAACGACCCCCGCAGAACAGATTCAGACGCCCCAAACCGAAGCATCGCAGGCGACTTCGCCCGCGAAGGCCGCGCCTCGCCGCGCGCCAGCAAAGCGCGCCGGCAAGCCCCGCCGCAAAGACACCAAGCCGTGGGAAAGCGACCAGGAGCTGGTCGAGCAGATTCTCGGCGGAAGTCGCGAGCATTTCGACCTGCTCTACGAAGCCTACTTCCCGCGCGTGTACCGCTTCGCATTGAAGCGACTCGGCGATCAGGGTGAGGCGGAGGACGTCGCGCAGGAAGTCTTCATGACGCTTATGACGGCGCTTGCGTCGTATAAGGGTGACTCAGCGCTCCTCGTCTGGATCTTTGGCGTGACGCGCAACAAAGTCAACCGGCGCTTCCGGAAGCCGCGACCGCGGCTGGAGCCGCTGGAAGAGGGCGGTGCCCTCGATGTCGCGGGCTACGAAGCCCCGACGGATGAAGCGGTGGATGCGCGTCGCTTGCTCGGGCGTTGCGAAGCGGTGATCGCGGAAGACCTGACGCCGCTCCAGCGACGAATTTTTCACCTGAAGCATCTGCGACAGCAGCCGATTCGCTCGATTGCGACTGCGCTCGGTAAGAGCGAAGACGCAGTCAAAGCCAACCTCTATCGCATGCGTCGTGCGATCTCCGCGGGCACGCCCGGCCTCGAAGGGCTTCTGCGGAGCTAAGGGACGGGGGCTCGACCGAAGCGATCGGTATTCCCACCGACGCTGCCTTCCCCGAGCCCCGGTTCTTGCGCATGCGATTCGGGATAGGCGCTTCCCGAGCGGGCCAAGCCTCAGGCCCGCTCCGCCTATCTCTTACTCGTCCCTCCCCGTCCTGCCGGATGTCTTGGCAGGGTCCCGTCATTGCGGTTGACGGCGGCCCTTGCTCCCGGCAGGACGAGGTGGGGGCACGAGGTCTCGGGAAGGCTCAGAACGGTCGAGCGCGAAGCCTTTCGTGCGGACCATCTCGTTGACACCTGTCAGTCGGTCTCGTACCTCTCCTTGCATGCACGATTCAGCCACGACGACAGGCAGCGGCGAAGCAGATGGCCGTGAAGAGATGCCACGGCAAAGCGCCCGCGCGCGCCAGCGGTCGGAAACGCGAGAGCGTCTCTTTGAGGTGGCGCTGCGGGAGTTTCGCGCTGTGGGGTTTGGGGCGGCTCAAATCGACCGAATCGCTAAATCCGCCGGGGTCGCGCGAGGCACCTTCTACTTTCACTTCCCCACCAAAGACGATGTCCTTCTTGAGCTCGCTCAGCGCGTGAATCGTCGCATCGCTCGCCGCGTCACCCTGCTGCGCGATTCAGACCCGACCTTGCGCGAGCTTCTCTACCGGGTGAATGATGCGATCGCGGACGAGATCAGCCGTGTCGGCGAGACGGGTTTGCTGGCGGAAATGCTCTCGCTCTATGTGCGCCGGCCCTACGACCTTGCGGATTCGGCGCACAGCGCGCCGTCGCTGGCGGAAGAGCTCACCCAGCACCTCGTTTGGGCCTCGGGTCGGGGGGAGTTGAAGGCCCAGATGCCACCTGAGCAGATCGCGATGGTGCTGATGTCCAGTCTCTTCGGGATTTACGCGCGATTTTCCCCGGGGCAGGAGCTGAGGGACGCATGTCATGCGCTGCTGGACTTGTTCGTAAAAGGGCTCCAGGCCGAGTCCCTCTAGTGCCGCCGGCCATTGGCCCCTGGGGCTGACCCCGCTGTCCCGCAGTGGGGTTAAATAGATCCAACTGCGGCGATCAGGAATGTGCATCTTGATCGGATAGTGAGAATTTCCGGTGCACGCGCTGACACAAGCGGGATTCCGTGACCACTCTTACATAATTCCGGTGCATCCGGTCTGCACGTTCACCTGTTTTCCATGGGGTAGGGCGTGGAGGCTCTGCTTTTGCAGGCACCCACCAAACGCATAGCTGCGCCTGCGTCACGAGATGACGGGCTCGGGCACTTCTGCGGGAATGTGAGGGGAAAAGAGTTGGGCACCTTCGCGGCTTCACCAAAACGCTTGTTTCCGAGATCGGCCGGATCGGCCGAGGGGGACGTGCGTGCCGAGTCGGCTCCGGTCGATGCGGACCGTTTCGAGTTCGAAGCGGAGTTGGGGACAGAAGCGGTGAGCGAGGAGGAGTTGCTCGAATTCCTTGCGGCGGATCTTGATCCCGTGCCCGCTGACCCCGTGTTCCGAGAAAAACTTCGAGACGATCTTTGGGAGATGGTCGCGGATGGTCGGGCCGGCCGGCGCCAGGACCACTGACCGAGCTACGCTCCGTCGGATGCGCGCGATGCGGAATCCGATCCGCCTAAAAAATCTCAGCCTTCGATTTCTTCCCTACTACGCACTCGGCTTAGCCATCCTCGTGTTCTATCCCGTTCGACCCGAAGGGTTGGCGCTCGGGGTGGGCCCCGTGTTATTCGGCGCGGCGATCCGCAGCTGGGGCGCGGGGCATCTCGTGAAGAACGACGTGCTCACCCTGTCGGGGCCCTACGCGCATCTGCGTCATCCTCTCTATCTGGGGACCATTGCCGTCGCGACGGGGTTCGCGTTGATGGTCGGGGGTTGGCTTGCACTCGGGCTCTTGGCGCTGGTCTGGCCTTGGTTTGCGATGCACTATTTCCCGCGCAAGGAAAAGAGCGAGAGCCGTCGACTCGAAGGTCTCTACGGCGATGCGTTCAGGACGTATCGTGCATCCGTGCCTGCGCTTTGGCCGCGCCTTCGTCCCTACGCGAATCTGACGGGGGACATTCCCGGGCAGCGCTGGTCGCTGTCGCGCTATTCCGAAAACAATGAGCTAGGGACACTTCTTGCACTCGTCCTGGGCGTATTCGTTTTCTGGCTGCGCGCTTCGGGCCGTTTCGGTTGAGTGGGGGGCACGGGGTTGACCCCGACCTCGCACTCACACTCTCACGTGCGCAGCTCGCTGAACGCACTCGCGCAGTACTAAATACGGGCGGCTGGGGGAATCCGGACGTGTTGCTCGTCGACGCGGGCACGACCGAAGAGAAGCTGATCGTGGTGAAAGACTATGCGCCGCGGAGCGCGGTCGCGCGCACGCTCTTTGGTCGCTGGTTGCTTCGACGTGAGGCGAGGGCTTACCGGTTGCTTGCGGAGGTGTCGGCGGTCCCGCGGATGCTCGGGCGTATCGATTCGAACGCGCTGATGATTGAGTACCGGCCTGGCGTGTTGCTCTCGCGATCTCTTGCGGGGAAGGTCCCCAGCGGCTTCATGGAAGATCTCGAAGAGGCCGTATCGCAAATGCATGCGCGCGGCGTCGTCCATCTCGATCTTCGGCATCGCAGCAATATCCTTGCAGGCGAAGAGGGCGCGCCGGTGGTCATCGACTTCGCATCCGCGTTGTTTTTCGAGCCCAACGGTTGGCTCGGGCGCTGGCTCCTTCCTGCATTCGCGCGGATCGATCTCGCAGCGCTTGAAAAATGGCGGGTTCGGCTTTTTCCGCCAGAGCCGGGAACAGCGCATTCCTCGTGAGCGCGCCGCGCCGTCGCCGCTCGGATCTCCGCAGCGCGGGCTGAGCTCGCCAGCTCAGCTTTTGGCTTCGATGTCGTCTTTGGCTGTTCCCGGAGTGCCCGAGGGAGTTGCAGGGGTGGGCAGCTCTGCGGGCTCGCGGGGCGCAAGCCTGGCGATGTAGTGGCGGAAGCATTCAAGGGTCAAGCGCGCATCTTCGAGAGCGCGGTGTGCGACGCCATCCTTTCCGAGAAGTCCTGCGGTCGCAGCGGCTTGTCGAAGAGAGATCGCACGGGCGGGTTCACCCGCAACGAGCGACCACGAATAGTAGAGGGTCGCCAAGTCGATGACGTGATAGTCGAAGGGGTAGGGGATGTTGCATTTCTTGAACGCCCGTTCCAGGAAGATCACATCCATGCGCACGTTCTGTCCGGCCGGAATCACCTTTCGGTCTTTGGGCAGCATGTCGACGATTTCCGTGAGGACCTGGCGGAGCGGAGGTGCGACCGCCCAGAGCTCTTCGTCGTAACCGAAAATGGCCGCGGCTTCTTTAGAAATGCGCTCCGGGCGTGAGCGAACGCGCCACTGTGCTTCTGTGGACTCCTGAAGTCGGGCATCGGTCATGATGATGCCGACCTCAGTCAGATCATGGATCTCGACATCGAGCCCCCCGAACTCACAGTCCAGAAACGCAAAAGCAATCTCAGAACTCATTCCACATTTTCCTTCTCGTCACGGCCGCCGCCGGTCGCCCATCGTCGGGATAGTCCAGGTGGAAGTCGAGTCGGCGTTTCGCAAAAGGCTCGCTCGACGTTCTCGACGCTTTCCAAAACAGCAATTCCTGCGATGGGCCGCGCGCGCAGCCGCCTGAAAGTCCGTTTGGGTGCGGAGAAAACTCAACAGCGCCTGCGGCCCGCGCGAAGCGCAAAAAAGCGCCTGCGGCCCGCGCGAAGCGCGTCAAAAGAATGGTGCTCCCAACGGGACTCGAACCCGTGTTTCAGCCTTGAGAGGGCCGTGTCCTAGGCCACTAGACGATGGGAGCACATTCGAGAAGCGCGCGAGGCTAGCTGCGCTGGACCGATGCTGTCAACCCGAGGGGGCCGCGTGAGGGAACGGAGACGCGGTTTCCAATGAGCATCGAAAATCGTCTCGAGTGACGGAATGCGGCAGCCCAGAGCGCGATTTGGCGGTCCGTGTTGCCCATCACTAAAGCGAGATCCCGCCGCCGGGCACGCTTCTGAACCGTTTCTCTTCGCAAAGTCTCAAGGGTGTAGGGATTGTTGCCGATGCAAAACGAGACGCGTGCTGAATGGCACGGGTGTTGCTCTAGCTCAGGGATGAGAGGGGCGTGGTGGTATGAACGCGTGGTGCGGGATGCCCCACAGGGAGAACGAGATGACACGCATTTCAGGAAATCGCACGGGCGGCTTTACGCTGGTTGAGCTCATGATCGTCGTCGCAATCATCGGGGTCCTCGCCTCGGTCGCGATTCCGTCTTTCATCAACTATCAGCTGACTTCCAAGCGGGCGGAAGCCTTCGCGAACCTCAGCTCGATTGCGAAGGCACAGAAAGCCTATTTCGCCGAGTTCAACGAATTCATCGCGGCGGAGCCGGAGCCTTGGTTTACCAGTGGTGACCTGGCCACGACGATCAAGCGCGATTCCGCGCCCATCGGTGCCGCGTTCGCGACGGTCGGATGGGAACCCGATGGCAACGTCTTCTTCGACTACGATACGGCCACGGCGACAGATCCGATCAACGGGAGCTGCGGCACCTGCACCGAGGGATGTTTTACCTCGACTGCGTACGGTGATCTCGACGGTGACGGGCTCTACTCGATTTTGATCTATGCGCATGCGGATGCATCGGGCGAGATGTGCACCACGGGGCTTGCGGGTTCGTCCGGCCCCTGGCTGCCGCCGAGTAATGCCGGCGCGCGGCGCACAGACGAAGTCGCGCGAGTCATGGCCGCCGACGACTTTTAGGTCGACTCGTGTCCAGCAAGCTTCTTCAGATCGCAGCGCTACTGATCGCCGTGACGTGTACGGGTTGGGCACATTCGCGTGTGCCGCCCACGACGCGGGGCGATCTCGGGCAGGGATTCGTTCCGGATCCAGCGCTCGCGAGCGCAACGTCGTTAGGTTTCGACGCACTACTTGCGGACTACCACTGGATTCAGGCGGTGCAGCTCGTCGGTGCCAAGACATCGGTCGATCAAAAAGCTGCCGACCATATCGGCAAAGTCATCGATGTGGTCACCACGCTGAATCCGCACGTCGAACATCCTTACCGATTTGCCGCGCTCTGGTTGAACTTTAATGAAGGCCAAGTGCGTGAGGGGAACCGATTGCTTCGTCGGGCAATCGAGAACCATCCGGAGGATTGGCGGAACCATTACTACCTGGGGTTCAATCATTTCTTCTACCTGAGCGAGCATGAAGAAGCGGCGGAGGCCCTGGAGGCCGCCCTCGCTCTGCCCGGTTCGCCTCCATATCTGGGACGTCTCGTCGCGCGCATCAAGAGTCAGGCTGCGGACATTGATGTAGCCGAAGTGTTTCTGCGGGAGCTCCTGGGCCGCGCGACGGACCCGGCTGCGATCGCACGACTCGAAGGGGCGCTCGATGAAATCGAGATCGAGTACAAGGCGCGCTATCTCGACCGTTCGCGGGAGGCCTATCAGGCGCTGGTCGGGAGAGATATCGACCGCATCGAAGATTTGATCGAAGCGCCGCATCGCATGATCAGCGTTCTCCCTAACCCGGAGCCGGATTCGATGCCAGAGTCGCTGCGGCGGGGCTCGCGCTGGGAGATTGATCCGAAAACGGATCGGATCATTTCGAGCTATCTGGGCAGTCGCTACGAAGTTCACTTTTCGGGAGGCGACGAAGTGCGCCTCGGAAAAACCTTCTGGAATTCAGATTCGGATGAGGTCAGCAAGGCCGATGTCCAGACACGCAGTGAAGAGGAGAACTCAGACAATGACGGGTGATCGGCGTGAGATCGTTCGTGTTGACCAAGTCGTCAAGGATTTTCGTCCGGGCTTTGGGCTGCGGCGAAAGCGTGTCCTGCATGGCGTGACCTTTCAGGTACATGAGGGCGAAATCTTTGGATTCGTGGGGCCGAATGGCGCCGGTAAGACGACGACGCTTAAGGTGCTGATGGGGCTCATTCGGCCGACAGAGGGCGAGGCTCAGATTCTCGGCCGGAACGTCGCGGAATCCGAGTTTCGCGACCAGGTTGGCTTCCTTCCGGAGAACCCCTATTTCTATCCCTTCCTCACGGCACGTGAAATTCTTGATTTCTATGCGCGCCTAACCGGTGTGGACGGGGCGTCGCGGGCGGCTCGCGTGGACGAGCTGCTCGAAATGGTGAAGTTGTCTCACGCGGCGGACGCTAGGCTCCGCACTTTCTCGAAGGGCATGCTTCAACGCGTCGGCGTGGCTCAGGCTCTGATTCATGATCCGGCTGTCGTGTTTCTGGATGAGCCGATGAGCGGCTTGGACCCGATTGGGCGCAAGGAAATCCGTGACGTGATCCTGGCCCTGCGCGACGCGGGGAAGACTGTCTTTATGAACACGCATATCCTGCCGGATGTGGAGATGATTTGTGATCGCGTGGCGATCATCGTCAAGGGCGCGATTCGGCATCAGGGGCCGATTGAAGAATTTCTCTCGGATCGCGATATCACGAGTGAAATCGTCCTGGCGCATCTGTCGAGCGATGCTGCAGAAAAAATCGAATCAACGTATCCGGTAGAGCTTCGCGGACATGGTGAGCGCATCGAAGTTCGGGCTAAGCAAAAAGACGTGCAAAGCCTTGTCCGTCTCGCCTTGGATGCGGATGCGGAACTCGTTTCTGTGACGCCTCATCGCTCCTCCCTTGAGGATGTTTTCTTGACGGCGGTTCGCGCCGGGGAGGCTTCGGTATGAACGCGCTCTCTCGTATCAGCGCATTGGCGATGAATACCTTTCGCGAGGCGCTGCGCAATAAGCTGCTCTACGCGCTTCTCGGGTTCGGAATTTTGATGATCGGATCCGGCGTCATTGTCTCGACGCTGTCCTATGTCGAGGTCGACGAGATTCTGCAAGACGTCGGCATGGCTTCAATTCGACTTTTCAGCTCCGGCATTGCGATCTTTGTCGGAATTGGGCTGATCCACAACGAAGTGGATCGCCGCACCATCTTTACGATCCTCTCGAAGCCGGTTTCACGGAGCGAGTTTTTGATCGGTAAATGGGCGGGCCTCGTCGGGACCGTTTGGCTTGAACTTCTCTTGATGGGTTTCGCCTTCGCGGTGGTCTCTATGCTAGCGGGCGCCCCGCTCGGCGCAGATCACGCGATCGCGGTGGGACTGATTGGCCTGGAGCTAATGGTCCTCGTGGCAATCGCGACGTTCTTCTCGTCGTTTACAACCCCGATCCTGGCGGCGCTGTTTACTGTCGGCCTTTGGGTGATCGGGCATCTGTCTCGAGACCTCTACGCGCTGGGGCAGCAGTCGGATCTGGCCTCGGTGACGCGCGCCTCGGAATTCATTTTCGTCTTGATGCCCGATTTTGAAGTATTCAACAAAACGCTCGAGGCGGTGCACGGACTCCCGATCGACGGGGGCGAAGTCGGTTTGGCCCTCGTCTACGGCATTGGATACTCGGTCTGCATTTTGATGCTGAGTTCGATGGTTTTCAGCCGGCGCGATTTTAAATAGAAAATTTCGACCTGCCCGCAACAGGGGAGGTCGAGATGGCATAGAGTTCGAGCCGAGGGGGCTCCCGAATGATGATCATCGAGATTGCGCCTAACGCTGTGGTGCCGGCCGCTCTGGTCTTCGGGCTGCTCGTGGGCTCATTCTTAAACGTGGTGATCTACCGCGTGCCGGCAGGACTGTCGGTGGTTCTGCCGCCTTCGCATTGCCCGTCCTGCGAGATGCTGATTAAGCCCTGGGATAATCTTCCGGTTCTCTCCTATCTATGGCTTCGCGGAAAATGCCGCGGCTGCGCCGAGCCGATTTCACTTCGGTACCCAGCCATCGAATTACTGACCGGATTGATCTTTGCCGCGGTCGCCTGGCGTTTCGGCGATTCCTTGTGGACTTTGCTCTACGCCTTTTTCGCGGCCGCTCTGATCTGCGCAGCCATGATCGATTTCGATCACCAGATTATTCCAGACTCGATCTCTGTCGGCGGCCTCTTCGTCGCCTTGCTCGCGGTCCCGGGTGTTCATGCCTATTACGGCGCGTCGTTCATCGGGGCCTTCGCGCAGAGCGCGCTCGGCGCATTGGTCGGTGCAGGCACACTCTGGATCGTGGCCTTCTTGCATGCGCGCATCTCTGTGGCCCTTGGCCGAGAGTTTGCCCACTGGCCAGGGGAGGGGGAGACCGTTCCGCGTCCCAGTGAGGCGGATTATTGGCTCTGGTTCCCTGGGATGGGCCTCGGTGATGTGAAGCTGTTGGGAATGATCGGGGCAGTCCTCGGCCCACTGGGTGTGCTGGATACGATTTTGGTCTCGTCGCTTGTCGGGCTCTTACTCGGCGGCGCTTGGGCGCTGGCGGGCGAAGCGATGGGCAAGCCGTTCGGATTCGCCCCTGCGATCGCGTTAGGTGCGCTCGGGACGCTCTTTGTGCCGCAGCTTTGGCTCGGCCTGGTGGCCTAGCTTCCCGATTCCGCGATGCGCTCGCGGATCCAGTCCGCTGCATTGTGCAAACGACGTAGCGTTAAGTCTCGGCCCACCACTTCAAGCGTCTCGTAAATTCCCGGAGACGCTGCCGTCCCTGTGACCGCAACGCGAACCGGCTGGGCGAGCTTGCCCAGTTTGAGGTTGTCGAGTGAAGCGCAGGCTGTCTCGAAGTCCTGTTCGAGGGACTGCAGTGTCCAGTCGGAGTGATGCTCGAGCGTCGTGATGAGCGCCTCCAGAGGGCCGAGCGCGACGGGGCGAAGATGCTTCTTGCCCGCGCCCGGGTCGATTTCGACTTCGTCGACGAGTCCGAAACGAGCTTTGTTGGCCATTTCGATAAGGCTATTTGATCGCTCGCGAAGGAGGTCCAGCAGTCGGTCGATTTTTTCCGTCCGCTCGACGGGTTGGCCGATCTCCGCTTCGAGGAAAGGGCGAGCAAGTTCGAAGAGCTTTTCCGGGTCGCATTCTTTCAAGTAGTGCTGGCAAAGAGAGTCGAGCTTTGCGAGATCGGCTTGCGCGCCGGAGCGCCCCACATGGTCGAGGCCGAAATGCGCGACGATTTCGTCCGCCGAAAAGATCTCTTGGTCACCGTGCGACCAGCCGAGGCGGGCGAGCCAGTTGATCATCGCTTCAGGGAGATAGCCGTCGGCTTTGAATTTCTGGATCGAGACCGGGTCCTTGCGTTTAGAGAGCTTGCGCCCGCTCTCGGCCACGATAAGCGGAACGTGGGCATAGATCGGAGGGGTTGCGCCTAACGCCGCGTAGAGTGCGAGTTGGAAAGGCGTATTACTGTGGTGATCTGCGCCCCGGATCACATGGGTGATCTCCATGTCGAGATCGTCGACGACGACCGCCAAGTGATAGAGGGGCGTTCCGTCGCTTCTGCGGATGATGCCGTCTCCAATTTCACTTGCATCCTGGCCGCTGGGCCCGAAGACGAGATCGTCCCAGCGCAGGTGCGCATCGGCATCGACGCGGAGCCTCACCGTATGGGTTCCGCAATCGGCGGCGAGGCCTAACGTCCGGCACTTCCCGTCGTAGATGCCCTTACCGCCCCCGGCGAGGTCTGCTTCTCGTCGCGTTTCGAGCTCCTCCTTCGTGCAGACGCATCGATAGGCGGCGCCGGAGTCGAGCAGCTCTTCCACAACCGCGGCATGCCTTTCCGCACGGTCGGTCTGGCGGAAAGGCCCCTCATCCCAGGTAATCCCCAGCCAGCGAAGACCCTCGAGTACGGCTTCTTCGGATTCGCGTGTTGAGCGTTCGAGGTCGGTGTCCTCGATCCGGAGCACAAACTCCCCGCCCAGCTGGCGGGTCAAAGCCCAGTTGAAAAGCGCGGTGCGGGCACCGCCAATATGCAGAAACCCCGTGGGGCTCGGCGCGAATCGAGTTCGGATCTTGGTCATGGGGCGCGGAGCATATCGCAGCCCTGAGCGTCGGCCCGCAGGGATTCTCCCCGAAATCCTTGGCGCATCGGCTTGCCTGCGCTAAATCCTGCCCCGCATGCGAATCTGAGCCAAGCGCTTGGATTCAAAAGCTTTTATTGTGCTTTTCAGGACCGTTTTCAAGCATGTCGGATTTTCCCATTCAGGTCGAGGGCCTCTTTTCTGCTCCGCGCGCTCCAAAGAGCCCGCGAAGGCCGGGAAGATCCGCCCCTGAGGCGGCACAGAGCGCTTCTCAGCGTGGTGGCCAGAGCGTCGACGAAGGATCCGGAGAAGGAGGCGCCGGTCAGGCAACCTATACCTTTGAGGTTTCGGCGGACTGGTGGAAGTCCCGTGAGGCGGAGGGGACGACGGGGGACGGCCTCGTTGAAACGCCGTTTTGTTTCAACGTTGTGGCCTCAGCCCAAGGAGAAGCGGTCGAGGTTGCGGGGGATTTCACCGGAAGCGTCTCCCTGGAGTGCAGCCGCTGCGCCAAGCGCTATTCTCATGCGCTTCGTGAGCCCTTCAAGCTCGTTCTGGAATCTGCGAAGTCGATGGGCCGAGACGGCGCATCTTCGGAGGGGATCGATCCGGAAGGAGAGCAAGCGCTCGCGGAGCATGGACTTTGTCTCGGGGAGGATCTTGAGGCAGGTTGGTTTAAGGGCCCTGTGATCGGGCTCGATGATTTTTTAGGAGAGGTGATCGCGCTGGCGATGCCTCTCCAGCCGCTTTGCGATGAATCCTGCGCAGGGGTCTGTCCTCATTGTGGGGTGGAGCGTGGGGTGGAGCGAGGCAATACCGACTCCGCGACGCCAAGCTGCGATTGCGAAGATGAGAAGATTGAATCGCCTTTTGCGGTGCTTGCAGCGCTGAAGACGAGCAAAGACTGACTTTATTAACAACCTCGCGATTCGTCGCGGAACCGGTTCGAGGCGATGGCCTCATGCGCGACGCGACTGCGTTTCGAGCGACCGGGAAACACGAGCCGGCCTACGCCGGTTCGCACAGGGAATACGGATCCAATGGCCGTACCAAAGCAAAAGACCTCGAAGGCGCGACGCGACAAGCGCCGCAGTCACGACGCACTGACCTCGCCCGCGACGAGCACCTGCCCGCAATGCGGAGCGCCGAAGGCGCCGCATCGCGTTTGCAATAGCTGCGGTTCCTACAAGGGCCGCACGATCATCAAGATCGACGACGAATAGCGAGACGAGAATCTTGCTCGCACTCCTATTTCCGGGACAGGCCTCGCAAGAGGTCGGCATGGGGCGAGACGTGTACGAAGCGTCTCCCGCCGCGCGACAGGTTTTCGACGCAGCGGATGCTGCGCTGGCGGATTCCCTTTCGCGCCCGCTTTCTTCGATCTGCTTCGAAGGGCCTGAAGAGGAGCTGCGGCTCACCGAGATTCAGCAGCCTGCGATTCTGACGACAAGCGTGGCCTTGTTGCGTGCGCTGGAAGAGGCGGTCGGGCCGCTTGCGCCGGGCTTCGTTGGTGGCCACAGCCTCGGGGAATACACCGCGCTGGTGGCTTCAGGGGCGCTGCCCTTTGAAGACGCGGTGCGCACGGTGAATCTGCGGGGCAAGCTGATGCAGGCTGCGGTGCCGGAGGGACAGGGCGCAATGGCTGCTGTGCTCGGTGTGGCGCCTGAGGTGGTCGCGGAGGCGTGTGCGGCAGCGGCTGCGGAAACCGGAATGGTCGTGACGCCCGCGAACTACAATTCGTCGCAGCAGACGGTGATGGCGGGCGATGCGAAGGCCGTCGAGGTTGCCTGCGAAAAGGTCAAAGCGCTCGGCGCAAAGAAGACGGTTCCACTTCCGGTCTCGGCCCCATTTCACTGCGCGCTGATGGCGCCGGCGGCTGAGGGGCTCGCTCCCGAGCTGGCGAAGATCGATTTCGGGAAAGCGGTGCCGCCCGTCGTGACCAACGTCGAGGCTGAGCCGAACGATGACCCTGGACGAATGGTGGAGTTGCTGCGCGAGCAGGTGACGGCCCCGGTTCGGTTCACGGATATGATCTCCCGCATGAAGGCGCTTGGCGTCGACGGTTTTTTGGAGGTCGGGCCCGGGCGAGTACTCTCCGGTCTGATCGCGCGCATCGAACGACGTGCAAAAAGGGCGAACTTTTCGTCCTTGGAGGACCTCGAAAATGCGCGCAGCTTTATCAGTGAAATTTAGCGGCGCGAATACGCCGCAGGCTTAAGCGAGAACTGAGGACGAAAATGGCGTCCGCCAGGCCAGACAGCGCGCTACGGGGGTAGCGCGTTCGACTTTCGGCCCTGAGTCATCACCAAGTGGTGGAGGAAATTCCAACATGTCTTTGGAAGCACGCGTTACCGATTTGATTGTTGAACAGCTGGGTGTCTCGAAGGAGGAGGCGGTTCCGAATGCTTCGTTCATCGATGACCTGGGTGCGGATTCGCTCGATATCGTCGAGTTGGTGATGACCCTCGAGGAAACTTTCGACATCGAGATCCCCGACGACGACGCGGAAAAGATGCAGACGATCAACGACGCCATCGGCTATCTCAAAGAGCGCGTCGACGGCTAGGTCGGCGAGTCGCGGCTTCGTTGCGATTCCGCTGGAGTCGGGCTGGAGTAGCCGCGTCGAAGCCGCCTTGGCGTAAGACAGGCCGGAGATCGGCCTGGCGCTCCCTGATCACGACGTGGAGAGATCGGCGTTGTTCCGGGGGAGAGAGAGCCCGACCGAAGGGCAGCGACGGCTCAGGCCACGCAAGCGCCCGGCAACAGGCCTCTGAAGTCCATTTCAAGCCTGACCCAAGGGCGCTGGCCCGCTATTCTCTGGGCGAATTTTCGCACCCAAACCCATCCCTATTGGAAGATGCAGGTTCCGTGTGTCCCCGGGGAGTGCGTGCTGGGATGCGTTTGCTGTTCGGGCTGAGGGACAAGGTCAACGGACTGTCGCGGTTCGAAAGCGCGGCAGGCCCGAAGCCGCGATGACGATGCATCGCCCGAGTCGGGCCCGAACAGATCGATCGAGTCCAAAGCGGCCGGCAAGGCGGGGCGGACTCGGCATTTGGATTTTCAGAGAAACGGCAAGGCTGCTTTCCTTGCCAGACCAGACCCGCCGGACGGGATCGAGGAGCACCCTTCGAAATGTCTCAATCCGTAACCCCTCATCTGGATCAGCTGGACCCGGAAATCGCCAAATACGTTCGGCGTGAAGGGCGCCGCCAGGGCCTTTCAATCGAATTGATTGCTTCGGAGAATTTCGTTTCCGAAGCGGTGCTCGAAGCGGTGGGTTCGGTGCTCACGAACAAGTACGCCGAGGGCTATCCCGGTCGCCGCTACTACGGGGGCTGCGAAGAAGTCGATGAGGTCGAAACCCTCGCGATCGACCGCGCGAAGGAACTCTTTGGTGCGGACCATGCGAACGTTCAGCCTCATTCGGGTTCCCAGGCGAATGCCGCAGTCTACGAAGCGGTCTTGAAGCGCGGGGACACGGTCCTGGCGATGAATCTCGATCACGGCGGACATCTCACCCACGGCAGCCCGGTCAACTTCTCGGGCAAGCATTTTACGATCGTGCCCTACGGCGTCTCGCAAGAGAGCGAGTACATCGATATGGATCAGGTGCGCGACCTCGCTCGTGAACATCGGCCGAAGATGATCCAGTGCGGCGCGACGGCGTATTCACGAACGATCGATTTCGACGCCTTCCGTGCGATTGCGGATGAAGTGGATGCGGTGCTCTTCGCCGATATCGCGCATATCTCCGGGCTCGTGGCCGCGGGCGTTCATCCCACCCCGATCGGCAAAGCGCATATTGTCACGACGACGACGCATAAGACGCTTCGCGGGCCGCGCGGTGGCCTCATCCTCTGCGATGAGCCTTGGGCGAAGAAGCTCAACAGCGCGATTTTCCCGGGTCTTCAGGGCGGTCCGCTCATGCACGTGATTGCGGGCAAGGCCGTGGCTTTCAAAGAAGCCCTCGCTCCCGAATTTAAGACCTACTGCCAGCAGGTCGTGGCGAACTCGAAGGCGATGTCCGACGGCGTTCAGGCCAAGGGCTACAAGGTTGTCTCGGGAGGCACGGACAACCATCTCTTCTTGCTCTCTTTGGTAGGGCGGGAAACGACGGGCAAGACCGCACAGATCTCGCTTGATCGTGCGGGGATCACGGCCAACAAGAACATGATTCCTTTCGACCCGCGCAAGCCGATGGTGACCTCGGGCGTGCGCATCGGCGCACCCGCGGTCACGACGCGCGGCATGCGCGAAGCGGAAATGGCGCAGATCTCCGAATTCCTCGTGCGCGTGCTGGAAAATCCGGAAGACGAGTCCAATCTCGACGGAATCCGGGCCGAAGTGGCAGAGCTCTGCCGCAAATTCCCGCTCTATACCGAACGCTGGAACGAGTCGGACTAACACGTGCAATGTCCCTTCTGCACAGATGATGGCAACCGTGTCATCGATTCTCGCCTAGGGCGAGACGGCGCAGAAATCCGTCGTCGTCGCGAATGCGACGAATGTGGCCGTCGCTTCACGACGCGCGAGCGGGTTGATGTGATCTTGCCGCGGGTGATCAAGGGCGGGGACGAACGTCGTGAGGAGTACAATCGCGACAAGCTGCTCCGCGGCATCGAGCACGCCTGCGTGAAACGACCGGTTTCGACGGAGGCTGTGATTCGACTGGTAGACCGCGTTGAGCGCGGCTTGCAGGAGTCGGGCGAACGAGAAGTGACGAGCGACTATATCGGTCGGCGTGTCCTCGAAGAACTCTCCGCGATCGATGTGCTGGCGGCAGTTCGTTTTGCATCGGTTTTCAGCGATTTCAGTAGTCCGAGCGACTACGAAGCCTTTTTCGCCGAAATCGACGCCGCGCAGACGGGAGCCTCGGAAGATCGCACCGTGAGGCCGTTGAGCGCACGGCGATGAGCCCGGCTCGGAAGTCGGCTTTTTCCACGGCGTCCACCGCGTCGGGAACGGGGCGGAGTGACGCGCGCGCGCTGGCGCGGGATGAAGCCATGATGCGACAAGCGCTGCGGATGGCGGCGCGCGGAGACGGTCGCGTCTATCCGAACCCGAGCGTCGGGGCCGTCGTTTTTCGAGGCGACCGGATTTTGGGGCGGGGCACGACCTGCGCTCAGAGCAAAGGCGGCGCCCATGCCGAGGTGCAGGCGATCCGGGCGACGCTTCGGAAGCATGGCGAGCGCGCGCTTCGGGGCGCGCAGATCGCGGTCACGCTCGAGCCCTGCAGCTTCAAGGGACGGACGGGCGCATGCACAGAGGCGCTGCTTGCGGCGGGCATCACGCGCGTGGTGGCGGGCTGTCGCGATCCCCATGCGAAAGTTTCGGGTAGGGGCTTTCAGAAGCTGCGCCGGGCTGGGGTTGAAGTGCGGACCGGCGTGCTCGAAGCGGAGTGTCGCGAGAAGCATCGTGGATTTATTTCGGTCTGCGAGCGGGGACATCCTTTCGTCACGCTCAAACTTGCGGCGACCCTCGATGGTCGGATCGCGACGGCAAGCGGCGAGTCACGCTGGATTACCGGACCAGAGTCTCGGGCTTTCGTGCATCGCCTTCGCGACCAGCATGATGCTGTTCTCGTGGGGTCGGAAACCGCGCTTGCCGATGATCCTGAACTCAGCGTTCGCCGAGGCGAGAAGCGCATCCGCATGCCCATCCGCGTTCTTCTCGACGGCCGGCTGCGCGTGCCCATGGATTCGAAGCTCTACGCGGTTTCGCCGACCGCGCCCACGATTGTGATCTGCCGCGAGCGGGCTCGGGGCCTCGCACGGGTGCGCGAAACGGGCGCTCAGCTGATCGAAGTCCCGCGCGGGGACAAGAACCATGTGGATCTGCCGAGCGCCCTGGCTGCCCTCGCAACGGCTGGGCTGACGACGCTGCTGGTGGAAGGGGGCGGGGGCCTCGCGGCTGCGCTGATTCGGGCGGATCTCGTTGACGAGGTACACTGGATGCTCGCGCCGAAAATGGTGGGATCGGAAGGTCGGCCCGCGCTGGGGTCGCTTTCGCTCACGCAGCTCGCCGACGCGGCTTCACTCACCGATGTTCGGGTGCGGAAGCGAGGCGAGGATATTCATGTGGTGGGTCGCGTGGCTCGCGAAGAAGGAAATTGAGATGAAGTTGATGGCCATCAAGGCCCGGGCTGGGGAAGTGAAGACGTTTCGGGCGGAGGTGCGACGCAAATGCGTGTCATAACGCCTTCGGTCGATGCGCGCGGGTTGCGCATTGCGCTGCTGGTATCTCGCTTCAATCATCTGATTTCGATTCGACTCATAGATGGCGCGCGCGATGCCTTGGCCGCGCATGGTCTTGCCGACGAAGATTTAACGCTGCACTGGGTGGCAGGTGCCTTTGAGATTCCCCAAGCGGCGCGTCATCTGGCCGAGTCCGGTGAATACGATGCGATTGTGACGCTGGGCTCGGTGATCCGGGGTGGGACGCCTCATTTCGAGTACGTCTGCGCGGGTGTGACCGACGGCGTCCGTGAGGTGATGGCCGATACGAACGTTCCCGTCGGGTTCGGAGTGCTGACCACGGACAATATCGACCAGGCTTTGGCGCGTGCCGGGGGCAGCGACGGAAATAAGGGGGGCGAAGTCGCCCTCGCAGCAGTGGAAACCGCGCGACTTCTTCGCGAAGTTCCCGGGAAGGGCTCGGCATCCTTGAGCCGAAGAGGGGCAGCGCATTGAGTGAAGTCGATCAAGAAACGAACGGGGGGAGGCATGCGGGGCGCGAAGTGGCGCTGCAGGTCCTCTACGCCGTCGATCTTGCCGCTGACCCGAAGGCGCTGAGTGCCCGACTCGAAGGGGAGGCGGCTGAAGCCGAGGCTTCGATCGTCCCGCAGCCTCCGAGCGGCCCGGCCGCGATGCGCGGTTTGGGGGAGGGCGCGCCGGCGCCTGCCCGTACGGAGAGTGTGGAAGACGTTCTTGCGCGGGCGGCTGCTCGAGCAGCCGAAGCTGCGCGGCTCTCAACCTTGACCTCGCCGCGCTCGCCCGAAGGGTGCGCTGCGATCTTCGATAGCACGACGGAGCATTTCGACGTGCCGAATAGCGCGATCGCTTTTGCCCGTCAGCTTGTGGACGGCGTGGTTGGACTCGGTGAGCAGCTCGATGAGATCTTGGGGCAACATGCGCGTAATTGGCGCGTCTCGCGAATGGCCGTCGTTGACCGCAATGTGCTTCGGCTCGCGATTTATGAGCTTCGCGAGAGCGATACGCCCATCGCCGTGGTGATTGACGAAGCCGTCGATCTCGCTCGACGATTTGGCAGCGATACATCGCCGCCCTTCGTGAATGGCGTTCTTGATGCGGTGGCGAAGGAGCTTCGGGCCGCATGAAGGAGACCGGCATGAGAAATGCGATCGAGATCCTGTTAAGCCCGATCCCGCTCGAGCGCATCGATGCTGAAGTCGCGATTGCGGGCTTCTTTATGGACGAGCGCCCGCTGCGCGGCGGGGTCGCGCGTGCGGATTGGCGGCTTTGTGGCGGGCTCTCCGCGCGCATCGAGAGCGGGGATCTTTCCGGCAAGAGTGGTGAAGCGCTCTTGATCGGTTGTGGTCGCGCCCTCCGCGCGCCGCGACTTCTGGTTCTCGGCCTTGGGGATCGTCATGCCTTCGACCAGTTGCGCGTGACCGACGAAACCCGTGAGGCTTTCGGTCGCTGTCGAAAACTGGGCTGCCAGCGCGTCGTCTTCGCACCGCTCGGCATCGCCTCCGATGATCTTCCGCGCCATGCATCCGCTCTGATGAGTGGAATTCGAGCGGGTTGGGAAGGCGCCGAGCGACCCCTTGAGCTGCGGATCTGTGTCCCGCGCAGCGAATTGGTCGGAGTATCCAAGGCCTTCACGGCAGCGGTTCAGGCGCTTGCCGCGGAAGAAGTCCAGATTCTGCCGCTTGAGGCGGAGGGGACGAGGCACTAAAGGCGTCAAAAACGCCGTCCGCGCTTCTCGCCTGCGGTGGCTCCAGCCTGCCGGCGGCCCCCGCCCGTCCATTCGCCCACCAGCCGACTCGCGTTACCCCACTGGCCACCGGGCTCGCCCGGCCACCCGCCCAGACCCTCGGCGCACCTCTCCACCTCTCCCCTCGGCCCCGTGGGGCATGCGGAATGCGCTCCTTTGCAGGTGCGGGGTCGCTGCGGGTCAAGTCCCGATCCCAGGGGCCGATTGAGAAGAACGGGAGTTGTGTGTCCGATGGGCGCGCGGCGTTCTTGCCTTTTGGGCGAGCCTGATAGTGATGGAAACGGTGGGGGCCCCATGAGTCTGGTCGGCAATCTCGAGGATCTAAGCCTCGGTGACATTCTGCAGATCATTAGTCTGTCTCAGAAATCCGGCGTGCTTGTGCTTGAGAGCACGGCAGGCGCGGGACGGATCTTATTTCAGAATGGCCTAATCCAGTCGGCCTGCGTGAAGGGCGGTGCGACGGACTTACAAAGCCTGCTGGTCGGTGGCGATGTGATCGATCCGGCAGGATTCGACGCCTGCCGAGCGCGCGCGCAGGACGCGGAGCTTCTGTTGGAAGACGCGCTGATCCAGGAAACGGATCTCACCGAAGAAAGCCTTGAATCGCTGATGCGGGAGTCGGTGGAGTCCGCCGTTTTCGAAATGTTCCGCTGGGCATCGGGCGATTTTAGTTTCGACGTTCGCTCGGGAACCGAGCCCGAAGATCCACAGCTGATCCTGAAGGCCGGTTCAAATGCGCAGTACCTCGCGATGGAAGGCATGCGCCTCATCGACGAAGGAGGGCGAAGCGAGGAAGCGAATGCGGATGACCCCGCAGAGGCGGTCACTGCACCCACGATGACGGACGTCGGAGCCGAGCTGGATTCTTCTGAAGCCGCCTTCCAGTCTCTTTTCGGCGATGAGCCGCTCGAGACGGATGAAGCGCAGGCGGACGCGGACGCAACCGACCCCCTTGCGGATCTCGACTTTGAAACCGAGTCACCTCTCGAAGCGTCGGTTGAGGCAGAGGCCCCCGCCCATCAGGTGGCCGCTCGGGCGATTGAACGTGCCGCGCCTTCTGGAATCGAGCCCAGCGAGGCGGATGTGCTCGCGATTCAGAAACTGCCTGTCGTGCTGATCGAGCCGGAAGTTTCCGCGCTCGAATGGTTGAAATCGTCGATCTCGACGAGTTTCGCGAAAGTCCATGTTTTCCAAAAAGCAGACCAAGGACTTTCGCGGATTCGGCAGTACATGATCCGGGGCGAATTTCCCGTCGTCTTGATTTCGACCGCGGTTGAAATCGATCCGCTCTCTGGAATCCACGGATTGGGCGATTTCGTAAAGCGCTTGAAAGCGCAGGCGAACCAGATTCGCGTAATTGCCCTGCGCGAAATCGCAGAAGAGGACCAGCCGAAAGCCAAGGACCCGGCGATTGCCGTATTGGATGCCACGATCGACCGGCCTTCGGAGCGGCAAGCTCGGGAGTGGAGCGCGGATGAGAATCAGCAGGCGCGATCGGAGTTTGCCCAGACTCTGCGTGACGCGTTGCTGAATGCCGCGCAGGCGGGTGGTTCTGCGTCGCCAGCTCCTGAACCCGTCGTGCAGGACGGAAAATCTGAAATTCAACGCCTTCGCGATATGACCGAAAAGTTGCAGGTCGCCTCTTCTCGGGGTGAAATTCTTCCCGTGGTCCTCGAATTCGCAGCGGAGCAGTTCGCACGTGCCGCGATCTTGGTGGCCAGGGAGCATGAGATCTTCGCCGTCGCCGGGCGGGGCATAGAGACCCTTGAAGTCGACCCACTCGGCGCTTCCAATTCGGTTTCCGTGCCCGCGCATGAAGAGGGCTGGATTCGCACCGTTGTGGAGACGGGGAAGCCCCTTCAGGCGCCCCCGCAGACCGACGCCGACCGCATCCTGTTGGACCGCTTTGGTGGCCTCATTCCCGATGCGGCCTACCTCGGACCGATTCTCAGCGGGGGGGGCGTCGTCGCGCTGCTCTACGGTGATCCTGGAGAATCAGGAAGGCCCCTTCCCGACGCGAGCAGTCTGGAAGTGGTGCTGCATCATGCGGGCGTTGCGCTCGACCGTGCGGCGCTTGAGCGCGCGCGCTGGGAGGCAGAGGAGGGCAGCGCCTAATTCCGCGCTGCTCGGCTCTCCAGTGATTCCTCCATCAGGGGTGGCATAACCCCTACGCTGATCTCGGCTGCCCCTTTTGGTCCTCCGCGGGTCCTCAAGGCTGCGCTTACGCTGCCGATAAATGGGAGCGAACTCCGTGTCGTGCAACCGCGACTTTGGGGTGTTGGGGGATCCTGTGCAGCGTATTTTGATCGTAGAAGATTCCGCGACGATGAGATCTCTCATTGTCGCGAGCCTCGAGGAGCTCGAGACCCCCGTCAAGATTGTTGAGGCGGAGAACGGCTTCGAGGCGCTTCGCTATCTGCCGCGCGAGGAGTTTGACCTCGTGGTGACGGACATCAACATGCCCGACATCAACGGACTTGAACTCGTCTCGTTCATCAAGACGAATGAGAAATACGCCGCCATTCCTTTGGTGATCGTCTCGACCGAGGGCTCTGATCGCGACCGCGACAAGGGGCTTGGACTGGGCGCGAATGCGTATCTCGTGAAGCCCTTTGATCCCGAGGCCCTTCGCCAGGTTGCTGCAGACCTCCTCGCACAAGCACCCGCGGAAGGCTGAAGCCGGTGGCGGAGAATCCCCCAAATAACGACGGCGACGCCAAGAGCGGCCGCACCGCGCCGGATCCCGTGGCGAGCGATCGCCGCGAGTTCGTTTCAGAGGCGGAGGAAATTCTCGAACGGATGTTCGAGGATCTCAGCGATCTGCATGACCAGCGACATTCAGCCGATGAAGTCGAGCCGGATCTGGTGAACCGGATCTTCCGCTCCGCCCATTCGCTGAAGGGGCTGGCGGGAATGTTTGGCTTGGATGCGATCGGTGACCTTTCGCATCATCTCGAGGATATTCTGGACGGGCTGCGCCTGGGCCGGATTTCCTTCGACTCTCCGGCGATTGACCTGCTCGATGACGGGATGTCGCTCTTTGCGACGATGATGACGTCACTTGAGCGTGGCGACGAGCCCGGCGAGATCGAAGCCCAGACGACCGCCTCTTTCATCGAACAGATCGATGCCGCCGTCGCCCCGCCTGCCGAGACCGCGGCGGACGAGCTCGATGGGCTCGGACTCGATCCTTCTCTGCTCCGCGCGCTGACGGAGTACGAAGAGCATCGACTTCGCGAAAACCTGCGACGCGGTCGTCAGATCCTTTTGGTCGATTCCACCTTTGAGATGGCGGCCTTTGAAGACGGACTCTCTGAACTCTCCACGGCGATGCGGGAAGTGGGGGAAGTTGTCTCAACGCTTCCTTCGCCGGGCGCAGCGCCCGAAAGCCAGATCCGCTTCTCCTTGCTGGTGGCCTCGGATATCGATGCGCAGCGCTTAGCGGCACGGCTCGGGGATCCGAACGTGGAGATCCAGTCGGTTCAGACTCAGAATGCGCCGACGCAGGCTCCGGCTGCCGCGGCAGATTCGGCAGCGAGTTCCACGCCTGTTCCCGTAGAGGGAAGCGCGCCGGAAGTCGCTGCAGAGGTCGCGCCGGAAGACGGGGCTCGGCCCGACGAAAATACAGAAAACGTGTCGGGAGGCGCGCCGTGGATCTCGCTCGGCTCCGACGATCCCGGTCACGAAGATGGTCAAGGCGGTCAAGGCAAAGGTGCAAAGCCTGCCGTGTCCTCGGCACCCCCGGTCACGCGGGAAATCGAGAGTCTTCGTTCGATCAGCGAAACTGTCCGCGTCGATATCCGGAAGCTGGATGAGCTGATGAATCTCGTCGGGGAGCTCGTGATCCAGCGCAATGGCGTCGCTGATGTTGCGCAGAGGCTCTCGGCTGAAGCCGGGACCGCGCGGATCGGCGCAGACCTCACCAAGACGCATAAGCTCCTCGACCGGAAGATCAAGGAACTCCAGAGCGGCGTTTTGGATGTTCGGATGGTCCCGCTCCAGCAGATCTTCGAAAAATTGTCGCGCGTGGTGCGCCGTTTGCGACGGGACCTCGGGAAAGAGGTCGATCTCGACTTCCAGGGCTCGGATACCGAGCTCGACAAGTTGATCGTTGAACAGTTGGTCGACCCGCTTGTCCACCTTGTCCGGAACGCATTCGACCATGCGCTGGAATCACCGGAAGAGCGTGAGGCGGCAGGGAAGAGCGCAGCGGGACGGATCGCGATCCGAGCTTTCCAGCGCGGGAACCACGTCGTCATCGAGGTACAGGACGATGGCCGCGGTATGGATTCGCAGTCGATTCTCGACAAGGCCATCCTCCAGGGCCGCGTGAGTGCGAATGAAAATTTGACGGAACGAGAGATCCTCAACCTGGTTTTTGAAGCGGGGTTGTCGACCTGCGAAGAAGTCTCGGAGACGAGCGGGCGCGGCGTGGGCATGGACGTCGTGCGGTCGAACCTGGCCGAGATGGGTGGGATGGTCGATCTCAGCTCCGAGGTGGGGGTCGGGACGACGGTGACGATCACCTTGCCGATTACCCTCGCGATCATTCAAGCCTTGATTGTTCGCGTCGGAGAGGAGCGGTACGCGATTCCGCTGAATTCCGTGCTCGAGACGATGTCCGTTGAGCCCGATCAAATCGGGAGCAGTGAGGGCCGCGAGGTTTTGAATTTGCGCGGGGAACCGCTTCTGCTTCGGCGGCTCTGCGAAGAATTCGAACTCCCCTGTCAGACGCGGGATCGGCGGCAGTTCTGTGTCGTGCTGGGAATGGGCGCACAGCGGCTCGGGCTCTTGGTGGATGCGCTCGAGGGCCAACAAGACACGGTCATCAAGCCGATCAAGGGACCCCTTCAGCAGATTCGGGGGATCACCGGTGCCACAGAGTTAGGCGATCGCGGTGCGATTCTGGTGATCGACGTGTCGGCGATCGTGGGCGATGTCCTGCGCCGAAGGGAGGCCGCGTGACAGTCGATTCGGAAACCACGGCGCCGACAAGCGAACTCGGCAGCGAGGGCATGCGAGACTGGGAACGCGTTGCTCGAGCGGCCGCTTCTGCGTATGCCGCCGGGGAGGGTGCCGAAGAAAATGGCTTGCGCCGAGAGCTGCTTATCTTGGGGTTGGCCGGCAGTGCGTATGCGATTCCCGTTGAGCGCATTCGCGAGATTGTTCGGATGCGAGCGCTGACCCGCGTGCCGCGGGCGCCGGAATGGCTCTTAGGCGTTGTTACTTTGCGCGGTGAGGTCGTTGAAGTGGTCGACCTTCGCCGTCGGCTTGGGCTGGAGACGGCCCCGTACGGACGGAAAACGCGCATTATCGTTTTGCACGGCGACGCGGAGCATGTGACGGGCGTGCTCGTGGACTCCGTGAGCGAGGTCTTCCGCGCGCTGGAGAGCGAAATCGCGCCCTCCGCCGGGCTCGATTCGGTTTCGGTGGTCGAGATCTGTCGACGCGAAGATGAATTCGTGTCCATTCTTGATATCGATCATGCATTGGGGATCTCCAATGTCTGAAACCGTCAGCTTCGAGACTGATGCAGTCAACTTGGCCTGCTTCGAGGTGTGCGGCCAGGAATATGCGCTTCCCGTTGAGAACGTCCGCGAAATCGTACGGATTATGGAAGTGACGCCGCTGCCGAACGCGCCTGCACTGATTGAAGGTGTGATCGACCTTCGAGGGGCAGTCGTTCCCGTGATTGATCTCGCGAAGATGTTGGGGCGGGGCGTCGGTGATTCAGCAATGAGCGCGCGGATCGTGGTGCTCGACGTGGCGGAACTCACTTTCGGACTCTGGGTTTCTGGGGCCACGGACGTGCTGACGCTCGGGCGAGCCGACCTCGAAGCTGTTCCCGCGCTCGCGACCCAGTCTGGCTACGCGGTTGTGCGGCATGTCGTGAGGCGCCCAGAGCGCGCCCCTGTCATGGTGCTTTCGATCGAGAATTTGATCGCCGCTGTGCAGCGGTCCGAAACCGGCAGCGCTGTCGAGAAAGAAGGACCGGCATGAAGCGGGCTGTCGATTTTGAAATGGACCAGGGGATGCGCACGCGATTGAGGCAGCTGCCTATGATCGGCTCTGCGCTGGCCCTGTGGACCGCGGCGATCTGCTTAGGCCTCGTCGGCGGAGCGGAGGGCTTCCTCGTCCTGCGGTTTTCGATCGTGGCGGCGGCGGTCGGCGCGCTTCTTGGATTCGCGATGAATCCGCTTCGCAGCCGAGCCTTTGATACTTCTTCTCTTCGTCCCCAAACGACGGAACAATCGGATTTCGCTGCCTACGTTTCTCCGGAGGCTTTGCAGGTTCCGGCAAGAGTTTTTGCGCAGCACTGGATGGCAAGCGCCGGAAGTACGTTCTTGCTGCTCGGTCTGAGTCATCTCTTCGCGCTCGGACCCATCGGTGGGACATCCGCCGGGGCCAATACAGCTCTCTTTCTTGGCTTTGTCGGGACATCGACGAGCGGGATTTCGTTGATGGTGTTTTTCGCGGCGAAGCGACTTAGTGCGCCACTTCGATGGGGTCGCGTGGAGGAGGGCATGGCACGTCGGGCGCCTCGAGGCGTGAACTCGCTGCAAGCGCGTCTGCTCATCGCGATGGCGGTTCCTCTAACCTTCGTTGTTGTGCTGCTGGGCGTGGACGCCTCGATGGGTGGACAGAGAACGGCTCCTGAAATGCGTTGGTCGAAGGTGGCCGACAAGGGCGAGGTTGCCCCGAGTCTCCATGCTGCAGTGAAGGAGAGGCTCGCAGCTGGGCCGGTCGAGGGTTGGACCCCGATCGTGGGCGCAGGGCAAGGTGCAGGACTTCTGCCGATGGCTGATGGTTCGATTCTGCTAGGCGAACGGGCCTCGGAGCAGACGTCGGGAAACGGGCTCGGAGCGATCATCGCGATGCTTCTCGGACTCGGACTTGCGTACGGTCTATCGAGGTGGTTGGCCCGCGACGTATCCTTGTCGATCGAGAGCGTGCTTCGTGATCTGGAACGTCTTGCCGAAGGAGATTTCCGGGACGGCCAGAACGAGTTCGCCGAAGACGAGTTTCAGGGGATCAGTCTCGTACTCGACCGGACCCGCGCCTCGCTCCGGGAAACGATCGGCGACTTGCTCCGCGCGACAGACCAGGTTGACGTGACGGCCTCCGCGATGGGGGGGGCGGTCTTCGTTGTGTCCGCCGCGAGTGCAGACCAATCGCTTCGGATCCAGCAGTGTCATGAATGGATGGCTTCGATTGCGGAACAGGTACAGGGGATCGCTCGCTTTGCCTTGGATCTCACTGCTGCGATCGAAGAATCCAGCAGTTCGGTGCTTGAGTTGGGCGCTTCGGGAGATGAACTGAAGGACACCGCCTCAATTCTGACTTCGAAGATCGACGCCGTCTCGAACTCTCTCGAACAGATGGTCCGGAGCGTGAAGGAAGTCGGTGAGACAACTGACCGGCTTGCAGAGGCTTCGGAAGAAACTTCTTCCAGTATGGAAGAGATGGCGAGCGCGATGCGTGCGGTCGACACCTCGGCGGAGACCACGGCCGAGCTATCCCGCGGCGTTGTGGACAAGGCCGAAATCGGTCAGGAGAAGGTCGTGCAGACGATCGTAGGGATGGAAGATATTCGGGAAGCAACGGATACCGCCGAGCGCGTGATCCGTGGGCTTGGCGACCGGACGAAAGAGATCGGCGGAATCCTCGACGTCATTGACGATGTCGCGGATGAGACGAATTTGCTCGCCCTGAATGCGGCCATCATTGCGGCTCAGGCTGGCGAACAGGGCCGCGCATTCTCGGTCGTGGCCGACGAGATCAAGGAACTTGCGGACCGCGTCCTGGCCAGCACCAAAGAAATCGGCGGTCTCATTCGCTCCGTTCAGGAGGAGAGTGAGAACGCGATCGGCGCAATCGAGGCGGGTTCAGCCAGTGTGATGGGCGGCGTGGATTTATCTGCGGAAGCGGGCAAGACCCTGGAAGAGATCACGGACGCTTCCCGGGAGAGTGGGATGCGGATCGGTGAGATCGTTATTTCGGTTCGAGAGCAGACCCGGGCGGCATCCCATGTTGTGGATTTGATGGAACGCGTTCGGGACTCAGCGGAGCAGATCGGCTCCGCGAGCGCCGATCAGGATCGCGGGAACGAGGTGGTCTACCGCACGGCGCTTGCGATGCGTGAGGTTGCGCAACAGGTTCACCATACGACCGAAGAGCAGTCCCAAGGATTCGGACGGATTCGGGAGAACGTCGAAGGCGTGCGCTCGGTCGTCGAGCAGATCACGGCATCGATCGGGGAGCAGTCCGATGCTTGCGGGCAACTCTCAGAGTCGTTGGACCAGGTCTTTGAAGGAACGCGCTCGACAGAAGATGTCGCCAAGCAAATGGAAACGGCCGCCAGTGAGTTGGCGGAGCAAACGCAAAGACTGCGCGCAGATGCAGCGCGCTTTCAGATCTAAGTGATTTTTCGCGCGATGCGCGGGCAGGAGAAAAAAGCATGATTGCTGGGTGTCCCAAATGCAGTGCCAAGTACCGAGTCGATGCTGAACGCATCGGGCCGGATGGCGCGAAGTTGCGATGTACGAAATGCTCGGCTGTGTTTCTGGTGCGTGCACCTCAGGCCGCGCCCGTCGCGCCCGTCGCACCGGCCGCGGCGGCTGCACCGATTGAAACCCCCGTTGCGCCCGCGCCCGAGCGAACTCCTGCTGCGGAGTCGAGCGCGCCCGTGGCCGGCCATGATCAGGCCCCGGAACCGAACGCGTCAGAGCCCACTTTGACCATTTCCGAAGCGGACCGGCAGAGACTCGTGGTCGTCGCGGATCCCGATGAAGCGCGTGCGAAGTCGAGTGCGGAAGCGCTCACGGGGTGGGGACTCCTCCCGCATGTGGTGCATGACGGCGTTGAGGCGATGCTTTCGATTCAGCGCTTACTGCCTTCGGCGGTGGTGCTTGATGCGGCGCTTCCTAAAATGTTCGGATTTCAAGTCTGTGAAGTGATCAAGCGGAACGAGAGTTTGCGAGAGACGGTCACGGTTCTCGTGGGTGCGATCCATCATCAGGACCGATACCGGCGAACTCCCACAGATCTCTACGGCGCCGATGTCTACGTTGAACAACCCGACCTGCCCGAAGGGCTGCTGCCGATTCTGAGAGAGGCAGGGCTTCCGATCCAGGGAGGTGAATCGAAAGAGGCCGCCCCGGTTTCTGTACCCGCGCCCGCCCCGGCCTTGGAGAACGAGGCGGCCGCTCAAGCTGAACGGACGCTTGACCTTCCCGTCGAGGACCCGACTCCGGAGCCCGCGCCCGAGGTCGCAGCCGCACCCGCGCCTGCTTTGGATTCGCCCACTCCGTCGGCCCCGGCACCCGCCCCGGTTGCGGAAGAGGACCCGGAGCGAAAAGAAGAGCGCGAACGGGCCGAGCGATTGGCGCGCATCGCCGTTTCGGAGATGCTGCTCTATCAGCCCGAAAAATTTGATCAGGCGGCGCGGGACGGGAATCTGGAGACGGTTCTGGATATGGAAATCTCCGAGGCACGTGCGCTTTTGCGCCAGCGCATTAGCGAAGAGGTGCGTGCTGAAACGGATTTCGTGATGGACGAACTGCTTCGAGTCGCAAAAGAGCGGAGCGCATAAGCATGAGCGGATTGCTCACACAGGTGGAACGGGTATCGATTCTCGAGGGACTCTCGAGCACGGATGCCGAGGTCCGTCGCCTGTCGACCGAGCAGTTGCTGAAGCTTCCCGTCCGGGAAGCATTGCCTCATTTGGTCGAATGCCTCGGCGACGCCGATTGGCGGGTTCGCAAGTCTGCGGTCGAACGTTTTGTCTCGTGCCGTGAGGTTGAGGCGGTGAGCGAGTGCTTGATCGATGCCCTCAGCGACGGCGAGAATTCGGGGCGTCGAAACGCCGCGTTCGAGGCGCTTGTGGGCCTCGGCTTGGGAGCTTCGAGGTACCTCGTCGCTGCACTTCCCAGTCCGGATGTCGATGTTCGCAAGCTTGTTGTGGATGCCTTGGCCGCGATCGGTGATCCGGAAACCTGTGGTCCGCTGCTGGCCACGCTCGAAGATTCGGACCCGAACGTGCGTGCTGCGGTCGCGGAGGCGGTTGGCGTTGTGGGCTCCTCAGCGGAGGCATCGAACCTTCTGCAGGTTGCGACGAATGAGGATGAAGAGACGCTTGTTCGCCTCTCGGCCCTGCGCGCGCTCTCATGCCTTGAAGCCGATACGGAAGCGGTCTCGGTCGAGGGCGTACTACCTTCCGCTCTACTTCGCCCCGCGGTTTTTCAGCTTCTTGGGCATTCTCAGGATCCGCGGGCTCGTGAAATCCTGCTCAAAGGACTATCCGAGACGAAGCGGACCAGTCGTGAAGCCGCCATGGGTGCATTACTTCGATGCTATGCGGACGAAACTCCGGACGGAGCGGATGAGCTGAGTCGCATGTTGCGGCGGGCGGCCGCTGCTGATGAATCCGTGATTGAGTTCGCATGCGAACGCCTGGAAATGGCGGACCTGCCAAGCCGACTCATGCTGGTCCAGTTCCTGGGGCTGCTCGGCGACCCCCGCGCTGTGCTTCCCGTGCTCTTGGCGGGCCGCGATGAAGCGATGACGGAGCTGACCGACGAAACGCTTTCAACCTTCGGCGCGACGATCTCTGATGCGCTCGCGCCTGCTTGGGAAGGCCTTGAATACGACCTGAAGATCCGGGCGTGTTCTTTGCTCGGGCGGGTGGGTGGGCAGCAGTCGGAAATGCTCTTGGTGAAGGCCCTAGACTCGAGCGATGGCGAGCTGCGGTGCGCGGCGGCGATGGCCCTGGGGTCGGGTGGCTTTTTTGAGCGCTTGCCTGATCTTGTTCGCTGTCTGGAAGTGGCTGCGGAGAGCGAGGCTTCTGACTTGGCGGACGAGGTGCCGGCGATTGTTTCTGCGCTCGCAGCGCTCGCTGAGCGTGCTGAACATTCGGGATCAGCGACGTCGGCTCAGATCGTCGAGATGCTTTTGAGTCGATTAGGCGGCGCGTCCTTTTCCGTCCGATTGGCCATTGCCACGGTGCTTGCGCGGGTCGGTCGTGCCCAGGACGAAGATGTCATTGGGTATCTGCTGAAGGATGCGTCTCCCGAGGTACGCCGTTCTGCAGTGCAGGCGATGGCGCGATTCGATTTCGAGTCGGCTCGTGATTCTCTCCGGCTTGCATTGGGTGATGAGTCGGGGATGGTGCGGACGGCGGCTGCGCAGGTACTCGGAACTGCATGCCATCCCGCGGCCATGGAGGATCTTGTTCGGCTCCTTCAGGACCGTGATGACGAGGTTGTCTCAGTGGCGGTCCATGGCCTGGGGCGACTGGCTGCGGAAATTGCAGGGCCTCGCGAGGAGGTGCTTTCGCAGATTGCCCCGACGCTCGTTGCGACCCCTGTGGTGGCTCTCGCAGGGATTGAGGCTCTGATGCTCGTGGGCGGGGAAAAGGCTGCGGAGCTCGCTCTGATGCTCCTCGACCGGGGCGAACCGGAGCTGGTTCGGGCCGCGCTGGGGGTCATCGGTCTGCATGGCCGATCCGATTCGCTGCTGGAAGCGACTGCCTTGGTTGCACATCCAGATTGGGCGATTCGGGGAGAAATCGCCCGGCTGTTGGGTGATCGATCCGTGAAGAAGGGGTTGCCTGCATTGCTCCGTCGTCTCGAAGTCGAGCAAGACACCTTCGTTCGTGAAGCGATTCTTTCCGCGATTCGAAAGCTTGAGGATTAGGCGCGCAAATGCACTCGGCCGAATCCCTTCAATCGCTCACGGACACGGAATTCCGAATTCTGACGGAACACCTCCGCGAAAGATGCGGTTTGAATTTCGACGAGGACACTCGTTTTCTTGTTGAGAAGCGCGTGCTTCGCTTGATGCGCGATCGCGAATTCAGCTCTTTCTCATCCTATTTTTATGCGCTCCGCCGTGGTCCCAACGCCGAGGCTGAATTTTCGGCTGCGATCGATCTTTTGACCACGAATGAGACCTACTTCTTTCGGGAGCGCTCGCAGCTTTCTGCACTCGTTGATGAGGTTCTGCCCGAGCTTCTGCGCAGGCGGCATGCGTCAGGGCGACCGGTACAGATTTGGTCGGCAGGCTGTGCCAGTGGCGAAGAACCGTATTCCATCATCATGATGGCGCTTGAGCGCGGACTCGTTCCTGGGCGCGACCTTCGAGTCTATGCCTCCGACATTTCGCGGGCGGTCCTCTCTAAAGCGAGGCGCGGCATCTACCGGGAAGCGTCTTTCCGGGGCGTCGATGAGTCGATGAGACTGCGCTATTTCGCGCAGAAAGATGGGCTTACGCGGATCGCAGATGAGGTGAAACGCAACGTCGATTTCATGCACCTCAATTTGCTGGATAGCTCGAAGCTGTCTCTGCTCAGCACGATGGACATTATTCTGTGTCGAAACGTGATTATCTATTTTGATCTCGCGACGAAAAAGCGCGTGATTCAGACCTTTCACGACAAGCTTCAACCCGGAGGATATTTGCTCCTCGGTCATTCCGAATCGTTGATCAATGTCACGGCTGGGTTTGAACTGAAGCATCTGTCCAACGATCTCGTCTATCGACGTCCCGTGCCGGGAGAAGAGGTCGAAGACGCTTGGCACGCGGTCGCGAGAGCGAGCATTGAGGACGTGGACGGAGGAGGCGCCGAATGAAGCGTGTTCCGATCCTGCGCGTTCTTGTCATCGACGATTCTGCGTTCTCGCGCCAAACCATCACACGGATGCTTGAGCGGTCTCCACTGGTTGAGGTGGTGGGCGTCGCACGGGACGGTGAAGAGGCGCTGCGCAAGACGCTCGAGATGAAGCCCGATCTCGTCACGCTTGATCTTGAGATGCCCCGAATGGACGGCTTCACGTATCTTCGGTTGGTCATGTCAAAGGCGCCGACGCCGGTCATGGTCATTAGTAGCCGAGATGCGGAAGGAGATGTGTTCAAGGCGCTGGAGCTTGGTGCGGTTGATTTCATCGCGAAGCCCAACGCAAGAGCGACGGTCGAACTTGAAAAGATCGAAGCTGAGTTGATTCGCAAGGTCCATGCGATGCGAGAACTTCGCATCGAAAAAGTCTCGGAACGGATTCAGAGCGCGCCCCCGGTCGTGGTGCACGCCTCGCCCTCGGTTCCCGGCGCATCGCCGCCCGTCGCGGTGATCGGTTCTTCAACCGGAGGGCCGGCGGCGTTGATGCAGATTTTCGGCGCCTTTACGGATGTGCCGGAATGCGCGTTTTTGGTCGCGCAGCATATGCCGGCTGGGTTTACTCGCGGCTTCGCCGAACGATTGAATCGTTTGACCCCGTTTACGGTCCGGGAAGCTGCACATGGCGACGTTCCGGAAGCGGGCACGGTGCTGATTGCCCCGGGCGGGACGCATATTGAAGTCACTTCCCGCAGGGAAGGATGCGTTCTGCGCGTCGATCCGAATGCGGGAGGCGAGCGGTATATCCCCTCTGTCGACCGTCTCTTCTCCTCCGCAGCCAAGGCCTACGGGGAAGATCTTCTGGCCATTGTGTTAACGGGCATGGGAGACGATGGAGCGAAAGGCGCCTGTCAAGTCAAGCAGGCAGGAGGACGAGTCATTGCAGAGTCAGAGGAAACGGCCGTGATTTACGGAATGCCGAGGCAGGTCGTGAGTCGGGGAGCGGCGGATGAAATTCTGCCGTTGCATGAGATTCCAGCCTCTGTTCAACGATGCCTGAGTGGGACTCGCGCGCAAGTCGTGGCGAGTCGGAGTAGGAAATGAGCGAGACGGACGAAAATCCGGGGGTCGATCGGGGAGAGGCGGTGCTGGCGATTTTTCAGCGCGGTGCGGACTTCACCCGTCAGATCCTCGATGAGAATACTCGACTTAGGCAGGAACTATCGAGCGTGCAGTTGCGGCATAGTAATGCGGCCCAGAGCGATGACGAGTGGGGAAAGCTTCGTGAAGAACTCGTCACGAAAATCGAAGAACTCGAGAGTACGAACCAGAACATCATGGAAGAACTGCGCTCCGTCGAGGGCGAGAATCTTCAGTTCGCTGAGCGCTATGTAGAGGTCGAAGAAGAAAATAACAATCTCGCCAATCTTTACGTCGCGAGCTATCAGCTGCATTCAACGCTCGATCCGAGTGAAGTCGTCAAGGTAATCCTTGAGATCGTCATCAACCTGGTCGGTGCCGAGGTTTTTGCGGTCTACGTCTGTGAAGAAGAGGGTGGTGAACTTACGCCGGTGGCCTCTGAGGGGGCCGCGGTTTCCGATTTCCCGATGGAGCGAGTCGGAGAAGGCTTCGTAGGCCGGAGTGTTGCCGAGACCGAGGTCGAACTCGGCGATCCAACGGGCGGCGATCTCGCACCTAATGCGGGGGGCGAACCCGTTGTTTCGATTCCTCTCCACGTCGAGGGCGATCCCATCGGTGCGATCGTGATCTACAAGTTGCTCCAACAGAAAGACGGCTTTTCGGCACTGGACAATGAGTTGTTCACTTTGTTGGCAGGCCACGCGGCGACAGCGATTTTCGCTTCGCGCCTCTATTCACAGTCCGAGCGGAAGCTGAGCACCATCAAAGGGTTCATCGATCTGCTGACGAAGTAATTTTGAGAGCGCGGACGGCCTCCCGTCCCAGTTCTGGTTGAGGAGTTTCATATGGCGGGTCAGCGGATTCTGATCGTCGAAGACAGCCCAACGATGCGGCAATTGCTCGTGTTCGCTTTGAAGCGAATGAAGGGCGTGGAAATCGTCGAGGCGCAGGATGGAATGGATGGCCTCCGGAAGGTGACCAGTGATCATTTCGATCTCGCTTTCGTGGATATCAATATGCCGGTGATGGACGGGCTTAAGCTGATTAGCTTGATTCGAGGCGAGGCGAGCCTTTCCCAGATGCCGATCTGTGTGATTACGACCGAGGGCGCAAAGGAGGATCGTGAGCGAGCACTCTCCTTGGGCGCGAACGAGTATCTGACCAAGCCGATTCAGGCAAACAAGGTCCTGACCGTGGCCCAGGCGCTGCTCAAGCTGGAGAGCTAGACCCGCCGATCTGCCCCGCTGACCCCGCTGCTTGCGCATGCTATCGATGGGCTATGCCCGGCCTCATCGAATCTTCGCGGCGTTCTCTTCGCGGCTCATTCCCACTCCTTCCTGTATTGCTGGCGTGTTTCTGCGTAAGCTGCGGCTACCAAAGCGTTTTGGGGCCAGCGCCCCGCGCCGTCAACCAGGGCTCCGATGCCTCGGTCTCCACGAATTCGCCTGCCCCAGCACCCACGCCGATCGTCGTGCTCGCCCTCCGAAACGATTCTCCTGAACCGTGGCTCGATCGGATTTTGACCGATGCGATGCGCAGGGAGATGAGTGCGCGCGGTGGTTTTCAGCTTGTGGATGACCGGGATGCGGCGGAGCTATTGCTGCGCGGGCGGGTTCGTCCACTTGAGATTCGGAGTAAATCCTTCTCTGGTTTCGTGGCGGCGCTTGAATACGAGCTGACGGTCGAGCTCGACCTTGAGCTCTTGCTTCCGTCCGGGCAGGTGGTTCGGCTGGATCCTCGAATGCTGACCGAAAGTGATGTCTATTTGGCGAGCGCGGATATCGAAGTCACGCGGACGAATCGACTCGAGACGCTGCGTCGGCTTGCAGATCTCCTGTCATCCCGTGTCGCGGACACGATCGAATTGATCCAGCGGCCGCTGAGTCCTCCGCCGACGTCTGCGCCTGCGGCTCTACCTGTGTCTGGGCCCGTGCCCTCCGGCGAGCTCGCCGGGGAGGACGCGGAATGAACGTGCCGGAGCTTTTGAAAGAACTCGCGGGAGGGCAGGTTCGGCCGGCGTATCTCCTTGCGGGCGGTGAGCCGCTCTTGCGCGATGACGCGCTCGCGGGAATCGAGGAACGGGTCCTGGAGACGGGACCGCGAGATTTTAACTTGGCGAGTCTTGAGGTTTCGAAGTCTTCACCAGGACGCCTCGAAGAAGAGCTCGATAGCCTGCCCGTGATGGCGGAGCGACGTCTTGTCGTGCTTCGTGAAACCGAGGGGCGTGGGGCCAAGCTCGATGCGAAGTGGACGGCTGGTCTTGAGGGGTGGCTTGGCCGCGCCGACGCCGCGTCGCCCTCCGTCCTTGTCGTGATCGTGAGCAAGGCCGATAAGCGCAGCAAATGGGTCAAGGCATTCAAGGATCCCGCAGCAACGATTGATTGCGATCCACCGAAAGGCGCGCGCGATCTCGCGAGTTTTCTGAAGCAAGAAGCCCAGCGTCAAGGCGTCGAGCTCACGGCGGACGCGGCGGGCTTGCTCGGCGAACGGGTCGGGCCTCAGTTGCTCCTGCTCCGTCAGGAAATCGAGAAGGCCCGGTTGCTGGCGGGGGAGGGCGTCCCGATTGAGCGAAAGCATGTGGAGATGTCTGTTTCCGCCGTTGCCGAAGAGCCGATCTGGGATCTGACGGATGCGATCGGACAAGGGCGAACCGCGGAGGCGGTGGATCTGCTGTCTCGACTTCTAGCTCAGGGCGCTGCTGCGCCGGCGGTGCTGGGAGCGCTGGCCTCTCATTTTCGGCGGCTCGTTCGTGTGGGACACGGCGAGCGCGTGGCTGGTCCTCCGTTTGTCGTCCGGAAACTCGAGCAGCAGGCGCGGCGCTATCCCGCGCGGCGCCTCGTCGCGTGTTTGCGCGCGATTCACCGAGCCGATGTCGAGCTCAAGGGGGCGAGTGTAATGCGTCCCGAGCGCGCCCTGGAGCAGTTGGTGCTCAGCCTGGCCGGCTGACGCAAAAATCCCCACTTCCGAAAGCGGCTTGCCGCTCGGGAGAAGGGATGCTCCAATCAACGCTTCTCTGCACCCGCCCTCATTCGCTGAGGCCATGCGCTGAAAAGCGAATACGGAAGCTAAGCGATCGCGTTCAGGCGCTTTGCGAGGCGGCCGACACTGCGGTCGGCACGCTGCTTCGGAATGATGCCCTTCGTAGCAGCGCGACGAATCTCTCGTTCAGCGGCCGCAAAGGCTTCCGTCGCCTTTGCCTTGTCGCCCGATTCGAGGGCTTCACGGCAATGCTTCACCACAGTTCGCATCTTCGTGCGGACGTGCTGGTTTCGCTTGCGTCGGGTTTCTGATTGGCGAATTCGCTTGAGAGCGGATTTATGATTGGCCAATTCGGCCTCTCCTTATTCGTGGGCGCCGCAACATAGGCGGCGTGGGCACGCTCGTCGAGGGGCCGAGGTGCCGCAATGTCGTCGAATCGAAAATCCCCGGGGGATCACCTTCAGGCGCTCCATCGGTCGGCCGATATCTACCTTCGAATCCACCCGTCGTGAAGGAGCTTGGGTTGGCCTTTCGCCACTTGCTTGCACTCTTAATCATCGCTGTCGTCGCCTCTGTGCCGTCCCTGGGCGGGGCCGAAGAGCTTGCAGCGGATTTGGTCAATGATCCCTGGCTCTCCGAACAAGGGCCAGCGGTGACACCGGTTGCCGTCGCGCGTGAAGACCGCGTGCGGACAACTTGGTCAAAGGCCCCGCCTCGGAGTCATGCGCGGACCGCGGCCCTTCACCGCCTTCGGTTGGAGTCTGGCCTCGCCGATCTCGTCGCTCCGGCGCATGTCGTCCTGACGGATCCCGTAGGCGAAACGCGGAGCGTCTACTCGGGCCTCGCTCGGGACCTGGCGCCGAATACGCCCTCGATTCAGATGGCGCATGCGCGTGCGCTTTGGGCGGCCGACGATATCGGCGGCGCCATTCGCGCTGCAGGGGAAGCCTTTGGAACGATTCTCTTCAGCCTCGCTGTGCAGCTCTGGTTGATTGAGAACGTCGCCTTTTTGCTGCTCGTCGTTGTGCTGGGGGCCGCCCTCGGCTTTCTCCTCCTGGCCGGCCTGGAGGTCTTCTCTCATGCGGCTCATGACCTCGGAGACCTGCTCTCACCGGCGATGCCCAGCTTTGCTCGCGTTGCCGCGCTGAGCAGCCTGATTCTTCTTCCGCTTTGCTTCGGGGAAGGGGTGTTAGGCGTATCCCTTGCTCTTTTCGGGCTGGCCTTTATCTACGGGAAGTCGAATCAGCGCAGCGTTCTGGTGATCGCAGCGCTCTTGCTCGTGATCGGTCTGCATCCCCTCGCTCAGCTGGTTTCCGGCGCGACGAGCATCGCCGAACGGGATCCTGTGCTGTTGAGCGCCTTCGCTGTGGTCCAGGGGACGGCTTCTCCCGCGGATATCGAACGCCTTGATGCTGCGGCGGGAGAAGATCGCGCGGCGGCTCATGCGATGGCCTATCACGCGCGGCGTTTCGGTCAGATTGAAGAGTCGCGTGAGCGTCTCGAAGCGATCAGTGGTCAGTATCCCAGCGATCCGGTGGCGCTGACCAATCGTGGCAATATTGAAATGCGCAATGGCAATACCGACGGCGCGCTTGCGAACTACGAGGGTGCGGCCAACCTGATCGAATCGCCCGAACTGCTCTTTAGCCTGAGTCAGGCCTACGCAGGAAGCTTCCGCATGGAAGAGTATGAGCGGACGCTTTCGCGTGCGCAGCAATTCGGCGCGGAGCGCGTGAGTGAGCTTTCCGCCTTCGATGATGCTCATCTTGTGGCGGATCTCGGCTACCCGATGGGGCTGCTTCGCAGTCGACTGATTCAGCTGGCATTGTCCCTTGAGCCGAAGATGACGGTGGCAGAAGTGCTCGCGCCGGGCATTTTGGGTAAGGAGTGGGTTGTGACGTGCAGCGCCTTTGTTGTGGTCGCGTTAGTCAGCCTCCTGCTCGGCAGCCGCTTCGACCATGCAAGCCTATGTATTCGATGTGGTCACCGGATTTGTACGCGCTGTGAAGAAACTGTTTGGAGCGAGGATATCTGCGAGGATTGTCATCACCTCTTCCAGTATCCGGAAGCGACGGATCCGTCCCTGCGGATGGCGCGTCTTCAGGCGCTTTCAGAGCGAGATGTCTTCCTCAGTCGAGTGTGGCTGGTTCTCTCCTTGATTTGTCCCGGTGCGGCTGGGATCGGAGCGCGGCGTCCTGATTTCGCGATGTTTGGACTCATCTTGTTCGGCATCGTGGCAACGTGGGCCATCTGGCCAGCAGGCGCCTTTCAGGATCCGCTGATGATGGGTGCGATGGCGTGGCTTTTCTTTGCAGTCCCCGGAGTGATCGCCTTGTTAGGCTACGCCGGTGTAACTTTTGCGAGCGTTCTCGTTCGTAAGCATCGTTAGTAAGGGGACGGGGATGAGCGTCGCACTGCATGGGAATTTGAGTGATTTTGGGATCGCCGAAGTCTTTCAGCTGATCGGTCAGCAGCGCAAGACAGGTGTGCTCATCGTGGGCGGGGAAGAGGATTCGATTTTTCTCGCGTTTGATGCGGGCTGTGTTGTGCGCGGTGGTCCGATGGTGGGCGAAGGAGATCGTGAACCGATCGGGCCGCAGCTCGTTCGCTCGGGTTATCTGACGCGCGCCCAGTTGGAAAATCTCCGAACGGAGAGTGCGCGGTCGGCGCGTCCCATGACGGACCTGATTCTTGGGAGTGGTCTGGTCGACGAGGCGACTCTGGCTGAAGTGCAGCATCTCCTCACCAAGGAAACCGTCTTCGATGTCATGCGCCGTAAAGGCGGGGACTTCAACTTCACGGCGGAGGCCGTGGAGCATGATACGAAGCCCGAGAACCTTCTTGGCGCCGAGCAGATTCTGATGGACGGCCTTCGGATGCTCGATGAATGGCAGACCTTCGCCTCGGCCATTCCATCCGAAGATCTCGTGTTTCGCCGGCTCGGGAACCTCGATGCTGCGATCGCGAAGGCCAAAGACGGTTTTGACGGCCGCGTGGATAAAGTCGAGCGCGTATTGCAGTTGGTGGACGGCCGGCTCAGCGTGCGGCGTGTGATCGACCTGGCTCGCATCGGCACTTTCGAAGCGATGCGCGCCCTCGCCGAACTCAAGCAGACCGGCGTGATCGATGTCGTTGAGGAAGCGGCGCCCGTTCGTGCGCAGAGCCGGCGGAAGGCAACGCGGAAGCCCCTGCTGCCGATGCTGCGTGCGGCGCTCGCGACGATCCTCCCGTTTGTCCTACTGGGCTGGATTGGGCAGATGGCGCTCACGCGCGGGGACGGGACAGGCGGTGTCCCGGGCGTTGCGATTCCGGAGCGAAATGTCGCGCAGCTGGGCGGGCGCTATGAGAATGCTCGCGTGCGACAGCTGCTTGAGGTGCACCTCTACGAAACGGGTGCCTATCCGGAATTTCTCGAGGAAATCGCGGCGACGGCCGCGAACCACGGTGCGGATCTCGATCCCGAACGGCTCGCCGCGTATTACTACAAGGTGCGCAGCGACGAGGTCGTGCTTCTCGCGCCGACCGATTAGACCGAAGAGGTCGACTCTGCCGGGGCTGACGAGGCGAGCCTCGCTCCGAGGCGACAGCCAAGCCCTGCGGGCGATCGAAGCCGAGCTGGATGCGGCGGTTTCGGAGACCTGCGCCCCCAACTGCTCTATCCTCCTCGTGGCCCCGCTTCCCGCGGCGTTGCCATGCCCCGGATTCCCGGGCGAGGAGTCGAGTTCTGAGCGAAGCAAATTCAGCGGCTGAAATTCTGACCTTTGAAGATAATTCTCTGGCGGTCGCGCTCTATGGCGACGGCGAGCAAACGCTGCGTCTGATCGAGCGCAGTGTCGGGGTCGAAATTCACGCGCGCGGAAACGAAGTCAGCATCGAAGGCCAGCCGCCCTCTGTGGCACTTGCGAAGCGGGTCCTCGAACAGCTCTACGGGCTCTTGGTTTCAGGGAAAGGCGTGAAGAACGCAGACGTGCGGCACGTGATCCGGATGTTAAGCGACGAGCCCGGCGTGCGACTCGCGGATGTCTACGAGAATATTTTGCGGGGATCTCGCAAGACCATCCGCGCCAAGAACCTGGCCCAGCGTCGCTATGTCGATTTGATGCAGAAGCATGATGTGGCCTTCGCGGTGGGGCCCGCCGGAACGGGCAAGACCTATCTGGCGATGGCGATGGCCGTCGCTTCGCTCAACCGGAAAGAAATCTCTCGTATTATTCTGACTCGGCCGGCGGTCGAGGCAGGAGAGCGGCTTGGCTTTTTGCCCGGAGATCTCTCCGAGAAGGTCGATCCCTATATGCGTCCGCTCTATGACGCGCTGCGCGACATGATGGATATGGAAAAGGCCGAGCGGTTGATCGAGAAGGGAACGATCGAAGTGGCGCCGCTTGCGTTTATGCGGGGTCGGACGTTGAACGATTCTTTTGTGATTCTGGATGAGGCCCAAAATACGACAGGGGAACAGATGAAGATGTTCCTCACCCGGCTTGGGGATAACTCGAATGCGATCATCACAGGCGACGTGACCCAGATCGATTTGCCGGCGGGGACCCAGAGTGGCCTCGTTGAGGCGACCCGCGTGCTGAAGAGCGTGCGGGGCGTGGGGATTATGCAATTCGCGCCGACGGACGTGGTTCGGCATCCCCTCGTTCAGTCGATTATTCAGGCCTACGACCGCGCGGCGACCCTGCGCAATCAGAAAAACGCCGCGAGTGGCCAACCTGAAACGGACGCGCCCGGCGCGCGCTCAGGGGTGACGCAATCCGCGAAGCGAGGCGGATCGGCGAACCCTTCAGCGGCGGGGACCGGGACTGGGACCGCGAAGGACGGGGCAGAAGAGGGAGTCGGCGGCGCGGGGAGCGCTGAATGAGCGTTGTGATTTCCGGCCCGCCCGAGGCGGCCCGGGGGGCTCGTGTCGACGTGCCTTCGCTTCGCCGTCGCGCACGGGCGATCCTGAAGGCCATCGGGGAGTCGCGTTCGGAACTCTCGATCGCGCTGGTGGACGATGTGGAAATCAAGGCGCTGAACGGGGAGTGGCGGAACAAGCCGCGGCCGACGGACGTCTTGTCTTTCTCTCTGGTTGAGGGGGACCACGCGGATTGGCGCGGGGGCATGCTCGGCGACGTGGTGATCAGCGTGGAGACCGCGGCGGAACAAGCCAAGGAGCGACATCGCAGTCTGGATGAGACGGTGGCCCGGTTGCTGGTCCACGGAGTTCTGCATCTGATCGGTCATGATCATGAAGAGGATGACGAGGCGCGGGTGATGGCTGCAGAGGAACGCCGGGTTTGGAAGGCCGCTTGCGCGTGACGCTTCGTACTCGCGTGAGGCGTCTGGCCCTTATTCTCTATGCGCTGCTTACGCCGCTCGCTTTCCCTCAGGAGCTGCCCGGGGGTGGCTCTTTCGACGGCGGGCTGGTGTTCGCCTGGCTGATCCCGGCGGCGCTTGTACTGGGCGTGGAAGGCCTCGCTCCGCGGGCCGCGGCGCGTTCGGCTTTTCTCGCCAGCATGGTCGCGCATTGCCTTGTCTTCTACTGGTTCATGGTGGTCACCGTCGTCTACGGCGGGATGCCGCCTTTGATCGGAATCCTCGCGCCGATCGTCCCTGCGCTCTACGTATCACTCTTCACGGCACTCTTTGCGGCGGGCTGGACTTGGCTCGGCGGGGAGTCTGAGTCGTTGGGCGGCGCTGATGAGGGTGGGGCGTCTCCGCTCGGCGTCGCGCTCTCGGGCGCCGCGCTTTGGGTCGCTGTGGACTGGGCACGTGGACATTTTCTGGGCGGTTTTCCCTGGGCGACCTTGGGCTACGCGCTGCATCTGGATCTGCCGCTGCTGGCTTGGACGCGCTGGGGCGGGGTGTATGTCCTGTCCTTTATGGCGGCCTTGTTAGGTCTTTCGTTGGCGCTCTTTGTGCGGGACCGAAGCACGGTCGCGATGAAAACCCTGATCGGCGTTGTGGTTGCTCTTCTTCTGGCCCATGGCCTTGGGTTCGGACTGCAGGGGAGGGTCTCGGACGAGGCGCCGAAGATCCGCGTCGCTGCGATCCAGGGCAATATCGAGCAGGGGCAGAAATGGGATGCGAGTAGGCGGCAGCAGATCTTCGAGACCTACCTGCGCCTCAGCGAGGAAGCGGCGACGGCCGGAGCGGAGTGGATCGTCTGGCCGGAAACGGCGGTTCCCGGGTATTTGGAATACGACGCAGCGCTGCGTTCCCAGCTTGCGGAGCTCGCGGGCCGATTTGGGGTCACGTTCTTCGTCGGGGGAATGGGGATCGATCTCGATCCGACGAGTGGCCGGCCCTCCGCGTACTACGACAGCGCCTTCGTGATGGATCCGTCGGGGAGACTCGTTGATCGCTACGACAAGACCCACCTCGTCCCCTTTGGCGAGTTTGTGCCTCTGCGTGGGCTGCTGGGTCATGTCTTCCAGTCGCTGGCGACGGGACTCGCCACGTCGGACGTCACGCCGGGGTCGAGGCCTCGGACCTTGGGGATCGAGGGGGGCCTGCGGCCGGATGGGGCGAGCGGGGTCTACCGCGTTGGGATCCCGATCTGTTACGAGCTGCTCTTCCCGCATCTCGTCCGGCAGTTCGGGGAGCAAGAAGCAGGGCTCTTGCTCGCGATTACGAACGATGCTTGGTACGGTCGGACCGGTGCACCCCACCAGTTCTTGGCGATGACGGCGATGCGCGCGGCGGAAAGTGGCCTGTTCACGGTTCGCGCCGCGAATACGGGCATATCGGCGATCATTGAACCGAACGGGAAGGTGACACAGGCGAGCGCGCTCTTTGAAGAGGCGATCGTGATGGGGGAAATCCGGGTTCAAAACGGAGCCGAGGCGACGTTTTATTCGCGTTTCGGAGATGGATTCGCAGCGCTCTGTATCGGCTGGACGGGCCTTTTGGGAGTGCGACTATTTCGAGATCGCCGCAGGGCTTCGGTCCGCGGTCAGGAAGAGGGTTTGGCTGAATGAGTGGCGAGAAGGGCGCGGGGTTCGATGTCAGCGATCAGAATGATCGGCTGCGCGATTTGCGAAGGCGCTTCGACGAGTTCCGGGGGCGTCTTTGACGTAGCTTCCCTGCGCATTCAGCTGGAGGAACTCGAGGGGGAAATGGCGCGCCCCGACCTTTGGGACGATCCCGAAAAAGCCCAGGAAGTGGGCCGCAAGAAGAATGCCGTCGAGGATGAGCTGTCGCTCTACGACCGCGTCGAATCGGGACTCGATGACGCGGAAGTTTTGCTCGAGCTGGCTCAGGAAGCGCAAGATCCGGAGACGGCCGCGGAAGTGGTCGAGAAATGCGATGAAGTTTCCGGCATGCTGGAGCAGGCCGAGCTGAAGCAGCTCCTCGGGGGTGAATACGATTCCGCGAACGTGCTGCTTTCGATTAATTCCGGGGCGGGCGGGACCGACGCCAGCGACTGGGCCGAGATGCTGCTTCGCATGTATCTGCGCTGGGCGGAACGTCGTGAGTTCAAGACCGAGATCCTGGATATCCAGGGTGCTGAGGAGGCGGGGATTCGCGGCGTGACCCTCCGAATCGAAGGCGCCTACGCGTACGGCTATTTGAATTCAGAGCAGGGGGTGCATCGCCTGGTGCGTATCTCGCCTTTTGATTCTGCGGCGCGCCGACATACGGCGTTCGCCAGCGTGACCGCGGTGCCCGAGATTGACGACTCGATCGAAGTCGAGATCGACGAAACGGATCTGCGCGTCGATACGTACCGCTCGAGCGGAGCGGGTGGGCAGCACGTGAATAAAACGGACTCGGCGGTTCGCCTCACGCATATTCCGACGAATACGGTGGCGCAGTGTCAGAACGAGCGGTCTCAGCATAAGAACCGCGCGACGGCGATGAAGATCATGCGCGCCAAGCTCTTTGAGATCAAACGACAGGAGCAGCAGGCGCGGATCGAAGAACTGACGGGCGAGCGGCGTGAGATCGGATTCGGCAGTCAGATCCGTTCCTATACCCTGCATCCGCAGCAGCGCGCGAAGGATCACCGCACGGACTATGAAATCGGCAATGTCGAAGGCGTGCTGGACGGGGATATCGATCCTTTTATTCGCGCGACGCTCCTCGCGCAGGGCGCACAGGTTCGGACGTCGGGCCGGGATGGGCATGACGCGGGCGGGGATGAATAGACATCATGGATGAACTCTTCGGGCGCTTTGCGGCGTTCCTCAGCACGGCGGGGGGCGGCATTGCCGTCGCTTTCATTATCTCGCTGGCCGCGGGGATCATTGCGATGACCCTCGTCTATCTGGGCTCGGCGCTGCTCGTGCTTGATCGTTTTGCGCGGGTCGCGAAGGGATGGGTGGGGCCGATTGTGGCGGGCATCGCCGTTGCGGCGGGTGTCGCGCTTTTGGCAACGGTGGAGAGTTTTCCGTCGGACGCCGTCTATACCTGGACGGAGTGGCGCGAGAGCTTCATCTCTCAACTTGGTCTCACGCTTGCGTCGTGTGCGTTCTTTCTTGCCGTCGTCCGCGTCGCGACTTTAAAGCTCTCGCAGGGGTGGCTGAGTTTGGCCGTGACGGCCTCCGCGGCTTTGGCGGTCGGGCTTGGGCTCGCGGCGACCGGGAGCGTGGCGCTTGCGCCGAGCGCTTTTGCGGTGGCCTTCGGCCTGGCAGTTTTGCTTTTCGGGATTCGGCGTGCGCGGGGAGGCGCCGAGCGCGGGACGCTTGAGCGTTTGCTCTGGATCGCGTCTTTGGGCTTGCTTCCGGGGGCGCTCGTCGCGGCGTACCTGATGACGGGTGGCTCGTACTCGGCGATCGAATGGTCTGCTCAGCTTTCGAGTCTGATCCTGGGCCTGCTTCTCGGCCTCATCCTTCTCGGGCTGATCCCGCTTGCGATCGCGGGCTTCATCGCGATGCGCCATTCCGTCGAATGGTTCATCGCGCTTCGCTACCTCGTGGCCCAGCGCAGACAGGTCTTTATCTCCGCCATCACCGCCATCTGTGTGGGCGGGATTGCGGCGGGTGTTTGGCTGATCATCGTGGTTCTCTCGGTGATGAACGGCTTCGAGCAGACCTGGCGGGAGGAGATCCTCGGCAACCGAGCGCATTTTACGGTCCACTCGAGTTTCGGCCCCTTCGTCGATCACGAAGACATCATGAAGGTGGTCGAGAGTGTCGACGGTGTTGAGGCCGTGAGTCCGTACCTCGATGCCGAAGGCATGGTGCGCGGCGCCCAGGGCCAAATCGCAAGCGTGCGACTGCGCGGCGTGGATCCTTCTACGGTTGGCCGAGTGACCGATCTCGAAAACGATCTGCAGGTGATCGAGGGGGAGACGACCCCCAATTTAGTCGACCGCTTCGCGTCGCTCGGGGAAGATCCTGAAGCGCCCGGAATCATCATTGGCGGCCATCTGGCGCTCTCCATGAATCTTGGGGTGGGGGATCGTTTGCTTCTGATCTCGCCATTTGGCGGGCCCCCGACGCCCCTTGGCCCCGGCCCAAAACTGAAACGTTTTACCGTGGTCGGCGTGTTTCAGTCGAGCTTCTACCAATACGATGAAGCCTTCACGTACACGACACTCGAGGCCGCACGGGATTTTCGGAAAGCCGGAGCTGTGGTTGACGGCATAGAGGCGCGCACAACGGACCATTACCGTTCTCAGCTCGTCGGGGCCAAGGTGGAGCAGGCGCTTGAATACCCCTACCGCACCCGCGACTGGAAAGAGGTCTTTCCTGCGTTCTTTCAGGCGCTGAAAACCGAACGCGTGATGATGTTCTTGCTGTTGACGATGATCATGGTGGTGGCCGCCTTCGTGATCGTGGCGACGCTGGTGATGATGATCATGGAGAAGTCGAGCGATATCGCCATTCTGAAGGCGATGGGCGCGGAGGACGCAATGATCGAGAGGATCTTCGCCTTGGAAGGCACATTGATTGGGCTCTTCGGCACCTTGATTGGCGTTGCGGCGGGGATCGCGGTGACAGGACAGCTCGGTTGGATTCAGAGCAAGATCGAGAGCCTGACGGGGATCGATACGCTGCCCGCGAGTGTCTATCAATTCTCGGAGTTGCCATCGAAGGTGGATCCTGTTCAGGTGGCCGGGGTGGCCGCGATCGCGATGGTGCTTTCGCTCGGGGCGACGCTGCTTCCGAGCCGCCAGGGCGCGCGCATCGATCCCGCAGCGGGGCTCCGCCATGAGTAGTGAGTCGACGACACAGGGGATAACACAAGGGGCAGCGCACGGTGCTGCGAAGCCGGCGGGAGCGGGCGTGCCGCTCGTCGAGATTTCAGGTCTCGACCGTTCCTTTGAAACCGGGGGCGGGCAGGTGGATGTCTTGTCCGGTCTCGACCTCGTCGTGCACGAAGGCGACCGGATCGCGATCGTCGGTCAGTCCGGCGTGGGCAAGTCGACCTTTCTGCATATTTTGGGGACCCTCGATCATCCAACGGCGGGGCAGGTCCGTTTCCGCGGTGAAGATGTCTTCGCCCGTTCGCGAGAGGCCCTGGCCGATCTGCGGGGACAATTCCTGGGCTTCGTTTTTCAGTTTCATCATCTCCTGCCCGAGTTCAGTGCCCTTGAGAACGTGATGATGCCGGGTTTGATTCAGGCGATTCCGCGGAGTGAGATGGCGGATCGGGCGGAGGCGATGTTGCGCGACGTGGGCCTGGGGCACCGGATCGAGCACGCCGTGGGAAAGCTCTCCGGTGGCGAGCGCCAGCGTGTCGCGGTGGCGCGAGCCCTTGTGCTGAATCCGCCGCTGGTGCTGGCGGATGAGCCCACGGGCAATCTGGACCCGGCGACGGGCGATCAGGTCGCCGAGCTGCTCTTTGAGATGAACCGCACCCGGGGCACGACTTTGGTCGTTGTGACCCACAGTAAGCGCATGGCGGATCAGCTCGGCCGAGTGATGGTGCTGAACGGCGGCCGCCTTCACGAAGGCGAGGCCGGCAGCGCGGTCGTCTGAGCCCCGCTTGGACACCTCTTCTGCCCTGGAAGTTGCGCTTCCGAAGACGTTTTTCATGCTGGGGGATGATGTCCACTTAAAGGGCGCTGAAAAGCCTCTAAGCCCCCGTCTTCGCGATGCTTTCTTGACTCTGAGTGGTTGAAAGGGGACAGGGGCTCGCATACCTTTCGGCGCCTTGATCGCGCGCCTTCCTGGGCCGCGCGGAATACGTCTGGCAAAGCCGACGGGAGACCCATTGAAGCGGAGTGAAGGACGAGTCCTGAAGTGCGAGGACCCATCGTTGGGCTCGTATGAGAGTGCGGTGCGCCGCGCGTCGGCGCCGGGTTGGGTTGCGAGGCGATTCGTGCTCTTCGTGAGCCTCGCGATCGTGCTGTTTGCTCCGGGACTGGGCGGCGCGCAGGACGGCCCCGTCGAATACGGCGCGATCGATGCCGAGACACCTTTGCGGGCTTCGAAGCAGGTCGTCGTGCTGCCGTTTCGGCTTCACAGTGAGCAGTCTCTTGCGATCCTCTCCGATAGCCTGGATGAACTCCTCGCTCAGCGAGTCGAGGCGGGGGGAGAAGTCAGCGCGATTGCTCAGAGCGATCTTGAAGAGCGCTTCGGGGTTGCGGCGCCGAGTGCGGAGGCGACGGACGATGTCCTGCGCGCCTTTGCGGGGCAGACTGGTCTCGACGCCGTTGTCACGGGCAGTCTGACGGAACTAGCGGGTCGATTTAGTCTCGACGTTCGCGTGACCCCGGCGTCCCGGGGCGCGACGCCGAAGAGTCTTGTGTTGACGGCGGGCAGCGACCGAGAGCTGCTCGACCGACTCGGCGAGTTGGCGGAGCGCGTGAGTGCGGCGGTGCGAGGCGGCCTGCCTGACCGAATCGTGGGTATTCGGTTTGAAGGGGCGGCCTCGATCGAGAGTGAGCTGCTCGGAACGCTGACCCATCGACAGGGAGCCGTGTTCAACGCGGCGAAACTCGAAGACGATCGCCGACGATTGGCGACGGACCCGCGGATCGCGCGTGTGCTTGCGCGCCCGCAGCAAACCGAGACCGGGATCGAGATCGTCTATGACATCGTGCGCGCGGAGCGGCTGCTCGGCGGCGAGGGCGTTCAGCAGGAAACGGGCGAAGTCGTCGCGGAAGTCGTTGTGCGAGGGAATCGGCGTATCGACGAAGAGGAAATTCGCGTTCGCGTGCGGACCGCGGCCGGCGGGAACTATGACGCGGGGCAGGTCGCGCGGGATGTAAAGTCGATTTTTCAGCAGGGCTTCTTCCGAGATGTTCAGGTCCTGGCTGAGGAAACGCCGCTGGGGCTTCGTGTGATCTTCGAAGTCACTGAGAGCCCTGTCATCCGCGAAATCGCGATTACCGGGAACGACAACCTCGAAGGCGACAAGATCAAGGATGCGCTGACCATCACGACCGGCGCGCCTCTCGACTTTCCGCTGCTGCGCGAGAATGTTGAGCGCATGACCGCGCTCTACCGAAGCGAAGGGTACTACCTCGCGGAAGTCTCGTACGATATCGAGGACATTACGGAAGGGTCCGTTGCGGTCAATTTCGACGTGCTCGAGAAAGATAAGCTGAAGCTCCGCGCAATCGAGTTCAGCGGCAACGAAGCCTTTACCGAAGACGAGCTCACGACGGGCTTCTCGACGAAGACCTGGCAATTCTACTCCTTGGCGACGAGTTGGTTCGATCGCACAGGAACCTATTCAGAGCCGATCTTTCTGCGCGATCTGCGGCTGATTGAAAAACTCTATACGGATAATGGCTACGTCCAGTCCCGGGTGATCGGTCCGGAAGTCGATCCTCGTGAGGACGGTCTCTTCCTCAAGGTGGAGATCATCGAGGGCCCCAAGTTCAAGGTGGGCAAGCTCGGCGTCGAGGGTGACGAGACGATTGATCTCGATGCGCTGCGCAAGAAAATTCAGCTTGAAGAGGGCGAGACCTTCAGCCGCTCGAGTCTCACCTCGGACGTCGAAATCCTTGAGGCGCATTACACCGATCGCGGTTTCTTCTTCGCCAACGTGAATCCCATCACGCAGACGAATCAGGAAGATCTGACGGTCGATGTCGACTTCGTCGTCGAGAAGGGCCCGCTCTACTTCGTTCGCAACATCGACGTGAATGGCAACACGCGGACCGTCGATTCTGTGATTCGGCGGGAGATCCGACTCGTCGAAGGCCAGCTCTACTCCGCCCGCGCTCTTGAAGTCAGTAGCTTTCGAATTCGCCGCTTGGGCTTTTTCGAAGATGTCGCCTTTGAGCCGAATACAACGGAAGACCCGTCGCAGCTGGACCTTGACGTGAATGTTGTCGAAAGACCGACTGGCGCCTTCAGCTTCGGGGCGGGTTTCTCCTCCGCCGATAATTTCATCTTCACGGCCTCGCTCTCCCAGTCGAATCTCTTCGGTCGTGGCTACGGCGCGAACGTATCCGCCGACATCGGCGGCAACTCCAGCCGCTATTTTGTTTCGTTGACCGACCCGTATTTCCTGGGCAGCACGTTCAGCTTTTCCGCGACGGCCTTCCTCACGGAAGTGCGGTTCAACGACTTCGAGCAGGACCAGCAGGGCGTCGAATTCTCGGTCGGCCATCCTCTGACGATCGACAACAGCGCGTCGATCTCGCTCCGCTATGGCTACTCGCAACGGCGCGTGACCCAGAATACGAATCTGAATGCGCTGGCCTCTCCGATTTCACGTCAGGTGCTGCAGGGACAGCAAAGTACGAGCCGGATCGGCATCTCGGTCGGCGTAGATACCCGCAACGACCGGTTCGCGCCGACGTCCGGCTACGCGGCAACGGGCTTCATCGAGTACGCAGGGCTCGGCGGGTTTGCGAAGTTCCTGAGTCTGGAAGCCCGCGCGGGCTATTATTTCGGAGCACCCGACTGGCTCTTTGAGCGCTCGACGTTCGTGGTGAGTACGCGGCTTGGCTACGCGCTGCCCTTAAACAAGCTGAGCGATTTCGACTTGCCGATTCGGAACTCGGAAGTCTGTGCGGATCCGTCGAACTGCACGAACGCGGGCAACCTGGATCAGCTCGATAATGATATTCGGCTCCCGCTGACCGAGCGCTACTTCCTGGGCGGACTTGGCAATACCCGCCTTCGCGGATTCGAGGGTCGCTCCGTCGGACCGAGGCGTCCCGAACTGCGCTTTACAGAGCTCGGCTCGGGGCGGGTCTACCATCCGGTGGGGACGCGTCTCATTACGGACCCGGGGACGGGGCAGCGGACCGCGATTTGTGACGATTCGTTTCTGGCGCAGAATTTCGGGAACGGAAACGGGCGCTGTAACTCCGTCGGGGACAAGAAATTCGAAGATTTCAAGGATATCGGCGAGACGCAGACGATTGGCGGCGCCTCCTTCATCAGCAGCTCATTCGAGTATCGTTTCCCGATCTCCGAAGAGTTGGGGCTCCTGGGCATCGGATTCATCGATATGGGCAACTCCTTTGCGGAGGGCGAAATCTTGTTCGACGCTTCGGAGTGGCGCTACGGTTATGGCGGCGGCGTGCTCTGGTTCTCACCCTTCGGGCCGCTTCAGCTTGTGCTTGGCTTTCCCGTCGATCCTCGGTCGAACGAGCAAACGCCCGTCTTCGAATTTTCTGTCGGGGGACTCGGGATCTAGCGAACGTGTTTGAGCTCGCCGACCTCTTAACTTACGGATCGCCCGCGGCGAGTACTGCTTAACCCACTGAGCGTATCAGTGATTTTTTCTTGATTCTAATAAGTAAGGTAAGTGCCATGAAATTCGACAAGATTATTCTTTTGCTTGGGATCGGCCTCGTGCTGGGTTGGGGCGTCGCCGCGACGAATGATCCGGTTAAGGTCGGTTTCGTTGACATCGAGCGCGTGCTCGCGACCTCCGATAAGGGCAAATCCGCACGGGACGAGCTCGAAAGAAAAGGGCGAGAAGCACAGCAGCGACTCGCGCCGATCGCAGAGCAGCTCGAGTCGATGGGCAAGGAGCTCGAGTCGAAGCAGTTCGTGATGTCCGAAGACGCGGTCCGGGCGAAGCAGCTCGATATGGTTGAGCTCCGCAATCGCTACGAGAACAAGGCGAAGGAAGAAGAGGGGCAGTTCAAGATTGAGCAGCAGCGCCTGCTGGCTCCCCTCGTCGAGCGGCTCGCGAGCGTGATCAAGGAAGTCGGTCGAGACAACGGTTTCTCCGTCATTCTCCGCACGGATACGCCGGGACTCGAATACCGGCGTGAAGCGCTTGATGTCACGGATCTCGTGATCAAGAACTTCAACCGTAAGGGCTAGATACGAAGCCCATGCCGGAAATTCACCCAACCGCATGCGTCGAAGACGGGGCCGTCTTGGCTGATGATGTGGTGGTCGGTGCATTTTCCTTTGTGGGTAGGGAAGTGGAGCTGGCTTCCGGGGTGGAAGTCGCACCCCATGTGACGCTGCTTGGGCGAACGATTGTCGGCGAGGATTGCCGCATTTTCTCCCATGCCTGTCTTGGGGGAGAGCCCCAAGACAAAGGCTTCAGCGGCGAGTCCACCTCCCTTGAGATCGGGGCCCGCACCTTGATCCGCGAGCATGTCACGATCCATGTCGGCACGTCTCGGGGCGGAGGCTGTACACGGCTGGGTGAGGATAACTTCCTCATGAACAGCGCCCATATTGGCCATGACAGCCAAATCGGCGATCACACGATCATCGCCAGCTTCTGCGGCATCGGCGGTCATACACAGATCGGTGACCATGCAGTCCTCGGTGCTTTTACGGGACTCCATCAGTACGCGCGGGTGGGCGAGTCCGTGATGGTGGCGGGGGGATCGAAGCTCTCGCTGGACGCTGCGCCTTATACGATGGTGGCCGGTGACCGGGCGCGGCTCGTGGGTTTGAATGCGGTCGGGCTGAAGCGGCGTGGGTTCTCGACGAAGACCCGTTCCGAGATCAAGCGCGCCTTCCATCTGATCTTTCAGTCGAAGTTGCGACTGGAAGAAGCTCTGGGCCGAGTCGAAGATGAGGTCGGCGGAATTCCCGAGGTGGAGCGGTTGGTTTCGTTCTTGCGGAAGACCGAGCGCGGCTTCTGTCGCTAGCGTGGACGGCGAGGGTGGAACGATGCAGAGCGCGTCCGGGCAGGCGGTGGTCGGCTTGGTGGCGGGTGCGGGGCGCTTGCCCTTCGAAGCGGCGCGCGTCCTCAGGGAGCAGGGGGCGCTTGTTCGTGCCGTTGCGCTCGAAGGTTTAGCCGAGCCGGACCTCATCGCCGACGTGGAAGCGCTTCACTGGGTGACGCTTGGACAGCTCGGTGCAACCCGGGAGGCGCTTCGCGCACTCTCGGTCGAGTCTTTGCTCTTGGTGGGAAAGGTCCCGAAGACGCTGCTCGAAGAGGGCGAGGGGGTCTTTCGGCCGGATGCAGAAGCGCTTGCTTGGCTGAGTGAGATCAAGGATCTATCCGATGAGAGCCTGTTAGGCCTGGTGGGGCGATGGCTCGGTGAGCAGGAGCTTGAGGTCCTGCGGCAGGATGTTGCCCTCGAGTCACTCTTGGCCGAGTCCGGCCCGATCGCGGCGCGCATGCCGAGTGCGCGTGAGCGGTCGGATCTATCCGCAGGAGAGGGCGCGCTTCGGAAACTGGGGGAAGCGGGAAGCGGCCAATGCGTTGTTGTTTCCGAGGGGCGGGTCCTGACCTGCGAAGAAATCCTTGGGACCGACGACGCGATTCGGCGCGCGGCGGCGATGACGGAGTCTCCTTTGACCGTCGTGAAAGGCGCGCGGCCTCGGCAGGATCTGCGCTTTGATTTACCCGCCGTGGGAAAGGAGACCGTTCGAGTGATGGCCGCGGCGGGGGCTTCGGCGCTGGCGGTTGAGGCAGGGCGAACCCTCTTGGTCGGGCGCGAGGAGATGCTCCGGGCAGCAGACGCCGCGGGGATCGCGGTTTGGGGCTTTTCGCGTGTGGGGGGCGATTCGTGAAACCCATACGCGTTTGCCTTGTGGGCGCTGGACCAATGGGGCGTCTGCACGCCCGAAAGATCGCGGAGATGCGGGAAGCGGGGGAGGCCTCGGTCCTTTCGACAATCGTCGATCATCATGAAGGGCGCGCCGAAGAGGTCGCGGCTGCGTTTGGGGGCGAGGCGATCGCTGACCTGGACGACGCCTTTGCCTCATCGGATGTTGCGTTGATTGCGGTGCCGACGGGGGGGCATGCTGGGCTCGCGGAGCGCGCGCTTCGCGCGGGACTCGATGTGCTTGTTGAAAAGCCGATGGCCAGCGATCCGGCGGAAGCGGCTTCAATGATCGAGGCAGCGGAAGCGGGCGGCCGAATTCTTCAGGTCGGGCATGTCGAGTGGTACAACGCAGCGTGGCGAGAGGCAGCGACGCGCGCCGGGACGCCGCGGAGCATCGAAGTCGATCGGCTCACGGAGCCGAGTGAGCGCGGCCTTGATCTCGATGTCGTGGAGGATCTGATGCTTCATGACCTTGACTGGGTGACGCGTTATGTGGGCGGGGAGGTTGTGGAGATCTCAGCCGAGGGTGCCTGTGTCGCGACGTCCAAGCTTGATGTGGCCGCGGCCACGCTGCGCTTCGATTCGGGATGTGTGGCGACGCTGCGCGCAAGTCGAGTGCATTCCGAACGGCGAAGGCGGGTTCGGATCGTCGGGGAGCGGGGGAATGAGCGGGCTGATCTACTGCAGCCTGCGAAGGACGCTCGCGCCGCGGCGAAGCTTGATCCGCTCGCCCGTCAATGGAGTGCGTTTTTATCCGCGGTGCGGAAGCGGGAGACACCTGAGAATTCGGGCTCGGTCGGGCTTGCGGCGCTGCGCTGGGTGGAACGGGTTCAAGAGCAGATTGACGTGTCGGGAGGCGAGGCATGACGACGATCCTGCTATCCGCCGGCGATCAATCCGGGGAGATGCACGGAGCTGCGCTGGTGCGGAAGCTCCGCGAACGTTTTCCCGAAGCGCGATTTGTGGGGCTGGGCGGAGACGCGATGCGGGCTGCCGGGGTCGACGTGGGGGTGGACCAGAGAGAACTCGCCGTTGGGGGGCTCGTCGAAGTGGCCTCGAGCCTGCCGCGGGTTCGCCGTGCGCTCCGGGCGCTGCTCGACGTCGCGCTTCGGACGCGGCCAGATCTGGTGATCCTGATCGATTCAGGGGGCTTTAATCTGCTCTTCGCGCGGGCGCTCCGGCGGCAGCGCCGGATCGTCCCGACGCTTTACTATATCGCGCCCCAGGTTTGGGCCTGGAGACCGAAGCGCGTCCAGAAGCTGGCGGAACGCGCTGACCGCATTGCGGTGATCCTGCCTTTTGAGCGGGCATTCTATGCATCCCGGGGAATCGAGGTTGATTTCGTCGGACATCCTTCCCTGGACGGACACGCCGCGCTGACGCATCGGGAGACGGGGGAGGCGCGGGCCGCGCTGGGCCGCACGCTCGGGATCCCGGAGGGTGTGCCCCTGCTGGGGATTTTCCCAGGGAGTCGCCGCAACGAGTGGGTGAGGCATCTCCCGGTTCAGCTCGAGGCTTTCGCCGAGCTTCGTGAACGGGGCGGGGCCGCGGCTGAGATGCATGCGGTCGTCGGGCTGGCTCCGAGTCTTGCGCGATCCGAAATTGAGGCGGCCATCGCGGACTGTCAGGCGCTCGACCGCTCGGGAGCGCGTGAGGTGCTGCATCTCGGCGAGGCGGGGGACGAGCGCGTCTTGCCGGCGCTGGACCTAGCGCTGGCGAAGCCCGGGACGATCACGGTGGAGGCGATGCTGCAGGGGCTGCCGATGGTGGTGATCGCCAAGGGGCATCCGCTGAGCGCATGGGTGGCTCGCCGGGCGGTTCAGGTCGATTGGCTTGCGATGCCCAATTTGATCGCGGGGGAGCAGATCGTTCCCGAGCTGATCCAAGAAGAGGCAACACCCGATCGAATCGCGGCGGAACTTGCGCCACTCTTAGGGGGGGCCGCTCGGGATGCGCAAGTTGCGGCTCTCGCGCAGGCGAAGCGGGCGTTGGGGGAGCCCGGCGCCTCTTCTCGGGTGGCGCAGATCGTGGAGGAGATGCTTGAGACTGATCACGCATAGCGTCGCGGCTTTCTCCGCATTGGCCTTGGCTCCGCTGCTTGCGGGCGCTTACTGCCTACGCCCGTCCTTTCGGGCGGGGGCCGGCGCGCGGCTCGGTCGTGGGCCTTTTCGACATGAGGACCCGACGTCGAGAGTCTGGCTCCACGCTTCAAGCGTCGGCGAGGCTAAGGTGGCTTGCCGGCTTGCGGACGCGCTCGAAGCCTCTGGGCATGCGCTCCGCGCGACGACCATGACGCAAACGGGACTTGAGCTTTTTGAGCGGGATCGTCCCGGACTGAGATCGAGCTATGCGCCGCTTGATCATCCCTGGTGTGTCGAGCCGGTCGTGCGGCGGGGGAATCCGAAGCTCTCGGTTTTGATCGAAACGGAACTCTGGCCAAGCTGGGTGGGGGCCTGCGCGCGGCATGATGTCCCCGTAGTTGTCGCCTCCGGCCGCTTGTCTGACCGATCTTTTCCGCGCTACCGGAAGGCGCGCTCTCTGATCCGGGGAACGCTTGGGCGGATCGACGCGGTGGGCGCGAGGACGGATCTCGATGCCGAGCGCTTCGTCGAACTCGGCGTGCCCGAGGCCCGGGTGCGCGTGACAGGGGATCTCAAACTCGATCCGCCCGAGGAGCAGCCGGCCCTCGCGATTGATCTGATCCGCGCTTTGGCGGATGTGCCGGCGGTGGTGGGCGGGAGCACGCATCAAGGAGAGGAGGCGGCCCTTCTTGACGCGCTGCAGGCGGCGGAAAAAGCGGGGCACGGCTTCGTCCTCGTTTTGGCTCCGCGACGGATCGAACGCGCCGAGGAACTCGTGCGGCTTTGCCAATCCAAGCAGCGCCGGGTCTACCGCCGCACGCAGCTAGAAGGGCGTCACTTGGTTCCCGGTGAGGTGCTGATCCTCGATTCCTTTGGCGAGCTCGCGGCAATGTATGCGACCGCCTCCATCGCATTCGTCGGAGGGACTTTGGCGAATGTCGGCGGGCATAACGTGGTCGAGCCGCTCCATACGGGCTGTCCTGTCCTCTACGGGCCGCGAACCGAAAATGTGCGCAAAGTGGTCGAAATTATTGAGGTGGGAGGAGCCGGGACACGTGTCGAAACGCCCGAAGCCCTCGCCCAAGCGGTCGTGACCACTTTTGATGATCTGGAGGCATCGCGCCAGCGCGGCGAACTCGGCCGCGAACGCCTCGCGGAACATCGGGGCAGCGTTGCACGGACGGTCGATTTGATCGAGGAGACGCTGGAGCGCCGCGGAAAGACCCTGCCTGTCGGCTCTGGTGCTGGCCCTGGCCCCGGCCCCGGCGCTCGGGCGATGGGCGGCGCCGGAGATGGCCCGGGGAGCGCGTCGCAAGGGGATGAGTCCGCGTCCGCGGATGCCGATCACGAGACTTCCCCGGAGGCCGATGCGTGAGCGAAGAGGCGGGTTCAGCGCGGCGAGGGGAGGTCGGCGGCGAGTCGTCTCGCGGGGTCGCAACCGGTCTAGATAAAGCGCGCGAACTTTTTCTGACGGGCGTGAAAAGTCTCTCCTCTTCGGCCTATGGGCTAGGGGGGTGGATCGACCGGGCGCGGCATAACCGAAACGCGGCGGCTCGCGGGCGTCCACCGTGTGCGATCGTCAGCGTCGGGGGTATCACGGTCGGTGGGGCAGGGAAGACTCCGGTTGCCGCGGGCCTCGCACGCGATCTCGCAGCGCGAGGCTGGCGGGTTGTCCTGGCAAGCCGCGGCTACAAAGGTGCTCAGCGCGAACGTGTGAAGCTCGTTTCCGACGGGCGAAGAATTCATGCCTCGGTTGCGGAAGTGGGGGACGAAGCGCTTCTGTTGGCGGCGCACGCCCCGGGCGTCCCTGTCCTTGTGGGGCGGGACCGGCATTGGGTGGGGCATCATGCGGTCTCTGTGTTAGGCGCACAAATCCTCGTGCTGGATGACGCGTTTCAACATCACCGCCTGATTCGGGACATAGATTGTGTCTGTCTTGATGGTCGTTCTGGGGCGGGGAGCGGGAAACTTCTGCCGGCGGGACCTTTGCGGGAGCCGGTCTCGAGTCTGGCTCGGGCGGACTGGGTCATCGTTGTGGACGGCGCTCCGGGCGATGCTGCGCACCTTCTCTCCGATCCTTTTGTAAGAGGTGAGGGCGAAGGGGCGGAATCCGAAGGGGCGCAGCGCGCACAGGCCCGGCGAGTGCCGACGAGCTTGATGAGCCTTGATCGAAGTGAGCGCGAGCCGGTCACCTCGCTTTCGGGACGACGAGTGGGGATCTTGGTTGGGATCGCGCAGCCCGGAACGCTGCGTCGGACGCTCACAGCGTTAGGTGCGGAAGTGGTTGCGGAACGGCGCTTTCCAGATCATCACGTGTTCAAGGAAGGAGATCTGCGAGGGCTCGACCCCGAGGTGCCGCTTTGGATCACGACCGAGAAAGATGGGCTGAAAATTTTGCCGGAGTGGGCGAAGCGGGTTCCGATCCGAGTCCTCCGGATTGAAGCGGCTTTTGATCCGCCCGACATGTTGGCGGATGCAATCGAAGCGGCGCTTCAGTCCGAGGGGCGGCTGCCGGAGGACTGAACCGAGCGCCCCTCAAGATCGACTTCAAAACGGGCCAACTCGGCGCCCGTCTGGCCAAATAAGTGGAGGAAGGGCCAGCGCGGGGCGCTGCGAAGGGAGACCGAGAGCAGCTCGTCCCCGCGACGATCGTGCTTGATGAGGGAGACGCGGGCATATCCCAGGGAAAGGGCGGCGAACCGCGAGGCGGGATGATCGCGGGCGGCGAGCGGGCCCTCGGCGCGAGCGCCGGCACCCAGCCCGGCCTGGAGAACCCGAGTGGGAGAATCCAGAGCGAAGGCCTGCAGATTATGATGGTGGGCGCTCAGGACCAGTTGAACGGGATGACCTAACGCTGAGGCTTCAGCGAGGGTGCGTTGGACCGCGACGGGGTAGCCCCCGTTTGGGACGCCGCCGAGATCGTCGGTGGCGATTGGACGATGCGTTGCCAAGATGCGCCACGGGCCCTTCGCCGAGCTGACCGCTTCGAGGAGTTCTTGTCGCATCGTTTTGAGGTCGCGAATCCTCACTTCCGATTCGAACAAGATCAGGCTCACGCCGTTACCCATTTCGAAGACCTGGGCGATGTCAGGACTCATCTTCCATCCCGGTAGGAAACCCGGAACGGTCTCTCGCTGAAGGGCGGGGCTCTCGGCGGTTTCGAGATCGTGATTGCCCAGGACTGCATAGATTGGGACTGGACGGCGATCCTGGGCGGCTTCTTTACAGGCAGGCGCGATTTCGGCAGAGCGCGGTCCGCTCAAATCCAGGAAATAGCAATACGGCTTCACGACGTTACGACGAAGTCGCTCGACGAGATGCTCTCGGTCGAGGCCGCGCCAATAGAAATTATCACCGAGCAAGACGAGTCCATCGACCGGCGCGCGCTTCGCCTCCTGCGTCATCGCCTTCGCGACCGAGATCTGACCTTCGAAAAGCGAATCCGCGAAGGAGAAGCGGCCCGTGCGTCCGGTATCCCCCGTGGCGAGGAGAGACCAGCTCGTCGCCGCCTGCGCGCCTGCGCCTGCACTTGAAGCATCTCCCGCATGTGATGGGGCTTCGGGGAGTGCCGCCTCGGAACAAGCGACGAGAGCGGCGAGGCCGAGCGGGAGCAGTCGTCGTCTCAGTCGCCAGCCGAGGCGATGACGAGCAAGTCCTCTACTTTCGTTCTGGGCGCAGCGAAGGAGGGCGCGGCGCAGGGCTCGGTCTTGGCCGCAATAGGCCGAGATGAAGCGAGCGCAGTCGCGTTCGGGACTTCGCTGAGTGATCTGCAGCTTTTCCGCCGAACGAAAGAGTCGTAGGAGATCTTTCATTCGCTCCGCCGGGGTGATCTCCGGGCGGAGCCGCGTATGAGCGAGGTCGATCAAGAGACAGCGGACGCCCCCGTCGGCCTCGGATTGCTGCGGCAAGAAAAGGATGTTTCGAAGGTTGAGGTCGCCGTGCAAACCGCCCGCATCATGGAAGCAGCGAATGCTCTCGGCACAGGCACGCACGCCGGCAGTCGCTTCTGGACCGTGAGGATCGCCCGAAAGTGTGCGCTGGAACCAGGCGAGTCCGTCCTGCGCCATTTCGTAGTCGACCGTCGCGAGAGCAAGACGCCAGAACCCACCCCGTTTCTGCGCGCTGGCGAAGGCGATCTCAGCAAGCGGGGCGCCTTTGGCCATAAGCCTTCGCCAGATGCGCAGCTCTTGGAGCGCACGGTCGGGTCGAGCGAAAGCGCTTCTCGCCAGACCGCCAAGGGCCCCGCCTCGGAGGTAGGGGCGCACGCGAAGGGTCTCAGCTTGGCCTTCGGGATCGACCAGTAGAATATGGGGCCCGCGTCCGCCGGAGACGGTGGGCGCCTTCTCGAGCGTTTCTGCGAAGGTGTCCGGTTGATCAAGTCCGGCGGCGCGAAGGCGCTCGGCGAAACGCGGCGCTGTGACAAGCCGAAAGCCAGTCTTGCTCGGTGAGCCCAGTTCAACTTCTGCTATCGCCTCGTTGGGATTCGCACCTGTGGATTGCCGGTCCGTATGAGGTCGGTTCATCGAGGAATCCGCCTCTGCTCGCTGGCAATAAGGAAGAGAGCGGCTGCTCCGAAGATGAGGTTGGGGCTCCAGCGGGCCAGCGCAGGTTGTACGAGATCTCTGAGCGCCATTTCTTCGAGGAGCGCGCCGAGGGCGTAGTAGGCGAAGGCGGCGATGAGGGCGAGCAGGAGTCCGAGGTTGCGGCTGCGTTGTTCGCTGGCGAGGGCAAGGGGGACTCCGATTCCGGCGAAGACCAGAGGCGCGAGGGGTGCTGTGCGGCGTCGATGAATCTCGAGGGCGTACTCGCGGGGATCTCGCTGGTCGAGTTCCCGGAGTGGGTCTCCTTCTTCGGCGCGGGCGAGGACAGAATGGAGTTCGTTGATGTTCATCTGCTTGGGCCGAACGGGACCGAATTCGCCGCCGAGAATATGCCCCACGTCCATTCGGTAGGCGAAGGCATCAAAGCGCACGCGCTCGTATCGCTCGGGCGCGTCTTCACGGGGCGCGAGATGCAGATCCCCCTCGAAGAGTTCGAGCACGATTTCGGCGCGCTCGCGATCAAAGGAATAGCGGCCTCGATCCGCAAACACGCGGTAGGCCGGGCCCGTCTTGCCGCGGTCGTAGATCATGATCCCGGCAAGGGTGCCGTCGCGCTGTCGATCTTCGACAAAGACGAGGCGTGTTCCGATTCTCCTGAATTTGCCGGGCTCGAGAATGGCGCCGCGCGCGGCGACGGATTTAAAGAGCTGAACGAGATCCCGCCGGGCCTCATGTTCCGCGATATTGAGAACCCAGCCGAGAAAACCGCTGACCAAGAGCCCGAGGATCAGATGGGGAATTAGAAACTGGGAGGGGCTCATTCCGGCGGCACGCATGCCGCCGAGCTCGCCATCTGCGCCGAAGCGACGAATCGTGAGCAAGATGCCGACAAGAAATGCGAGGGGAACGGAGTAGGCGAGGACAACGGGGAATAGCGATTCCAGCACAATGCGGAAATCCGCGGAGGTCATCCCGACCAAGAAGAGATCGTCGAGGCGGCGCAGCAGATTCTGGGTCAGCAGGATCAAGGTCATCGCCGCGAAGGCCAGCGCGCAGTACACGATGGTTTCGCGCATCACATGGGCGGCGAGGGTGCGCGCGATTCGCATGCTCCTTATCCTATCGGTCGGGCCCCTCTTCGGCGAGGCGTCCGCAGATCTCTATGACTTCTTCCTCCACGACACCGCCTGCAGGTTCTTCTGATACTGCGTCGGACGCGTCTGCGCGTGAGAATACGCGTGAGACTGCGCGTGAGAGCACACGTGAGCTCGCGTCCACGCCGACACCCGGGTCCAATTCCAGAGGCGGGGCCTCGGGGGCGCCACCGAAGGCGGATCGGGTGCTGATGATCCGCCTTGGGGCGCTGGGCGATGTGGTGCGGACGCTGCCGGCGGCGGCGGCGCTGCGTCAAATCTATCCCGGGGCGCATTTGGCGTGGCTGGTCGAACCGGCTGCAGCGGGTGCGGTCGATGCGGCGGGGATCGCCGATGAGACGCTGATTTTTCCCCGACGAGAATTGGTCGAGGCCCTGCGCGATGGCGACGCGATGGCGGCGGCCACGCGGCTCTGGGCGTTTGCCCGGAAACTGCGGGCTCGGCGTTTCGAGGTGGTTGTCGATTTTCACGGAATTCTAAAGAGCGGCTTACTGGCTCGGCTATCGGGGGCACCTGCGCGCTACGGCTACGCGCCCGGGATTGCGAAGGAGGGGGCTTCGCTTTTCGTGAATCATCGCATCGGGCTGGCGGATCCCCATGTCTCACGCTTCCAGCGAAATGCGGCGCTCGTTCGGTCGCTCTCGCCGACGGTGTCTTTTCCTGAAGGGCCTCTGCTTGAACCGTCGCCGCTTGCGGCGGCCCGGCTGACGGCCCGGCTGCGGATTTCAGGTCGCGAAAAAACGACGGGCTTCGCTTTAATTCACGTTGGCAGCAGCAGCGGCGCGGCGTACAAGCGGTACTCCCCGAATGAGTGGACTCGGGTCGCGTCGCTCTTGGAGGACGCCGGCGTAGCGGTGTGGATCGTTGCGGGACCGAATCGCGCGGAGCGTCAGCTTGCGGAAGCGGTCCAGCGAAGCGCGCAGGGCGCCGCGGTTCTGGCCCCGGAGACGCGTTCTTTCGATGATCTGCTCGCGCTGATTGCCCGGGCTTCGGTTTTCGTATCGAGTGATTCGGGGCCGATGCATGCGGCGTCGCTTTCGGGAACGCCCGTGGTTCAATTGCTCGGCCCGACGGACCCTGTGCATAACATGCCCTGGGCGTCGACGCCGTGGGAGCGAGTGCATGTGCCTCAGCCCTGCAGCCCCTGTCGGCGAGGATGTGCTGAAGCACGCTGCATGCGCGCGATTGAGCCGGAGGAAGTGGCAGCGTGTGTGCTCAAGTTGATGCCCGGGGCAGGGACCTCCGGAGAGGTCGATGCTCAATGAACGGCGGGGTCCGCGGCGGCCGCGCGGGCGAGGACGCGGGGCGCCTGCCCGAGCGGATTCTTGTGCGGGCGCCGAATTGGCTCGGGGATGTGGTGATGGCGACGCCTGGCCTGCGGCGCTTGCGACAGGCCTATCCGGACGCGCGGATCGTTGTGCAGGTCCCTGCGCCGCTGATTCCTTTGCTCGCGGGGAACGCGGCCTGCGATGAGCTTTGGCCCGTGGCTTCGCGCGGGGGCGGCTTGCGGGGCTGGATCGCGGATCAGCAGCGGATCCGGGCGGGCGCATTTGATTTGGGGATCGCGATTCCGGAATCGATTTCCTCGGCGCTCTTGATGCGTCTCGGCGGTGTGCGCCGCGTTGTCGGGTTCGCTCGGGATGCCGGGCGTCGCGCGCTTCTGCACGCTGAGATTCCGGCGCCTGAGGAATGGGGGCGCCGGCGTCTGGTTTCGCGGGAGCGCTTTGCTTTGCATTTGGTTGAGCGGGTCGTCGATTTGGGGGGCGCGGAGGCGACGGCTTCTGAATCGCCCGCGCGGCCCGAGGCGCCCGACGCCGAAGCGCTAAGGCTTGAACTTCACGTGAGCGATTCAGAAAACGCTGCACTCGATGCCGCGCTTGCGGCGGCGGCGGCAGGGGCGGGGGCGAAAGGAGGAGCGGCGAAGACGGAAGCGGCGAAGGAGGGCGGTGCGCCGCTCGTCGTGCTCGCACCCGGGGCAAGCTTCGGATCCTCGAAGTGTTGGCCCGCTGAATCCTATGCATCCCTCGGCGACCGCTTGATGGGTGAGGGCGGGCGGGTCGTCGTCGTGGGAGGACCGGGCGAGAGCGAACGCGTGGCGGCGGTAACCCAAGCGATGTCGCGGGCGCCTCTGGTTTTGGACGATTGCCTTGACCTAGGGGCGCTCAAGGCGCTCCTTGCAAGGGCTTCGCTGCTTGTGGCCAACGATGCAGGGGCGAGGCATGTCGCGGCCGCGTTTTCTGTTCCGAGCGTAATCTTTTTCGGGCCCACTTCTGTGGCGAAGACGGCGGATCATCTTGAAGCGATCGAGGTGCTGGAGACGGAGCATGGCTGTCGCCCCTGTTATGCCCGCGAATGTCCGATCGATCATCGCTGCCTGCGCGAAATCAGTGTCGAAGACGCGGCGGCCGCAGCCCATCGAGCGCTGTCGCGTGGGGCCGTCTCCTTGGGAGGCCCTGGGTGATGGATCTGAGTATCCTGATCGCGAGTTTTGAGGCGCGAGATGCGTTGGTGGCCTGCCTCGCTGCTTTGGGGCGCGCGCTTGAGGCCACGCCGACCCTCGAGATTGAAATCATCATCGTGGACAATGGTTCCCGGGATGGCAGTCTTCAGGTGGCGCGGGATTCACCGCTTCGGCCGCGCTTGGTTGCGAGTGCAGAGAACCGAGGGTTCGCGTCGGCGATCAATCGCGGCTGGCGGCTTAGTCGCGGGCGGCATCTTCTCTTGCTGAACACGGATGTCGAGGTTGACCCCGAAGCGCTCGCGGCCGGCGTCGCACTCCTCGACGGAGCGAGTGAGATAGGCGTCGTCGGGGCAGCGCTCCGGCACGCGGACGGCCGGCCCCAGAGAAGCGTGCATGCTCTCCCGGGATGGCAGAGTGAGTTGTTCCCGGACATCGCATTGCGCCAGATGCGACCAGCGGGATTCGACATGGGTGGATCGGGCCGACTCGAGACGGGCGGGCGGAGCGGCAAGGAAGGCGCCGGTTCGCGAGGCGTGCGCGATGTTGAAGCGGTCCGCGGCGCGGTTTTCTTTATTCGCGGCGGGCTTGCGGAAAAGCTCGGCCGCCTCGATGAACGCTATTTCTTCTTTCTTGAGGAGACGGATTATTGTCGTCGCGTTCGCGCGGCCGGTTTTCGGGTGGTGCAGGCCGGCGCCGTTCGGGCGAAGCATGGCCTGGGGGAGAGCAGCAAGCGCCGGGCTCCGCTTGCGACCCGCATCGAGTTTCACCGTTCTCTCTACCGCTATCTCGACGTCGTGGGTGGCTCTGCACTCCGCCGGGTCGCACGTGCGGTCCGGACGGCGCGGAGCGGCGGGAGTCTGCTCTTGCTGGCTCCGCTTTGTTTGATCTCCGAGGCCGCGCGCCGTCGTTTTTCGGAGCGATTCGGATTGGTCCTGTGGCATCTTCGGGGCTGCCCCTCCGAGCCTTCTCTCGCTGAGGCGCTGCGAAGGGAAGATCGAACGCGATGAGCGCATTCAGCCTGACGGACTTGAAGCAGCGGATCGACGCAATGGCGTCGCTTCGGGTGCTCGTTGTCGGCGATGTGTTGCTCGACGAATACCGCGTGGGCGATGTCGAGCGCGTGAGTCCGGAGGCACCAGTCCCGATTGTTCGCGTGGCGGATGAGCGCTCGGAGCTGGGCGGGGCAGGGAACGTCGCGAGAGGCATCGTTTCCCTCGGCGCGGCCTGTCGACTGGCGGGCGTGGTCGGCGCAGATGCCGAAGGCGCGTCGCTCCGACGTCGGGCCTTGGAAGTCGGGGTCGAAGCGGAGGATCTACTCGTTGCTTCGGATCGGCCGACTTCTCATAAATTGCGGGTTGTTGCGCGCGGGCAGCAGATGCTGCGTCTTGACCGGGAGCTTGACCATCCTCTTCCCGAGGCGATTGCCCAAGATTTGCGCGAGCGCGTCGAGTCGCAGCTGGCGAATTGTGATGCACTGATTCTGCAGGATTACGATAAGGGCGTTTTTGGGGAAGGTGACGGGCCGTCGTTTGCGCGCTGGGTGATCGAAGCGGCGCGGGCGCGGGGCTGTTTTGTGGCTGCGGATCCGAAGCGCGCGATACAGCGTTTTCGCGGCGCCTCTTTGGTGAAGCCTAATTTCGATGAAGCCCGCGCTTTTGTGCCGGGGCAGTCGGACGATTTGGCGGGGCGACTGGCTTTGCTCGAGAAGTTGCAGCATGAACTGGGGGGCGCGGAAATCGTGATGACCCGGGGTGCTTCGGGGATGAGTGCTTTGGACGCCGCAGGAGGCGCATTTGAGCTGCCCACGCGCGCGCTTGAGGTCTACGATGTGCAGGGCGCGGGGGACACTTCGATTGCTGCGCTCACGCTGTGCCGAGCCGCTGGGGCATCCCTTCGCGAAGCCTGCCTCGTGGCGAATGCCGCCGCGGCGGTGGTCGTTGAGAAGGTGGGCACGGCGGCGGTAACCCGTGATGAACTTGTGGAGCGGCTGCCGGACGCGATTGCCGCAGCTGAAGCTGGGAAGAGGGAGAGAACGTGATTCAGAGCATGACCGGATTTGGACGCGCAGCGCGGGACCAGGAGGGCTTCGGGATCGAAGTCGAAGCGCGCAGTGTGAACCATCGCCATCTGGATTTGCGAGTTCGATTGCCGCGCACGCTGGCGGATTTGGAATCGGCCATGAAGGCCCGCGCGCAAGGGGACTTGTCTCGGGGGAAGGTCGATGTCTCGGTCAATCTCGTGATGGGGAGCACCCAAAGCGCGGTGGAAATCGACGAGGCCATCGCGGGGCAGTACGTCGAGGCTTCGCGTTCGTTGGCGGAGCGTCATGGCCTTTCGGGCGAGTTAGGCGTTGCGGAATTGCTGGGGATGCCCGGGGTCACGCGGATTGCGGAAACGGAGCTCGATTCGGAAGGGCTTGACGGCGTGATTGGCGAGGCGATCGAAGAGGCGATCGGAGCGCTGATCACAATGCGTGAATCCGAGGGGCGCTCGCTGGCTGCGGAGCTTGAAGGGCGGATTGCTCGGGTCGATGAGCTGGCTTCGGCTTTCGAGGCGCGGGCGGGGGAAGTTCTCGCGGTGGCGAAGCAGCGGCTGCAGAAGCGTGCGGAGCAGATCAAACGCGAGGTGGGCCTGCTGGACGATGCTCGACTTCATCAAGAGATTGTGATTGCAGCGGATCGGCTCGATATCACAGAGGAGTTGGTTCGGCTGCGGAGTCATGTGGTTCAGTTTCGCGAGACGATGGCTTCTGCGAAGCCGGGGTATCCCGTCGGTCGCCGTCTAGACTTTCTGCTTCAGGAGCTCGGCCGGGAGGCGAATACCGTAGGCTCGAAGGCGAGCGATGCGCCGCTTGCCCAGGACGTCGTGGAGCTGAAGACCGAATTGGAACGCATTCGCGAGCAGGTGCAGAACGTTGAGTAACCTCAGCGCGAAGGAGCGCTCCGCCCGCGACCGAAACGTCGCGGTCGCGCCGACGATGGTGAATATCGGCTACGGCAACCTCGTGACGGCGGCGCGGGTGATCGCCATCGTCCAGCCCAGCTCCTCGCCGATGCGGAGGCTGCGCGATGAAGCCGGTCAACGAGGCAAGCTCGTGGACGCGACCGAAGGGCGACGCACACGATCGATCGTCGTCACGGACAGCGACCATGTCATCCTCTCCGCGATTACGCCCGAGACGATCGCGACGCGCCTTGCGCCCGACTTCGACGGGGAGAGTGACGACGCATGAATAAGGACCTGCTGGACAGCGAAAATGCGACTTCTACGCCGGTTTCGAAAGGACATGTTTTTGTCATCGCGGCCCCTTCTGGGACCGGCAAGACGACAATCTGCCGACGGATTTTGGAAGACGATCCTGCGCTCACGGTCTCAACCTCGCATACGACGCGTGCGCCGCGGACGGGGGAGGTTGACGGGGAGCATTATCATTTCATGGATGAACAGGCTTTTCGTTCGCTGCGAGAGGCCGACGCATTTCTCGAGCATGCCGAGTACAACGGGAACCTCTACGGGACGAGCTGGGATGCGATTCGAGCGCCGCTCGAAGAGGGCAATGATGTCGTTCTCGAAATCGAGGTGCAGGGTGCGCGGCAGGTTCGGGACCGGATGCCCGAAGCCTGCTTGATCTTTCTGCTGCCGCCGAGCCTCGCGGTTCTCGAAGCGCGGTTGAGAAGCCGTGCCACGGACGAAGAGTCTGTGATTCAGAGGCGGATGGCCCTAGTCGACCGCGAACTCGAAGCCGCGGAGATCTTTGATTTCGCCGTGATCAATGACGATTTGGACCGCGCTGTGGATGAAGTCCTTTTCGTGATTCATGCGGTACGAGGTGCGCGGGAAAGCGAGGCCGTTGCGCAGCACGGACGCCGTGGTGTGATGACGAATTGGAAATCGGCCCAGGAGGCGAGCCCTTAGAGCGGGCTCGCGTTGCCTTAGGACGCGGCCGTCGGTACCCTGAAGGCTCCGAGGCGCTGGGCCGAAAACCATGCCTCAGCTCAGGGCATTGCAGGCATGCTTCGATTCAATGACATCGCCGACCGCATGTTGGAATACAACCCGCAGGTCGATCTCGAGCGCCTTCAGCGAGCCTACGTGTTCACGGCGAAGGTGCATGACGGGCAGGAACGTCTCTCGGGCGAGCCCTACCTGATCCACCCTCTCGAAGTCGCGGGGATTCTCCTCAATCTGCATGTGGACGAAGACACGATTATCGCCGGTCTTCTCCACGACACGCTTGAGGATACGCTCACTACGCGCGAGGAAATCGATCGGCTCTTCGGGCCGAAGGTCGCGTTTCTGGTCGAGGGGCTGACGAAAATCGCGCGGATGGAGTTCAAGAGCGCGCGAGAGCAGCAGGCCGAGAATTTCCGCAAGATGCTGGTCGCGATGTCTGAGGATATTCGGATTCTTCTCGTCAAGCTTTCTGATCGGACGCATAACATGCGCACGATCAAGTACATGAAGGAATCGTCGCAGCGACGGATTGCTCAAGAGACGATGGACATCTATGTCCCGCTGGCCCATCGGCTGGGCGTGTACTGGATGAAGCAAGAGCTTGAAGATCTTTCGTTTCGCACGCTCGAACCGGAAGCGGCGCAGGAGCTTGAGGCGCATCTCAGCCTGAGCCGCGACGAACGTGAAAAATACATCGAAGACGTCATCGGAATCATTTCGCAGAAGATGAATGATCTCGGCGTTCAGTGTGAAGTGCAGGGGCGCGTCAAGGATATCTCCTCGATCCACGCGAAAATGAAGAGTCAGGATCTGGAAATCGAGCAGATCTATGATGCGATTGGTTTTCGGATTATCTTGCCCGCGGAAATATCGGACTGTTATGCGGTCCTCGGTCAGGTCCATGCGATCTGGTCGCCGGTCCCCGGGCGGTTTAAGGACTACATCGCGCTCCCGAAGCCAAATGGATACCGATCGCTACACACAACCGTAATCGGCGAGCATGGCGAGCGGATGGAAATTCAAATCCGCACGGAGGAGATGCATCGCAACGCAGAACTTGGCATCGCCGCGCATTGGAAATACAAAGAGGGGCGCGTCGCCGCGGATCAGGACGACAGTAAATTCGATTGGCTTCGTCAGCTCATCGAGTGGCAGCAGGATATCTCGGACCCTCACGAGTTCCTTGATGCGGTCAAGCTCGACCTCTTCCCAAATGAAGTCTTCGTGTTTACGCCGACCGGCGAGGTGATCAATCTTCCCGCTGGCTCGACGCCTGTCGATTTCGCCTACGCGATTCATAGCGAGGTGGGGGCACGCTGCGCGGGGGGCAAGGTGAATGGTCGCCTGGTTCCGCTGCGTCACGCCTTAAAGGATGGCGATACGGTCGAGATCGTCACGAGTTCGAGCCAGGAGCCGCGTAAGGACTGGCTTGAGTTCGTCACTTCGACGAAGGCACGCAGTCATATCCGTCATTCGATTCGGCAAAAGGGCAAGGACCGGGCGGTCGCGCTGGGGCGGGATATTCTCGGTCGTGAACTGCGCCGCAAGGACCTATCGCTCTCGCAGGTCGAAGAGGATGGGACGCTTGACCGCTATTTGGAGGCGGATTTCGGCGCGAAGCCACTCGACGATCTTTTTGCAGCGATCAGTTACGGGAAGGTCGCGGCGAGCCAGCTCGTCCGGAAGCTGACCGGGGAGTCGGCGACGGAAGCAAAGGAAGTGCTGCCCTCGACGGTCGTGCCGAAGCGCTTGCGGCAGTTCTTCTCGCGGGAGCGGCGACGTTCTTCCTCGGGTGTTTTGGTTTCGGGAACGCCCGACGTGCTGGTCCGCTTTGCGGGCTGCTGCGAGCCCTTGCCCGGAGATGAGATTATCGGCTTCGTGACCCGAGGCCGCGGCGTGACGGTGCATAACCGAGGATGTGTGAAAGTCTTCACCCTCGATCCGGATCGTCGCATCGAAGTCGATTGGGAGTCAGAGTCGGACGTGCGCCGCGCGGTTGAGATTCGCGTCACCTGCCGCGATGAGCCTGGCATTCTGGCGAAGGTGACGAATACGATTTCAGCCGCATCGATCAATATCGGTTCTGCCCGAGGCGGCCCGAATGAAACCGAAGGCAAGCTCGCTCAGCTCAGCTTTGAACTCTGGGTCCCGGACATCGAATCGCTTTCTCGAGTGATGCGCGAAATTCGCAAGGTGAAGGGCGTTCGCTCCGTCGAGCGCGTACGGGGATGACGTCTCTTGATAAGGTGAGGCCTGTTTCCGAGGTGAAGCCTCCTTCTGGGGTGAGGTCTCCTTCCGAGGTGAGGCCTCCTCATGAGGTGAGGTCTCCTCATGAGGTGAGGCCTCCACTCAGCGTTTGCCTGCTCGCGTACAACGAGGAGGAGGAGCTCGTGCGGGCGATCGAGTCCGTCGCCTGGGCGGATGAAATCGTTGTCGTGGTTGACGCGAAGAGCGAGGATGGCTCGGAGCAAGTTGCACGGCGGATGGCATCGCGTGTCGAATGCCGAGTCTATGAGGGCGACGTTGCGCAGAAACGCTACGCGACTTCGCTCGCGAAGCATGATTGGGTGTTGATACTTGACCCTGACGAAGTCGTGACGGAGGAGCTGGGTCAGTCAATCCGTGCAGCGCTTGAAAGCCCGGGACCTTCTGCGTATCAGCTGAACCGGGCCACCTATCATCTGGGCCGCTGGATTCGGCATGGTGATTTTTATCCGGACTGGAAGCTGCGTCTGTTTCGAAAATCCCAGGCTCGCTGGGTGGGACGAGATCCGCATGGGCGCGTAGAAGTACCTGGGAAGCTCGGCGACCTCAAGGGCGATCTCGAGCATTACAGCTACCGCGATCTCGCCGACCAGGTTGACCGAATTCAGTTCTTCAGCGGCCAAGCCGCGGAGGCGCTCTTTCGGGAAGGGGCGAAGTTCCGGCTCCAGGACCTCATTTTGCGTCCGCCCGCTCGATTTCTTCGGACCTATTTTTTGCGCGCCGGCTTTCGTGACGGTTTACCCGGATTTGTGATCTCCGCGGCGAGTGCGTTCTACGTATTTCTTAAGTACGCAAAGCTCTGGGAAAAGACGCGAGCTTGAGAATCCTGCAGCTCGTGAGCGATTGGAAGTGGACGGGGCCTGCGGAGCCGATGCTCGTGCTTTCGCAGGCCTTGCGGGAGCGAGGGCATCGGGTCGAACTGATCTGCCCGGAGACGCCGCCCGGCGCGAACCGAAGTCTTTGGCAGGAAGCCTCTCTGCGCGGGGTCGATCCGATCCAGCCGATCGAGCCCTTTCGGAATGCCTTGCGGCGCGGTGATACCGACCGCGTGGAGCGGCTCCGAGAGGTTCTCCTCTCCGGTTCGTTGGGGGGCAGCTTCGACATCGTGCAGTGTTGGCATTCCCGGGACCATGTGTTGGCCGCCCGGGCACTCGGGCTTCTGCCGCGGCCGCTCCGCTTCGGGCCGCTGCGGGAGGAGGGCCCGCGGCTTGTCCGTTTCCTGTCGCATACGGAGGCGATTCGGGGCTGGCCCTGGAATCGTTGGCTCTTTGGGCAGGGCAGCGATGGTCTGCTCACGGTGAGCGAAGCCGCTTCCCAACAACTTCGCCCCCTACGGGAAGGCCGTGCCCTGGCGTCCACGACAGGGGCCGTTGAGTTCACCCCCTTGCTTCGGCCGACCCGCAGTCGCGCAGAGGTGCGGGCTTCGCTGGGCGTTGCGGAGGAAGCGCCGCTCATCGGAATTGTTGCCCGAATGCAGCCGCATCGCCGATTCGACCTCCTGTTGGAGGCGTTTCGCACGCTTCTCGAGCGTCATCCCGAGGCGCGGCTGATGATTGTCGGGCGAGGCAGCCGGAAGGAAGAGGTGGCCGTCCTACCCGCGGAGCGGATGGGGCTTTCGGATAAGGTGATTTTCGCGGGCTACCGAAACGCCGACTATGCAGACGTGCTCCGAGCGATGGACGTTTTTACCTTCCTGGTGCCGGGTTCCGATGGCACCTGTAGAGCGCTGCTTCAGGCGGCGGCGATGGGGCTGCCTTTGGTGGGGACGCGGCGAGGGGCGATTCCGGAGATCATCAGCAACGGCCAGACCGGACTGCTTGTCGACGAATCCCCTGAAGCGCTCGCGGCGGCATGGGCGGCACTGATTGAGGATCCTTCGCGGCGTGCTGAGATGGGACGAGCCGCGGGAAGGGATGCGCTCGAACGCTTTCAGCCGGATCGCTGGGCGGCGTGGATGGAGCGTTTCTACGCAGAGGTTCAGGGACAGCGGCGAACGATTTAGGCTTCGCCAACGCCCTGACTGGGCTCGTTCATGCCGATCAGCTCGCGGTAGATCCCGGGGCGATTCATCAGCGTTTCGTGATCGCCGATTTCGGCAACGCGGCCCTCGTCGAGGACGACGATGCGGTCGGCGTGGCGAATGGTCGTGAGGCGATGGGCGACGAGGAAGATGGTGCGCTGTCCGCGGAGGGCCTCGATCGCAGTCTGAACGGCGCGTTCGGTCTTCGCGTCGAGGGCGCTGGTGGCTTCGTCAAAGACGAGGATCGACGGGTTGGCGAGAATTGCGCGCGCAATGGTGATGCGCTGTCGCTGGCCGCCGGAGAGCCGGAGGCCGAACTCGCCGACCGGCGTTGCGTAGCCTTCAGGCAGCTGGTCGATGAATTCGTTGGCGGAGGCGGCTTCGGCGGCATCGCGCACATCGGCTTCGCTTGCCTCATGCTTGCCGTAGCGAATATTCTCGAAGATCGTTTCGTCGAAGAGGAAGGGTTCCTGGGTGACGACGGCGACATGGGAGAGGAAGGACGCGCGCTTTAAATCGCGAAGATCCGTGCCGTCAATTTCAATGGCGCCCTTGGTGGGGTCATGAAAGCGGAGCAGGAGATCCATCAGTGTGCTCTTGCCGGTTCCGGTTCGGCCCACGACAGCGATGACTTCTCCCGGTGAGACTTCGAGGTCGATGCCCGCAAGAATCGCGCCCTCCCCGTAGTCGAAATGCACGTCGCGGAAGCGAATGCCTTCGTTGAGTCCGGTCATCTCCTGGGCGCCCGGACGGTCTGGCACTTCGCCGGCCATATCGAGGACGTCGAAGAGGCGTCCGGCGCCGGCGCTCGACTCCATCAACTTTGTGTATGAGGCGGTGAGGCTTTTGACGGGCTTGTACACCGTGGTCAGGATCAAGGCGAAGGTGCCGAGCTTCCCGATCGTAATGCCCCAGAGATTGTTCAGCGCGAGCCAGACGCCCACGCCCAAAATGATCGCGCCGATCGTTTGATTAAGGGCCTCGGTCGAGACCTTTGCCATCACGCGGTTCCAGATCACCTTCATCTGGCGTCGGAAATACACTTCCGTGGCCTCGTCGAACGCGCGCTGTTCGACCTCTTGGCCTTGGAAGGCCTTGATGACTTTGATGCCGGAGAGGATCGAGACGAGTCGATGCGACAGGTTGCCCTGGGTTTCCTGGCGCCGTTTCGTCTTGCGGTGAATGCGCTTGCCGAAATAGTTCAACGTGATGAGCAGCGGGGGCACCGTCGCCAAACTAATCAGCGCGAGCTGCCACGAGGTCATGCTCATCGCGATAGCCCCGCCGATCAGGAGTGAGAGATTCGGCATGATGTCTTTGTAGGCGACATCAAGGGAGCCACAGGCCAGCTGGGCATCGGTTAGGGCGCGAGAGAGGAGCTCTCCGCTGGAGCCGCCCCGGTGTTGCCGCAGAGGAGCGTCGAGAAATTTGGCCGCGACTTCGCGGTCTACGTCGCGGCGCACCCGAGCGACGATCCAGTTCGAGAGGTACATGCGGCCGAACATGATCGGCGGCGTCGCGACGAGAATTAGGACGAGAATAAGGGTCAGCGGAATCAGCTGGTCATCGAGCAGCGCGGGGTCGAAGCTTCCTGAGTTGATCGACGGCACGAGGATATCGTCGAGCAGGGGAGTGAAGAGCCAAGTCCGGATATAGCGCCCTGCGGAGAATACGAGGGCGAGGCCCACCGCCGCGGCCGCGGCCCGCCAATAGCGAAAGGAGAGCCGGACCATGCGCTTCATGTTAGGGATCGCCGAGGCAGCCACGGTCGGGTTCGCCGTGGGCGCATTCTCATCGGCAGTCGCGGGAAGTTCGGAACTCAAATCCGTGGGGGCTCTCTGCGGGCGCGGCTCGGGGTTTGAGCGAGCTAGGCCAGCTCCGCCGCGATCGCGTCGCCGCCGCGCCACCCGAGCAGGAGGTCTCCCTCCAGGCCAAGGCCGGCGACCGCGGAACGATCGAGGTGATAGATGGGGGGCCGGGAAGAGAGTCGCAGGTCCACGTCCGAAGGCCAACCCACCCCGGATTCGGGGTCTTCGAGCCAGCCATCGTCGGAGTCCCAGTGGGGCATTTCGACTTCGACGGCGCGGAGTTCGTCGCCTGAGAAGGGCATCAGGGCGCGGAGGCGGTCTGCGATGAGCGCGCGCACTCTTTTCATTTCTGTCGGGATCTGGGCGGGGTCTCGGAGATTAAGCACGGCCCGGACCACGAGATCGATGGAGTGGGGATGGGTTTGGCTCGGGAAGGCGGTCAGGAAAGCCGTTGGCTCGTTCTTTGCGCGGCCGGGGAGGATCACGCGAGCGCCCATGCCGTCGGGGAGATAGGCCGTCGGAATGCGGAAGAGGAAGACGCCGCGGTACGCGCGGGGTAGATCTCGGCAGACGAGGCCTGGGGCGGGGCGCGTCGGGTCGTCTCCGTCCGCGCGGTAGGCGTCTCGAAGCGAAGCGGGGGGCACGCCCAAGATGAGCGCACGGCCGAGCCAGATTTCCCCCGTTCGTCCGATTCGAATTCCCGGTTGACCCGAAACGGTCACGAGGTCGAAATCCCCGGGCAGGGTTCGGATATCTCCGTAGAGCGCGGTCACGCGCTTGCGGAGCAGGTCGACCAGCCAGGGCGGCTCACTCGCGAAGCCGACGCCGCCTGCGAGTCCGAGGCCCAGGAGTCGGGCTTCGGCTTCGGGGCCCGGCGCGGCATTCCCTAAATTCGAGAGCGCGCGAATTTGGGCTTCGCTCACTCTTTCGAGCGCAGAGCCAGCGGGGACGAGGCCGTGGGGGAGGCCGCGGCGGCCGCTGCCCATGGCGGGGACCCGCCGTCCCGTGCGGACAAAAGGCGATTGAAGGAGCATCCCCTTCTCGGTCTCCGAGGCATCGATGATCGCGTGGACGAGGCGCTGGGCTTCGTCGGGTTTGGCGAGGCCCCAGGCGACGAGTTCGTCGGCGGTGACCGCGGGCTGACCCACGTCGAGTCGGTACGGATCAGAGGCAACCTGGTAGGCCAGTCGCTCGGTGGCGATCCGGCGTCGGTCGATCAGCGGCACGGCCAGCGCGCGCAGGCAGGCATCGAGGGCGCCTTCATCCCGCAGGCCGCCCAGAAAGAAGGGCTCCTTCAGCGCGGGAGGAAGCGTGAGGCGCTTGTCTTCCTCGACCATCAGCACGCGTTGGCCGGCGGCGCCGATGCGCGCAGCGGCAATCAGCGCTGAGATTCCGCTGCCGAGGACGAGCGCATCCCAGCGGCGCGCGCGCGGCGCCTCGCTGGGGTCCAGTACTGGGATTTCGACGTTGGGCTTGGCCATTGGGGCGGCGCTTCCTAGTCGTCCGCGAGGTAGCCCGGGTCGAAGAGGATCGACGGTTCGTCTTCGGCCTTTCGCTCGATGGTGCCGATCTTGTAGCCGCGTTCGCCGAGGCCTTGGAGTCGCTGCAAGACTTCTTCGGCTTGGTTACCCGGGACGATGGCGATCATGCCGATGCCGCAGTTGAAGACGCGGAGGAGTTCGGTTTCCGGGAGCTCGCCTTCCCGGGCGATCCACTCATAGACGTCCGGTCGGGGCCAGGACTGCGTGTCGATTCGGGCGCGGACGCCGGCGGGGAGAATCCGGGGCACGTTGCCTTCGAAGCCGCCACCCGTGACGTGGATCATGCCGTGGACATCGAAGTCCTTGATCAGATTGAGCAGGGGTTTCACGTAGATCTTGGTCGGCGCGATCAGCGCGCTGGCGAGGCTCGTTCGCATGCCGTCGGGCTGTTCGAAGAGGTCGAATTTTCCCGCCTTGATCCCCGCATCGAGAACCGAGCGGACCAAGGAGTAGCCATTGCTGTGGAAGCCGCTTGAAGCCAGGCCGATGAGAACGTCGCTCTCAGAAATCGTGGAGCCGTCGATGACTTGGTCCCGCTCGACGACGCCGACGCTGAACCCGACGATTTCGAGTTCCCCTTTTGGGTAGACGCTGGGCATCGTTGCGGTCTCGCCGCCGAGGAGTGCGGCGCCGGCACGGCGGCAGCCTTCCGCGATCCCGCGCAGAGCGTCGCTCGCGGTTTGCTTTTCGAGGTCGCCCATGGCGATATAGTCGAGAAAGATCAGGGGCTCGGCGCCCTGGACGACGAGGTCATTGACGACCATCGCGACGCAGTCGATTCCGATCGTGTCGTAGCGGCCGATCTGGGCGGCCAGTTTCAGCTTGGTTCCGACGCCGTCCGTCGCAGCGACGAAGATCGGATCCTTGAAGCGGTCGGGGGCTTTGAACATCCCCGCAAAGCCGCCGATCGAGCTCAGAACTTCAGGCCGGAAAGTGGTTTTTGCGATTTCCTTCACGTCATCGATGAAGGATTCGTCATGGTCAAGATCCACGCCAGCGGCCGCGTAGGCCGGGGCCGAGGTCTCAGAAAACGAGGTCTTGTCTGCGTCGCTTGAATCAGTCACGGCCGAGTGATAGGCAAAGGCCGAATCACAGTCAATCGAGGGCTGGGACTTCGGGCTCTTTGCAGGCCTCAGTTGGGGCAGGATCCGTCGTTTCGCCAAGGCAGGGCGCAGGGTTCCGGGCTAGTGTCCGCGGCGTGACGATTTCGGTCGTGATCCCAACGCTCAATGAAGGCGCGCACCTGGCGAAAGCCCTCTCGAGTGTCCGAGGGGACGGGGTCGAAATTATCGTGGTCGACGGGGGGAGCGAGGACGGAACGGTCCCGCTGGCTCGTCAGGCCGGAGTTCGGGTCCTGGAAAGTGACCGAGGGCGCGCCCGCCAGCTCCGGGCAGGCAGTGAACAAGCGACAGGAGAGATTGTTCTCTTCCTTCATGCGGATACGACGCTCGAAACGGGCTGGTTGGACGCGGTGAGGGAGGCGATGCAGGATCCGCGATGTGCGGGTGGAGCCTTTACGTTTCGCTTTTCGGAACGGGGACTTCGGGCGTATTGGATCGAGTTTTGGGTGCAGGTTCGGATGGCGCTTTGGCGGCTTCCTTACGGAGATCAGGCGCTGTTTATGCGGCGCGAAATTTTGGAGCAGATGGGCGGCGTGCCAATCGTACCGGTGATGGAAGATCTGGATTTGGTCCGCGGGATCAAGCGCGCAGGTGAGCTCCGCGTGCTGCCCGTAGCGGCCTCGACCTCTCTGCGCAGGTACGTCGGACGGGGGGCATTCCGGACGCTGCGGACGATCGGAGCACACCAATACGCGCTGCTCGGCTGGGCGCTGGGTTGGGATCGTCAGCGCATCGCGGAGCGAATGGGTCGATGAGCGCCTCAAATCCTGCAGAATCCAGCACCGGCGCCTCGGCCACGCCGGGAGCCGAAACGCCGGTTCGGCATGCACTCAGGCGACTTTCTGTCTACGTGCGGCGGAATTGGCCCTATTACCTCAAGTGGTTTTTTGTCGTTCTGCTCTATGTGGCTGCTTTTAATGCACTTCCTCTTGCTGTGGGCTGGGCGATCAACGGGCTCGTTGACCCCAATGTCGGTCGCGAGGCGGTCATCGAGCGCTGCTGGATTCTCTTCGGCCTCGCGGTGGTCGGGGGTGGGCTGCGCTTCCTTTCACGGCAGCTTGTTTTCAACGCTGCCCGGGAGATCGAGTACGAGATCCGAAACGATCTCTTCGAGCACCTCCAGAAGCTGCCGCAATCGTTCTATTTCGAGTGGCGAACCGGCGACCTGATGAGTCGCTGCGTGAACGATTTGAACTCCGTCCGCATGCTGCTCGGGCCGGGGCTTTTGTCCGTGGCGCAGAGCCCGATCCTCTTTCTCGGCGCGTTCATCGCGATGTCTTCGATGAGCTTGAAGCTCGCGATCCTGATGATGCTTCCGTATCCACTTTTCATCGTGATCTCGCGGGTCCTCGGCGCGGCTCTCTACAGGCGGAGCCTGGCGTCCCAGCAATCCCTCGCCGCGATGTCGAATCGCGTTCAGGAGAGCATCGCCGGCATCGCCGTAGTGAAGGCCTACGCGATGGAAGACGATCAGGCGAGCCGCTTCGCCGAAGCGAACGAGCATCTTCGCGAGCGCCAGCTCGGCTTGGTCCGAACGAGTGCGGCGATGCCTGCGATTACGGGGCTGCTCCCTGCGCTCGGGCTCGCCATGGTCGTCGGCATCGGGATCGGGGAGATTCAGGCGGGAAATATGGAGACGGGAGATCTCGTGTCCTTCACGATTTTCGCCCGGGTGCTGACCTTTCCCACCTTCATCATGGGTTACTCGATCAGCCTTGTGCAGCGCGGCGCCTCGGCGATGCAGCGCATCGATGAAGTCCTGTCGGTCGAACCCTCGATCGCGGATCAACCCGACAGCGTCGTCCTTCCCGAGGTCGCAGGTCGAGTCGAGTTCCGCGGGCTGTCCTTCGCCTATCCAGCCGACGAGCCAGCCGACGAACCAGCCGGCGAGGCCGCGGCTTCTCCCACGGAGTCCGGAGACGCCGCTTCTGCGGATGCAGCGAACGGCGCGCTCGCGCCTGAGGCGCCGGGGGCGCGAGAAGCTGCGCTTTTGGATATCGATCTGGAGATCCCCGCTGGCAGTTCGATCGGCATCGTCGGCCCCGTTGGGTCCGGGAAGTCGACCCTCGCCTCGATCATTCCCCGGCTCTACGAGGTCGAGGACGGCGTCGTCTTTATCGACGGCGTCGATGTGAACCGGGTGGCGCTCAAGAGTCTGCGGGAATCGATCGCGATGGTGCCCCAGGACTCCTTCTTGTTCTCAATGTCTCTTGCCGACAATGTTGCCTACGGCCTGGCCCCGGACGCCTCACTCGATGAGGTTCGGAGCGCGGCGGAGCGGGCGCAGCTGAGCCGGGACGTCGAGGACCTCCCGCGAGGTTACGAGACCCTGGTCGGTGAGCGCGGGGTGATGCTTTCCGGGGGGCAGCGACAGCGAACCGCCTTGGCGCGGGCTTTGGCGCTCGACCCGAAGATCCTAATTCTGGACGACACGCTCTCCGCGGTCGATGCCGAAACTGAGCGACGCATTCAGGCGGGGCTCGACAAGGTCTTTTCTGGGCGGACGGTCGTCGTTGTGGCCTCCCGCGTGAACTCCGTTCAAAACCTCGACCAGATCGTCGTTCTGGATGGCGGGCGCATCGTCGAGCGCGGCACCCATGCGGAGCTCATCGCCGAGGGGGGCCTGTATTGGCGGCTCGCTCAGGAGCAGGAAGAGGAGCAGGAGCATGGGCAGGGCCCGAGCGAGGCTGAGAGCGCGCGGGCTGCGGGGGAGGGCGCATGAGCGACGCGAAGAACGATCCCGCGCAGGAGCCCCACGAAGAAGAAGAGCTCGGGAAAGTCTACGACGGCCGCATGCTGATGCGGCTCTGGCCTTTTGTGCGTCCCTATTGGGGGCAGCTCGCCGCCACGATCCTGATCTTCTTTCCCATCTTTGCGTTGGAACTCGCGCCGGCCTTCGTCGTCAAGGCGGGGATCGATCAAGTGGTGGCGGATGCGGCGGAGAAGGCCGCGGCGGCGGGCGCTCAGCCCGTGCTCGCTGCGCCTGAAAAACTGGCGACGATCGCTGAAGATTCACCCTTCTTTGGGCTCGCCGAGAACCTCGAGCCGCTTCAGGCGATTTTGGCGAATCCGCCCGAAGGCATCCCCGCCGCGCTCTGGCTCGCGATCCTCTACTTCGGGCTCTCGATCACGCTCGGGCTGCTGACCTACGGCCATCAGATATTGATGGCGACGACTGGGCAGTATGCGATGCGGGATCTGCGACGGACGATTTTCGAGCATATCCAGAAGCTCCACATGAGCTATTTCGATGTGATTCCCGTGGGTCGGCTCGTGACCCGGGCGACCAACGATGTCGAGAATCTCTCCGAGATGTTCTCGCAGGGGCTCGTCGCGCTGATCACCGATGTGATCAAGATGTTTGGCTTCGCCCTCGTGCTCTTCGCGATTTCCCCAAAGCTCGCGCTCTGGGCCTTTGCGATCGTGCCGGTCCTGGCGGTGGCTGCGTTCATCTTCCGGCTGAAGGTGCGCGAGGCGTTTCGGGCGGTGCGCGTGAAGATCGCGCGGATCAATACGCATATCCAAGAGACCGTGACGGGAATGAAGGTCGTCCAGCTCTTTAGTCGCGAAGAACGCAATCTCCGCGAGTTCGATCAGATGAACGCGGACCATCGGGACGCCTGGCACAAGTCGATCAAATACGACTCGCTGCTTTTCTCGACGATCGAAGTCGCGACCGGCGTGACGATGGCGGTGATCATCGGCGTGGGGACGGGCATCGCCGAGGTCGGCATCATGTACGTCTTCATCGACTACATGCAGCGCTTCTTTCAGCCCCTACGTGACCTCTCCGCGAAGTACTCCGTCATGCAATCCGCGATGGCGAGCAGCGAGCGGGTCTTCCAGGTCCTCGACACCGAGCCCGGAGTGGCGGACCGCGTGGCCGTCGCGCCCGAGTCCGATCCGGCGAAGCGCGGCCTCGTAGAGTTCGAGAACGTCTGGTTCTCCTATGATCAGGCGGCGCCGCGGGATAAGGCGGCGCCGCGGGATCAGGCTGCGCTGGCATCCGGTGATCGCGGAATGGGCGAGACCCTTCGCGAGAGAGAGGACCAGGCCGATGCGGATGCTGAGGTCGATTGGATTCTGCGCGATGTGAGCTTCACGGTTCGTCCCGGCGAGAAGGCGGCCTTCGTGGGTGCAACCGGCGCGGGCAAGACGACGATCATCAAGCTTCTGACTCGGCTGTATGATGTGAACCGAGGCGTCGTGCGCGTCGACGGGATTGATGTGCGTGACCTGCCGCAGCAAGAACTCCGCCGGCGGATCGCGACGGTGCTCCAAGACGTCTTCTTGTTTAGTGGTTCGATCGCGCGCAATATCGCCCTGGGTCGCGAGGATCTCGACGAGGTCGCCGTCGCCCGGGCCGCGAAGGCGGTGGAAGCGCATGCCTTTATCGACCGCTTGCCCCAGGGCTACCGAACCGAAGTCCGGGAGCGGGGCACGAACTTTTCGACGGGGCAGAGGCAGATCCTCTCCTTCGCCCGAGCGCTCTCCCACGGCGCCCACGTGCTGGTCCTCGACGAAGCCACAAGCGCCATCGATACCGAGACCGAGGCGGCGATTCAGCGGGGCATTCGCGTGTTGATGGAGGGGAAAACCGCCATCGCGATCGCGCATCGCCTGTCCACCATCCGGGACGTGGATACGATCCATGTGCTGGCCGGCGGACGGCTCGTCGAGTCAGGGGCGCATGAGCCGCTGCTTGCGGCGGATGGGCATTACGCGCGACTCTACCGACTGCAATCCGAAAACGGCGGCGCGGCATCCTCTGCGGACGCCCTCGAGTCTGTTTCGGAAACCTCGGAGCCCCTGCGTGGCGAAGCCTGAAGACCGCGTTCAATGGATCATCAAGAAGCTCTTTCCCCGCTCCTTTGACATCAAGAAGCGGGCGATGACCGCTTGGAAATTCGGGACAGCGGACGCGGTGGTGGTCTCGTATCCCAAGAGCGGGCGGACCTGGTTGCGGGCGACGCTGACCTTCTACTTTGCGGAGCGGTACGGGCTCGAGGATCCGCCGCTGCTCGAGTTCGCGAATCTGCATTATCTCGATGCGCGGATCCCGAAGATCTTTTTTACGCATGACGATGATCCCAACGCGCGACCGGAAGCGCTGGAACACGACAAGTCGGCCTATCACAAGAAGCGCGTGCTCTACCTCGCGAGGGATCCCCGGGACGTCTGCGTCTCGATGTATTTCCATCGCACCAAGCGCGACCTCGACATCGACGTGCCAATTTTTGACTTCGCGAATGGTCCAGATGGCGGGCTGCGGACGACGATTGCGTTCATGAATATCTGGGCCGAGGCGCTGCCGAAAGTTCCGGAATCGCTCGTGATCTCCTACGAGGCCATGCATGCAGATCCGGAGCAGACCCTGGCGGACGCGCTGCGCTTTCTGGGGCAGGAGCCGGACCTCGATTGCGTGAAGGCTGCGCTTGAGCGGTCCCGCTTCGATCGGCTTCAGTCCATGGAGAAGAAGGGTGAGTTTGAGAGCGGCCGACTCACCGCCGCCGACACGGAGGACAAGGATTCCTTCAAGGTGCGTAGGGGAAAGGTCGGGGGCTACACCGATTATTTCGACGATGCGCAACAAGCGACCCTCAACGAAGTCGCGACGAAGCAGCTCTCCTCCTATTTCGATCCCTTCCTACGGCGCTAGAATTACGCCTCCCTATTGGAGGACTCCCCAGCCATGGCCCTTTTTGAAGCGATCCCGACCGAGGACGGCACCCGCCGCTACAACGTCAAAAGCCCCGTCACCCTCGAGTCGATCGGGGAATTCCAGAGCGCGAGCGAGGAAGACGTTCGACAGGCTGTCCTGCGCGCCCGCAAGGCGCAGCGCGAATGGGCCGCAAAGTCTTTCGATGAGCGCGCGGAATACCTTTGGCGCCTGGTCGATCAGTTCGTTGCGCGACAGGACGACATTATCGATCTCGTCGTGAAGGAAACCGGCAAGGCGCGCTCCGAAGCGATCAGCATGGAGGTGATGGCGCCCTGCATGCAGATTTCGCATTACGCGAAGAATGCGGGGAAATATCTGGCGACGAAGAAGCGGCGCGCGAGTGGCGTGATGCGTTTCTCGAAGAAGGTCACCCTCGTGTATCAGCCCCTCGGCGTGGTTGGTCTGATCACACCCTGGAACGGGCCAGTGGCCCTCGCGGCGAACCCCCTCGCCCAGGCCCTAATGGCGGGTAACGCCGTCATCCATAAGCCGAGTGAGGTCACGCCTTTCTCCGCGGCCTTGCTGAAGGAGATGACGGTGGCGGCCGGGCTCCCCGAGGACCTGTATCAGGTGCTGCAGGGCGACGGCGCAACCGGGGCCCAGCTGATTGATTCGGGCGTCGATAAGGTTTCGTTTACGGGCAGCGTCGCGACGGGGCGCAAAGTCGGGGAGGCCTGTGGCCGGAACCTGATCCCCGTGACCCTTGAGCTTGGTGGCAAGGACGCCATGATCGTCTGCCGCGACGCCGACATCGAGCGTGCTGCAGATGGCGCCGTTCGAGGCTCGTTCTTCAATACCGGTCATTTCTGCTGCGGGACGGAGCGGGTGTACGTGCCGGAATCGATCTACGAGCCCTTCGTGGACAAGGTCGTGGCGCAGACGAAGACGCTGAAGCAAACGGAATCCGGCAGCTGTGATGTCGGCGCGGTCTTCTGGGACAAGCAGATGGACATTATCGAGGACCATATGGCGGACGCGAAAGAGCGCGGTGCCCGGGTCCTCGTGGGCGGCGAGCGCAACCGAAGCCTCTCCGGCTATTTCTTCCCGCCGACGGTCGTGGTCGATGTCGACCATGAAATGGACATCATGACCAAAGAGACCTTTGGTCCGATCGTGGCGATCCAGAAGGTGAAGGACGAAGAGGAGGCGCTCGCTTTGGCGAACGATTCCAAGTACGGCCTCTCGGGCAATATCTGGACGACGGACCTTGAGAAGGGCGAGGCCTTGGGCGAGCGACTCGTCACGGGCAGTGTTTCCGTGAACGATATCTCGGTGACCTACGGTGTCCCGGAAGCGCCTTTTGGTGGACTCAAGGACAGCGGCGTTGGGCAGGTGAACGGCGAGGTCGGCATCCGCGGCTACTGCCATTTACATCCGATCATCCTCGACACGACCAAGAAGGCCCAGGGCGGCTATCCGTACACGCCGGAGTCTGAGGCGGGGATGCAGAAGATGATCAAAACCGTATTTGGCAATAAGGTTCTGCGAAAGTTTTTCGTCTAGGCCCCAGCATTCATTTCACAGACCTCGCAGATCTCGAACAAGCGGGGGCGTGGGTGGGGACCCGGAAAAACTCGCACAAAGAGCGTCGCCAAGGGCCGAGTTTGCTTGGCATCGCTCCCGCGAAAGTGGTAAAAACTGAGGACCCCCCAAACGTCCATGGATCGCCAGGATCAGCCCCTGGCGAACCGAAAAACCCCGTAACGAGATTGGCTTTTCTTCAGCAAAGATCACGGATTGCAGAGCAAGTCGCTGATCCTGAAGTGAAAATCTAACTTGTAGCCTGGCTGGTGTGACCGATTTTGGACGGAGTTCGTCTAGAGTCGGGGGTGAACAACCGCACCGATCGAGGGGTTCCTTGCGCATCAAGAGTCTTCAGCTTCACGGATTCAAATCCTTCGTCGACCGCACCGTCTTCAGTTTCGATGAAGGCATGACCTGCGTCGTCGGCCCGAATGGCTGCGGCAAGTCCAATGTGGCGGACGCCATCAAGTGGGTGATGGGCGAGCAGTCGGCCCGGAAGCTCCGCGGCAAGGGCATGGACGACGTGATCTTCGCGGGCTCTGAGAATCGCCCGCCGATCGGCATGGCCGAAGTCTGCTTGACCTTTGATAACTCGGACGGCACGGCACCCGGGCAATGGGCGACGTATTCCGAGGTCGAGGTTTCGCGCCGCCTCTACCGCTCGGGCGAATCCGAGTATCTGATGAACAAGCAGCCTTCGCGGCTGAAGGACGTCCACGATTTCTTCCGCGATACCGGGATTGGCCTGCGCGGCTACACGATCGTTGAGCAGGGGAAGGTCGCTGAGATCGTCTCCTCGAAGCCCGAAGATCGCCGCGGCCTGATCGAAGAGGCCGCCGGGATCGGGAAGTACAAGGCCCGCCGTCGCGAAGCCGAAGGCAAGATGAAGTCGACGGAACAAAATCTCGTTCGCGTGAACGACGTGCTCGGTGAAATCAAGCGCCAGATCAGCACCCTCGAACGTCAGGCGAAGAAGGCGGCCCGCTACAAGCGCCTGCAAGAAACCCAGCGCGTCCTCGAACTTTCGCTGGCGGCCGACGAACGGACGGAACTCCTCGAAGAAGTTGAAACCGAAACCGGTTCGCTCTCGGCTCTGACCGATCAGATGGCCGCGCTCGAAACCCAGCTCGCGGAGCGCGAACTCGCCGCGCAGGAACAGCGCATCGGGCTCACGGAAGCTGAAAAGGCCGTGACCGCGGGGGCGGAGAAGCTCTACGCCCTGCGCAGCGAGATCAAGAATCTCGAAGGGCGCATCGAACTCGCGCGCCGAGAGCGGGACACGCTGGAAGAGTCGAGCGAATCGCGCCGCGGCGAACTCGCAACCCTCGCCGAGCAGCTGGAATCCGCTGAACAAGAACATCGCAGCGCCAAGGAGCAGCTCGAGCAACTCGAGCGCGGCCTCGAACAAGAAAAGTCCGCCATTGAAGTGGCGGAGCGCGAAGTGCAGACGGCCCAGGAAGGGCTCAAGGTTCTCGAAGTCGACCGCGAGACGAAGAACGCTGCGTTTGTTGAGCTTCTGACGTCGGTTGCGCGGGTCGAGGATCGCATCGCGAATCTCCGGGACCGCGAATCCGCGATTGATCAGCGCCTTCGCGGCGTGGATGCGGACGTCGAAGCCCAGCAGGGCCAAGCGGTCGAAGCGGATCAGGAACAGTCGAGCCTTGAGCAGGGCCTTCGCAATCTGCTTTCGGAGCGCGACCAGCTCCAGGAACAGCTGCGCTCGGCGATGCGCCAGCATGACGAGACCAAGGATTCCCAGAAGCAAGCGAGCGAGGTCTTCCTAGAAGCCGGCAAGCTCGCCCAGAAGGCGCTGGCGCGGTACGACTCGCTCCGCGAGATCGTCGAGGGACATCAGGACGTTGGTGAAGGCACGCGGCGCTTGCTCGAGGGCGGCGAAGAAGCGGCCGAGCGCTTTGGTCTGAAGGGCCTCGTTCGGGAGTTGGTGGAAGCCGACCCGGAAGTGGAACGCGCGGTGGAAGCGGTGCTCGCGGATCGCGCGGAGGCGATCGTGGTGGACCAGGCGGATGGCGCGATGGCGGCGCTTGAGAAGCTTCGCGAAGACGGCGCCGGACGCGGTGTTTTCGTGGTGAAGAGCACGGCGGCCGAGACGGCTCTGTCTTCAGGGACGGTGCCCTTCGGTGACCCGCTGATCAAGCAGGTTCGGCCGCGGGCGGGGGCGGAAGGAGTGGCGCGGACGCTGCTCCGAGATGTCTATTTGATCGACCGGCTTGAGCAGGCCTTTGAACATTTTGGCGCGGGCAATCTGCCGGCGACCTTCGTGACGCGGCGCGGTGATATCGCGACGCCCGACGGGATCGTGCAGGGCGGTGGTGAATCCTCCGCGAGTGGGATGCTGACCCGGGCCCGCGAAGTGCGAGAGCTGGAAGTGGAAGTCGCGCGCCTCGACCAATCGGCGGAAGCGGCCAAGCTTGCTCAGGCGGCCGCGGAATCGGCCTTCGCGAGGGCCGGCGAAGAACTTGAGAACCTGCGCAATCGTCATCACACGGCGGCGCTGGCAGTGGCGAATCACGAGAACAATCTCGAACGCTCTACGGAGAAGGTGAAGCGGATCGGTGAAGCCCAGGAGACCCGCGCTGCGGAACGCTCGGATCTTTTGGCCGAGCAGGAAACGATTCGCGAAGAGCTCGGGCGCATCACGCAAAAGCTCGAAGAACAGCGCGCCGAGCGAGAAGCCGGACAGCGCGCCGCGGATGCCCTCGGCCTCCAGATCAGTTCTTCGGGTCGCGATCTGTCGCGCTGCGAGAGCAAGGTGGCGGAGCTGCGCGTTGCGTATCGAGCGCGGGATGAGCATCGGCTTCGGCTGCGAGAGACGGCGACCCGTGCCGAGCAATCCGAACGTGAAACGCGGACCTGGATCGAGCGGCGCAACGAGGAAATCGAATCCGCACGCGTGCGCCGAGAAGCGCTGCTCGCCGAGATCGAAGAGGCGGAAACGAAGCTTGCCGTCGAACTGCAGTCCGAAGAAACGGCGCGGCTCGAAAGCGATGAACTTCGCGAGAAATTCGAAGCCGCCCAGGCCAAGGTCACCGAGATCGAAAACGGTGCTCGGGAAATGCGCAGCGATCTCGGCGCCGCGCGCGAAAAGACAAGCCAGGCGGAACTGAAACTCTCGGAAGCGCGCATGCGACTCGACCATCAGGCCTCGACAGTGCGCGAACGCTGGGATCTCGATATCGCCCAGTGGAAGCTGCCGACCCTCGAGGAACTCGAAGCCGGCGCCGGCGCGATCACCCACGCCGAGAATACGCATACGAGTACCGAGTCCGCCCCGGTTTCCGAGGGCGAGGGTGCGACTGCGGAAGGCGGCGCGCCCGGGGCGCCGGGTGCCGAGGCGCAGGGGGAAGGTGTCGCTGCTGCGGCGACGACACCCGGTGCATCTGCGGAAGGCGACGGCGCGGAAAACGCCGCGGCGAACGGCGAGCAGGGCGAGGGTGCGGAAGCGGCCGCTGCTCAGGATGAGGATTCAGAGCAGATGAGTCCCGCGGCTGTGCTGCGCGAGGCGCGGCGCAACGTGGAACTGGCGATGCTGCCCACACCCGAGCGAAAGCGCGAGGCCGACAAGGTCCGCAAGAGCCTGAACGCGCTGGGCGAAGTGAATCTTGGGGCGATCGAGGAGCATGAAGAGCTCGCCGAACGCTTCCGCTTCCTTTCGGAGCAGAAAGACGATCTCGAGGGCACGATTGAGAGCCTGCGAGAAGCAATCTCGCGCATCAATCGCACGAGCCGGAAGCGCTTTCGCGAGACCTTTGAAGCGGTGAGTGAGCATTTCTCGGAGAACTTCCCGCGCCTCTTCGGCGGCGGTAAGGCGAGTCTCGAACTCACGGAGACAGAGGACATTCTTGAGGCGGGCGTGGACATCATGGCGATGCCCCCCGGTAAGCGACTCCAGAACGTGAACCTGCTTTCGGGTGGTGAAAAGACGATGACGGCGCTTGCGCTCCTGGTTGCCGTCTTCCAGGTCCGGCCTTCTCCGTTCTTCCTGCTCGACGAAGTCGATGCGGCACTCGATGACGCGAATGTCGGGCGCTTCAATCAGCTGATCGTGGAAATGGCGGAACAAAGCCAGTTCTTGGTGATCACGCATAACAAGCGCACTATCGAAGTCGCGGACGTGCTCTACGGCGTCACGATGGAACAACGAGGCGTCTCGAAGCTCGTGTCGGTCGTCCTGAATTAATCCGATTTTTCCGGGCGCAGGAAGACTCGATGGAGTCTGTCGTTTTCGCTCCGGCGATTGCGCCCTCGAGGACCCATCCCGATGGAAGTGGAAGCCGCTCTCTCCGATCTAGCGATCTGGATTCGTCAGTACCCGGGGCTGCTCGTCCTCGTGACGGGTCTCGGTCCCTTGCTGCTCGGCTTGATCATCGAGCGGATCGGTGGCGCTTCCCCCGGCCCGCGGCCCGGTCGTGAGATTGAGGAATCGCAGGAAGCGGCCGTCGAGGCACGGGCAGAAGCCGAGGTCGCTTCGGTGCCAGCCGAGACCGCAGCGGCTGAAACGGTCCTTGCGGCGCCGGTTGTCCCCGAGCCCGTGGCGCCCGCGCCTGTGCCTGTGCCTGCTCCTGTGCCTACGCCTGTGCCTACGCCCACCGAAGTGCCGGAGCCGGTGGCGGCAGAGCCTGAACCTGTCGCCGAGGTTGTTCCCGAGCCCGAGCCCGAGCCTATTCCGGAGCCGGAGCCGGAGCCGGAGGCGGAACCCGAACCGGCGCCGAAGCCGGTGCGTCTGCGGGATCGCTTGCGCCGGACGAGCGAGGCGCTGGTCGGTCGACTGAGCGGGGTGCTCGGGGGGCGTCAGCTCGATGCGGATCTGCTCGAAGAACTCGAGGATATTCTCTTTACCGCGGACCTGGGCGTCTCGACTGCGGAGTCCCTGCTTGAGCGCGTTCGATCCGAAGGGCAGGGGGCGGACGGGGAAGTTGTGCGCGGCATTCTCAAGAATGCGATTGAGGAGAAGCTCCAAGGCGCACAGCGGGATGAGGACCCCTTCAAGCTGGCGGGTAAGCCGCATGTGATCCTTGTCCTCGGCGTGAACGGCGCCGGGAAGACAACCACGATCGGGAAACTGGCTTCTCAACATCAAGCGCTGGGCAACAGCGTGCTGCTCGGCGCAGGCGATACCTTTCGCGCCGCGGCCATCGAGCAGCTCCAGACCTGGGGCGAACGTGTGGGCTGTGACGTCGTCGCCGGGGAGGCCGGGGGCGATCCCGCATCCGTGGCCTTCGACACAGTGAAGGCCGCGATCGCCCGAGAGGTCGATGTCGCGATCATCGATACGGCGGGGCGACTGCAGACGAAGAAGCCGCTGATGGATGAGCTCAGCAAGATCGTTCGGGTCATCGGTCGCGATATCCCAGACGCGCCCCACGAGATTCTCCTGGTGCTCGATTCCAATACGGGACAGAACGCGTTGTCCCAAGCGCGACTCTTTACCGAGGTGGCTGAGGTGACGGGCCTTGTCCTGACGAAGATGGACGGGACGGCGAAGGGCGGGGTCATCGTGGGCCTCGCGGATGAGTTCCAAATTCCTGTTCGTTTCGTGGGTGTCGGCGAGGGCATCGAGGATCTCAGGCAATTCGATGCCGCGGAGTTTGCGGCGGCGCTTTTTGATGAGGGCGCAGAGGACGGGGCGGCCTAAGATTCGGACTCATGTCTGGACTCGGGCTCGGCCGATTCGCCGTCGCGAGTTTTTCGCCGCTGACCCGCGCTGCGCGCAGGGGCGGCCTATGCGTCGAAGGAGCGATCAATGGCGGATTTTGTACTCGCGCTCGATCAGGGCACAACGAGCTCACGCGCGCTCTTAATTGACCAAGCCGGGGCGATTCAGGGGCTCGGTCAGCATGAGTTCAATCAGTCTTTCCCGAAGCCAGGCTGGGTCGAGCATGATCCACTCGAGATCTGGGATACCCAACTGCGGGCCGCACGCGAGGCGATCGAGCGGGGCGGTGCGAACGCCTCGCAGGTTGCCGCAATCGGCATTACGAACCAGCGCGAGACCGCCGTGGTTTGGGACCGCAAAACGGGCGAGCCGATCTACCCCGCGATCGTCTGGCAGTCGCGGCAGTCGAGTGGGGTCTGCGAGGCGATGCGTGCGGATGGCCTCGAGGGCGAGGTGCGCGCGCGGACCGGGCTGCTGATCGATGCGTATTTTTCGGGCACGAAGATTCGCTTTATTCTCGACGCGGTCGAGGGCGCGCAGGCCCGCGCCGAGCGGGGCGAACTCTGTTTCGGGACGATTGATACATGGCTGATCTACAAGCTGACGGGCGGGCGGGTGTTTGCGACCGAGCCTTCGAATGCTTCGCGAACGCTGCTTTTCAATATCCATGAGGGGGGCTGGGACGAGTTCTTGCTGTCGGCGCTGCGGATTCCGCGGGCGATGTTGCCTGAGGTGAAGGATTCGAGCGGGGTCTTCGGCGAGACGGATGCGGCTTTGCTCGGCCACCCGATCCCCATTGCCGGTGTTGCAGGTGATCAGCAATCGGCGCTTTTCGGCCAGGGATGCCTTGAGCCGGGGACGGCGAAGAACACCTACGGGACGGGGTGTTTCCTCTTGATGAATACAGGGGAGCGCGCACCCGCGTCCGAGGCGGGGTTGATTACGACGGTGGCTTGGCGCCGCGGCGGCAAGCTCGAGTATGCGCTGGAAGGTTCCATCTTCGTTGCGGGGTCGGCGGTGCAGTGGCTGCGGGATGGGCTTGAGATTGTGCCGTCGGCGCGGGATGTCGAGGCGCTGGCAACGAGTGTTCCTGACAGCGACGGTGTGTATGTCGTTCCCGCCTTCGTGGGCCTCGGCGCTCCGTACTGGGACGAGAAGGCGCGGGGCACGATCGTGGGGATCACGCGCGGGACGAACCGCGGTCATTTGGCGCGAGCGACGCTGGAGGCCATCGCGTTCCAGACGCGGGATGTGACCGAGGCCATGGCCTCGGATTCGGGAATTGCGCCGGGGACTTTGCGGGTGGACGGCGGTGCTTGTGAAAACGATTTCTTGATGCAGTTTCAGGCGGACTTACTGGGGATTCCGGTGGAGCGCCCGGCTCTGCTTGAGGCGACGGCGATGGGGGCTGCGGTGCTGGCGGGGCTTGGGGTCGGCTTTTGGCCGGACCGTGCGGAGCTGGATGCGCGTGTCGAGCCGCCGACGCTGTTCGAGCCGCGTATGTCGGAAGATGAACGAGATGAGCGCTACCGGAAATGGCGGCGGGCCGTCGAGCGCTCGCGCGACTGGGCCGAGGGGGAAGCATGAGTTCGATTCGAGTCATCGCGCATCGCGGCGCCTCGGGCGATTGCCCGGAGAATACGCTGCCCGCTTTCGAGCGCGCGATCGAACAGTCGGCGGATATGATCGAGACCGATCTGCATCTCAGCCGAGACGGTGTTGTCGTGATTCATCATGACGCGGACCTTGAGCGGCTGGGGCGGGCGGGGGAGATCCGTGACCTGACCGCTGAAGAGTTGTTTGGCCTCGATGCGGCGCCGACCGCAGACGTCGAAGCGAAGATGCCGACTCTGCTTGAGCTCCTGGACGGTTTTGGGGAGCGCATGGAATTCAACCTCGAACTGAAGGTGGGGAGCCATGCGCCCTACGAAGGGATGGAGGCCATCGTCGTCGAGGCGGTGAAGGAGCGAGGGCTCTTGCCGCGGATGCTCTTTTCGAGTTTCGACGACGGGGTTCTCGAGCGCGTGCGTGCGCTGAGCGCGGAAGCGCGGATCGCAGTTCTGGCCTCCCCTCGGGCGCCTCTCGGTCTCCTTAAACGAGCGCATCGGGTGAGGGCGGAGGCGGTGAATCCGCATATCTCGATGGTGACGAAGCGGATGGTCCGGTCTGCACATGCGGCCTCGCTTCGGGTCTTCCCGTATACGGCGAACGAGGAGAAGGAGATGCGGCGTCTGATTCAATGTGGCGTGGACGGCATAATCACTAATTATCCCGAGCACTTACGCACGATTCTTGCGAGCTCGTGACAGCGGTCCGCCCGGCCGCCGAGAGGGCCTCTTGCTACAGCTTGATGCAGCCTTCCTCGGTTGACTTTTAGAGGGCCTTGGCATAGCGTGGGAAGTTCGAAAAACGTTGGACCCACGGTGACTTAGCACTCCGAGGGGCGACTCTTGAAGAACAGGCTGGACTCGTAATTCAGCACCGATCCAATGCCCCCGCGATCCCCAAAAGCGAGCAAGAGCGAGCAAGGGTGAGTAGGTGAGCAGACGCGGTCGTAAGGTGCGTGAGCCGGTACCCCTTCGTAGTCGACCCAAACGTCTCGAACAAACCGAGCCCGGCTCGGACACGACGCAAACAACCGATCCTGATCATGCTGGCGAAGCTGGCGGAGGAACACACGGGGAAGCCCGCTTGTTCTGAGGGGGAGGCGAGCGAGCTTCGTGCCCTCCGCGGAACGGGAAGCTTCGAGTCGAGGACCCGCGAAGTCAAAGTTGGAGTCCACCGACGCGTGATTCAATCCCCCACTTTGTGCCGGAGGTCGGTGCCAGGGGAGAGGACCCCGTCGAGACACGTCAAGAAAGCCGGATGCGCTCATGATGCGATACGGACTGCCGCCGAAGCAGGGCCTCTACGACCCCTCTCTTGAGCACGATGCCTGTGGCATCGGCTTCGTTGCCAACCTGAAGAAGCCCGCGAGCCACGAGCTGATCGAGCAGGCGACGGAGATTCTCTGCCGACTGACCCATCGCGGTGCGGCGGGCTCAGACGAGGCCACCGGCGACGGCGCCGGCATGCTGATCCAGACGCCGGATAAATTCCTGCGCAAGGTCGCGGACCAGGCCGGCTTCGGTCTGCCCGCCCAGGGCACCTACGCCTCCGCGCTCTGCTTTCTGGCCGTCGACGGCGACGAACGTCAGAAGCAGATCGAGATCATCGAAACCGTGATTGCAGCGGAAGGCCAGAAGCTCATCGGCTGGCGCGAAGTGCCGACGGACCCGACCAAGATCGGTCAGATCGCTCGCACGGGCATGCCCGAGATCAGTCAGTTCTTCGTGGGCGCTGCGGATGGCCTCGACCAGCCGGCGTTTGAGCGCAAGCTCTACGTGATCCGGCGCCTGATCGAAAACCAGATCGAAGCCCTCGACACGGCGTTCCATATTCCGAGCTTGTCCTCGAAGACTTTCCTGTACAAAGGCATGTTCCTCGCTCATCAGACGCCGGAGTTCTTCCCCGATCTTCAGGATCCGGATATGGAGACGCGGCTCGCCCTCGTTCATCAGCGCTACAGCACGAATACGTTCCCGACCTGGGACCTCGCGCAGCCGTTCCGCTATCTCGCGCATAACGGCGAGATCAACACGATTCGCGGTAACCAGAACTGGATGAACGCGCGCCATGGCACGCTGAAATCCGATCTCTTCGGGGATGATCTGAAGAAGCTCTTCCCGATCATGCGAAACGGGACCAGCGACTCGGCGCGCTTTGATAACGCGCTTGAGTTCCTGCATCTCGCGGGACGCGATCTGGCTCAGTCGATGCTCATGATGATCCCTGAAGCGTGGGAAAATCAGGAAGAGATGACGGCGGAGCGCCGCGCCTACTACGAGTATCACTCTTGCATGATGGAGCCCTGGGATGGCCCGGCTTCGATGTGCTTCTCGAATGGCGACGGTGTGGGCGCCGTGCTCGACCGCAATGGTCTGCGCCCCTCCCGCTACATCGTGACCCACGACGGTTTGCTCGTGATGGGCTCCGAGGTCGGGACGCTCCCGATCGATTCGCATGATGTGGCAGAGAAGGGCCGGCTCGAACCCGGCCGCATCTTCTATGCAGACCTCGACGAGGGCCGCATCATCAACGATGCGGAACTCAAGGGCCGGTACATCAATCGCAACCCGTACCAGACCTGGGTCGAAACGAATCAGCTGAAGCTGGCGGATCTCGGTGAAGTCGATGCGGTGCATCAGCCGAATCCGGAAATCCGGCTCTCGCTTCAGCAGACCTTTGGGTACACCCTCGAAGATATGCGCTTCCTGATCGCGCCGATGGCGGCGAACGGGAAGGAAGCTCTTGGTTCGATGGGTGAAGACTCGGCGCTGGCTTGTTTGTCCGATAAGCCGCGACTGCTCTTCTCCTACTTTAAGCAGAACTTCGCCCAGGTGACGAACCCCGCGATCGACTCGATTCGTGAGCGGCCCGTGATGACGCTGGATTCGACGTTAGGCGAGGAGAAGAATCTCCTGGTTGAGACGCCGGAGCATGCGCAGCTGCTTCGCCTGCATCGTCCGGTTCTGCGCGACCATGAACTGGAAGCGATTCGCCAGATCAACAAGCCCGGCTTTAAGAGCCAGACGATCTCGACCCTCTACAAGGTGGGCGAGGGCGGCGACGGCATGCGCGCGGCCATCGATCAGCTCTGCAAGGAAGCGTCCCAGGCGATCGATGCCGGGGCGAATATCCTGATCCTTTCGGATCGCGGCGTGAGCCCCGAGCTCGCACCCATCCCGGCACTCTTGGCCACGGGCGCGGTTCACCATCACCTGATTCGCGAAAGCTCCCGCACGCGCTGCGGCATCGTCGTCGAAACCGGTGAAGCCCGCGAGGTGGCGCATTACGCCATGCTCGTTGGCTACGGCGCGGGCGCGATCAATCCGTACCTGGCCCTCGAGACGGTGCGCGACATCGTCGATGAAGGCAGCTACGTGCCGGCGGATCTTGATCATGAGACGGCGACCAGCAACTACCTGAAGGCGATTGATCTCGGTCTGCTTAAGATCTTCGCGAAGATGGGGATTTCGACGCTGCAGAGTTACCGCGGCGCGCAGATCTTCGAGGCCATTGGGCTGAACTCCGAAGTCATCGACCTGGCCTTCGTCGGGACACACTCCCGTGTCGCGGGCGTGGGCACGGACGTGATCGCACGCGAAGTCGAGATGCGACATTCGACGGGCTTCCCCGAGGACGAGTACGAGTACCCGGAGCTCGATCCCGGAGGTCTGTATCAATGGCGCCTCCGCGGCGAGCAGCACACTTTCAATCCGGACACGGTTTCGAAGTTGCAGCAAGCTGTCCGCAACGAGAGTTATGCGACCTTCGAGGAGTATGCGAAGGCGGCGAACGACGACGCGGTGCGCATGCGGACGTTGCGTGGGCTCCTTGAATTCAAGTTCGATCAGGATCCTGTTCCGCTGGAAGAGGTGGAGTCGTCAGCGGATATCGTGACGCGGTTCTGTACGGGCGCGATGTCCTATGGCTCCATTTCAGCGGAAGCCCACGAGACCCTCGCGATTGCGATGAACCGCATCGGCGGCAAGAGCAATACGGGCGAGGGCGGCGAAGATCCGAAGCGCTGGACGCCGGACGATAATGGCGACTCTCGGCGCAGCGCGATCAAGCAGGTGGCGTCGGGACGCTTTGGCGTGACGAGTGCCTACCTCGTGAACTCGGACGAGATGCAGATCAAGATTTCGCAGGGCGCGAAGCCCGGCGAGGGCGGCGAGCTGCCGGGCCATAAGGTCAATCAGATCATCGCGGATACGCGGTACTCGACGCCGGGCGTAGGCCTGACGTCGCCGCCGCCGCATCACGATATCTACTCCATCGAAGATCTGTCCCAGCTCATTCACGATCTGAAGAACGCGAACCGCCGTGCGAACGTGAGCGTAAAGCTCGTGTCGGAAACCGGCGTGGGCACGATCGCTTCGGGCGTCTCGAAGGGGAAGGCCGATGGCGTTCTCATTGCGGGCCACGACGGCGGAACGGGCGCTTCGGCGCTGACTTCGATCAAGAACGCCGGATGTCCCTGGGAGATCGGTCTCTCCGAGACGCAGCAGACGCTGGTTCAGAACGACCTTCGTGGCCGCGTGAAGCTGCAGGTCGACGGCGGGCTCAAGACGGGCCGAGACGTCGTGATTGGCGCGCTGCTCGGAGCGGACGAATTCGGATTCGCGACGGCGCCGCTGGTGGCGATGGGCTGCATCTTGATGCGGGTCTGCCATCTCAATACCTGTCCTGTCGGCATCGCGACGCAGCGACCGGAGCTGCGCGAGCGCTTCGCCGGTCAGCCGGAGCATGTCACGCGCTTCCTCTTCTTCGTCGCCGATCAGGCGCGGGAGCTGATGGCGAAGCTCGGCTACCGCACTATGGATGAGATGATCGGTCATGCCGAGCGTCTTGAAACGCGGAAGTCGATCAATCACTGGAAGGCGTCGGGCCTCGATCTCTCGGACCTCTTGTTCCGACCGGATGTGCCCTATGACCTTCGCCATACGGGCAAGCAGGATCACGGTCTCGACAAGGCGCTTGATATGAAGCTCCTCGAGCTCGCGGAGCCGGCGATTGAACGCGGTGAGAAGGTTCACATCGAATTGCCGATCGAGAATATCAATCGGACGGTGGGGACGATCCTCGGTTCGGAAGTGTCCCGGAAATACGGGCTGGCCGGACTGCCGGATAACACCATTGAGATCGAGTTCAGCGGTTCCGCAGGGCAGAGCCTCGGCGCCTGGTTGCCGAAGGGCATCCAGATTCGTGTCGACGGTGATGCAAACGACTACACAGGCAAGGGCCTATCGGGCGGCCGCGTGATTGTGCGCGCACCGGCGGGCGTGAGCTACGAGCCGACGAAGAACATCATTGCCGGCAACGTCCTTCTTTACGGATCGACGGGGGGCGAGGCCTTCTTCCACGGTCTCGTGGGCGAACGTTTCTGCGTGCGAAACTCGGGGGCGGAAGCCGTCGTTGAAGGTGTGGGCGATCACGGCTGTGAGTACATGACGGGCGGCCGAGCGATCATCCTGGGCGAAACGGGCTTGAACTTCGCGGCGGGCATGAGCGGCGGCATCGCTTATGTGCTCGACGAAGAAGGCACGTTCCCCTCGAAGCTCAATCCTCTGGCGGTGGTCGATCTGGACCCGCTCGGCGAAGACGATGCCGAGTACGTTCAGAACATGCTCCGAAAGCATTTCGACTACACGCGCAGTGAACGGGCGGAAGAGATTCTCAAGAAATGGGATGCCTACGCGCCCAAGTTCGTGAAGGTCTTCCCGCGCGAGTACCGTGAAGCCCTTGAGCAGATGGCTGCCGACAAGTAGCCGATGGGTCGCGTGGCGACCTGCTCGGCAAGATTCTCGGCAAGATTGATTTAAGTAAGCAAGACCTAGCAAGATTGAGGCACGAGACCCCATGGCGAAGCCGACCGGATTCCTCGAGACAAAGCGACAGAACGTGAGCTACCGCGATAAGGGCGAGCGCACGCAGGATTTCAAGCAGGTCATGCTGCCCGTCGATGACGAGCAGTTGACCTCCCAAGCATCACGATGCATGGATTGCGGGATTCCTTTCTGCAGCAATCCGAACAGCGGTCGCGGCGGATGTCCTCTCGGAAATATCATTCCCGATTGGAATGACCTGGTTTATCGCGGTAAATGGGAGGAGGCGATTTCGCGGCTCCACTCGACCAATAACTTCCCGGAATTCACCGGCTCGATCTGCCCCGCGCCCTGCGAGCAGAGCTGCGTCCTGGGGATCAATGATGACCCGGTCACGATCAAGAACATCGAGTTCAAGATTGTCAGCCATGGCTGGGAGAACGGCTTCATCAAGCCCGTCGTTCCGGCGAAGCGCTCGGGCAAATCGGTTGCCGTCGTTGGTTCAGGTCCGGCCGGTTTGGCGGCGGCCCAGCAGCTCGCGAGAGCGGGACATACTGTCACGGTTTTCGAGAAGAGCGACCGGATCGGTGGCCTCCTTCGCTACGGGATTCCCGAGTTCAAGATGGAGAAGTGGATCATCGATCGCCGGCTTGAGCAGATGAAGGAAGAGGGCGTTCTGTTTCAGACGGGCGTCCACGTTGGCGTAGACCTGACGGCAGCGGATCTGCGCAAGAATTTCGATGCGGTTCTGCTCACGATGGGCGCCGAGGCGCCGCGAGATCTCCCCGTGGATGGACGCAATCTGGACGGCGTCCACTTTGCGATGGATTTCCTCCCTCAAGCGACGAAGCGCGTTCACGGAGACGAGCTCCCGCCTGAGAACGATATCCTTGCCGGCGGCAAGCATGTTGTCGTGCTCGGTGGCGGCGATACGGGTTCGGACTGCGTCGGCACAAGCCTGCGTCAGGGGGCTGCTTCTGTGACGTCTCTTGAGCTCATGCCTGAGCCGCCAGAGGGACATAATCCGTCCACACCGTGGCCTATGTGGCAAATGATCGCGCGCAGCTCCAGCTCGCATGACGAGGGTGGGCAGCGGAAGTTCGCGATGATGACGAAGCAGTTTCTGGGGTCGAATGGCCGCGTTGAGAAGCTGGAGGGCGTCGAAGTCCGCTTCGGCGATCCCGATGCCTCAGGCCGTCCGCAAATGGAAGAGGTGCCGGGCTCCGAGTTTGAGCTGCAGGCCGACCTCGTTCTGCTCGCGCTCGGGTTTCTGGGGCCGGTTCAGAACGGTCTGATCGAGGACCTCGGCCTGAAGCTCGACCCGAGAGGGAACGTCGAGGCGCAGATGAATGATTTCCGGACCTCCGAGCCGGGGGTTTTCGCCGCAGGGGACTGTCGTCGCGGCCAAAGCCTCGTCGTTTGGGCTCAGGCTGAAGGGCGCGAGGCGGCGCGAGAAGTCGACCGCTACCTGATGGGCGATTCGCGACTGCAGAACCGAAGCACGATGGGAAATTTCCCGGGCTGATCGGCGCGGCAAGCCCCCCCCCGCAGAGGAACGCGGATATCGGAACGCGGAACGGGGCAGTCCGAAGGCGGTTTCGCTGTCCGCGGAACATCGCTCGCTGCACGGGGTCGAAAGCGGTTAGGTGACGACCCGCAGCGAGCCGGCGGAAGTCTTCGGTCAGGCTCTCTGTCCCGCATTTTCGGTGTGCTGCTTAGAACGCGAGTTGGGTTTGCGTGCTGTGTGTACTGTCACGCATGCCGCGGCGTTCACCTGATCTTCGATCGAAATCTTTGCGCCCTTCAGGGTTGAATCGTGTAATCTTGCCGCATGCCTGCCGGTAACCCCCACGAGAATTCTTTGAGCGAAACTTCACAAGAACCCCACCGATCTGAGCGTGAGAAGCGGCGTGAGAAGCGTCGCGAGAACGGTCGCGACGCCGAACGGTACGAGCCGGGGCAGGGTGATCGCTACGACTTCGAGCGTCTTGAGCGAAGTGTGGAATACCTGCTCGACGAGCATGCACGTCTAGGCGCTGAGCGAGAGGCTCTGTTGGCGGAACTCGCTGACCGGGAGCATCGGGTCGCACAGCTTGAAGCCGACGTCGTTTCGGAGCGGCAGAGGCGAGCCGCGGCGGTTGAGGGTGTGGATAAAATTCTTACGCGTCTTGAGCAGCTCCAGGCAAGCGTTGCTATGCCGACCTCGCAGAGCGAGGGGAGAGCGGACGCGTCGGTTTCGAATCAGGAAGCTTCGGAGGTGATGTCGTGAGTTTGAATCCCCCCTCGAGTACCACGCCTAACACTCCTCAGTCCAAGGCGTCCGGAACCGCGACGGGTACGAATGTTGTGCCTGTGCGCATCGCTGGGCATGAATACAAAATCCGCAGCGCGGGCGACCCGGCGCAGCTCCAGCAGCTCGCGGGCTACGTTGATCGCGCGATGGCCAGCGTTCGGGAACGCACGGGCACGGTGGATACGCTCGATGTCGCCGTTCTGACCTGTCTTAACCTCAGTCGTGAGATCCTTGCTCTGCGCGAGCAGGGAGAGCAAAAGGTCAGTGATGCACCTGATGCTGGGCAGCTTCGGACGCTGATTGAGCGTGTCGAAGCGGCGGTGGCTGCGGAAGTCTCCTCGCAAGAGGGGGATTCTGACGGGTCCGTCGAACGCGGCGCCGAGAGCTCTGGCTCTGGCTCTGATTCCGCCTCTGCCTCCGCCTCTGCCTCTGCCTCTGCCTCTGCCCCCGCCCCGGCTGAGCCTGCGATGGCGAAAACGCTTGAGCTGCCAAGCCCTGAGGCTTTGCGCGAACGGGGAGCGGCTTCGCGGTCAGACGAGGCCGACGAGACCGTTGAAACGTCCCGTGTCGCGGCGGGCGGTCGGCGCGACTTCGCGTCTTAGATTCCAGCCTTGCCTCAGCCTCGTCGCTCGTTTCGACTCGCCGACTTCGTAGAGCTCGGGATCCATGGGCGACTACGCCTTCTGGGTTTCGAATCGCGTAGATCGCTGCAGGGCGACCGGAGGTGGCTGAGCCGCCTTTTGTGCCCCGCCACGGCCGTCGGCCAGGCGAGGTGAAGCGGGAGAAGGCGACGCTCCGCGATGCGATGCGCGATGCCCTGAGCCGTTTGCCGGAGGGGTCGGCGGAGAGCGCAGGCCAGATCATCGCAGGCAAGATCGTCTTGACCGAGGCTTGGGAGCGGGCTGGGAGCATCGCGCTCTATTCGCATCTTGCCGGTGAGGTCGATACCGGACCTCTCTGGGATGCTGCACGTCGTGCGTTAAAGACGGTTGTTTTTCCACGGGTGGTTTCTCAGGGGAAGCTTGAGTTCGCCCGGGTGGATGATCCGGCGCAGCTCCGCCGCGGAAGCTTCAATATTCTGGAGCCGGCCGCGGGCGCCGAGGTCGTGCCGATCGGCGGGGATATGCTCGTTCTTGTCCCCGGGCTCGCGTTTGACACTTCGGGAGGCCGACTGGGACGCGGTGCGGGCTATTATGACCGAGCGCTGGCGGCAGATTCTGCCGGCGATCGGGCAGGGGGCGCCCCGCGTGCTGTGCGTTTCGGCATCGGGTTCGCGCTTCAGATCGTCCCAAGCATACCGATGGAACGCTACGACATTCGAATGGACGAAGTCTGGACGGAAGCCACGCCGAAAAGCGGAGGTCAATCGCCCGCTGATGTGGTCCGAGCCAATGCAGATACCGAGGAGATCGATCCGCGATGACGGATGCGCAAATCAAGAAAGAAGTCGAACGCCAGCTTGAGGTCATGCGGGAGGGCGCAGTTGACTTTTACGGCGAAGAGGAGCTCGCTGAGCGGCTTGCAGTATGCCTGAAAGAGAAGCGTCCGCTGCGAGTCAAGCTCGGGATGGATCCTTCCTCTGCTGATCTTCATTTGGGACACAGCGTTGTGTTGATGAAGCTGCGTCGCTTTCTCGATCTCGGGCATACGCCGATTTTCCTGGTCGGCGACTTCACTGCGCGCATCGGTGATCCTTCAGGTCGAAACAAGACGCGACCCGCGCTCGGCGAAGACGACGTCAAGGAAAACGCGAAGACCTACGTTGATCAGGTTGCGCGACTCTTGGATGTGTCACAGGTCGAGGTTCGCTTTAATGGCGAATGGATGGACAAGATGACGCCGAGTGATTTCGTGCGCCTTTGTTCGCAGACCACCGTTGCGCGAATGCTCGAACGCGACGATTTTGCGAAGCGCTATGCGGGAGAGGTCCCTATTTTCATACACGAGTTCCTGTATCCATTCGTTCAGGGGTACGATTCCGTGGCCCTGGAGGCCGATGTGGAGCTTGGGGGGACGGATCAGACTTTCAATCTGCTGATGGGGCGTGAGCTGCAGCGCGCCTATGGGCAGGCGCCACAAGCGGTGATCACGCATCCGCTCCTTGTCGGACTCGATGGCACGGAGAAGATGAGCAAGAGCCTTGGGAATAGCGTGGGCATAACGGATGCTGCTGAGCAGATGTACGGAAAGGTGATGAGCATCCCCGACGCGTCCATGCTCGAGTGGTGCAAGCTGCTTTCTGCCGGCGAGTGGTCCGACCTCAGGGGAAAGCTTGAGGCGTTCTCGGGTGGGGAGGGGAATCCGATGGCGCTCAAGCACGACCTAGCACACAACGTGGTGTCTCGAGTTCATGACGATGCCGCGGCGGATTCTGCGAGGCAGCATTTCGAGCGCGTGGTCCAGCGAAAAGAACTGCCGGATGATATCCCCGGCATTGAACTCGAACTCGCCGGCCGCGACGGACTCAAGCTCTTTGAGCTCCTGGTCGACGCGAAGCTCTCGCCGAGTAAGTCGGAGGCGCGTAGGCTGGTTCAGCAGGGGGCTGTTTCCGTCGCGGGCGAGAAAATGTCCGATCCGACCGCCTTGATCGGGGCTGGGGAGAGGCTCGTTCAGGTAGGAAAAAGGCGATTCGCGAACGTTCGATTGTCCTAATAGGTCGTCTACGTGATCCAGGTGGCTCCGGGATGCCCCGCGGGTGTGCAAAAAAGAATAAGTAACACGAACAAATAGGCTTGACCGCGGGGGCACGCTTACGTAATGTGCCCCTCCCGCCGCAGAGAGCATCTGCAGCGGGTTCCTGGACACCGGATCTGAAAAACGGACTGCCTCGAAGTTCTGAGGCAGGAAGGGATAAGATTCGGCCAGGATTGTCTGAGGGAGTTCTTAACAGGCTCCCAGGGCTTCGGTAGTTCTTTGAAAACTGAATAGCGTGTGGTTCGTAGAGTCGGGGACAGCTCGACAATGCGAATCGATACAAAAGATTAATGTCCCATGCAGGGCAAGGGTCTCGCAAGAGATTCGAGTTCTGCTGATGTACATGACGGCTCCGAGGGTGCGCCAGCGCATCCCTCAACGATCCTTCGGGATCAGGAGTTGTCAGCCAAATTTAAACTGGAGAGTTTGATTCTGGCTCAGGACGAACGCTGGCGGCGTGCTTAAGACATGCAAGTCGTACGAGAACGTCTCTTCGGAGGCTAGTAAAGTGGCGCACGGGTGAGTAACGCGTGGGTAATCTGCCCTTGAGTTTGGGATAACCCCGGGAAACCGGAGCTAATACCGAATAAGACCACGATGACTTCGGTCGATGTGGGAAAAGATGGCCTCTTCTTGAAAGCTATCGCTCATGGATGAGCCCGCGTTTGATTAGCTTGTTGGTGAGGTAACGGCTCACCAAGGCTCCGATCAATAGCTGGTCTGAGAGGATGATCAGCCACACTGGAACTGAGACACGGTCCAGACTCCTACGGGAGGCAGCAGTCGGGAATATTGGGCAATGGGCGAAAGCCTGACCCAGCAACGCCGCGTGAAGGATGAAGGCCTTCGGGTCGTAAACTTCTGTCGAGAGGGAAGAATGCGCGTAGGTGAATAATCTGCGTGTTTGACGGTACCTCCAAAGGAAGCACCGGCTAACTCCGTGCCAGCAGCCGCGGTAATACGGAGGGTGCAAGCGTTGTTCGGATTTATTGGGCGTAAAGCGAGTGTAGGCGGTTTGACAAGTCGGGTGTGAAATCCCAGGGCCCAACCCTGGAACTGCATCCGATACTGTCAGGCTAGAGTCCCGGAGAGGGTGGCGGAATTCCCGGTGTAGGGGTGAAATCCGTAGATATCGGGAGGAACACCAGTGGCGAAGGCGGCCACCTGGACGGTGACTGACGCTGAGACTCGAAAGTGTGGGTAGCAAACAGGATTAGATACCCTGGTAGTCCACACCGTAAACGGTGAGAGCTCGTCGTAGTGGGTATTGACCCCTGCTGTGACCAAGTTAACGCATGAAGCTCTCCGCCTGGGAAGTACGGTCGCAAGACTAAAACTCAAAGAAATTGACGGGGGCCCGCACAAGCGGTGGAGCATGTTGTTTAATTCGAAGCAACGCGCAGAACCTTACCTGGATTTGACATCTCCGGAATCTCTCTGAAAGGAGAGAGTGCCTTCGGGAACCGGATGACAGGTGCTGCATGGCTGTCGTCAGCTCGTGTCGTGAGGTGTTGGGTTAAGTCCCGCAACGAGCGCAACCCCTATCGTTAGTTGCTAGCAGTTCGGCTGAGCACTCTAGCGAGACTGCCGGTGTTAAACCGGAGGAAGGTGGGGACGACGTCAAGTCCTCATGGCCTTTATGTCCAGGGCTACTAACGTGCTACAATGGTCGGTACAGAGGGTCGCGAACTCGCGAGAGTAAGCCAATCCCAGAAAGCCGGCCTCAGTTCGGATTGAAGTCTGCAATTCGACTTCATGAAGGCGGAATCGCTAGTAATCGCGGATCAGCATGCCGCGGTGAATACGTTCCCGGGCCTTGTACACACCGCCCGTCACACCACGAAAGCTGGTTGAACCAGAAGTCGGCGACCCAACCTTCGGGAGGGAGCCGCCCAAGGTATGACTGGTGATTGGGGTGAAGTCGTAACAAGGTAGCCGTAGGGGAACCTGCGGCTGGATCACCTCCTTTCTAAGGAATCCCGCCGAAAGGCAGGAGCTCTTGAGCTCCCATGGATTATTAAGAAGTCACGTTGGTCGCGCTGATCCTTCGGGATTAGCAGGATCGCTTGAATCCCGGGTTCTCCCGGTCACTCGTTCAATCGGGGAGTGTTCTGATCAACGATCGTTTCGCGCTACACGCTATTCAGTTTTTGGAGACCGGAGTGTCGACGCTTCCGTTCTGCCTGTAAGGGGTTACCCCCTCGCGGATGGACGGAGCACGAGTCACCGAGATCTTCCGTAAGTCAGGGCGGCTCACTGCCGATAAGATGTTCGCATCTGATCGGTAAGCAGCGATTGACGGGCCTGTAGCTCAGCCTGGTTAGAGCGTCCGCCTGATAAGCGGGAGGTCGGTGGTTCGAGTCCACCCAGGCCCACCACCTTTTTACCTTTTGTGCCCGCCGCGCTTCGGTTTATCCGAGGCAGGCAGCTGAGAGGGGATCTTTCCCCGCTTCTCGAGTGGCAGCAGGGTGAATCGCCTTGGTACGGGAGTTGGGTGAGGGAGTCGATGCGGATGCCGGATGCTCCGATGGATCTCTTTTAGAGGTTTTCCTGGACCGTCTTTTTTCTTGGCTTTCGAGCCTGAGTAAAAAGTTTGGGGCTGTAGCTCAGCTGGGAGAGCGCGGGCTTTGCAAGCCTGAGGTCGTCGGTTCGATCCCGTCCAGCTCCACCAGGTCCTCCTCTTGATTTTCGCGACAGTCGTTCAACCTTTGCGGGTTGATCTGGTGTCGCGATGCACTCTTGAAGAACGTCGATGTAAGTCGGCGCCCTTCTCGGGAGCAACTCAAAAAGGTGCCGTTTGACGGCACGCCTACCCCACACAGGTAGGAGAGTATAGATCTAACGATCTTTCGATCTTTGATAACTGAATATCTTTCCAAGCTGAGAGCGTCTTGTATGCAAGACATGAATCGAAGCGCCGCAAGGTGCTTTGATAACTGCCCAAGCTGATTTTATGGTCAAGCTACAAAGGGCAGACGGTGGATGCCTTGGCGGTAGGAGGCGATGAAGGACGTGGTTAGCTGCGAAAAGCGTCGGGGAGCTGCTAAGCGAGCTTTGATCCGGCGATGTCCGAATGGGGAAACCCGGCTGGGGTCATGCCCAGTCATCTTTCACTGAATACATAGGTGGAAGAAGCGAACTCGGGGAACTGAAACATCTCAGTACCCGAAGGAATGTAAATCAATTGAGACTCCCTGAGTAGCGGCGAGCGAAATGGGAATAGGCCAAACCGGCGGGAAGCAATTCCTTCCGGGGTTGTGGGACTCCAATGTGGGACTCTGATGGATAGCGGAATGGTCTGGAAAGGCCGGCCAAAGAGGGTGAAAGCCCCGTATGCGAAATTCTGAAGAGCTCTAGGAGTATCCCGAGTACCACGGGACACGAGAAATCTTGTGGGAATCTGGGGGGACCATCCTCCAAGCCTAAGTACTACCTACCGACCGATAGTGAACCAGTACCGTGAGGGAAAGGTGAAAAGCACCCCGTTGAGGGGAGTGAAATAGACCTGAAACCGTTTGCCTACATGCAGTGGGAGCACTATGTCTTCGGACACGTGTGACTGCGTACCTTTTGTTTAATGGGTCCGCGAGTTATTCCTCAGTAGCAAGGTTAAGCCGACAGGTGTAGCCGTAGCGAAAGCGAGTCTGAATAGGGCGTCGAGTTACTGGGGATAGACCCGAAACCAAGTGATCTATCCATGGCCAGGTTGAAGCTCAGGTAAGACTGAGTGGAGGACCGAACCGCCGTAGGTTGAAAACTACTCGGATGAGCTGTGGATAGGGGTGAAAGGCCAATCAAACTTGGAGATAGCTGGTTCTCCCCGAAATATATTTAGGTATAGCCTTGCGTTATACCACCGGAGGTAGAGCACTGAATGGGCTAGGGGTCCTACCAGATTACCGAACCCAATCAAACTCCGAATACCGGTGAGTAAATGCGCAGGAGTCAGACTGCGGGTGATAAGATCCGTGGTCGAGAGGGAAAGAACCCAGATCGCCGGCTAAGGTCCCTAAGTTTCTGCTGAGTGGGAAAGGAAGTGAAAGCGCTCAGACAACCAGGAAGTTGGCTTAGAAGCAGCCACCTTTTAAAAAGTGCGTAACAGCTTACTGGTCTAGTGAATTCGCGCCGAAAATGTAACGGGGCTAAGCAGAGCACCGAAGCCGCGAGGCAGTATTTATACTGTCGGTAGGGGAGCGTTCCATACGCGTTGAAGGTCTATCGTAAGGAGGGCTGGAGTGTATGGAAGTGATGATGCGGACATGAGTAGCGATAAAACGGGTGAGAAACCCGTTCGCCGTAAACCTAAGGGTTCCTGAGTCAAGCTAATCTTCTCAGGGTTAGTCGGCCCCTAAGCCGAGGGCGAAAGCCGTAGGCGATGGGAATCAGTTTAATATTACTGAACCACTAGATAGCCGTTCGACCGAAGGGGGGACGGAGAAGGATAGCTGAGCCCGTTATTGGATTCGGGTGAACGTCAATAGGCGGGAGGTGTAGGCAAATCCGCACTTCTATTAACGCTGAGGGACGGGACGGTGGTCAATATGACCCGTAAGTCAGTGATTCCATGCTTCCTAGAAAAGCCTCGTAGGGAGGTTGTCTGGTGACCGTACCGCAAACCAACACAGGTAGGTGGGCAGAGCATGCCAAGGCGCTTGAGAAAACTCTGGCTAAGGAACTCGGCAAAATGACACCGTAACTTCGGGAGAAGGTGTGCCCTTTTTGGTGAAGGACTTCGCGTCTGGAGCTGAGGGGGGTTGCAGAAACCAGGGGGTAGCGACTGTTTACTAAAAACACAGGACTCTGCGAAGCCGCAAGGCGACGTATAGGGTCTGACGCCTGCCCGGTGCCGGAAGGTTAAGGGAACCTGTTAGTCTTCGGACGAAGCAGCGAACCGAAGCCCCGGTAAACGGCGGCCGTAACTATAACGGTCCTAAGGTAGCGAAATTCCTTGTCGGGTAAGTTCCGACCTGCACGAATGGCGTAACGA
>JBGCEJ010000002.1:0-82473 GCA_045106235.1 Myxococcota bacterium
GGCGGGACGGCGATTTAGACTCGGCAATCGAGTGGGGCTGCTCGGAGTCGGGCGGGGGGTTCTCCGACCTGCTCTTGTCTGCTCGGGCCTCCACTGAAGCTGGGGCCTAACACCTAGCACATCTAGGGATGGGCGCGTCCGCGGTGCGGAACGTTGGCCTAGTTGCAGGGGCCTATGCCCGACGACCCGACGAACGAATTCGGATGGAGTTTTCGAATCTCCGCAGATCATCGGCGTGAATCTGCGTTTTACGCCCGAGCCGGGGGGGGCGGCGGCTTTGCTCAGTAGCTTGGCTTTTCTGTTTGGCGGGCTGGGGAGGCGGCGACCGCGCTTTTCCGTTCAATCTCCTGCCAGCGAAACGGCGACATCAGCTGGCCGATGTAGTCCATCGGAAATTGCGAGAGCCCGTTCAGTCCGATCTCCCGGGGCGCCTCTCGGTCCTTGGGAAGGAAGCGCGTGCCGAAAACGACGTCCCATACGATGAGGTTCTGTCCGTAGTTGGTGTTGGACTCTTCGAGGACGGGGGAGTGATGCCAGCGATGCAGCTCGGCCATGCTGAAGATCCAGTTCAGGGGACCGAGGCGGAGGACGAGGTTTGCGTGCTGGAAAAGGCCGTGGACCGCGCTGACCAGGCCGAAGAGCGCGATCAGCTGGGCGTCTGCGCCGAGAATGATCAGCGGGATCATCGGCGCGAAGTTCGAGAGCGTGATGTCGACGGGATGGAAGCGCGCTGCGTTTAGGAAATAGAGGCGTGGGGCGCTGTGGTGGACAGCGTGGAAGCGCCAGAGGAACGGGATCTCGTGGGTGAGGCGATGGATCCAGTACATGAAGAACTCGCCGACGACGAGAGCGAGGGGAAGCTGCGCCCAGAAGCTCCAGTCCGAGGGCCAGATCGAAAATCCGATTTGGCCCGCGAGCCAGGCACCGGCGGCGATGGCGGCGAGACGGACCGGGATGTCGAGGAGGCCGAGGGTCAGGATGCCTGAGATGAGCGCGTGGCCGATATCGACTTTGAGGTCGCCGTTCGAGTGAAGCCAAGTGCGTTCGTGGTAGAGGAGCCGCTCGAGGCTGGCGACGAGGATATAAGCAGAGAGAAGGGGGAGGGTGATTGCGATGGTTTCGTTCTCGCCGGCTGCGAAACGCGTGATAGCCCAGTAGACCGCCGCGCCGAAGCCCAGGGGAAAGATCGTGCGGGCGACGATCCACTCGAGGCGCGAGGAGGGGGCGCTTTCCGCTTGTTCGTCTGGTTGAGTCATCGCATCTCCAATCGGCGGCGCTTGTATCGCAAGGAGCTTAGAACCCGAAAGCGATGCGGCCTACGAAATCATGCTGGAGGGTGTTTTCTGAAACATAGGCGTCGTATCGAAAGTCGATTTGGATGCGGTTCGCGAGGTCGGGGATGAAGCTCAGGCCGGCACCGATCTCCACGCCTCCCGGATCTTCTTCGCTGCTGACCTGGAAGTTTGGGGTTTCGCGGGGGGCGCCATCGAAGCTCGAATTGAAGTCGCGTTCTTCGCCTTCCAGATACTGCCGCCAGCGAAGGTCGAGGGTCGGTCGCCAAATCCCGTCCATCCAAAGCAGCCTCTCGGAGATGTATCGATCGTGGTGGTAGTCGGCCGTGAGTCTGAGGCCGGCGCTGACCGAGCCGATCTCGTCTTCGCGTCCGGGGATGGTGAGCCCGAGACCGAAAGGGGCTTCATCTTCGTCGATCGTTCGCTGATTGATCCACGCCCAGTCGATCCCGACGAGGGGCTCGATGGAGACGGGACCGACTTCGACGAGGTAGCCCGCTTCCGCGGCGAGGGTGGCGCGGTCGCTGTCATGGTCCGTGTCGGATTGCTGGTCGACGGGAGCCGCGACGGGGTTGAGGTTGGCCCGAATGCGCCGTTCGCTTTCGTGGAAGCCGTGCCCCCAGCTCCCGACCAGCTGCAATCGGACAGGGCCCGGGGTCCAGGCGATATGGGCTGCGAGGTCGGTCATGGTGATTTCGCTCTCACCGAAACCATCGACATCGACCGAGGCCTGCTGGCTCGCGATGGCGATGGTGAAGTCGAGATCGCCGACGGGGCGCGCATCGATGCCGAAAACGACGCCGCCCACGTTGGCGTCATATTCCGGACGATCGTCGAAGCCGTCCCGCTTTCGGAAGCTGCCCGTTCCAGCCACCCACGGAGAGAAGCGCCGAGCATGGCAGGGCAGAAGCGTCTTGCTCCCGCCGAAGCGATTGCGTTGGCCGGGCTGGCATTCTCGGGGGCGATCCATGAGAAGGCTCGAAACCTGGCGGCCCGCCTCGGCCATGACCGTCGTTTGCGCGCCGTAGCCTTCGGGGCTGATGCCATCGATGATGGGGGTGAGATTGGTGGCACCTTCAAGATTCAAGGCAAAGAGTGTATCGATGAAGGACTGAAATGGACCCACGCCCGTTCCAGCGGTATTGATGTCGCTGAAATGCTGGGCGATCGATCTTTGGCTCGTGCCTTGCGTAATTGCGGACAGGCTGGGATCGAAAGCGATGAAGACTGCGTCGTCTTCGTAGAGCGGCGTGAGCACGCCGTTCACCGGATCCGTCTGAAATCGAAAGAAGCCGAACTCCCCATTCAAGCCGCCTGCAGCGTCTATCACTTGGACGGGGGCGCCTTCGGTAGGAGCCGCTCCATCGGCGATGACGAGATTAAGGCCGCCCGCGGTGATCGTGGTTGTGCCTTCGACCGTGAGTGGGATGTCGACGCCGTCGATTTCGAGGGAGAGGGCGCCATTCTCTGCAAGAGCGAGATCTCCCGCGAAGGTTGTGGGGACGAGCGGGCGGAGGATCGCGCCGGCCAAGACCTCTGTGAGGCCCGTGAACGACTCCGCCCCGTCGAGGCTCCAGCCTCCGTCGACGGCGAAGGAGCCCGCCTCGGTCAGTCGAACGGTTTCGAAGCCTTCCGCGTTGTTGAGGTCGAATGTTTGGGTTGGCATCGAGACGTTCGCGCTGAGTTCGATGACATCGTCGCCGTCTCCGCCGACGACCATGCTAGGCGTTGTTGCTTCCGGTCCCTGTCGGTAGATATCGTTGCCATCTCCGAGGTCGACGGTTCCGGTGAGGCTGCCGTTATTCGTGACGAGATCGTCTCCGAGGCCGACAGCAAAGTCGCCGTCGAAAGTCCCTGAGTTGAAAACCGTGTCATCGCCATCGCTGAAGGTGAGGTCGGAGCTGAGATCGCCGGTATTGGTAATGTCTCGGGTGCCTGAGCCGAAGTTGATGATTGCATCGAAGGTGCCGTCATTGCGGAAAGTACTGTCGCCATCGCCGAACGAAAGGACTTCGTCAAAGACCGCATCCGAGCCGTGGGTATACGTGTCGTCGCCGTCGCCGAGATTGAGATCGACTTGGATCGTGCCTTCGTTGTTGACACGGTCGTTGCCCGTCCCGAATGAAACGGCGGAGTCGAAGGCGCCTTCGTTGTTGAGGGTATTGTCACCGTCGCCGAACGTGATGGCGTTGCCCATGACGGCGTCGACGCCGTGTGTGTATGAATCGTTGCCCGCGCCGAAATTAAGATCGGTTTGCAGGGTGCCGTCGTTTTCGACGGTCTGGTCGCCTTCGCCAAAGGTGACGACGGCATCGAAGAGGCCCTGGTTCTCGAAGAGGTTATTCCCATCGCCGAGGGAGAGGGCGTCCTGGAAAGTGGCGTCGACGCCGTGAATGTAGGTGTCGTTTCCGAGTCCGAGGTCGACATCGCCTGTGATGTCGCCGAGGTTCGAAATTTCGTCGTCTCCGTCGGAACCGAGAATGGCCATGCCTCGATTAGCCGTACCTAGGTTGGTGATATCGGCGAAGATGTCGCCGGTGTCGGTATTGAGGATGCGGTTCTCGAATCCTGCGACGAAATTTCGAATTTGGATGAGTGGTCCTGCATTCGCCCCGCCCATGACGAGGCCTTGGTTCTGAAACGAATAGACCGAGGTGTAGGCATTCCCGAATGTTCGGGTGACGGTATTTCCTCCGAGAGACACGCCCACCGAGTCCGTTCCCGTGACGTCGATAACGGCATTCGTACCGTTGGCGACGAAGCTATTATGGTTGCCGATCTCATTCGACGTGTCGCCGGCGAAGATGCCGAAGGCATTATCGCCGGTCACATTGATATCGCCGCCGACGCCTCGCATGGGGTCTTGAAAATTTCGAATGCCGGCCGACTGCGGAGTGAAGATGCCCATGTCGAGTACACCGTCGATCCAGCGATCGCCTGCGATGATGCCGAAGCCGCCGTTGCCGCCGACGTTGATGGTGCCGTTATTTGTGATGTTGGCGAGCGCGCTTAGGTCCTCGCGGCTGCCTGCCGAAATGCCGCGTGTGTTTTCTCCGAGGAGTTCGATCAAGCCGCTTGTGGCGACGCCCGAGTTGGTTCCTGTTTCCATCGCGATGCTGCCATCAGAGTTCGCGAAGATGCTTCCTGTTTCGCCGTTCACCGCGCCGTTAGGCAGGATACCCGTGGTGTTGTCGTCGATCTTGACGCCGCGACCGTCGATGCCGTTGATGTTGATCGTGCCGTCGTTGTCAATGAAATTATTGTTATCGCCGCGGATGCCGAAGCCGTCCGCTTCGGTCACATTGATGATGCTGTCTTCGCCGACCTCGATCTGTGTCTCATCGCCAATCCGAATCGCGCTATCCAGGCCGGAGGCGCTGTCGTCGAAGACCGAATTGCCTTCGATGCTGATCGTGAGATCGTCCGCGTCGCTCACGTCGTAGCCGTCGGAGACTTCGTCGGTACAGGTCACGGTGTCCCCCTCCGTCGGCGGGTCGGGGGCGCAGACGGCGGCGGCTTGGCTGGGAGCGAGCGCGGCGGCGATCGTGGAGACAAGGAGTGCCCCCAGGAGCAGGGGCCGAGGGGCTCGTATACTGCCAGGGAGTGGGCGGGGCAGTGAGGGGAGAGCCGAGGGGCGGGGGAATCGCCGGGTACGCTGAGTCATTGAGTTCCTGAGGTTAAGCGAAGCGTCGAAAAACCCGGCTGGGCGAGTCGCGGGGAGGCGATCGACAAGCGGGGAGGCCTATTGTACCTCTATTCGGCGCTCAAACGCCCGGCAACCTTCCTGCAACGTGGGATGAACCCGGCAATTTGAGCAGGCAGATTTGTGGCGTGCGGGTGAGGCCCGGGCGCATCGATTTAAACAGGCAATTGGGCCTCTCCGGTCGAAGGGATCGGGGCAAAGGAGAATAAGAATGGCACTCGATCCGAGTAGCGTCGGCGCCACCGGCGAACCGACCAAGCGATCCTGGACTTCGAAGGACTCGCTCCTCTACGCGGTGGGCGTGGGAGCGGGCACGTCCGAGCTCCAGTTCACGACTGAAAATACGAAGGATACGCCCCAGCGGGTGCTCCCGACGATGGCGGTGATTCTCGGCGGCGGCGGTGTGCCGATGGATAAGGCGGGCTCCTTCAACCCGGCGCTCATGGTGCATGGGACTGAGGGCATCGAACTCTACGATGAGATCCCTGCTGAAGGCGAAATCGAAAGTGTCGGCGAAATCACGGGCGTTTGGGATAAGGGCAAGGCGGGCGTGCTCGAATTCGCTTCGACGTCGACGCTCGTCTCGACGGGCAAGCCGCTCTTCAAGGTGAAGATGTCGCTCTTCTGCCGCGGCGCCGGCGATTTCGGCGGTGAGCGTGGGCCATCGGCGAGCTTCGAAATTCCGGACCGCAAGGCCGATCACGAAGTGGTGTACACGACGCGGGAAGATCAGGCGCTGACGTACCGCTTGTCCGGCGATCGCAATCCTCTGCATTCGGATCCGTCCTTCGCGGCGATGGGTGGTTTCGATCGCCCGATTCTGCACGGGCTCTGCACCTACGGCTTCACGGGGCGCGCGCTTTTGCATTCGCTTTGTGACGGCGACCCGAGCCGCTTCAAGAGCATGGACGGACGCTTCTCGAAGCCCGTCATGCCCGGGGACGCGCTCACGGTTTCGATGTGGGTCGACGGGAACGAAGCTCTGTTCCAGACGAAGAACCAGGATGGCGACACGGTTCTGGATCAGGGTGTCTGCACCTTCAAGTAGTCCTCCTATCAGTCCTCCTATCGGCCTAGAGGAGGAGACTCCCTAGGTCATCCATGGGTTGTTTCAGAAAAGCCCTCGTGGAGTCTTAGACTCCGCGGGGGCTTTTCTTTTCAGGTCCGAGTCCGGGCGCGGCGGCGACGTAGGGTGTGGGGTTGACGCGACACAGAACGGCGACGATCCTTCTAGGACTTCAGCGCTGGGGATCATTGGCCGATCCGGAGAGAACGGGCGGCCAAATCCGCGCCCAGAATGAGTACGCGCGAGCGCTTCGGTTCGCGTTGGAGGGGACGGTCTATGCCTCTTGAGTCCAGAATGAGGACAATGATCCGGCTCGCGAATGCGAGGTCGAGGTTGATGACGAGGTCTGGGCCGGTGACGAGGTCGAGGGTGTCTCTCGCGAGAGAGAGCGCCGGACTGGATCGAACGAATTTGTGATGACGACGAAAACCCCTGCGCATGCGCGGGGGTTTCGTCGTTTTAGGCCCCGCGCCGCAGAGGCCTGCCGAGCATCAAAGACATTGAACGAGAGCGAGTAAAGACAACAAGAAAAGACGAAACAGCGGAGCGTCCCGATCCTCGATTCCAGGTGGAAGTCGAGATCTGGGACAGCCAGGCAGACAGGAGCGGATATGCGACCGGATGTGGAAGCGGACGGAAAATGGTGGACCCTCGGCGGAGCTGAGGTGCTCGATTTAATGAGCGCGGTCCGGCCATTCGTTCGCGAGGGGCAGGTGGTGCATATCGGAACCGACGCGCAAAAGACGTCGACGCGCATGGAGTTCGTGACTGTGGCCTGCGTGCTGAATCCGGGAAAGGGCGGACGTGTTTTCTACACGCGTCGGCATGATCGTAAGGATGTTTCGCTCTACGAGAAGCTCTCTACGGAAACCTGGCTCTCCCTCGATCTCGCGATCAAGATGCACGAAGCGTTCGAGCTCGAGGCGGAGAGTCGCGATCAAATTTGGGTTCACGTCGATGCGAACCCCGACCAGCGCTACGACTCGAGCGATTACGTGAAGCAGCTGGCAGGGATGGTTGCCGGTTCGGGTTTCCCCGTTCTGGTTAAGCCGAACGCCTGGTGTGCATCTCATGTTGCGGACTACGCCGTCAAGAACAAGCATTTCAAGGCGCGGATGAACGCGAGCGCCGCCTAACGGCGAGCCTGCCGGGCTGCGTTTCGCGCCGCCCGCCGAGGGGCGTAATTGCCTCGTACGCCTAGGCCTTGCGCAGCTCGCCGCCCGCTTCGCCGACGAGATGCTCGACGCGCTTCAGGAATTTTTGCTCGTCCTTCTCGGTCAGTGTCTTCGTCTCTGACTGGAGCCGGACGTGGAAGGCGAGGGACTTGCGCCCGTCGCCGATCGAGCTGCCCCGGTAGAGGTCGAAGAGCTCCGTTCCCGCGACCTGCTTCTTGCCGGCCTTTTCGATGAGTTCGATCAGCGTTGCCGCCGCCATGCTCTCCGGGACAGCGAAGGCCACGTCGACCTTGATGCCTGGGAACTTGGAAAGGGGGCGGTAGCCGGCGCCGCTCTGCGTGGCGGAAAGGAGGCGGTCGAGGCAGAGTTCGGCGAGGGCGACTTCGCTGTCGAGATCGCCCGCGAGGCCGATCTTGGGAGCCAGACCCGGTTCGATCTCCGCAACAACGGCGACCGGTTCGTCGACGCCCTCGAGCCGGAGGAAGAGACATTTCCCGGGATGCGCCCATGGAGGCGCCTCGCCGTCGGCGGACCAGCTCGGCGCGCCGCAGCCCCGGGCCGCAATCAAGTCGTTCACGATCGCCTGCAGATTCATCAGCCGATTTTCATCGAAAGCGGCTTTCTTTCCCGGCCGCGTACCCGCCCAGGCGAGCGCAAGGAGATGTCGCTCTTTCGGCTCGCCGCGGTCGTTGCCGTTCTCGGGTTCATACGCCTTTCCGATTTCGAACAGACGCACGTCCGTGCGGTTTCGTCGGTTCGCTTCCAGCGCAGGAAGAAGGCTCGGCAGGACCGTCCGCCGAATCTTGCTCTCGCTTTGATTCACCGGGTTGATCACCGAAACATAGGGGCGCTCGAGTTCGCCGAGGTTTTCCAGGAGCCCGTCTTCGATGAACGAGTACGAAAGGTTCTCGTTGAAGCGGGCGCCGCCGGCGAGGCGGTCCTGAAGCTGGCGGACGAGGATGCGCCGCTCGTTGCGCGGGGGCGGGGCGATTTCGAAGCGAAGCGGCTGCTCTTCGATATTGCCGTAGCGATGGATCCGGCCGATTTCTTCGACGAGGTCCTGCTCGATGGTGATGTCTTTCGTCGCGCGGAAGCTCGGGACGTGGACGCGGAAGGTATCCGCTTCGCCCGCAGCGTCGGGCTCAAGACGAAAGGCCAGGCGCTCGAGAATATCTCGAATCTCATCGTTCGAGATGGCCTTGCCCAGCGCCGTCCGGACCCGCTCGCAGCGCAGCGTGATTTCGCTCGAAGGATCCGTCCAAGCGCCCACATCCGTCGGCGGCGAAGGGAAGCTCGTATTTGGCTCGATCTCGGCCAAGAGCCGCGCGAAATGTCCGGCGGCCTCCAGCGGAAGCGTTGGATCGAGGGTCTTCTCGAAGCGCGCGGAAGAATCCGTACGAAGACCGACGCGCGTGGAGGTGCGGCGAATGGTTGTCGCTTCGAAGGTGGCGACCTCGAGTAGGAGCGATTCCGTTGAGGCGGCGACCTTGGATTCCTCGCCGCCCATGATGCCCGCGAGGGCGACGGGCGCGTCGCCGGCGCAGATCAAGAGATCCGCTGCACCGAGCTTCCGTTCTTCGCCGTCGAGGGTTTCGAGGGTTTCGCCGTTCTGCGCGTTCCGGACGACGATGCCGCGGTCGCCGGCGAGGCGGTCGAGGTTTGGACGATCGAAGGTATGATTCGGCTGGCCGAGGTCGAGCATGACGAAGTTCGACAGGTCGACGAGCAGGTCGATGGGCCTTTGTCCGACCGCGAGAAGCAGCCATTTCAGCCATTCCGGGGAAGGTGTCTTCGCGGAGACGCCTTCGATCGGGAGACCGATGTAGCGTGTGCAGCCTTCGGTCTCGAGGGCGACGGGGTAGGGCACGGCCTTTCCCGTCTCGGGGAGGCTCGTGTCGAGGCCGAGGAGAGGGCGCTCGTAGATGGCGGCGACTTCACGGGCGATGCCGCGATGGCCCCAGAGATCGGGGCGATGGGTGAGCGACTTATTGTCGATCTCGATCACCCAATCGTCGATGCCGAGGGCCTCGGCGACGGGGGCGCCGATGGCGGCGTCTTCGGGAAGGACCCAGATGCCGTCATGGTCTTCGCCCAGCTCGAGTTCGCGGATTGAGCAGATCATGCCGAGGGACGTGACGCCCCGAATCTTCGATTTCTTGATCTTGAAATCGCCGGGCAGGACAGACCCGACCTGGGCGACGGCGACTTTCTGGCCCTGGTCGACGTTGGGCGCCCCGCAGACGATCGGGAGATGCTCCTCGCCCCCGACATCGACTTGGCAGAGTGAGAGCTTCTCGGCGTCGGGATGTGCTTCGCGAGAGACCACGTGGCCCACGACGACGGTATGGAGCTGGGGCAAGACGCGCTCCAGCCCTTCGACCTCGGCGGTCGAAAGCGTCAGGTCATCGCAAAGCTGCTCCGGGGTGATGCCCGAAAGGTCGACGTGTCGCGCTAGCCAGCGCATGGAAACCCACATTAGAACTGCTCCAGGAAGCGCACGTCGCCGTCGAGAAGATGGCGTACGTCGTCGATGTTATGCCGCAGCATGACCAGGCGAGAAAGTCCGAGGCCGAAAGCGAAGCCGCTCCATTCCTCTGGGTCCACGCCGCCCGCGCGCAGTACGTTCGGATGAACCAAGCCGCAGGGCAGAAGCTCGATCCAGGTCGTCTTCTTACAAACGCCGCAGCCGTCTTTGCAAAAGGGACAGCGCGCGTCGAGCTCGAAGCCCGGCTCAACGAAGGGGAAATGTCCGGGGCGAAGCCGGACGTCGAGGTCGCGCCCGAAAATGCCACGTAGCAGCGTCTTCATCGCGCCGATCAGATGGGCAACGGAGATGTCTTTGCCGACGACGAGGCCTTCCATTTGATAGAAGGTGTGATCGTGGCTCGCGTCGGTTGTCTCCTGGCGGAAGACCCGGCCCGGCGCGATCACGCGGAAGGGCAGTTCGTGGTCCTCCATCGCGCGGATCTGAACCGGCGAAGTATGCGTCCGGAGCACGAGGCTTCCCACATCGTCGCAGTAGAACGTGTCCTGAGAATCTCGCGCCGGATGATCCTTGGTGATATTCAGCGCTTCGAAATTGTAGTGATCGAGTTCGACCTCGGGGCCGTCGAGCACTTCATATCCCATGGAGATGAAGAGGTCTTCGAGTTCCCGGGTCACCTGGGTGATGGGATGAAGGCTGCCACGCGAAGCCGTCGGCGGGGGCAGGGTGGCATCGAAATCGTCTGCGCGACGGAGCCCGTCGAGCTTGGCCGCATCGAAGGCAGTCTGCCGCTCCGCGATCAGCGCGAGAATCGCCTGCTTCAGCTCATTGGCCTTCTGACCATGGGCCTTCCGCTCTTCGGGGGCGAGCTTCGGGATCTCGGCGAGCATGCCCGCCACGACTCCCTTCTTGCCAACGAATTCTCGCTCGAGATTCTTCAGCTCGGCGGCGTCCTCGCAGGCAGCGATGCGTTCGCGCGCTTGGTTCAGCATTTCTTCGGGATTCATTGGGTCTTCCTCGGCATCTGCCACTCAAGCGACTCAAACCGCTCTTACCGCTTAGGCCACTTCGTCGTGGGGCGCGGAAAAGGTCTCGTTTTTCGAGGGGCTTCCGCGGCTTTTGCCCTCGATTGACCAGCGGTCTGGCCTCGCGTCGGAGGGGCAAACCAGGGACAATCGGGGGACTCGCGATCTAGGCCTTAAGAGGGGTCGGCGGAGGTTACCGAATTCGCAAGATCTGCGAGCCTCTGTGAACGGGTTCACAGCCGAATTCTTCGTTCGGACGATCCTCTATTGTGTGCCCAGATGAAGAGGCGGTTGGCAGGTCGATCACCTCGAGAAAACAGGGCACAAGCTAAGGCGAGGCAGCATGAGCGGAGTGAGCCGCAGAGCGATGAAACAGCGATCACCGGGCATCCTTTTGGGGCTCGGCGCGATTCTGTGTTGCCTGGGCCTTCGCAGCTGGGGCTGGCTCGAGGCGGCTGAGCTCTCGGTGTATGACCGGCTGATTCGGTCTGGCATGGGCGAAGCCGAGGGCGCGTCTCCGGTCTTCCTAATCTCGATCGGAGAGCAGGAGTTTCAGCGCTACGGCTACCCGATTCCCGACCGCATTCTCGCCGAAGCCCTGGATGCGCTCGGCGAAGCAGGGACCTCGGCGATCGGGATCGATCTCTACCGCGATGGTCCGGCGAGTGGCACGGCCGCGGACTTGGCGGGCTGGGTCGAACTCGAGCGCGCCATCACCGCGAACCCGCGGATTGTGCTGAGTGAGCTTCTTCCCTCGACGGAGGAGCCGGGTACGCCTCCGCCGGAATTCGCGCGAGAGAGCCAGATCGGTTTCAATAATTTGCTGATGGACAGCGGTCGTGTCGTGCGCCGCGGCTATCTCTTCGCTTGGGATGACGAGACGGGGAAGGCGCATCAGTCTCTAAGTCTGCGACTTGCTCTGCTGCATCTTTCCGGAAAGGGGCTGGGCCTTGGCCCGGATCCAGAGAACCCGGACGGGATGCGGATGGGACCCGCTCCGGTGTCACCCCTCGAAGAGGGCTACGGCGCGTACAGCCAGCTGGACGCCGGGGGCTACCAGTTCGCGCTCGACTATGCCCGGGACGATGCTTCTTTTGCGGTGATTCCGTTTATGGACGTCGTGGAAGGTGTTTTCGATCGCGCGCGGCTTTCGGGGCAGATCGCTTTGATCGGGACCGACTCGCCGAGCGTGAAGGATGATTTCAATTCTCCTCCGAGCGCAGGCGAGATCGTGAAAGGCTACCGACTCCACGCGCAGATCGCGGACCAGCTGATTAGGATGGCCGAGACCGGGCAGTCGCCACGAGGAGCTTGGAGCGACTGGGCCGAAATGGGCTGGGTCGTGGGTTGGGGACTCGCCGGGGTCGCGCTGTCTGCGAATATCGCGACGCTGGGCTGGGCCGTACCTTCCTTCGTTGCGGGGCTTGGGCTCTTGGCGGGGATCGCTTTCCTGCTCTTCATGAACGGCAGCTTCTTGGCGCCGGTCGGGACCTGGATCCCTTCCGTTGCGCCCGCGCTGTCCTGGCTTTCGGCCGGGGGCTTGATGCTCGGCGACCGGGCCCGCCGAGAGGCGCGGTCTCAGCGGCAGCTCATGCAGATGTTCCGGCAATACAATACGCGCTCGGTGGCGGACCAGCTCTGGAAGCAGCGCGACGAGTTCATGGAAGGCGGGCGGCCTAAGCCTCAGCGCGTCACGATCACGGCGCTGCTCTCGGATTTGAAGGGCTATACCGCGGCCTCCGAAAAGATGGAGCCCGACGCTTTGATGGCGTGGATCGATTCCTACATGAACGCCATGACGCGGGTGATCGAGGAACACGGCGGCCATGTTGATGACTTCATCGGGGACGGCATTAAGGCTAATTTTGGGGTGCCAATTCCGAGTGAGACCGAAGCCGAGGTGAGCCGGGATGCATGCCAGGCCGTGCGCTGCGCGATGGCGATGGGCGAGATGCTGGCGGAGCTGAACGATGAGTGGCGCAGTCAGGGATGGCCCACGGGACGTCAGCGCATCGGTCTCTATACCGGCACCGCAGTTGTCGGCTCGATCGGGAACGAGGAGCGGCTCAAGTACACCTCGGTGGGGGACACGATCAATACGGCGGCGCGCCTCGAATCAATCGGCGGTCCCCTCGACTTTGACAAGGAACAGAGTCTGCAGCGCATCTTTATCGGGGAACCGACTCGAAACGCTGTGGGGGAACGCTTCGAACTGGCTCCAGAAGGGGCGCATGCCGTGAAGGGCAAAGTCGAAAAGTTGGAAATCTATCGCGTGCTGGGTGAACGCCCGGAATACGCGGAGGAGGACGGAAAATGAACGGAATTGCGAAACGATCTTGGGTGATGGCCTTTTTGGCTTCCTGCATGCTGGTTGGGGCTTCGGTGGCCTCAGCTGACCCCGGCGCGGATGCGGCGGCGGTGGCGAAGGCCGCGGCGAATGCCGGCTCGAAAGCGCCAGCGGGTGTCGAGCGCGCGGCCAAGGAAGGGGCTGCTGAGGGCGCTCGAGCGGCTGTTCCTGCGGAGCTTCCGGCGCCGATTGTCTATGTGCCCCCGCCGCGGGGACGTGCGCGCCATACGGCGGGTGCGGGCACGCGCGGGATTTCGGGAAGCGCGGTTCGCGTTGCGGTCGTCGCGCCGAATGACCATGTTGCGCTGACGACGCGGTCGCAGCCGACGCTGTACTGGTTCGTGTCGGAAGATACGGAGACGCGGATTGATCTCACGCTGACCGATGAAGAGGCGATCGATCCGTTGCTGGAGCTGACTGTTCCGGGGCCGGTCGAGAAGGGGATTCATGCGCTTCGGCTCTCGGATCTTGGCCTCGAGCTGGATGCAGAGAAGACCTACCGCTGGAACGTGGCCTTGGTGGCGGATGCCAAGCGGCGCTCCAACGATACCTTCGCGCAGGGCTTTATCGCGCGGACGCCGGTGACGAATATCTTGGCTCGGTCTCTCAAGGATACGCAGGAAACCTTTGCCCCATATGCGCTTTCTGGGATCTGGTACGACGCCATGGACGAGCTCTTCGGGGCCATCGAGAAGAAGCCCAGCAGCCGCCGGCTGCGGCGCCAGCAGATCGCCTTGCTGGAGCAGGCGAATCTCGGTGAAGTGGCTGCCTTCGCCGTCCGCGACGATCGGTAGAGGCCGCGGTCCGATCGCTCTGCGGCGAGCCTCCGGCTCGACCGTCCGCGCCCTAAGGCTCGGGCGGTCGTGCGCCGACCAAACCGAGCTGGCCCACCGGGGCCCACCGGGCCAGTGAGTCCGCCGATCCGGCGCGTCTAAGTCGCGTCCGCGGCAGCGCCGGGCACAGAGTGGGCGCTCGCGTTGGCGCCAGAGTCGGGGCCTGAGCTCTTGATCGCCAAGGCCAGGAGCGCTGCACAGGCGCAGAGTCCCGCGGCGGCCCAGAACGGGAGCCGCATGCTTTGGTCGTAGAGCAGCCCCGCGATGACCGGGCCGACGACTCGGGCGGCTGAGGCGCTCGATTGGAAGACGCCCAGGACGATGCCCCGAGAGGCCTCGTCGGCGCGCAATGAGACGAGGCTCATCATGGGCGGCTGCGCGATCCCGCGGCCCATGGCCGCCAGGGCCAGCGGTGCCATCAGCCAGGCAACGGAGCCGGGCAGGGGAACCAGGAAGAACGCCAGGGTCATCAAGGCGAGTCCCGATAGAACGAGCTTGCGCTCCGGGTACTTCGCCGAGAGCCGTTTCATGCCGCCGCCCTGGATCCCGCCCATCACGATCGCCATACCGAGCATCACCAGGCCAACCCCAAGCTCGTCGTAGCCGAACTGCGCCGCCATGAAGAAGGCGAAGGTGGTCTCGAGCTGGGTCACGGCCAGACTGAACAGGAAATAGACGAGGCAGATGCGTGCGATGGCGGAATCGCGGAGCACGTCGAGGCGATTCTGCATGCCCGCTTCGTCGCGGTTCGCACGGCGCTCCGGCTCGCGCAGGGCAAAGAACGCCCAGACGAGATTCAGCGCGGACATGCCGGCGGCGAACAGCATGGGCGTGCCATGGCCCAGGCGCGCGAGCAGGCCCCCGATCGGCGGGCCGAGCGTGAAGCCCACCGCGAAACTTGCGCCGATCATGCCCATCCAGCGCGTGCGGTCGGCTTCGTCGGTGACGTCCGTGAGGTAGGCCGTGGCGACGCTGATATTGGCTCCGAAGATGCCCGAGAGAAGACGTGCAACGAAGAGCTGCGCAAGGGAGTCCGCGAGTCCCAGGAAGAGCAGGGCGAGCGCCGTTCCCGCGATCGTGAACAACATGACGGGGCGTCGGCCAATCCTGTCCGAGAGACGTCCCCAGAACGGCGCACACAGCAGCTGCATCGCTGCATGGCAGGCAAGGAGCAACCCGAGTGTGGTTCCGTTGGCGCCGAAGCGAGCGCTCCAGAAGGGCAGAATCGGGACGACGATGCCGAAAGCAATCAGATCGACGATGATGACCGAGAAAAGCACGCCCAGACGCGGCTTACCCTCGTCAGGAGCGCCTGCGGCGGGAGGAGCGCCCGCGGCGGGAGGAGAGGATGGATCGCTTTTGCTAAACCTTGACACCGATGCCTTTCCTGAGGTCACTCACGGGGTGTCGCAAGCTAGCAGGGCAATTGCCCCCGCGCGCTTGGCCGATTTTTTCCGTCCATCGAAGCCCGGGCGACCGATGAATCCTTTCAGAAGCCGCTGACTCGAAAACGTTGATCCGAATCCAACTGCCTTAGACGGCGCCCGTTCGCCGTTCAATAGAAGCCACCACGATTCCACTATGGGGAGAGGTCGCCTTGAGCAATCCGACCATCGAAAAATCCGAACGCACCCTTCAGGTCTGGACGCAGCACCAGCGCAACGCCGAAGCCATGGTCCCGATCATCGGCGAGCTCTACCGCGAGCACGGCGTGATCGTCACCCTGTTTGGCAACTCTCTCGTCAACAAGTCTCCGCTTGAAATCCAGGAACTCCATCGCCTCGCGAAGGTGAACGTGGATAACGAGATCAGCGTCTCGGACACCTACCCGATCCTCGCCGCCATGGCCGTGCTCGACCTGGGCGCCGCGCGCATCGACGTCGGTAATCTCGTGTCGCATTGGCGCGGCCGCTCGGGCCAGGTCGAAGTCTCGGATTTCGTGCGCGACGAACTCGCGGGCATCGCGACGGGTAAGGCCTCGATCCGCTCCGAACCTCAGGACGTTGTGCTCTACGGCTTCGGTCGCATCGGCCGACTCGTTGCTCGCATTCTCGCAGGCAAGACCGGCGGCGGCGACAATCTTCGCCTCCGCGCGATCGTGGTTCGCCCCGGCGGCGGCGACGATCTCGCCAAGCGCGCAAGCCTCCTGCGACGCGACTCGATCCATGGTCCCTTCTCGGGGCAGGTCGAAATCGACGAAGCGGCCAAGGCCCTCATCATCAACGGCAACCTCGTGAACGTGATCTACGCGAGTGGCCCGGAAGAATGCAACTACGAGGACTACGGCATCAAGAACGCCGTCGTCGTCGATAATACGGGCATCTGGCGCACCCGCGAAGACCTCGCGCGCCACGTCGCCGTCCCGGGCGCAGCGAAGGTGATCCTGACCGCGCCGGGCAAAGGCGATGTCCCGAATATCGTGTACGGCGTGAATCATCATGGCATGATCGAGGCGGGCGATGTGCTCTCCGCCGCGAGCTGCACAACGAACGCGATCGCTCCGGTCCTCAAGGTGATCAACGATGAGTACGCAATCGACAGTGGCCATGTCGAGTCGATCCACTCGTTCACGAACGACCAGAACCTGATCGACAACTATCACAAGAAGGCTCGCCGAGGCCGCGCCGCGACGCTGAACCTCGTGGTCACGGAAACCGGTGCTGCGAAGGCCGTCGCGAAATGTCTGCCGGAACTCGGCGGCAAGCTGACGGGCAACGCCATTCGCGTCCCCACGCCGAACGTGTCCCTTGCCGTCATGAGTCTCAATCTTGAGAAGTCGACGGACAAAGAAGCGATGAACGCGCATCTCCTGAAATGCTCTCTCGAAGGCGATCTGCAAAACCAGATCGACTTCGCAAGGTCGCCGGAAGTCGTCTCCAGCGATTTCGTGGGCAACCGCTTCGCGGGCATCGTCGACGCCCAGGCTACGATCGTGCAGGAAAATCACTGCGTGCTCTACGTCTGGTACGACAACGAGTTCGGCTACAGCCGTCAGGTTGTGCGCTGCCTCGAAGAGCTGGCCGGGATTGTTATGCCGAACTTTCCGAAGCGGGCGGTTCAGGGCTAGAGCGCGGCGAAGTCCAAGGGCAGCTCAAGGAGTCGGGCGGAGCCCGTTCAGCAAGGCCTCTATCCCCGAGATGTAGGCCTCTGCATGCTCCTCGAAATGCGGCTGGCCCGCGCAGTCGATGACGGCCTCACTGATGGCGCCGAGGAGTAGGCGCGCGAGCGGCTCTACGGGCTGATCGCGCAGGGCGCCGCTTTCCATCGCCAAGCTGAGGACGGAGGTGACGGCGCCTCCGAAATGCGCCGAGTCAATCTCTCGCCAGCGATCCCAACCAAGCACCGAAGGGCCGTCTCTCAGTAAGATCTGAGAGGTCTTGGGCTCTGCGCACGCGGCGAAGAATGCGCGGACGGCGGTCATCATCGCTTCCAGCAAGTCGCCGCCCGTGATGGCCTTTTGTGTTTGCTCTGCGACGTCCGCGGAAACCCCATTCAGAACGGCCTCGAAAAGCGCGGTCTTGGTGGGGAAATAGTGGTAGAGCGCGCCCTTGGCCGTCCCCGCATCCTCCGCGATTTGGTCGATCGTCGTCTCCGCGAAGCCCTGTACGCCAAAGCGCTGGGCTGCCGCTTCGAGCAGCCCGCTTCGCGTCCGCTCTCGTCGTTCCTCTTGTGTCGCCATGGCTCTACGCTCGGATTTGACTTGTTGAATACGGGTCGGTATATATCGACCCGTGTTCAATAAGTGATTCTATTCCTTTATCGGAAGAGGGAGACTAGTTCTGATGTCCCTTTCAAACGACCTGGGCGAAGTAAAAGAGGTTCAGCTGAGTGCGGGAACTCTGCGCTACCGCGAGCGGGGGGAGGGGCCGCCCCTTCTCTTCGTCCACGGCCTTTTGGTGAACGGTGATCTCTGGCGAAAGGTCGTGCCGGCGCTCTCTAAGCACTTCCGCTGTATCTGCCCGGATCTTCCCCTCGGCGCCCACGAAATCCCGTTGCGTGCGGATGCGGATCTGAGCATTCCGGGCGTGGCTCGGTTGATCGTTGAGCTCGTCGAGCAGCTGGAACTCGATCGCCCGACGATCGTCGCGAATGATACCGGCGGCGCGATCACGCAGGTTGTGATGACTGAGCACGCTGAATCGATCGGCCGCGTCGTTCTGACCTCCTGCGACTGCTTCGATAATTTTCTGCCGCCTATGTTTCAGCCGATTCAGAAGCTGGCGCATGTTCCGCCGCTCCTCACCGCGCTGCTTCAGCCGCTTCGGATCCCAGCGCTTCGGCGTCTTCCCATGGCCTTTGGCTGGCTCGCGAAAAATCCCATCGAGGCCGAGATTGAGCGGGGGTATGCGGCTTCAGTTTTTTCGAAGCGGGGCGTTCGGCGCGACGTGTACAAAGTGCTGCGCGATATTAGTTCTCGCTACACGATGAAGGCGGCAGGGAAGCTCAGTAGCTTCGAGGCTCCCGTCCTGATTGCTTGGGCGGCCGACGATCGGTTTTTTCCGCTCGCGCATGGGCAGCGGTTAGCCAATCTGCTTCCGAACGCGCGCTTCACGTCGATCGAGGATAGCTACACCTTTGTCTCGGAAGACCAGCCCGAGGCGCTTGTTAAGGGGATCGCGGAGTTTTTATCAGCGGAGGTCTAAATCGCTGAACGCCTGGATGAGTCACCGGAGCTGCGCGAGCCGACCCATTGTTCGGCGATGTTATTCCCTGAGTCGCTGGGCGAAGGCTCGCAAGTCCCGCGTGAAGAATTCAGGATTCTCGAATGCCGCAAAATGACCGCCGCGATCGGCCTTCGTCCAGTGGATGATGTTCTTGTAGCGCTTGTCCGCCCAGGCTCGCGGGGTTTGGGTGAGCTCTCCGGGGTAGCTGCAATGGCCGATGGGGACATTGACAGTGCCGGTCCACGGATCGCCCGGATAGGTCTTCGCTCGCTTCGATTCGCAATAGAGCCGGGATGCCGAATTGGCTGTGTTCGTGAACCAGTAGAGCGCGACGTTCGCGAGGATATGATCCTTGCTGAAGGCGTCTGTGAATTCGGTCGCCGGGTCGCACCAGGCGTGGAATTTTTCGAGATGCCAGGCGAGGTGACCCACGGCCGAGTCATGCATTGCGTAGGCGAGGGTCTGTGGCTTCGTCCCCTGGATCTCGCTGTATCCCTGGCTATCCCCCATCTTGCTCGTCGCGGAAATGAAGGCATCGCGCTCTTCGGGCGTCACGCCCTCCCACGCCTTAGGCGCAGTCATGTCTTCCGGGAAGGCGAAGAGCATATTGAAATGGGCACCGATGATCTTCTCAGGGAAGGCCTCGGCGAGCCTTCGCGTCAGGACCGAGCCCCAGTCCCCGCCCTGGGCGATATAGCGGTCGTAGCCGAGCTGCTGCATCACGTTGGCGATCGCGGCCGCTGCGCGATTGAGATCGAATCCGGCTTGTCGCGTCGGCCCTGAATAGCCAAAGCCCGGGATATGCGGGCAGACGACGTGGAAAGCATCCGCGTCGGAGCCGCCGTGTGCAGCCGGATTTCGGAGAGGCTCAATAATATCCAGGAATTCGACGACGCTCCCGGGCCAGCCGTGTGTGATCAAAAGCGGCGTCGCGTCTTCAACCGGGGAGCGCGCGTGCAGGAAATGAACGCGCTCGCCTTCGGCTTCCGTGACGAACTGCGCATAGGCGTTGAACCTCGCCTCGACCGCGCGCCAATCGAAATCGTCATGCCAATAGGCGACCCATTCCTCGAGCGCCGCGCGGTCGGTCCCGTAGCCCCAGCCCGAGCCTTCAATTTGATCGGGCAGGCGGGCGTTGGCGAGGCGGTTTCTGAGGTCCTCGATTTCGGTTTCGGGTACTTCGGCTTTGAATTCTTGCATGGAAGGCGTTCCGGGATCTGAAGGTTGAACTTCAGAGCATACCGAGTGCGAAATCATGCTGCTGGCTGGAGCGACGACCTTAGCGGGGCTGTTCTTTTGCCTCTTCAGCAACCTGAGCGAGGTATTTGCCTTCTTCTGCCCGAATAAAGCGTTGGTAGCCATCGGGATCTATAAAAGGGTTTTGTACCGAGTTCGCTTGCATGCGCCTTCGTTTCTCATCCATCCCGTGCATGAAGGGGTGGGGCGTGAGGTACACGCTCGGTTGGATCTTCTTGAGCGTGCGGAACGTTTGCGCGTAGTCGTCTTCGATTCCGGGGTGTCGAACGTTCTCGTGTAGCCGGACGCCCCGGTTGATCGTCGTGCCGCCAACGAAGACGACGAGATGCTCCCTGCCGTCCTCTTGGATGGTCATCGTCCAGGTTGTGCAACCCTTCGTATGTCCTGGCGTGAAGTGCGCGCGCATCGTCACGTCTCCAAGCGACACAGTGTCTTGGTCTTGGAGAACGCGGTCCACTTTGAGAGCGGGCCAGTCCGGGGCGTCGGCGGCCGAATTGTCGATTCCGGTCGAAATCGCGGCGGCATCGTCGCCCAGGGCAAACACCCGAGCCCCGGTTGCTGCCTGCATTGCGGCGTGGCCCTCGACGTGGTCCCAATGCGCGTGGCTCGAGAGGATGATCTTGATGTCCTCGGGCTTGAACCCCAGCGTCTCGATGCTCGCGAGAATTCCGGCGGACATTTCACGCGTCCCGGTATCGAGGAGGATCAAGCCCTGGCGGGTCTCGATGAGGTGGGAGGAGATCGCCTTCGCGCCCACGTAGTAGATATTCCCGATGACGCGGAAAGGCTCGACCGGTTGGCTTCCTTCGCCGCGGAGCATGGCTCGCGCTTGGGTGACGGCCTCGTTGGTGCCCTCAATTTCGTCCCTGTCGTTGCCGTTGCTGTTGCCGGTATTGACGTTGACGGGCATCGATCCGGCGCACGCCAGCAGGAGGCTGAGACCGACGGTAAAAGCCAAGGCCAGCGCACGTCGATCTGCTCGCATTCCAATCATCTTTGCTCGTCTCGACTCACGCCGGCTTGAGCAAGCCGGAAGCAAAGGCATAGGGCGTACTTCCCGCCATTAGGTAGGGCTCGGTTAGATCCCCCGATTTAAGCAGCCGATCAAGTCCAATCAGGATATCAGCAGACCCGACATGACCCGTTTCATGTCCTGTGATCAAGAAATGCTCGACGGGGATTTCGATGACGGATGCGATGAGCTGCAGGAACATCACCGCGGTTTGGTTGCAGATCACCCGGTTCGGCCGAACGCCGAAGCGCTTCTCCATGGCTTGGAAGCTGGCTAAATATCCCTCGGCATACCGCTCGCGTCGGTCGATGCCCTCGAGCGTGAGGATCTCTCGCTCTGCGGGGTTAACGCCCTCCGGTGCGGCCGGGTTCATCGTTCCGCCGTACTTAATAATGATGCTCCCGTTCAGGTCACTTTGGCTGACCGTTTCTGCGCCGGCGAATTCGCCCTTCGAAGCATGCTCGGTATTCATGCCAACGACGGTGGCCGCCGCGCCATCAGCATGCGCCCAGAGTCCGTAACTCTCGACCGATGAATGATCGATCGTGTAGGACCATCGCTCGGCAGTCACGATCGCGGCGAGACCGCCGCCGCGAACTGCGAGCCAGCCATGAGCCAGGTCGAGCGCGGAAAGGGCGCCGAGGCATCCGATCGTGAGGTCGATGCCGACGCAGCCGCCGGGAATCTTGCAGGTCTTCATGATCTCGGTCGCGACAGAATACGAGGGCAGGTAATCCCGGGACATGCCCGCGAAGATCACGAGCTTCAGATTTGCCTGATCGATGCCCGAATCGTCGAGCGCTTTCTGAAGCGCATCGGCACCCATCGTGCTGGGATGGTCTTTATCGAGGGCGTGGCAGACGTTTTCCCAGCCTTGAAAGATACTGGAGTCGCCGCCGGCTTCGGCAACCACCTCTTTAACGGGCCGGGCAGGGGGGAGGTAGACACCGGTCCCGAGAATCGAAAGTGTATCCGTCATGATGTGGGTGCCTCCGGCTCTTGGTCATTAAAGAGACGCTCGACGGCCTCTGCGATTTGGGTTGCCCGTGTTTCAAGGACGACATCGTCCACCATCTGCGTCGGGTGACCGACGATGATCGCGGGCAGCGGTCGTTCAGTGGGCTGATAGGTCATCGCGCGTTCGATCTGGTTCGCGAAGGGCTGGGTGAGGATGGCGAACCCGGCGACGCCGGCGCGCTGCAAAGCAATGGAGTCGAGCGAACTGCCCGAGGAGCAGCTCCCTCAATCCGATATGCCGCAGAGGACGAGCCCCTTTTCTCGGGACAGCAGTCCTAGTAATTCTCCCGGCATGCGCTGGCTCGCGTCTCCCTTGTTCAGGATTTCTTCTTCGACCTCGATGCCGCGGTCGCGCAGGATTTGCTGCGCCATGCGAAGGATCTTCAGCGAGTTGGGCTTGCTGTGGTCGACGAGCCGAACGCGTCGTTCCTCGGGTTTGAGGACGACGTGGATGGGGTCGGGCGTCGGCCTCGGGATGGGATCAACGAGGATTTCGCAGTTGACTTCGCCGCAGCTGGTCAGCTGCTGGGCGGGGACGCTCACGCCGCCGTCGCCGCTGGCCCCTGCGCTTGTGATTTCACTCATATCTCTTACTCCTCCTTGGATTCCGGAATCCAGGTTTAGGCTTTGGCTTCGATCTGGCGTGTGATGACGTGATTGCTTCCGACCCATCTTGGGATGACCGCGGAGAAGCGACCGCCTGCCGCGCCGCATTCGATGAAACTCAATTGGTCAGGGGTCTTGAGTGGCGAACGCATCGCGCCGCGTTCGACTTCAGCGAACTCGATCGGCTCTTTGGCGATGCGGCCCATGCTGTCGAGGTCGTCGGTTTGGCGCCGAGCATGTTCGTAGATATACGCGCGGGCTTCGTCGCGGCTGAACTCTTTGCTGACGAGCGCCATATGGTCGGGGGGGAGGACGACGACGAATCCGCCGGAGCGGTAGTACCAAGCAGTTTGGCCGTAATGGCACATGCAGTCGCCGATCGTGTCGAGGATATGCGCGGCAGTGTCGCCGTAGTGGTTATTGACGGAGTTGGGTCCTTCGGTCGACATGACCGAGACGGCGGAGGCATTTTCGGGAACGCCGTATTGGCTGTGGTAGGCGCCCCATTCGGTTTCGGGATGTTCCGCTATGCAGAAGCTGATCCGCCCGGGGTGACCAATCGTGCCGTGCGTCTGGAGTACGCCACCCGCGCGACCACAGAAGAGCCGCATCATCTGGGCGAAGCGCCCGACGGTCGCGTTTGCGCGGCAATTGGCGCCGAGCGCATTCTCTTGATGTGCAAAGCCGAGTTCCTGAACAACGGGGCCGCTGACGATGACGAGCATGGCGGCACCCCCCGTCGTGACCTCGACGCCGCAGATATTCAGCTTCGGCTCGAGCAGAGCCTCGGTCAGGCTACGCAGCAAAGCTCCGTATTCCGTTGCGCAGCCGGCCATGACCGCGGTTGCCGCGGCCTGCTCTGCGCGCACGACGACGTTATGTTCCGGGAGCTCCCCGATGATGTCGTCGCCGTTCCAGCCCATCGCGGCGAGCATCTCGTTCACGACGGAGCCGTAGGGCGGGATGACAGGCAGCCCGTCGGTCCAGCCGTTATTCATGCAGTTTTCGATGTCTTCGAGTGTTTCGTAAGCCATTTAGGCTCCCTTTTCTCTCGCGGCGTTCCGGTGTTAGGTTGGGGAGACCGCTCTTTCGCCGGTCGGCGTTAGCTGGTCAGCCCCTGCGACAAAACCGAATGCAAGTAAGGTTTAAGCTTTTTGCGCGGCATGATTTTCGACTGCGTCAGCATTAAGACGGAACCGATCGTGAGCTGAAGTGCGGCTTCCGCATTCGCATCTTGTGGAAGCTCCTTCCTCGCGACGGCGCGCTTAAACACTTCGCGCCAGCGTTCGATCATCGCGTCGCCATAGCGCGCTCGGAGTCCCGCTTTCAGGCTCTTATCCGCCTGGAATTCAGCGGAGAGGGCAGGGAACGCCCGAGCAACGTGAGGGCGACTCATTTCGTTGACGATTTCTTCGACAAGTTCGTTGAGATCGCCCACGAAAGTGCCCGTGTTGGGTACGGGCCACTCTCCGTAGTCCGAAAAGATGGCTTCCTCGACGAGCGGCGCTCGGCCACCCCACCATTGATAGAGCGTCGTTCGCGAAGCGCCGGCGCGCTTGGCAATCGCATCGAGTGTGAGGCCGCCGTAGCCGACCTCCATGATCAACTCTCTCGCAGCATTCAGGATTGCGGCGTGTCGCTCGGCGTTTCGCGGCCGCCCGGGGCCACGGGGGAGTGCAGAGCGCGTTTTCGCACGCACTCGGGGTCGCTTGTGCGAATCCGGCGCCGAATCGGGGACGAGGTTGGGCTCTGACATCTACTTAATGTACAAAGTGTACATTAATTAGCAAGTCGGAGATTTCTTAGGTCATTACGCTGTGTCGGCGAGATGGAAGGTCAGGTCCCTGAGTCGACGCCCGGGGACCGGCTCAGCCCGAGCTATCCGTCAAAACCCGTCTGCGCACCCTTCACCATCGCGTAGGGACCCACGGGCCAGCCGAAGCAGTTCACCATCAGCTGGTTCACTTCGTCCTGGGTGGCGACGCCTTCCGCGACGACGCGGCCTGCTTCGCCGAGCATGGCGGCGTAGACGCGGTTCGCGACGTAGCCCCAGGCCATGGGGTTATCCTTCACCACGACGGGGTTCTTGCCGCAGGCGGTCGCGGTCTCGCGAATCAGCTGGATCGCGTTCTCGTCCGTATTTTCCGTCACGACGATCTCCGCGAACTTCATGATGACGGGCGGCGATGCCCAATGCCAAACGATGACGCGCGAGGGGCGATCGGTCGCCGCGGAAAGGGCGGCCAGGGGGAAGCCCGAGCTATTCGAGGCGAGGACGCAGTCCTTGGGTGCGATCTGGTCGAGCTGGCGGAAGACCTTGATTTTCAGGTCGAGGCGTTCCGGGACGCATTCGATCACGAGTCCGGCATCGCCGACGGCTTCTTCGAGGTTGGTTGAGAACTGGAGGCGACCCATGGCGGCTTCGGCAGTGGCCTGGTCGAGCTTGCCGCGCTCGACGGCGCGCTCCCAGCCATAGCGGCCGGTGGTGACGTTGGCTTTGGCCTTATCGAGGGCGTCTTCTGCGATGTCGGTGCAGGTGGTTTCGAATCCGGATTGTGCGATGACCTGGGCGATTCCGCTGCCCATGACGCCGGCGCCGACGACTGCGATCTTCATTGTGTTCTCCTGAGAATGGGTTGTTAGGCTTCGGACTCTTCTGGAAGATGGTCCGTTTGATTAAAGGCGATCAGCTCGGGCTGGGGCTCGAGGACGAGTTCGCTGACCGAGCAGTTCTTCACCATGCGCGTCCAATTCGAATAGTCATTGTCGAGGAGGAGGCCGAAGGCGATCGAGAGGGCGCCGCCATGAGTGACGATGATGACGCGGTCCTGGGGATGGCGAGCGGCGATTCGGCGCATCGCGCCCGCCAGGCGTTCGCCGACCTGCAGGGGCGATTCCCCGCCGTGGGGCGCGTAGTGCGGATCGCTCTGCATATTCGTGAAGAGCTTCTTTTCCTTGTACAGGCTCTCGAAGCTGAGCCCCTCCCAGCTGCCAAGATCGTATTCAACGAGGTCAGGTTCGATCTCGGGGACGAGGCCGAGGGACTTGCCGATGGCCTCCGCGGTGTGATGGGCGCGGTCGAGCGGGCTCGCGTAGATCCGCTCGATCGGGCGGCTCTCGGAGATGCCGGCCGAGATGAATGCCGCTGTCGCCGCAGCTTGTTGATGGCCGTGCGGGGTGAGCGGCGTGTTGGTGGAGCCGTGCCAGACGCCGTCGACGTTGGCCGAGGTCTGCCCGTGGCGCACGATGGTGAGGAGAGTCGAGGTGGAATTCATGAGCGCCGAAGCATACACGCGTAGCTGCCGAATCGGGCGAACGAATTCACGAGAGGGGGGCCGTGTGACGGCGATGAGGCGGGGGGCGGCGGGATGCGGCGAAGGCCGCCGCGACGACTCGAGTTAGGGCGTATCGATCTGGCCGACGGTGACATGGCCAAAGCTGGCCAGCCAGTCCGTTGGGGACATCGTGTCGACACGCAGCTGGGCGGCGGCTCGGGTGAGGGGCCGGGCCGTTTGATCACCTTCGAGTGAGGTGAGCGATTTTGTGTTCGGGCGCTGCGCTTGTGCGCCGGGGCTCATGGAGACCGCGCTGGCATCGTCCCCCGAGTTCACGAGTTCGGCGAGCGGTCTCGCGGTGGGCTGCGGAGTCGAGTCCGCAACGGATTGAGCAGGGATCAGCAGCAAGGCTCCGAGGAGTCCGGCAGCGCCGACGAGCCGCAGTCCGCGGCGCATCAAGGCGGGGGCCCCTGAATCCGGCCCCAATAGATTGTTGTGTATTGCACCCATTTAAGATTGAGATCGGAGTGGGGAAAGCCCTACTTGAGTTAATCGTGGTTAAAACCACACTTCCGAGAGCAGGCGTGCAGCGTCCCGGTAGGTCTCGCGCAGGAGGTATGGCGCCTGCCGGCAGAAGTCACCCGGCGGGGCTGAGCCCCCGCCCATCGTCGGCGGGTAGCCGGCCGGATCAGGCGCTTTCGAGAAGCTCCACGAGCTCGTCGCGGGTGAGCCGACTGCTGCCGTCCGCCTCTTCGAGGGCCGCATCGGCCAAAGCGCGCTTGCGGTCGTGGAGCGTCAGGATGCCTTCTTCGACGGTATCCGTCGCGATGAGGCGATGGAGAACGACGGGTCGATCCTGGCCGATGCGGTGGGCGCGGTCTGCGGCCTGAGCCTCGACTGCAGGGTTCCACCACGGATCGAGGAGGAAAACATGGTCTGCCGCGGTCAGGTTCAGGCCTGTGCCGCCGGCGCGAAGCGAGAGCAGCATGACGGGCGGGCCATCGTCAGACTGAAAGCGTTCGACCACAGCGCCGCGGTCTCGAGTCGCGCCGTCGAGGCGCGCGAAATCGATGCTCCGATCGTTCAGGCCGGGTTCGACGCGGTCGAGCAGGCTCGTCCACTGGGAAAAGACGAGGGCCTTATGTCCGTCCGCGACGGCCTCTTCGAGTCGCGCATAGAGCGTTTCGAGTTTCGCGGAGGACGCGCCGACATCCTCTTGCCCGGGCACGAGGCTTGGATGGCAGGCCGCTTGGCGGAGGCGCAATAGAGCTTCGAGTGCCGCCATGACGTTGCCGCCGGACTTGAGGCGCTCGACGACTTCCCGGACGGTGGCGGCGCGGACGCTGTCGTACACCGCGCGTTCTTCGGCGGACAATTCGCAATCGAGGACGATCTCGGAAAGCGGCGGCAGTTCTGGCGCAACTTCGGACTTCAGCCGTCGCAAGAGGAAAGGCTTGATGCGCTGCCGAAGTCGGTAGGCAACGTCAGCGTCGCCTTCGCCGATGGGACGGGAATAGCGGTTTCGAAATTCCGTGCGGCCCGAGAGGAGGCCGGGGTTCAGGAAATGGAACTGGCTCCAGAGCTCGTCGAGGCGATTCTCGACGGGCGTACCCGTGAGGGCGAAGCGCGCCTTGGCGACGAGGCCGTGGGCGGCCCGGGCGATTTGGCTTTCGGGATTCTTGATCGTTTGGGCTTCATCGAGCACGACGCAGTCCCATTCCACGTCGCCGATCTTGGCCGCGTCCTGGCGGAGCAGGGCATAGCTCGTGATCGTGACGTCGACGTTCGGGTCCAGCGCTCGGCCGGGGCCGTGATAGATCGAGAAGCTGAGCTCGGGGCGGAAGCGCTCGATTTCTCGCATCCAGCCGTGGAGCACGCTCGTGGGGGCGACGACTAACGTCCGTCCATCGATGGCGCAGAGGGCCTGAATCGTTTTGCCGAGGCCCATATCGTCGGCGAGGAGTGCTCCGAGTCCTGCGCGGCGCAGGAACACGAGCCAATCGACGCCGGCACGCTGGTACGGGCGGAGTACATCTTCGAGGGCCGGCGGAATCGGCGCATTCGGAATGCCTTCGAAGCCGTCGAGGAGCGGGCGCAGACCTTCGAGGGAGGGCGGCGGCGGCTGCTCGAGGTCTTCGCAGAGCATCGCGAGGTCAGGCAGCGCATGACGGGCGATGCGGCCGCGCGCGTCGCGGGCGCCGAGCAGGTCGGCAATGCGGTCTCCGTAAAGCGCGAGCCAATCTTTCGGCAGGCTCGCAAAACCACCGCCGTCGAGAGCGACCACGGATTCACCCTGGGACCAGGCTCGTAGAACCGCCTCGGGGCGTACGCCGCCGATGCCTGATCCGGGATTGCCGCCCGGCGCATCCGCGTCCGCGAGACCCGTTCGACCCACGTCGCCGGCGAAACCGCCTCCCGCCGCTTCGGCGTCGCCTCGGGCCTCTGCCGCCTGGGCCCGAGCGGCCGCTCGGTTGGCCGCTTCTTCCGCGGCTTCACCGTCGAGGGGCATATCGTCCGCGAGGAAGAAGTCGAGTTCAAAGCGGTCGTCATCGATCCGCATGGCCGCTTCGAGCGCGCCGCGCAGCTGAAAGTCTTCGTGCGCCGTGCCGACGATCTCAAGCGTCGTTTTCGCGAGCCGCGCCGCGAAGGGGATCGCCTCGCTTGCGGAAAGCCGCGCGCGGACGCCGGGCCGAAGTCCGAGCTCGCCGCGAAGGCGCGCAACGACTTCATTCTCGGCGCCTTCGTTGCGGATCGGCACTTCGCCGTCTCCGATATGCACGAGCTTACCCGCGTCAATACGGGCCACCGGCGGGTCGCCGTACACGAGCGTCGGCAAGACGATGAGGCCATCGTTTTCGCGCTTCACATCGATCCGCGCCCGGGGCCGCTCACCGATGCGCGTGCTCGGAAGCTTTTTCGTGTCGACGTAGACGGGGATCCGCTCTTCGAGGTTCGGGATCACGTCCGTCACCAGCGTCGCGAGATCATCGTCGCTGTAAAATCGGCCGCGGGGCAGGTCGGCCAGCTCTCGGCCCGTCAGTTTATTCTTGGCGAGTGCGTGGAGTGCTTCGGCGGAGCGAATCACGCCGCTCTTGTAGGCCTTGACGATGCGCGGATCCTGCTCAACGAAGAGTCGGACGCCGGCTGGAGCGTCCACGACCCGGGCGACGAGGCCGAGGGGCTCGGAATCGACCTGAATGGGTTCTCCGTTGAGGAACACCGCGCGGGATTGGCCGAGACGATCGAGAAGAGAGGAGATCCGCGGTCCGGTCGTCAGCTCCGAGGGGCGCGTGGCGATCGCGCGCTCAATGGCGACATCCGCGGGCGTCGTGACGAAGGGAGGCCAGGCGCCGCGGTTCGCGGCGATGGCCGTGAGGCTCTTTGTCATCGGGATCCGCTTGCCTTCGAACTCGATGGACCGCTGCATAACAAGGTCCGGGCCTTTTTCGGACAGCTCGTAGACGATGCGGCCGCGGCCTTCGCCCTGTTTGGGAACAGAGGTGCCCTTTTTTCGGGATTGGCGCAGAGCGATGATGGAGGCGATGACATGTTCGCAGGGGTCATCGTTGCTGGTGCAGCTGCATTCCCAATCATCTTCGTCGGGATACAGAGTGACCTGGGGCGCGGAGAGTCCGAGTCCGCCTCGAGTTTCGACGCGCAACGTGATCGCGTCTTCTTCCCGCTCTTCGATACTCACTGCGTCGTTGCGCGTGAGCTGAACACCCTTCGACCAAATCGGTCGTTCGGAGGCTTCTTGAATGGCTTCGAAAAGCGATTGAATGGGATCCAAAGAGTGAGACCAAGAGCTGAGAGGGACGAAAAAACGAGGACGCCGGTGTTGAATCCGGTCGACGAATATTTTGTGCGGCGTATTCGGAAATGGGTTGAAGGGAGTCCGGAAGTCTAACGGATCTTTTCCGGATTGCGCGCGACGAAATCGCGGAGTTCCTCTTCAAGCGCCTCTCGATCGTTTTTTTCTGGATGCGCTTCGATGAACTGGGCGAGATGAGCGAGCAGTTGGCCGATTTGACGGCCCGGGCCGATGTCCAGAATTTTCATAATCGCGGCACCGTCGAGGGCGAGGGCGCGGACGACGCCGCTGCGTTCCTCGGCGGCTTGGATTTCGGCGATGCGCTTCTCGATGCCGGCGAGTCGTTCTTCCGTTTTGGCATGATCGGCCAGCAGAGCGGGGCCGAGGCGTTCGCTGTTTCTGCTTTGCTCGAGTTCGGCTCGTCGCCAAGCGAGGAGCGCGCCGAGCTCATCAGGTTCGAGGCGGTTCAGGATGCGGCGGATGCTGGCTTCGCGGAGCGACGCGACGCTGCGATCGAGAGGGTGCGCTTCTTGGACGCGTTCGACCCGGCGAGAGAGCGCGTGGGGGGTGCGGAGGCGGACGAGGCCGCGCTGCGTTGCGCTGCCCCTGAGCCAGGCGGCCCAGCGAATGGCTGGGAGCGGCGCGAGATGTTCGAGCAGGTCCTCGTTCTGGACGGATGCGCCCGGGAAGAGGGCAGGTGTGACCCCCGAGGCGCGCAAAAACGCGAGGCCGGGACCAGGCTTCGGGCTCGCGAGCACTCGGTCGACCATGCGCCGCGCCGAAGCGCCGAGGGGCAGCTCTTCGAAGGCGTCTGGGAAGGCCTGCTCGGCGGCGGCGACGAGGTCGTCGGTCGGGGTCAGTCCGTATTCGGCGATCAGGCGTGCTGCGATCCAGTATCGGCGTGGCGCCTCCGCGAAGGCATTCCCGTTCGCCACATCGCCGGCGAGGGCCAAGCCGAGTTCCCCGGCGCGTGTTTTCTGGAAGGCGTTGTTCACCTCGGTCCAGCCCGCTGTGGCGGGTCGAAAGGCGAAGGCAAAGGCGGAAAGCCCGAAGCGGGCGAGCTGCTCTTCGGGAGAGGTCTCGCCAAGTGGGATGAGGTCGACGGGGCCCCATGTCGTGGCCTGGGTGATGCGGGCTTCGTGCGCGGTCGTGACGACAGCATGGGGCAGGGCGCGCAAGACCGCTTCACCCGAGGCGCCGCAGAGGAGCGAATGAGTCGGCTTGCGGTCTAGGCCCCAAGCGGGCTGCGGTGGCGCGCCATTCTTCTCGCTGTGCATTTCAGAGAGCAGGCCATCGCCTTGGAGCCAGGTCGGGATGTTGGCCTCTTCTAGGCGCGCGCAAAGCTCGAGGAGCGGCGAGGGCAGGGTGCCCAGGCGGAGATCAGATTCGAAAGAAGGAAAGGGACGTGGCATGACGGCCGCCGAGTCTAGGCCGCTCGCCGACGAGGCGGGAGCCTTTTGAAAAAGACCTGGACAGAAACTTCTAGACCTCTCCGAAGCGCGATTGGGCACTGACTTTTAGAGCAAGACCTCACGCTGCCCTTAGATTGCATTTTCCTTGCGCTTGAAATGAAGACGAACCAGCACGACTTCAGCAATCCCGGTTTTACCCGGGTGAAGAAATGGATTGAATGCGCTCTTCGCTCAAGGTCAGAAGAAGAACCTCCGACTGAAATGGGGAGGGACGACATCGGCTTTTTTAAGGGTCGAAGGGAGCAGTTCATGAGTACGGGTACTGAGTTTTCGAATCGCCAACCGCATGGTGAAGAAGCCCGCATCGATGAACGATTCGTCCGCGTCCTCTTCGTTGAAACCCGGTCTGATCTGGCCGATGAGATCCGAGGATCGCTCGGTCGCGCGGGCTGCGGTTCATTCGACGTCGTTCAGGAATCGAGCCTGGTTTCGGCTGCAGCGCAGATTCAGGGCGAAACCTTCGACCTCCTCTTGCTCGATCCGGCACTCCCGGAAATCGACCGCGAAGCCGCGATTGAACTTGCAAGTGATCTGGCGCATCGCCTCCCCGTTGTTGTCCTGACCGGGACGGAAGGCCTGGGTTCGTCGGAGCCGGCGGAATCCGTTTCCTCGGCTCTTCGTCCGCGGCTGAAGAGCTGCATCGAACGGGCCGAGCTGCCCGGGAAACTCCTGGGCGCGATTCGCCGGGCGCGACGCTTCGGGACCGGAGTGATGGCTCCGATCTTCTGTCGCATCGAGGGCATTCAGGGCTAGAGCGCCAGCGCCACCCGGCGCCGCCCCGTACCGCCGCGTTCGTCGCGGCGATTCTGTTACCGTCCCCCCGTGCTGCGTTTTCGACTGTCCGGGCGCGAACAGGTGCTCGGCACCTGGCTCGCTGAACTCTTTCCACAACTGGATCGCGATGCGCGACGTCGCGTGCTCGCCGAGGCGGTGATCCGCGTCGAAGGTCGTCCGGTCGACCGCGCGGGATTCGTTTGCCCCGCCGGCGCTCGCGTTGAGATCGAGGCGCTGCCGTCGGATTTAGCGGCAGCGCTGCGCGGGCCGCTCGAGGCGCAGCGCGATGGGCTGTTTGTCGATGCCTCTGAAGCGGGTGAGCAAGGCGTTCGGTACCGGGTTCTGGTCGATGAACCTGCCTGGTTTCGGGGGGCACTGAGTCTCCGCGCCGCCGGGGCGTTGGCGCGGCCAGAGGCGGAGACGGGCGAACCGCCAAGCGACGTCGATGTTGAGGTGGAGTCCCGAGAAGCGGGACTCGCGACGCTGTTGATTCACGCCGAGTCCGCGATCGCCCCGGCGAAGTGGGCCGAGGCGCTGTCGCGGGCGGGAGCCGCACTGGTCGGCGATCTCTTTGCGGGCGGACTTGCGCTTCCCCCTGGAGCGCCGCGGGCGGAGGCTTGGCCGCAGCCGGGAGAGGCCGCCCGGGACGAAGGGGCTCAGCCCGGATTTCGGCTTGAGGTCTCGGAGGAAGCCGCCCGCGCAATCAGGAAAGGCCACGCTTGGCTTCTGCCAGACGAGGCCAGCGAGCGGGCGGATCGCTTTCAGCCCGGCAGCCTTTTACGCGTGATGGACCGGGCCGGGCGTGGTTTGGGCTGGGCGCATGCCGAAGGGGATGCGCGGATGAGCGCGCGCGTCTGGTCCCTGGGTGAAGGGCTGTTTAAGGAGGCGGATTCCGTAGAGGCGCGGGTCGCTCGGGCACTGTCGAGGCGCCGCCCGCTTTTGATGGGCGGCGCGGAAGGCGCGACGACGGAAGCGTTTCGTTTGATTCACGGTGAAGGAGATGCGCTGCCCGGGTTATTTGTGGACCGCTTAGGGCCGCTGCTCCGGGTTCGCGTGGCGGGGCGTGCCTGCGAAGGTTTCAAGGATCGGGCGCTGGCCGCGCTCCAAGCACAGCTGCCCGTGACGCCGGAAGGGTTGCCGTGGAGCGTGCTGGAGGTGGTGCATCTTCGGGACCCGAGCGACCGCGCGCGCGGCGACCGATTGGAACGCGTGCGCTGGCTGGCGGGGGGCCCTGAGGCAATCGAGGCCGCGGGCTATCCCGTCGAGGCGTGTGGTTTTTGGGTGCGGGAGCGTGGACTGGCTGTGCGGGTCGTGCCGGGATGGGACGATTTATGTCGGACGCGGCCCGGCTACGGCCTCTTTGTGGATCAGCGAGAGAATCGCGACCGGCTCGTTCCTTTTGCGGAACGCGGGGGACGATGGCTCAACCTTTTTGCGCATACCGGGGCCTTCAGCGCATCGCTTCTTGCGGCGGGCGCGGATGAAGTGGTTTCGGTGGATCTGTCGGCGGCCTACCTCGAGGATCTGGAGGCGAACGTCGCGGCGAATCGGTCTCTCTATAAGGAGGGGCATCGTCATGTCTCCGTGCGCGGCGACGGCCGGCGCTATCTCGAGACCCGGGAAGATTCGGAGTGCTTCGACGGGATCGTGCTGGATCCACCGACTGCGGCAGCGGCGGGGCGGCGCTTCTGGTCCGTCCGACGGGATCTCGAACCGATCTTGAAGGACTGTGTCGCGCTGCTGGCGGAAGGTGGAGTTCTTCTGGTCACGCAAAACCAAGCGGGGCCGCCACTCGGCCTCGAGCGATTGCTGGAGCGGATCGTCTCCCGCGCGCATCGCGCTGTCCGCTCGATCGAGCCCGCGCCGGCGGGACGCGACCATCCTTCGCTGCGCGGTTTCCCGGAAGGGGACCCCTTCGAAGGGGTTCTGCTGGAGCTCGAGTAGCGCCCTCTACTGAGGAGTGGGCTCGCCATCTTTGTGGGGGTCCTGCGGGGCTCTTTTTGCACTTCCATGCGCTCGAATTGCACAAAAACCACCACCGTTTCGCCGATTAGGGCAATAAATCCACTGAAATCGAGGGGTTACACCCTCGATCCTCCAAAACTCTGCTGACACAAATCCAATCAAGGGACCACTCAATCGCAACCTCAGAACGGTTTGCGTTCTGCGGTCTTCGCTTTTTGGGCCCGGGACGAGTGGGCTTCTGACGGATTTTGAGATGGTTTTTGAGGAGGCAGTGATGCGACGGATCAGCATGAATTGGAAGCGAGTGGCGCTTGGAAATGCGCTTGCCCTGACGGGGTTACTCGCAATGGCTTTGGTTGCAGCGCCCGCGATGGCGACGCCGGCGAGCTTTGATAACTCGGGCTGGGGCTTTGAAGCCGCCGGTCTCGGAAGCTTGCCGACGGGACAGTTTGCAGGTGATCTCGGGGATGCGGGTGCGCCGGGGACTTCCTCGAACCTGCTCGTCGAACTCTCGAACTCGACGGATCTCTGCATCCTGGCTTCGGGCTCTTCGGCCTGTCAGGCCACGACCGCTGGAATCGGTGGGGCGTACTCTGTTCTCGTCACGGTCGGTGTGACGGTGCTCGATCCCTCGATCGACGGCCCGTTCACGCTTCTGCTGACCAGCGTCGCGCCGACTGCGGGTTATTCCCCTGATGAAGTTCAGGTTGAGCTGAATCCGATGGCGCCGTCTGGCTTGAACACGGCAGACGTTCCTGGCTTCTCGCTGGGAAGTTTCAACCCCTTCGTTCGCATCGAAGATGTGACGTTCGCGGGTTCGGGCGTAACCTACGATTATATTGGTTGGAACGTGAGTGACGGCGACTCTGTGACGTTTCGCTACGAGGTGCTGACGTCGCCCGACGGACGCTCGACGCCGCAGCTGACGGCGAACGTGATTCCGATGACGGTGGTCGTGCCCGAGCCGGGGACTGCGCTCCTGATGGGACTCGGGCTGGCAGGACTGGCAGCTTCGGGTCGCCGCTTCGGCCAAGCATAAGTTAGACCGGAATAAACGCGTTCCCGATCCCCGGAATTCTCGGAGGTCGGGAACGCATTTGGGAAGTAGGGGAGAGAGAAGTGCGGACGCATAGGTCAATCATCAGTGCAGGACTGGCCCTCTGGCTGGGCATCGCGAATCACGCGGTTGCCGCACCTGTTGATGATGCGGTGGCTGCCGCGATGAAGGACGCGGAGCAGGGACGCTGCCGCGCCGCGGTGGATCGGTTGGCGAGTATGAGCGGGCTGCAGAGTCGAGCGCGACTCCTCGGTGGCCAATGTCTCGTCGCTGCGGGTCGCTATCCCGAAGCCCTCGCAGACCTGAATGAGGTGCGTGGCGCAAAGGACCTGAGTTCAAGCCAGGTCGGGGATGTCGAGCTGTTTCGGGGCGTCGCCCTCTATCATCTCGAACGGTACACCGAAGCCACCTCCGCCCTTGATGCGGCGACAGGACTCACGGCGGAAGAAGCGCAGCTCTCGCTTTACCGTGGTCTGATCGCGCTTCGAAGCGGCGACAACGATCGCGCCGCGCCGGCTCTCGAAACTGCCGCCCGCCTCGCGCCCGCCCAAACCGAACCCGTCGCTTCTTATTATGCGGGCCTTGCTTGGCAGGGATCGTCTGAGCGAACGAAGGCCCGAGAGGCCTTCCGCCGCGTGATCGCGGTTGATGGGGAAGACGGCGCTTGGGGCAAGCAAGCGGCTGCGCTGCTTGAGAACTCGAAGCTGTTCCCGTTCTATGTCCGGCTGAGCGCCGGCGCAGAGTTTGATGACAACGTGATTCTGCGCGGCGGCGTCACGCAGTTCAGCTCGCCTGAGGTTCCTGCTGCGAGCGATGGGCAGGAAGATTGGCGCGGCGTCTGGAGCATCGATGCGGGTGTCCAGCTCTTTCGACACGAAGACTGGAGCGGCGGTCTGACCGCGAGCTACTACGGCAACGTGCATCAGGATCTGGGCGAGTTCGATACGCATTATCCGACGATCGGCGCCTATCTTGCGAATCAGCTCGATGCGAATACGGTGGCGCGCGCCCGGTACAATTTCGGTTTCGTGTGGCTCGATAACGACTCGTTTATGCGAACCCAGATTGTCGAAGCCGCGCTCTCTCATACGTGGGAGAAGGCGGGCACGACGACGATTTTGGCGGACGTTCTGACGAATGATCTGCGCTTCCAGCCGGCTGAGGTGCGTTCGGCAGAAGCGGGCGCGGATCCCGGAGAATGCGGCGACGCGACTCCCTTCTTCACGGGATGTGGTCCCGATGGCCTGAATGAAAGTCGTGAGCGAAACCGCGATGGCGTGGGTTACGGAGCGGCGATCGAGCATCTCTATCCCGTCCCGATTCCGGTCGCGCTCGACGAAGCCGTTCAGGGACTCAATATCGGCGGTGGCTACCGCTTCCGCTACTACGACGCCGAAGGCGACGAGTGGGAGCATCAGGCGCATGTCCTGAGTGCGGTCGTGAACTTCGACTTTCCCTTGGGCATTCAGTTCCGGAATCGCGCAAGCTACGAGTTTCGTGAGTTTGAGAACCCCTCGACGTTTCCGGATGCGGAAGTGGCCGATCTTGAATACACCCTCGCAGGCGACGATCGCAGCGAGCGGCAGTTCGACTACACGGCGGATCTCGAAAAGGATATTTGGGAAGGGCTCTCTGTGAGTGCACGCTGGTCGTACACGCACGCCGATTCCAACCGCCGGGTTTACAGCTTCAAACGCCACATCGCGGGCATGTATTTGAATTATCGGTTCGACTGAGTAGGGCTTCCGCATTCGGAAAGCTGATCGTCGTAGGGGGCGATCCAATTGAACTGGGATGGACGGAGATAGACGATGTCTCGAAATCAAAAGACTTTGATGATTGGCGGTGCGCTGATCCTGATCGCCTTATTGCTGGTTTGCGGACCGCTCACAGGGCGCTTCGGTGGGCCCGCAAATGTCGGCAATACGCCTGATGTGGCGGCGGGACCGCCCGGCGCAGCGGGTGTGGGTGCCGCGGGCGCGGCGGCCGCAGGCGCGATCGCGGGTGCTGGCATTGGCGAAGGTCAGCTGGCGGCGGCCGGTGCTGCGGCGGGGCGCTTGGATGATGAACTCGAAAACGAAGCGGATCGCTGTCGTCGGCGTGAGAACGAGACCGACGAGGAATGGCGACGCCGACTCGAGGAAATCGAGAACCAGGGCGGCTTCGATGAGGATTGTGCACGCTGGGCCGCCGGCTCCGGTTATGCAGGCTTGGCCGGCGCGGCCGCGGGTGGTGTTGCTGCGGCCGGGAACGCGGCGGGTGCTGCGGGCGATGCTCTGAATCAAGCGGCGAACGATGCTGCTGATCGGGCAGGCGATGCGGTGCGCGGAGCGGGAGCGACGATTGCCGGTGCAGGGGCAGCGATTGCTGCGGGCACGGCGAGTGGGATCGGGAGTGGTTCGGGTGCCGGAGCGGGAACGGGCGCAGGCCTGACGAGCGTAGGCGCGGGATCGGATCTTCCTTTGGCGACTGTATTGGGGGCTTCTGCGGGGGCGGGTATCTCCGACGCCGCGCTCGACGGTGCAGGGGGCTTGGCAGGCGCGCTCGGAACGGGCGTTGGGCTCGGTACTTCGGCCGCGGATGCGGCGAGTACTTTTGATCGTCAGCTCGCTTCTGTTGGCGCCGGTCCGCCGGGCGGCATGGGCGATGGCCCGAATGGTGGTCTCGGGATGGCTGGCAAGGTTGTCGGACGTTTCGCTCCGCCGGTCGCTGCCGCGGGGCCCGGTGGCTACAACGTGTCGGCAGCTGCTCAGCCCTTCGGTGTTGGAAAGGGCTCTGCGCTTCAGCCCTGTGACGAGCCGGGATCGGGTTGTCGAAACCTGCGCGGCATTCCTGCGAACCCGCCGATTATTCCGGGCGGACGACCGGATCCGCCGATGCAGCAGATCAATCCACCGATCGTGCCGGGTGGACGCCCCATGCCGCCGGTTATTCTGCAGTCGGGCCCGGGAAATTCGGACGCGTAGCGTCTTGATCGGGGCCAGGGCTTTCGGGCCGAACGAAAGCTGAGCCCGGAGACTTAGAGACGCGCTTTTTCGATGGGCGCGATATGTTCTCACCTCGCCGCGCGGCGATTCATTTGAATCGTCGCGCGGGTTTGTTTGAAGAGGAGAGAGCATGGCCAAAGCGGAGACCGGGCGAGACATTCAGATCGAGAGTGCAGATGGGGATTTTGCGGCTTACGTCGCGATTCCTGAGAGCGGGCGCGGGCCTGGTCTCGTTGTGCTGCAAGAATGGTGGGGACTGGTGCCTCATATCCGAGACGTCTGCGATCGCTTAGCGCGCGCCGGCTACGTCGCCCTGGCGCCGGATCTCTACCGGGGCACCTCGACGACGGATCCCGGCGAAGCCGGACGTCTGATGATGGAACTCGAGATTGACCGAGCGGGGCGCGATATGGGCCTTGCGGTTGATGCCCTGCGCCGGCAGCCGGAGACGACGGGCTCCAAGGTCGGCTGCATCGGATTCTGCATGGGCGGGCAGCTCGCTCTGCATGCCGCCTGCCTGCGATCCGAGATCACCGCGGTGGTGGATTGCTACGGCGTGCATCCAAATGTCGAACTGGATTTTCCGTCTTGTTCAGCTTCGGTACTCGGTGTGTTCGCGGAGAATGATGACTTCATTCCTGCCTCGGACGTCGAGCAGCTGGAACAATCGCTGGCGGCCGCCGGAGTCGATGCGAAGCTGCTCACGTATGTGGGCGTGCAGCATGCGTTTCTGAACGAGTCGCGACCGGATGTCTTCGATGCGGAGACTTCCGCGGAAGCCTGGCGAGATATTCAGACTTTCCTTGAATCGCAGCTCGGCGCCGCTTAAACCGCCGTCGGTCGCGTGCGCTTCGATGCCTATTCTTACGCTCCCCTGGCGTTCGTCTATGACGAGCTGGCTTGGCTGTATTCGTTTGGGCAGATCGCAAAGTCGAAGCGCGTGCAGCTCGGAGAGATCGCGCCAGGAGCACGGGTTCTCTACGCAGGCGTCGGCCGGGGAGAGGACGCGCTTCTCGCTGCGCGATTCGGTGCGGAGGTCACGGCGATCGACCTTGCGCCGGGGATGCTGCGCCGCTTCAAGCAGAAACTAGACCGCGAAGGGCTTTCGGCGACGCTCGTCGAGGGGGATGTGGCGAGTCATGCTGCGGCTGAGGAGGAGGGAGCGTACGACGTCGTCGTCGCGAATTACTTCTTGAACCTCTTTGACGCGGACAAGGCTCGGGAGATGCTCGCCCATCTGGTGCGTTTGACGAAAGCGGATGGGCAGATGCTCTTTGCGGATTTCGCACGACCCCGCGGAGGAGTTTGGGCCGAATGGGTTTGCGCGGCACATTATCGCCCCGCGAACTGGATCGCCTGGGCGTTTGGTTTTTGCGAACTCCATCCAATTCTGGATTACGGCGAATTGCTAGCGGGGTTCGGATTTGAGATTCGAAAGGAGCGCCGACTTCCTTTGCTCTTTGGTCAGAATCCGGCCTACGTGTCGATCACGGCGCAGCGGATCGGTGCTCCGCAGCCCGAGCCCGAACCACCGTCGCCGGCCGAAGAGGCATTCCTCGGCGCGGCGGGATTCGAGACCTCCGACTAACGCGGCCCTCGTCTCGGCGAGCGGCCCTCGTTTCGTCTCGCGGCCTAGTCGCCGAGTGCGTCGAATTCGCGCTGAATGCTCGCGGCGAGTCGTTCGTCGAGGGCGGAGTTTTCGATCGGGATGGCAAGGGCTTCGCGGTAATGGCGCTTGGCCTCGTCGCGCATTCCTGCGGCCGCTTCGGCTCGGGCGAGCGACCCCGTAATCGTGCGAAGTGCATGCTCGTAGAGTTTGGGACTCTGGTTTTTGCGTGCGTACGCTGTCTGTGCGAGCTCAAGCGCTTGGTCAGTCTGCCCCTTTTCCGCGTAAACAACGGCGAGGGTGGCCTCGGCGACGCCGCGCGTGGAGGCATTGCCTTCCATGGACTCGAAAACGCGGTTTGCCGCAAGAGCAGCGGCTTCCGCAGTTTGCAGATCGCCTTGGGCGAGGGCAATGCGTGATTTGTAGACCTTGAGCGACCCCTCCTGTTCTGCATCGAGCGGGTTGGTGGTTCGCCCGTCCAGAACGGCTTGGTCAATGGCGTCTCGCGCCAACTCGAGCTGGCCAATATGGAAGGCAAGGCTGGCGACCTCGAAACCGAGGTTGACCCGCGCTCGTGTCGCCGTGCCGGTCTGCGCAGACCGGAACGAGAGGGCGAGGAGGCTGAGCTCTTCTTCCTCGCTGAAAGTGGTTCCGGCTTCCTTGGCCCGGCGCTCGATGGTGTCGCGAGCGAGGTCCATGAGTGACGCGCCCCCGATCGCGGGCCCGGTTTCGGCTTCAGCGAAAAGCTCTCCTGCGAGCAGTTCGGCGGTCTCGACCTCGCCGCTCCTGAAGAGTTCACGGGCGAGGCGCGCGCGCTGACTAAAGACGGCGCGGCGCGCGGCGTTGCCGGCTGGGCGCGCAGCGAGCTGGAATGCTGCCTGGGCGAGCTGCGTGTTGGCCTCGAGATATTCGCCCCGAAGTCGATGGCCCCGAGCACTCCGGGTGAGGTCATGCCATTCACGTGATTCGTCGGGCGTCTGAACCGGCATGACCTCGGGCACGCCGAATGCGTCCGAAGCGTCCGTGGCAGCGGCCTTGGTCGCCGTGGCAGCATCGGAGGCTTTGACGACGTCGGCGGCGCTCGCGGCGCTCGCGGCGTTGGAGGCGTTGGAGGTGTTGGAGGTGTCCGCAGCCGGCGCCATCGTAGTCGACGGCACGTTGCGTGTGGCTTCGGGGACCGTCGTCGATGCGGCGACGGCTTCCTCCGCTTCGGGGTAGCTCAGCGTCGTGCACGCAGTGGTCGACGCGATGAGCCCGGTCGCGGCGGCGAAAGCGGCGAGGGTCGAGACCGTCTTGGAAGGGATGGCGTCCGCGAGTCGGTGACGGACGCTCATGAGGGGAGACTCACGTAGAGGTCGCCCTCGCGTGTCTCGACGGGATAGCTGTCCAGGGATTTCTCGGCTGGACCGCCACTTGGGCATCCATCCCGCAGATCGAATCGTGCTCCGTGTAGTGTGCATACGATTTCCATGCCCTGAATGGGCTCTCCTACGAGCGGCCAGGCCGCGTGGGTACATCGGCTGGAAGTTGCGAAATAGCGATCGTCGATCCGGCTCACGAGGACTTCGCGGTCGCCGACTCGACATACTTGCTTATCGCCCGAACCCAGCTCCGGGGAAAGGGCGATTCGATGCCATGCCAAGTGTCTAGGCTCCGAAAGCGGCATTGAGCGAAGCACACGCGTCATCCACCGCCTTTCGAGCGCGCGGAATCTGTTCGGTCATCGCGAAAAAACCATGAAAGACACCGGGGTAGTTTGTGTACTGCGTCGTGACGTTTGCTTCTTGAAGGCGCGTCGCGAGCGCTTTCCCTTCGTCTCGGAGGGGGTCGAATTCGGCGGTGATCACGGTCGCGGGCGGAAGGCCGGAGAGGTCCTCCGCGCGGAGGGGGGAAGCGAGCGGGTTGGCGCCGTCGGATTCGTTCTCGAGGTAGTGATGCCAGAACCAGCGCATCATTTCTTTGCTCAGGAAATACCCTGAACCGTTCTCCTCGTAGGAAGGCGTCTCAAGGCGAGAATCCGTGACGGGATAGACGAGTAGCTGATGGTGGATCGAAGGGCCGTCTTGATCCCGGGCCATCAGGGAGACCACCGCCGCGAGATTGCCCCCGGCACTGTCGCCGGCGACGGCAATTCGGCTCGCGTCGATCCCGAGCGTGCTCGCTTGCTCGAAGGTCCAGACGGTCGCTGCATAACAGTCGTTCGGCGCGGCGGGGAATTTTGCTTCGGGCGCAAGTCGGTAGTCGACGGAGACAACCACGGAGTCGGTCCCGCTCGCCAGTTCTCGGCAGGTCGAATCGTGGGTATCGAGGCTGCAGAGCACCCAGCCGCCACCGTGGAAATAAACGATGCCCGATTTCGTGCCGCCGCCGGGCGGTGTGTAGATTCGAATCGGTAGGGGGCCGCCCGGTCCTTCGATGGTTCGATCTTCGACGCTGGCCATTTCCGGAGCGGGGGAGTCGCCGCCCGGCATGCTGCCGAAAGCTTCGCGAAAAACGGTATGCGGGACCGTGAAGGGATCGACGTCGTCACCTCCGGACATTGTGTCGAGTACCGCTTTCGCTTCGGGATCGAGGGGCATCGGGCCTCCGGGGCTGCGCGAGGAGCGAATCTGATTTCGCTCCCGAGATAAGATGTTCTGTTGACGTTGAATCTAAGAAAGAACCGTAGCACCGCGCTTCCGGCCGCGGACATCTTAGGACGCTATCTTAGGGCCGTGCGAGAAGCCTGTGGCGAGAGAGTGCGGGCTGGGGAGAGAATGATGAGAAAGTCGAGTCTGAGTCAAGGGCGCGTTCCGGCGGGCATGATGCTGCTTGTATTGGTTGGCCTGATTGCGGGGTGTCGAACCTATAATGTGCGGAGTGATTGGGATCCGGCGATCTCCTTTGAGCGGTTGCAGCGATTCTATTGGCAAGAGCCGCCGGTTCGCGAGGATGCGGATCCCTTCGAAGACAATACGCTGATGCGAAAGCGCGTCCGCTTCTCGATCGAGACGGCGCTTTCGGAGCGCGGTTACCGCGCTGTGGAAGAGCCGAGCGATGCTGACTTTTTCGTCACCTACGATGTCGTGCTGGATGACCGGCTCCGGGTCGATGGTGTGAATTCAGGTTTCGGTGGCTTCGGAATTGGTCAGCGGGGCCGGCGGGGGCGCTTCGGCCTGTATGGCGGTGGCGCGAATCAGACGAGCGTGCGGGAGTATCAAGAGTCGGTTCTGCTGATCGATTTTCTGAATCCAGCGGACGAAACCTTGGTCTGGCGTGGTTGGGGGACGGGGATTGTGCAGACCCGGGACCGAGAGCGTGGCCAGGATCGACTCGATGATGGTGTGGCGAAAATTTTGGCCGAGTTCCCACCGCCCTATGAAGATCCGCGTTAGGCGAGGGGCGACAATGCTGCCGCGTGCTCAAGGGCGTCGACTCGGGCAGAGACCGCAGCTAGGCGAATGCGTCGCGTCGAAAGCGCCCGCAAGGCAAGCGTTGTCCAGAGGAGAAGCGTGCCGCAGACGAAGCCCGCTCCGCGGAGTACGCCCGTGAGAATGGCTTCAACGGAGGGCCTAATTCCTGCGGAGAATGGCCCCGGTTCGGGCGGTTCGAGAGGGCCGTCTGCCTCGGGTGAGTCGCTCTCGTAGCCCACTTTGGCCAGGGCTGATTGAATGAGCCGACTGGGCAAACGCTCGATTTGCAGCACCCGTTCGTCGGCGGCGGTGAGCGCCGCGGGGAGTGGGCTCTGGTTGATGACTTCAGTCGCGAGCCGGCCGTAGAGGAGGGGCTGCGCGATGCTCGCTACGACCAGCAGGAGTGCGGTGAGGAAGAGGCTGTCGCAGACGGGGAAAAAGTCCGACCAGATTCGGTACTTGAAGAGGTAGTAAAACGTCAGCACGCTGAGGCCCAGGAGCATAGCGAGTTGGCCGAATTCGAGTTCAAGCGTCGTCATTTTGAGGCTCCGATTTGTCCGGCGGGCGCACCGCTCTGGTCGGGCGTCAGGGCTCTGCCGATCCGCCGATCCGCGTTTGGGACGGAGGATAGGGCGGCTTTCGGATGATGGGCGGGGCGGGGAAGGGGAGCCGGGATGGGGAGCGAGATTCAGAGCGGAGCAGATCCGGAGGCGGTCCTCGAGCGCCTCTATGGTTGCGACGGTGGGGAAGGTCGCGAAGGTGGGGAAGGTGAAGGTCGCGAAGGCTGCGACGGTCGCGTTGATTGGAAGGGCGCCGATGGAATCCTTCAGGTGACCGCGATCGCCGCTTCGGACCGGGCCACGATCGCACTCGGGCCTGCTGCTCCGCTCAGTCCGATGGACCGCTTTCTACTCGGGTTCGCGCGGGCGCGGGTCGAGGCGCTGGTGACAACCGGGGCGATCTTGCGGGCGGAGCCCGAACTCCGCCATGACTATGCCGAGGAGCCGGGGCAGGATGCGGCCTGGGCTGCTTGGCGATCAAAAACGCTCGGGTTGGAGGCGCCCCCGGCGCTCATCCTGTTGAGTCGAAGCGGAAACTTCCCGGAGCGACATCCCGCCATCGAAGCGGCGAGTGCAGGTCTGCTTTGGACCTCTCGTGAGACCCGAGCACGTCTCGGCCCGAAACTTGGCGCGCTGGATGTCGTTGTCGCCGAGGAGTTCGGCGCTGGGGTGGCCGCGGCGATCGGCTACGCACAGGAGCGTCTCGGGCTGCGCCGGATTTCAGTTGAAGCGGGTCCATCCGCGTCGAAGTCGCTTTACGAAGAGACGGCCGGAGCGAAGCTGAGTGAGGTTTTGCTCTCGCTTTTTTCGGGTGAGCTCGCTGATGAAGCCCGGGCCGCAACGTTTCCCGCTGAGGCGCGGCTTTCGAGCCTGGGCCTACGCAAGATGAGCCGTGTCGACGTCGAGCAGCCGAGCGGTCTATGGACCTTTGAACGCTACCGAAGGTGAGGGCAACCGGATATCGAAGGGGCTAACCCGTTCGGCGGACCATGGGCCACATGCTGGGACCGTCCGGAATCTGGAGCTCTTCTATGACCTCGAAGCCATGCTTTTGGTAGAAGGGGAGATTGCTTTCCTTCGAAGATTCGAGATAGGCGGGCATGCGGGTCCGGTCGCAGCGATCGAGGATCGGCTGCATCACGGCGGAGCCGAGCCCCTGACCTTGCGCATCAGGGTCTGTACCGAGCACGGCCAGATACCAATGCGGTTCTTCAAGATGATGCTTACCCATCACGTCCGCCAAGCGAGCGGCGCGGAAGAAGCCGCCCCGAGTCAGCTGGAGGAGTCGCGTCATGAGTCGAAGCTGCTTAAAAAAGCCAGCTTTGCGCTTGTCTTCAATGGGCGCCTGCCAAATTGCTGCGGATTCCACGGCATCGTTGACCAGCACCATGCCTTCGCCTTCAAAGGCGTCCATAGCGAGTCCCATGAACTGCCCGTAGCGCGCGCTTCGACTGGCGTCTTTCGGATAGACAAACATCGCGATGGGGTCGTCGAAAAAGGCGCGACCTAGCACTTCGAGGACTCTTCGTCTTTCGCTCGGGAGCGCATCACGAACCAGCGGGCGTGGGGGCCCGAAATCGAAACTCGGCTGTCTTTCATCGGTGGGCATTTCGAACTCGATCTGTACGGGATTTTTCGGGGCGGAGGCTAGGCCAGGTGGCTGGCCGATCGTGCTCCGGGCCCCAGAGCTTCGCCATTTCGGTCAAGCCAGACAAGGGTTTCGACATGCTCGGTAAAGGGAAAAAAGTCGAAAGCCTCGATTCCGCGCAGCTGGAGCCCATGCTGCTCCGTCAGCGCCGCGACGTCCTCGATCATACGGTCGAGGCCGCAGGCCAGATAGACGAGTCGTTTCGGCGGCGTGCGGATCAGCGCCTCGCGCAGGGGGCCGTCGAGGCCTTTGCGGGGTGGATCGACGAGGACGAGATCGGCGTCGGCCATCGCCTGGGGCTGCTCACCGGCGGCGCCGGCAAAGACGGTGGCGCGCGCCCGCATCTCGGGGGGCAGGGCGGCGAGCCCAAGTTTGAGGCCGTCTAGGCCATCGGGACTCCGCTCATTGAACGCGATGCGCTCGACCCGGTCGATCAGGGGGAGGCCGATGGAGCCGACCCCACAATAGAATTCGGCGACTCTGGATCGCTCGGGCACTAGCTCCGCGATTCGGCGGACAGCCTGTTCGAAGAGCGGGAGGTGATTTTGCCCGAACGCGCCGGGGGGGAAGAAAACATCTCTGCCTGCGATGTGTTCGCAGAGGGCATCCTCGCCGTAGAGCTTGACCATCTTGGGACCCAGGACGGCGTTGCTGCGCTCGGGTTGCGCATTGAAGAAGAGGCCTTGCAGGCTGTCGCCGAGGAGCGCGGCGAAGACTTCCGGGAGATCTCCCAGCACGCCGGGATCCTCGCCGTTGCCCACGAGGACGACCTGGACGCGCTCGGTCGCCCGGTCCACCACGATTTGGACGTAGCGCAGCTGGCCGCGATGTGGCGCGTCCGCGTAGGGTTGGATTCCCGTCTGCCGGATCGCCTGGCGGAGGAGCTTGGCCGTCGCGTTGATGCGTGGATGATGAACGAGGCAGTTAGGCGTATCGACGATGCGATGACTGCCGGCCTGAAAGAGGCCGATTTTGGGGCTGCGTGCTCGGCCTCGGACGGCGAGCCGGGCGCGGTGGCGATGGCCTTCCCCGGGCGTGGTGTGGAAAGGCGGCGCAGGCAGGCCCGCTGACTCCGCGAGATGCTTCAACTTGCGCATCGCCTCCGGCGGGGGCTCGGTTTCGCTGAGGCGGGGACAGCCCGGGCAGGGCGGACGATGGGAGCAATTCAGTTCAGGCGGCACGGCGTCACTCTAGCGTCTTCAGCGACTGCTACTGTCCCGCAATGACGCCTCGGTCTCGATCCGGAAAGCCGCGCAAAAGCGCCGAAAATGCCCCTCCCTCTCGGGCGGATTTTCTGCCGACGACGGCGGCGGATATTGAGGCTCGGGGCTGGGATGCGCCGGATGTTGTGTTCGTGACGGGCGATGCCTATGTGGACCATCCTTCTTTTGCGATGGCGATTCTCGGACGCTGGCTTGAGGCCAACGGTTTTCGGGTGGCGATTCTGTCCCAGCCGGATTGGCAGAGCGCGGATGCCTGGCGTGCGCTCGGTCGCCCGCGGCTCTTCTATGCGGTGAGCGCCGGCAATATGGACTCGATGATCAATCACTATACGGCGAACAAGAAGCGCCGAAACGCGGATGCTTACTCACCCGGCGGCCAGATCGGCCTTCGCCCGGACCGGCCCACCGCGGTGTACGCGCAGCGCTGCCGAGAAGCGTTTAAGGGCGTGCCCGTTCTCTCGGGCGGGGTGGAAGCGTCCCTGCGCCGGATCGCGCACTACGATTATTGGAGCGACCGGGTTTGGCCCTCGAACCTCGTGACCTCGAAGGCGGATCTGCTGGGATACGGCATGGGCGAGTCGACGCTGCTTGAAATGGCGCAGCGGCTGGACCGTGGCGATTCGCTTTCTTCTTTGCGGGACCTTCGGGGCGTGGCCTACCTGTTAGGCAAGCGGGAGTCCTTGCCCGAGGTTGCGTTCGGGGAGGCGGCGGACGTGGCAGACGCGGCGGACGCGACAGCCGCGAAGGAAGAAACGCTCGAGCTGCCTTCCTTTGAGACCGTTCGGGAGGATGGGCAGGCCTTCGCGGAGATGACGCGCATGCTGCATCACGAGACCAACCCGCGGAACGCGCGGCGCCTCGTCCAACAGCATGGGGACCGGCTGCTCGTCGTGAATCCGCCGGCGATGGCCCACGATGAAGCGCGGATGGATCAGTTGCATGAGCTGCCGTATACGCGTCGGCCGCATCCGGATTATTCCGCCGCGCCCCCCGCTTGGGAGACGATCAAGGACTCCGTTCAAATCATGCGGGGGTGTTTCGGCGGCTGCACGTTCTGCTCGATCACGATGCATCAAGGTCGGGAGATTCAGAGTCGGAGCCCGGATTCGATTATTCGAGAGGTTGAGAATCTCGCCGCGCGACCGGATTTCAAGGGATCGATCAGCGATCTCGGCGGCCCCACCGCGAATATGTACCGCATGGCCTGCACGAAGCCCGAGGTGGAAAAGACGTGCCGGCGGCTCTCCTGCGTTCATCCCAAGGTCTGCAAGCTCCTGGGGACGGACCACGCGCCGACCATCGACCTGATGCGGCGGGCGCGCAAGGTGAAGGGTGTCAAGCGGGTGCATATCGCGTCCGGGATCCGGATGGATCTTGCAGCGGATGAGCCCGAGTACCTCGAAGAGTTGGCGGCGCATCACGTCGGCGGACATCTCAAGGTGGCGCCGGAGCATGTGAGCGAGCGCGTGCTTCAGAAGATGAAGAAGCCCACTCAGGGGAGCTTCGAGATTTTCTCAGAGCGTTTCGCCGCGGCTTCAAAGCGCGCGGGCAAGGAGCAGTATCTGGTTCCTTATTTCATCTCGAGCCATCCGGGTTCCGAGGTGGAGGACATGATCGAACTTGCGGTCTTTCTGAAAGAGCGGGGGTATAAGCCGCGGCAGGTGCAGGATTTCATTCCCGCGCCGATGGACATCGCGACCTGCATGTATTGGACGGGAATCGACCCGCTGACGATGGAGCCCGTCGATACGGCGAAGCGTCTGAAGGACAGGAACGTCCAGCGGGCGCTGCTCCAGTTCTTCGCCCCCGAGAATTGGCGTGTTGTGCGCGAGGCGCTGCTTTCTTCGGGGCGGGAGGATCTGATCGGAGACGGGCCGGATTGTTTGATCCCAGCTCGGCCGCCGCGCTTGCCGAAAGGGCCACGGGGCGGGGGACGGCCAGGAGGCGCGGGCAAGAACGCAGGCAATCATGCGGGCAAGGGCGCAGGCTACCGCGGGCCGTCGCGGGACCGCGGGCGAGATCGGGGCCGAAGCGGGGGCCGAGGTCGTGAGGGCGAAGCCTAATTCTGAGCCGGACTCGGGTTGGACTCGTTCAGTGAGGTCCGAAACTGGCGCATCGAGCGTTCTGCGCCCGCTAGTCTGATGGGATGAGACGGGCGATCGGCGCTGGGCACGGATGATCATGGACGATTCGCAAGACGCGACGGCGACGGCGACCGCGCTGGATTCCGAGCGCTGCTATGCCGCGATGCGCGAGAAGGACGTTCGGTTCGATGGCCGATTCTTCGTCGGCGTGAAGACGACGGGCATTTTCTGCCGCCCCGTTTGTCCGGCGCCGCTCCCAAAGGCGAGCAATTGCAGTTTCTGGCCGAGTGCGGCGGCCGCGCAGGGCGCAGGTTTTCGACCTTGCTTTCGATGTCGGCCGGAATCGGCGCCGGGGACGCCTGCGTGGCGCGGGACTGCGGCGAGTGTGTCTCGGGCGCTGCGCCTGATTGAAGCGGGCGCGCTCGACCACGGCGAGACGGTGGACGCGCTGGCGGCTCGGTTGGGGATCTCTGCGCGTCATCTCAGAAGACTCTTTGATGTGTACCTGGGGGCGACCCCGCGCGCGGTGGCGCGGATGAGGCGGACGCTCTTTGCGAAGCAGCTGATCGATGAAACGGATTTGGCGATGAAGGAAATCGCACCGTCGGCGGGCTTTAGTAGTCAGCGTCGCTTTAACGCCTGTGTACGGGAGGTGTATGGCACTTCGCCGAGCGCGCTTCGGGCACGTCGCCGCGGAAAGCCGACTCATATCGGTGCCGAGGAGTCGCGAGGCGCGATCGAAATCACGCTTCGATATCGCCCGCCCTTTGCCTGGGATGCGCTGCTCGTTTTTTTCAGGCTGCGCGCGATTCCGGGCGTGGAGCAGGTCACTCCGGATTGCTATGCGCGGACGGTTCGGATGCCGGAGGGCTCGGGTTTGATCGAGGTGCGCAATGATGTGGGGCGTTCCTGCCTCCGGGTTTCGTATTGGGGAAAGGGGTTGGTTGGCTTGATCGAGCTGCAGGGGAAACTGCGCCGGGTCTTCGATCTCGATGCGGATGCGGAGGCGATTGATGCTCACCTCGCCGAATCTCGTCTTCTCAGGGGCCAGATTCGGGCGCAGCCCGGCTACCGCGTTCCCGGGGCATACGATGGATTCGAAACTGCGGTGCGCGGGATCCTGGGACAGCAAGTGAGCGTGAAGGGGGCGACGACGATTTCGGGTCGGGTGGCTTCGCGCTTTGGGGACGCGCTGGGCGCCCTGGGTGGCCGGGTGCATTCGGCGCTGGGGGCGGAAGAGCGCGGGCTTTCGCATCTCTTTCCGACGCCGTCGCAACTCGTTGAGGCACCGCTTGAGGAAGTGGGGCTGATTCGGTCCCGGGCCGCCACGATTCGGGGGTTGGCGAAGGCGACGCTAGAGGATCCGCTTTTGCTCGAACCGGCGGAGAGTCTCGACGCGGGCGTTGAACGCTTGACTGCGCTTCCGGGGATCGGTCCATGGACCGCGCATTACGTGGCCATGCGGGTGCTTCGGGAGTCTGATGCTTGTCCGGTCTCGGATCTGGTTTTGCGGCAGCGGATCTCAGAGCCCGGAGCCGCGCCGCGGCCTGCGAAGGACGTGGCGCAGCTGCTTGAGCCCACGCGGCCTTTTCGGGCCTATGCCGCGATGCGCGTTTGGGCGCTCCCGGAGAGCGGCGGCGGCCAAGAGAAGTGAATCGGGGCTAGGAAGCCGATCCGTCCCGGGCGGCGATCTCTCGGCGGATAATCGAAACGTGGACGATGCCGAAAAGGAAGGTCTGCCACAGTTCTTCCATCAGAGGGCGTGGGCTCTTCTTGAGTACGCCCAGGAACGCGATGCATTCCACCAGATGAACGACGGCGAGGACGCCGAAAAGGGTTCGGCCGAAGCCCGCGAAGGAGGCGGCAGAGAGAGGCGGGAAGAAGCAGGCGGTCGAAAAAAGCCATACGATCCCGATCACGATTTTTCCAATGGGATAGCCCTCCGCTTCCGCGGAAGAGGGGGCTTTGCTTTCGATTTTCGCTCGGTCGCTCATGGTGTTCTCTCCAGTTGAAGGCCAGGGCGGAAGGCCAGCTCTCAAAACGAATCATAACGGGTAGGTCGAAATGAACGAGTGGCAGCAGGATCTTGAGGCGCATCGTCTCCAGGTGCATTCCCAAGCCGGCGAGGACGGCGTTCTTCTCCGCATCTTCGAGAAAATTGGATTGCGGCATCGCTTCTTCGTGGAGTTCGGGGCCTGGGACGGGCTGCATCTTTCCAACACGGCCAACTTGCGGCTGAACCATGATTGGCATGGGCTTCTGATGGAGGGCAGCGATCGCGCGGACGGGGTCTCCGTCCGGCGTGAGCGGGTGGACGCCGGCAATATTGAGGCGCTGCTCGAGAAATACGACGTTCCCGTCGATTTCGATCTGCTCTCGATTGATATCGACGGCAACGACTACTGGGTCTGGCGCGCCATCCTGAAGCATCGACCCCGGGTCGTGATCGTGGAGTACAACGCGTTCTTCATGCCCGAGACGGCGAAGACCATCGCGTACAACGCCGACCATGAATGGGATAAGGAACGCTTTGGGCTCTATCACGGCGCGAGTCTGGCGGCGTTCGAGAAGCTGGGGCGAGAGAAGGGGTATGCGCTCGCGTATACCGAGCCCTATTGCCCGAACGCGATCTTCGTGGCGGAGGAAGCTTTGCCCGAAGGCACGGCCCTTCCGACCCTGGCGGATTGGACGCGCTGGGATTGGCCCGAGGAGGGGTACGTCGAGCCGCAGCCTCAGCCGGGCGGATCCTGGGTGGAGGTCTAGGCCGGACGGAGGGCGAAATACCAGCTGGCGGCGAGGATGCCGAAGGCGAGCGTGCCGGCGAGCCCCTGGCCGAGGGGGCCGGGGCGGGGGGAGTGGGCGAGCGGGAAGGCGAGGCCGACGCCGGTGAGCGCGCCCGCGACGAGCCCGAAGAGATGTGCTGAGAAGTCGACGCGAGGCCCGCCCGCACCGAGCATCGCGACGATGGCGAGGCCCGCGCCCAGGGCGACCCAGGCGCCGCGGCCCCGGGGAGCGAAATGGTGGCGATGCCAAGCGGCCAGCCCAGCGAGCACCCCCACGAGTCCGAATACCCCGGTGGAGGCGCCGATCGAGCTGTGGGACGAGGTGTAGTAGACGGCGTTCGCGAGGTTGCCGAGGGTCCCGGCGACAACGAAGCTGAGGAGGCCGAGCCCCACGCCCAACCGGCCACTCAGGGCGGCCAGGAAAAAGCCGCCGAAAAGCGTATTCCCCAGCACATGGGAGAGGTCTGCATGCAGAGTCAGCGCGGTGCAGAGCCGGTAGAGCTGGCCGTGCAGCACCAAAGCGGCCTGGCTATCGCCCAGTTGGACAAAACGCTCCCAGCGATCCGTGGACTGCAGCCCGAGATGGAAGGCCAGCATGCTGAGGGCGCAGAGATACGCCATCGCGAATTCGAAAGTCGACGCCTCTCTGAGTTTCGGTGGCAGAGGCTTTTCAGCCCGCTCGCGGCGCTCCGCTTGCCAGGCACGCAGGATCTCAGCGCTCCGGGGAAGGTCCTCGGGCGCCACGCTGAGGCCGAAGCCGTCAAGGCTCCGCACGATCTGCGCATCCACGCCCTCCGCCGTGAGCACGAGCAGCGATTCCTCGGCCTGGCGCCTCCGGCGGGAGAGCGGGAGCTCGGCGATGGCCGCCTCGGGCTGACTGGGAGTGGACTGCGCTTCCGGCGCTTCAGTGGATGGCATGGCGTTGAGGTAAGGTAACCTTGCTTGCGAAATCAGCATGGCGCGTGTCCAGCACGCGATTTGACAAAGAAGTCTCTGCGGAGTCATCCGGGAGTACTTCCTCGTTCAATTAAGGATTCTCGATGTCTGCGCTTTTGGCTTCTTCCCCCTCCCTTGTTCGCGTCGAACGGATCGCGCTTCGCGGGCCCGGGGTTGTGATTCTGACGGGGCCCTCGAGTTGCGGGAAGGGCGAGGTTGCAAGTGCGCTTTGCGATCTGCTCTCCATCGACCCCAACCGCCATCTCTCGATGGGGGTGATTCTGCGGTCGACGGTCGAGCGCTCGAAATCCGACTCGGCTTTCGCGGCGATGCTCGAAGAGAAATACTCGCTCTCGAAGACGGTTTCGATTTTCGATTGCATCGATACGAACGATGAACTGACCGACAAAGTCATGCGTCATCTCGAGGACCTGGAACGCTATTTCGGTCGGAAGCCGAGTCGCTTCATCTCGGACGACGTCAGTGGTCGGCCGGAAGTAAGCCAGCTCGAATGGCTTGAATTTTGTACGGCCCGCGGACTCTTGATCCCGAATCGCTGGACTCAGGATCTGATTTCTGCAGATATCGACCGCATCCTGAAAGCGAAGCCCGGAGATGAAGACGGCGCCGCCAATTTCAAGAGCCCGTTTATCCTCGACGGCTACCCGCGGACGGTCGCTGCCGCGCAGCATTTGCTGGGATTTCTGCGCAGCTCCGGCGTGCCAGTCCTGAAGGTGCTGCATCTTTCGATCAGCAAGGCCGAGATGAGTGCGCGCGCGGGCAAGCGCGGGCGCGCGGATGATCACGAAGAAGCTTTGCGCAGCCGCTTCGAATTCTACGTCGAGAATGTGCAGCCCTCGGTGGACTACCTCAAGACGGAACTCGGCGGCGACGCCATCGCCCTCATCGACGCGCATCAGCCCTTCTTCACGGAAGAGGAGGGCGAGCGCGTCTTTCATCTTGGGCGGTCTATCGAGAACGTCGTCGCGACTTCGCTTCGCGCGCTCGGGGTCCCCCGGGTCATCGTGTCCGATCTCATCGAGAGACGCCGCGAGGACCTTGCGGGTGATTGAGATGCCGCGGCCCGAAACCCGGGAGCTCGGCCGCTACCTCGAAGACACGATCACAATCGATTGGCAGACGCCGCGGGTCATGGAATGCGCCAAGGCGATTCTCGACGGCGTGAAAGACCCCGAGGACCCTGAACAGCGCATCCGCGCCTTGTTTGAATTTGTCCGGGACGAGATCAACCACTCGCTGGACGTCCCGACGGAGGCGCAGACCTGTCGGGCCAGCGAGGTTCTCGAAGAAGGCACCGGCCTTTGTTTCTCAAAGAGCCATCTCTTGGCGGGGCTCCTGCGCTTCGCCGGATTCCCGACCGGCTTTTGCTATTTGCGCTGCCGTCGCGATGGCGAGGCGGACCGTTTCGTCCTGCATGGATTCAACGCGGTCTATTGGGCGCCGACGAAAGACTGGTTCTTTCTCGACGCGCGGGGAAACCGATCGACGGCGCCCGGCCAGGCCGCGATCGAAACGGAATGCCGCCTAACGCCCCCCTTCAGTTTGGCGTTTTGGCCGGATACGGAACGGGGGGAGGCTTTTCTTCCTTTAATCTATAAGCGTCCCGCGAAACGGATTATTGACCTGCTCGAGCGGGCGCCTTCGTTCGACGCGGTGATACAGAATCTCCCTGACGCGATCTAAGCGAAGGGGGACATCGTCTTATTCGCTTTGTCGAGAATCAGGAAAAGGAATCGGGATGATCGAAGCTGAAGCCGAATTTAAGAAGCAGGCTGTGGAATTCCGCGGAAACGTTCTTCGGCGGGGCAGCCTTAGCGCTTTGCTGTTGTTGCTTTTGAGTTCAGCGAGCGCCGCCGAACCGAAGGGTGGGGATGAGTACTCGCCCTATGTGGGGCGCGCGCTCCCCGACCAGGTTTATTTCGGCGACACCCATCTGCATACGACGAATTCACCCGATGCCTATCTCTTTGGTGTGCAACTCGGGCCGGATGCAGCGTATCGCCTCGCGAAGGGGGAGCGCGTCGAATCGACCCACGGTCTGCCCCTCCAGCTTGTCCGTCCCCTCGATTTTCTCGTGGTTTCGGATCATCTCGAATACCTCGGGCTGATGCCGCGGCTTTTCAGCGGGAACGAGCAGGTCCTGGCCACGGATTATGGTCGGATGCTCTTTGATCTAGCGAAGTCGAAAAAGAACGGTTTCTATGAGGCCGCGATGATTCTGATCGCCGATCTGTCTATGAATCAGCGGAAGATGCGCGTGCCGGAGCTGGAATCGGAGATTTGGTCCGATGTGGCGAAGACGGCGGATCGGAACAACGCGCCGGGCGTCTTTACGGCGTTCACGGGCTACGAATGGACCTCGATGATCGAGGGCAATAATCTGCATCGCGTTGTGATTTACAAAGGCGATGCCGAACAGACCGCGAGCCGTTTGCCCGTCTCGAGTCTTGATAGTCCGGATCCCGAGGATCTCTGGGCTTCGCTGGCCGCTTACGAGTCCGCGACCGGGGACGATGTATTCGCGATTCCGCATAACGGGAATCTCAGCAACGGCATGATGTTCGAACGCAAGCGAATCGGTGGAGGCGATTTTGATGCCGATTATGCGCGGCGTCGCGCGACCTGGGAGCCCTTGGTGGAAGTGACTCAGATCAAGGGGGACGGCGAAACGCATCCCAAGCTCTCGCCGAACGATGAATTCGCGGGCTACGAGAGTTGGGACACGACGAACTTGGGCGGGACGCAGGCCAAGACCGACGCGATGCTGCCCGGGGAGTATGCGCGTTCCGCGCTCGGGATTGGTCTTCAGGTCGAGCAGGATACCGGCGTGAATCCGTACCGATTCGGCATGATCGGGAGCACCGATAGCCATACGGCGCTCCCGACTTCGCGCGAAGAGAATTTTTTCGGCAAGCATTCAGGAATGGAGCCTTCGGCTTCGCGGATGACGGATGCACTGGCGAAGGTGAAGGATGCTTCGGTTTTCGGTTGGCAGATGGCGGCTTCGGGGCTGGCGGCAGTTTGGGCCGAGGAAAACACACGGGCTGCCATTTTTGACGCGATGGAGCGGCGGGAAACCTATGCCACCACTGGGACGCGGATGCGGATCCGGCTCTTCGGGGGCTTCGATTTCGAAGAGGCAGATCTGGCGGCACCTGATTTCGCTGCGCGGGGCTACTCAGGCGGCGTGCCGATGGGCGGGGTGCTTCCCAAGGCTGGAATGTTCAAAAAGCCCGGCTTTCTTGTGCGCGCGATGCGGGATCCCGACGGAGCGAACCTTGACCGGATTCAAATCATTAAGGGCTGGGTGGCGAAGGACGGTGAGCGGAAAGAGAAGGTCTACGATGTGGCGCTCTCGGACGGTCGGATTGCTCAGGCGGACGGTCAGGTCCCGGCAGTTGGAAGCACAGTCGATATCAAGAGCGCGACCTATCAGAACTCGATTGGCGCCGGGACGCTCGAAGCCTATTGGCAGGATCCCGATTTCGACCGAAAGCAGTCGGCTTTCTACTACGCCCGGGTGATTGAGATTCCGACGCCGCGCTGGACTGCGTATGATGCGGCCGTCTTTGGCGCTGAGATCCCGGAAATCAGCGAACGTGTGACCCAGGAGCGCGGGTATACCTCCCCGATCTGGTACTCCCCAATCTCACCCGGGGCCAACTAGGGCAGATCCGGCCACTCGCTGACGGTTTTTATCCAGCTTTGTTTTTCGCTCCGGAGGATTGTGGGCGTATATACTCTGCTGCATGACGAAAACACTTTCTTCCGACGACATCACACTCCTTGTTCGCGGCGGCCTGATCGTGGACGGCACGGGCGCTCCAGCGAAGCACGGCGATCTGGCGATCGCAGGCGACCAGATCGCGGCGGTCGGCGGAACGATTAATGCGCCGAAGGCGGAGGTGATCGAGGCCGACGGCGCGCTCGTCGCGCCGGGCTGGGTCGATGTGCATACGCACTACGATGGCCAGGTGACTTGGGATAACACGCTCGACCCGTCCTTTAGCAATGGCGCGACTTCGCTCGTGATGGGGAACTGCGGTGTTGGGTTCGCGCCTTGTCCGAAAGGGGAGGAGCAGACGCTCATCGAGATGATGGAGGGGGTGGAGGATATTCCGGGAACAGCGCTGGCCGAGGGTGTGCCCTGGGGCGAGTGGGAGAGCTTTTCGGAATACATGGACTATCTCGATGGTCGGCCGTTTGCGGCGGATCTTGCGACGCAGCTTCCCCATAGCGCCCTTCGCTTGCAGGTCATGCGCGACCGTGGTGTGGGACATGCTGAAGCAACACCTGAGGATTTGGCGGAGATGCGGCGCATCGCGGAGGAGTCCGCTCGCGCGGGCGCACTCGGCTTCTCGACATCGCGAACCATCTTTCACCGCTCGATTAATGGCGAGGCGATTCCGGGGACCTACGCAAGTGCTGAAGAACTGACGGCGATTGCGCAGGGGGCCGCGGCGGGCGGTGCTGCGGTGATTGAGGCGATCTCTTCCTCTTCCATCGGGGATATGGAGTTTTTGGGAGGGGAGCGATTCAAGGCCGAGGAGGAGATGGCCTTGCTTGCGAAGCTGTCCCGAGATGCGGGGCTTCCCGTCACGTTTACGACGGTCCAGACGCCGGATCATCCGACGGATTACCGTGATGTTCTGCGGTTCGCTTCAGAGCAAAACGCGAAGGGGGGACGCTTGCATCCCCAGGTGGGGTCGCGTCCGATTGGACTTCTCTCGGGCCTCGATGGCTATCACGGCTTCATGCATCGGCGATGTTATGTGGACGAGCTTGCGGCTCTTCCTCGGGCGGAACGCGCCCGACGAATGCGCGATCCTGAGGTGAAGCGGCGCGTCTTGGCGGATCAGAACGCCGATGCGTTCGAGGCTGGATCCATGGCGTCGATGGCGAATGCCTTTCAGGCAGGGGCGGCGATTCTCTACATGATGCCGGCGGATTATGATTATGAGCCCACTCCGGATATGACGATCGGGGCTCGCGCCGAGCGAGAAGGAAAAGCCGTCCAGGAAGTGTACTACGACTATTTGACGGAGAATGAGGGCCGCAATTTCGCTTCATTGATGGGGACGAATTACCCCGATGGCAATCTCGACGCTGTGCGCGAGATGCTGGCGCACCCTGAGACCGTGACGGGCCTAGCGGACGGCGGCGCCCATGTGAACCTGATCTGCGATGGCTCTATGCCGACGACGCAGTTGATCCATTGGTGCGGGGGAAGGTCACGCGGCGAAGGACTACCGCTTGAGTTCATCATCGAAAAACAGACTCGCCGCAATGCGCGTCTCTACGGTTTGAACGACCGCGGCACGCTCGAAGCGGGCATGAGAGCCGATGTGAATGTGATTGACCGCGATCGACTTCGCGTTCGTCCTCCGGAGACGCATCATGATCTTCCGGCGGGTGGCGCACGCCTTCTGCAACCTGTTTCGGGCTATCTCGCGACGGTTTTGAGGGGGACGGTGACCCGGCGTGACGATGCGGACCTAGGTGAGCGTCCCGGGCGTCTGATCCGCGGGACGCAAGCGAGCCGTTAGGCAAGGACTAAGCAGACACTAAGCAGACACTAGGGCAGGGCGCAGAGACTTTGAATCAAGAAGAACGTCGCTCAGAGAGTCGCAAGAAGATCATGGACGCCGCGCGGGAAATTTTCTTCCGCGAGGATTTCATGGGTGCGAACCTTGACGAGGTCGCCCGTGAGGCGGGGCTCTCGAAGGGGTCGATCTACCGCTATTTCAACAATAAGGCGGGGCTCTATCTTTCCGTCGTCGGAGAAACCGGGCGCGAATACACGGCGGCCTTGACCGAGGTGGTCGAGCGAGACCCACAGGCTCACGTGCTGAATCGGATGCGCGCGATTTCCCGCTTTCAGCTCGATTATTGGGGGCGGCATCCCGACCATCTGCGCGTCTTCTGGGCGCTGGATAACGAGTCGGTGATTGGTGATTTGCCGGTCGAGATGGTGGAGAGCGTCGAGCGAGCATGGCGTCGGAACCTCGCCATCGGTCAGCGCGTTCTGGACGAGGGCGTCGAGCGAGGCGAATTGCTTGCCGTCGATACCTGGAATCTGATTCATACGATCTGGGTGCTTCAGACGTCCTTGATCGAGCAGGACACGACGCGGATTCGTCGGCGGGTTCGGGGCCGCTCGCTGGAAGACGCGTTTTTCGGGGCGGTCGAGATCTTGGTGCGAGGTGCGCTGAACCCGACTCATCCTTTGCCCGAGGGCGAAGGGGCCGAGGCCGTTCTCGCGAAACCCTGAGCGTTCCTCTGACGCTCCTCCTTTTGGCACTCCTTTTGGCGCTTCCTTGGCGCTTCTTCTGACTGCTTTTTACCGCCCCCAGTTGATCTCCCCGCGGGCGAACGGCCTCGGTTGGGCTGGGGCGTTTTTGAGAAAATTCCAAATTATCTAGACACAATCGAGATGCGCTCACCACTTCTGGCTGAACCCGAATTGGGTTTAAAAATCAGGAGTTCGTTGTGCGCGCCTTTTCTTGCTCTCATGTTGCCGTTTCTGCTTTTGCCGCCGCTTTCTCGTTCGTTGCCTTTGCGACGCCCGCTGCTGCTGCTTTCACAATCAATTTGTCGAGTGCCGATTTCGACCATGCCCATCCGATCTTTAGCGATGTCACCAATTTCTCGATCAGCATCGAGATGGACGGCGACCTCGAGACGGGGCAGAGCTACGACAACGCGTCGGTTCTGAGCGTTCAGTACTCGGTCAACGGGACGCTCGAGCCCGGGACGCCTTCGGGCTTTTCAGCTTTCGCGCTGAATCGGACGCCCGGTGGCGAGGGCGTGATCTCGGGCGACGAGTGGCGCTCTCAGGGGAGCTCGGTGCTCTTCGAAACGGCCGAGACAGCCAACCTGCTCGACGGGCTTCAGGTTGGGGATCTCGTTCCCGGCTTTGCCAACTCCGTCCTGAGAATTGACGCCCGCGAGTTTGAGCGCGAGGACGTCTCTCGGTACCACCCGCCGTTTCTCGTGCTGCGCGCGAACGGTTCGCTCTTGCTCAAGAGCTCGAATAACAGCAGCGGCGATTCTGGCTCGATCAACCCGCAGACGGGTGAGTCGGTTGATCTCCAATACGGCGAAGAGTACATCACTCGTTTCGAAAACCGTTCGAAGGCCGAGCCGATTACGATCGCTCCGCCGATTCCGGAGCCCGGCACGGCGCTCTTGATGGGCCTCGGGCTCGCAGGACTCGCTTCGGTAGGACGACGACGCTAGGCGATTCTTCGGCCGCCGTTTGCCTCCATTTCTGCGGGGGCGAACGTCGAATGCGAAAAGAACGAGGGCTGGACTCGCTTGTTGCGATGTCCAGCCCTTTTTTTGTCCGCTTTGTCGAGCTTTGTTCGTTGCTGAAATAGGGAGCCGTCGGGTGCTGGGGGTTCGACGGACCTATTCGATTCCGAGACGTTTGATCTTTTTGTAGAGACCTTCTCGGGTGAGGCCAAGCTTGCGTGCCGTCCGTGCCTTACGGCCGCCGTTGTTCGCGAGAGCCCGGCGAATCAGCCATCGCTCGACGCGCTCAAGCGCCTCCCTGAGTGATTCGTCGGGGCGTGAACCTTGCGCCACGGGCTCGAGGACTTCGACGATCTTGGCGGAGAGCGATTTCGGAGTCGCGAGTTGATGGCTGGGTGTGAGCATCAGGACGCGAAGGATTTCGTTCTCTAACTCTCGGACGTTGCCCGGCCAAGAATAGGATTCGAGGAGCTGGGCCGAAGCCAAGGAGAGGTGGCATCCTCGCTTGCCTTCGCGTGGGCCATGGAGTGCCAGGAAATAGCGAGCGAGGGGCAGAATATCCGTGCGTCGTTCGCGGAGGGGCGGGATCCGAATCGGGAAGACGTTCAGGCGATAGAATAGATCTTCTCGAAAGTGACCTGCGGCGACTTCGTCGGCGAGAATGCGGTTTGTCGCAGCGACCATTCGGCAATGAATGGGCGTCGCTTCGGTCCCGCCGACGGGGCGAATCTCGCGCTCTTGGAGTACGCGCAGGAGTTTGGCCTGGAGTGGCAGTTCCATCTCGGCGATCTCGTCGAGGAAGAGGGTACCGCGCCCCGCCGCCTCGAAGAGTCCGGTCTTGGCGCGATCGGCGCCGGTAAATGCGCCTTTCAGATGCCCGAAAAGCTCGCTCTCGAGGAGGGATTCAGGGAATGCGGCGCAGTTGATCGCGACAAAAGGTTCGTCCTCGCGACAACTGCGCGCATGGAGCTGTCTTGCGATGACTTCTTTGCCGACACCCGTCTCACCAGTCAAGAGGACGGTGGAGGGGCTGGAAGCGGCGAGGTCAACCAGTTCAGCCACCTCGGCCATGGCGTCGCTCGCAGAGACGACCCGCGGCGTTTCGTCTTCGACCGCATCGGCCGCGGTCTCCGGCGTGCTCGAAGCAATCGACGAAATGGCTTGCTGCGGGTGCCATGCATCCGTTGGGGGGACAAAGGGGATGACTTCGGCGGCCGCACGCGGTTCCGGCGAAGGCGGAGCAGGAGGCTGCGGGGGAGGAAGCGGAGCCGGAGCGCAGTCAGGCGATGAGGCTGAGGCTAGGTCTGAGGTGAGGCCTGAGGTGAGAGTCGAGCTCGGAGGCCGGCTCAAATTGCATTTCGGGGCGCGCTGTTCGTGCAGAAGGTCAAGCGCGCGAGCAACTTCGCTCACGAAGCCGGGGCCGGTCTTGGCGGAGTCCACGAAGAGAACCGCTTCGGCACCCTGTTCAAGAAGCCTCTCTGCATCGTCTTCAAAGTCTTTGGGCAGGCTGACAAGAAGGTGAGCCCCCTGACCCCAGCGGTGAATCAACGCGGCAGCTTCCTCGACCTCTTCGGGTTTTGAGGCTTCGTAGAGCGCGCCATCGAACCGAACACGCGGCAGAGCGGAAGCCTCCTCAAGGCTTCTCACCCACGTGACGTCCAGCTCGGGTGCTTCCGTCATTCCACTTTCACAAAGACCCTGTCCCGTTCCAATCCAAAGTAGTGACCGAATCGTACGCATAACATCCTCCGTCTATCCGCGCCGGGGGTGAGCGAGGCGCGGAGGCGGAACATGCCGGTGAAAGACGAAAGCCGCCCTTCAATTGCGCTCCAGAAAGTCTCGAGTTATTTCGAAACGGGAGGCAAATGCTCGGGGAGGGGCGGCGGTGAGGAGTGGAGCGAGTGCGATGAGTCGCGCGTGATGAACTAACGAGCGAGGTCTGATTCGCCCAGCGAGTCCGTTTCCCAGTGCTCGGGAATCCGGTCGAGCCCGGCAATGGCTTCTGCGGCGAGAAGATCAGGTTCACTTTGGGCTTCGAGCTCGGCGAGTTTGTGGAAGGCGGCGCGCTTGCTCTCGCAGGGGACGACGGTGTGGTGGCCGAGGACGTACCATTCCCCTCGCAGCAGCGAGATTCGCCAGGGGCCTTCGAGGGGGATGCACATCCCGCCGGGCAGAACGAAAAATGGACGTTTGGGCACGATCTTCTCCTGCTCTGAAGCCTAGCAGGATGAGGTGAAAAAGATACGCACCCAGGGCGAACTCAGTCCTCTAGATCGCTCCTGTGCCGTCTCGCAGGCATTTCGATCGTTTCGCGGGCCCAGAGCGGGCGCAGAGCGGGTCTAGAGTGGCGTCGGCGTGTGGGGTCGGATGGAGGTCAGAATTGCGTCAGAGTCGGCTCAGAATCGTGAGCCTGGAGCTCTAAGCCGCCGCAGGGGGAGACGGCGCTTCGTCTGCCAGGCCCTGCATATATCTCCTATACGCCCACATGATGCTCGCGTGAAGCGGGGCCTGCGTCATGGCGTAGAACCACCAAGGAAGCCGAGGCTCAAAGTCCTGAAGCGCGGCAACGACAAACGCACCATCGAGAGTCGACCGAAACTCAAGGCGAGGGTCCCCACTCGGCTCCTTGCCCGCGAGAAGCCCGCCGTCGACGCCGAGCAAGAATCTGGATGGATCGCTTCGATCAGGCCGTCGTGAAAGAACCAAGAGCGGCTTCTCGATAAAGAAAACCCCCAGTCGAATTCCCTGCTCGTCGACATCGGCCGTAATGAAACCGGGCAGAATTTTCTTCAACCAGCGGGGGTATTCCTCTCCGACCCATTTCGCTGACCGGCCCTTTGGGCAGGGCAGGCGCTGAACCGAGCGGACGGCGGATTTCTTGTAGATTCGGGAATGGCGCAAAGAATCGCGGAGGGCATCTTCGAAGGAGGTGCCCTCTAAGTTCATTTTCTTCTGCACCCATCGATCTTCGGCAATCATCGGATGACGAAGGCTCTCGATCAAAGGCCGGACGAGTTTGCGAGAACTTCCGGTGACGATCGAAACCCAGAGTTCTGACAAGGCTGGCGTGACGAGTGGGACGGGGATCATCGGTCGCCGCCGTCCCAGAATGCGAGCGGTCTCCTGCATCATCTCTCGGTAGGAGAGCACGTCAGGTCCACCGACATCGCAGACCCGGCCGGTGGTCTCTTCATCGTGGCAGCAATGCACGAGAATTTCGATCACATCGCGCAGCGCGATGGGCTGTGTTCGTGAGGATGTCCAGCTTGGGCAGACCATGATCGGCAAGCGCTCGACAAGATGGACGAGCAGGTTGAGCGATGAACCTTCGGCGCCGACCACAAGCCCAGCGCGCACGGCGGTGACCGGGATTTCGGTCGAGCCGAGCGTCTTCTCGACTTCGAAGCGGCTTTCGAGATGGGGGGAGAGCTTCGTTCCAGCGGGAGGGAGCAGGCCACCTAGATAGACGATGCGCTTCACGCCTGCATGATTCGCCGCGCGAGCGAAATTGTCGGCGAGCAGCAGGTCAAGATCCTGGAAGCTTCCCTGTTGTAGACGGGCGTTCGGGCTCATGGAATGCACGAGGTAAATCGCGATATCGACGCCCTCAAGCGCCTTCTCCGTTTGCCGGACTGAGAAGAGATCGCAGCGCTTGCGACGAATTCCAACGCGACGCCCATTCTGCGCCGCTGCAGACTCGGGCGTGGGGGTGGGCTCCGCACGCGGGTAGCGCCGGCCGAGGGCGATGACTTGAGCTTCTTTGGCCAGCCGAGCCGCGAGTGCTTCGCCGACGAAGCCCGCGGCTCCTGCGATTGCGATGCGAAGGACGGGGCTGCTCTCCGTCGCGACGCGTGGATCGCTTCCGGCTATTTCTGAATCGACCACCTCTGACCCCCTAGGACGCCATTTCTAGACGTGCGCTGTACGGGAGTCTAGCCGCAGATTAGCCGCTCGGACCTCAGGTGTTTACGGGGCGCTTACGGTGTGGGCGATCATTGTCATCCCTTCGAAGACCGCTTTGTCGAGGACATTTCGCTCATCGACGAAGACAAAATCAAAGACCTGGTCCTCGTTGACATCGCTATGCAGCATGACGAGGAACATCTCGCCGGATTGCGGTTCCGTCTCCTGGGTCACGTTCACTGTCACGTTCTCGTTGAGTCCACCGCGGAGGTAGCTCGCGCCCACGTGAATCGCGCCGTTCGGTCGCCCGTCTTTGAAGGGGTGCAGCACGAGCCAGCCGTTTCCGTCGATCTGCACTTCCTTGAAAGTGAAGGCTCGGCCCGAGCGAGACAAACCCTCGGTGATGATCCAGTTGGACTCGCCGTTGGCGAAGCTGATTTGCGGCGCCTTCGGCGTTTCTGGCGCTTCCGGTGTGTTATTCGGAGCCGTGCTGCATGCTGCGATCAAAATCACGGCGCCCAGGATCGCGATGAAGGCGAACGGTGCAGGGAAGCGGGAGAGGCGAGCGCCGCGGTGGGACGTTTGCGAGGTAGGAGGAAGCTTCGGGAGATCCATTGACGTGCGTCCTTGCCGCAGAAGGTCAGGGGGTTCGCCGGCGGACTTCCGCATCGGCTCCATCGCCGATAATAACTGCGTCGGCCATTCCGAGGAAGAAGCCCGTTCCCAACACCCCCGGCAGGCGAGTGAGAGACGCTTCGAGCGCATGGGCATCGAGGGGCGTCGATAGCTTCGCATCGAGGATCCAGTTGCCGTTATCGGTGATGAGGGTTTTTCCCTCGGCATCCACGCGCAGATCCGTCGTGATGCCCTTTGCGGAAAGGCTTCTCCGCACGAGCTCAGCGCAGAAAGGCAGGATCTCGATGGGAAGTCGGCCGCGCTCCCCGATCTGCTCAACGATTTTCTCCGGCCCCACCAGGATGACGAGCTGCTTCGAGCTCAAGGCCACGACCTTTTCACGCACCATGGCTGCGCCATAGCCCTTGATCAGGTTGAGGTCTCCGTCGACTTCGTCGGCGCCATCGAAGGTAATGTCGAGCTCGGGTTCCTCCTCCAGGGTCGCGAGGGGGATCGAGAGGCGCCCGGCAAGTTCCGCCGTCGCCTCGCTCGTTGGGACGCCGACGACTTTCAATCCTGCTGCGACGCGCACGCCGAGGGCTTCCACGAAAGCCGCCGCGGCTCGTCCCGTGCCGAGTCCGAGCTTCATTCCGTCTTTGACCCATTCAAGCGCGGCTTGGGCCGCAGCGTTGGGCGGGGGCGAAGAGGATGAAGCGGTCGAAGAAGAGCTTGGTGAAGACGATGGTGGCATGTTTAGGCCAGCGCTCCCTTGATCCAGCCTTCGAGCGCCGCGAGCGTCGCCGCGGGATCCGAGCCGACGTCGATCCCGACGATGCGTCGGTCACGGTCGCAGAGGACGTCAAAATCGCCGGCCCCCTGGGCTTCGGCGAGGACATCAAAGCTCCCGCCCATGCCCGGAATGACAAGGGCGTCGCCGCTCCGTGTGCGGGCACTTTGCCAAAGGTGCAGGGCAACGAGGTTATTCGGCCCTCCCTTTTGGAGCTGTCCCGTGGAGTGGAGGTAGCGGGGGCCAAAGGCGAGGGTCGATGCGACTTTCTTCGCGGCGCCGACCTGTTCCCGAAGCGATTGGAGACTGCCTCGGGTTGCAGTCGTGTCCGGGAGGAACGCATTCAGGGCGAAGACATCTCCGTCCCCGAGACTCCCGATCAAAGCCGCGATCAGCGCCTGCGCGTCCTTGGCTCCGCCCGCCGCGCCCGACTTGAGAGCAGGGCTCGCGAAGAGGCCTGCGTCACTCGAGTCTCCCGCGCTCACGTCCGGCTTGCGGGCGGCGAGGCCGCTGCCCTGATCGGCTCCGGCCATGAGCTCGCGGCTTGCGATCTTGGCCGCTTCCACATCGGGCTGATCGAAGGGATTGAGCTCCCAGATGGCCCCAGCGACTGCGGTCGCGATCTCCCAGCGGAAGACTTCCTGAACGAGATCCTCGGCGTCCGCGATCGCCAAGCGAATGACGGGATGTCCCGCGGCTTCGAGCTTTGCGAGTGCCGCTTCCCGGTCTGCGCGGCCTGAGTCCGTCGACGAGGACAGGCTGAGATCGACGAAGACGCGGTCGTTTCCGTACTGAGCGGCGGGAGCGAGAGGCTCGCCGGCGATGGGCGTCAGGCCGTGGCCGTTTTTGCCCGTCGATTCGGCGATCAGCTGCTCGACCCAGCCCGGGAAGGAGGCAAGTTCCGAAGACGTTGAGATCGTGATCTTGTCCCGGCCGCGGCGGGCGAGGGTGCCGAGGGCGATCCCGAGGCCAACGCCTGGGTTCTTGTCCGGGGACACGAATGCCGCGCAGGCGGCGGACATGGTGCGTGCACGGGCTTGCAATGCTTCGGGATCAAGTCCCATGGCTTCGGCGGGGAGGAGGCCGAAGGGAGAGAGCGCCGAGAAGCGGCCGCCGACATCCGCGCGTCCGAGCGCCGTTCCAAGGAATCCGAGTTCAGATGCACGGGCTTCGAGCGCGCTGCCGGGATCTGTGATCGCGACAAAATGACGCCCCGCCGCGTCGGCACCGACCGCCTCAACAAGGCGAGCATGGAGCAGTTCGAAGATCGCATTCGGCTCGATGGTGGAACCTGATTTCGAGGCGATGAAAAAGAGGCATTTCTCAAGGTCAAGTCCTGCGACGAAATCGATGACCGCGTCGGGGACCGTCGTATCGATCACCTTGAGCGTTCTGGACTTGCGGCGCTCATCGCCTCCAGTGCGCCCACCGAAGGTTTCGGCGAGCACGTCGGGCCAGAGCGAGGAGCCGCCCATGCCCACGACGACGGCGGTGTCCGCCGGATGCATTCGGACGGCTTCGCGAAGCGCGGGGCTGGCGATCGCCGCTTCGGGCGCTGCGGCGGGCAGGTCGAGCCAACCCATCCAGCTGGCCTCATCCGCGTCAGAAAAGAGCGAGGCCTTCTTATTCCACAGCTTCCGGGAATTGCCTTCCTCTTGCCAAGCCTGGTTTGCCGCTTCGACGTCCGCTGCGGCGTCGCCGAGGGCCATCTGGGTTTGTGAAAGCTGCTCGCCGAGCAAGATCTGGCGCTTTGTCTCCACCGAGAGCAGCAGCGTGTCAAAGGCATCGCTGAACAGCGCACAGCCCTTCGTCAGCAACCCGTCCGTAATCTCCTTCAGCGACACGCCTAACGTGGCGAGTTCGGAGAGAACTTCCTGCGCTTCAGATTTGAGCTTCGCTGAATCCTTGCCAAGGGCATCGCGCACCTGGCCTTCTTCCCGAAAGGCATCGAGGGTCGCGCCGGGCAGCGTGTTCACCGTATGCATGCCGATCAGCTCATCGACGTAGAGCGCTTTCGGAAGGGCAGGGTCTTTCGTTCCCGTACTGGCCCACAAGACGCGCTGAGGATCGGCGCCCGCGGCTTCGAGTTTCTTCCAGCGGCCTTCGTCGAGCATCTCGAGGAAACGGCCGTAGGCAAGTTTTGCGTTTGCGATGGCGACCTTGTTCTTGAGCCCTTCGAGGCGGCCGCGGGTCTCTTCGTTCTTCTCGTTTTCGAGGGCGGCGTCGAGATGCTGCGCGACGGTCGCGTCAATCCGCGAAATAAAGAAGCTGGCAACGCTGGCAATCCCAGAGACCGACTCACCCCGGGCCATGCGGGCTTCGAGCCCACCGATATACGCGTTATGAACCGCTTCGTACGCATCGACCGCAAAGAGCAGGGTCACGTTCACGTGGATGCCGTCGGAGATCAGCTGCTGGATCGCCGGGATGCCTTCGGGAGTCGCAGGGACCTTGATCATCAGATTGTCGCGGGTCACCGCTTTCGCGAGGCGCCGCGCTTCCGCGATTGTGCCCTCGGTGTCGTTCGCAAGATGGGGCGAGACTTCGAGGGAGACGAAGCCGTCAGAGCCGCCGCTCTTTTCCCAGACCGGGCGCAGGACGTCGCAGCCGAGCTGGATGTCCTGGACGGCAAGTTTTTCGAAGACATCGAGGGCATCGCTCGCGCCTTGAGCGATCAGCGCTCGAGCCGCAGGGTCGTAGTCCGTCGACTGCGCGATTGCCTTCTCGAAAATCGCGGGATTGGAGGTGACGCCGCAGATGCCTTCATTCTCGACCCAGCGGCGGAGCTCACCTGAAAGCAGGAGATCGCGGCTGATATTGTCGAGCCAGATGGACTGACCATAGGCATGAGCTTCGAAGACGGGCGTCTTCGCAGGAGAAACGGACGAGGGCATGGGAGGAAAACCTCGGTATGGGACGCAGGGGGACGTCGGGGGGGCGTCGTGGCGAAGACTATAGACCGTTCTTTTGGATTTCGGGGACTTGGTGCTGCGATTTGCCGGATCAAGAAACCTGTTGGCCAAATCGGAATAGAAGAATTCGTGGCGCAGGAGCGTGTATCTGTGCTCGTGCGCGGGGACTATGCCTACGACGCTGATCCCGTTTCCTGGGGTCAGTTCGCTCAAGAATTTCGGGTTGTGCCGATTCCCGAGCCGCCCAGCCTCATTCTTCTCGGGCTGGGTTTGCTGGGACTGTCTGCGCGGAGGCGTGCGGACTGAGTGAGGGCCGACGACGAACCTTCGCGGGATGGGGAAGCCGGAACAGCCCATGCCCCTTTTGTTGAACGCGCACTTGGGATTTCATAAAGCCGGATGGCGTCTCTGCGCCTGCGTTGCGCTTGGTTTGCGGGCGACGGATGGAGAGGGCTTGCTGGTCGGCCCCGAGGGGTCTGCTCGAAGATGAATCGACACAAGATTGGACCACTTCAGTTAGACGTGTCACCGAAGTGCGAACTTCGATGGGCTATTCTTCCCTCGTTAACAACTCCCGGATAGTGGTAAGACGATCGATGGAAAAGAATGCGCTTCGAAGTTCTCGGATGATCAATCTTCTCCTCTGCTGTCTTGTCTCACAAGCGCTGGCTTCGACGGCGCTGGCCGCGAGTATTCTGACTTCCGGCGACACGCGGGTTGTGGTGGCTGGGCCGCTGGGTGCCGTTCGGCTCGTGACCAATGACGATCGCTCCGTGGTTTCCGCGCTCTCCGGGAACGGCGTCGTCTTGCAATTTGGGGACGGCGTTTGGAGCGGCGAGGGGCATGGACGTGAATCTCTTCAGAGCCGCACGCTGACGATTGACGGCATCCCGACGAACCTGCGAGACGGGGAGAACTACAGCGGCGACGTGATCAAGTATACCCGTGTGATTCAGCTGGATAACACGGTTCGGGTCACCCATACCTTGACGGTATCGGGCAATGGATACGATCACTCCATCGTTCTGAGTGGACATGCCTTGAGAGGCATCCAGCTGGCCTACCTCCCCGCAGAGACGCGCTCCAACCGTTTCACCGAAGTTGAGCTGCGTCGCCGCGGTGTCGTACTCGACTCCGCGACGACGAGCAGCAACAACGGTGCTTTCTACCGTCCCGTGGAGGGCAGCACGGCCGACGCAATTCTGCAGTTCGATCCGGTTGTCGGTGATGGGGTGGTGACCCGCTGGGCGAATCCAATCGGCGTGCGAATCGATCCCTGGGTCTGGGACCGTACATTCGACAACAAGCTCTACCTCCTTGCGCCTCACTACAGCAATTCGCGCTTTCCGGCCTCTCTGGATGTAAGCGTCCGCTTTTGCGACGGCGCGGACTGCTACCCGTAACCGCTCAGGCAGCCTCCACCGCGATTCTGCGCGGTTGTAGCTCGGCGGCCTTCGGCAGTCGGAGTTCGAGCACGCCGTCTCGCATCCGGGCGCTGACGGCGCTCACGTCGATGTCCTTTGAGAGCCTGAACTCGCGCCGATAGCTGCCCAGCCGGTACTCGGCGTGGCGCACGACGGGCGTCGCGGGGGCTTTGGTCTCGGGGGCATCGCCGACTGGACGCTCACCGGAAGCCACCTGAACATCGTCTGTCGGAGAGGCTTCGACCGCCTCGGAAACCAGGCGGCCTTCGAGAGTCAGCACGCCGTTGTCGAGTCGGATATCGACCGTGTCTTCGTTCGCTCCCGGCATGTCCGCATGGATCACGAAGGCATCGCTCTGTTCAAGGATATCGACGTCGGGCCGGAAGACCGGTTCGGGCCGGACTCCCTCCGTTGTGAGTTCTGATTTTTCTCGGGCTTCAATTTCACGTGATTGCATGGTCGTCATGAGCTGATCTCCTGCATGTGTTGTGGTTCTCGGAGTTGCGCGTGTAGGGCCTAACTCGTTTCGATTTGGATCTGTCGCGGCTTAACCGCATCCGCTTTCGGCAAAGCGAGCGTGAGGACGCCGTTCCGATGCGTGGCCTTGGCCGCGTCGAGGTTAATTTCCGCGGGGAGCTCAAACGCGCGTCGGAACGTACCCGACTGCCGCTCGCGTCGATGCACCGCGGTTCCGTCTCCCGCGGCGTAGTCGATTTTTCGCTGGCCGCTGATCGTGACCGTGGAACCTTCGATCGTGACATCGACCGCGTCGGGTGCAACGCCGGGGAGTTCCGCTGTGAGCAGATATTCCTCCGCATCCTCGGTGAGGTTGACGGGGGGGTAGACGCCGCGAGTGCCTTGATAGGCGGCGTTGTACTGCTGGGCTGCAGGGGGATGCGCGGATGCTAGGTCCCGGCGCATCTCGTTAAAGAGCGTCGACAAAGGAGAGCGGTTCGAAGAACGCTGAAAGTGATAGTTCGCCATTGGGTAAACTCCTCCACTGAGTCATTGCGCGTCACGCGTCGCACCGAATAGGCGCGACATGCAAGGCGGGATTCGGAGTGGCGTCTGCCGGGCTCCGTTTCCTGTGATGCGGAAGAGATTTGCACGCAGGGCAGGGTGTCAACTCTGTCCTGCGATTTTTTTCGCTCTTGTGTGCCGTGGCCCTCGCGGGGACTCAGCGCGCTCGCTCGGGTGTACTTCGGACCGCGGGCCCTCTTTTTGTGCGTCGTCGGTCGAGGAGGCCGATTAGGCCGAGGAGACCGCCGGCGAGGAGCGCGTTCCGACTCGGTTCAGGGACCGGAACGTTTCCGAGGGAGAACTCGCTCGTGTTTCCATTGGCGTCCGTTGCCGTGGCGCGCAGGCCGCCGAAAAGATCGCCGTAGATATTCGGGGTGAAGGTGCCGAGGGTCGGCGTGAAGTTCCGAGTGACAAAGAAGCCCGCTTCGAGCGCTGTGTAGGTCGCGGATCCAATATGCATGCTGGCCTCGTCACCCGGCTGGAGCCACGGATCGTGGATGTAGAAGTCGAAGGTCAGGGGGTAGGCCGCATTGGCGACGGTGGAGGTGACGCCGAGTCGGACTTCGACTTCACCCGTGCCCGAGTTGTAAGCGGTGACGCTGGCGTCGAGAATCGGTCGATTCTGCAGATTGTTCGCACCGGTATCGGCGTCGCTCGCATCGTTGTTCGTGACGCCGTCGCCTTCGAGGTCGATGCCGGGGCCCCCATTGCCGAGGAGCTGGTTGCCGCGTACCGGGAGATCTTCCGTGTTGTCGACGACAATTCCCTGGGCGTTATGCGCGACGATATTCCCGGCGCCATTTACGTTGAAATCAAGGGTGCTGAGCGTTGCGCCGATCGCTGCGCCGGGGCCAGCGATTGTCTCTGCGCGAATTCCTGCGCCGCCGTTTGGCAGGACCTCGCCCTCTACATTCGTGCCGATATAGTTGCCTTGGATCGTCGTATTGAAGCCCGTATCGAAGACGCCGTCGCCGCCGTTAAAACCGATCGTATTCGCTTGGCCGATGATTCGGCCGTTGATTTCGCCGACCTGGTACTCGGGCGCGTCGATCTGGATCCCGTGCCCGAGGTTGCCGATATCGTCGCCTTCGGGATTGGTGCCGATGAAGTTTGAGACGATGCGGACGTTGAAGCTTGAGCTACCGCCGACGATGCCGTTTGCGTTGAAGCCGATGATATTGCCGCTGCCGACTTCGCCAAGGACCTGGTTGCCTTCGGACATGCGGATGCCCGCGTCGCCATTGCCGAGGTTGTCGCCTTCGGCATTGGTGCCGAGGTAGTTGCGGAGAAAGACGGTGCCGCTGCTGATGTCGGAGATGCCGTGGTTGGCGTTGCCACCGATGATATTGTCGTCGATATCGTGATTGCTGCCCCAGAGCAGCATGCCGTGATTGCCGTTGCCGACGGGGGCATCCGCCGCCGCGTTGACGCCGATGCGATTGTTGAAGATGGAGAGCCGGAGGGGGTCGCCGCCGGTTTCGGTGTCGACGGAAATGCCGGAGCTGCCGTTGCCGGAGATCAAGTTGCTGTTGAGCCCGGAGCCACCGATCACTGTGTCATCGCCCCCGACGAAGATGCCGCTGCCGAGATTGCCAACGGCGGCGGTTCCTGCGGCATTTGTGCCGATCTGGTTGGCGACGATCGTATTGCCCGCGCCCTGGACGTTGATTCCGCTGAAGGTGTTGCCCGAGATGAGGTTGCCCGCGGCGACCGGGGTGATGCCGGATCCAACGACGAAGAAGCCGCCCGTATCACCAATGAAATTGCCGGTGGAGGACTCGCTCACAAAGACGCCGTTTTCGCCGTTTCGCGTCGACCCGCCGAAGGAGATGAAGGTCGCGGTTCCTGAGCGGTCGATGCCGATGTAGTTTCCTGCGATTCGGTTGCCCGTGGAGGCGTTGATGGAAATGCCTGTGAGGGTATTCGCGGCGATGACGTTCCGCTTGCCTTGGCATCCGCCGATCGGATCGCAGACCGCGCCGATCCGGTTGTTATCGGAGTTTTCGATCTGGATGCCGTGCTCGTCGTTGCCGAAGTAGAAGATGCCGCGCGTGATGCCGATATGGTTGCCTTGAATCACGATGTCTTCCGGGCCGTCGGAAAAGAAGGCCGAGATCAGGATGCCGGACCCGGTGAAGTTGGTGATCGCGAGGCCGCGTACGATGGATCCGTCCGCGCCCGGGAGGAAGGTGAGTCCGGGCGTGTTCGCTCCGGCCGAGCTGCCGAGGAGGTTGATGATCGGCGTTGCGTCGACCGCGGCATCGTCGTAGCTCGGATGGCTATAGCCATCGAGGGTGACGGGGCCAAGGATGGGGGGCAGGGAGGTCGCGGGGGAGATTTCGACGATGCCTGCCACGGTTGGCAGGAACGACGAAAACTCGATGACGTCACTGCCAGCGAGGCTATTTGATTCTTCGAGTGCCGCGCGGAGGGTGCATTCTTCCGCGAATTGGATGGGGTTGGTGGCAACGACAATAACGATGCCCGTAGAACAGCTGCCATCGCCTGCGACGCTATCCCCGGTATCCGCATTCGAGTTCACGAGGAAGGTGGCGGCTTGCGCACTGGCCCCGGCGAGCATGAGCGCGCAGAACGCGCTGACGGCCACGCGAGAGGATTTCGCAGAGGAAGACTTCATGATTCGCTCCTTCGTCTTGATTCCGAGGTCCTTTCGACACTACGTCGTTCAGGCCATTTTGACGATAAAAGAAGTTCATCACGAAGTGGGCGGGGCGAGTGTGAATGAGTTCACACAAGCCCCTGAATTTTTTTGTGCATTTTTTGTCGACCGGCGGACTCGTCCGCGCATTCCTACTGCGAAAAATAGTCCCGCAAGTCCCGTGGAAAGCAGGCTCCGAACGCCGGGCTCGGGGACCGGGATGTTCTGCCTTGAGAGCTCGCTGGTGTTGCTATTCGCGTCGGTTGCGGTCGCGCGGAGCCCGCCAAAGGTATCGCCGAAGAGGTTCTCCTCGAACGTGCCCGCGGTCGGCGTGATCGTTGTCGTCACGAATGCGCCAGCGTCCGCCGCCTCGTAGATAACGGATCCGAGATGCGCACTCGCCTGATCGCCCGGGGTCTGCCACGGGTCATGGATATAGAAGTCAATCGTGAGGGGGTAACGCGCCTCTGTGTCGGGGGAGTCGACTGCGAAGCGGATCTGGAGGTCTCCCGTTCCGGTGTCGAAGAGCGTTTGCGCCGAATCGAAGACGGGGGTGTTCTGGAGGTTGTTGGAGCCGGCATCGGCGTCGCCGGGGTCGTTCGCCGTCGCGCCATCGCCCTCGAGGTCGATCCCGGGGCCGTCATTGCCGATCAGCTGATTCCCGCGGATGGAAAGTTCCCAGGTCTCGTCCAGCTCGATACCGATGCCATTGAAGGCGACCGTGTTGCCTGCGCCATTCACGTCCGCATCCGGCGTTGAGAGGCGGGCGCCAATGACCGCGTCGGGGCGGTAGAACGACTCGATGTAGATGCCGGAGAGCTCGTTGCCCAGGTCGTCTGCTGCGGCGTTGGTGCCAATGAAGTTCCCTTGGATCTTGACGTTATCGCCGCGAGAGAAGATCCCGAAGCGGTTGAATCCGATCACGTTGGCAAGCCCGTTTTCCCGTCCGTTGAAGTCGCCGATTTCGGTCTCATCCGAGTCGCTGAGGAGGCCTGCTGAATCGTTTCCGAGATCGTCTCCGTTGGCGTTCGTCCCGATGAAATTCCCGACGATGCGATTGAAAGTAGAGCCAACGACTTGGATCCCCGAGCCGTTAAAGCCGATCGTATTTCCTTGGCCAGCGCCGCCGATGAGATGACTTCCTTCGTCGAAGAAGGGCGCAGCGTTCAGGAGAACCAAGCCGACAAAGCCATTTCCGAGATCGTCGCCTGCGGGATTAGTTCCAATGAAATTGCGTGCGTACACGCTTGATTGGCTTCCGTCGCGGATCCCATCGCTGAGGTTGCCGCTGACAATATTATCCGTGACCTCGTGGTCGATTCCGCCTTGAAGGAGGAAGCCGAAGAGGTTTCCGAGTGGGGCATCGCCGTCGAGGTTGACGCCGACGGAATTGCCAACGATGACGAGTCGCTCGGGGTCGCTGCCGTCTTCGCTGACGACAGAAATGCCGGCTCGCGTGTTTCCGGAGATGAGATTGCCGCGGAGGCTCGTTCCGCCGATGATTGTATCGTCTGCGGCGATTTCGATTCCGTCCTGTTGATTGGGGAGGGCGGCAGTGCCGTCTGCGTTCGTGCCGATCCGGTTGCCGTAGACTCGGTTGTCTGCGCCTTCGATGTAGAGGCCGCTGATTCCGTTTCCTGAGATGATGTTGGGCGCGGAGGAGAGGGGCGTGAAGGGGCCGCCCGGGAAGATGGTGCCGCCGACGCTGCCGATGGTGTTATCCGTTGAGCCGCGCGGGATGTAGACGCCGTATTCGGCGTTGGCGGTCCCGCCGCCGAATGGGACAGAGGTGGCCGAGCCTGTGCGATCCGTGCCGATATAATTCCCGCCGAGCTGATTCTCCGTCCCTCGGATAGAAACGCCGTTGCGGCCGTTTCCGGAGATGAGGTTTCGCTTTCCCGTACAGGTGAGAAAGGAGCAGAAAGTTCCGATGCGTGCATCGTCGGCGTTTTCGATCCGGATTCCGTCTTCGCCATTTCCGTTGGTGTAGAAGAGTCCCCGCCAGACGCCGAGATGATTCCCCTGGATGCGAACGTTCTCAGGGCCACCGACGCCGAAGTCGGAAATCAATATTCCCGAGCTTGGAAAGCCCGAGATGGCCAGACCTCGAACGATGGAGTCGTCCGCGCCCGGTAGGAGGATGAGGCCGTGGGTCCCGGCGGGCGTTCCTCCGCCGAGGATGTTGATGACCGGATTCGCGTTGGGGTCGGGGTCGTCGTAGTTCGGATGGCTGTATCCATCGACGGTGACTTCCGAGAAGATCGGCGGCAAAGAACTCGTCGGGGAAATTTCGACAACGCCGGCTGTGGTTGGGAGGAACCCGCTGAATTCGATTTGATCCGCGCCGGCGCTGCCGTTGGCTTCCTCGATTGCCGCGCGGAGCGTGCATTCTGCGGCGATGATGAATGGGTTGAGCGAAAGCGTGATCAGGTTCCCGGTAGAGCAGGTGCCGTCGCCGACGGTTGCATCTGCATTATCCGAGGTGGAGTTGACGAGGAAGGTTGCGGCGGGGGCGCTTCCGGCAGCCAGCGTTAGGCAGAGAGCCGAGCTCAGCGCGCCAAGGACGGAGCTGATCCGGGCGGATCGTGAGTTCGAAGGGTCGGGGACTGCTGATCGCAGGGGCATCTTCGCTCCTAACGCACATCGGAACGGGCCGACGCGGTCGAGGTGATTTGCACTCCGTTTGAGTACGGAGCCATTTCACTGGATTTGGGAGGGGCGCTGTATGAACTACTTCACAGAAGGGGATTTCGGCGTCGGCATCACGCTGCTGAGCGTCCCCGCCGCGGATGCCCGCGCGCGGCGGGGCTGAGCGCTTTCCGTTTGCTGCGCTTTCAATCCGCCCGCAAGAGCCCATCATTCAGCCACTGCGCCAGCCAGCTGGCGGCGAGGGCGGGAGCCTCATCCTCAGTCACGCAAGTTGCAGCGAAGACGCAGAGAGCGTCGAAGCGAATGCCATTCTGTGCGAGGGCCAGGGCCGAGTCTTCGGCGTTCTCGAGAATCCGATGAACTGGTTCCTCGTTCTTGCGCCAGATGAGTACACGCATCGGTCGTGGCGTGCATTCGACCGATTCCGCCGCGTCGCCTCGAATCGCTGCTCGCCAGAGGTTTGCGACCGGGTATTCGTAGGACTTGCGCTTGACCCAGGCCCCAAGCCTGAGCTCAAGCGCGCCGAAGTCTTCCGGGGCGAGAGAGGCGAGTGAGGCTTGGTCCAGAACCGCACCCTCTTTGGTGTCGAACACCTCGGAGCGGGTCCATTCAAGGTCGGCAAGCTCAAAGGCCCATGGCGCGCGGTCTCGAAGGCGCGCCGCCGCTTCATGCTCGTTCAGGAAATTTGCGAGTCTCGCTCCGGCGAAACGAAGAGAGGGATGTCGCGAGGGCTCAACGAGTAAATAAGAGGTGACCAAGTCAGAGAAGGGCGCGGCCCCGAGGTTTGCTTCGAGGGCTGGGAAGTCGTTTTGGAGGACGCCGAAGATGCGATGGAAATAGGCGTTCGCATAAATTTCGAGCCGCCCCACCGCATCCAGGGCAGCATCCCCCTGAATCATTTCCGATAGCATTCGCTCCGCTTGACCCGGCGATGCCTGAGCTCCTGCGGCGTCGCCATCTTGCAGCGCCTTCGCAACGCCCTCGGGCGCGCGTAACCAGCGGTCGATCGCGAGCTGCGTTTCACGAAGCGACATGTGGGGTCTCCCCGGGCGAGGTCGAAGGAGCGGTTTCGGGTGGCGCCGTTCGGTTCATGATCCCGCGCGCCTTGTTCGCCTCTTCAACCAGTCGTGCATACGTCGGGATTTGGTCGTCCCACTCGATCAGCGTCGAAACGGGGCCAAGGCGCGCGATCGCTCGTTCGTACAACGCCCATACTTCATCGCAGACGGGATGGTCGTGCGTGTCGATTAGAATCTCGTCCGAGCGGCTATGTCCCGCGAGGTGAATTTGAAAGACGCGTCCCGGCGGGATGGAGTCGATGTAGCGCTCAGCGTCGAAGGAGTGGTTATGCGCGCTGACATAGATGTTATTTACGTCGAGGAGGATCCCGCAATCTGCTTCTTCTACGATGGCGAGCAAGAACTCCCATTCGCTGAGTGTGTCTTCCTTGTAGGTGATGTAGGAGGAGACGTTTTCGAGTGCGAGGGGACGGCCGAGTCGGTCCTGCACTTGGCGAACGCGGGCGGCGACGTGGCGGATCGCTTCCTCTGTGTAGGGGAGGGGGAGGAGGTCGTGGAGTTGATGGCCGCCGACACCCGTCCAGCATAGATGGTCGGAGATCCAGCTGGGGTCGACGCGTTTGATCAGGCGTTCGAGATCGTTCAGATAATCGGCGTCGAGCGGGTCGCTGGACCCGATGTTCATGGAGACGCCGTGGAGAGCGACGGGAGTGAGAGCGCGGACTTCCTCGAGAATGCGGAGAGGGCGGCCGCCGTCGACCATGTAGTTTTCAGAGAGAAGCTCAAACCAGTCGACGCTCAGGACTTCAGTGGAGCCAGTGGCCTCCTCGCGCGTATGGCCACGCTCAAGGACATCCGCGTAATGCGCCGTGCGAAGGCCGACGCCGACGCCCAGGAAAGGGATGTCGAATCGACTTGGCGGAGGAGAATGAGGGGCGGGGGGCGAGGGCATGAGGCGGTTCGTTGGGGCCGTTTGGGTGCTGAGCGGCGGCCGGGCGAGGTCCGCGTTTCCGCAGTCTCTCGCCCAGTCCGCTCTGCTCATCTCAAGCGGGAGCGGCCTACTGATCCGCCATATCCGCCTTGGCTTTTTCGCATTCTTCGGCGGTCATCGAGATCCAACCCTTACCGGCGCAAGCGTTCGTACCGTGACAGGCGCTGACGTCGGTCTTGCATTCGGACGTGCCTTTGCAGGAGTTGACGCCTTCGCACTGCACTGTTTCGCCCGCTTCGTGATGACCTGCGTTGGCGAGGGTGGCGGCGCCACTGACGAAAATTGCGGCCGCGGCTGCGGCGAGAACTGCACTCTTCTTGTCCATTTTGGGTGTGCTCCTTGGTTCAGCGGTTGTTTGCCGATGCCGGTTAATACGGGCTGCGCGGGGAAAGGGTTACGTCTCACGCGGACTTGCAGATTATAGACTCTCGAACGCTTCGAAGTAGCGCGGCCATGTCTTGGAAACGCATCCTGGGTCAAGGATCACAATGCCGGGGACGCGCAGGCCCGCGAGAGCGAAGGACATCGCGACGCGATGGTCGTCATAGGTCTCGATTTCGGCACCGCGCATGGGGCCCGGTTCAATCTTGAGCCAGTCCGGCCCCGTCGTCGCACGGGCGCCGAGCTTGGTGAGCTCGTTCTGAAGCGCGTCCAGCCGATCCGTTTCTTTGATCCGCAAGTTGGCGACGTTCGTGATCGTCGTCGGCCCATCCGCGAAAAGCGCAACGACCGCATAGGCCAGGACTGCGTCGGGGAAATCATTCATGTCGATCTCGCCGAGGGTGCGGAGGTGGGTTTCGGGGCCGTGGACGGTCACGGTCTCGCCGTCTCGGTCGACGCGACAGCCCATGCGGGCGAGCAGATCGAGGATCTTGAAGTCGGCCTGATTCGACGTCGGTGAAACACCGCCGACCGAGACACTCCCGCCGGCGATCGCGGCCGCGCAAAAGGGATACGCCGCGGAGCTGGCATCGGGTTCGATGGTGTAGTCGCGCGCGGTGTAGTGCCGCCCGGCTTTCACAAAGAGTCGCTCGTCGCCGGGCTGCCCCTGCCATTCCACCTCGGCTCCGAAATCGCGCATCACTTCGAGGGTGAGGTCGATATAGGGGCGCGAAACGATGACGCCGTCTTTGAAGGCGAGTTCGAGATCGCGTGCGGCGTAGGGCGCGGCTTGGAGGACGGCGGAGACGTATTGACTGGACTGGCTGCCGTCGATGAGAGCAGCGCCGCCGGGAAGCCCGCCGCCGTGGACCCGGATCGGAGGACAATCCGTCTGGCCTTCGACAGTCAGTTCGGCGCCGAGGGCGCGCAGCGACGTGACAAGATCCGAAATGGGTCGCTCGCGCATGCGGGCGTTGCCGTCGACCGTAATGGCGCCTGAGGCGAGGGTGAGGGCGGCGGTCAAGAAGCGAACAGTGGTTCCCGAATTGCCGCAATCGAGGGCATGGTCGGGAGGAGTGAACCGTCCGCCCTGACCATGCACGCGCCAGACGTCTTCGGCCTCATGCTCCACTTCGATTCCCATCGCGCGGAGAGCCGCACGCATGACGACGGTATCGTCGGAGTCGAGGCCGCCCCGCAGCGTCGAGACACCCTCCGCCAAAGCCGCAAGGAGGAGGGCGCGGTTCGTAATGCTCTTGCTGCCGGGGACGGAAACAGTCCCCGCGAGGGGGCCACGGGGTTCGATTTTGAGGCTCGGGGGCCGGGCCGAGGGGGCCATAGTGAAGGGCTCCTGGAGGTCGTTTCTGGGCGGCGCACCCGCAGTCAGCAGGTCTCCGTGCCGACTCGACCGAGGACGACGAGGAAAGAGGCGTTGCGAAGCGCATTCTAGCACGGGCTCGGCTCTCTCTGGACGCAGCAGAGCGGGGCCCACCCCCACCGTTGACACTCCGAAGGGCCTCCGGCACACTCCGTCACCGGTTGGAATCCTTAAGTTTGTCAGCGACTTAGACTGCAGCAAGGGCCTTTTCAAAGGCGCTACCCACGTCCTCAAGTCCGCCGTTGGCCCGAGCCAGCAAGCCCCCCGGATCCCCGGCCCACCTGATTTGCCAGTTTTTTTACAGCGGGACCGTCGTTTAGCTCTTCCGTTTAGCTTTCTCGTCCCGCTTCTTAATGCCCGCGCTCGCCTCTCTTATGGGGGTGGGCTTTTTCGTGCGCGACCCGGTCGCGCCTGCAAAACCGCAAGGTGGAGAACAGAGTCTCGTGCCGAAAGTCCTCATCTCTGACGCCATGGCTGAACAGGGCGTCGCCGTCCTCGAGCAAGCCTCGGGCATTGAAGTCATCAATCATCCAGGTACCTCGGCCGACGAGCTGCTCGACCTGATCAAGGACGTCGATGGTCTCGTCATCCGGTCCTCGACCAAGGTGACCGCCGACGTTCTCGCCGGCGCCCCGAATCTGCGGATCATCGGCCGCGCCGGCATCGGCGTCGACAATGTCGATACGCCCGCCGCGACTCAGCACGGCGTCGTCGTCGTGAACACGCCGGAAGGCAACAACATCACGACCGCTGAACACGCGATCTCGCTGATGGTCTCCCTCGCGCGCCATATCCCCCAGGCCACCGCCTCCATGAAGGCCGGCAAATGGGAAAAGAAGAAGTTTCAGGGCATGGAGCTCTACAACCGAACCCTCGGCGTCCTCGGCGCAGGCAATATCGGTCGCTTCGTGGTCTCCCGCGCCAAGGGACTCGGTATGAAGGTGATCGTGCATGATCCCTACCTGACCGCGGAAGCGGCCGCGCGCCTCGAAGTCGAACGCGTTGAGCTCGGCGAAATGATGAGCCGCGCCGACGTTGTCACGGTCCACGTTCCGAAGACCAAGGAAACCACGGGCATCCTCGGGAAGGCCGAATTCGCTCAGGCCAAGCCCGGCCTTATGGTGATCAACGCCGCACGCGGAGGCATCGTCGACGAAGCCGCGCTCCTCGAAGCGCTTGAAAACGGGCAGGTGGGCGCCGCGGGACTCGACGTTTTCGTCGAAGAGCCGCCGCCGGCAGACCATCCCCTCGTGAACCATCCGAATGTGATCTGCACGCCGCATCTCGGCGCCTCGACCGAACAGGCGCAGATCAATGTCTCCGTTGCCGTCGCCGAACAGATCCGCGATTTCCTCCTGAAGGACGAGATCCGCAACTCGATCAATGTCCCGAGCGTCTCGCCGGAACAGATGGCCGAAGTCGGTCCCTACGTCACCCTCGGCGAAAAGCTGGGCTCCTTTCAGGGACAGCTCGCTCAGGGCCGCGTCGATGTCGTCGAAGTCGAGTACTCGGGCGATGTCGCGGAGCTCAAGGTCGCGCCGATCACGATCGCGGTCTTGAAGGGCATCCTCTCCTCGGTCCGCGAAAGCGTAAACCTCGTGAACGCCTCGCATATCGCTCAGGAACTCGGCATCAAGGTCATCGAGAGCAAGGTCGCGCGCTCGACTGACTTCGCCTCGGCCGTGACCGTTCGGGTGAAGGGCGTCGTCGATCGCCTCGTTGCCGGCGCCGTCTTTCACGGAGACCAGCCGCGCATCGTCCGCTTCGATGACTTCATGCTCGAAGCCATCCCGGAAGGCTGCACTCTGCTGATCCATAATCACGATCAGAGTGGCGTCGTCGGACGCGTCGGTCAGCTTCTGGGCGACGCCGGAATTAACATCTCTCGCATGCAGCTCGCCCTCCACGATTCTCGTGGCGAAGCCTGCATGCTCGTCAACGTCGATCAAACGCCAAGCGAAGACGTTTTGGCTTCTCTGCGCGATGCAGAGAACATGATCGCCGTTCAACTGCTGGAGCTCTAACTAATATGTCCACCGTCGTAGCGGTCGGCGCCCAATGGGGCGACGAAGGCAAAGGCAAGATCGTTGATTGGCTCGGCCCGCAGGCTGACCTCGTAGCGCGCTTTCAGGGCGGCAATAACGCAGGCCACACCCTCGTGGTGGATGGCGAGACGACGATTCTTCACGTTGTTCCCTCCGGCATTCTTCACGATGGCTCGGTCAATCTGATCGGCCCCGGTGTGGTCGTCGATCCGGCGATCCTGCTCGAAGAACTCGGCAAGCTCGAAGCCCGCGGCATCCTGAAGGATCCCTCGCGCATCCGCGTCTCCGGTCGCGCCCACGTGATCCTGCCCTGGCATAACGCCCTCGACGGCGCGCGCGAAGCCGCTGCCGGCAAGGGCAAGATCGGCACGACCGGTCGTGGCATCGGCCCTTGCTACGAAGACAAGGTCGCCCGCCGCGGCATCCGTGTGGCCGACCTGCGCCAGGTCGATACGCTGCGCGAGAAGCTCGACGCCATCGCCGAGCAAAAGAACTTCGAACTCACGAAGCTCCACGGCGCCGATCCGATCGATGTGGGTCAGCTCTTCACGCAATGTGTCGAATGGGGCCGCCGACTCGACCAGTACATCGACCATACGGGTCGAATCATCGACCGCTCCATGCGCGCCGGGAAGAACATCCTGTTCGAAGGCGCTCAGGGGACATTCCTCGACATCGACCACGGGACCTATCCCTTCGTCACGTCGTCGAACTGCGTCGCCGGCGCCGTCTGCACAGGCAGCGGCATTGGCCCGACCCAGATCGACCGCGTCATCGGCATCACCAAGGCCTACACCACGCGCGTCGGCTCGGGCCCGTTCCCGACCGAACTTGAAGACGAGACCGGCGAAGAACTCCGCCGCGCCGGCGCCGAGTTTGGCGCCACGACGGGTCGTCCGCGACGCTGCGGTTGGCTCGACGCGGTTCTGCTGCGCGAAGCGGTGACTGTGAATGGTCTGACGGATCTCGCCATCAATAAGCTCGATATCCTGAGCGGCTTTGATGAACTCAAGATCTGCATCGCCTACGACATCGATGGCAAGGTCACCGAGGATTTCCCCATGACCCTCGCCGAAGCCGAGCGCGCCAAGCCCGTCTACGAAACCCTGCCGGGCTGGAAGGAAGACGTCAGCGGACTCACCTCCTTCGACGATTTCCCCGAGAACGCGAAGCGCTATATCGCCCGCATCGAAGCCCTCGCCGAAACCCCGGCGGCGGTCCTCTCCGTCGGCCCCGGCCGCGACGAGACGATCATCTTGCGGGAGCTCTTCGAGTAGCGAGCGGCTTACCGCACGAAGTCAGACCCACGGCCGGATTCGAACGCGTTTCGAGTCCGGCCGTTTCTGTTTCGGCCCCGGCC
>JBGCEJ010000003.1:0-413984 GCA_045106235.1 Myxococcota bacterium
GCGGCAATCGCCGGTTCGAAGGGGATGAAGCCGCCGACAGAAAAACCAAAGCCCGCCACGCCGGCCGCTTCTTCTTCATTTTCTGCGTTTTCATCCGTTGGGTTCTGGTCGTCGTTCGCCCCGTCCGCATCATTCTCCGAATTCGTCGCGGAGTCGGAGTCGGAGTTGTTGTCGGCGCTGGTATTGGCATCGGGGTCGCTACCGCTGTTGGAATTCGCGCTGCCATTGCCTTCGCTCTGGCCGTCTCCGGCGTCGCCGGAGTTGGAGGCGCCGTCGCTGTCTGCGCCATCCTCCTGCTTCTTGCCGTCGCCGCCCAAGCCTTGAAGCTCCGCGGAGATGTAGAAGTAGGGATCAGTCGGATCAAGCACGACCACGCCGGCACCGCCGGGCGTCTGCATGCTGATCGGGGCCAGTTCGGCCGAGAGCCGACCCACCGCATTAAAGAAGAAGTAATTGCGCTCGGTCGCGAGCGGCGCATCCGCAACTGGCCCCTCAAGCTCGAGGAGCTCTGCACCGGATCCGAATCCGACCGCAGCGTAGGGTCGCTCGGTCACATCGATTTCGGCCATGAACCCGTCATTCGGCATCGGCATGAGCACCGTGCCGATCAAGCGATCGACGCCCGAACCCGCGGCGTTTAGGCGGGCGCTCAGTCGCGCATCAACGAGGGGAACATCCTTTCCGCCCGTCGGGACAGAGAGATTGCCCGTCATGTCAAAGCCGTATCCATCGGGATGGGCCTCGAGGGCGTCTTGGGGAGCGAGGATGCCGAGCCCGGGAGCGAGGACGATCGTGCAGGCATCGCTCGGGGCGTTGCCGTCGCATTCCACGCCGGCGAAATCGGCGGCGTTGATGGCCGCCTGGGCGTTTTGGGCCGGCCCGGCAACGAGCGCCGCCGCGGCAGCAACTCCAGCTGCAAGTGATTGAATCTTCATGGTTTCCCTCATTTCTGATCTGTCGTTGGCCCGGTTCTTGGGAGGTCCGGGCTGGGGTTCTCGATTGGCTTTTTCTTCTAGAGGCGGAAGCGGAGCCGGAATCGGGCAATCGAGATCGACATTTCTTTGAAATGAGGTTGATAGGGAGGGGCCAGGTGTTCTCAGACCTCGTCGGTTCGGGGCGGAGGAGCGGCCTGAGCCGTGTTGGCCAAGGCACGCGACCGAATAAAAAGTCCGTCTCGTTCCTCTCGTGGAATAAAGGAACGCGTTTCGCCGACGGACTCTCGTGCCTCAAGGAGGCGACAGATGTCATGGCGATAAAAATCTCCAAGGAAGCGCAGCGCCTCGCCTACTTCCGCGGCGGAACCGCGCGCTCCGGAGCGCTCAAGGAGGGCGTCACAGAGCGTCTCGAGCAGCGTGTCGTTCTGCCCGTCCAGAAAGCCTCTAATCGGCGGAAGCAAATCAGGATGCACCCGGCGCAGCGCGACCAATCGACTTCCTCGAATCCGCGGGGCATCCGGTAGCCGATTCGCAGGCTCGAGATGGCCTAACCAGCCCAAAAGGTCGACGAGCGAGTCGAAAGCTTCTTTTGCCCGGGTTCGGGGGCGAAAGGCGCCGTGCCATTCGAGGTCGAGATGAGCGAAAGACTCGGGCTCGGTTGTGAAGCAGAGCAGGAGCCGTCCCTCATCGAGGCCCGTGCCGAAGGCGGGATATAGAAAATCGAAGGCGCCGTCCACGTTGAAACGCGGCCGCAGTTCCTGAATGAGCTTGTTCTCCAGGAGCAGAGCGTCGGCTTCGCTCTTCGTTAGCCGGGTTTCGACCGCGTCTGCCTCGCGCACGAGCACGCGCATTTTTCGATGCGCCTTTCGCCGGCTGGCACTTCGGTAGCTCGAGAGGCGCTTGCGCAGATTCTTTGCCTTGCCCACATAGAGCACGTCCCCCGCGGCATCCCGAAAGACGTAACAGCCCGGCGATTCCGGCAGCTCGCGGAGGAAATTGACACCAAATTTGCGATCAAAACGCTTCATGCTTTGCGGAAGGCTACGAGATTCCATGGGGCAGCGCATGAATTGATTCCTGCTTGGGCTTCGGTGACACTTCATTCATGGAGAACTCTGTCTTCGCCCCTCTCCCACCTGGTCTCGATCCAAAGGACTGGCCCGAGCTGAGCTTCAGGCTGAAGCTGACGGATGGGTTGCCGACCTTTCCGCCCGAGCGCAGCGTGGTGGATTCCTTGGTCAAGGGGACGGGGCGCGACGGTGATGAAGTCATCGGGCGCATCCCGCCGCGGGGAGGGGTTGCGACCGTCGAAGCGATCGCGGCGAATGCGGCGATGGCGGGTTGCCTGCCTGAGTTCATGCCGACTGTGCTGGCCGCGATCGAAGCTGCGCTTGAGCCCAGCTTTAACCTCGCGGGTGTCGTGACGACGACCCATCCCTGCTGGCCTCTTGTGATTGTCTCGGGGGAGCGCGTTGACTCGCTCGGGATGGCGACCGAAGAGTCTCTGTTTAGCGGTGGCGGCGCGCGGGTGAACCTTGCCATCGGCCGCGCGCTTAAGTTGGTTCTCTGGAATTTGGGGGGCGCCTATCCCGGCGAACCCGTTCAAGAGATCATGGGCCATCCCGGCCGCCTCGCGTATTGCATCGCCGAGTCGTCCTCTGCGTCACCCTGGCCCGCGTTTCACGAATCCGCCGGGCTTGTGGACGAGAAGAGCGCGGTCACGGTCTTTGCCTGCGAATCGCCTCAGATTGCGAACCTCTGGGGTGTTGAGACGGCAGACGAGACGCCGGTTGCGGAACGCTGGCTTGAGCTGGTTGCGGACCAAATGTGCGCCCGCGGCAATTCGAATACGCATACGATGGGAGAGATGCTCGTCGTTCTGAGTCCTTCGATGGCTCGCCGCATAGCGGGAGAGGGATGGGGGCGAGAGCGCGTCCAGGAATTCCTTTGGCATAACGCGCGGCGACGCATCGGCGATATCCGCGTGCGCGCTGATGGTGCGCCCGCGGTTGATTCTGAATCGCATTACGCCTGGTGGCCGGATTGGGTGGATCAGTCCGATCCCGAGACGCGTGTTCCCGTGACCGCTTCGGCCGACGCGATACATCTTGTCGTGAGCGGTTCGGACAGCATTCCCTGTGCTGCGGTTTGCCCTTCGTGGGGACATTTGGGGGGCTTTGCTTCCCGCCGCGGGATCAGTTGAAATGCGAATTGTAAAACAGCGCGAGGGCGCGAGAGGAGTGGGGGAAATGATCGAGCTCGTTGATCCGAGAGGGTCCTTGGAGAGCGCGGCGGGGAGTCTCGCGCGCCGTGTTTCGGACGCCGGGGGGATTCGCCGCATTGGGTTCTTGAGCAACGAACCCGAGCATCTGACCGGGCCGCATTTTCCCGGCTACACGCGCGTACTTGAAGAGGCGCTTCGGGAAAGGCTGGGGGACTTGGAATTTCACCGCGAGATCAAACCCGTCCTCTCCCGCCCCGCGGATGCGGACATGATTTCACGTTTCTCGGGGTTCGATGGCGTCATTAACGGCCTCGCTAAATGAGGATCCTGCACGTCGGGCAGTTTGCTCGACGCCGTTAATTTGGAGAAGGCCGGTGTGCCGAGCCTGACCTTTGTGACCGAACCTTTTGCAGGCGCGGCCCGCACCCACGCGCGGATTCACGGCTTGACCGATTTGCCGCTGATGATCGTGCCTTCGGATTATCTAGATCGCTCGGATGACGCGGTGCGCGCGAAGCTTGCGCCTTTGCTCGATGAAATTCTGGCGAAGCTGAGCGGGTAGATCGGATTGCGGTCGCTGGCGCGAACGTCGCCGAATTCGCGCGCGAAACGCTTCGGTCTGCGGATCTAAGCGCTCGGCGGCCCGGGTTGATCGACCCAGTGCGAGTGAAAACCGTAGGGGACGCGCTCGGGGATCTGGATCCGCGCGACGGGCCCGTCCCCAAAGCGTTGGGCATCGATGATCCAGCATTCAGACAACGCGTTCGGCTCATCGCGAATCAAGCCGACGACGTAGCCGTCATCTTCTGTGCGAGCGCCTACGCGCGGTGCGAAAACGAACTCTTGTGTGTAGGTCCCGTTTCCAAGCTCGATGGTTTCGAGGGACTCGGTCTCGCGATCGAACTTGACGATCGAGTCGAAGAGCAGAGAAGCGCCGTATTCGGTTGCGAATCCGGATGCATATCCGAACTGGTTCTTATGGCTCATGCGCGTTTCATTGATCCGTGGGAAGTCCAGGAACGCGGCGGCCATATCGCGCTCCTCTGAGCGACCGGTGATGAGGTTAAGGCGGTACTGTCGAAAGCGTGCCATTTCATCTTCAGCGGAGGCCCCGTCGCTTGTCAGGATCTGGGTTTGATTCGAGCGACAGGCGTCGAGGACGATATGTTCGCCTTCTTCCCATGCATTGAAGACGTGGAATATGTAGCCGAGATCGACTTCGAACCAGCGCATGTCCTCGCTGGTGCCGCGGCGGGGAATTACGCCGATCCGCGCGCCGTTCTCGGGTTCCCAAGCGAAGGCGGGGCCGCCTTGTCCGACTCGTTCAAGCGAGAACGTGACGGGCATGTCGAGGATCAGCGTGTAGTTCTCGGTGATCGCCATGTCATGAATCATGACGGCGCGGGGCAGCTCGAGCGGAACATCGTGGACGAGCTTGCCCGTCTTGTCCGCAACGCCATACCGTACGTAGGGAGGGAAGGGCGAGTAGCCCAGGAAGACGAGGTCGTCGTTGCGCGGATCGACTTTGGGATGCGCGGTGAACGAGGTCTTCCATTGCCCGTCGAATTTTTCCTCGCCGATTGTCGAAAGGTTCTCGAGTTCGATCTCCACCGGCGCCCCGGCTTCAAAGGTGGCGAAGGTTCGCCCCGCCTGGTGGACGAAGGCGGTATTGGCGAGATTCTTGAGCGGCATGTCATCGGGGCGCGGGCTATTTCCGATGTCCATGAAGCCGCCCCAAAGCGCTTTGCCTGCTTCGCGTTCTCGGGCGAGGCCGGGGGTTTCGACGAAGCGGTTGCGGTACTGGGCATTCCCATTTGAAAACGCGAGTTGATGGACCATTCCGTCGCCGTCGAAGGGGTGATAGCGCTCGATGGAAAGCGGCGCGACAAGCGGGTTAGGCCCGACGCGGAGGAAAGATCCTCGGAAGTCCGCGGGGATTGTTCCGATGACTTCTTTGCACGCCCGATCGACTTCATTGTGGGTCGGTGCGAAGTTGCCGCTCAGGAAAGGGCTGGCGCTCAGATCGGGTGCGGTACTCATGGGCGGATCTCCAATGCAGTGCTGAGGTATCAGGATTCGGCCGCTGCAACTATTTACACAGTCCCCCGCCGACGATCGCATAGGGCTCGCAATTGTAGATGATGCGCCCTTGCTCGCCGTGCTGCCAATCGAGCGCGGGACGGAGTGCCGGCGGTGCCATACCCGGAGCGGGTTCGGGACGGAGCTCGGCGATGGGTTTTGGATAGGAGGCCCAGTCGAGCGGGGCCCGCCATCCAGGCGGTGGTGCTATGCCCCGGGGCGTGCCGCCGACGGGATGAAGAGAGCGCCAGCGCACGATGTCTTCGGAGAGGTCAGCGACGCGTTTAGGATGTTCGGCGGCGAGGTTATTCCGCTCGTACGGGTCTTCAGCGACGCGGAACAGGCTGTTCGTGACTTCGGTGGTGAGCTGAGTCTGTACGATTTTCTGGACCAGCTTCCATTCGTCGTCGAAGGTCGTTGTCATCAGCGAGCCCGGGACAGTCATCTCCGCCGCGAAGAAGAGCTTCTCCGAAAGGGTGAAGCGCTTTCCTTTCGCCAGCGCCGGCCAGAGGTTCCTGCCGTCGAGGTCAAACGCATTTCCCGGCTCGATTCCTGCCGCGCCTGCAAGCGTCGGGAAGACGTCCATCACGGAAACGATATCGCCCGCCTTGCTCCCTGCGGCGATCTTGTCGGGCCACCGCATCATGGCGACAACGCGGATGCCGCCCTCGAAGGTCTCACCCTTCCCGCCGCGGAAGGGCGCGTTATTCGCGCCGCCGCTGGCGTAGGCTGCGCCGCCATTATCGCTGAAGAAGAGAACGATTGTATTGTCGGCGATGCCTTCTTGCTCGAGGGTGTTCAGCACATCTCCGATGGCTTGGTCCATCGCGTCGACGACGGCGGCATACATGGGCCGGGCGCTGGGCTGCAAGAGCATGCGGGACATGCGTCTTGAGCTGTCGGTGAACTCGCTCCGTGCGGGTGGGCGATCGTCGTCGAGATCGGCGTATTTATCCTGCAGGTCTTTGGGTGCGTCGAGGGGCGTATGTGGGGCGATGAAGGGCATGTAGAGGAAGAAGGGCTGCTCTTTTTTTCGGTCCTTGATATATCGACTGGCTTCCTTTGCGAGGGTGAAGGTCTCGTAGCCGTCGACTTCGATGGACTCACCGTTGCGCTGGAAGTCTTTTCCGCCCTGAGAGGCGAAGGGAGGGAAGTAGCCGACTTCGGTATGGAGGTGGCCGAAAAAGTACTCGTAGCCTCGTTCGTTTGGGTGATAGGTCTGCTGAGCGTGGCCGAGATGCCATTTTCCGATCATGGCGGTCTGATATCCCGCATCGCGAAAAGCCTCAGGCATGAACCGCTCGGCAGGGTGAACGCCATTGTTATGCCAGGCCATGATCGTGTTGTAGACGATGCCGAGACGCATAGGGTCGCGGCCGGTATGCAGGGCGGCCCGCGTCGGGGAGCAGATCGGCGTGGTGTAGAAGCGCTCGAACTCGAGGCCTTCTGCGGCCAGGGCATCGAGGGAAGGGGTCTCGATGGGGCCGCCTCGAAAGCCCGGATCAGACCAGCCTAGATCGTCAGCGACCATGACGATGATGTTCGGGGGCGCGTCGGCCTGGGCAAAGGCCGACGTTGCCGCGAGGCTGGTTATTCCTAGACCCGCGCCGAGACCAATTAAAAGGAGGCCCGCTCGGAGACAGGCGCCGCGAGCGCTATCGCGGAGGCGCTTTGAGAACGCGTTGGGGAGGGGGGTGCTCGACATGAAAGGCTCCAAGGGGTCAGCGTTTTTAGAAACGATAACCGATCAAAGGTCTATGATTGGGGCCGGACTCCGCTGAGCTGAGTTCGAGAAGGAGGGCGGGTGTCGGAAGAGATCAGTTGTTTGGACCGGGTTGTGGTCGTGACCGGGGCGGGGCGCGGGATCGGCCGAGGGTATGCCCTCGCCCTTGCCGCCGCGGGTGCCAAGGTGGTGGTCAATGATCTCGGCGTCCGGACGGACGGGACCCTGCCTTCGGATGCGCCCGCAGACGAAGTGGTCGCCGAGATCAAGGCGATGGGCGGGGACGCGTTGGCCGAACCGAGCGATGTGGCGACCCGCGCGGGAGCGGAGGCGCTGATCGGGAATGCGCTGCATCATTTTGGTCGAGTCGATGCGGTCATCAACAACGCGGGGATTGATCGTCCGGGGATGTTGATTGATCTCGAGGAGGCGGACTGGGACGCAGTCGTTGATGTTCATCTGAAGGCCCAGTTCCTGGTTCTGGGCGCGGCGGGGCGGCATTTCCGGGCACGCGCTGAAGCAGGTGAGTCCGTCGCGGGAGCGATCGTGAATACGAGCTCGCCCGCGGCGCTTGCGGGATTTCGAGGGGAGGGGGCGTATAGTGCGGCGAAGGCGGCGGTACTCGGGCTGACCTTGACCGCGGCGGACGAGCTCGCGGACTGGGGCGTCACCGTGAATGCTGTTGTGCCCGGAGCGGCGACGCGACTGACGGCCTGGTCGCCGGGGGCTCCGGATCCCTCAACGGTGGCACCTTTGATCGTCTGGTTGGCCTCGCTCGACGCGGCGGATGTGACAGGCCGGGTTTTCAGCGCGGCGGGTGGGATGTTCATGGTGCTGCATGGCTGGGAGGCGGGGGCCCCTCTGATCTTGCCAGAGGGCGGAACGGCGGAGCTGGCCAAGGGGCTTCGCGACCGGATCGCGAATGAGCGCGCGCCGATGGATGTGCTTGCTCCAGGTCGCAACCTGCCGCCTCGGCCGGGCGCCCCGGGGAATCTCGGGTGAGGGCGGCTGGCTTGCGCGGTCCGAGCTGAAGTATGCTCTGACAGGCCGACTCTGGAGGGACTCATGCTTTTCGCTTTCGCACTTCTCAGTCCGGGTGCAAGGGACACTCGCTCGTCGCAGGGGCGCCGACGCCCGCTGCTCCTCGCTGTCCTTTCGCTGCTTCTCTTGCTTTCCGCGGGGGCGGCTTCCGCGCAACTGGGCGGAATCCCCGGAACGCATCCGCGCGACTCCAACTCGGTGGGTGGACTTTGGGGCGTCGATAACGAGAACCTGAAGGGCGTCGAGCCCGCGCAGGTCAAAGCCGAGTACCGCCGTGGTCTCCGCTACCTCAAGGAAGGCAAGTGCCGCCGGGCGAAGCAGAAGTTCAGCTTTTTGATGGAGGTTCTGCCGGAGAATGCTTCGATTCAGTATCTGGCGGGCAGTGCGGACCGATGCGAGAAAAAGTTCGACTCCGCCGCGAAGCATTATGCGAAAGCCATCGAGCTCGATGAGGCGATGTTCAGCGCATATAAGTCCCTTGGGGTCTCCCGGCTGGCGCTGGGCGATCTTCAGTCGGCCCTGATTCCCCTCGCTCAGCTCGAGGTCCAGCGAATCGAATGCGGTTCTGACTGCCCTCCGGAGCTCGAGACCGCTTACCTCGACTTGAAGCGCCTGATCGAAATGACCCAGGCGCGAGGCGCGAAGTGAGCTGATTCTCGGCTGGCCGAATATGGTCAACCATGCCATCGTATTTCGTCAATGACGATTTGCCTTTTTAGCTTTTCCGCGACGGCGGACAAGCGGAATGGCGAAGAGCGCCCAAGCGGGTTTGGCGGAAGGGATTCAGGATGGCAGGAGCTGCGCAGGACGCCCATCCCATTCGCGTCGCGATCATTGGAGCCGGCCCCGGTGGGCTTTGCATGGCCATCCGGCTCAAAGAAGCTGGCGTCGAGGACTTCGTCATTCTCGATCGCGCGAGCGGGGTTGGGGGGACCTGGTTCCATAATCGTTATCCCGGCTGTGCCGTCGACCTCCCCTCCTATTTCTATTCGTTCTCGTTCGAGAAGAAATACGATTGGAGTCGTCCATACGCGCCGCAGTCGGAACTTCTGGCCTATATGCAGGGCGTCGCCGAGAAGTATGACCTGTTAGGTCATTGCCGTTTCGAAACCGAGGTCGAGCGCGCGACATGGGAAGACGAGAGCGCGAGTTGGTCTCTGCAGACGGCGGCGGGCGAAAAAATAAACGCCCAGATCGTCGTCTCCGCCGTAGGGATGTTCAACGAATTGGTCTATCCCGAAATCCCAGGTCTAGAGGAATTCGAAGGGCCGGCATTTCATTCGGCGCGCTGGGATTGGAATCAGCCGCTTGAGGGCAAGCGCATCGGGCTGATCGGAAGTGCGGCGAGCGCTGTGCAGATCGTTCCCGAAGTGGCCAAGGTCGCTTCGAAGCTTCATCTCTTTCAGCGCACAGCGAACTGGATCCTGCCGAAAGAGGACGACCCGTATACAGAAGAGGAACTCGCCCATTTCCGAAAGGATCCTTCGTCCCTCGATGAGAAGCGTCGTGAAATGTTCGACATCGTCGACAAGGGCATGACGTTCACGAATCAAGAGCAAATTTCGCAGGTCGGCGCCGCGGGCGACTTCGTTTTGAGTCAGGTCGAAGATCCTGAAGTACGAGAAAAGCTGCGCCCTCTGCATCCTTACGGCTGCAAGCGTCCCCTGCTTTCCAACACGTTCTACCCGGCGATCAACCGAGAGAACGTTGAGCTCGTGACGGATTCGATCGAACGCTTCACGAAGACCGGCATTCGGACCGTCGATGGCCAGGAGCGGGCGCTTGACCTGGTGGTCTATGCGACGGGGTTTGCGGCCACGAAATATCTTTCCGCGCTCGATGTGCGAGGGCGAGGGCGGCAGCATGTCGATGAGGCCTGGCATGACGGAGCGAATGCCTATCTCGGTATGACGACCTCGGGGTTTCCGAACCTCTTCATGCTCTACGGCCCGAATACGAATAACGGCTCGATCCTCGAAATGATCGAGTACCAGACGAATCATGTCCTCGCGCATGTGCTTCGACTGGAAGCAGAGAACCTCGCCTGGGTGGACGTGAAGGCGGTGGCTCAGGAGCGCTACAACGCGAAGGTCCAGGATGCGATCGCGAATATCCCCGTCTGGAACCATGATGTGAACGGGTACTACCGGTCGGCGAGTGGCCGGGTCGTGACACAGTGGCCGTTCTCGATGACCGAGTTTCGTGAGATGACGGAGAAGCTTGAGCTCGATGCATTTGAGGTGGGTTAGTTTTGCGTGACGCCGCGAGTCCGCGACGCTGAGCGCGAATCGCTTCGGATATGCAGTGAAAAAGAACGAGAGGGAGAGTCGGTATGGGTGAAGTCGGAAATGCGCTGATCCAAGGCGGTACGATCATTGATGGCACGGGCGCGAAGGCGTTTCGGGGTGATGTGCGTGTGCGCGACGGGGCGATCGTCGAAGTGGGGCCGGATCTCTCGAGGGAAGGTTCTGAGACGATCTTCGATGCGAGTGGATGTTATGTGGCGCCCGGCTTTATCGAGAGCCATACCCATTTGGACGGAGTGATGTGGTGGCAACCGGATCTCGCGCCTCTGCCCGGGAATGGTGTGACGACGGTGATCGGGGGGAACTGTGGTTTCGCGCTTGCGCCGGCGCATGAAGACCCGGCCGTCCGCGACGAAGTGATCAAGATCTTCTCTTTCTTTGAGGATTTTCCGGAAGGGCCGTTTCGGTCCCATCTGCCCTGGGATTGGCGCAAATGGTCTGAGTACAAGGAGTCGATGGCGCGCTCGGTGAAGACGCCGATCCATTTCGGCGCTTTTGTCGGACATATTGCGATTCGCCTCGCGGCCATGGGGCTCGACGCCTGGGAGCGTGCAGCGACGCCCGCGGAGATCAAAGAGATGGCTGAGCTGCTCGATGACGCGCTCGCTGCGGGCGCGATGGGGCTGTCGACGAATCTGATGGATCACGACGGGCAGGATCGTCCGGTTCCTTCGCTGCATGCCGACGACGCCGAGTTCAGCGCGCTCCTTGAGGTCTTGGCGAAGCATTCAGGCGCGACGATTCAAGTCGTTGTGGATAGCTTGATGCGGATGACGGCTCAGGCTTCAATGGAGCGGCTCGCGCGTCTTTCGGACGGGCTCCCGATTCGGATGCAATGGGCGGGGGTTCCGACGCTGCAGTGGCAGAAGGATATGGGCTTGCAGCAGCCGCTCGCCGATCTCCATACACGCTTCGGAACGGAAGGGCGTGATATCTGGACGGGCTTCATGCACGTGCCGATTACGACGGTCGCGAGCATCGAACATTCACTGCTCTTCGCGCAGTCCGGCGACTACGTTTGGCATGAGGTCGTGACGGCAGAGACGGAGGCGGCAAAGCTTGCGCTGCTTGGCGATCCGGATTGGCGGGCGCGGGCGCGGCATTCCTGGGATCACGAAGCGAATCCGATCTCGCCGTTCCCGAAGCCCCAGGGCGCGATTCTCGACAACTCGGCGAACGAAGTCGGGCCGATGGGCGTTACGCTCGGGGAGTATGCGGAAGAGCTCGGTTTGCACTGCTCCGATGCGCTGGCGGAATGGTTCATTCGCAACGGCGTGAATTCGACGGTCACGATGCCACCCTGGGAGAAGGACGAGGAGATGGTGGTTCGGCTCCTCAAAGATCCGAAATCCGTGGGTAATATCAGTGATGCCGGCGCGCATGGTCAGATGTTCTGCGGAATCGGCTACAACGTCTCGCTCTTCAGTCATTTTGTGCGGGAGACGGGGCAGCTGAGCGTCGAAGAAGCGGTGCATGTTCAGACGGGCAAGCTCGCGGGACATTTTGGGCTTTGCGATCGCGGCGAAATCGCGGTTGGGAAGCGCGGGGATCTTACGGTGTTCGACCTCGATGAGGTGGAGATGCGGCCGCAGAAGAAGATCTACGATGTTCCGGACGGCGAGGGGGGCCATACTTGGCGCTGGACACGCGATCCGGCACCGGTGCGGCTGACGCTGGCGAATGGCCTAGCGACTTTCGAAAACGGGACCTTTACCAAGGCGCGGCCCGGCGAGATGATTCGGCCGAGCGGCGAAGCGAATTCCTAAACTGAGTGGGCGATCCCCGGCGCGGGATCGAAGGAGAAGATGATGGCGGATGTGTTGGGGTATCAGGGCAAGACGGTGGTGATCACGGGCGCGGCTTCGGGCATGGGGGCCTCGGCTGCACATATGCTCGTGGAATTGGGCGCGGAAGTGCATGCGCTCGATATTGGTGATGTCTCGGCGCCCGTGACTCAAGCCATCAAGACCGATATGAAGGACAAGGCCTCCATCGACGCCGCGATCGCGAAGCTGCCCGCGAAGATCGACGTGCTCTTCAACTGCGCGGGCGTCCCGCATCCGCCCGCTTCCGCACTCGACACGGTGATGATCAATTTCGTCGGGCTTCGGCATCTGACGGATTCGCTGATCCCGCGGATTCGTGAAGGCGGTGTGGTCGGCTCGATCGCGTCGACGGCGGGAATGGCTTATAAGTCAAACCTCGATACGGTTCGCGGTGCACTTTCCCTCGAGACCTTCGACGAGATGGCTTCGTGGCTGAAAGGCGAGCCGGACCTCAAGGCGGATCCCTACGGCTTCTCGAAGCAGTGCATCATCGTCTACACCCAGACCCTCGCCGGCGATCTCGCCACGAAGGGGATTCGGATTAACTGCATAAGCCCTTCGCCGACCCAGAGCGATTTCATGTCGAAGCTGACGAAGGAAATCCCGGAGGCGGCGGTGACGCCCTTCTTTCCCTCGAATGGCCGATTCGCCGAGCCCGAGGAGATGGGACGGGCGCTGATCATGATGGGCAGCGATCTCGCATGCTTCGTCTCAGGCGTGAACCTGCCCGTGGACTTCGGCTACTGCGCCGAAGTTGCGATGGGGCAGCGCGATAACCTGATGAATATCTCGTAGCGCCCGCTCGCTAGCCCTGTCCGTCGGTGGCTTGCCAGCGGTCGACGCTGCTCTGGAGTTCTTGCAGGCTCTTCGGGATTCGCTCGGCCAGCTCCCACGCGTCGGGGACCAGTTCCGGGTCATGGACGAGTCCAAAATGGAGCTCGCCGCAGTAGCTGAGCACCGTCACGTTGAGGCCCTGGGTGGGCGCCAGCAACGAGACCGGGATGGACTTCGTGATGCGTGCGCCGGCGAGATAGAGCGGGAACGGCGTCATCGGCACGTTGGAGACAACGGCGTTCGCGGGCAGCGGCGTGATATCCGAGGCCTTCTCGATCCCCCGCATCAGGGCGGAAACGGCTCCGGGCATGAAGGCCTTGCTGAGCACGTCCATCATGTTCGTATGCTCGCCCCGCTGAACCTTCCCCTTCTCGGAGACCGAGGATTTGTTGATTGCGAGCAAGCGCTCGACCGGATCTTCGATATTGGTGCCCCAGAACACGCTCATATCACCGATCTGATTGCCGATCGTTTGATCGTCTTCTTTCCGGAGAGAGACCGGAACCGAAGCGATCAGCGATTCTTCGGGCAGCTGGTCGCGCTCGCCCAGATATCCGCGAACCGCTCCGCCGGTCAAGGCGAGCACAACATCGTTCACCGTGACGGACATCGTCTTCTTGATCTTTTTGATTTCGTCGAGCGAAACGGAAGACCAGGCGATGCGGCGATAGCCACTGACATGAGAATTGAACGGGGCCTTGGGCGCGAGGCTGGATTCTTCCTGAACGGGATCCGTTTCGGGTGTCTCTTCTGATCCGAAAATGAGGTTCAGCGGATTGAGGTCCGGCGTGAGGGCCGAGGCGGCCTTGCGGATATATTTGGCTTGCTGCGCGGGTAGGTCGAGGGCATGTCCGATCGCGCGGAGCGTGACTTCAAGCTTTCGAGGCTTGCTGTCCCGAGGCGCCGTCAGGAATTTTGTCGGCGGCCGCACCGCATCCGGCGCGATATCGAAGAGTTGCTCGGCGATGCCGGCGCCGGACGCGCCATCCATCATGCAGTGATGGGTCCGCCAGAGCATGACCGAGCCGCCGCCCGGAAGGCCATCGATCAGCGTCATGTCCCAGAGCGGGCGGCTGCGATCCATCGGGCGTTCGAAGATGCGTCCGACGAGCTCGCTGAGGGCTTCATTGCTGTAGGGCTGGGGGACCGCGGCGTGAAAGACATGGTCCGCCGCATCAAAGTTTTCGGCGCGAACCCAGTAAGGGCGGTCGAGTCCGAAGGGCACTTCTTGAATTCGACTTCCGAAGCGGTCGGCCTCTGTGAAGCGCTCGCGCACAAACTGGCGGAAGGAGTCAATGTTGAAGGGGATTCCTTCAACGGGCTCGAGGAATGCCATGCCTCCAATATGGGCTGGGAGGGAAGGGGTTTCGATCGAAAGGAAGACGGCGTCTTGCTGGGTGAGTTGCTTCATTTCATTTCCCTTCGCTCAGGTGTTATTGATCTCTTAAGGAAAATACTCATTTTCCGATAGAGATCAATAAGTTCTCGTTACACATTGAAAATTTCTCATTTCTCCACGAGAATACCGATGAGTCATCATGATTTGGAGCTGTTTTGGCCACCCGGAAAACCCCATCGACCCCAAGTGATTCGCCGAGCGGCGCGCCTCGGAAGCGGGCCGTCAAGAAGAAGACGGATCCCAAGCCCCTTTCGAAAGTGGGGGAGGCGAAAGCCGAGATGTATCGGGGCCTGATCTTTGAGGCGGCAGAAGAGGCTTTCGGAGAGCAGGGCTTCGGTGAAACGACGATGCAGGAGATTGCTTCGTCGACGGGCGTGTCGGTCAAGACCGTCTACGCAAGCTTCCCTGGGAAGCAGGAGCTGTACGACGCGATCATGCTCGAACGCGGCCGGCAGATGTATGAAGACGTCATTACCGCGCACGGCGGAGAGATCGAGCCAGTTGAAAAGCTCTCGGCCGGGATTCGAGCCTTTATCCAGTTCTTCTTCGACCATCCGAGCTGGACAAAGATGCATGCGATCAGTCGTGCATCCTGGGCCGCACGCCCCGCGGACGACGGGCAGCTCGAGCTGTGGGAAAAGAGTCAGGCCGCGGATTGCAAGGTTCTGCGGGAAGGAATCGAAGCCGGGATCTTCTTTGATGAAGAGCCCGAAGAGGTGGCACGGCTGATTCGTGCCATGACGCGGGTCCAGGCGATGCACGCGTTTGAGTCCGGTGGCAAGACGGCGGAGGAAGTTGCGGCCAGCGTGACGCGACGTGTGCTGCGGATGGTTTGTCGAAACCCACAGGACGCTTCGATCGATCGCTGAGGGAGTCTCGTATGCCGACGATTGCGTTTGAGGGCCGGGAAATTTCGTGCGAAGTGGGAGATAACCTGCGGCGTGTTTTGATGCGCGAGCGACTGGGCCTCTACAACGGCGCGGCACGGCTGATTCACTGCCGCGGGCTCGGTACCTGCGGCACCTGCGCGATTAAGGTTGAAGGTGCGGTTAGTCCGAAAACTGGCGTTGAGAATTGGCGGCTCGGATTTCCGCCGCATCAGCGCGGGATGAATCTACGCCTCGCCTGCCAATGCCTCGTGGAGGGTGATCTCCGAATCACAAAACACGAAGGTCTTTGGGGGCATAAGACGGGGCAGAAGGCCGAGCTTGAAAAGGGCGAGGTCGAGAACGGCTGAGGCCGGGCATTCGCAGCGCTATGAATTCAACTGAACAGATCGTTGGAATTGATGTCGGAGGCTCGTCCATCAAGGCGGCCGCTGTTGACCTGGCTCGAGGTGAACTCGCTTCGTCGCGAGAGGTCATTGAAACGCCCACGGGTTTCAGTTTTGATGCCGTTGTTGAGCGCATCTGCGAGGCCGCGGGGCGCTTTCCCGAGGCGAAGGCCGTCGGCGTAGGCTTTCCCGCGGCGGTTCGAGGCGGGGTGATCGAGAGTCCACCGACGGCGCATGAAGTGGGGGGGTGGCTCGGGAAGGATCTTGCGGGGGTGCTCGCGGGGGCGCTCTCGAAGCCGGTTGCGGTGGCGAACGATGCGGACTGCGCGGGGATGGCGGAGATCGCGCGGCTTGCGCCTGCTGAGGCACAAGCCGGCGTCGTGATTTGTCTCACGCTGGGGACGGGCGTGGGGAGCGCGGTTTTCGTCGACGGGGAGCTTGTCCCGAATACGGAGCTCGGAAAGCTCTTCCTTCCCTCGAGCTCCGATGTCGCAGAGCATTGGGTCGCGAGCCGGATCAAGACGGAAGAGGATCTATCCTGGGAAGTCTGGGCCAAGCGATTGAACGTGTATCTGGCTCAGATCGACCGGCTCTTTTTACCCAGTCGCGTGATTCTGGGCGGCGGGATTAGTCGCGATGCGGACCACTTCTTGCCTCTGCTGAAGATTCGATGTCCGGTTGTGGCCGCCGAGGGCGGCAACGATGCCGGGATTATCGGTGCAGCGCGCGCGACGCAGGTCCGCTCGGCCGCGCCGCAATCCAGTTGAGCAGGGTTTCCACCGCATCGACATCGCTGAGACGGCGCCGCGCGCGGGTGGGTTGCGTGGCTGGGCCGACGCGAAAGGTCATGCCGAGTCCGCGCAGGCTTCGGAACGCGTCTTCATCGGTTTCATCGTCGCCGACATAGATGACGCGCATGAACTCCGACCAGCCGGGGCCGTAGCGTTCGCGAAGGATATGTAAGACCGCGTGGCCTTTATCCCAGCCGATCGGCGGCCGGGCTTCGACGGCACAGAGCGCGTCCCGGGCTTGGAAGCCCGCAGCCCGGATAAAACCGCGAGCGGCCTCCGCGACTTCTTCGTGATCTTCCGCGGCGGCTTCGCGAAAATGAAAGGTGATCGACGCCCCTTTCGCTTCGACCCAAGCGCCCGGGACCGTGATGCCTTCGAGTTCCCGGGCGAGATCCTTCGCGCGGACTTCGTAGTGGGTGATATCGGGGTGGCGGTAGTCTTCAATGCCGGGCCCGCTGATCTCGAGACCGTGATTTCCGGCGAAGATGAGTTGGTCGCTCGGAATCAGCCTTTGGATATCGCTGCGTGCGCGCCCAGACACGATCGAGAGATCCGTATCTTCGCGTTCGATACAGCGGTCGAGGACTGCGCGCATCGAATCTGAGAGTTTGACCATCGACGGATGGCTCGCAATCGGCGCCAAAGTCCCGTCGAAGTCCATAAAGACAGCGAGCGAACGCTCCCGGGCGAATGCGCTGAGCCAGCTCTGGAAATCTTCGGTGGCCACCGGCTTCATGGGCGCCGCCGGGCGTGCGGCTTGGGTCAGGAAACCGTCGAGCCATTCGAGCAGGTTCTTTTTGCGCTCGCGTTTTTGTAACGCTCGGATCCGCGTTTCACGTTCGTCTTCCGACATCTCAAGCGCCTGTTTCAGGGCGTCGGCCACGGAGTCAATATTGTAGGGATTCACGCGGAGCGCCTCGCGCATGGTTTCCGCCGCACCCGCCATTCGCGAAAGCACGAGCACGCCGGGGGATTCGACCTGGCTCGCGACGAATTCTTTCGCGACGAGATTCATTCCGTCGCGGAGCGGCGTGACCAGGGCAACCGAGGCATCGCGGTAAAGCGCCGAGAGTCGGGCTGCGGGAATGGAGCGATGGATATACCGAATCGGTGTCCATGCGCTGGTGCCGAAGCGGCCGTTGATCCGGCCAACGAGCTCGTCGATTTCGCGCTTTAAGTCTTGGTATTCGGAGACCTGCTCCCGGGAAGGGACGGCGACTTGTACGAGGCTGACCTGACCGCGGAGGTCGCTATTGAGTTCGAGCAGTCGTTCGTAGGCGCGAATCCGCTCGGGAATGCCTTTCGTGTAGTCCAATCGGTCGACGCCGAGGATGATGCGTTCGCCGGTCGCCCGCCTGGGATGGGGGGCTTCTACGGCGCGGCGTTCGTACTCGTTGTAGTCGATGCCGAGGGGGAAGGCGCCGACGCGGACAAGTCGGTCACCGTGTTCGATTTCGCCCGCTTTTTCATCGATACGGGAGCCCAGCAGGCGCTCGACGCAGTCCTCGAAGTTCTTCACGTACCCATCGCAATGAAAACCGATCAGGTCGCAGGCCAAGAGGCCGCGTAAAACGGCTCGGTAGGACGGCAGGATTCGGTAGACATCGAAGGGGGGGAAAGGGATATGCAGGAAGAACGCAATCCGCGCGTTCGGGCGGCGGCGGCGAATCATTTCGGGGCAGAGCGCGAGGTGATAATCATGGATCCAAATCAGATCATCATCTTCGGCGACCTCGAGTACGGCGTCCGCAAAGCGTTGATTGACGGCTTCGTAGGTCTCCCAGTTGCGCCGATCCAGGCTCATGCGCCCCGGTAGCGAATGAAAAAGCGGCCAGAGCACGCCGTTCGCGAAGCCATGGTAATAGCGTTTGGCTTCGGTCGGAGAAAGCGTAACGGGATGAAGATCGTAGTGACTGCCTTCTACGGTGATCGTCTCGTCTGGCCGTAATTGAATCCCAGGCCAGCCGATCCAGACGCCGCCGCGCGCCTGCATTGCCGGTTCCATCGCGGTGACAAGGCCGCCAGACGAAGGGTCAGCGCGAAGCTCGCCCCGACTTCGGCGAGCCGTGATGGGAAGTCGGTTGCTGACGACGATGAGTCGGCCGGTCTTCACTTGAGATTCCATAGAGTGACTATACAGTGGGTTAAGGGGGAAAAATGAGCCGACAAGCAACACTTGAATTGGCAGTGATTGGAAACGGATCCTGGGCGGGGTTGATCGATGATCGTGCGCGCCTGGTCTGGGCCTGTTTGCCACGCTTCGACTCTGATCCCGTCTTCTCGGCGCTGCTGGATGGCGACCTGAGAGACGAGGGCACGTTTTCCGTTGAGATTGAAGATTTCGATCGGAGTGAACAGCGCTACGACCCGAATACCGCCATTGTGCGAACGGTCCTACACGATAAGAAAGGGGGCGCGGTCGAGGTGTGCGATTTTGCGCCCAGGTTCGCCAACTTCGAGCGCTCCTACCGGCCGACGATGATGATGCGGACGGTCAAGCCGTTGTCTGGGGCGCCACGGGTTCGGATCGTGATCAAGCCGCGGGCGGACTATGGCCAGGAGCCGGCGCGCACAACGCGCGGGTCCAACCATATTCGCTACATCACGCCGGGGATTACGCTTCGCCTAACAACGGACGCGCCGCTTTCCTATATCGAAGACGCGACGCCTTTCGTCTTGAGCGAGCCCATCCACCTCGTGCTCGGGCCGGACGAGACCTGGAAGAGTCCGATTGCGCGGACCGTCGAAGAATACGAGGAACGAACGCGATCGTATTGGGTCGAATGGGCGCGGGGGCTTTCGATCCCCTTTGAGTGGCAAGATGAAGTCATTCGCGCCGCGATCACCCTTCAGCTCTGTCATTTCGAGGAGACCGGCGCGATTGTCGCAGCGCTCACGACCTCGATCCCCGAACACTCCGGCTCGGAACGAAACTGGGACTACCGCTTCTGCTGGCTGCGCGATGCCTATTTCGTGATCCATGCGCTGAACCGCTTGGGCGCGACGGGGACGATGGAGAGCTATCTCGGCTATCTGACGAATCTGATCGCCGGCGCCGATAGCGACGGGGGATTGCAGCCCGTCTATGGCATCGGCCTCGAACAAGCACTCATCGAACGTTTCGAAACTGCGCTCAGTGGCTACCGCGGGATGGGCCCCGTGCGCGTGGGTAACCAGGCGCATGAACATATTCAGAACGATGTATATGGCTCTGCTGTTTTGGCGGCGACCCAGGCGTTCTTTGATTCGCGTCTGCTGCATCCGGCAAGCGAGCGGCTCTTCGAGCTCCTCGAAGTGATGGGCGAGCAGTCGGTTCGCGTCTGGAACACGCCGGACGCCGGGCTATGGGAGCTGCGCAACCGAGACGGGGTACATACTTTTTCAGCGGTGATGTGTTGGGCGGCTTGTGACCGGTTGGCTGGGATCGCAGACCGTTTGGAGCGCAAAGACCGGGCTGTGTATTGGCGTTCCGAAGCGGATCAGATGCGAGCCGAGATCGATCGGCGCGCGGAAGGTCCCGAGGTGATCTCCTACGCTGCAGGTGAGGACGGAACGGAGGGCGGATCCGCTCGCCCCTTCGTTGCGACGTTTGGCGGCGATGAGACGGATGCGTCGCTTCTTCTTCTCGAGCAGTTGGGATTCGTGGACGCGCGAGATCCACGCTACCTCGCGACGGTTGCTGCGGTAGAGAAGGATCTGCTTGTCGGGGACTATCTCTATCGATACAAGGTGCCTGACGATTTTGGCGTTCCCGAGACGGCCTTCAACATCTGTACGTTTTGGTACATCGATGCGCTTGCGGCGATCGGGCGAAGCAAGGAGGCGCGACGGCTCTTTGAGAACATGCTCTCGAAGCGCAACGCCGTTGGGCTCTTGTCAGAAGATCTGGATACGAAGACGGGAGAGCTTTGGGGGAATTTTCCGCAAACCTATTCCATGGTGGGTTTGATCAACTCGGCGATGCGTCTCTCGAAGTCTTGGGAGGACGCGTTCTAGCCCATTTCTGAGCCTGGCTGATTGTTCTGCTGGCTGGAAGTTCTGGAAATCGACTAGTATGGGCAGATTCGGAATCAGGTCGTCTTCGGCTTGGGTTTCGCTGTCTTTGCCTACTTTCGCGGAGTCCAGAAGACTATGAATGGAGCTGAGAGCCTTGTCGCTTCCCTCGTGCGTGCGGGGGTCGAGGTCTGCTTTACGAACCCGGGTACATCCGAGATGCATTTCGTGGCCGCGCTGGATCGCGTACCTGGAATGCGCGGTGTTTTGGGGCTCTTCGAAGGGGTTGTGACCGGTGCGGCCGATGGGTATGGGCGGATGGCGGGCAAGCCGGCGTCGACGCTGCTCCATCTTGGTCCGGGGCTCGCGAACGGGCTCGCGAACCTGCATAACGCGAAGCGCGCCGCGACGCCGATCGTGAATATCGTGGGCGACCACGCGACGGATCATCTCCGCTATGACGCGCCGCTCACTTCGGATATTCGTGGTTTTGCTTCGCCGGTTTCGGATTGGATCCACACGTCCATGAGCGCCCGGGAAGTGGCGGGGGACGGAATGCGCGCGGTGGCGGCGGCCAGTCGTGCGCCCGGCGGGATCGCGACGCTGATTCTCCCTGCAGATACGGCTTGGACCGAAGCGAATGGACTGGCGACGCCGATTCCGCCAGAAATGCCCGTACGCCCGGCGGGCGAGACGATTGACGCGGTTGCGGGCGTTCTTCGTTCGGGGCGAAGAGTCGCGCTTCTCTTGCGGGGCGCGGCGCTCCGCCGTGAAGGGCTTGAGGCCGCGGGGCGACTCGCAGAAAAAACCGGCGCCCGACTGTTATGCGATACTTTCCCGCCGCGGATCGAACGCGGCGCGGGCATCGTTCCCGTCGAGCGAATTCCGTATTTCGCGGAGCAGGCGACGGAGACGCTGAAGGAGATCGACGATCTGATTCTGGTGGGCTCGAAGCCTCCTGTTTCGTTCTTTGCGTACCCCGGGAAAGATAGCTGGCTATCGCCGCCGGACTGCGCCTTTCATGTCCTCGCGCATCCGCATGAAGACGGAATTTCGGCGCTCGAGGATTTGGCCAGCGCCGTGGGGAGTGCGAATGCGCCGACCTTGCGAGCCGAACGGGCCGAGAATTTGCCGGGGCCGGACGATGCGCTGAATTCATTTAGCGTCGGACAGATTCTCGGGGCGATGCTGCCGGAAGGGGCGGTCGTGGTTGATGACGGGGCGACGTCGGGGATTGGGTCTTATATGGCACTCGGAACCGCCGCGCCGCATAACTACCTTTCACTCACAGGCGGAGCGATTGGCATCGGGTTGCCCATGGCCGTAGGGGCGGCCGTCGCATGTCCCGACGACAAAGTGGTCGTCCTTGAAGGAGACGGCAGCGGGATGTATACCGCGCAGGCGCTTTGGACGATGGCGCGAGAACGACAGGATATTGTGAGTATCGTGTTTGCGAATCGTTCCTACGCGATCTTGAATCTCGAGATGCAAAGGGTGGGTGCGGACCCTGGGAAGCAGGCCCAGGCGATGCTGTCTCTCGATGACCCGGCTGTGAACTGGACGGACCTCGCCCGGTCGATGGGGGTTGAAGCCAGTCGAGCGACGAACGTCTCCGAGTTCAAAGACCAATTGCGCTCTGCGATGAACACGCGCGGACCGCGCTTGATTGAGGTGATGATCTAGTCGCCCCACTCGGCTGAGCCACTCGGGTTGCTCGAGCCGTTCGCATCGCTGGCGTCAGGAAGAGAAGGTCTGAGATGAGTATTTACGATGTGACCCCCATGAGTGTCGAGGACTACCGTAAACGCGCGAAGCGGCGGCTGCCGCGTTTTCTTTTCGACTACATCGAGGGTGCGGCGAATAGCGAAGACTCTGCTGCGGATAACGAGAGCGATTTTCGGCGTTTTCGTTTGAAGCAGCGTGTTTTGCGGAATGTCGAGGGGGTCAGCACGCAATCGACTCTGCTTGGCCGCGACGTAAAGATGCCGATGGCGATTGCGCCCGTTGGAATGGCAGGAATGTTCGGTCGACGCGGCGAAGTGCAGGGCGCGCGGGCAGCCGCACGGGCCGGGATTCCGTTTACAACTTCGACCGTTGGGATTTGTCCGATTGAAGAGGTCGCGGCGGCGACGCAGGATCCGGCGTGGTTCCAGCTCTACATGCTTCGCGACCGAGAACTCGTGGAGGAGATGCTCAGCCGGGCTGAGACCGCGGGCTGCGATACCTTGGTTTTTACGATCGACTTGGCCGTCGCGGGCATGCGGCTCCGTGACTACCGGAACGGCATGCTGGGCGGAGGTCTGGCCGGAAAACTGTCACAGTTGGCTCAATTCGTGACGAGCCCGGTCTGGGCCGTCGATGTTGGCTTGAAGGGCAAGCCCCATACCTTCGGGAATTTGAGCCATGCGGTCGCCAACCCGAATGATTTGACCGACTACAAAGCCTTCGTCGATTCTCAGTTCGATCCGACCGTGACCTGGGAAGATATCGAATGGCTTCGCGGGCGCTGGAAAGGGAAGCTCGTGCTGAAGGGGCTGCTTGAAGCCGACGACGCCCGGGCGGCGGTAGAGGTCGGCGCCGATGGGCTCATCGTTTCCAATCACGGGGGGCGGCAGTTGGACGGCGTGGCTTCGCCGATTATGAAGCTGCCGGAGGTTGCTGCTGAGGTTGGAGGCGAGATCGAGATCTTGCTGGATGGCGGGGTGCGGAGTGGGATCGATGTTGCCAAGGCCCTGGCCCTGGGTGCCCAGGGCGTGTTGATCGGGCGGCCTTGGGTTTATGCCATGGCCAGCCGGGGTGAAACGGGCCTAACGAATCTGCTTGACCTCTTTCAGCAAGAACTCGCGATCGCGATGGCCTTGATGGGGATCAAGGACATGAAAGACTTCTCGTCAGATGTGATCGAGCGGGCCTCTATCGACGCCTCTATCGACGCCTCTTTCGCCGCTTATTAGCGATCTCTCGCCGGCCCGCTCGCGCGATCTAGTCCTCGTTGGGGAAATCGTAGACGAAGATATCGTGGGGGAGCTGCTCGGGGTCGATCTTGGTGACTTGGTTCAGGAAGCCCGTTTCGATGTCGTAGTTCCAGCCGTGGATCATGGGGCGCTGGTTTCGCTTCCAAGCGAGCTGGACGAAGGACAGCTCGGCAAGGTGATGGACCTGCTCCTTCACGTTGAGCTCGATCAGCCGGTTGTAGCGGGCTGTTTCCTCCATCGCGTCGAGCTCTTTCGCATGAAGTCGGTACACATCTTTCAAATGGCGCAGCCATTTATTGATTAAGCCGAGATGGTTCTTCGACATTGCGGCCTTGACCCCGCCGCAGTTCGTATGGCCACAGACGATGATGTGCTTCACGTGAAGCACTTCGACGGCGTACTGAACGACGCTCAGCATATTGAAGTCGGTGTGGACGACCTGGTTCGCGATATTGCGATGGACGAAGAGTTCACCCGGTTCAGCGCCGGTGATGTCTTCCGCGGGCACGCGGCTGTCGGAGCAGCCAATCCAGAGGTAGTTCGGCTTCTGGTCGCCTGATGTGCGTACGAAAAAGTCGGGGTTGGTTTCGAGGTTGTCGGCTACCCAAGACTTATTGTTTTGCAGTAGTAGTTCGTACGACTTCATTTTGAGAATCTCCTGATCGCGGGCCCTGGCGTACAACACTGAGTGGGCCGCTCATTGTGCGGGTCGGACCCCTGGGGTCCATGTCGGAGAGGATACAGGCTCCGCAGGAAGACGCGAAGTGGTCTGACGTGAATTCTCCGCGGCGGAGGGATCTGGCCGGGCGATGGTGGCGGGGTGAGCGGCGGCGCTGGAGTGGACGACTCCGGGATGTGCCGGGGGCTCCATGCGGTGGATCCGGGATTGACGATCGAGTCCTCGGCGACTTAACGTTTTATCATGCTGATGTGAACCCTGATTTTGAAGCCCACGCCGCTCTGCGGAAGGAGACGCCCCTATGGAACCAGAACCTCAAGCTGAACTTCTCTCGGAATCGATCAACGCGCGTTCGCGCGAAGGGGGGCGCCGCCGAGGAGCCGCGCGCCGCGGCTGGCTGGTCGCCGTCGCGGTCGCATCGCTGGCTTTGATGGGCGTTCGTTGCCCGGTCGACGGTCCGCTGCGCGCGGGTGTTTGTTCTGTCGACATCACGCCGATCAGTCCGAGTCTGCTCGACGAATACGAGTCGACCTTCGGCGTTTCGGGCGCGGTCAACCACACCGATCCCGTCTACATCGCCGGCTTCGGGAATGACCGACAGGCAACCGGGTACAACGATCAGATTTGGGCGCGTGGAACCGTCGTCGACGGCTCAGACGGTCGCGTCGCGATCGTCTCGGTCGACCTGATCGGCTACTTCAATGCGGAGGTCGAGACGATTCGGTCGCTGATCGATCCCGACGCGGGGATCGACTACGTCGTCGTTTCCAGCACGCATCAGCATGAAGGTCCGGATACCCTCGGTATTTGGGGACCCGATGCAACGACTTCTGGAATCGACTTCGGGTATCTGGATTTTGTGAATCAGTCCGTGGCGGACTGCATTAACGATGCCGTCGACAATATGCAGCCGGCACGTGTGAAGTACGCCAAGACAGACGGCGAAGGCCTCTCGCTCGGACTGGACCCGGAGGATGACGGCTTCGGTGTGGCCGATAGCCGAGTCCTCGTCGATGACGATTTGCTGGCTCCGGAAACAGAAGGTCGGATCATCGACCCGCGACTTTCCATCATGCAGATCACCGAGCATCAAGAACCCTTTGCTCCCCTCGCGACGCTGGTGAATTTTGCGAGCCATCCCGAAGCGCTGGGTAGCGACAATACGCTGATCACCTCCGACTTCCCTCACTATGCCCGTGAGCGGATCGAAGAGCTGGGTGGCGGACTCGCAATTTGGGTCAGCGGCGCCGTTGGCGTATTGCAGGGCCCCTTGCGACTCGATGTCGAAGATCCGGATACGGGGCTTCCTGCCCCGCGCCGGACCTACCGATGGGCCGAAGTGCATGGCCAGCAGCTCGCAGATCGAGTGATGGAGTCGATTCCACAGGACAAGCGCGGCATGCGCCAGGTGCGCGTTGAAGCGGCGGAGCCGGAGCGCGTCTTTCTTCCGCTTGCGAATCCCTATTTCCGGTTCTTTATCGGGATTGGCGTGTTGCCCTCCGGCTTGTTCACCGCAGGCGAACTCGACGATTCTGTCGGCTTCCCCTTTCCGGCTCCTTTCGACGTGATTCCCCAGGCTTTGGGTGAAGATCTGGGAACCGAGGTTGGCGCCTTCCGAATCGGTGAAGGAAGTTTCGTGGTGGTTCCGAGCGAACTGGATCCGCAGATCGGCGAGGCGTATCGCGAGCTGATGAGCGGCTCGGAGCATACGTTCATCATCGGCCTTGGGAACGATGAAGTGGGCTACCAGCTTCCCGCAGAGAAATGGGATGATTCGTGCCATGCGTGTGCGCCGTTCGTGTTAGGCGGAGTGCCCGAATTCTGCCCGCTCTTTCCGAATATCAACTGCGACACCATTTTTCAGAACAACGTCGGGCAACAAGTTGATCCGGAAATTTCAGCTTCGGTCGAGCCCATGCTCGAGCGGCTTCACGATCCGAACCGCATCGTGAAGAATGCACGTGACAAGCTGAACGAAACGCTCTGATCGATGCGTTTTCGTGCGTGGGCGCGTTCGCGGTTTCGAATGCGTTGCGTTTTTGCTCTCTTGGGGGCGTTTATGATGCTCGCCGCGGCTGGCTTTCGGCCGGCCGCGGCGCATATCGTGATGGGGACGAAGAGTCTTCATCTCCGCGTGGCTGAGGCTGAACTCATCGTTCGCGGGCGCGTTCTCGAGCCGCGGGAGCGGTTCGCGCTGGACGGCGGTGCGACCCGCCGATCCCTGGTCGCGGTGGAAGTCCTCGAAGTGATCAAGGGCGAGACTGCGGTGCCGCGCCTTCGTTTTGCTCAAGACGGGCATGCGGTTGCCGAGTACGGCAAGGGAGACGAGGCGCTCTTTTTCCTGCGGCCGATCGAGAAAAGCCGCGAGCTCCGTGCGCTGGCTGTCCCGGGTGGCCCGACGCATGTTTCCGGGCAAGAACACGATGATGCCTTTGTCCTCGCGGAGCCGACGCGCTCTGTTGTGTTGTCGGCGACGCGTGCCTTTGCGGCATCCGAAAGAGCAGAGGCGACCGATGAGCGCATCGCTCTGATTCGCGGAGCCACGCTGGATCTCTTGGTTTCGCGCGATGATCAGCTGGCCTCGGCCGCGCTTTCGAGTTTGGTGATGGCGCCGTCGGCGGAGTGGGTCACGGCGGAAGACCTCCCGCGGATTCTGGAGCGATTGGCGGATCCGTCTGCCTCGGTCGGTTTTCGAGCGGGGCTGATCGACGAGCTTGAACGCCGCGGTCTGCTGCCCGGAGATGCAGAGCGGCGCTCCATGCTTGAACAGGCGGAGGGGCGTCAGCTATCGGCTGCGATTCGCGCGGTGGCGATGCGTCAGGGGCCGGCGGTCAGCGAGTTCTTGAGGGGTTGCTTGGGAGAGGGAGCGGCGGTTTCTCCCGAGGTGGCGGCCGAGGCGGCGATGGCTTTGGGGCATTCGAGTGATCCGAAGGCCGTCGCGCTACTTGCAGGGACGCTGGGCAGTCCCGAGCCGCGCGTCCGTAACGCGGCGATCCGTGGGTTAAGTCTCTTGGGCAGCGGAGAGGCGGCCAAGGTCCTTCGCGAAGCCGCCGAGAAGCATCCCGATCCGGCGACTCAGCGCCGCGCGAAAGCGGCCCTCGTCATGAGACAGGGGAAGTCTGCCCGCTAGAGTCCGACGATGCGCGGAAACGCTCTTCGAATGGAGGCATCGGCCCTGGCGGCGGTGGCGGCGCTGGCCGTAGGCGCCTTCGCAGGGTGCGGAGACGTCGCGCTCAGCGAGCGGCTGTCGGGATATCGGGAAGAGCTTGGGCAGGCCCTTGAGCCTGCGATGCCTCTGTCCGAGGTGCTGGAGTTGTCCGATGCGCTCGAGGCGGAAGAAATCGCCTCTCTCCGGCTACCGCAGCGCCGTGATCGACGGCTCGAAGTTCAGGACTTGCGGATGGGGCCCTTCGATTTTCTGGCGACGATTGGCTGTTCGCTCTCGGAGGTTGTGGCTGAGAGAAACGGCGCGCTCGGGAAAGTGCTTGAGCCGACGCGGCGACTGCAGCATGAGCTTCGGGTGATTGATGCGATGACGGCTTGCCTGCCGACGCTTTCGCCGGAGCGAGCAGGCCGCCTTGCGGAGAGTCTTGCGATCAAGCGATCTGATCTTGGTCGGCATCTTTGGAACGCGGTCTGGCTCGATGCCGATCTCGAACGTTTTCTCTCTTTCGGTCCGGCTGCTCTCATCGGCGGAGAGGACTCGCGAGATGGTTCTGGGCAGATGATGCGTGCGGCGCGGGCTCTACGACAGGGAGACGTTGCTGGGCTGGAGCTCGCCTTTTCGCAGCTGAGAGACGATCCAGCAATAGGGAAGACGCTCGTTCAAATGGGGCGTGTGACGGCGGAGTTCGAACGGATTTCGGCGCTCGTTGCCCAACATCCGGTCACGCGCTGCGGGAAGAAGGAGCGTCGCCTCGCGCAAGTTTTCCGGTCGAATTTTGTGCCTCTGCAAATGGGGCTGGGGGAATTGAACCGGAAAGAGAGGGCATTCTCGGAAGCCTTCGAAGCGCTGTTTCAGGCGTCGACGTCTTGGTCTCAGTCCCAGACTGCGCTCAAGCCTGAGGTGCCGGCGTTGATGCGCGCTTTTCGAGTCGCCATCGTCGGGGATGAGACTCGGGTCGCTTTGGGTGAACGGTTTCGCTCTGCCATGCGCGGTCACGCGGCAGCCTGGGCGCCGCTACTTGAGGCGTGCGATGTGATTCCGAAGGTCGAGCCGGATACGTCCATGAGCGCGGCGGAATAGGGAGAGGGGATGCCGGAAGGACCGGAGATTGCGAGAGAGGCGGATCAAATTCGCGCGGCGATCGGGGAACAGCGGGTCGGCGCGGTTCGTTTTGCTTTCCCTCATCTAGCGAAGCGCGAAGCTGCGTTCGAGGGCGCGCAGGTCCTGTCGGTTCGCGCGCGGGGCAAAGCGATGCTGATTTCCTTCGACAACGAACTCACGATCTATAGCCATAACCAGCTCTACGGGCGCTGGTATATCCGCAAGGCGGGGGCTCTGCCGCGGACGAGTCGGCAGCTCAGGCTCGCGATCGAAGGGGAGGCGAAATGGGCACTTCTCTACAGTGCATCTGAGATTGAGGTCCTGGATGAAGCGGGGCTCGCGTTTCATCCTTATCTCACAAAGCTCGGTCCCGATGCGCTCGATCTGGAGACGGATGCATCCATGATCGTTGCGCGCTTGGAAGACGACCGCTTTCGTCGGCGCGGGCTGGGCGGGCTGCTCCTCGACCAGGCCTTTGTTGCGGGACTCGGTAACTATCTCCGCTCTGAAATTTTCTTCGAGGCACGCCTGCATCCGGCGCAGCGTCCCGGGGATCTCGATCCGGCGTCGCGCCGACGTCTTGGAAAAGCGATCCTTGTGATGGCAAGGCGTGCGTATGAGACGAAAGGCGTGACCTTGCCGAAGACGCGGGCGGCCAAGCTCCGGGCGGGGGGATCGACTTGGCGTCATGCGCGGCATTGGGTTTTTGCGCGAAAGGGCCAACCCTGTCGCCGCTGCGAGGAGCCGATTGAGCGGTTCGACCTCGCGGGGCGGCGGGTGTACTGCTGCTCTGTTTGCCAGCCGCCTCGTTCTTAGCTCAGCCGATTGAGCGCCTGGCCGAGGCCTCGAGCGGAGCTGCGTCCGGAAAACTGAAAGGCGAGGTGGGCGGCTAGGTCAAAGAGGTAGAAGCCTCTGCGCAGTCGCAGATCCGCGTCGTAGTGAACGCGACATCCGCGCGCTCGAGGCTCGATCTCGATGGTGTCGAGAGAGCGGAGGAGGTCGGATTCCGCTTCGAGAACGATGAGATGGTCGGGTTCGTAGCGAAGGATCTCGTAGTGGAACGGGAAGGGGCGAATGGGCGTGTCCATGAGAACCTCGAATCGATCGCCGACGCCGAGTGGCCCGCGGCTGACCCGGCGGGCGCTGCGTACGGTGGGGTCCCAGTCCGCGACGTTCGAAAAGTCGGCGATATAGCGGAAGGCGTCCTGAGCGGCGGTGCCTGTGTCGATTGAGGTCGTGAAATGGGCCATGGGTAGAAGGCTAACGCCCCGCTTGGCTCTGTGAAGAGGCGACTTCCCGGCATCGATAGAGGGGATAGACTCCAGCCTGTTCAATTTCGAGACTGCTTCGGGCACGCAAATGACAAAGATCATTCTTCTGGTTCAATTCGCATCGACCTGGTACCTCGTCGGGTTGTGCTGGCTGGTGCAGCGCGTGCAGTATCCGCTCATGAACCAGGTGGGCGTCGATCACTACCGGGCTTATGAGCAGGCGCATGTCACTCAGATTGGGCCGGTTGTGGCGCCGATGATGTTGATTGAGGTCGCCACGGCGATCCTGCTCTTCGCGAGTGGCGATGCGGCTTTTCGGCGGCCGGCGTTTCTTCTGTCTCTGGTTCTGTTGGCTGTGATCTGGGGATCAACGTTCTTGCTTCAGGTCCCGATGCATAACACCTTGGGGCAAGGATTTGATGCGGCTGCTCACACGTCGCTTGTGCAAACGAACTGGATTCGGACCCTGGCCTGGACGGCGCGGGGACTGATTCTGATCGCGATCATGCATTCGAGTCTGCGGGGTCCTGCGGCATGAGCGCATTTTTGACTGAACTCAAATTGCGCCTCAATCGCGCAAAGGTTCTTGCGGAGGAATCAGATCGGCATTGGGTCTACGTTCCCTACGATCAACTCACGGACCAGGTGGGTCCGCTCGCCGCCTTTCCGCCTGAAGCAATTGGGATCGTACTCGTCGAAACGCTGTGGAAGCCGAGGCAGCGCCCCTACCACAAGCAGAAACTTGCACTCGTGCTCGCGAGTATGCGGCATTTCGCGCTGGAACAGGCTGATCGCGGTGTCCACGTCGACTACCGGTTCGGAGAAGACTGCTATTCGGTCATGCTTGAGGATGTTGTTCGCAAACGCGGTCCACTCCAGATGATGGAGGCCGCAGAGTACGAGCTGCGCCAAGACTTGCAGCCGATGGTCGATGCCGGGCAGATCGAAGTGGTTCCCAACGAAACGTGGTTCACCACACGCAATCAGTTCGAGAAGGCCTTTGCGGGGGGAAAGAGCTGGCGGATGGATCGTTTCTACCGAGAGGTTCGTCGTGATGCGGACCTCTTGATGGAGGAAGGGAAACCCGTCGGCGGAAAATTCAGCTTCGATGCAGAGAACCGAAAACGCTGGCCGGGTGAGCCCGCGGCGCCGGCGATTCCGAGCTTTCCGCTGGATTCAATCAAGGAAGAAGTCGTTGAGCTCGTGGATGCGCTTTTTGCCGACCATCCTGGGGTCCTGGACGCTCATCAGGTTCCGGCGACCCAAGCCGACGCGGAGCAGCTTTGGGCTTGGGCACTTCGCGAATGCCTCCCGGTCTTTGGGCCGTTTGAGGACGCGATGTCAAAGTCCGAGGCGAATCTTTTTCATACGCGCATCTCTGCGGTGATGAATAATGGTCGACTCTTGCCGAAGCGCGTGGTCGCGGATGTGGCAGCGCTTGAGATTCCCCTCGCCAGCCAGGAAGGATTTATTCGTCAGGTGATCGGGTGGCGGGAATTCATGCGCCATGTTCATTTTGCGACGGACGGATTTAGGACGCTGAAAGGCCAGGGGGGTGAATCTCCGCCGAATGCCTTGGACGCTCATGAGCCTCTGCCGCCGGCCTTTTGGGGGAAAGCCTCTGGGCTTCATTGTCTGGACCAGGTGGTCGACGAGGTTTGGAAGACGGGATACGGGCATCATATTACCCGGCTGATGGTGCTTTCTAATTTGGCCACGCTTCTGTCGGTGAGCCCTCGGGAGCTGAACGATTGGTTTTGGGTGGCGTATATCGATGCCTATGACTGGGTTGTTGAACCGAACGTTCTCGGGATGGGGACGTTTTCGCTCGGGGATCTTTTTGTGACGAAGCCCTATGTGAGTGGGTCGGCGTACATCAACAAGATGTCTGATTATTGTTCCGACTGTTCGTTCTCGCCGAAAAAGGATTGCCCGATCACTTCGCTGTATTGGGATTTTCTCGGCCGTAACGAGGAGCGGCTCGCAGGGAATCCGAGGGTTGCTATGCCGCTTCGTTCTCTGGCGAAGCGGGGCCCGGAGAAACGCTTGCACGATTCGACGACTCGGGAATGGGTGTCGTCTACGCTGGGTAGGGGAGAGCGGCTCGAGCCTGAGGGTCACCCGAGTTCTGAATAGTCGTCCGAGATCGGATTCTTGATCATGGCTCTCGCCGCTTCGCGGACCAACTGCGCTTCGAGATGTTTCGCTTCGTCGGGACGGCCCACGTGGTAGCCCTGGACCGCGTCGCAGCCGAGCGCGCGCATGCACTCGAGTTGTTCCTCTGTTTCGATGCCCTCGGCGATGACCTGGAGATCGAGGCCGTGCCCCATGTCGATAATGGATCGGCAGATCCGATGGGCGCGCGCATCGCTTGGCAGCGGTGCGATAAAGGAACGGTCGATCTTAACCGTGTCGAAGGGCAAGCGGTGGAGATAGCCAAGAGACGCATAGCCGGTCCCAAAATCGTCGAGCGCGATCTGGACGCCGAATTTGGCCACTCGATTCAGGGTCTCTTCGCAGGACTCGATATCGTGGAGGAGGACGCGCTCGGTGAGTTCGATGCCAAGGCGACTCGGGTCGGGCAGCCGATGAGCGACGCGTTCTATGCCTTCTAGAAATTCTGCGTTGCGCAGCTGAACCGGGGAGACGTTCACTTTGACGCTGAACGACGGCATAAGCGAATGCCATTTTTCGAGCTGAACCGCAGCGGTCTCGAGGACCCAGAGTCCGAGCGGGACAATTAGGCCCGTCTCCTCCGCATGGGTGATGAACTCGCCGGGTCCGATCAGGCGACCGTTGGGGTGATGCCAGCGAATGAGTGCCTCGGCGCCGATCAGGCTCGCACCGGCATCCTTCGATTGAGCTGAGTTTGGGGGGAGTGCATAGTAGGGTTGGTAGTGGAGGGCGAACTGGCCCTGATCAAGGGCTTGGCGCAGGGAAGCTTCGAGTCCGAGACCGGTTGTGCCGTTCGTGTCGGGGAGGGCGGCTTCTTCTGCAGCGAGGCAAACGCTGCTCCCGGGCATCCGCTTGGCGCGGTACATCGCGTGGTCTGCGCGGCGAATCAATTCCTCGGGATCTCGGCCATCCTCAGGGAAAACGGATACGCCTGTACTGATGCTGGCGACGAGCTCCTGGCCCTCGATGAGAAGGGGCTCTCGCAATCGTTCAGCCAGCCGGTTTGCGACGGCTGCTGCGGCTTCTGGCGCATTGATGCCTGTGAGGAGGACAACGAACTCGTCACCGCCGATGCGCGAGAGCGAACTCTGGCCGCCGAAGGAAACCTCGTCGCTCGCTCGCAAGGCTTCGAGGAGATGCTCCGAGATTTTCTGGAGCATCCGGTCGCCGGCGATATGGCCAAGGGTGTCGTTGACCTGCTTAAAGCGGTCGATGTCGATCACGAGTACGGCAAGGTGGGCGTCTGCGGATTCAGCATGCTCGACGGCGGCCGCGAGCCGACGCTGAAAGAGGCGGCGATTGGGGAGTCCCGTCAAGGTGTCGAAGAAGGCGAGCTGCTGGATCTGCTCTTGTGCGGCACGCTGATGGGTGACGTCTCGGAGGGCAAGAACTTCGATTTCCTCACCCTCGTCGAGAACGGATCGAACGGCATGGAAATGGCGTTCTCGGTCGTGTTCGTCGATTTCAATATCGCCCTCGGTCTCGCCGCGGTCCAGAAATTGTACGACGGAGGGGAAAGCAGTCAGTGCCGTTGGGTTCGTGTCTGCGGTGCCGAGGAGGTCGTGGCCGGTTGGGTTGGCGAAGAGCATTCGGCGGTCGCTGTCCAAGACGAAAACGGCATCCCGCATCGCGGCGACGATTTGCTGACGGGCTCGCGGCAAAAGGTCGCGGGTTGAATCACGCAGCGTGGCCCAGCTCAGCATCATGGCTGTACCACCCAGGGCGATCGGCGTGATTACGAGATGCTCGAGTCCTTTGACGGAGAGCTCGATGATATTCGCAAGAACAGGGAGCAGGAGAGCGAAGCTGAGGGTCAGCCCTTCGCGACGGCGCAGGGGGTGGCGCCAATAGTGACGGGCGAAGAGCGCGAAGCATCCCGCTAGGCAGACGTAGGAGTGTGCCGTGTGCACCCAAAACCAGGGGCCGCGATAGGCGGTGAGAGAATAGCTCTCGCCGGCGTCAAGTGATCCGTCCCAGAAGAAGCCTGCGTAGCTTCCGCTGAAATTGATGGCGAGGGTGAGGGCGGGGATGAGGGCGACATAGCCTGGGGCCGGGATCCGCACGCCGGCGACCCGCTGAGCGAGAAGGAAGGCTGCGGGGGGCAGGCTGACGATGCCGATGAACCCGATCCGGTGTAAGAGAATGACCTGGCTCGGAATGGCGAATTCCAGGGCCTGGGTGAATTGCCAGATGAAGATCGATGCCAGGAGTAAGATGAGGCTGTCGTAGCGATCGGCGGCCGAAATAATCAGCGGCGCAAATGGAGCCTTTCGCGCCTCGCGGGCGAGCGCGACGAGCAGAAAGGCGGTGATGGCTGCGCCTGCGAAAAGCAGAGCGGCTTGAGCAAAATGAACGGGCATGCTCTCCGGCATTTCGGTTTAACGAGCGGGCGGGTGGAGAGCCAAGCGAGGTCTTGGCGGAGAAGACATCGGATCTTCCGTGGAGACCCAGGCCGACGGGGAAACCCGTTTCCGTGCCGAAACGCGCCTGCGCGCGTGCTGCGGTCTCGATGCGCAGATTCTCTGTCCTTGGATTCGACTACTCTTCAGCGGGTGACTTGACTCCGGGTGGAATCGTGAGCACCGAGGAGCGGACTTCGCGAATCATCGTCTCCGCGGTTTCGCCAAGGTGGTCGCCGATGGACCCCTCTCGGCCCAGCGTGCCCATGATGATCAAGTCAATGTCTTGAGCGCGCGTTAGGTCCGGAAGCACTTCGTGGGGTACGCCTTGAACCAGATGCACGTTGTTCGGGTCAACGAGTTGAGCGCGATCCTGAAGCGTTCGAACCAGGTTGGAGGACGCTTGCTCGCGAGCTTCGTCGGCGTACTCCTTCCACTCATCCTCGGTGAGGCGCTCCTGCAACACGTCGGCTCCGAATGCATTCCACGCCGTTCCCGTATGCATCTCGGCGTTGGACCAGCCGCTGATATGTTCGGCCCAGTCGAGAATGCGGGATGCGATTTCCTGCCGGCCGACTGCTTCACCGGGGTCGATCGCCGCGAGTAGCCTGGTTGGCAAGCGGCCTTCGTCTCCGACGACCCAAACCGGGCAAGGTGATTTCCTAAAGAGATGCAGCGCAGTTGCCCCGAAGAAGACATGCCCTCGACGTTCGAGGCCATTGGCGGGCTTGACGACCAGGTCAACATCGTCGCGTTCGACGCGGTCGAGAACTGCTTCCCAGGCCACGCCCCAGCAGACCTCAACCGAAACGGAAATGCCGTTGTCGCGTAAGTCCTGCGCCAGCGCCTCGACCTGTTGCGTCTCCGTATCGACCAAAAGCTGGCGCACCGAGCGGCTCGCTTCGGTGGCTTCACCGTCCGCAGCCATAGGCATCTTCTCTTCCAGGACCCGAAGGAGTTGAATCTGCGCGCCGGTTTTCGCCGCCAGCTGTCCGGCGACTGCAGCAGCTCGGCCGGCACGATCTTCATGCGGCGCAAAAACAAGAATCTTTTTCACGGAGACCTCCAAGTCCAAAGCAACTCATTGCGTATCGGTCGATCTGTTGGCGGGGTTGAGTGGATCACCCCTCAAGGCGGCCCCTTGGGGGTAAGGCGGAGCACAGGTGCAATCGCGGGCCTGAATCGGCCCAAGCGGGCCGGTTTGATCGTGGATCCCCGTGCGGGTTTGAATCGTGGGTTTACGCCTTTTGAATGCCGAGGCTGATCTATGCTGCGGGGAGATGTCGGGCGTACGGGGGTAGGGCGAGTGGATGCAGAGTTCGGTCGCAGTGAAATCCGAGCCGTTCTTGAGCTCGATGCCGACCGTTCACTCCGTTTCGGCGCGCCCCTTTTTGGGGTTCTTCACGCGATCGAGGCTCTTTCGCATCTGGGTGACGGTGCCTCCGCCGCGCTGATTGTGCCGACTGTTTCGACAGCGCTTCTTTTTGCTCTCACCGCTTACCAGCGGAAACGTCACGTCCCGATCCCGCATGTTGAATATTGGATCCTGGCGCCCTGGGCGATTTCGATTGTCTCGATTCTGCTGCACGTCCCTGAAAATGCACAGGTGGCGATCGCTTTCGTGACGCTTGCTCTGATGTCGGCGGCGACGCTTTTACTGCCGATGGTTTCTTTTGCGATCGCGCTTCCTTTCTCGGTTGCCGCGCAGTTCTACTGTCTTATTGGGTTGCCGGGGGTGCTTTCGCCGGGCCTCTTTATGGTTCCGCTCTTTTCGACTGCGATTGCGATTCTGACGTTTCGTTCTCGTCGCCAATCGCTGATCTCTGCGGAGCGAGCGCGATTCTTCGAACGGGAACTCCATAAGAAGCAAGAACAGCTGGCTCTCGTTGAATTCGAGCGGCAGAATGCCGAACTCGAAGACGCGCTTTACCTCCGCTCGGAAGAACTCAAGGAGAGCCGCCGTAGTCTGCAAGAGCATGAACGTTTAGCGGCGGTGGGAACGGTCGCGGCGGGTGTCGCGCATCAGGTGAATAATCCGGTCGGAGTCATTCTTGCGGCCGCAGATTTTGCGCTTGAGATGAGCGGGCAGGACGATGCCCACAAAGTGCAAGCGGATGCGCTCCGAAAAATTAGGGAGCAAGCCATCCGGTGTGGCAAAATTGTGAAGAGCCTGCTCAAACTATCGAGAGGCGCGGCGAAGACACGAGAGAGTCATGAGTTCGTGGCTTGCGTCGAAGCGGCGATTGGGCAGATGGTCGACCCTGTCGCTGAGTTGGGCGGGGCAATTGAATTGCGCGTTCAACCTGGGTTGACGGGCGCGCGGGTGAGCGTCAGTGGAACGGAGCTGGGTGAAGTTTTCGTGAATCTGATCCAGAACGCCCTCGAAGCAAAGTCTTCGGGCGTACGGATCTTGATCGAACTCTCTGCGCGGGAGCATGGCGTCGAGGCCTGCGTTCGAGATAACGGCCCCGGGATCACTGCAGAGGATCGCCCCCATCTCTTTGAGCCGTTCTATACGAACCGACTGAGGAGCGGAGGGACGGGGCTCGGGCTGTCGGTGGCTGATCGGATCATCACTGATTTCGGCGGCCGGATTTGGGTTGATCCGGAGAGGCGGGGCGATTTCGCTGCGAGTGAAGACGCCGCGAAAGACGCCGACAGCGCCGACGACGCTGGCCATGCGGACCATGCCGACTACGCCGGGGCGGCTTTTCATGTTTGGCTTCCCCTCGAAAAACAGGAGAGTTGAGAAGGTATGCAGAGGCGTTTAAAGGTGATTCAGTGGGCAACGGGCTCTGTTGGGCGGGAGTCGCTCAAGGCGATTCTGATGCATCCGGAGCTTGAGCTGGCGGGCGTTTGGGTCCACTCCGCGGAGAAGGCGGGCCGGGATGCGGGGGAACTCTGCGGAATGCCGCCGACCGGCATCGAAGCGACGGATCGACTCGAAGAAATTCTGGCTTGTGAAGCAGATTGCGTCGCCTATATGCCTCGCCTAACGGATATCGATGAATTGTGTGCTCTTTTGGCGAGTGGGAAGAACGTGATCTGCACGCCGTTCCTGTTCTACGGGCAGCATCTGCCCGAGGTCGACCGCAAGCGCGTTTCGGAGGCTTGCGAGGCGGGCCGGAGCTCGGTTCACGGTACGGGAATCCATCCTGGCTTTGTCGGAATGGTTTTACCCCTGGCTTTGTCCGGGATGTCGCGAACGATCGATCATATTCGGATCGAAGAGCGGGCGGATTGGACCTTTTACGATAGTCCGCGGATCACGTTCGATAACATGCGCTTTGGCCATTCAGCCGAGGAGGCATCTCTCGACGCGAATCCCTTCGCGCGTTTCAATGCAGACATTTTTGAGCAGCAGATCCGAATGCTCTCGGATGCCTTGGGGGCGGAGGTCGATGAGATCGTGGTTGAACAGGACCTCACCTTGGCGCCGGAATCCGTTGATGTGCGTGCGGGAAGGCTGGAAAAGGGAACCGTCTCGGGGCAGCGCTACCACTGGATTGGTCGTCGGGGAGGCGTGGCGCTGATCGAGATTGATGCGCTCTGGACTCTCGGCGGATTCTACCCCTCCGCTTGGCCGAGGCCGAAAGATGGGTGGACGGTCTCGATCGAAGGAGACCCCTCGATGCGAAGTCATTTCATGTCCTTGGCGAGCTTTGAGCGTCGTGATGCGACAATGGATGAACATGTGCATGCTTCTGATACCGCGACGGCGATGCAGGCCGTTAACTCGATCCCGGCGCTGTGCGCAGCTCTGCCAGGGATGCGCGGGACCTTTGAGCTTGAGCCCGTTCGTGCAGGAATCGGATTTCGACGTTAGGCCCGAAGGCTAGGCGTCAGTGTCGAATACCCGTTTGAAAGTGCGGGGTGCTCTTCGCTTCCGCGTGCAATGCGTATCTCCGCTCAGGAAGGCGATGCCGAGCGCACGTCGAGGGGAGTCCGTCGAATTGGGCGAGGAACGATGCCAAGTGTGATTGTGAAGCAAGATGGATTCGCCCGCATTTGCGGGGAGGAGGGCGGTCTTTCCCGGCCCGCAATTCGATTCAACTAAGGCTTCTGGGACGGTCCCGCCGTCCGGAGTTGCGAGTCCTTTGTGGTGGCTTCGCGGCAGAACTTCGAGGCAGCCCGCGCTGTGGGGCGCATCGTCGATCGCTGTCCAGATCTGGAGGGAAGGGGGCCGGTCGAGTCCCCAGAATACGCCGTCATCTTGATGCCAGGGCAGCTGGGTGCCGCCCCGCGCGGCTTTGTTCCAGAGCACCGCGCGGTAGATCCGGATCTCTTCCCCCAGCAAATCCCTCGCAACGCGTTCGAAGAGCGGGTTCTCGATCCAGCGCAGGAAAAGGTCGTCGAGTTCCATCTTCTCGATTTTGCGATAGGCGAGAGAAGGTCCTTCCCAGCCTTGCCCGTACTTCAAATCCTCATAGCGACCCGAGGGTGAGTCGTGCTGGAAGAAAAACCCGGGATCGGGTCGTTCTCCCAGCATGATCTCATCCGCGCGCTGCCGGAGTTCTATCAGCGCCTCTTGGGTCATGATCTGACCCAGCCGGGAATAGCCCTCCTGGTCGAAGGACTGAAGCACGCCTGTTAGGTCGGTTCCGTCCGTTTCAGAACGAATCATTCACTTCGCTATTTTCGGCTTGATGAGAGAAAGCGCAGGAGCGTCAGCGTTTCTTCCGGATCCGCCCGGCCGATAGGAGAACTCGAGTAGGTCGAGCTCATCACGCGTCCCGAGCCCGTGAGGATGAACTCGCTCGGCTGGATATGCCCGCGGCGCTTTTCCCACCACGCGCCGAAGAGATCTCCGGTCTGTTCCGTCACGTCGTATCCGATGGGGAAGCCCAGGTCTGCGGCGACGAGAGTGGAATCCTCTTTGGAATCAGAGGTTGCCGCGAAAAGGCTGGCACCGATTTCAGAGAACGCAGCACGGCGTTCTTCATAGCCCTCAAGGAGCCGTCGGCAGAAGGGTCACCAATGTCCGCGATAGAAAAGAACGATCGCGTAGTCCGTTTGAATATCGTCGGGCAGCGTCAGCGTGCTGCCGTCGGTGATGTTGAGCTGGACAGCGGGGAACGTGTCCATGAGGTTCAGTTTCTCGGCCATGTTTGGCAGGTCCTCTCTGGTCGGCAAGGCACTTCCGGGACTCGACGATTCTGAATGGGGCAGTGGCGTCGAAGGTAGCAACTGAACCAGGAAGCGGCTCTGCTGCGATGCTCCGGTTGAACGGCGGTCTTGTTCGGCTTTCGTCCTTTTCTGATAGGCTTTCGCGGCATTCGTACACACGATGGCTCGATGGCGGATCGGCGAGAAAGGGATTCTGGAATGCTTGAGGGGCTTCGCGTTCAGATCGACGGCACCGGCGACGAGATGATTCTGATGTTGCATGGCTGGCCGGATACGGGTGAGCTGTGGGAGGACCAGGTTGCCGCGTTGAAGGGCGAATATCGATGTGTTCGCCTTACGCTCCCGGGATTCGACCTGAGTGCGCCGCGGCGTCCCGTCTCTCTCGACGAGATGGTCGGGATTTTCCGCTCTCTGATCGAGAAGGAGAGCCCGGATCGCCCCGTTGTGTTGATGATGCACGATTGGGGATGCGTGTTTGGATTTCATTTCGCCATGCAGCATCCCGATCTCGTTTCTCGCGTGATCGGCATGGATGTGGGAGATGCGAACTCAGATGCGCATGTAGCCTCGCTCGGTTTAGCGGCGAAGGCGATGGTCTTCGCCTATCAGTCTTGGCTGGCGCTTGCTTGGCGTGTCGGGGGGCGCCTCGGCGACGCGATGACACGGGGAGTCGCGAAGCTACTGGGTGCGCCGGCGGCGCCGGAGTCAATCGGTTCGAGCATGAACTACCCCTACGATATGGTGTGGATGAAATCGTACGGGTCTCTTGAGCATGTCGAGATTGAGGTGCCTCCGATGCCGACGCTCTTTTTTTGGGGGAGCAAAAAACCTTTTCAGTTCTTCTCGAAGACCTGGGCTTCTGCGATTGACGCGCGCGCGGATTCTCGCGTCGTGCGGGTCGAAGCGGGGCATTGGCTCATGAAAGAGCAATGCGAGCAAGTGAACGGGATCATGAAAGAATGGCTGAGCGCGGATGCGCTGCCGAAGGTCTGACAGGGGGCGAGTGAGCGAATGTCCAAGGCGCGAATCGCGATCTTGTCTACAGGCGGGACGATCGAGAAAACCTACGACGAGATGGCGGGTGTTCTTAAGAACGAGGTCAGCGTCTTGGATGTGATGTTGAGCCAGCTTCAGCTCGGCGGCGTCTCGCTTGAACGCTTCGGTTTGATGAACAAAGACAGCCTGGAAATGTCTTCTGCGGATCATGATTTGATTGCGGAGGAGGCCCTCGCGAAAGCCGCTGAGTTCGATGGCATCGTGATTGTGCACGGAACGGATCGGCTCGAGACGACCGGCGAGGCGATCTACGGACGAGAGGCGACGCCTCGGGTGCCGATCGTTTTGACGGGCGCGATGCGTCCCTTCGCCCTGCGCTCAACGGATGCGATGCAGAATTTGACCGAGGCACTGATGGCCGTTCAGCTTGCGGCGCCCGGGGTCTACGTCAGCATGCATAACCAGCTGCTGGCCTTTCCCGGGGTGACGAAGGACCGCGAGAACGGGACGTTTACCGGCCCATCTGTCCGTCATCGACCTTGATACAGGTTCCCGTCACACATTCCGATGACGGGGAGACCAAGAAGAGCAGGGTGCTGTCTAACTGATCCGGCGTGCCTATGCGTTTGCGTGGGAACGCGCCGCTGAAGTCGCCGACGCGTTCCATCATGCCGTCGACCATCTCTGAAGAAAAAGTGCCCGGCGCAATCGCGTTCACGTTGATATTGAATTTCGCCCACTCGACCGCGAGGGATTCGGTCATCCGGACAAGCGCGCCCTTGGTGGTTGAGTAGAGGGCCTGAGCGACGGTGGCCTGGGTCATGAAGGCGGCCATCGAAGCGATGTTGACGATCTTGCCGGGGCGCTTTTCTTTCATGAGCTTCGCAGCGACGGCGCACGAGAGAAACCACGGCCCTTCGAGGTTCGTGTTCATGACCTGATCGAAGAGCGCATCGTCGATGCGCGTTGCGCGCTGTGCGTCGGGCACGCCGGCGTTGTTGACCAGGATCGTAATCGTGCCGAGCGCGCTTTCCGCTTGGGCAAGACCCGCACGGATCTGCTCGCGACTCGTCATGTCCATGACGATGGGCTCGCATTCGCCGCCTGCGGCGCGGATTTGCCCGGCCAAGGCGTCCAAACGCTCAGCACGTCGGCCGGTAATCGCGACTTTTGCACCACAACCCGCGAGAATCTGGGCGAAGCGATGTCCGAGTCCCGCAGTGGCGCCTGTGACCAGGGCAACTTCTCCGCTCAGGTCGAGGGAGAAATTAGGAGCAAGCGCTTCGGACATCGGGGTACCTTTTTAGGGCTTGGGCTCGTCGTCTTCGGGAAAATCGTAGACGAAGATGTCGTGGGGGAGATGCTCTGGATCGACCTTCGCCACCTGCTTGAGCCGCCCGGTGCGAATATCGTAGATCCAGCCGTGAAGGGCGGGGCGCTGCTCTTTTTTCCATGCCATCTGAACGAAAGAGAGTTCGGCGAGGTGCTGGACTTGTTCGAGTACGTTGATCTCGATCAAGCGCTCGTATCGCGCTTCCTCATCTGCGATGCCATCGAGTTCTTCGGCGTGAAGTCGGTAGATGTCCTTCAGATGGCGGAGCCATTTATTGATGAGTCCGAGATGACTCTTGGACATCGCCGCACGGACGCCGCCGCAATCGTAGTGGCCACAGACGATGACATGCTTGACCTCGAGGACCTCGACGGCGTACTGGACGACGCTCAACATGTTGAAGTCGGTGTGAACCACGAGGTTGGCGATATTGCGATGCACGAAAAGTTCGCCAGGCTCGACGCCCGTGACTTCTTCGGCGGGGACTCGACTATCAGAGCAGCCGATCCACAAGAACTCTGGGGTCTGCACGCCTGAGCTGCGGGAGAAATAGTCGGGCCGGACGTTCAGCTTGTCCTGGACCCACGCCTCGTTATTCAGCAAAAGGCGCTTGTAGGGTTCCATGCTTGTCCTCGTGCGGCGAAAGCTATTTCGCGGCGATGCGCTTATCGTAAAAGTTTCGGTACTGGATCACGATATCACGGTACTGCGTACCGGTTTCGAACTCCTTGACCGTTTCGTAGATGTCGCCGTCGACGTAGAGGGCTTTGGTTGCGTCGATGATGACGCGGGTATGATCCGGGATACGGCGCAGCTTCCGCTTCAGCTCTGACTTATGAATGAACGAAGCGTCTTTGTTGAAGCGAAGCAGGTAGTCGTCATCCTGGTTGACGAGCGTAATCGCCGCATGGTAATTCGACTGGAGTACGAAGAAGAGCCCAACGAGCAGCCCGATGGCGATCCCCGTCAGCAGGTCCGTAAAGACAATCGCGAGTAGAGTCACCGCGAAGGGGATGAACTGAATCCATCCCTTATTCCACATCTCGACAATGATCGCCCGCGACGAAAGTTTGTAGCCGACGACAATTAGGATCGTGGCCAGCGCCGCCAGCGGAATCCGGTTCAGCATGCTTCCGAGGAAGACGACTGCGAGCAGCAGCACAACGCCGTGGACCAGCGTGGAGAGTCGCGTGCGCGCGCCGGCGTAGACGTTCGCGGAGCTGCGGACGATGACCGATGTGACGGGAAGGCCGCCGAGGAGGCCGCAGGCGAAGTTGGCAATTCCCTGGCCGCGGAGCTCGCGATTCGTATCGGAGATTCGCTTTTCCGGATCGAGTTTGTCCGTGGCTTCGATGCAGAGCAGGGTCTCGACGCTGCCGACGATGGCGATGGTGATGGCCGCAACCCAGACATCGCTCCGGAGGGCGGCGGAAAAGTCCGGCGCAGAGAACATCGACATGAATTCGTTCGTCGATTGGATGAGAGGAAGCGCGACAAGATGATCCTGCTCCGCAAGAAGCTGCGCTTCTGGCCACCAGCTGGCGAAGGACTCGTTGAGCAGCGTGCAGAGAATGACGCAGACGAGGGGCGCAGGGAGGAGCGCGGCCCAGGACTGCCGCTTCATGAAGGGCCGCTCCCAGAGCAGCATGATCGCCAGGGCCAGGGCACTTACGGTCAGCGCGCCCGCACTCGGGGCCGAGAGTGACAGAAGAATCTCCGAGAGCGTATTCATCTCGTCGGGTTGGATGAAGGCGTCGTCGCCGATGAAATCACGATCGTTGCCCAGGGCGTGGGGGATCTGCTTGAGAATGATGACGATGCCGATCGCTGCCAACATCCCCTTGATGACGCTGTTCGGGATGAAGTTCCCGATTACGCCCGCGCGCGCAAATCCCAGGCCGAGCTGGATGACACCGGAAAGCAATACGGCGACGGAGAAGGTCTCGAAGCCGCCGAGGGAGGTGATCGCGCCAGCGACGATGACCGTAAGGCCGGCTGCGGGGCCACTCACGCTGAGTTCGGAGCCGGAGAAGAAGGCGAGTACGATGCCCCCGACTACGCCGCTCACGATTCCCGCGAAGAGCGGAGCGCCCGACGCGAGGGCGATGCCCAAGCAGAGCGGGAGGGCGACAAGAAATACCACGATGCCCGCGGGTCCATCGCGGGAAACCGACTCTAAACTGGGGACCGAGAAGAGCCTCGCTGCCATGCTCGGAGTCTATGCGAGATTTGGCTTAGACGCGAGCAGAAGTGCTGGAATCGCGATCCAGAGTGCGAATCTGATCTGCGGCTCAGGAACCCCAATCGGAGGGGGGCAGATTTCCGCAAGACCCTCTCCCAGGGCCGGTTTCCCCTCTCGGATTTCACCCGGAAAGGAGGGCGCCAAGCCGATCGCGCAGACACCTGAAACTCGATTTCGAAGGTAGACGTCGAAAAAGAGTCGGGTGTTCTCGCCGAGGTAAAATCCGACGGGTTCCGACGGGAAAGCGCCGAGGTCCGCATGGTCTTGGTCTGGGAGGATGATCTGAAACTTGTCGCCGACCATCGGATATCGCTCGAAAGGCGTTAGGCGCCAGCCCGCTTCCTGAATGGTCCCGATTGCGTTGGTGTCGATCTCGTCGCCGCCGACGATATTGAGCATGGGGAGGTTGATTTCCGACCAAGTATTGTTCGGCGGCCCGAGGTCATAGGCGCCAAATTGTCCAGCGCCCTGGGGCGAGACCGGCGCAAACGCGACGATCCGCGCGTCTCGGAAATTCGGAGCGAAGGCGTATTGGCCCCCGGCGAGGGCCATCGACGTGTAGGCACCATAGGAATGCCCTGAGTGTCCGAAGCGGTCGAGAATGAGGCTGCCTTCGAAGTCAAAGGGCATCTGGAGTAGGCCTGACTGCAGCGCGTCGATGACGAAGGAGACGTCTTTCGGGCGATCTGCCCGGTGGGTCGCGCCGTCGGCGGATTCGAGATGGTTGATATGCAGCCCGATATAGCCCGCAGCCGCCCAGCGCTCCCCAAAATGGCGGTAGCGCGTGTGTCCCGAAGCGGAGCCTGCGCCCCCATGAGAAAAGAGCAGGATATACGCCGCCCCCGGGAACTGCTCGGGGTAGTAGAGGGTGTAGGCGATCGCTCGATCGCGCTCGAGATCCGTGACGGTTCCGACCTCAGACGAAACAGCGTACGCCCCGGATTCGCCGCGCGCCGAACCCGCAGCCGAAAGGCTCGCGTACAGGGCAACGAGGGTCCAAAGGACGACGGGGCGTAGGACGGACATGGTCGGGTCTCCTTATCTAGACCCAACCGGCTTGCGGGATAAGAGTTGCGGGGGCGGGGGCGCACGCGGGGGCGCACGCGGGGGCGCACGCAGAGGCGCACGCAGAGGCGCAGCTTTCTAGCTACCGAGCCGCCTCGATTCGCTCCCAGTCCTGTCCGTTGACGGCGGGATCTCGGTTGGGCTCGTACATCGCGTCGTTGTGGAGGAGGTAGCGACCATTTCCGTCCGTATAGACGTTTTCGTAGAAGCTCGGGAGCTTGACCTCTTCGCCCGAGGGCGTGTTGTAGACGGTCTGTTCCTGGATGGCGTCCACTGTTTTAGCCTGGATACGGTCGCTTGAGGCGTTTCGGTCCGTCCAGCCCTTCATGATGATGTCCGAAACGGCCGCTGAGGATTCGGCCTGAATCTGACTGATCTTCCCGGCACTCTTGATGGCGGCCATATTGCCCTTGTGTTTGATCCGAGCGAGTTCCATCCAGTACTTGTTCATTTCAGCCGTCCATTTCGGATTCATGCGCACGGATTGATAGATCGCGTTCAGGGCCGGATCTTCGAGGTAATTCGTTCCTTTGGGACCTCCCATGGACTGCATGGACAGGACGTTCCAGCTTCCGCCTGTGACTTGGCCCTGGTTGATCATGACTTCATAGAGCCAGGTCATGACGACGGTTTCTTCGATCACGCGACCGTCTTTTTTGTATTCGAGGACGACTTTGGTTGCCTGGGTATCGAACTCGGAGCCGAAGCCCATGGACGCCGTCGTCTGGTTCATTTGCTCCGTCATCTGGTAGCGCTGGGCATTCTGCTGGCGCAGAGCAGAAGTGATCTCGGGCATGTCCTCTTCGGAGACAAGGTTAAGGTCGGTGACGCCTTCTGCGGGATTAAGTGAAGCGAGGTCGACCATCCAGGCGCCGGGCGACTCCGGAAGGGGGTAGTAGAAATTGCCACTTTGAAGGGGTTGAAGCTTCTTTGGGGCGGGGCCACCGAATTGGTTCTGCTGCGTGTTGAACTCGAAGGAGAGGCTCGGGAAGAAATGCATACTTCGGCCGTCGGGCGATTCGATCAGGTAGTCGATGAGAACCGGCATGTTGAAGAGCGTCGAACCCGGCCGGATGGCGCCGCCCTCGGTCTTCCAACCTTCGGGCACGAGGACGGTACTGACGACCGTGTTATTCATCCCGGGATCGGTCAGCGTCTCTTCCCTGAACACGATCGCGCCGCCTAGCGCGGTCCCTGAATTGGAGTCCGAAGCAGATTCTGCGGCTTCGGCCCCGCTGAGCGATTCGCTCGCGGCGCGGCTCTCCGAGATCTCCTCTGAATCGTTCCCGCATCCCGAGGTCAGAACGGCAAGCAGGGCAGCAGTGGCGAGCAGAGATGTTCTGAAGGGTCGAATGGCGCGATTGCGTCTTGGGCGAGGAAGGGGTCGCGGGTTCATTTGCGTCTCCGTTTGGTTTCGAGCTGCGAGTATGTCAAGAATCGCGCGGTTGCATCCGTTCCGGCGGTGAGCCCTGCGGGCCACTGGCTGATGCCTAGGGCGATGCCCGCAATCAGGGTTCCGGCACCCGAAGCTGCTTTTTCGCATGAAGGAGGCGACGCCGAAGAAACGCCAAAAATATGCGGGCTTGGGAAAGTTGGAAGTAAGAAGTGTTAGTTGCCAACGTGCTTCTGCCTCTGTCGGCGCTGTTCGCCCATTCGCCGCATCGTTTCGATCTCTGATGCATCGACGCGCGCAAAAGAGGCTTTCCAACTCGTGTCGTCGCTCCAAGTGATGGGGACTTGAACCGTCGTGCGCGGGAGCGAAGCGGTTTCAAAGAGGTCAAGGGCATGACCAGCGATTGCGCGCTGCATCTCGACATCGTGCGGGCGGCCCATCGGATTTCCGAGCGGAAAATCTGAAAAGAGAAAGCGGGGCACGCCGCATTCCTCGACGATGTCTCGTGCGGAGCCCGCTACGACGGTTGGGATGCCTGCTTCTTCGAGATGCCGCGCAACCAGACTCACGGTCTGGTGACAGACGGGTCAAAGCGGCACGAGTAATGCGATGTCGACTTGATCTTTGCGGCAGCGCGCGAGGATTTCGGGAGCATCTTTTTCGAGAGTCGCCCTTTGGCTGTAGTCGGTGGGGACACCGTGGAAGCGGGGGGCAAGGCTGCCGAGTCGACCCGCTTCGACTTGCTCTTTCATGCGCTCAATCGGCACGAAGGAGGCAAGGTCATTCGTATGTGTATTCTCCTTGTCCCAAGACAGGTGGTCCGTGAATAGTCGCGCCGGCGGTTCGCTTGTTTCGCCCGACCAAACTTCGCGTTCGCCGCGCAGCGCCCGAGTCTCTTGGCAGTCCCAGGGGCTGGCGGTGGTGATCAGCGCAAGCCTCGATTCGGCGAGCGGCTTGCCGAGGGATGCAAGGGCTGTGAACGGGACTTCGTCGAAGCTGGCCCAGCGATACGGTTCTTCGTAGCCCTGCGCCTTGTAGAACTCGCGAGTGCGGTCGATATAGCTTGTGAAGCTGCGATGGGTTGTGACGCGATTCCGGCTCATCCTATCCCTGCGCCGCAACGGCGGCTAGACAGAGTCTGCCGACCCCTTGGGCGTGCCGCAAGCGATGGCCGGGGGCGATCTGAGTGGTCTGGCGACTGCTTGTGGGATGGTCGGAATCAATCTCGGAAATGGCGAGTCCTGCTCCCGGACGGGGACTTGTTGCCCCCGTCCCCTTCCCCGGGCTCGGACGGTGGCGTAGTCCCAGGGGCTTCTGAGGATGCGCGGGCGTCATTCTCGGAGAATGCCCTGAGCATCTCTCTCCGTTCTTCTTAGGTGAGGGAACTAACAAAGAACACCTCGAGCAAATGATAGGGACCCGCGACGAACGTGCTCAGTAGGCGACCGAAGGGAGCCACCCGATGACCATTGATTCCTTGTGAGGGATTCTCCATAAGACGCTCGATACGAAGCTGCAAGAATTGCCGGTCCTGCCCGGCGTGATTGTTCGGCTAGTGTCGCTCTCTCCTAATGGGGAGGCGTATTTCGACGAGGTTCTCTCCCTTGCGGTAACCGATCCGCCGCTTGCTGCGCGCATCATCTCAGCGGCGAATGCTGCAGACTCGAGTCCGGTTTGCCCGATTGAAACGCTACGAGATGCTGTCGCGAGACTCGGTGGCAAGCGGATCGGATAGATGGTGACGGAAATGGCGGTGACACGCGTGTTCGTCCCTTCCAGCGAAAGTCAGCATCTACTCCGGCTGCATTCGATCGAGGTGCCCGACGATGCCGAAGCTGGGTTACGATTTTCCCGAGCGGCTCTGTGACGCCTTCTGAGCCGCCGAAGCGCTGGCCCAGGATCTGGGGATTCGCGCCGAATTGGCCTGAACGGGGCCGGTCGATTCAGACGTTTGTGATGCTTCCCGCCGCCGGGGTGACTGCTAACTTGAAGCGGCCGCGGCACCCTTGAATTCACACGCCGGCGTAGAAGGAAAACGAATGAGCGATCTGGGATCCGGCGAGACACGGACGCAATCGACTTTTTGCCGTCTATGTGAGCCGCAATGTCCGCTCGTCGTTGAAACGCGTGTTCGGGATGAGCAGGTGCTTGCGATTCGTCCCGATCATGACCATCCCGTCTCGAAGGGCTTTGCATGCCATAAGGGAACGGGCTTTGCGCAGGTGCATCATGACCCGAACCGAATCAACCACCCCCTGAAGCGAAGCAGGCCACGGACCGAGGCTGGATCGACGCCTGAGTTTGATCGGGTGAATTGGGACGACGCTTTTTCAGAGATCGGTGCCCGTCTGCGAGGACTTCGGGAAGACCATGGCCCAGAAGCGATCGGTTGCTATTGGGGCAATCCGCTGGCGTACACGAGTACTGGGATTTCGACGGTCTACGGGTTTTGGGAGAAGATGGAATCCACCCGGCTCTTCGGTGGCCTCACGCAGGATCTCTCGAACAAGTTCGCTGCCATGGAATCAATCTTTGGTAATGAGCAGGTTTTCCCGGTTCCAGATCTCCATCACACGGAGTTCTTTCTCTGCCTGGGATCCGATCCATCCCTCTCGCATATGACTTCGGTTTCGGTGCCCGATGCTTTGGGTGCGCTGCGCGGGATCCGTGACCGCGGTGGGAAAACCGTTTTCGTGAATCCGCGGCGTATCCGTCCCGTCGATCTCGAGCTCGGTTCGCTGCTCCAGATTCGGCCTGATACGGACCTCTACCTGTTGGCCGCGCTGCTGAATGAGATCGATGAGATTGGCGGTTTCGACGAAGAGCTGATTCGTGCGCACGGGAAAGGCATCGATGCCTTGCGTGCATTTATCGCGCCTTGGACGCCAGAGCGTGTGGCGAGGGTGACCGGGCTTTCTGCGGACGATATTCGGGAAACCGCCCATGGCTTTTCTCGCGCGGGCTGCGCGATCGCGCATATGGGAACGGGCGGGAACATGGGGCGCCAGGGTACGGCGGTGTACTGGCTACTCACGATGCTCAATTTTGTGACCGGAAATTTGGGGCGGTCCGGCGGTGGCCTTCTTATGCCGAGCCAAATGTCACGCCGCGATCAGCCCGTTTCGGATCCCTTTTTCGATTCGCCCGTTGGATCGGTGCGGCGCGTTTGGGGACATGTGCCCGGCAATCTACTCGCGGACTATATCGATGCGCCGGTCGGCCCGCTTCGTGCGCTCATCGTCGTCGGAGGCAATCCGATCATGGCGATTCCGGGCGAGCAGCGATTGCGGGAAGCCTTTCCAAAGCTCGAGCTGATCGTGACGATTGACCTCTACAAGAGCGCGACGGCCGAGCTCTCTGATTTCGTTTTGCCCGCAAGTGATTGGCTCGAGCGTGCGGATTTTAGGCAGGGGGGCGTTCCCCTTGTGCCGACCGCGCAGCATTCCGAAGCCGTGGTCTCGCCGAAGGGAGAGCGCGCGGAGGAATGGTGGATTCTGGCACGGATTGAGCAAGAGCTTGGATTGCCTAACGCGATCGATGATCCGGCGCTCCAGCCTGAGCGATTGATGGATGAAATGGCGGCGCAGCGCGGAACCTCGATCACGGAGCTTGGCTCCCTGCCTTCGCGAACGAAGGTCCTCTTGCCGGTTCTGCCGCCCGGATCGCTGCAGGATACGATTGTTCATCCGGACGGTTTCGTAGATTGCTGCCCGAGCGCGTTCAGCGAGCTTATGGGCCGGGCTCATACGCTCTTCTCTGAACTTGAAGCCGAGCCCGAAGAAACGCTAAAGCTGATTCAGTGGCGCAATACGCGGCAGCATAACAGCTGGGGGCGGCGGCTTGTTCCTCAGCTTCGGAAAGGACGCTTTGCAACGAATCCACTCTTGCTGAGCGCCGAAGAGGCGGAAGCGCGGGGCTTCGCCAAGGGAGACCGCGTCCGTGTGAAGAGTGCCTATGGTGAAGTGGAAACTCGAATCGAGATTGATGCCGCGTTACGCCGCGGGGTTGCCGCGCTGAGCCATGGGTACGGAGACCGCTGGTTCGGAGAATCCGACTCCGCCGAAGTGGGCGTGAACGTCAACCGGCTCTTGCCGTCAGGGCCGGGGAGCTTCGAACATTTCAGCAATATGGCGCATATGCTTGGGATCCCGATCGAGATCATGCGGGCGGATACGCAGGCCGACTCACGTTCTCGCTGAACGGCTTTCCAACTCCCGCAGGCAATCGTCGAAGAAGGCCCGCAGGCGATACATATCGGTAATGCTGAGGCCTTGGCCGACGAGTGCCGCGATGTAAACGAATGCTGCACCGAACGCCGCGACGAGCGGGATGACGAGGGCGAGGGGAGGTCGTCCCAGCGCGAGCTGCGCGACACCGTAGATTCCTGAGAAGATCGAGAGGATGATCAGGACCCCCATTGCGAACATGAACGCAGTCCAGATCTCGGGACGGGGAGAGAACGTGCCCCATATCTTCACCCGTGAGGTGTTTTGGGGCTTAGCGGATTCATCCTCGAACATGAGGTCGAGACAGGGTGTCCAGAATCTTTGTTCACTTTGCGGAATGAGAAGGGCACATTGTCCGCGAGCGACTGTGCCTTCGATATAGCCGCGTTCCGCTTCGAGTCGCTCTTTGAGGATTGTGGCAAGGGTTTCGCTGTCGCCTTCGGCTTCGATCCGAAAAGCGGGGCGCATTCGAGGGCTTGGGCGCGGGCGTGGGCGGGCCACTCTACGTCCCCTCGAGTAGGAGCGAGAGTGCGGACTCGATGCCCTCTGTGAGTACGTCGAGGTCCGGAGCGCCCTCGTAGTCGCCGGTGACGCCGAAGCTGAGTTTCCCAGCGTAGGAAAAAATGGCGATCGCGATCCGAACCGAGCCGACCAGAGGTACGTAGGGGAAAGCTGAAATCATTTCCCGCCCCGCGGCATAGAGCGGCTCACGGGGGCCCGGGACGTTTGTTGTGATGGTCTGCACCGTATGTTGCTCGACTTCGGTCACGAGGCGCGCACCCAGGGCGAGAAGGGCGGGCGGGGAATTTCCGGTCAGCGCGGTCAGCGTTTCGGCCGCGTCGGCCTGATGATGCGCCTTGATCCGGTCCATCTCCTGACGAATTGCTTCCAGGCATAACGCAGGGTCTTCGATATCGACGGGGAGGTCGACGAAGACGGCAGAGACGCGGTTGTTCAGGGTGCCGCGTTCTTCTTTTCGGCGGACAGAGACGGGGACCATGCTGCGAACACGCATGCCTTCGATGGGCTCGTCGCGGGCGATCAAGAGGTCGCGGAAGGCGAGGGCAATCGCGGTCAGAACCGTATCGTTGACTGTGCCGCCGTGCCGCTGTCGAATGCGCTTGATTTCCTTAAGCGTGGTCTCGGCGGAGCGCCAGCGTCGATGAGCCCCGATGGGTCCGTTGAGTGAGCCTTCGAGCGGGGCATCCGTAAATTTTCGAAACGTGGCGAGACCGTCGCTGAAATCGCCGAGTGTTCGGAGGGCGCGGCGCGGCGTTGTTGCGACGCGGCCGAATGCCCTAATGCCCTCTCGGGGCAGCCGCCAATTATCACTGAGGGAATGGGCCACCATCGCGAGGGTGCTTGGTTTCCGTTCCGGAGACCAAGTCGGACTGGGTACATGCTCTGCTTCGGGCGAAGCGTCCAGAAGGACGCTCATCAAATCGGCACCGGCGACGCCGTCGACCAGGCAATGATGTGTTTTCGAGATCAGGGCCCAGCGATCTCCTTCGAGGCCCTCAACGACCCAGCTTTCCCAGAGCGGCCGAGCGCGGTCGAGCTGGTGGGACATGATGCGCCCGACGAGGGTATAGAGCTGATCCACGCTGCCCGGGTTCGGGAGTGCCGTATGCCGTACGTGGTACTGAAGCTCGAAACGCTCGTCATCGACCCAGATCGGCTGCCCTAGATCAAAGGGCATGAACCTGACCTTCTGGCGGTAGCGGGGAACCTGATCGAGCTTGGACGAGATCATCTGCTCGATCTCGTCGCTGTGCGGCGGTGGGCCCTCAAAAATCGCCACCATGGCGATATGCATGGGGTTGATCTCATTCTCGACGAAGAGAAAGGACGAATCTTGTGGGCTCAGCGCGTCCATTCGCTCCCTTTTCGGTTCGAGCTGCGCGGGAAGATCACGGCTTCGCGGGCGGCCTCATGAAATCCGGATTTCGCCAGCTTGCAGGCGCGGTCAGCTCCGGGTCGGGCTAGACCTTCGACTCCTGTTCCCTAGTGTGCGTCCGATCGAGTCCTAAAACAGCTCGTTTCGCCCTCCTTTTAGGCGTTTGCGCGAAAAAGACAGGGAAAGGAGGAGGCCGGCCTTGGGGGCGTGGCGATTGGCCTCATCTCTTTTGAGTGCGTGGCATAACGTCTCAGGCGCTGGTCGAAATCACCACCTTTCCGACATGCCGCCGGGCCGCGAAATGGGTGATTGCTTCGCCCGCTCGTTCAAAGGAGAAGCTTGAGTCAATGACCGGGGCGATCTGGTTCGCATCCACGAAGCGCAACATGTCTTCGAGGTCGGCTCGGCTGCCCATCCCGTTGGCGAAGAGCGTGAGGACCTTATGGTTGATGGGCAGCATGCTGAGGTAGTCAATGGATCCAAGGCCCCCGACGATGCCCACCATGGCGATTCGCCCGCCCGCCTTCGATGAGGCGATGGATTGAGGCAAAGTGTTAGGTCCGCCGACCTCGACGACGAGATCTACGCCGAGCCCGTCCGTTGCGTCGATGACGTGCGCAGCCCAGTCTGGGTTCTCTACATAGTTGATGACGGTTTCAGCGCCGAGTGCCTTGAGCGTTTCCGCTTTGGCGGCGGAGGACGTGGTTGCAATCACGCGGATGCCCATAGCGCGTGCGAATTGGACCGCGAAAAGAGAAACCCCGCCCGTTCCCAGGGTGAGGATGGTGCTTCCGGGGGCGACTCCGTATTTCGAGGGGCCGCCGAGCAGACTATTCCACGCGCTCAATCCCGCGCAAGGAAGACTGGCCGCGGCTTCGAAGCTGAGGCTCTCTGGAATCGGAACCATGACCGATTCTGGAAGCGTGACGATTTCGGAAAGCATGCCATGCGTTGTAATGCCAAGGACCTCGCCGACGGATTCGGGACGCGGTGTTCCTGAAAGCCAGGAGGCATGCGGGTTTGCGACGACGCGGTCACCGACCTCGAGTCGATGCACGCCTTCGCCGGTTGCGATGACCTCGCCCGCGCCGTCGAGGAGGGGAATGCGCCCATCGACAGGGAGAATTCCGCTGAAGCAGTTCAGGTCGACGAAGTTCAGCGCATTCGCGCGAACGGCGACTTGGATTTCGCCCGGGGCCGGGGGGCGTGCCTCTTCCTCTGTCTGAACAAGGCGAATCGGCGAGCCTTCAATGACTGAGGTGCCGTTTGAGCTGCTGTAGGTATAGCGTTTCACGAGGGTGCTCCAGTTATCTGGTTTGGGCAGACGTTAGAGCATGGCCCATCGGATGCGAAGGAAAGGTCGAGTTCCCTAGAGCCTGAGTAGAATCCCGACGTCACGTTTTTAGAAACGCTTGTGGCGAAAGTTCGCGGGCGCCTTTTTTAGTTTGGCTTGTCGGTGAACTCAAACGGCTGTTGTTCGGAATTCGTAGGGCGCATTTCTTGCTCCATTTTGCCAACGAGAGCATTTCGTGCTCGGCGCGCGATGACGGTGTTCATATCGCGTTATGTCAAGCACTGGATGCCTTTTCGAGGCGCCAGAAGAAGATGGAGATCACGAGATCATGCGAGATTCGAGGGAGAACTGAGTTGTGCGGGACGAACAGGATGCCCTTCACGGTGGAGCGAACACCACGGCAACCCGCCTTTTCGAAGATGCGGATGTCGCGAACCTCGGCTCGCCGGACATGGCGGGGGAAGACCTCGTCACGATGGCCTACGACTTCTAGTCCTAGCCCTCGTCTTCGTTCTACGACTTTGAGTTGAGTGTTGAGCCGGCCGGCGAAGTGAAAGCTTCGCCGGCCGATTTCGTTTCATCTGCTGGGAAACACGTTCGAACCGCCCAGCCCAGGCAGACAAAAGCAATCAAGGAGGCGAAGCCGTGGAGGCCCGCGGCGATGGACTCGCAATATTCGAGCATTCCCCATCGCGACAGGAGCCAGTTCCAATCGTGAATATGCCCTCCTACGAGAGGCAGGCTCTGAGCAACGGCATCTCCGAGATAGCGCGCCGTATTCATCAGGCTCTCGGCGAACCAGATGCCCATCAACGATGTCTCAAAGAACTTTCGCTGCTGGAGGAAATGAACGCCGCAGGCGACGGGGAAGAAGAGCTGCCCGATCGTGCCGCCAAGGAAATGGAACGTGGTGCCGAGCAGGGCGAGGAAGACATGGCCTCCTTCGTGGAACAGGAGGTTTACGCCATCGAGAAAATGGTACTCGTAGTCGAAGACGAGCCAGAAGACATAGAAGGCGACCGGGATAAGGAAGAGGCGTTTCGCAAGCATGTCTGCGTATCGTCAGATCGCTGGATCGCCTTCAGCTCCGACGTTTTCCCTCGCGTGTAGGCTCTTCCCTGCCGTTCGGACAGCCGTGGCGCTGAGGGCGAGCTAGAGTCCGCGCAGATCAAGAGGGGCCTAGGTTTTTGTGACGAAGACACGAAGTGATCACGCGGGGCTTGGAGATACGAATTTTCAGTTCGCCTATGCGGCTTGGATCGTGGCGCTGACGGGGGCGCTCGGGAGCCTCTTCTTTGGTGAGGTGATGAAGCTGCCCCCGTGCACGCTCTGCTGGTACCAAAGAATCTGCCTCTTTCCTCTGGTTGCAGTCTTGGCCGTAGGGATCGCACTGCGAGACCGGCGGCTGGGGAGTTATGCGTTTCCCTTGATCCTCGCTGGGCTCGGAATCGCGCTCTACCACAATGGCGTCCAGGTCGGTTGGATTCCGGAGACGCTCACGCCGTGTACGGGTACGTCCTCCTGCTCTGAGCGGCAGCTTGAGCTCTTCGGTTTTATCACCATCCCCATCCTCTCCGCGACCGCCTTTGCAGCGATCGGGACCCTTCTTTTCCTTCATCAAAGGCAGATCGGAAACTCGACCCATGAATAAGGACTTGATTCGACTCGCGGTGATCGCGCTCGTTGCCCTGGGCGGGCTGGCGATCGCGTCGTCTTTCTACCAGCAATCCGAAATCTCAGAAGAAGATGCAGCGGTTGCTCAGCAGCTGGCTTCCGCCACCGCGCGCCTCGAACGCGACCATAGTCCGACGATTGGACCGAAGGATGCGCCGGTCGTTGTTGTGGAATTCCTGGATCCAGAATGTGAAGCCTGCCGGTCGATGCATCCCATCGTTAAGCAATTGCTCGCGGAGTTTGAGGGGCAGGTGCGTTATGTCTTGCGCTATCGGCCGCTGCACAAGAACTCGGGGTACGCGGCGCTCGCCCTCGAGGCGGCGCGGGAGCAGGGCCAATACTGGGAGATGCTTGATCTTCTTTTTGAGCGGCAGCCGGTCTGGGGAAATCATCAGCAGCCGCGTCCCGACCTGATTCCCGACTACGCGAAGGAACTCGGACTCGATATGGGGTCCTTTGAGCGCTTCGTGAATAGTCCCGCAAACCAAAAGCCGATTAACCAAGATAATCATGACGGGATCGCGCTGGGGGTGCGGGGGACGCCAACGTTTTTCGTGAACGGTCGCCGCCTGCGTGAGCTGGGTGCGGTTCAGCTTCGCGATGCGATTCGGGACGGGCTGGGGAGTTAGGCGAGCTCCGGGCGAGTCAGTCTCGTCTCAGCGGGCCGAATCGATGACGTCACGAATCGCTTTGATCACGCGTTCTGGATCATCGCGCTGTATGAAATGGCCGCACGCCTCGCAGATCTCCTGCTGCCCCTGTTCTCCGAGAAGAACGAGATCGGCTTGAGACTCTGCCCAAAGGCGACGTAAATTCGGCATGTTCTCCGGACGTTGCGTCGCGGAAAGGACGCGGAACGGCACGTTCGGAAAGGGCCCAGCCGCCCGAATTTGGGCTTCGGTGGCGGACGTTCCTAAAAGCTCCGCGCGCGCTGCTGCGGGCATGAAGAGGCGGACGTATCCCGGGGTTTCGCAGCGTTCGACGCCTTCCGGGCGACAGCGGTCCGAAAAATCGACATGTCGCGCGTCAACGAAGACAACGCCTGCGGTTTCCTCTGGAAAGGTTCGAGCGAAGAGCTCCACGTATTGCCCGCCGAGCGAATGTCCCACCAGTACGAACGGCGGGGGAATGTGGAGTGCTCTGAGCAGAGAGCGAAGCTCATCGACGGCGGTGAGCCCGTCTCGATGGGCGGATTCGCTTTTGCTTCGGCCGTACCCCGCGCGGTTATAGGCGAGGACTCGTGTGAACTCCGAGACGGGGCCGAGGACATCCGACCATACGGAAAGATCGCCTCCCAGGCCCGCCTCTAGGATGACCGTCGGATCGCCGCTCCCTCGCACGACGAGTGAGTGCCGGCCCTTGTTATGTTCGCGAACGACGACGCCCGATGAGGCGACGCAGCCGACCAGGGAAAGAAGTCCGGCAATGATGCAGCAGCGTCCGGCCCAGGTCATCGACGGATCTCAGCTCGGCTTAATGACTGCGTTGCATTGCAATCCGTCGGCTGGGTCCGCTGCTCCTCGCTCATTTATCAGGCTGGCTCGATTCGGGGATATCGAGACGTCGCCGTCGCCGGCGCCGAAACTTGTCCTCGTGCTTAGAAGCGGTACTGAATGCCGCCGCCGTAGGACATGTAGTCAAAATCCTGGAGGGAGGCGCCGGGCAAGACATACTCGACAGAGAAGTGGAGTACGACATGCTCGGTGACGTAGACGTCGGCGCCACCGCCGAACCGGCCCACGACCTCAGTTTCCGAAACCCAAACGCTCAGGTTCGAGGCGTCCTGTCGTTCTATATCGGCGACGCCCACGCCCGCGAGCGCGAAGGGCTGGAAGCGACCGAGGGGAAGGAAGGCTTTGAAGTTCAGGGTTCCGGTCAGCGATTCGATTTCAGCAACCGTGCCAGAGGTTCCCGTCTGCGCGGGGCTCGGCGGGAAGATCACGGCTTCCGCTTCCTCGATGTCTTCGGAATAGTCGATGTCAGAAGAGGGCAGCATCTCGAACTCGGCTTCGACGGCGAAATAAGCGTTCAGGCGATAACCGGCATAGAGGTCAAAGCCCAAGGACGGGTCTTGTTCGAGATTTCTCGAAGTGGTGTCGTCGATCAGAGCGGTCACATCGTCTGCGAGATCGTCTGTGTGGGACAGGTACGAGCCCCCGAGAATCGTTCCTCCGACATAGGGGCCGCTTCGCGTATAGGGATTAGGATCTTCGTCCTGGGCGAATGCGGGGAGACCCACCAGCGTGCAAAGGGCGAGGAGCAGGCTGGAAATGGGGAGTCGGCTTTGTTTCTGCATGATTTCGGAACGACCTTGTCTGTGAGGGCTGAGGATTGCGTCCGCTCTGAGATCACACGCGTCGGGCGTGCTCACTGATTGCTTCGCTCTTCTTGGCCTTGCTTCTATGCTGCTGAGTCAGCTCGGTGGATTGATCTAGGGGTTCGGGTGTCGAAACCCCAGAGCCGGGTCCAATTTTCTGGATCGACCGGCGGGCGCGTTCAGCTTTCTCAGACGCTAAAACGATAGTGAAATCGGTCTCGAATGCGACCGGAGCCGATCAGAGTCCGATTTCATGGTTTTGCGCCGGATTCCGGCAATCTTGATCCGACTCGAGTAAGGATCTCGCCTCGAATGAGGAATGGCAGGACGTTGCGTCTCTGGGGTCAAGAGGCGTCAGAGGCGTTTCTGAATGTTAGTTAGAATGGGGTATGATGAGGCTGCGGTCGGAATCCGAATGCCGTTTCGCGTAGCAAGGGCTTTGTTTCGGGGTGTGGGCAGATCGAGACCGGGTGAGTAGCCATACGCGGCGGAGCTTTCTAAAGAAAACGGGGGTCGGCCTAGCGGTCGTGGCCAAGCTTGCGGATCAGCTCGGCGAACGCGTCTGGGTCGAGTCCGAGCTCGGTCAAGGCGCCACGTTTTTCGTCTCCATCGCCCCTCGCTCGATTTACTCCGAGGGGGCCTCTGAAGGGGAAAAGCCGGGGACGGCGTAGCCTGCCTTCGTCAGCGCACCGACGATTTGATCGATCGAAAGATTCTCGTCATCGAATCGAACGCGAACGGTGTTGGTATTCATGTCGGTTTCCACGGAGTCGACACCCAGAGCTTGCACGGCCGCACGGGCCTTGGCTGAGGAGCCGCCTCAAGTGACGCCGGGGGTCTGGAGGACGTAGTCGACGTCCGCGGCCCGGGCGCTTTCGGCGTAGGGGGCCGCAAGAATCAAGGCGGCTGTGGATGCAAAGAAAAGACTTCGGATGCGCATAATTTTCCTCCTGGTGGAAGTATAGCTTCTCACACGCCGCGGAAGCTAATGGCGCCCGCGCAGCGCGAACGTCGATAGCCCGCGAAAGGTCTGATTGGCGGCGTATTCGCAAGGCCCTTCGCCGCGCTCAAGTGAGGAAAAGCGGTCGAGCAGAGCGTCGAGGGTCTCGGCCGCCTCCAAGCGAGCCAAATGGGCACCGAGACAAAAATGGCGTCCACCCCCAAAAGCCTGGTGATGCGTGTCCTTGCGCAGGATGTCGAAGCGGTCGGGCTCGGGGTAGGCCGCGGGGTCTCGGTTGGCCGCCGCGAGGGAAACGCTGAGCGCCGAGCCTTGCGGGATGTTGAATCCGCCGATTTCAATCGCATCGTGGGCGATGCGCCCCGAGTTCGTAACCGGCGTGTCGTAGCGGAGGACTTCCTCGACCGCGTTCTTCATGAGGCTGCGGTCGCCTCGCAGCTTGGCCTGTTGCTCGGGATGGCGGACGAGCGCCATCACGGCATTGCTGATCAAGTCGCTCGTCGTGAGGTTTCCGGCGAGCAGCAGTAGATTGCATTGCAAGACGATCTCATGGTCTGTTAGGCGGTCTCCGGATTCTTCGGCATTCGTCATTGCCGTGATCAGGTCGTCCGAAGGCTCGCTTCGCCTTTTATCGATCTCTTCCAAAAAGAAAGCGGAGAGCGATTCGCGTGCGGCGTCGGATCGCGCAGTGGCAGCAGGATCCTTCACGACGCTGAAAGCTGTTTTGACGATGGCGTCGGACCAGGTTTTGAAGTCTTCGTGTCTTTCGGGATCGAGGCCCAGCAGCTCCGCGATGACAACAGTGGGGACGGGGTTTGCCACGGCTTCGATGAGGTCGAATTCGTCCTCTGGAAGGGCGTCGACGTAGCGACGGGCCACGGTTCGGGCGCGGTCCCGCCAGCGCTCGATCGCGCGGGGGGCGAAGGGGTGGCGCACGAGTTCGCGAAGCCGGCGATGTCCCGGATCGTCCATCAGGAGCATGGAGGGCTCTTCGTTGGTCGCGCCGCCGAGGACTTTGAAATAGAACGAGTCGGGATTCGCTTTTCGAGGGTCGCTGACGAAATCGGGATTCCGCAGGATCGCGAGCACATCGTCATGGCGGGTGAAGATCCAGGAGCCAAGCATTTCATTGAAATGGATGGGGGCTTTTTCTCGGGTTCTCGCGAGGACGGGGTAGGGGTCGGCGCGGAAATCGGGATCGAACACGGTCAGCTGGATTCCGGTTGGGTAGGTCTGATCGCTTGCTGGACTTGCCATGGGATTGAGCTCCGCGTAAAGGATTTGGGGAGTGTACCCAGCGCGGATCAGATGAGCTTGGGGCGAGGCGAGGAGGTCGATCCGCAGCGCACGCGTCGGGGGCGGTCCAGCTGCGCGAGCGTGGCGCGGGGCGCAGGCATTCGCGATGCTTCAAGGCCGCGCTGAGGCGGATTCGCGCTCCGGCCGATCGCCCTCGCGGTACATCGGCGGCACATCGGCGGAAGGCCGACATGAGGCGCCAAAATGCGACATAGAGCGATACCAGGAGAGAGATTCGATGGATGTTTCCGAGGCAGTGAACGCGCGTAAATCTGTTCGGCGATTTCTCGATCAGCCGGTCGATACCGAGTTGTTGAAGGAGCTGCTCGAAAAGTCGGCGCGTGCGCCTTCGGGTGGGAATTTACAGCCGTGGCGGATCTACGCGATTTCGCAGTCGACCATGCCGCGTTTTCTCGAGCATCTGAAAACCAGCGAGATCCAGGACCAGCCTGAGTACGCGATTTATCCGCCTAACTTGAAGGCGCCGTACCGCGATTCGAGATTCAAGGTGGGCGAAGATATGTACGCGAAGTTGGGCATCGCCCGGGATGATAAGCCGGGTCGCTTTGCGCATCTCGCGCGAAACTTTGAGTTCTTTGGCGCGCCCTGCGGATTCTTTTGTTATGTGGATCGTGTGATGGGGCCACCGCAATGGTCTGATCTGGGAATGTTCTTGCAGACCTTCATGCTGTTGGCTCAGGAGGCGGGGCTGGATACCTGTGCGCAAGAAGCCTGGGCCGGGCGGCCGAAGACGGTGTCTGAATTTGTTGGCGCGCCGGAAGAGCTGATGCTCTTTTGCGGCATGGCGATCGGTTATCGCGACCCCGAGGCGGAAGTGAATACGCTCGTGTCTGACCGCGCACCTTTGGCGGATTGGGCCACATTCCTCTGACCTGTCCGAGGGGCCGCTCAGCGAGCGCTGCGCCTCATGATCATGGAACTCCCATGTTCGCTTGGGCGCGATATACTCGGCGCCCCAATCCGGAGATCCAATGGCGAACCACAGTACGCGAGTCTACGAAGGCATGATGGAGATGCTCTCCACGGCGGAGAACCCGACCCCGATGGTTCGGCTGAACCGCGTGGTGCCTCATCAGCATGCAAGAATCTACGCAAAGCTTGAGTGGTACAACCCTTTTGGCTCGGTGAAGGATCGCGTCGCAGAGAACTTGATTCGAGATGCGGATGAAAAGGGGCTGCTCGCGGAAGGGCAGAAGATCGTTGAGCCCACGAGTGGAAATACGGGCATGGGCCTCGCGATGATGTCGAACGCGAAGGGCTATTCGCTGACCACGCCGCTCTCGAACAAGATTCCGGCGGAAAAACGGATCATGCTCCGGATGTTTGGGACGAACGTCGAAGAGCTCGAGGACGATTTGTGACCCGCCCCTGGGTCCCCGGAGGGGGCCATCGCACGGGCCAACGAGCTGGGCGCTCAGCCCGAATATTACATGCCCAACCAGTACGAGAACGAAGCGAACCTTGAAGCCCACGTCCGGACGACCGGACCTGAGATCTGGCGCCAGACCGAAGGAAAGGTCACGCATTTTGTGGCCGGGCTCGGTACGTGCGGGACGATTACGGGCAATTGTCGCTACCTGAAGAGCCAGAATCCCGGTGTTCAAGTCATCGGCGTGCATCCTTCCGAGGGGCATGACATCCCGGGCGTGCGATCGCTCAAGCAGCTGGAACTCACGAAGCTTTTCCTGCCCGAGGAATACGATGCGCTCGTTGAGGTCGGCGACGAAGAAGCCTTCGATATGTGCCTTCGGCTCAACCGCGAGGAGAGCATCATTGCCGGCCCGAGTTCTGCAATGGCCCTGGTCGGCGCGCTCAAGCTGATCGAGGACGATCCGAACGCGGTCGTTGTGGTCATTTTCCCGGACAATGCCTTCAAATACGCTTCGACCTTTGAGCGGCATTTTCCTGATCTGCGGTCGGCTTTTCCGCTCGTTTCAGAGTCCACCGAGCCGAGCAAGAACGAGAAACTATTCACGAAGCTCGTTGAGAACTCTCGAAATGCGCATAACACCTGCGAGGTCAATCATTTGCGCAGCGATCTCGAAAGCGCCGCGCCGCCTTTCGTGGTCGACGTTCGGATGCCGACCCTTTTCGAGGACGAGCATGTGAAGGGCGCGTTGAATATTCCGGTGGAGGAACTCGCCGATCGGCATGGTGAGCTTCCCGAAGAACTCGATCACCCCATCGTCACCGTCTGCACGCGGGGCAATCTCTCGATCCAAGGGATGCTGGTGCTGCAGTCTCTGGGCTACCGAAACGTGCGTAGCCTGAACGGCGGAACGATGGCCTGGTCAGAGCAGGGGCTTCCGACGAACGGCTGAGGCCGGCCGGAAGCGTCCTTTCTGCAGCGCCCTTCCTTGTTAGGCCTTTAGGGGCCTCCCTGAAGGCGCCTTTCCTGAAACGCCCTTGCGGTGAAGTCCCCCTGTGGACAGGCCTCTTGTTCGACTAATATCCGCCCTTAGTCGGCACGTCTTTGCGATCACGCAAAGACTCGGAGGGGCAGTCGGATGGTTTTTGCTGAGCGGATTTCCTTTTTAGCTGAGTTGCGGGGGCCGGTCTCGACCCGAAATGCCAGTATGGCCCGGTGGGCTGATCGTGTGCATTCGGCCCAGATCGTACTTGGTGCGATCGCCGCGCTGGTGATGCTCAGCGGTTCGGCTCAGGCGCAGCGCCTTCTTGATGTTGTCGACCTCGACGGGGAAATCGTTCGAGTTCTGGATGAGTTAGGGGATCCGATCGGGGAGCGGCGACCGATCGAAGGAGAAGGGGAGTCGCTGAATAGCGTCTCGCCCCGAGGCACGCTGGAGATTGGAGTTGAACGCGAACTCTACGATTCGAGCGATCCGGAGACCGGGCGCCTTGTTTCTTCTGAGGGTGTGATCTCGGGAGGAAATGACTCGGGAGCAGGGGGCACAACCGGCGGAGGTCTGACGAGCGCGGCGCATGCATCGGGAAATCCGACGATCGATTCGTTTACGCTGACTGAGAACCGGTACGATTCGACCTATCTGGCTGGGGCCAATCTTGCGGTGTTAGGTCGAGCCGAGACCTATACGCTGAACAATGGTGCAACCTGGCGAAGCGGTGCGGGGAGTGCTTCGTACGGCCAAGCCCTGTTTGATCGCGTCGAAGTGGACGGCAATACGGTTCGGTACTACCTGCGCTTCGCAGGAGATCCGCTCCTGCTGCGCCACACTGACTATAACGGTGGGCAGCATTCCTCGAATGGAACGCTTCATGCGGCCGGCGAAATTTACCTGGAAGCCGTACTGGGGTCGACGACAGCCGTTCTTCGCGGCGGTGCCGAGATCATCTCGAATGAGCCCGCGAACTACACGGATGACCGTTTCTATCACTGGAGCGCGATTGCCGGGGCGATTGTGCCCTTTGAGCAGACCTACACTCATTCGTCGGGAACATGGCAGACCGATACCTTTGACTCGACGTTCCGCTACCGGACTTCGGGAGGCGTTGTCGATTTCACGAACCCTTTGTACGAGCCTTCGATCACGCAGCTTGATATTCGAGGGGCGAGCCGCGCTGTGGTGAACTCGACGATCTTTATTTCGGCGGTGGCGACCTACGAAAATGGGGCCACCTTCGATTTCAGTGATGACGTTATTTGGTCGGTGATGCCGACCGGGATTGCGACGGTCGACGAAGGAGAGCTCGTGATCGGCGAGATCGCCGAGGACCGCGTCGATCTGGAAGTCTTTGCAGCCTATGTGACAGACGATGGGATCCTGATGGGAAGTCGAACCATCACGGTTCTCGGGGCGGGCGAGCTTGGCTCGGATCCGGGCTCATGGCCTACGTACCAAGGGAACCGAGGGCATACGGGGTATGTCCCGATCGGGCTTGACCCCCAGGATTTCTCGGTTCGCTGGGAGCGGAACGTAGGCTTAAGCGGCGCGCTTCATCAAGTCGCAGCGGGCGATGGGCGCGTATTCGTGAGTGGTTCGAGTCGCTTCCAGGATGGAAATCACCTCACGGCGCTCGATGCACGGGACGGGGAAACGCTTTGGGCGGAATCTTTCGGCCGTGCTTCTTCGGTTAATCCTCCGGCCTACGCCTACGGCACCGTCTATATCCAGCTAGGGAAGGGGACGGACCGGAATGCGAATCCTTCGGCCTTGATCGCGCTGGATGGGCAGACAGGGGAGCGGATCTTCACGGCGCCTTTCGGTGCGCAGTGGGAGAGCTACTTGGCCCCGACGGTTTACGCCGGACATGCCTACATCAATGCGGGTACCTACGGCGGGATGTACAGCTTTAACGCCTTCTCGGGGGAACTCGACTGGTTTCATGGTCTGCCGCAATACGACGATTGGACGCCGGCGGTTGATGAACAGTATTCGTACGCGTATGTCGGAAACAATTCACCGGCGCTTTATGTCGTGGACCGGATTTCGGGGGAGCGAGTTTTTCAGATCCCCGACGCGAATTTCTCTTGGAATGGCTGGAGTATGAACCTTGCGCCTGTGTTAGGCGGTCGTGAGGATGTCTTGGCGATCCATGATGGCCGGCTGATTCGGTTTGATCTCGCGGGCCGTCGGATCGCATGGGAGCGCGATGCGCTCTTCGTGGGGCAGCCCTCTGTGCGTGACGGCGTCGTCTACGCGGTTGCGGGCGGAGATTTCGTTGCGACGGACCAAGATTCCGGCGCAGAGCTCTGGCGGTGGAGTGCGCCCGGCAGCGCCTCCTTGATTGGAGAGCTGCTTGTGACCGATACGCATGCCTTCGTGCGGAGTGAGGCGATGACGTATGCGATCGAGTTGGCCGGAAGGCAAAGTGATTGGATTTTTCCGCGGTCGGGGCGGATGGCGATTGCGGAGGAGACTCTCTATCTCGCACAGCCGAACGGCGTCGTAACAGCGATCTCAATGCCCGAATATACGCCTGCGAATGTCGTCGAATTCGAACCGGTCGGGCCGGATACGGCTGTTGAGAACGCTGCGACGCAATTTACGGCGCGGGTGACTTACGATGACGGGCGGATTCGAGACCGGACTTCGCTTGCGACGTGGACGATCGATCCGCCTTCGGCAGGGACGATTGAAGACGGCGAGTTGGTTTTGGGTGAACTCTTCGATCTCAGTGCGACGATCATCGTCACCGCAAGATTCGAAGAGAATGGGTCGGTTTGGGAGCAGTCTTTCCCCGTGACGATTCAGACGGCGGTCGGCGCCAAAGCGTTTGTCGAGCGCAATCTCGATCGGGCCAGGGCTTTGCGGGAAGGGCTTGAGGCCGCATTGGCCGAAGCCAATCTGCGTGAGCAAGCGGCGCGCCGGGTCTTGCTGCAAGTTAAGACGGGGGCCGTGGATGGGCCGCCGGATCCGCAGACCGCGCATGACGCAGCTGCGGTGATGGGGCGAGCGATTAGCAAGGCAAATATCGTCGAGACGGCGAACGATTTCGTCGTCGAGCAGCTTGAGGAGACGCTTTCCATCGTCGACCGGCCCGCGAGAAACGTTGATGCATCAACTTTCGAGACTGAGCCTGAAGCGGTGGATGCAGAGGAAGAGGGCTGGGGCTTCGGTTTCGAAGGACTGAATTGGTCGAATTTGTTATTCGGTGCGCCTGAGTAGGAGGGGCGGGCTCCTTCTAGGCGAACCGGAGCGCGCCTTCTTGAGCGGTGGTGACGACGCGTGTTCCGTCCGCGCGGAAGATCCCGCCTAAGACGAGCCCGCGCTCATGTCTCGCCACGGGACTCTGCATCGCATGCAGATGCCAATCCTCGAATGTGACTTCGCCGTGGAACCAGAGGGTGTGGTCGAGGCTTGCGCCTGCGAATTCGCCGACTTCGCCCTGGCTCTGGTGGGGGAGGGCAGCTGTCCGCAGTAGCGCACGGTCCGTTGCGAAGATGAGCGTCGCCGTATGCATAACGGGGTCGGCGGGAAGCGCCGCCATGGGTCGCATCCAGACCCAGTGGCTCGGCTCGCGACCTTCGCCGCGCGGATCATCGGTGCGGAGGTCGATCGGTTGCTCGCGCCAATCTGTTTTACCCCGAGCCTCGTCGCGGTTGGGGAGGCCGTCTGGCCGAGGGGTCTCGGGCATCGCATCTTGATGTTCGACCCCTGGCTTCTCCGCCGAGAAGCTCGCGAGCGCTTGGAAGAGCGCTTGATCGTCCTGGATGGCGCGGACCTGTCGCGCCTGGAAGCGCTTTCCCTGCTTGATTTCCTCGACCTCGTAGCGGATGGGTAGAGACGATCGGCCGGGGCGCAGGAAATAGGCATGCATCGAATGAATCGGCCCGACGTCAACGGTTCGAGCGGCCGCGATATAGGCCTGAGCCGCAACGAGCCCACCGTAGAGCCGGCCCTGAAAGCCTTGACCTCCCGGGCCAGCGCCGCCGAGGAAGGTATGGGTGTCTTCTTGCTCGAGGTCGAGCCGTGCGATGAGACGATCGATCGGATTAGCCATTGGCGCGCAAGCTTAGTCGCTTACGAAGGCCCAGAGAAGCTAGGGGCGCGGCGAGCCGCCCATCCAAGAGGCGACGAAGGAACCGAAAGACGCAAGCGAGGCGCGGGCGACGAAGGCCTGGTCGATGCCCCAGTCTCCTTTTTCACAGCGTTCTGCGACGTACACGAGGAGGGGCAGGCCGCAGCCCCAGACGAGGCTGAGGGCGGCGAGGGTGTGGAGGTCGCTGAAGAGGAAATCCACCGCACCCAGGCGGCGGCCGCAGGCGTAGCTGAGCATGCCTCCGGCGAGGCCCAGGGCCGCAGCGAGTCCGGGGCGCCCTCGCAGCCAGGTAAAGGAGACGTTGATCGACATGGCGAAGGCCATCCAGAGTGCGAGGATCCAGGTCGGCCCGATCAGCGCATTCTGAGCCAGCCCGGTGTAGTGGACTCCCCCAAGCTGCATGAGCAATCCATCGGCAACGAGCCCGAATATGCCCGCAAAAACGACGAGGGCGAGATCTCGACCGGGTCGCTCCGCGGTTCGAAGGCGGAAAGTGATCCAGAGCGCTGCGGTTACGGGGCCCAGCCAGGGCAAGCCCCAGGCCGCGCCGAAAATACAGGCACACCAGACGGCTTCGAAGCAAAGCTGGTAGATGAAGATGCGCTTCATGGAGGTCAAATGGGGCCCGTCGGCTGAGAAGATTCGGGGAAAAAGGTCGCCTATCTGACAATATCGACTGTGAAGCAGTTCACATAAAGGACATTTATACCCGACAGGGCGGCAATGTGGCCTCACTGGGGGCGGCTCTGTGCGGAGCGGCTTCTGGTTTAAGAAGGCGTGCTGCGACGGCCTTGGGAGCGTACAATTGGGGTCGGTCGCAGCTTACGCTGATTGACCACGACCCACTACGCCGCTGGGAAACCCGAGAGCGGCGAGAGATATGAAGAAGGAATCGCCGCCCATGGATGCCCGAACTTTCGGAGAGAATATCGCCCGTATTGACCTTTCGAAGGGAACCGTGGAGACCCGCCCGGCTCCCCGGGAATGGGTGCGGAAATATATCGGGGGTCGCGGGCTGGGCGTTCGGTACGTCCTTGAAAACGGAGCCGACGTCGAGCCGCTCTCGCCGGAGAACGTCCTCTGTTTCATGAATGGTCCACTGAGTGGCAGCGAAGTGAGCATGAGTGGGCGTTGGGCCGCGGTGACGAAATCGCCGCTGACCGGCACGGTCACGGATAGCCACCAAGGCGGTTGGAGTGGCGCGCGCGTTCGCTGGGCCGGCTTCGACGGTCTTGTCTTCGAGGGCAAGGCGGATCACCCCGTCTACGTTTTTATTGAAGACGGTCAGATTGAGATTCGGGATGCCCGCGACACGTGGGGACTCGGTATTCATGAGACGGTCGCGTTCTACCAGGAGCGATACGGCAAGAAGAATCTTTCGGTGAACGCGATTGGACAGGCGGGAGAGCGCCTTTCGCGCTTTGCGGTTTGGGTCAATGAAGACGACCGCGCCTTTGGTCGCGGCGGAACGGGCGCAATCGGCGGCAGCAAGAACCTGAAGGCGATCATCGTCCGCGCGAAGAATACGAAGAGCACGGTGCCCGACAAAGAAGCTTGGCAGGGCGCGCGCAAGGTCGCCCTCGATGCGATTCGCGACGAGGCGAACATCACGAGTCCGAAGAAGGGTGGGCTCTCGGTCTACGGCACGAATGTGCTGATGAACGTCACGAATAGCATCGGCGCGCTCGGGGTTCGCAACAGCCAGTTGACTTCGTTCGGCGAGCGGGCTGAGAGCCTGTCTGGCGAGTACGTTGAGGAGAATATCCTCACGGGCAACCCGACCTGTCATGCTTGCCCGGTCGCCTGTAAGAAAGAGGTGACGATCAAGGACGGTCCCTGGAAGGGGCTTAAAATGGAAAGCGTTGAGTACGAGCCGGCGTGGGCGCTGGGCTCGAACTGCGATGTCGACGATATCCGCTCGGTCGCGAAGCTGATTGATCAATGCAATGACTACGGCCTCGATCCGATCGAACTCGGCAATGTCTATTCTGTTTTTATGGAATGCAGCGAGCTCGGCGTGACCAATGGGGCGTCTCTGGACTGGGGCGATGATGCCCGAATGGTCGAGCTCACGGAGCAGCTCGCTCTCCGCGAAGGCATCGGAGATGCGCTCGCGGATGGCGCGGTTCGGGCGGCGGCGCATTTCGGGAAGCCGGAGCTGGCGATGGCCGTGAAGGGCCAGGCGGTGCCCGCCTATGATCCTCGAGGTCTGAAGGGGATGGGCTTGGGCTACGCGACGAGTAACCGGGGCGCTTGCCATCTCCGCGCCTACGTAGCGGCGGCGGAACTCGGCGTGATCGGAATCGAAGCGGATCCGCTGGAATGGAAAGGGAAGGGCGAGCTGGTTCAAGTCTTCCAGGACTTGGCCGCGTTCTCAGACAGTCTTGACCTCTGCAAGTTCAGCGCGTTCGCACAGGGCGCCGAGGAGTATGCGACGCAGTGGAGCGGCGCGACGGGCGAGGCTTTCAGTGCGGACGACGTGATGGCAGCGGGCGAACGCGTTTATAACCTGGAGCGCTACTACAATAACTTGGCGGGATTCCGGGAAGGCTCGGATACGCTGCCGAAGCGGTTCACGGAAGAGGCTTCGACCCTCTCAGGCTCCAAGGGACATGTCTCAGAGCTGGATTCGATGTTGGAAGAGTATTATGCCGTTCGGGGTTGGAAGGACGGCGTCGTGCCCGAAGAAAAGTTGAAAGCGCTGCAAATTCCCTAGCCGCCGGCGACCGCTGGGAAGAATTCGATCGTCTGGGAACCGTCGACTCGGGTCTCCATGCCGTCGGGCAGGAACTTGGAGCTGCGGCCGTTCACGAAGAGGTGGATGTAGCGGTCAAGCTCCCCGTTCTCGTCGAGGACTTCCTCCGCGAGGTCGGGGTAAGCTTCGACAACGGCGGAGAGAATCTCGCGGAGAGACACGTCTTCGCCCAGGGGAAGCTCGATGTGTTTCTGGCCCACGATTTTTCGAAGAGTCGCGTAGAAGCTGATGCGCATCGCGGGAGGATAGAGGATCGAGCGGCTCTTGCCCCGGGCTCTGAGAGGCTCTGTTTCGTCTAGAACTCGTCGTAGGAGGGCTGGTCCGCGATGATCTTGCCGACGAAGGCGGCCGATCCAGGCGTTCCGGTATCCGTATTCGTTCCGACTGCGCAGGTCCCTCCTGAGCGGACAGCGCCTGGATAGTGTCCATGATCGACGTAGTAACGCTCGATTGCGTCTCGCAAGATCCCGAGATTGGTCTTCAGGGCGATCTGTTTTGCGTCATCGGAAGAGTCGCTGAACTGCGAAACCGCAACGCTCGCGAGGATCCCGAGGATGATCACAACGATCAGGAGTTCGACTAATGTAAAGGCGCTGCGCCTATGCATGGGTGCTCGAGCTGATTCGTTCGACGAGTTCAGCCAGCTTAACGGGCTTCTGGAGGAGTTCGATTCCCTTGGCGTCATCGAGCCAGCTCAACTGCTCCGGGGCGACGGCACCCGTCGTGAGGAAAATCGGGAGCGCTTCGAAGCGTGGGCGCGAACGGATCTCGTCATAGAGCTCCTCGCCCGTCATGCCGGGCATAAGGAGATCCGAAATCACGAGATCGAATCCGTCGGCTTCCAGCGCATGCAAGGCGTCGAATCCGTTGACCGCGAGCACGGCCTCATGCCCCGCGCTCTTTGTCGCCCTTGCGAGGATCATTCCCGTGACGGGGTCGTCTTCAACGATCAGAACTCTAGCCATTGCGGTTCGCTTCGCTTTTTCGGGACTCGCAGAAGGTTTTAAGTGCTTCGAAGAGCTGGGATTCGGTAAAGGGCTTGGCAATGAGATCATTCATTCCGGCCTGGTGTGCGGCCGCGCGATCTTGGGGATGCGAATGAGCGGTGAGGGCGACGATCGGGACTGGCTTTCTTTCTTGTCGCGCCTCCGCCGCGCGGATGCGCCGCGTTGCCTCAAGCCCATCCATGCGGGGCATTTGGATATCCATGAAGACGAGGTCGAAATGGGCTTCTTTCATCTGCTCGAGGCAGACCAGGCCATCTTCAGCCGTCGTGACTCGGCAGCCCATATCTTCGAGCATCGTCTGGGCGATCGTCTGATTGACGGGATTATCTTCGACGAGAAGAACCCGCCATGCGTTGCTGAGTACGGGTAGAGGGGGCGGAGGAGCGGGCGCGCTTGACTTGGATGCCTGTGCGACGGAGCGATTCTTCGCCGAACTCGCAAGGAAGCCGCCTGTTTGCCCCGCCTCTGCGCTGCCTGTGGTTTCGGAAGATGCGATCTGGTCTTTTGCGGATGATCGCGTGAGTAGCCAGAGCCCGAGCATGAGGACGATCGAGGCCCCGGCTTGGGCGAGACGCAGTCTGCTATTCGCCACTTGAAAGCCTGCGACCAGCTGCGTGATGTCTCGACCGATGACCCAGATGCCCTCTGGCGTCGAGCGCGCGCTCTCCAGGAGGATGCGTCTTCCGTGGCGCTGAATCCTTTGCTCGACGGCTTGGGCGCCCGTCGCCGGCAGATGCAAATGGAAGAGGCTTTGTGTCGGTCTCTCCGAGTTGCCCGACACCCAGGTCGATTCTGAATTCGAGGGGGCCAAGCCGATCAGGGCAATGTCCGGATTTCGGAGCCGGTTGAGAGCGAAGCCTTCGAAGTGGCTTGCTGAATTCGGAGCGGTCTCTCTCGCGTAGCTCTGGGTGAGCTCCAGTAGCTCACGCTCCCCGAGTCTTTCGATCTCTGAGAGTGAGGCGCTTCTGAACTCGCTCGTCGCGAAGGCGATCAGGAGGTTCAGTCCGATGAGGCTGATCCCCGCGACGAGGCCGAATATCCGGCTTCTCCGAGGGATCAGGGATTTGAGAAGGTCTGGTCTAGTCATCATCGATTCCGAACTCGGCAGACAGAATCGGCGCCATTCCCTGTGGCCAAAACAGGGCTTCAAACTCGGCAGCGGGGACGGGACGACTCACGAGGTAGCCCTGCTCTTCGTCGCAATTCGCCTCGGCGAGGAAGGCGCGCTGTTCAAGGGTCTCGACACCTTCCGCTACGACACGGAGGCCCATCGCGTGAGCCATGGAGATCACGCCTCGAACAATCGCTCGACCACGTTCATCAGAGAGCGCAATCACGAAGGAGCGGTCGATTTTGATCACGTCGACGGGGAAATACTGCAAATGGGTGAGCGCTGAATAGCCCGTCCCAAAATCGTCCAGCGCGATACTGAGCCCGAGGGATTTAAGTTTGCCGAGCGCGACCGCCGCATCTTTTTCTCGGCGGATCAAGACGGTTTCGGTGATCTCGATTTCAACCAGGGATGAATCGATCCCGTAGGTGCTCATCGCTTCTTGGAAGAGTCCCGGCAGACGTTCGTCGATGAGGAGCGTCGGGGAGACGTTGATGGAAATCCCGACTGCGTTGTATCCCGAATCGATCCAGGCGCGCATCTGGGACAGCGTCGTCTGAATGATATGCCGACCAAATTCGAAGGTGAGACCGGCTTCCTCGGCAAGCTGTACGAAAACCTCCGGTGAGATGAAGCCCAGCTCATGGTGATTCCAGCGGGCGAGTGCTTCTGCGCCGATCACGATCCCCGTACTCATCTCGACCCGAGGTTGGAAATTGACCATGATTTCGTCCCGGTCGAGGGATTCCCGGAAATCGGATTCAAGGCCGAGGCGTTCTCGCGCCGATTCATTCATGGTCGATCGGTAAAATTCGAAATGGGTTCCCGAGCCTTCACGCGCGTGCCGCCCGGCCGCCTCGGCGTTGGCGATTAGATCGCCTGCGTTCTCGCCGTCATCGGGGGAAATCGCGATTCCGATTCGACCAGAGACGTTGATGCGCTCGCCTTCGACCTCGATGGGCTCATGAACGAATTCGAGAAGTCGGACGCAGATCCTTGCGACGTCCGCGGGTTCACTCACTTCGCTGAGGAGAACGGAAAATTCATCCGCGCCCACGCGGGCGATTGTTTTCGGTACCGGGATGCCGGCCGCAACAAGGTCACTCGAGCGCAGGGACTGGACTAAGCGCTTTGCAATTTTTCGAAGAATAAGGTCGCCGAGATCGCGTCCTCGAAGATCGTTGATTCGGGAGAAGTGATCGAGGTTGAGGAGGAGAAGAGCCGTCTTGGTTTCGTTTCGGCTCTGCTTGGCGATCGTCAGTTCGAGGGATTCGCGAAAGAACTCTTGATTTTTGAGTCCTGTCAGATGGTCGTGCTGTGCGAGGTAGCGAGCCTTTCGTTCCACTCGCTCGCGTGCTGTGATCTCCTGGGAGTACCCCTCAATGCGGACGTTCCCTGTGTGGGATGAAACATCTCGGCGTGCGTGGGTATAGACGACGCGTTCTCTGCCCGCGGAATCCCGTAGGAAATGCTTGATTTCGACGCCTTCCGGCGAATCGAGCACGCTTTGAATGGCGGGGAAGAGCCGCTTGCGTTCGTGCTTCGAAGTTCGCTCGACGATCGTGGGGAAGAGCGCGTCTCCTGTCGGTAGGTCGAAAATTTCACGGGCGCTGTCGGACATCTCGAGTCGGCGATCTTCGGGATCAAAGGACCAGCGTCCGATCTGCGCATGCTTTTGGGTGACTTCGAGAATCAGCTTCTGAGACTCGATTTCTTTCTGGCGCCGCGCCGCTTCGAGCGCAAAGAGAAGCCTTTGCCCGAGGATGAGCCCGCTTACGGGTTTCGAGGCGAAGTCGGTGGCGCCGACGTCGAAGGCACGTTGGATCGATTCGACATCATCTTTGCCCGTCAGCATGATGATCGGCGTGAGGGCTCCCTTCGGATTTTTTCGAATCCGGCTGGCGACTTCGAAGCCATCCATATCGGGCAACCCGACATCGAGGAGAACCAACCCGATGATGTCTTGCTCGAATGCAGCGAGCGCTTCCGCGCCGGTCGCCGCTTCGACCATCGCGAGTCCGAGATGAGCGATGCTGGCTCGCGCAAAGAGGCGCGTCGAAGGACTATCGTCGACGACGAGGATTTTCTGGTACGACGGCTTAACGGAATCAGCGTTCATTACGCTCTCCGCCGGCGGGTACCGCTTCAAGGTTCTCGAGATAATGCTCGAGGGCGAGTTTGGCCCGATCAAGTTCGAAACGCAGTGAGTCGAGATAGGCTTCGGCCTGGACGTCAGCCTTCGCTGCCGTTTCGGCTTCCAGATTGGCCGCAACTTCCGAGACCCGAATGAGGCCGATTTGTCCGCTCGCAGATTTGATCGAATGCGCGTTGGCGTTGATTCCCGGCCCATTGTTTTCGTTGACTGCGGTTGTGATTTGGCTCATTAACTTGTCCGACTCGGCAAAAAAGCTCTCCACCACTTCAACCAGGAAAGCTCGGCTGGTTTCGGGGGGCATCATCGATTGGAGTTCTTCCAGAACGCTCGTTCGAATGATCTCGTCGGCGGGAACCAATTCCGTTGTCGCCTTCGATTTCTGCGCGCTGGGGAGAGGGGCTTCGGTGCCAAGGACGGGGGCTGTGCCTTGAGCGGGCTCTAGGAAATGGGTCATCGCGCTTCCGAGATCATTCGGGCTGAAGGGCTTGCGCACGTAGAAGTCCATTCCTGCCTCCGAACATTCGTCTTGGGAGATGGCGAGGGTATGAGCGGTCAGCGCAATGATTGGGAGGCGGCGGCTTCCGCTGCTTGCCTCTTGTTCTCGAATTGCGCGGGTGGCGGCGAGCCCATCCATGACGGGCATTTGGCAGTCCATGAAGACGAGGTCGAACGCGCTTTCGGCGACGGCGCGAACGGCAAGGTCGCCTGAACCGACGATCGTCACTTCGCAGCCCATGCGCTTCAGCATTTCTTGTACGACGATTTGGTTGACCGAATTGTCTTCGGCGACGAGGACCCGCGCGGCGAAGTGATGCGTGTCCGGAAGTGGCTTAGGCGAGGCCTCAGCTTCCGCGTTCTTTGCGGGGCTGGAGGCGTCGCAAAGGACGCTGCGCAGCGCCGTCAGAGAGAGAGGGCGCTCGATTTCTTGACAGCGGAGCGGTGAATCTTGATTGCAGAGTTGGACGCCATGGCTGCGTCCCATAATCCAGCGGGGCGGCGTTTCCTGGTTTTGGATGATCTGGCCCATCTGCTGACACGCCTCGGGCGTTTCAAGAAGGCTGAGGACGGTGTGGAAGGGCTGCGATTGAAGACTGGCCGAGGCTTCCCGAAGATCTTCGGCTGTGTGAGGGACAGCTCCCATGCGCTGGAGATATTCGATTGCGATTTTTCGCTCCGCGCCCTCGGCGGAAACGACGAGACAAGGTTTGTCGGCGAGGGCCGGAATTCGGAGCGTTGTTAGGGCCTGTGAGCCGGCACGACCACGCTTGAAAGGAATTCGGACCCAGAACCTTGAGCCTCGTCCAGGTTGGCTTTCGAAACCGATCTCGCCCTGCATGACCTCGGTGAGTTGTTTGCAGATGGTGAGGCCAAGACCTGTTCCGCCGAAGCGGCGCGTGAGTGAATCGTCCGCCTGGGTGAAGGGTTCGAAGATCGTGGGCTGCCGGGAGGGCTCGATGCCGACGCCGGTATCGCTGACGCAGAATTCGATTGTCTCAAAGGCGCCGGGTCGTTCTGAATTTTCGGCGGCGCTTGTGATCCGTGTGGCGCGGACAACGATCTCACCCGCATTCGTGAATTTGACGGCGTTGCCGACGAAGTTTCGGAGAACCTGTGCCACCCGCTGGGGGTCGCCCATGAGGCCTTCCGGAATCGAATCGCCTACCCAGGTGACGAGGCGTGTCTGCTTCTGATGGGCGCGGTCGAGAAAGCCGCGCACAACGACGTCAATGATCTCGGAGACGGAAAGGTCGACCTCGTTGAATTCGAGATGCCCGCCCTCGATTTTCGAGAAATCGAGCACGTCGTCGACGACGGAAAGGAGATCAGTCGCCGACTCTTGCAGGGTATCCGTGTAGCGCTTCTGCTCGGGCGTGAGTGGCGTGCCGAGGAGCAGCCCAGCCATACCCAGAACGCCGTTCATCGGGGTTCGGATCTCGTGACTCATATTGGCCACGAAGCGTGACTTTGCTCGACTGGACTCTTCCGCCCGCTGGGCAAGATCGACGGCCATTTCTGTGCGTTCGCGGAGTTGGCGCGTTCGTTCTTCAACGCGCTCTTCGAGTTCGATCCGATGCGATTCAAGGGCTGCCCGGTACTCCTTCATTCGGGAGACCATTGTGCGCATCGCAACGGCGAGTTCGTTGGTGTCATCGTCCGCGCCAATCGGCACGGAAGCTTCGAAATTGCCTCCGGCGAATTCGCGCGTCGCGTCAACGATCTTGCGAATCGGCGCCGTGAAGCGATGTGCGAGCCAAGCGGTAAGGAGTACCGCGGCGAGAAGTGCGATCGCCGCATGCTTGAGGAGTTCGGTCCTAAAGGGCGCGGCGAAAGCACTTTCCGCTTCCTGAGTGCTGCTCAAGCCGAACTGAATGAATCCGAGATTCGTGGAAACAGAGGTGCCCGGTGAGTTGGATGCGACGATCTCTCCCGCTCGTTCTCTCTCGAAGAGTCGAATCGGTACGATGACGTCCACGACGCGAGAGCCGTCACGGGTGACGCCCTGGCGGAGGCGGGTCCGGATCGGGAGCACGCCATCCGCCCGCATGAAGGGGGGTGGCTCGGTGGCTTCGGTGCGGCGGGTCTCTTTGACGGTTTGGCCTTTGGGATCGAGCAGTCTGTAGTACTCAGCATGCGGAATGCGCATCGCGAGATGGCTAAGCCTGTCGAGTGTGTTCTGGTCGAGCGTTCCTGGAAGGACCTGGACCTCGTCCGCGAGTTTCTGCGCAACCAGCCTCGCCTCAAGCGCGAGTACGCGGCCGAAATCGTCCTGCTGAAGTCGCATCGAAATCGCCGCGATGCCCACCATGCCGAAAAGCAAGAGGCTCGTAGCGAGTACGAAGAGTCGAGTTGTGAGACTGGACCGTGCGGCCGAGCCACGAGAGCTCATCTTGGCTTCCTTAGGCGCCGAATGACGCGGGGACTGAGAGGTCTCTATCGGCGATACAGCAGGCCCACCGAACCCCCATCCGGGTTCGATGAGCGCGCGCGCATGAGAAGATCGATTGGTGAGGATCGGTCGGGAGAAACCCTGATGCCGCCTCCCGATTCGACCGGTTCGGTCATGGGAATCTGCGTACGACTTGCCGCTCGCTTAGAGCGGATTTAGCGGCGGAAATGTCCTGGGTCAGGAAAGCTCGGATTCGAGCTTCAGGAGATCCTTCGCTTCAAGGGGCTTGACGATGTAGTCGACCACGGAATTGAATTCTCCGCAGCGTTCTTTGTCGATTTCTGCTCCCGAACTGGAGACCATCGCCACGATGTGGGGCGAGTCGGGGCGTACTTCGTAGCGTTCAAGAAACTCGATGCCGTTCATCCCGGGCATATTGATATCCAGGATGATCAAGTCGGGGTCTGCGGCTCCAGGGTCTTCGAGAAGCGCTAGAGCGGCTGCTCCATCGATGGCCTCGAGGATGACGGCGTCCGCGTTGTATTTGCGAATAGCGTGACTTGCGATCAGACGATCTGCAAGATCATCGTCGACGACGAGAATGGTTTTGAATCGGGGCGATGTACTCATGGGCAGGACCTAGCTGAGGGTTGGCTCCAGGGGAATCTGGAAAATGAAACGCGTTCCGGGTTCGAGGTGGACAATCGTGACGCGCCCCGCGAGGCGCTCGGCACATTTTTGGACCATATAAAGCCCAAGTCCGCTGCCAGCCGAGTGTCCGGGATGGAAGCGCTGAAACATCTTAAAGACCTGCTCATGACTCTCGGGCGGGATTCCAATCCCGTTATCCGTGACAGCGATGTTGAGGTGCCCATCGTCTGACTCGATGCGAATTTGTACTTGAGCATCATCCCGTTCCGGATCTTGGTACTTGAATGCGTTGGAGAGCAAATTATCAAGCACGAGATACAACGTATCGCGGTCCGCGTAGATCGGTTGCCCTAGCGCGTACTCGGTTTCGAGCTGGGGGGCATCGTCGTCGTGGGCGGTCAGCTGCGTCCAGATCTCATCGACCAAGCGAGGGAGGTCGATGAGTTCGTTCTGTCGCTCGCCGAGGCGAACCCGGCTGACGCTCAGGATTTCCTCCGCCAGCCGGTCCAGTTTTTCAAGCGAATCAGCGGCAGCGCCGAGATAGGTTTCGGCGACGGTCTGTTCCCCTCCACTCAAGGCATCCTGGGACATCTTGATCAGTTGTCGAGCCGAGACCAGCGGAGATCGAATATCGTGGGAGACCCGGTAAGAAAATTCTTCGAGTTCTGAATTGGACGTGAGGAGGGCATCTTCGGTTTGCTTGAGCGCCGTGATATCGCGGGCTATGCCCAGGATGAAGCGGTTTCCGTCTTCATCGCCGAAACCGATTTTCTTGGTCCAGAGGATGCGGCGTCGTCCATCCGGGAATTGAATGCTCTCCTGGGTTTCGGAAAAACCGGTTTCAAGGGCGCGACGGTCCTCCTTGATGAATTCCTCGCGTTCGTCCTCACGGTAGGATTCGAAGGTGGTCGTGCCGATGATGCAATCGCGAATTTCTTCGGGATAGGCGGAGAGGAACGCAGGATTCGCCTGGACGATTCGGAAGTCGGCGTCTTTGACAAAGAGCAAGTCTTCCGATTTAGAGAAGACAAGTTCTTGAAAACGCAGGGCGGATTCGAGCCGCTCGGTTGATGTCTGGACATTGGCGGTCCGCGATACGTCCCGTCCGCTCCGGTCGCCCTGGCCGAGATACTCTCCGGAATGGTCTGGGCCTTTGCTCTTTGTGGTCATAGTGTATTCGACTCTCGAATGGTCGCCGTCGATGCTAGTTCGTGCGGAAAATTTCGGGAAAGGCCTCTTGCGTGATCCCTTCGATCGCTTCTGTTGTGAGCGGCTTCGACAAGAAACTTCGAACGATGCCTCGATCAGATGCTTGCTTCAGGTCATCGGGATGCAATGAGGTTGTCAACATCATGATAATAACGCCGCGCCGGAACGCAGTGATGGGTCGAGTGCCTCATAGGCATCGAGAAACTCCCATCCGTTCATGGCAGGCATATTGATGTCGAGGAAAATGAGATCAGGGTTGGGTAGATTTCCGTTTGGGCCGGGCGTCGTGAGATAGCAGAGCGCTTTCTCGCCGTTTGTTTCGACATGGATGTGTTCGGCGATGCCGCTTTCCTCGACCTTAAGTCGGTGGAGGTAGTTGTCCGCCTCATTATCGTCGACGAGAAGGACCTCTTTGAGCTTTGTTGCATTCTGCAAAGTTTGTCCTTCAGGCCTCTCGGCCAAGGCACTTCGGGCCGCATGGCCGGGGTGCAATTGAGTTTCGTTGAGTGGACCGGGTGCCTTCGCGATCTCTTGCCGAACGGAGTTCGCTCGGCGGAGCTAGGGACCGGTCTTAGAACACGGCGCTAGACCACTGTAAAAGTCAGGCCGGCTCGGTCGATGAGTCGGGGAATGAGCGATTCGCCCAGGGCCGCCGCGGGAGTCCAAACCCCTCCTGCGGTCGCCTGAGCATCTTCGATCAGACAGATCGATGCCTCTGCCATGATCTTAGAGGTTGATCCATAGCCGGGGTCCTTGTCCCCCGTGACGCAGACCTTAATGGTCTGGCCATTGGCGTGCGTCCCGACGAATAACACATCATAGCCGCCTGCCTCGCGTTCGGCTTTCGACGGTCCCTCGCCTGGTTTCGGGCCGCCCTTGCCTCCACCTCCGGTCATGGCCTGGCTGATCGCGGCCAGGCCCTCGGCCGCTTTGCGGCCGTTCTCGCCGGGGCCTGTGAGAAACATTTCGTCATAAACGAAATCTTCACCGTAGGCATGACCGAGCAGCATGTTGGAGCGGTGCACGTTCTTTGTGTTAATCGGGGCCATGAAGAAAGGCGCCACCCAGCCTCCGGAAGCGGGATCCTCCTCGACTTCGGCACCGGTCGGCTGCTCGGGGCCCTGGAAGTCTCCGGAGAGACTGAAAGGGTTGAGCAGATGGGCCATGAGACTCGGATCTTCTTTCACGGCCCGAGCCGTCTCCTTTCCGCTTGCCGCCGTCCCGCCGGAGAGCGTTCCGCGCATATCGCGGACACGGCCGCGCACGCGGGCGCAGGGACTTCCAAATTGCTTTTGTGCTTCTTGCTGCAAGAAAAAGACGCCGTAGTCGAAGGGGATCGAGTCGAAGCCTGTGGAGTGGACGATGCGCGCGCCCGTTTCCGCGGCGCGCTGTCCGAAACGCCGGGTTGTCTCATGCATCCAGAGCACTTCGCCGGAGAGATCCGTGTAGTCCGTGCCTGCGGCAACGCAGGCTTCGACGAGGGGGGTTCCGTAAAGAGCGTAGGGCCCAACGGTCGTAACGATACAGCGCGCGCGTTCGGCCATCGCCGCCAGGCTTCCGGGATCGTCCGCGTCCGCCACAACGAAAGGCGTGTCCCCCGGCGCCCCGATTTCATCCCGAACTTGCGCGAGCTTCGCTTTGCTCCGCCCGGCCATCGCCCATCGCGGCGCCCCCTCGCGCCCCACCAGGTATTCCGCAACCAGGCGTCCCGTGAAGCCCGTCGCTCCGTAAATGATCAGGTCGAATTCGCGTTCAGTCGTCATGGAGCCTCGGCTCCGCCCGTGCGTCAGCGGCGGAAGGGAAAAGTGGGGCGATCTGCCTCATGTTGCCGGAGGGTCGGTCGCTCCGGCAACTACGCGGAAAGGCCCCAGAGTGCTGAGCTGTTTTCGGCAGACTCCCGAAGCGGGGACAGCAAATTAGCCGACCTGTAAGTGGCTGATAACGCTACGAAATCGGAGTAATGCCCGATTAATGTGCGATGCGGAGACTGTGGGTGTTCTTCATTCCAAGGAGCCCTCCTGATGCCGCATCACGACCTGTATCACCGTCTTGGGCAAGTGCCCGCTCTTCTCTTTTGCAGTCTCGCGCTCGGACTTTTCCCGCCGGCGAGCGCGCTGGCCCAGGCGGATCGTCCGGTCATCGCCTCGTCGGATATCACGTTTGCGCCAACCGCGTCGAACACGCTGATTGCCACGGACCATGCGACGATTCGCGATGATCTGATGGGGCAGGTCCTGATTCAGACGATTAATGCGATTCCGGCTTCTGCAGATCTTGTTGGCTGGGCGTCGGAGTTAGGTGGGAATTCGCTCTTTGTGTTGGACACGGCGGCCTCTCTTCCAGGTGACGTGGTAGCGCGTTCGGGAGATGTTATTCGGCTTGACGGAGTCGACTTTTCGATTGCCTTCGATGCGACAGCGAGTGGCGTACCTGCTGCCGCGCGGGTCGATGCGGTTTCGTCTTTGCCGTCGGGACTCCTGCTCTCTTTTGATACAACGGTCGCGCTACCTGGCGGTCTGACGGTTGCCGACGAGGACCTGGTGGGCTGGGATGGTGTCGCCTATTCGATGCTCCTGGACGGATCGGCAGCGGGCATCGATTCCCGGCTCGATATTGACGCGGCCCATGCGCTCGGTGGCGGCTACTACGCAGTTTCTTTTGACACAGACGGTATCGTTGGTTCCGTTGCGTTCTCGGATCACGATATCGTGCGATGGGACGGCACCAGCTGGAGTCTGCAGTTGGCGACGACCTCCCTCGACTTGGATTGGGCTCCGGCGGATCTGGATGCACTGATGGTTCCGGAACCTCGACTGTCCGGATCGATTGTGCTCATGATGATCGCTTGGATTGCGATTTTAGCCCGCATGAACGGCTACCTCGTAAAGGGGAAGATCGATCCCGGGATTCCGTCTTAGAGCCGAGTGCGCGCTATCGTCTTCCCCTGATCGAGGTCATTCAGGAGGTAGGCATGGCAAAGCGAGACGTAGTGGTCCTGGGCGCAGCGCGCTCAGCAATTGGCACATTTCAGGGCGGACTCGCGGGGATTGAGCCCGCGGAGCTGGCGGGGCAGATCATGAAGGCGGCGATCAGCCGCTCGGGCGTTGACCCGGATGTGATCAACTACGTGACGGTGGGCAATACGATTCCCACCGAGAGTCGCTCCGCCTATGTTGCCCGCGTGGCCAGCATCCAGGCGGGGCTGCCCATGGATTCTGTTGCCATGGGTGTGAATCGGCTTTGCTCTTCCGGTCTTCAGGGGATCGTGACGACGGCGCAGAATATTCTTCTCGCGGATTGCGATTACGGGGTCGGGGGTGGCGTTGAAGTCATGAGCCGAGGCGCCTACCTGAGCCCCGCGCTCCGCAGCGGCGCCCGGATGGGCGACACCGCGATGGTCGACAGCATGGTCGCGACGCTGACGGATCCCTTTGGTGTGGGGCATATGGGAATCACGGCGGAGAACCTGGCCGAGAAGTGGAGCATCACCCGCGAAGAGCAGGACGCGCTCGCGGCAGAGTCGCATCGGCGCGCGGCGGCGGCGATTTCCGAAGGTCGTTTCAAGGATCAAATCGTTCCGGTAATGCTGAAGACGCGGAAGGGGGAGGTCGCTTTCGAAACAGACGAGCATGTTAAGCCGGGCACGACGGCGGAGAGTCTTGGCAAGCTTCGGCCGGCTTTCAAAAAAGACGGAAGCGTGACCGCGGGCAATGCCTCGGGGATCAACGATGGCGCTGCTTTTTTCGTGTTGGGAGATGCGGCGACAGCGGAGAAGCATGGTCATACGCCGATGGCGCGGCTGGTCAGCTACGCGGTCGCGGGGGTGCCGAACGAGATCATGGGTGAGGGGCCCATCCCTGCATCGCGGATGGCGCTCAGCAAGGGCGGGCTTAGCCTCGACCAGATGGATGTGATCGAGTCGAACGAAGCCTTTGCTGCCCAGGCGATCGCGGTTTCGCGCGCTCTCGAACTCGATATGGAGAAAACGAATCCGAACGGCGGCGCGATCGCCCTCGGTCATCCGATTGGTTGCTCAGGCGCCTTCCTTGCGACAAAGGCGATTTTCGAATTGCAGAGAACGAAGGGGCGATACGCTTTGGTGACGATGTGTATCGGCGGTGGTCAGGGGATTGCGGCCATCTTTGAGCGGCTATAGACGGACATGCTGTTAAGCGGAGAGGATCGCGCTCATATCCGTAAGGCCGCGGAATGTCTGGCCGAGGGCGGTCTATTCGGACTTCCTACGGAGACGGTCTACGGCTTGGCGGCTCGGGCGGATGACGATGGGGCCGTCGCGGGCATTTTTGAAGCGAAGGGACGGCCCGCAGATCATCCGCTGATTGTTCATGTTCTGGATGCAGAAGATGCACTCCGATTCGCTGCGTCATTGAGTGATGCCGCAGAGCGGTTGATGAAAGCGTTCTGGCCGGGGCCTCTCACGGTCATCGCGGAACGCCGCCGCGGCGTCGCGGGGGCAGCGGCCGGCGGCCATGCGACGATCGGTCTGCGATGTCCCGCGCATCCTTTGGCGCGTGCCGTTCTCGAGGCGGCCAGAGATCTTGGCGTCTTCGGCGTTGCGGCGCCCAGTGCGAACCGGTTTGGTCGCGTCAGCCCGACGACGGCAGAGCATGTTGTTGCCGAGTTCGGGCCCGATTTACTCGTTCTCGATGGAGGACGTTCCGAAGTTGGGATCGAATCCACGATTGTCGACTGCAGCGGAGAACAACCAGCGCTGCTCCGTCCCGGGGTGTTGTTGCGCTCGGCGATCGAATCCGCGGCGGGAACTAAACTCTCCGAAAGGACGCAGAACTCGCCTCGCGCGTCAGGCACGCTCGCGGCGCATTATGCCCCGGATGCCCTCGTTCGGGTCGTTTCGACCGACGCGATTTTGTCGAGGTGTTCGGCCGGCGGGGGCGCGGACATCGCAATCTACGCGAGGACCGATTTGTCTCCGACGGGCAAAGGCTGCGTGGTGCAGAAGATGCCAGAAGACGCGGTCGCCGTGGCGCACGAACTTTTCTCGGTTCTGCGTTCTCTGGATGCGTCGGGTGTGCGTGAGATTTGGATCGAAACGCCGCCGAGTTCGCCCGAATGGGAAGGCGTCCTGGACCGCATCTCGCGTGCGGCGGCGGCTTCACCCCAAGAGGAGTAGACACATGGCGAGCATGAAACAACGAGTCACGGTGGCCGCGGCCCAAAGTCTCTTCCTCTTGCTCGGAGGGGGGTGCGCTTTGACCGGAGTGGAAGCGCCCGAGCGCATATCGGATGCCAGGGCTCTGGGTGTTTACGCGAAGCAAGATGATCCCAGCGACCCCTACCGCGCGAAATATGCGGAGTTCCGTGCGCGCCGGGCCGAGGATATGGCGCGTCCAAATTCTCCCCGTGCGCTCGATCGCTATCCCGCCTTTCACCGCACGAGTGAACGCGCTTGGGATCCGCTCTCGACGATGCTCCCCTTTGATTGGGCGGAGCTTCGCGAGGCCGCGGCGGATCACGCTTCCGCGCTTGAGGCATCGGTTCGGATCCGCCTGGCTTTCGATCATCCGGATCTCAAGATCAGCCAAGTGATGATCGGGCCGGGTGGCATTTTGCCGGCGTATGCGGACGGGGCGCCGGGAGCTTTCATCGTGATCGGCGGCATGGGCGAAATTTCGGTCGAGGGAGAAGCGGCGCAGGTGGCGGCTGGGTCGACCGTGAAGCTCTCGCCTTACGATGTTCGTCGAGTGCGGGCGGAGGGGAGTGAGCCGCTTCGCCTGCTCTGGATACGCTGGGCGCCGGGCGGCGATCAAGCGTATATCGATGCCGGCTACTACCTCACGGGGGCCAATCAGCATATTCAACCCGAGCAAGCAGAGATGCCGTATGACCACCTCTTCTTCGGTGAGGCTTTCGAGACGCGGCCACTTCCCTCCGCGGTCCGCCCTGTGGAAGTGCCCGCTGGATCATTGCTGGAGGGGGCTCGATCAACGTTAGGCGCGTCTCGGATTCTCTACCCGGACGTTCAGCGATTCGGACAGGAAAGCCGGATTCCTTGGCTCTCGGAAGAGACGATGCGTGGCGGGGGCTTCTTTTTCTCCCGGGATTTGGGCTCGATGGGGGAAGTTGCGGAGCAGATGATCAAAATTGCGAGGCATAAAGCGATCTTTCGCGCGTCTCGCCCGGATGGCCGCTGGGACTTCAATTTTTCAGAAAGTGTTTGGGGGCCTCGTTCTACCTATGTTGAACACAGTCATGTGATTCCCGAGTTCTACTACATGATGAACGGGCCCGTGATCTACGGCGTTGATGGCGAGCAGTACGAGGTGCGTGCCGGCGATATTCTTTTCAACAACAGCTACGCGCCTCATCTCGCTCAAGGGGTCGTGGACGGCATGCCGTTTCAATCGTTCTCTTCGACGTTCGCGCCCAATGGTGATCGCAGCGTATTCGAACGCCCCTATTTTCTGATGGAGGCGCTGCCCGAGCAGCCTGAGTCTGCGCGACTTCCGGAAGACGCCGCCTTTCACTAGGCGGTTGTGCCGCCTAGAGAAACTCTCGGAGTGAACCGTCGCGCCCGCCGGACAGGAGTCGAATGCGCTGCTCAAGCCAGCCTTCGAGCCAGAAATTTCCGGTCGTGCGAAAGCTTTTCGCTTCTTCCAGTAGCGCGGTGTGAACTTCGAGGCTGAGCGACTTCGCCGCTTCGTTTTCAGGTTCTGCGGAGAGGACGATGTCGAGCAGATGAAGCGCTTCCTCGCGCTTTCCCGCAGCCGCCTTCTCGCTTGCGCGTTTCACCAGCGCGCTGGCGCCGGCGAGTTCGAGGAGATCGGCATGGACGGCTTTCTGCGGGATATCATAGAGCTCGGTGGTCGACTCGTGCTTGAACCAGCCGGCGTAGTTTTCCCAAATCGCCCGGATGCTCCACTTCACCATCCCGTAGCCTTCACCGACTTCACATTCGGGTGGAAGCTTAATTTCTTGTTGGAGCGTCGCGAGGTCCTTGCCCTGGTTCATGCCCTTGACCACTTCGTCATGGACGTGATGGATGGCGTCTCGGTAGGCTTTGACTTCGCGCTGGATGAGATCAGCGCCGATGACGGGTGCGTGATGTCCGTAGAGAATCATCTCGGGTTCGAGGTCGAGGATCGTCTGAGCGGCTTCGGCACAGACCAGCGCGTCTCGGTAGCGGTCGCCCCGAATCGTGACGAGGTTCGGGAAATGTCCGAAGGGGCAACCGAAGAGGTTGCCGGTGAAGACGATGCGATGCTGCGGGAGCCAGACGATGAGCGAGTCGTTCGTTTCCGCGCCCATCACGCCGATGACTTCGATCTCTACGCCGCCTAACGTGAACGCATGACGGTCTTCGAAGGTGATCTCCGCGGTGGGGCGATCCTGGCCGTTGATTTCCGTGTAGCCGGATTCGGCGAAATGCTGAAACGCAGTCTTGAAGATCTCGGTAAAGCGAAAGGCGGAACGCGCCTGTCGAAAACCGGTCAGGCGCGCATCGTAGGTCTGGTGCTCTTCACTATTGGCGTGGGCGATCAGCTGGAGTCCAGGGTTTCGATCGCGGAAGTACTGAATCCCGCCGACATGGTCCGTATGGCCTTGAGTCAGCACAGCGAATTTGATCTTGCCATCGATCGCGCTTTCCTCAGCGATCTGGCTGCCGGGCTTTTCCTTCTGAGTGTTCTGGCTGCTCGCTTCGTCGCCGCCAGCAACGAGTTCGGTGTAGTTGCTGCGGTGAATCGGGGCTTCGAATCCCATACCCGAATTGATCAGGACATGGCCCTCGGAGGTCTCAATCAGGTAGGTATTGGAAAACCCTTCGGACATCGAGATGAAATCATTGATGCGCGTATGCCAACCGAATCGGGCGGGGGAGGGGGCGACTGGGCGGGATTTGTAGAGGGGCTCGCCTCGGTGGCTCATGGGCAGATCCTTTAGAAGAAGAGATTGTGTCTACACACACTCTAAAGGGCCCAGGCGTTTTGTGCAGCGGGCGAAAGAATCGCCGGGGATGCTCACTTAGGGGCTGAGGAGGCGCTCTTTGACGAAGGTAACGCTTCGCGCGAAATACCAGACCGTGTGAAGGGCGACGAGCTGGGGAAAATGGGAGGCGTTGCCGGATTGGATCATGCGGTAGACCGAAGTCAGTGCGGGGATGAACAGGACCGCGAGGAGCAAGATGGCCAGAGCGTGCGCTTTGCTCGCGCTGAACAGAAGGAGCATGATCGCCGCGAGGCTGAGTCCCATAAAGGCGAAGGTCATCACCATGGGCTTGTCGATGTGCTGCCCGTTGGTAAATAGGGTCATTCCGCTCGTCGAATGCCAGCATGTCTTTCGATAAAAGGCGGGAATCGTCTTTGCGTTACCGAGATGAACGACACGTACCTCGGGGTCTTCGATCATGACGAGCCCGGCGTCGCGGAGTCGCGCCCCTAGGTCATAGTCTTCGTCGGTGACGAGTTTTTCGTCGAAGCCCTGGATTTGGTCGAAGGCGGAGCGGACCACGATCAGGTTTCCGGAGTTGATGTAGTGCGCGGGTTGAGCTTCGGATACGCGATTGGAGAACCAGGCGCGTTCAATCCAAGTCGCCTTCTCCGGAATATCGTAGCGTGATCCCGTTGCAGAGACGGTTGCGTCGCCAAGGCGTGCCCGCACGGCGCTTCGCCATCCGGGCATGAGGAGGCAGTCTATGTCGATGAAGGCGAGGATGTCGTGGGTGGCAGCTTCTGCGCCTCGGTTGCGCAGTGCTGCGATGGTGACGTCGGGTTGTTCGAGGGTGATGACGCTGTCGCGTGCCTTCGCGATTTCGAGGGTTCCGTCTGTGGATCCGTTATCGACGAGGATGATTTCGTCGCCTTCGTGCATCTCTGCTTCGAGATGGTCGAGGCAGGCTTCTAGAAAATGCGCGCCATTGAGCGCGGGCAGGATGAAGCTGATTGAAGGGGAAGGCCTCATGCGGGGCCCGATTTTTCGGGATCGGTGTTAGGCCAATTGAATTCGATGAGGGCCTTCCGGACCGCTTGCACTGTATCTGGATTCTCGACAAAGACCTCGTGTGTCGCGTCGACATAGGACCGTTCGACTTCGCCGGTCAGAACACCGCTCCAGCCAAGGTCGGGGTCGCCGTAGATTTCGCTGCCCGCTGATTTGATGAGCGGCCCGCGAATCAGCAGAACCTCTCCGTCGTAGCCGCGGCGGGATTCGGGATTCTTTCTGAAAGCGTCGAGGAGCTCACTATGCCGGTCCGCGAGGTAATTGTATCGGAGCGGATTGGGAAGAGGGCTACCCTTTACGCGGTAGGTCAACGCGGCGAGCGATCGTCCGAAGGACTTCGCCCGGGCGAAGAGTCCCTTGAGTGAAGGGCGAGGAAAAGCGCGTTTTGAAGGGGAGTCCGCCGCGGATTCCTCCATGACGCCGGGTCCGATCGCATCGAGAAGGATCAAGAGCGGGATCTGGACGCCCGAATTTCTCAGCGTTCGAGCAACCTCAACCGCGACGCATCCGCCGAAAGAGCCGCCGCATATCACGGCGGAAGAGAGGCCAAGCGCGTTCAGTTCTTTTCGGATGATCTCGGCGTAGTTCCGGGCGACTTCGCCAAACGTCGCCGGAGGGGGCGTGCGGCCGTCGAGGCCCCGGGCTTGGATGCCGTAGACCGAGGCGTCGTTAATCTGCGCTGCGATCGGGGCATAGTTCAAGACGTTGCCCCCGGCAGCGTGGATGAAGAAGACAGCGCGCGGCCCCGCGTGTTGTTTGAAGCGAACGAGTCCAGACCAGTCGGGCTGGCTCGACTGCGCTTCGGCATGCTCCTCGAAGAGGGCAGCGAGACCCTCGATGGTCGGAGTTTGTACGAGCCGGGCAAGCGGAAGGTCGATCCCGGTATCCGCCTGCATCTGCGCAAAGATTGAGGCGGCCATGATGGAATGTCCGCCAAGATCGAAAAATGAGTCTTGAATCGAGATGTGGCGGTTTCCGAGTTCTTCGCAGAAGAGCTGATGCAAGCGTCGCTCGAATGGGGTACTCGGGCGGATGAGTTCCTCTGACTCCTCTCGCTCCAGTTCGAGTTCAGGATCCGGGAGAGCAGCGAGATCAACTTTTCCGCTCGGGGCGATGGGGAAGTTCTCGAGGTGGGCGAAGTGCTGGGGGACGCTGTGTCCAGGAATGCGTTCGGCGAGATGGCCTCTGAGCATTTGGAGGGGGATCGGATTGCCGGTCTCGGTCGAGTAGTAGAGAACGAGGCGTGCGTCGTCCGCCTTCCGTTCACGCAGATCGGCGACGGCTTCGTTGATTTCGGGATGGGTGAGCGCCGCGGCTTCAATCTCGCCGAGTTCGATGCGGTGGCCGCGAACTTTCACCTGGCGGTCGCGTCGTCCGAGGAAAATGATCTGACCGTCGTCGCGTTGCCGTCCAAGATCCCCGCTGCGGTAATGCGTCGGCGCTTCGGCGTCCGCAGGGTTTCTCAGAAAGACCCGCTCCGAGAGCTCCGGACGTTCCCAGTAGCCTGAACCGACGCTCGGACCACCGATCAAGATCTCGCCCACCTCGCCGGGGGCAACCTCCCCGAGATGTTCGTCCACGATCGTGATTTGCGCTGAGCTGAGGGCGGGCCCGATCGTGAGGGGCTCCGTCGCTGATTCAATGCGTCCAATCGTCGCGGCGACGGTGGCTTCCGTTGGACCGTAGGAATTCCAGAGGCAGCCCACGAGGGGAAGGAGGCGCTCGGCCAAGTCCGGGGGCAGCGATTCACCGCCTGTGACCGCGGTCATCTCTGGAGCAGCGCGCAAACCCGCTCGGAGGAGGGCGCGCCATTTCGACGGCGTGGTCCACATGAGTCGGACAGGATATTCAGCGCATAACGCACAAATTTCCCTGGGCTCATCGACTGCCCGTGAGAGCAGGACGGTCCCGCCCGTGATGAGGGGAAGGTAGAGCTCGGCGACGGAAATGTCGAATGAAAGAGGCGTCCCCGCGAGCGTGATGTCGCCGGGGCCCCGCTCGAGGGCTTCGTCAATCGAGACGAGAAACGCATCCAGCGCCCGATGCGAAATCAGGGCGCCCTTAGGTCGGCCCGTCGAACCCGAAGTGAAAAGGATATAGGCGATGGATTCGCTGGGAAGGTCGGGGAGAATGGTCTCGTTGGCTGCGGCGGATGTCGGGTCGACTTCTTGCCAGAGCGCCTGGGCGTCCACACGGTCGGGGACGTTGATGGTCGCATCGAAGCTTTCGTCGACGAGGCAGAGGCTGGGTCGAATATCTTCAATGATCGTCTCGAGGCGAGCCTTCGGGAGCCGGGCATCGAGCGGAGTGTAGGTTCCGCCCGCGCGAAGAATGCCCAGAAGAAACGCGAGGACCCGTTCATTTCGTTCTACGGAGAAAGCAACACGCTGCCCCGGTGCGAGGCCGCTGCGGATGAGGGCTCCGGCAATGGCTTCAGAGCGTTCAGCAAGCTCGGCGTACGTGAGCGTTGCATCGCCTGAGCGGATTGCGACCGCTTCCGGTGTTCGCTTCGCCTGGTTGGCGAACCGCTCAATCAGGGACGCGCCCGGCGCGATATGACTTGTTAGGGAGGCACTCTCTTTAGGCATGATTCGCCTCAAGCAGCCGAGCGATCTCTTCTCCATCCTTTCGAGAGTAGGGCCGCGTGGTGCGCATCGTGAAGAGGTCCGCGGCGAGCTGGGCCGCAACCGGGAAAGGCTCGGATTCGACACGGGCAGATTTCAGAGCCGGAACATCGCATGCGGCCTGCGGGTAGAGACGGCCGGCGCCAAAATGCGCGAGACGAAGGACGGCACGGTCGCGGAGCGTCGCGTTCGGGGCGCGTACCGCGAGCCGCGGATAGACCGACAGGGTCGACGCTGAGGCGGGGCTCGCAAGGAGTGGGGTGTAGGGTGTGTCGCTGAGCGCATCCGCAAGCGCTTCGGCGCTTTCTCTTCGCCGCGCTGCGTCCGAATCGAGTCGGGGAAGCTGGGCATGGGCGAGGGCGAGACATTCCGAAGAGATCGAGCCCGTGTCGAATTCGGGATCGAAATGCGTTTCTCCGATGCCGAGGAAAGGCAGCCGCTTTAACTGCTGAAAGACATGGGGCTGAAGCGCGAAGTCGTGGAGTAGGGCGGCGGCGGCGGCGCGGACCGAACTTGGGCGAGTGGCTTCTGCCTGAGGGAGGTTTGTATTTCGACTGGCGAGGTCTTGCTTGTTATGCCAAAGAGAGGCGCCGCCTCCGAGTGCGGCGAGCGGTTTGCCCCGACCGAAGCTCAATATGCCGACCGCGCCGCGAGCGCCCGCAGCGCCCTCTTCACATCGAGCTCCAAAGGCCTGGGCCGCGTCATCGACAATGGCGACGCCGGCGTCCTCAGCCAGAGCGGACCAGGCATGAATGGGCTCACAATGGCCGAAGAGATTGCATACGATCACCGCGGCAGCGCGTTCCAGAGGGAGTTTGCTGATCGCGATGGGGTCGATTCGACCGAGTGGGTCGACCTCGACGAGCCGCACTTTGAGACCCGCGGCGACGACGGCCGCCGGAACGCTGTAACAGGTATAGGCGGGCACGATCACTTCGTCGCGTCCAGCGTCTTCCGCCAGCGCGTGAAGGGCCACGCGGAGTGCTTCGCGCCCTGATCGGTAGAGCGTTACGTCGGTCGTTAGGCTGCTATTCGCGGCGGGAAGGCGAGCCGCGAGCATCGCACGAAGTTGGGCCTCGGCATCTTCGGGCGCGCGCTGCGCGAGCGCGTTTCGAAGAATCGGAGCACCGCCTGGCGGCGAGATTGGGCCCAGCCTCTGGCTCATGCTTCCCTCCGAGTGGGCTCCCAAAGATGGGTTCGTTCGCCGAGCGCGATTCGAATCCAGGCGAGTGCGATGGCGGAATTCACCATCAAGAAGAAAGCGGCCAGCTCAAAGACCTTCACCTTTCGCAGGGGGGCAAAGGCCAGCGTGGCTGAGGCGAGCCCGTATGCGCCGAGCTGCGCGGCGAGTCCGAGCTTCGCAAGCATACTCTCCGGGCTGGCAGCTGCACAGGCGACGAATGCGAGGATTAGGGCGAAAGGCGTCGTAAAGCGTGCGACTTTATGCCCCCAGAGCGCGTAGGCCGGGAAGCCGAAACGAGGATGAAGCAGGTCGAGATGGCCGAGGAGAACCGCGATCCCGCGCATGGAGGTGCGGACGCGGCGGCGCCATTCATCGACCGGCTTACGGGTGGAGCCGAAAAAGGCATGGGCGGACGGTTGAACAGCCGCGCGACGTCCTCGGCGGATTGATTCCAGGGCGGAGCGGAAATCGCTGGGAATATTGCGGGGCCAGGGATCTGCGATTTCTGCCCGGATCGCGAAACAAGAGCCGGAGGCTCCGATGATACTACCCAGGTCCGACTCGAGCCGGCGCAGCTTCATCTCCATGTCGACGTAGGCCGTTTCGCCGTTTTCTCCTCGGACTCGGTCTTCACTGCTCACGCAGGCGACGTCGGGATCAGCGAAGGGGCGGACCAGCTCGACTAACGCGTCGGGCGCGAGCTCGGCTGCCACATCCGTGAAGACGAGTACTTCACCGCGCGCGGCTTCAATCGCCGCTGCCTGAGCGGCTTCCTTCCCTCCGCGCTCGGGCAGTCGAATCAGCTCGACACCGCGGTCCTCGAAGGAGCGCGCGATGGCGTCACTTTCGTCCGCACTAGAATCGGAGGCCACGATAATTTGGAAGGTGTCCGGGTAGTCGAGGGCGAGGGTGTCTTCGAGTTTGGTCGCCAGGCGACCAGCCTCGTTGTAGACAGCGATGATCACGCTCAGGGTCGGACTGGCCACGTCACTGGCCGCTTCGCGCTGGACCGGGTTCTTTCGAATACGCGCGAGCAAGCTGAGAGAGAGGGGGTATCCCGCGAACGCGAAGAAAACCCACGCAAGTGCGAAGAGGGCGAGACATTGCCAAAAAATAGTCATCTAGCTTGCGATCCGACTTCGCAGAACAGGGCCGAGCCGGTCGCAGATCGGACGTGGGAGACGGCGCCATACCTTTGCCGTCGACCGGAGTGCGGGAGAATCCAGTAGAGCCGTTGGGTGGATGATTTCTCCGCTGCGATCTTCGCTGGACCAGCGCAGGGGGAGTTCTTTCGCCCCCCAGCCGCGCTTGAAACGATGGGTGCCGCTATCCAGAGGAGAGCGCCCGAAATCAAAAGCCCGTGCGCCCAGCGCATGGGTCCAGCGGAGTGCTTCCCAGTAGATCGAGTGGTTCGGGCAGCGTTTTCGCTCTGCGGCGAGTGCGGAGGCCCAAGGGACCCAGACGATGCCCGCGTAATGGAGTGCGATCAGGGCCGCGACGGGACGGCCCTCGTCTCGGGCGACGATACTGCGCGCCCGAACGCCGAAATGTTGTCGAACGCTGGCGAAGAACTTTCGCGAATGGGGCGGCGATCCAAGCCAGCGCATGTTCTCGGCGTAGACGGAATAGAAATCGTCCCAGTCTTTTTCTGTGTCTCGCTCTTCGGCACCGGCTTCGGGGGTAATCAGGCCCTCGCGCTGCGCCTTGCGGGCTTGGTTGCGGACCTTGCCCGGGAGAGATTTCCAAAGCACTTCGTCTCCGGACTCGGTCGGCAGCTCAAGCCGAAGGTCGACGCGGGGAGTCTCGGGAAGATTGGCGTCGGGCTCGGCGCCAGGCTCGGAGGCGACGAATTCTCGAAGCTCGAGTCCGGCGTTGAGGGCGCGTGCGCGGGTGCGCGCGTAGTCGAGGAGTGTTTCGCGGCTGGCGGGATCCACCGCTGCGATACCGGACGCATCCAAGAAGGGGAGAGAAATCAGCGAGCGCCCGCCGCCCAGCCCTCGAAAATGGGCGAGCAGCAACGTTCCGAGAAAATCATTTTGCCCATGAGAAATGGCCACCGCCTCGCAGTCTAGCCCGTAGGCATCCCTCAGGACGCGAGGCCAGGCTCCGGCTTGCCCGAGGGTGCCGTCGGGCAGGCCTTCCACGAACTGGTCCCACTCGCGCCGCTGGGAATCAGATTCCGAGCTAAGATCGCGAGTAGTGACAGCGGCGTTCATCTCATCTCTCCACGGGTGCTTTATACCCCAAAAGTTGCCATTTTCGTACTCAGAACATTACGTACAGAGATATCGGGGCAACGGCCGATCGGCCTAAACCAAGAAGCAAGATTTCCCGAGACGAAGACTCCATCAGAATCAAAGCTGTCGGGCAATGAGTTGCATTGATGTTGCAGCTCTCAGTCCAATCACCGCATACGCGGTAAAGGAACATCAGTGCGTTACTACATCAGGCATCCTCTTCGGCGGTACGGCTACCTCACCGCAGGGCTTGATTTTTTCGCAGCCTTTCTTGCAATTGGTTTCGCCAGCTACTTGAGTGGTGGGCGCGTAGGCCTTGCCGCTGCTCTGCCGGTTGCCGTACTTGCTACCGGTCTGATCGCAATGCTGTTCTATTCTAGTCTTTACCGCCTCGACCGGTTGGTCGTGCGCAGGCGCGCCGTACTTCGGCTCGCGATTTCACTCGCACTTGGTCTGTTTGCGCTGCGCTGGGCTTTCCCAGCGGGTGCTCTCGGACTCCCTGCTTTTACCCCGGTCGCGATCGGACTCGCGAGTCTGCTCTTGGTTGGACTCAGTACGGCGGCGCGCACCTACCTTTCGTTCCAATGGAATCGCGATGATGCGCGGGAGCGCGTCCTTGTTCTCGGCACCAATGCGCTGGCCCGCGCAATCGGCGCTGAATTTGAACATATGAAAGATCTGGGGCTGGATATCGCGGGATATGTCTCGGACGACCCCGAAGATACGCTGGAAGTCATCGCGGGCTCTCCCGTCTTTATGGGCAGCGAAGGCGTCGAAAAATATCTGATCGACCATGATATCCGGCGCGTGATCGTGACGGACCCGACGTTGCTCAGTCTGACCGTCTGCTCTGCCTTGGTGACGGCGAAGCTCGCCCATGTGCTGGTCGAAGACGGACTCGAATTCTGGGAGGCCATGTCCGGCCGGATCTTTCTCCGGGGCTTGCCTGCTGCGCGACTCGTGAGCGATCCGGGATTCACCTCAAGCGTCGTCGCGGACGGCGTACGGCGCGGCTTCGACGTTCTTGTCGCCTCGGTGGGGCTCGTTCTTTCGGCCCCCATTGTCGCTCTGGCAGCGTTGGCAATTCGTCTTGATTCTGAGGGGCCTGTTCTTTTCAAGCAGGAACGCGTCGGTCGCGGAGGCCACCGCTTTCAGATTTGTAAGCTGCGCACGATGCGGAGTGATGCCGAGGCGGAGAGTGGGGCGGTTTGGACATCGACGCACGATGACCGGATCACGCCTGTCGGCGGTTTTCTCCGAAAATCCCGGATCGACGAACTTCCGCAGCTCTGGAACGTCTTGGTCGGCGATATGGGCATCGTTGGGCCCCGTCCCGAGCGCCCCGAATTCGCTGACCAGCTCGCCGAGCGCTACCCGCATTTCGCGATGCGCACGGCGATTCGACCGGGGATTACGGGCTGGGCTCAGGTCCGAATGGGCTACGTCAACGACATGGATTCCTGGGAACATAAACTTTCCTACGACCTCTATTACCTCAAGCGGCGCACGCTCTCTCTCGATGTTCTGATTCTGTTCCGCACGACGCAGACGCTCGTCGCGCTGCGCGGTCTCTGAGAGGATTCATCGAGGTGGAAGCCGTCCCCGCAACCAATGCGCTGACCGTTGATTTGGAGGAGTACTTCCAGGTCTCGAATTTTGATCAGGTCATTTCCCGCGATGATTGGGGCTCCCTCCCATCACGCGCGCCAGACCATGCGCGCCGACTGATGGACTGTTTCGAGGCGGAATCCCGCCGTGCGACGTTCTTTACGCTGGGCTGGGTGGCGGAGCGTCAGCCTGCGCTGCTTCGAGAAATCGTCGATCGCGGACATGAGGTGGCTTGTCACGGTTATGGCCATGAATTGGTCTACGCGCTGGGCGAGGAGCGCTTTCGGGCGGATCTGCGCCGGGCGAAGGCAACGCTCGAGGATGCGACGGGCAGCGCTGTCCTCGGGTACCGGGCGCCAAGCTATTCGATCACCATGGATTCGCTCTGGGCCTTGCGGGTCCTCGCGGAAGAAGGATTTGAATACGACTCTTCGATCTTTCCCATCCGCCACTATCGCTACGGCATTCCTGATTTCGTTCGCCATCCGACGCGACTCGATTTGGGAGGGGGGCTTTCGATCGATGAGTTTCCGCTCACGACCCTGCAAGTGCGCGGGGTGAAGCTCCCAGTTGCCGGGGGGGCGTACCTGCGATTTTTGCCTTTCTCGTTCTTTCGTTGGGCCTTTGGGCGCGCGACTTCGGATGGAGCGCCGGGTGTGCTCTACCTTCATCCTTGGGAAATCGATCCGGATCAACCGCGTCAGGAAGTCAGCACGCTGACGCGGATCAACCACTACTACAATCTGGGGGGTGTGGAACGCCGTGTGGCACGGTTAGTTCAAGAGTTCGACTTCGCGCCGATGGCCGACGTTCTCCACACCCTTGAGACTTCTATGCAACTTCCGACCAGCGCGCTGGAAGAAGCTGTCAACGCGACGCTGCATCCTTCTGCAGCGTACGCGAGTTAGTATCCGCCCCGTGTCAAATCACGAAGAACCACATGCCTTCGCGGGCCAGGTCGCGAGTGATCGCCTGACCTTCTCGCTTGATGATGCACTCGCCATCCTGAAGCGGCGCTACCTATGGCTACTGCTTGGCCTAACGGTCGGGCTCGGTCTGGGCGTTGCTGCGCTGCAATTCGTTTCGCCTTCGTATACGGCGAAGACTGCTGTGCTCGTGCGTCCTGCGGAGATGTCGAAAGAGTTTGTTCGCGGGGCTGTGATCGAGCCGATTCGCGACCGATTGCAGACGATGAACGAGCGCTTGCTCAGTCATGATCATCTTGTTCAGACGATTGATTCGGTGGGGATCGACCGAGTCGACCCTGAAGGAAAGCTCGGGCTGATGGGGGCGGTGGATCACCTGCGGCGTAAGATCGACGTTGAGGTGGGCAATTCTGAGTCGCCCTACGCCGGCGTTTTCCGGGTGGCCTACTCGGCCAAGGACCCTGAAGTCGCCGCCGATGTCGTTCGGACGCTCGTTGAGGTTTTTAACACGGAGGGCATTCGTGAACGGGTCGAGAAGGCGACGGCCACCGTCGACTTCCTAGACCACGAACTCGCATCGCTCGGACAAAAGCTCGCGGAAACCGAAGCTGAATTGCCTGCAGAGGCGACGCTCACGCCCACGCGAACGGGGCGCGATCCCGTTCGGGTTGAACTCGCGACGCTGAATGCTGAACTCTCAGAGTTGCTTGCACAGTTCACGGAATTGCATCCCGAAGTGAACCGAAAGCGTCGGGAAATCGCGCGCGCACGGCGACGTCTGGTTGCTCGCCCCAGTCAGAATGCTGCAGCCGCGGGTTCTGGAGCAGACGGTGAGACGGCGACGGTACCTCGGGACTACAAACGTCTCGTGGAGAGCTACGAGCTTCTTGTCGCCCGCCGCGTCGAAGCCGCGATTGCGCGCGACTTGGCGCAGACGACGGTTCAAGGGGACTACCGAATTATCGAACCCGCTGTGGCACCGGGGCGTCCCTCGCGGCCGGATCCGATGATGTTTTCAGCGGGAGGCGCGCTTGCGGGTCTGTTTGCTGCGATCGCGCTGGCAGGGCTTTGGGAAATTCGGACGCGCCCCTTCCATTCACAGGGCACGCTCGAGACACGCTCGGGTATTCCCGTCCTCGCCTCCGTCCCGGGGATTAAGCCTCGGCCTGCGACGCTGGGGACCGAATCCGCATACGCCGACAGCGTTGATGCGCGGGTTGTGGCTGCCCATGACCCGAGCGGGATCGCGGCCGAGCAGTTTCGGCGTCTGGGTGCGCATTTAGTGGACGACCGGAAGAGCGTGGTTGTCGCGGTGACGAGTGCATTGTCCGGCGACGGGAAGTCGCTGACTGCCGCAAACCTCGCCGCGAGTATCGCGCTCGAGCTCGGCAAGCGCGTCCTGCTCGTCGATGCGGACCTGCATCGCCCCGATATCCACGAGTTCTACAAGGTGCCTTCGGGCCTCGGCCTGCTCGACCTGCTGCGAAGCAGCGGGAAAAAGGGCGGACTCGTTCAACAGACCGAGATTCCGAATCTCAGTGTCCTTGTTGCAGGCTCAGCCGGTCGCGACAGCCTTCGCTATTTCGTTTCCAGCGCTTGGGGTGGATTTGTTGAGGGCGCGCGGGAGACCTTCGATGCGGTGATTATCGATTGCGCGCCCTTGCTGGCGACCGTGGATTCGCGCTTCGTGGCGCGCTCGGCGGACAAGCGGATCTTGACGGTGCGGCGCGGGCAAACCTCGGGCGAAGCCACGATCAAAGCGATCTCTGAACTGGGGTCACTTGAGGGCATCGTCTTTAACGATGTCGAGAAGCGGACGCTGCGGAACTACTACTACTATTCAGAGCGAAATTTCGAGAATCAAAGTGACTGAATTCTCGAAGCCCCCCGGTCGCGACAATTCCGCGGGTGGGCTGAACTCTCTCTTCTTGATGCCCTGGGGCACGAACGAAGGCTATGCGATTGACCCGCTGCTGGACGCGTTCTTTCTTCTGGGGCTTGAGTTAGGCGGCGGCGATCAGGATCGCGTGCATTTCGGGTTCCCCCATTTCGACCGGGGCGCTCCTCGCTCATTGCCTGAAGACTTCTCCAATCTACTCGCCTTCGATACGGCAGATACAAGCGCGTCGAATATCGAGAAGCTTTCGAAGGAAGCGCGGGAGCGCCAGATCGGGTTGGTTTTCTGTTTTGATGTCCAGCCTGTACATCCTCTTTTTCGCTCCCTTCGTCTCGCGGGTGTCGAGGCGATCGTGAGCTATTGGGGGGCCCCGATTTCAAGTCCCCAGGGCCCTTTGCGACTGGCTCTGAAGCGAGCGGAGATGCGCTTGTCGCGGTCCCGCGTCGACGGTCTGATTTTCGAATCGAACGCCATGGCGGAGCTTGCGCGAGTCGGCCGAGGCGTGCCGGAGTCGATGATCGATATCGTGCCCACCGGCGTCGATACGGATTATTTCAAACCGCGCGAGACGCCTGCGGATACGGGCATGATCGGCGTTCCGAACGACAAAAAGGCCGTGGTGTATGCGGGGCATATGGAGGAGCGCAAAGGTGTTCCGCTGCTTGTGGATGCCGCGATTGAACTTCTTGAGCATCGCTCTGTAGACGATGTGCGTTTTCTGATTTGTGGGAATCGTCCGGGTGAGGTCGATCATCTTGAGCGAAAGATCGAAGCGGCCGGACAGCAGGAGCGGATTCGCTTCGGCGGATACCGAAACGATCTGAACGAAGTCTTCGCGCATGCGTATTGCGGTGTCATTCCGAGCAGCGGCTGGGATTCGTTTCCGCGAAGCCCGATCGAAATGGCTGCGTGTGGACTGCCCGTCGTGGCGTCGCGTCTCCAGGGCATCGAAGACTCCGTCGTCGAAGGCGAGACCGGGCTTTTCTTCGAGCCCGGAGACCGGGCGGGGCTGGTTCGTCGCTTGGAAGAGATGCTGGACGATCCGGAAGGGGCAGAGCGACTCGGGCGTCAGGCGCGGGAGCGCTGCCTCCGTGAATACAGCAACGAACGTGTCCACGAGAATCTGCTGAATGCGGTCCGGCGGCATCTTGGAGGAGGGCGCCGCGGGCTGCCCGGGACTAAGGCATGACCAGCGCTGCGGTCGACCTTGCGAGGTCCACGCGGGCGGGAGCCACGCGTGCGGGCGCCGCCGGCGGATTCCTCTGCGTCGGGCTCTACACGGTGCTCGACTACGGTCGGCCACAAGACATCATTCCCGGGCTGTCTGCCATTCCCTTAGGTCTCGTTGTGACGGCGCTCCTGGCGATTTTGCTCCTTCGCGACTCCGAATTTGTTCCGATGGACGAGCGGATCGTACGTCCCTTTGTTTTGCTGCTCGTTTTCGCGGCGATCTGGGTTCCCTTTGCGCATAACAACTACTGGGCCTTTCAGACCTTCAAGCAGCTGCTGATCGAATTTCTCGTTGTGCTGGCGATGCTTACGTATATTCGGAAGCCGGAAGATATGCAGCGCTTCCTGAATCTTTGGCTCTGGGTGATGGCGTTTCAGGCCTGCTACGGGATCACGCATTCAGGTCGTGGGAACGGCTCTTTCATGGGCGACGAAAACGATTTCGCGCTGGCGATGAATATGGCGCTTCCTTTTGCCTTGTTCGGGTGCTTCGCGGCCCGGAGTATGATCCGCAAGATCATCCTTTTTGTGATCGCTCTGCTCTGCGTTGCGGGTGTCGTCGCGGCGGCCTCACGCTCGGGACTCCTGGGTATGATTGCCGCGGCCGGGGCGACGATGCTGATGAGCTCCCGGCGCATCGCTTTTGGCGCATTGGGGTTGGTGCTCGTCGGGGTGACGATCTTGCTGGCGCCGAGTGGCTATTGGGCGGATATGGAGACGATGTTCGATCCGCGCGACTCGACGCGGGTCGAGCGATTTCGGCATTGGGACGGGGCCGAGCGCGCGTTCTGGGATAATCCGATTTTAGGCGTGGGCCCCGGGAATATTCCCTGGCGGATTGGTGAGTACGAGATCGTTGATGATGTCGTGGAACGCTCCCTCGCGGGCCGAGCTGTGCATTCGCTCTACTACACGCTGTTGGCTGAACTCGGACTGTTCGGGATATTTATCTACGGATGGCTCACGGTGATCCTGCTTTCGGCATGCCGAAGTGTGATGCGCGCTCCCCCGGACCCCCGTGCTCGTCTTGATCTCTACGCGCGAGCGACCGTGGCTTCGGGCGCGGCTTGTTTGGTGAGTGGCGCCTTTATTTCGGTGCTCTATTACCCTCATCTCTACCTTCTATTGGCGATTGGCGTCACGCTTTGGCGCTTGAGTCGATCTGGGCAGAACGCCGAGGTCGGAGGCGGCGCCCGCGCGCCGCTTGCTCCTCTCGGAGCGCGGCCATGAGCACAGCACCGGCTGAAGAGGCCGAAGACTGGTCGGGGGAGGGGCGCCGTCTCGCGCGCAATAGTGTCTTGCTCGCGTCCGGGGATGCGGCGGCCTTAGCGCTCGGGCTGCTGACGACGCTGATCGTGACCGACCAGTTGGGAGATGATTACGGTCGCCTGATCGCAGCGCAGCGGGTCGCGGTGATTTTCGTCGCCGTCGCCCAGTTTGGTTTAGGCCCGCTTCTAGTTCGCGCGATTGCGTCGACCCCGGATCGGTCGGGTTCCTTGGTGGCGACCGTGGTTGCTGCGCGGGCCGGATTGAGTATCTGTTATGCGCTTCTTCTTGCCGGCTTCGCTGTGGCGACGGATGTGCTGCCCGACGATCGCTGGCTCCTCGCGATCTTCGCGGGCGTAGAGATTTTGGGATGTTTCTCGGACTGTTTCGCGGCGCTGTGTGAAGGGCGTGAGCGGATGGGATCCGCGGCGCTGATTTTCGTTGCCCGCTCGGTGGTGACTTTTTCGGGCGCGCTCTTTGTGATGGGCGTCGACGGTGGACTCGCGGGCTATGCGGCGGTCTATCTTCTTGCACGTTCGATTCAGTTCCTGACGGCCGTCGTGCTTGGTTTCCGGGTGGGCTGGGAAGGACCGCTGCGGCCTGATTTTTCGCTGATCCCAGGGCTGATGAAGGAAGCGATCTGGTTCGTTTCGATGACCTTTGTTGCTTCGGCGCAAAGCGCGGTGGCGATCGCGGGTTTGTCGCGTCTCGCGGGAGTAGTGGAGACGGCGCGCTACGGCGCGGCACTGAATTTCGTGGAGGTCGGCCTCATGCTTCCGATGCTCTTGCAGCGCGTTCTGCTCCCCGCCTTTAGTCGGCTTTCGGTGAGTAAGGGGGCGGAGGTCATTGCGAACCATTCGCTGCGCATCGTACCGGCGCTCATGTTCCCGGCGGCTTTGGGGATCGCACTGCTTTCCGATCGGCTGGTTCAGCTCTATCCGAGCGGTGGGTTTGATGATGCGGCGAGCGTTCTGCGGCTCCAGGCCTGGGTGCTCTTCGCCGTTGCGCCGCTTTCGGTTCTGGCGAGCTACTTGACTGGGATCGGCCAAATTCGGACGCTTCTGCTTTGTCAGGGGGCTGGTCTGCTCGTTCAGGTCGCCGGACATGCTTTCTTGATTCCAAAGCATGGTGCAGAGGGTGCGGCCTTGGCGGTCTTGATGGGGTACTCGGTTTCGAGTCTGATGGTTTTGGCCGTGGGATGGACGCGCGGAGTGCGCCCCGATCCGATCGTCCTTCTGCGTACGCTGGCAGCCTGCGCGGTGATGGGTGGCGTCGTCACGCTCTTGGGCGACTTGCCTTTGGCCATCGTGATTGGGCTCGGAGCGATTGCGTATTTCTTGGCCTACGGCGTTTTTGCTCCAGCGGATTCGCCCGAGAAACGTTTTGTGTTCGCCTTACTCTCCCGCGGAGAAGCGAAAACATGAGCCCGAATTCCCTTGTTCAAGCAGCCCGCGGCGTAGCCCGGACGATCTTCCGTGAGCGTCCCCGGAATAATTTCATACATCGCTGGCGGCGCTCGCTCTTCGGGGACCCGGGGCTGCCTTCCGACTCGGTGGGGTCGGTCTTGGTGCTTTGCCACGGGAACCTCTTTAGGAGTCCCTTTGCCGCGGCCCTGCTCGATGCCCACGTGCCGGGTCTGACGGTCACTTCGGGTGGTCTGCACGCGGCGGATGGTCATACCTCGCCGCAGCGCGCGATCGACCTGGCGTCTGGATTCGGAATCGATCTCAACGATCATCGGACAACGCCGATTTCCGCGCGACTCGTCGCGGAAGCCGATCTCATCATCGTCATGGAAGGGGCGCATCGTGCAGAACTCGCCCGGATCCATCCCGACGTGCTCCCGAAGATCCGCATCCTCGGCGATTTTCTAGCGGCCTCTCCGCGGGATCTGCCTGATCCTTGGGCTGAGGACGAAGTTGTCGGCCGGGTGATCTTCGCCCGCGTGAAGCAGGCCGCGGAGGCCTTGGCGATCCGTTTGGAAGCCCGGGAGGGCACGCACGACGGGCCGGCTTCGACAGATTCCGGACGCGAGCGTTAGGCGATGGGAATCAATCTCCGGAAACAGGCGCGGGTTCGCGAGACATCGTCGTGGACGCTGATCCGGGGAAGTGCATGGGATGCGTGCGCCGATTCGGCGAGGCCGCGTTCGGTTGTGACGGCGGCGCGAATGCCCTGGGCTTTCGCAACGGAGGCGACGCGCTCGTCCCATGAGCCGTTGGGGTACGCGAGAATGCGCTCTTGGCCAAGACCGCGTGATTGGAGCACTTGCTGGGACGCTTCCAGTTCGGCGGCGATTTCCGCATCTTCGAGTGTCGTGAGGAGATCATGGGATTGGCCATGGCATTCAAAGCAGACGCCGCCCCGATTCATTTCTTCCACTTCTGCCCAGTTCATGAGTTCCCGAACATCGGGCGAAGGGGGCATTTGTAGGTCCGCGCGAATTTTGCCGATCGCATTCGCCCGTTCGGTGGGTCGCAGCACCTTGAGCGCTTCGAGTAGCGCCCGGGGCGAGTCGGTTTCTTTGTTCATCAGCGCTGTGCAGCGAGCGGCCGAGAGCTCGCAAATCGCGGGCCAGATTTCGTCGGTCCAGAAGGCGCCGTTCGTTCCGACGCGACTTCCGACGAGAAAGACCGTGGCGGGCAGGGATGCGCGCTTCAGGATGGGCCAGGCATGGGTGTAATTATCCAGCCAGCCATCGTCGAAGGTGATCGCGCAGGCGCCGTCCGGAAGGGCGCTGCCTTCAGCAAGCGCCGTGACGATTTCGCCAAGGGGCAGAACCTGAAAGTCCTGGGCGAGCCATTGCAGCTGACGCTCGAAGGTCTCTGGATCCACAAACATGCCGGGCTCAACGCCCGCTTGCTGGGCTTCGGCGCTGGGCAGGATCCGGTGATAGGTCAGAATCGCGGCTTTTGTGCCGTCGAGCTGGGCCCGGGCCCGGGCGTTTCGCCCAGTCCACTCGCCGACGAGGGCGCGACCTATTCTGAAACCGCTTCGCAAGAGAGCTTCCACGCGGCCGAGACTAGCCCGGGTTCCAGGACATCGCCTTGGCTTGGCGGGCTCGGTGGGATCGGTTGGCTGGGAGGCTGGGCGCGATGAGCGGGGCCAAGAGCATTCTCGTGACGGACGGAGAGGCGCGGAGCGCACTCGCTTCGGTTCGCTCCTTGGGCCGGGGCGAGAGCGAGGTGCATGTTCTCTCGTCGTCTTCGGGGGCGCTGGCGGGCGTATCCCGGTACGCAGATGCCGTTCATTCCGTGCCGGATCCTGCCAAGGATCCAGCGGGCTGGACGGAGGCCGTCGAGGCTTTGCTGACTCGGCTGCCGGATCCGCTGCTGTTGCCCGTGACTGAAATTGCGATGGGGAACGTCTATGCGTCGAGTTTAGACGAGCGCTACCGCGTTGCCTCCCCGCCGCCCGATGCCTATGCGAAAGCAGTCGATAAGCAGCTCTTTCTCGAAGCCTCTCTTGCCGTCGGATTCGATGCGCCGCGGTCCATCGTGCTCGGGCCGGATACTTCGATTTCTGATGTCGCGCGGGAACTCGGCTTTCCCTTTGTTCTGAAATCGCGGCAATCAAGATGGCTCGTCTCCGGTCGCTGGCAGAGCGGGATCGTGACGACGATCCGGAACGAAGCCGATCTTCGCGAAGTTGATCTGTCCATCGGCGGCGAACTCCTCGCGCAGGAATGGGTGCCCGGGCGGGGGGAGGGCCTTTTCTTCTTGGCGGATCAGGGTCGGATGGTGGTCTGCTGCGGCCATCGCCGCCTGCGAGAGAAGCCGCCGAGCGGGGGTGTCTCGACGCTCTCTGAATCGGTGGCGCCGGATCCAGCGCTCCGCGACATGCTCGAGGCGTTAGTCCGCGACCTCGAATGGCATGGCGTGGGAATGCTTGAGCTGAGGCGCGGGCGCGGCGACGATGGCCGGGAGCGGGTCGTCGTGATGGAGCTGAATCCGCGGCTTTGGGGTTCGCTTCAGCTCGCAATCGACGCGGGCGTCGATTTTCCTGTACTTCTGGATCAGCTGCATCGGGGCGAGAGCGTCTCGCCCGTGAAGGCCAAGGCCGGGGTGAAGCTACGCTGGCTTCTTGGGGACTTCGACCATGTTCTGATCGCGCTGCGCTCGGCGAGTCAGCGTGAAGCGCTCGGCTACGGCCGTCTTGGGGTGATCGGCGCGTTTTTTCGGTCCTTCGTCGACGCGCGCCTCGAGCTGTTTCGGATGGATGATTGGCGCCCCTTCGGCAGGGCGCTCGCGAACTGGTTTCGCGGTCAGTCAGGGTAGGGCGCGAGATGCGAATCTTGCATGTTATTTCCGGAGATCTCTGGGCCGGTGCCGAAGTGGCGACGTTTCACCTTTTGGTCGCTCTCCTTCGTCGGGGCGTTGACGTGCGATGTGTCGTGCTGAATGAAGGGACGCTGGCCGAGCGGTTGCAGAATGCCGGTGTGGCTGTGACTCTGCTGGACGAATCGAAGCTTGGACCCGTTGAGATTCTGCGCGGCCTTCGCGCCTCGGCGGCTTCCGCGGAACTCGTGCATAGCCATCGCTACAAGGAGAACGCGCTGGCCTCTTTTTGCGGACGGCCCCGAGTGATCACTCAGCATGGCCGTCGTGAACCCTTTCGCGGGAAGTCGCGCCTGCGGAGCGGGCTTGCGGACTTCGTTGGAGGGATGGCCATTCGCCGCGCGGAAGCCGTGATTGCGGTTTCGGAAGAGGTCGAGGTCGAACTGGCTTCGCCGCGGAAGGGCAAACGTCTGGAAGTCATCTGGAACGGGCTTCCCGACCCGCAGCCGGAAATCTCCGCAGCGTCATGGGGCCAGCGTCCGAGGCAGGTGGGCGTCCTGGCGCGGCTCGTTCCAGTGAAGGCGCTTGAGCTCGCGATTCAGGGAGTAGCGGGCTGCCCAGGGCTCGAACTTGAAATCGTTGGAGACGGCCCTGAGCGGGAGAGGCTCCAAGCGACCGCTCGGGCTTCCGGTGGGGCTGAGCGGATTCGATTCGTGGGGCACGATCCAAGCCCGCTTGCACGTGTGGCGAATTGGCGCGCCTTATTGATGACGAGCCTGCACGAAGGCAATCCACTTTCCGTGATCGAGGCACTCAGCCTTGGAACGCCGATTGTACATACGCCGCTCGCGGGGGTTCGTGAGATGTCGGGAGAAGCGGGCTTCGAAATTCCGAATCGCGACCCAGCGGACTGGTCTGCGCGGCTCGCCGATTTTGTGGAAGATGAGCGCCGTGGAGAGTCGCTTTCGGCCGCGGCTCGCACCCGGTTCTTGGATGTCCTCGGAGACGATGCGTGCGCGGAAGCGACGCTCGCGCTCTACCGGTCCGTTCTGGACGGGACGACGAGACCGGCTTCGCGGTAAAGCGCGGCGTAGCGCTCGACCATGCGCCGAGTGGAGTATTCGGCCTCGACGCGCGCGCGGGCGGCCTCCCCGAAGGCTTCCGCTTTCGAGGCGTCGGTGGTGAGTCTCTGCAGCGCATCTTGCAGGGCATCGTCGTCGCTCGGCGAGACAAGGAGCCCAGAGCGGGCGTGCTCAACGGCTTCCGGGATGCCGCCGACCTGACTGGCGACGATGGGCCGCCCCGCACTCATGGCCTCGAGAATCGCGAGGGGGAGGCCCTCGGAGAGGGAGGGGTGAGCGAATACATCGCAGGCGGCGAGTAGGTCAGGGATATCATCGCGGACGCCGAGAAGATGGAGGCGGTCTGTTAGGCCAAGCGACTCTGCCTGCGCACGCAAAGCGGTTTCGCATTCCCCGCGCCCGGCGATGGCGACCTCCGCATGGGGAAGCTCGGAAAGCGCGCGCACAAGGCGTTCATGTCCTTTGACGGGATAGAGGTTGCCCACTGCGAGAATCAGAGACCTCTCGGGAGCGACTCCGATTTCGGCGCGGATCCGTTCGCGCGCATCGCGACTCGGCGCATCGAAGGAAACGCCATTCGGCACAACCGCAATTCGGTCGGGGGAAACGCGTAGCCCCGAAACCGCGAATTCCGCCAAATCCCGAGAGACGGCGGCGAAGCGCACGCCACCTTTCAGCAGCAGGTGATGCGCGAAGACACGGACGCGTTTCTCCGTAAACCAGCGTTTCCCATGGAGCGTTGCCACGGCAGGCCGGCGAGCGAGCCGTGCGGCGGCCCCGGCGTACACGTTCATCGCAAATTCGTGCGTATGGACGACATCGATTTTCTCTTCGGCGATTCGCCTTGCGAAACGGGGAACCCAGCCGAGGCTTGCGCCTTCGGCTTGTGGAATGACCCAGGTTTCGAGGCCTGCGCTCCGGGTCTTTTCCGTCAGCCACCCTTCGCGCAGCGTTGCGATGATCGGCTCGAAATGGACTTCCCTAAGGCCTGCCGCCAAGCGAGCGACCATTTGCTCGGCCCCGCCAGGTCCGCTTGATTCGATGGCCAGAAGAACACGCGACTTCATCGAGCTTGTCTCAGCCCCGCATATTCGAATTGAGCGTGTTCATTCCATTAGCGTAGCTGTCCCGCCGGGAACGGCCCAGGTCTGCTGCCGGACAGTTGCGCATTAAAGAAGTTTTCAGAGTGAATTGGACGGAGGCGGCTGTGTCTGGCAGCATTCGGGCAGGAGTGAGGCGTCCGGTCGGGTCGCTCGGGATAGGAATTCGATGTTAGGCAAGATTCAGCGCGCGCTTTCGAACCCGCGTTCAGCGTGGGATTTCGTATTTTCGCGTTTTCGAGGTGAACTTTGCCGGGCTGGCTATGGGCTCACGAATCGTCGGGTCAAAATCGGTTCCGGGTTTCGGCTCGTCGGCAAGATGGAGATTCGCGGTCCGGGTCGAGTCGAAATCGGGGATAACGTGTCCGTGAACGGTTCAGGGCAGGCCGTGACGCCCTTCACGCATGCTCCCGGCGCGCTGATTTCGATTGGATCGGACTCTTTCGTCAACGGGGCTCGCTTTGGATGTGCCGAAGAGATCCGCGTGGGGGCGCGCGCCATTCTGGCGGATTGCCGACTCATGGACACCGATTTTCACAGCATCTATTCCGACCGCTGGGAGGAGACGGCGCCCGTGAAATCCGCACCGATCATCCTTGAGGAGAATGTTTGGGTGGCCGCTTCAGCCGCTGTCCTGAAGGGCGTGCATATCGGCGAGAACTCCGTTGTCGGATTCGGCTCAGTCCTGACGTCTTCGGTTCCCGCGAATTCGCTGGTGGCGGGAAATCCCGGGAAAGTTGTGGGGCCCGTGACGCGTTCGGCGTTAGTCGGTCACGCGCCGCAAGAAGACGACGGGTAAGGGGCGACTCGGCGGAGGAGCTAGCCGAGGATAGGGTCGAGCTTGTGGAAGAGCGGGTTCTGATCGTCGGGATCGGTCCCCGCGATGATCATCGAGAGTCGCAGGATGCGCTTATGCATGATCTGCACGATCGCTTCGTCGACTTCGGCCTGGTTCTCATGAATGCGGACCATGATGCCTTCTTCGGCGGCGGCGAGATCGTCGAACGATTCACCCATCACGTGGGCGATATCGGCAACGGCTTCCTGCTCGAACCAGTCCCGGTAGCGGGAGTAGTTTAGGAGGAACTCAGGAATCGCGTGGAGCAGGTCGCGCTCCCACTCTTCGAAGGCGCTGGAGGTGGGGAGGCGTGAGATGTCGGCGAGTAGCTTTTTGAAGCCGATGGCTTCCCAGGGCTTATTTTGGGGCTTCGGCAAATGGAGGTCGTAGTCGAGTTCGATGCCTTGAAGTTCGGCGATGGACTCGTAGGCGCGCCGCGTGATGCTCGCGTATTCGAGGATGCCTTCGATCCAGTTGGCGCCTCGGACGCGCGGGGCCATGAAAAAGCGGGCTGCGATCGCGGAGAGCTGAAGGAAAGCGACGGTGTGATAGGCGACCACGGGGAGGTCGACCTTTGTCCCTGTGACTTTTTCGTATTCGCGGTAGAGCGCCGGGATATCACCCATGTTTTCGTAGGGGTGCCGGCCGCGGAAACACGCGAGGTCCCAATGGGTATCGCCGATATTCGCAATCTCGAAGTCGAGGAGCGCGAGGACATCCGTTCCTGCGGACATGAACTGCCCCGCATCCCCCGCGATGAAGCGGGCCTCCGTGCGATGTTCCGGGACGTTTCGGCGGAGCCAGTACTGCAGGAATTCGAGAGGTGGATCGATATTGCCGGTCATGAGGCCGCCCTGGTACATCTGCTCGGTGGCGCTGAGGGCGATCTCGGTGGCGGTTTCAGGTAGATCCGCGAGTTGTTTGATATGCGTGAATTCGCTGACGGGAACCGCGTGCATCTTGGCGAGGTGGTCCATGTAGGTCAGCATGGCCTGCCAGCGCTCATCGCTCATCGTGCTGGGATTCTCAATCGCCGTATGCAGCATGCCCGGCGCGCGGTCCTCGGTTTCGACCCATTCCATTACGAAGGCTTTGGGGGAATCGACCCAGCCGTAGATATGCGGAACGAGGATTCCGTTGGCCTCGAGGACTTGCATCACTTCCATTTCGAAGCGCAGGTAGAACTCGTCAGCGACGGGGCGGTCACCCCGGAAAAGTACGGCCTTGGTTTCGCCGTCGGCGAGATAGCTGACCTTCCATTGCGGCCGCCAGCGCTCCAGGCGGGTGATCTCCACAACCTCACCGTTCAGATGCTCCGAGACCCAAGCTTTGATGCCCTTCCGTTGTTCTTGCTCCACGGAGTCTTCGCTCAGGTTTTCTGCGAATTCGGGCTTCTTGCTCATTTCAGATTTTCCTTGTGGCAGGGCAATGAGGATGTACGCGCCCAAAACGGTAGGACGTTTCGGGATCGCGCGGGATGCCTCGACAGGTCGGAAGATCGAGATCGGATTCGGCGCAGCGGCTCAGCTCGCCATCCCTTCGATGACTTGGCGGAGCGATCGTTCGATCCCCGCATGGGTAACGCCGGGGGGACGGTGGCGTGCGGCGAGGGCGGCTTCAGCGAGGACGGCATTGAGATAGCGCGCTGCGAGTTCGACGGATTCCAGCTTGATCTCGCCCGCGTCCTCGGCGCGTTCGAGGCCCCTCATCATCAAGCCGAGACTGGTTCCCGCTTCGAGATCTCTCGCCCGGCTCCACCCGAGCACCTGGGGGCCCTGTTCGATCACAATCGCGGCGACGACGGGTTTGCGGACCTCGCGGAGCCAGCGAAAGCAGACTTGGATGAGCGATTCTAAGGGCGAGACGGCGGCGTCGGGCCCGGTTCTTCCTGTTCGGAGGGCTCGCTCGATCGCTGCATCCGAGGCCCGCAGGAAGACCGCTTCGAAGACCGCCTGTTTGGTCTCGAAGTGGTGGTAGAGGGCGCCTCGGCTGATGCCTGCCCCAGAAAGAATCGCGTCCGTTGAAGTGCCTTCAAAGCCTTTCTCGGCGAAAAGCTGTTCCGCCGCATCCAGGATGGCTGTCCGGGTGGCTGCGCGCCGCTCTGCTTGCTTGACCATGGCCATACTTTACAGACTCTGTGTCGGTTTGCTAAAACCGACACAGAGTCTGTAACTGGAGGATGAAATGTCAGGGCACCCCGAATCACTTGATCATATGTTGGCGGCATGGAATGAACGCGATCCCGGCCGGATCCGCGGCCATTTGGAACGTGCGCTTTCACCCGAAGTTGTGTTCATCGACCCCAGCATTGTGACCCGGGGCATCGATGAGTTCGAAGCGAACGTTCACGAGGTCCATGCCCGGCTGCCGGATGTCGAGTATCTCCGCGCGAGCGGTGTGGACCAACATCATGATGTGGTGCGCTACGCCTGGGAAATTCGGCGCGGCAGCGAGGTCGTATTGCCCGGGTTCGATGTCACGGAGCTCGACGCCTCGGGGCGAGTGTTGCGGGTCCTGGGCTTTTTCGGGCCCCTGCCCGAGGATTAGGCCCGAAGAATCAACCCGAGGAGCCGGCTACCCAATCTCGCCTGAAGCCAGGCTTCAGAAAAATCCATCCGCTTTGGCGCCGCGCATCGATCTCCTCTTCAAATGACGAAATCGAAACGCGAGCAGTACATCATCAAAACGGAATGCTTTGAACTCTGGCGAGAGCGGATCTCTTCGGGGGGCGACAGAGTTGCCGCCCTTCCGGAACGGGTTGAAATCGCGCGCAGGCCTCTCGACTTACTGTCGTATCTGAGCGCCAATCGCGACCGTGTTGTGGGGCGCGATGAATTGATGGCTGAGGTCTGGGGCGGCGTCGCAGTCAGCCCGGGCGCGATCGATACGACGGTCTATGAGCTTCGGAGGGCCGTGGGCGACCTCGGCCGACGCAAGTCCGAGAGATGGGTTGAAACCGTTCGGGGCCGCGGCTTTCGGCTCGGGGAGGAGGCTCGGGTAAGGGTGGAGGGCCACCCCCAGGGATCTGGGGAGCACGATGGTTTGGCTCTAATCGGTCGCGGGCGGCTTGTGAAAGGGGATGCAAGCGCCGGTGAGAGCGCGATGTGGATCATCGAGGAGGTGGAGTGGGCCGATCCAGCGAGGCTTCGGGAGCTGGCCCGGGCGGCGAGCCGGGAATGCCTCGAGTCCGTCCTGATTCTCCCGCAGAAGCCCCGTCCGCGGCAGGGCCTGCTCGTGGCTTAGGTTCGCTGGGCGGATTCCTTTCGTTTTTTTCTCATTTCTCCATCCGAAACGGGCCCCGCCCACGATCTCATTCCCAAACAACGCAAAGGTATCGGATCATGTTCAAGAAGACGCTCTTTCTCCTCGCCGCCTCGGCCTCTCTTTTCGCCACCATCGGCGCCCAAGCCAGCGATGGCGTTGTCGAAATCAACCACGCCTGTGCGACGGCGACGGGTTGTTTTCCGGGTGATACGGCGGGTTATCCCGTCACGATCACGTCGGCTTCCCCAACGAATTTTCGCCTAACAGGAAACCTAGTGGTTTCGAATGAGAATACGAACGTGATCACGATCGGAGCCGCTGAGGATGGAGTTTCGATTGACTTGGGTGGTTTCAAGATCAGTGGGCCAAACGATTGTACTCAGAACCAAATCACGAAAGAAGTATCGTGTACCCGCCAAGGCGATGGTGGGGGCATTCGATCTTTCAGCCCATCGGTTGGAGGGATTTCGGTTCGGAATGGCGCGGTATACGGCATGGGGTATTCGGGAATCGAGGTCCTGGGCGCAGGGGCCCAGGTGCGTGACGTTCGCGTCGCGGATTGCGGAGCGGCAGGCGTGAGGTTGAGCAACGAGAGGGGCGTTGTGGAAAACGTGTCGGTCAAAGAGGTGGGACTCACGGGAATCCAGACTGCGAATCACAGCGTGGTTCGAAATTCAACAGTGCTCTCCTCGGGACGCAATGGGATTGCTCTTGGGTTTTCGAGTCGAGTCGAGGGCTCGACTTCGTCCTCGAATCGCTATAGCGGATTCTTTGGGGGGGCAACATCCAGCTTTGTCGGCAACACCTCGGATTCGAATTCAGAATACGGAATCCGCGTCTTCGGTGACGGCGGCCTCGTCAAGGACAACACGGTCAATGGGAACGGATTGGATGGGATTCTCGCCGGATCGATCACGACGATTGAATCGAATTCCGTCCGCAATTCAGGCGACCGCGGCATTGAAACGGGAAGCGGCTCGGTCGTGAGTGGGAATACCGTCTCGGGTTCGTCTTCGGACGGGATCTACGCGACGGATGGCACGACGGTTCGAGGCAATAGCGTGTTCGACAACGGAACGGACTCTTCGGATGACGGAATCCACTGCACGCTAGGCTGCGTAGCCCAAGGCAATACGCTGCGGGCGAATGCGGGCTACGGCCTGCGGTTTAACACCGGAAGCTCGGTTTACATGGAGAATGCAATCGGGGCCAACAATCTGGCCGGGACCGTCGTAAGCGGGCGAGACGGCGGCTCGAATGTCTGCGGGACCACGCTGAATTGTCCCTAACAAAGATCGAACTTCACCCAAATTAGTCTCATACGTGAAGGACTTCACGGTACGCGCCGCCTAAGCCCTCTATTCCCTAATAAAAGCGGACGCTACTCGATCTTTGATCTCAAAGATTCTCTGCCGAGAAGGGGCGGCGTCCCATCAGATTCGAGTTGGAGCGTCCCTTCGGAGTGCTTCTGCTCGGTCGTTTGAGGGGAATCGATGAGTCGAAAACTATTTGGAGTTCTTTGCTCTGGCCTGCTGGCGCTCAGCAGTGCGGGGGCCGCTTCGGCCTCGACGATCGTCGTCGAGTGGAATGAGGCGATGTTAGAAGCAATTCGGATCACGCATCCTGGTCCGCCGGTCGTCGCACGCGCTTTGGCGGTGACGCATACATGCATTTATGATGCGTGGGCTGCCTATGATAAGCGCGCGATTGGGACACGGTTCGGCGATGAGTTCCGCCGGCCTGTCTCAGAGCGAAACGATACGAATCGACATGAGGCGATGAGTTATGCGGCCTACCGCGCACTTGTCGACTTGTTTCCCAGCGAGCAGGGACTCTTTGACGGAATCATGACGTCGTATGGCTACGATCCTGCGATGACGTCAAAGCAGCCCTCGACGCCGGCCGGTGTCGGGAATAAGGCCTGCGGCGCCGTCCTTGCCTATCGGCATCACGACGGCTCAAACCAGCTCGGAAATTTGGCCCCCGGCGCTTATGCGGACTACACGGGCTACGCGCCGGTGAATACGCCGACCCAGGTGAACGATTTGGGGCGCTGGCAGCCGCTTGATGTATCCGACGGCGAGGGTGGGTTTGTGACCCAGAAATTCATTACGCCGCATTGGAAGAAGGTGAAGGCCTTTGCGCTGGACCGCTACGACGAGTTTAAGATCAAGTCGCCGGCGAAGGTCGGAACGAAAGCGTTTCTTGAACAGTCGAAGGAGGTTGTGGCGTATAGCGCGGTACTGACCGACGAGCAGAAGGTGATCGCGGAGTACTGGGCGGATGGCCCGAGTTCGGAACTACCCCCCGGCCATTGGACGATTTTCGCCTCCGCGGTTTCGGATCGCGAGGGACATGATCTGAGTCGCGATGCGCGGATGTTCTTTCTGGTCGGGAATTCCCAGCTTGACGCTTCGATCGCCACCTGGGGCTACAAAGTCGATTTCGACTACGTACGCCCCGTGACGTCGATCCATGAGCTTTTCCGCGGTGAGTTGATCGAAGCCTGGGCGGGACCGTATCAGGGCACGGACCTGATTCCCGGCGAAGACTGGCAGCCCTACCAAGCGGAGACTGTAGTTACGCCGCCTTTCGCGGAATACGTATCGGGACATAGCACCTTTTCTTCAGCGGCAGCGCAGGTGCTCAAGCGATTCACAGGGAGCGACGTGCTCAAGTACAGCGAGACCATCCCGGCGGGTTCGTCTCGTGTCGAGCCAGGAGTGGTTCCGGCGACGGATTTGACGCTCTCTTGGGCGACGTTCACGGACGCGGCGGATGAAGCAGGAGCATCGCGCCGCTTTGGCGGCATCCACTATCTCGATGGCGACCTTGAAGGGCGTAAGCTTGGCCGGAAGATCGGGAACTCGGTCTTCCGAAAGGCGAACCGGCTCTTTCGCGGGAAACGTTAGGCACTCCCCGTTTGGGGCAGTCGCTTTTCGTATGTGATGGGAGTTTGGTGGGAAAGGGGTGGGGTGGCTTTAGCCGTCCCGCCCCATTTCTGTCGAGGCAATATTTTCCGGACGTGCTCTTTGCTGCTTTGATCCGATACGGCGTAGGGTGTTCCGTGGAGAAGCTCTGAATTCACTCCTGTGGGACTCGTAGACTGCCGAAATCGATATGAGAGTTCTCATTGAGAGCTGCTGAATTTCCTGTTCCTTGGGGCCGAGAGAGATTCACTGTGCCGACCCGTCTCGAAGACATAAGATGAGCTCTTTGCGAGCGCAGAAGGGACCGGAGTTTCCTGGGGTGTCTGCGGGTACGCCGACGCGCGTTCTGATCGCGACGCAGGCGGATGCGACGGGCGGTGCGCTGACCCGCGTGCTTGCGATGGTTGATCCAAGTGAGTTCTCGGTCGAGTTTTCAGAGAGTCTCGAATCGGCATTCAGTCTTGTGGCGAATGAAAATTTTGATGCGATCGTCCTCAGTCTGCAAATGCCCGAGGGCGAAGGGCGCCAAGCGATTGAACGAGTGATGCCGATTCTGGGACACGTTCCCTCGGTGGCGGTCCTCGACCATGCCGATCCTGATGTGCTGGCCTTTGCGCTCGAGTCGGGCGTGCAGCGTGTTTTGACGCAGCAGACGCTTAGCGAAGAGAGTTTTCGAGACGCCCTTCTGCATGCTCGACATTTGCACGCGCTCTGGAGCGAGCTGCGTGCTGCGCGAACGCGGGACCGTCATCTCGCTTCTCATGATTCACTCACGGGAGTCTACAACCGACGCTGGCTTCAGCAGCATCTGCCTGGATCTCTCACCCGGGCTCGCTTCCGGCATGGCTCGACGGGAATTCTTTTCATCGACCTGGACGGCTTCAAGGAAGTGAATGATTCGCTCGGACATGCTGCGGGAGACCAGATGCTCGTCGAGATCGCGCGCCGGATTACGGCGAAAACGCGGCGGACGGATGCGGTCGTGCGAATGGGCGGCGACGAATTCGTCGTCGTGTTGAATCGCATCGATGAACAGGGGGCGGAGGTCGCGGCACGCGAAATAGCGGACGCGGTTGCGAAGCCCGTGTTAATTGCGGGGCGGGAAGAGTGGATTACGGCCAGCATCGGCATAGGGATCGCCCCGGTCGATGGGGATACGATGCGCGAGGTGCTTCGGAATGCGGATGCCGCGATGTATCAAGCGAAGGCCGTTGGGAAGAACCGGGTGCTTCGTTTTCAGTCAGATCTCGCTGGCGGTCGCGGCGCTGGATACGATGTGGTTCGTGGCCTTCATCAGGCCATCACGAAAGAAGAGCTCTGCATCTTTCTGCAACCCCAGGTGAATCTCGACTCAGGAGAGTTGGTCGGCGCCGAGGCGCTCGTGCGCTGGAATCATCCCGTCGAGGGGCTGATACTGCCGTGGAGCTTTATCCCGGCCGCGGAGCAGGCGGGCTTGATGAATGCGCTCGGGGATTTCGTTCTCGACAAAGCCTGCGCCGCGCTCGGACAATGGGTGAGGGAAGGGCGCGATCTGCGGATGAGCGTGAATGTGGCCGCGCAACAGCTCGTTGACCGGGATATCGTGGATGGCGTGGCCCGGCGCATCAAGCAGTTTGGTTTCCTGCCGCATCAGCTTGAACTCGAGATCACGGAAACAAGCGTTCTGTCCAATACGACGGAGGTTCAGGAGACACTCAAGGCTCTGAGCTATCTCGGCGTCAGAATCGCCCTCGACGATTTTGGAACGGGATACTCATCGCTTTCGGTGTTCTGGCAGATCCCCATGCATCGCGTGAAGATCGATCAATCTTTCGTCCGCTCTTCGATGCAGAACGAAACCGCGCAGGCGATTGTGCTTTCCGTCCTGCATCTTTCTGCGACCCGCCAGATCGAAGTCATCGCAGAGGGCATCGAAGAAATCGAACAGGCCGAAATGCTGATGGATTTCGGCTGCAACGAAATGCAGGGGTATCTGTTCGGCCGGCCTATGCCCGTCGCCGATTTCAACCGCTACCTCGCCGATGCGAAGAGTCCTTGGGCGAGCGCGATTTCGCTCGGCGGATGGCGTTAGGGCGTTAGGCGCCGTTCTGGTCGGACTGATGATCGTGGTTTCGGCCCCGTCTCGCTGAAAGCACAGCGAGCCCCGCGCCGATGAGGAGCGCTGTCCCTGGCTCTGGAACGGGCGTGAAGGTGAGATCCAGCTGAACGAAGGAAAATCCACCGGGATTCGGGCCTGAGACCGAGAGTGCGGTCAGGTCGATAGAGACGGAATCGTCGCTGAATAGAATCCGCGACGAGTTCAGGCCGACGACGTTGGTCGTCAGCGCGACCCCGGTCAGTACGGACGCGACGGGTCCACCCTGTTCCTGAAGGTCTAGGTACTCAAAGATCTGATTCGATGAGTCGAAGCCGATCGATCCGAGTCCAGGGAGATTCCAGTCGAGTACGATGCTTGAGGCGTCGAGGTCATGGCGACCCTGAAACTCAAGCTCTGTGCCGGCGCCGATGGTGATCGCGAAATCGGTGACCGAGGGGCCGCCTCCGCTGATCCGGCGAATGACGGCATCGTCTCCGATGAGTGTGGCGTGTGCGCTTCCGGCGAAGAGGAGGCCGCAAAGGACGGTTCCAAAACAAACGAGGGCAAGCTGAGCTTTTAGACTGCGAGCATAGATATGCATTTTTTCCCTTCCCAAGAAAAACCCAGCATGACATGGGAGCCGGTTGGGAAGCAATGAAAAAGATGAAAGGCTTCGCGCTGAAGAGGACTGAGTTGGCGAGGGTGGCCCCGCGGCCCGGGTTAGACGAGGTCTGGCTTGTCTCGGCGGGGGTCGATCCCACCGATCGTGAGCGCCAAGACGAAGGCGATCGCCAGAGCAAGAAGTGATCCCCCGAAACAGACGGCTCCTGGAAGGCCCGCGATACCGGCGCGGGCGATCATTTCGGAGGCGGAGTCGGCGGTCTTTGGATGCGTCGAGAGCTTGAGGATCCAGGCGAGCCACTGCGCGGCAAAAAGGTAGAGGTAGACGCGTCGCAGGCGCCGGGCGGCGGCTTTTCGCATCGGCATCGTGGGCACAGTTCCGCCGAGCTCAGCGCTGAGCGCCGCCACGAATGCCGGATCGAGCTCGATGTCCTCACCCGAAGACGGGGCATTCAGGGCGGGGAGGATCATCCCTTTCTCAATTTGAAGCACGCGGGTTTGCCAGAGGTGATAGAAGGTGAGTCGCCTCGCCTCGAGCATGAGGAAGCAAAGCGTGAGGAGCGATGCCATTAAGACGACGTAGTGGGGGAGATCGGGGTTGCCGAGCGCGAAGGAACTGATCGCCGCCGTCGCGCCGATTGCCCAGTTCGTTGTGGCGTCCATCCGCATGCGCCAGATATCGGCGCGTCCGACCATGGCGCGGTAAAGATGGATGAAGATCGTCGCTTGATCTCGCGACTCGATCGATGCCATTGAAGACCTCCGTGTCGACAGACGGTAGATCGCCGGAGGGGCAAATAGAAAGGGCCGAGAGAATTGAATCTCTCGGCCCCAATGATCGAAAGGATCAAAGTCTATGCGCGGAAGGCGCGTCGTCGCTGGGCGAGTCCCGCCAGGCCGAGTCCCATCAGAAGCGCGGTGCTCGGTTCCGGTACGACCTGAACATCCATGGCAACGGTTTCCACGGAGAATCCAGCGCGGCTGACCTGGATGGCGAAATTATATTCGCCGAGCGCGTTGGCGTCGAAACTGCCTGCAGGGGGCGTCACCAGGCCAGGAACGCCGGTTCCCAGAAAGCCGAAGAGTAGATTTTCAGAACCTTCGGCGAGGGTTGCGCTCGGATCGAGGAGCACCAGGCCTGCTGTGACGTTGATTTGTCCGAGCGAGGCGAGGGCGTTGTCGACCGCGGTATCGAAATCATAAAAGAGATCGATTTGGTAGTCGGTGAGCAGCGGAGTGGCTCCGTTCAGCCCCTCGACTCGAATGAAATAGTTGAAATTCCAAAGAGCGCCTTCGTCGGGGCTCTCGCCGGCGCCGCCGAAATTGCTTCCGGGCGTCGCGAGATAGGTTCCCGCTCCGTCATTGCCGAGTGCGGGATTTGAAAAGCGCTGCGTGGCGCTCATCGCCACCGTAATGACGTTGTCCCCATCGACGAATTGGCGCGCGACGGCGACCTCATCGTTCGGGATGCCTGAGCCCCCAAACGTGGCTTCGTTGAGCGGTCCGAAATAGTCGAACAGCGGAGTCGCTGTGGCCGTGCCCGCGGAGAGTGAGAGTCCGATCAGTACGCAGAGCGTGCCGACCAATCCTTGCTTCGTTTTGATCATGGTTGAGCCGATTCCTTTCTTGATGCGGCCTTCCGTCTCCACTCGGTCGAGCGAAGCGGTTGCGCATCACAGCGAGCGCATCGCGTCGCGTGATTCCTTCCCAGGAACCAAAATACTAACACGGTTGAATCGCGAAGTGCGCGATAGACCGAGGGAGCCGGGTGTAAGGGAGGGGAGGCTCAGGGCTAAGCAGTAGGCCCCCTTGGGATCCGCGCTCCCTGGGGGCATTCTCGCTGCCGACTAGCGACTTCTCTTCGCGTCTGGATGGTCAACGTAGATCGGGGAGGACCAGGCGCGGGGGCGGTCAGCGGCAAGGCAATCGCTCTCGTCGCTGCAGAGACGCACTTCGAGACAGCGCCCTTCGCTGTCCCGTTCACAGCCGAGGGGGTCGCCATTGGCGGTGGGAATGGCGGGCTCGTAGACGCGCGCATAATAGACGGCGTCCCGACTGCTCGATCGAAAGGTTTCATCCGAGAAGGTGGCGACGCAGCCGTTCGGATCTGGAGGGCATTCGAAGCTTCGCCAGGGATCGTCGACGAGGGAGGCGATGTCCTCTCCCTCGACGATCTGGGGTCGGATGCGAATCACGTCGATGCGCTCGATCGGGCGGCGTGTATCGCTTGGGTTGTAGCATTCACCCAGGCAGAGGCGTTCCATGTCTTCGGGGCCGAGTGCTTCGAGTGCGTCGTCGGGGCAACCTGGCTTTTGTTCTCGGGAGCCCACCGCGCGGACGCGCATCGTAGGCACTTCGTTGAGCTCGACTTCTGAACCCATGGGCTGCGTTCCGTCCTCGGTTAAGAGGTCGAACCAAAGGAGAATCCTCGGGCCGCTTGTGCCATAGACCTCGCGGCGCCCGAGGCCCGTCCAAATGGAATCGCGATCGCGCGCTTCGGTATGGACTGCGATGAGCCCGCCGGTGTACTGGAAAGAGCCGGCTCGTTCGACATCGGCAAGCGCAGTGAACGGGGAAGTCTCGCCGATGATGACGGCCTTGGAACTCGCCGGTTTCTCGGTACTCGCGGGGCCACGGCGCACGCGGGATGCGATCCAGGACGCGTCCTCGGGTCGGTCGAAGCCGCCGTCGCTATGTCCAAGCATTTCTTTGTAACCGGTTCCCGGCCGCGCCGAATGATTATCACTCGACGCCATGAAACCCATTCGGAATCGCCGCGGCGCGTCCGGGTCTTCGTCGAAATTCCCGAGCGCAGCGATGTACTGCGCTGACCCCGTCGGTACATAATTAAAGGAGGGCTGGGCGCAGTCGCGACATTGCCCGGCGTCGAGCCATTCGGCGGCATTGCTCCCCTCGATCGTGACGACATAGTCCTTCCCAGCTTCGAGCGCGTGTTGGCGTGCCAGCGCAGCGCGGGACTCGCATTCCTTCGCTTCTTCCCCGCCGTCGACGCATCGCTGATACACGATCTTTCCGGCCTGGCGACACGGCGGCAGGTAGTTCGGTCGCTCTTCGGGGCAGACCAGGGCTCCTGCCGAATTCGTCTCGGCTGCTCGCCAGGGGCGAACCTGCTCGGAGTCGCCATGCCCCGAATAGACCTCGAGCAGCGTCTGACGATCCGGATCATGCATCGCGCCCTCGAGCTGCTTGTCCCAGCTCGATTGCGGCGGCGTGTACATGCCCCATGCGGTGCCGTGGGGAATCACGATGGCGTCATGTCCCCATTCGTCGAGTTTTCGGTAGAGCTCGGCGGGCGTCGGCGCGATCTCTCGGCAGTCCGCGCCAAGGGAGCGCACATCGCCCTCCCCGCAGAAGGGGGAGCCGGCGTTTTCTGCGATGCGACTGGAGAGATCATTGAAGCGACCATCGACGAGGGAGAGGCCGCCGCGAACGAAGGGTGAAGCGGATTCAAGCAGGATCGCGCCCTCGGTCGCAGCGATCGGACGCGTCGGAATTCGGGCTTCGTCCGTATGCGCGAGGACGACGTTCTTATGACCGTAATGCTCGTCGGGGGTGAGGCCGGCCTGGGTCCATTCCCAGCCGAGGAAGGCGACGGTGTCGGGATTGCTTGCGTCGCTCGCGCGCGCGTTGCAGGAACGGATCGCGGCGACGGTGTTCTGCCAATCCTTTGGATGCAGACTATTGGCATGATCGTTGATCGACCAAAAGTCGAGGGCGGCGCAGTGGCGCGCGAAATCGCAAGCGTCCGCGGGTGTCATCGCGCCCCCGCCGCCCATCATCGGAAGATTCAGCATGAACGCGTCGGAGGACAGCGTCGTATGCACATGAAGATCGCCGAAAAGGATCTGCCCCTCGCTCGGAGCGGCGAGAGTTTTAGCTCGAGTTCGCTGTTCGGCGACGGTCGACGCGACACGCGCTGCACTTCGCGGCTCAGACCGAGGTTGGTGGACGATCCCATCGACTTCGCCGAGGGGCCCGCGCCCGGCGAGGGTGGCGTAGCCGGTCAGGACGAGCGCGATCAGCCCAAGTAGGAGGAGTCCTTTGCGCATTCGACTAACGCCGGCTTGCGTCGTCGACGCGGTAAATGCGCGCCATGCCGGCGCTCACGACGGATGCGGTGGGGAGTGCGAGGCCGGCGGCGCGGGCTTGATCGAGGGCATGGCCGAGATCTTTTTCGGCGGTGATGAGCTGGGTCTTCATGAAGGCCTGCACTTCTTCGGGGAGCTGGGTGTCCTGTGGAAGGCGGGCGCTGCCCACGAACTGCATTTCGCCGTCGGAGAGATGCCCGTTTGCGCGGGTCGCAGCGATCAAGTCTTCGTGATCGAGTCCCGTGACTTCGGCGAGGGCGAAGGCTTCGCGCACCGCAGCGAAATGAATGTACTGGAAAAGGTTCACGACGAGCTTCAGCTTGACGCCGCTGCCGCGTGGCCCCGCATGGATGACGAGCTTGCTGCTGACGTCGAGAACGGGGCGAATCCGTTCGATCGTCTCGTCTTCGCCGCCGACCATAAAGACGAGTTCGCCTGCCTTCGCGCCAGCGGCTCCGCCCGTCACGGCTGCGTCCACGACCGAGCAGCCGTGCTGCTCTGCTGCGGCATGCATTGCTTCAATGGTTTCAGGGGAGACGGTGCTGTGAATCAGAATGACGCCGCCTTCGCTGAGACCGGCGAGCACGCCCGTTCCTTCGCCGTCACCGACGATCACGGATCGGACCTGGGCGTCCGTCTGGACGCAGATGCAGACGATTTCCGAGGATGCACCTACGTCGAAAGGAGAGGCCGCTGCGTTTGCGCCGGTCGCGACTGCGGCTTCGAGGGCCGCGCCGGAGAGATCGAAGACCGTCGTCTCAAAGCCCCCGGGAGCGAGATGCGCGCTCATGGGCCCGCCCATATTTCCAAGGCCGATATATCCAACACGCATCCTGATCACCTCCGCAAAGCTCGAAATTGTCCCCGCAAGATAGGCGGTTTCGGGAGCCTTGGTGGTTCTTGGTGGATGCTTCAGAGCCGCGTTTTCGGCATCTTTTCCCATCCGTTTCGCAGATCAACTTGAGGACGACCCCGATGGCGCTGCTTCCCGATTATTCCGGCTCCTTTGACCCGAATCGTCAGCTTGCCGATTTTTCGCGGGAGTTTCTTGTCCGCCTGGGGCAGGAGTATCTGCTGATCGGCCATCTCATCGACCGGGTCAGTCAGCCGCTGGTCGCGATGTCCCATGGTGCGAAGGGTTATCTCACCTCGGGCGTCGAGGAATGGATGGGGGCAAGCCCGGTTTACTCAAAGCGGATGCAGCGGCTGATGAATTTCGAAGGGGCTTCCGTTGAGACGGTGTTCAAGGGGATTCAGCTCGAAGTGGGCGCGCCTCAGCAGTTCATGGATTTTCAGTTCCGACTCGACTCTGACGAGTACGGCGAGTTCTGGCTCGCTCACTGCGGGGCCCTCATGGACATCGAACCCCACGGCGAGCGGGGCGTGAAGCTGATGTGCCACGATATTGAAGACCCGACCTTCGATGCGACCGCCGCCGCGACGCATCCGAATATGGTGATGCGACCGATTCATCGCCCACCGCGAATCGACGGACCGGAAGGGAATGGGCCAGGGCGGCATCCGCATTGTCGCTGGAAGGTCTATCTGAGCGAGGACGCCCAGCCCTACGAGCAGCATCCGAATCTAGACTTGATCGCCGGATCGCTTTTGGCGGGCGTGGAAGTCGATCGTCCGGAGCAGGACGGAGAACCCGGGGGATGGAGCGATTATTCCGGGTCCTTTGATCCAGCCATGCAGCTGGCAGACTTTTCGCACTCCGCGCTCGCGGCGCTTGCCCAGGAGTTTGCTGTCCAGGGGCATCTCATCGTGCGCTCCTACCATGTTTGCGTGGGGGCGAACTGGGGGGAGGCCGAGGCGAAGACGCTCGGGACGCGCACTTCGATCGGGCATGCCGCGCTTGCGGTCGAACGCTTGAAGCGGCTTCCCGGAGCGGAGAAGGGCGGGATCGAAAACATCGCCAAGTTCATCCAGCTTCATCCCATTTTTCAGCCACGAAGCTATGTCGACCTCCGTGTTGAGTTGACCGGCGAGCGCTCCGCGCGGGTCGCGATCGGGAACTGCCCCGCTCTCGAAGAGAAAGAAGATCGTTCCTATTTTGCCGGGCTGTCCGAGGCCCCGCCACCCATGCTTGAAGCCCTTGTTAGGCAGGTTGATCCGCTGGCTGAGTGTCGCCCCGCGACCGTGATAGGTGATGAGCGGTTTGCTTGGGAGGTCGCGATTGATCCGAGCGTCGAGCCTGCCGGTCCGCCGGACGAGCTGAACTTGGCGATGATGAGCACGGGCATGCGCTTCAAGTTTGAGGCGCGCCGGCGGCTTCGGAGTTAGTCCTCCCGGTCCCGGCCCGCGTCTAATGCCTCGGCTCTCCTCCGCCTACTTCCCGAAACCGAAGAAGTCGTTCGCCGCGGAGCTCAGCGTGCTGGAAATCCAGTTGATCGCTTGATACGCCTGGGAGGCGGTGTATCCGGCGTCCGTCAGGATGTCGAAGAGCTGTCCCGCGATGCCGGGGCCGAATTTACCGATCAGCGCAGCGGCTACTTCAGAGGCACTCGCGCCCGCGGATCGCATCAACGAGGCGATCCAGCCCGCGCCTGCTTCCCAGGTATCCGCGATGGCGTTCGCCGCAATGTCGAGATCCACGCCGGCGCCGCGGAGCGCGTTAAAAGCTGCGCTTGCAGAGAGCGCCATGTTCTCTTTCAGGAATTCGGCGGCACGTTCGGCGGTAATGCCGACGCGGTCGATCAGATACTCGGCGATGTCTTGTGCGGAGTAGCCCGCTTTCACAAGCAGGCGGGCAATACGCTCCCAGCCCGCGCCTCCGATCTCCGCCAGGAACGCAGCGGCATCTTCCGCCTTGTTGAATAGGCTGCCGAGCCGACTCGCGATGGCTTCGAGATCGACGCCGCTGACGCCTTCACCAAAGGCGATGAGCCGAACGAGAACGGAGAGAATTCGTTCTTCAGATTCGTTGGTGATCTCCTTCAGGATGTCCCAGATCTCGTCCACGCTGAGGAGGTTGGAGCGAAGAAATTCCACGATCTCATCGAGGGGCACGCCGTCGAGCCACATGGCTTCGGCGACCTCAGAGGCCGAGGCGGGGGTGTAGACATCCACGACGGAGCCGGCGCTGGCCTGAGGGGTATAGCCTTTGTTCCGCAAGTCGAGATACACGTCGCTGGGGCGAAATCCGCTCCGGCGCAGGCTCGTTGCGCGTTGCAGGGCGCCGAGATCCGTTCGTTCAGCGAAAGCAACATGTTGCTTCGTGGCGTACGCGGTGGAACGGGAGAGTTCTCGCGCCTCAGCGGGGGTTGGCGCTAGTACGGCCGATAGCGTCAGGGCCACGAGCAGGGCGGCCTGGACGAGGCTATGTGCGAGGCGAGCGGGGGAGGACGCGACGGAACCGAACATTTCTGTGGATCTCCTGAATGGGATGGCCCAATCATCGGAGATCCAGAGGCCTCACTCTGTGAAGCGCTTCACAGAGGCTCAGGAATCTCGATTCGCAGAAGGCAGAAGGGTGATCATCGGCGCCGCGAGCGCCTCCGCAATCACTTCATTCGCAATGGCTGTGTTATGTCCATCCCAGGGGATGAAGAGTGCTTGGCCGGCTGTTTCGTAGGCTTTCTGCATGGCGCCGAGTGGGTCGATGAGCGCGGCGACACCGTTGGATTTTGCGATCTCTGCGACTTTTTCATTGAACGATGTTGCGGGGAGCGAGCCATCGACTTGGTCCTGGCGTGAGAGGACGAGAATCACGAATGGAATGCCTCTGGCGGCGGCGCGACGCTGGATATCGCCGACCGCGCGGTCGACTTCGACCCAGCCCCGCTCCACCGCGGAGTCGGGCGCTCCCGTGATGATATTCCGTTCCCAATCGCCTTCGGGGCGCGGGTTCCGCTTCGCGCTCTGAGCGTGATAGACCTTGACGGCCGCCGTGACGAGCGCGCTTCGCTTGAGCAAATAGACGAGGCGTTTTGAACCGGAGTTCGTGCTGGCATGCTTCATGGAAAGTTCGGCGGGCTTGGGCTCCACGTCGTTGACGTATACCGCGAGCACAACGGCATCCATTGTCTGGCGATCCAGAACGCGCTCGAAGAGGACCTTATGCTGCCAGGGACTGGTCCCGCTTACGCCCCCATTAATGACCTGCCAAGTTTTTTCGGGGGCGGTCACAGAGAGCTTGCGCTCCAGCTGCTTCGGCCAAGACGCTTCGAGGTCGATCCCGTTTCCGAAAGTTTGGGAGTCGCCGAGGGCAAGGATGCGCAGCGTATTCGGAGGCGCCTCCGCCGGGTATTCGCTGTCGCGGAGCCCGAGGGAATTCGTCTGCACCGCACGGCTATGGGTGAAGGCCTCTTGGTTGGGAACCATCGCGAAGCCCATCTCGGGATCGGGCTGATAGCGCTCCTGCGGAAATTGGAAGATGACCGGCGGGCCCACGGCGACACGCAGAACCCCTTCGAGGGCGAGGGCGCAGAGCAGGATGGATCCCGCGAGTGCAATCAGACGAAAAAGCCACTGCATGGACGGAAGGTAGTTCAAAGCAGGATCCGCGGGCGCATAAAAGTGCGCCCGCTCGTCCCAGATTGGATCCGACCGTCGATTCAGCTCTGCTTGGCAGCCGTTTGCTTTTCGTATCGCTCCCGGTATTCGGCCTTGGAGGTCGTTGTCGTGTCGACATCAGGCGAGAGAGCACGAAGTGCTCCGACCGTGGCCTGTTCCTTCGGAATTTTTGCGAAGGGGTCTATGCCAAAGAAGCGCGCCGTATTGCCCCAGGTGATCTGATGCATCTCGGCTTCCGTGCAGCCGGAGCGGGACATCTCGCCGAAGATTTGTTCCGGTGCGCCGGGGAAGATGGCATCGGAATGCGGGTAGTCGCATTCCCAAGCAATGATGTCCATCCCGATATCGTGGCGAACCTTGAGGGCCGTTTCGTCCGTGATGAAGCAGGCGAGGGAATGCTCGCGGAAGACTTCGCTGGGAAGCTTGTCGCCGAAGTCCTGGTCGATCCAAACCTGATTCTTGTAGTGGCGATCGCAGCGGTCGAGGTAGAAGGGGATCCAGCCAATCCCGGCCTCGGACCAGGCGACCTTGAGATCGGGATAGCCGCGCAGGACGGGGCCCCAAAGAAGGTCCTGAACCGCGAGTGTGGCGACCTGGGTGGCGAGGATGATGTAGTTGTCGACTGGGGCGCCGGGGGTGCCGTTGATCGCGCTGAAGCCTTGGCCGATATGAAGACAAAGGACGGAACCCTCGTCGCACATGGCTGTAAAGAACGGCTTCCAGTATTCGACATCGTGGTAGCTCGGCAGGCCCATCATATGTGGCATTTCGGGCATAGAGATCGCGCGGCAGCCCTTGGCGGCAAGCCGGCGCACTTCTTTGCCCATGCCTTCCGAGTCCCAAACGGGCATGAGGCCAAGCGGGATGAAGCGCTCAGGGTAGGCGCCGCACCAATCGTCGATATGCCAATCGTTATACGCCTCGAGCATGACGCGCGAGACCGTCTTGTCTTCGGCTTCATTAAAGAAGCGAGCGTTGAAGCCCGCCATCGACGCAAAGCACATCGAGGAAAGAATCCCGTTGTGGTTCATGTCCCGGATGCGTTCATGCACATCATAAGCGCCGGGTCGCATCTCAGCGAAAGTCGACGGCTCGAGCCCCCATTCCTCTTTCGGCCAGGTGACGACGGCGTTCAGACCGACCGAGGTCGACTTCACATCCTGGAAATGCCAGGTCTCGATCCCGTTCTCGCCTTCGATGCAGCGGGGTGCCTGGGCCTTCCATTTTTCCGGCAGGTGGCGTTCGAACAAGTCGGGAGGCTCAATGACATGGTCATCGATACTAACGAGGATGAGATCTTCGGGGCCCATTTGGCTGCTCCTTGTTCAAGGTGACTTCAGCGCTTTGCGTCGTGAATGACGCATTTCAGTGCGTGAAGACGGGGAGGTGTTCCCAGCCGCGAACGGTCGAGGTTCGCGCCTGTTTCGCATTGGCTGTGTCGATCTCCCACTCGGGAAATCGGCGCAGGACTTCTTCGAGCGCGACGCGCCCTTCGAGCCGGGCGAGAGACGCGCCCAGGCAGAAATGTACGCCGTATCCAAAGGAGAGGTGACGGTCAATCTTGCGTTCAACGTCGAAGCGGTCGGGATCTTCAAAGCGCCGGTCGTCGCGATTGGCAGCACCGTTCATCAAGAGAATCGTGCTGCCCTCCGGCACGGTCTCGCCGTAGAACCCAACGTCGCGCGTGACATAACGTGCTTGAACCGGAGAGGGCGCCTCGAAGCGAAGGAGCTCTTCGATGGCGTTCGGGATCAAGGAAAAGTCGTTGGCCAGTTTCGCGCGCTGGTCGGGATGCTCCGCAAGAACTTTGCCGGTCCAGCCGATCAGCCGCGTCGTGGTTTCGTTCCCCGCGCCGGAGAGCAGGCCGATATAGCCGAGCAGTTCTTCCCGGGTGAGGCGTCGCCGAACGCCTTCTGCGTCCTCGAACTCGACCTGCAGCAGTTTTGAGGTGATATCGTCGCCAGGGTTCGCTGCACATCGGTCCACGAATTCGGGGAAGAAATCAGACCGCGTGAAGCTCATGTCCGGCGCCATTTTCGGCATCTCTCCCGACTCGAGGCGCAAGCCCGCATCTACGCGGTCGCGCACGGCTTCTTGGTCTTCTTCGGGGATGCCGAGGAGCATGCCGATGGTTTTCATCGGCATCTGCGAGCCCAGGTCCGCGATGAAATCGAAGCGGCCTGTCTCGACGCAGCGATCCAGGCTTTGGACGCAGAATTTCCGGATCTGAGGTTCAAGGGCAGCGATGCGGGCGGGCGTGAAGAGCCGCGCGAGCAGAGATCGGAAGATATCGTGGGTCGGCGGATCTTCGAAGATGATCGAGCCCGGCGACATGCGGACGTTGTTCTTGATGAGTTCAAGAACGGTGCCGCGGGCAGATGAGAAGGTCTGCCAGTCTTTCAGGCCCTCTTCGACATCCGTGAAGCGGCTGACAGCATAGAAATCGTACTTCTCGTTGTAGTAGAGCGGGGATTCGTCGCGCAGGCGTTTCCAAACCGGATACGGATCCGTATCGATCTCGAAATCGTAGGGGTCATAGTAGGCGGGAGCCGACTCGCCTGAGGTCAGGGACATCTAGATCTCTCCTATGTCTGGACCTGCGCCTGGACCTGCGCGCGTGGCGAATCGCAACGCACGGATCATTGCTTGTAGACCTTACCGTCCTTCATGACGAAGGCGACGCGCTGCGTGAGGGTGATGTCTTCCAAGGGATTGCCGGGGACGCCCACGATATCCGCGAGCTTGCCGGGGGCGATCCGTCCGAGATCTTCCGCATCAATCAAGTCCGCCGCGACCGTCGTCGCCGCGCGGAGGGCGCCGAGCGGAGACATGCCGCGCTGAACCAGTACGACAATCTCTTCCGCGTTTCGGCCATGGAAGATCGCCGGGGCATCGCTTCCCGAAGCGATCTTCACGCCCGCATCGATTGCTCGGCTGAGCGAATCCTTCGCTTGCGGGAAGATCTTGGCGGCCTTGGCTTGGAGGGCAGGGGGATGCTGGGAGACGTCCCAGTTTTCGGTGAGGGCGTTGGTGGAAACAAGGAAGGTACCTGTATCGACCATGCGCTTGATCGTATCGTCGGAGATCATGAAGCCGTGCTCGATACAGTCGATTCCGGCGTCGAGAGCGGCATTAACGGCCATATCGCCGTGGGCATGGGTCGCGACTTTTAAGCCCCGGCGATGGGCCTCGTCGGCGCAGGCTTTGAGCTCTTCGAGAGAATACTGCTGAGCTCCGGCCGGGCCGGTTGCGGAAAGAACGCCTCCCGAGGCGCAGATCTTAATGAGCTGGGCGCCGTGCTTGACCTGGTAGCGGACCGCTTTGCGAATCTCGTCGACGCCGTCTGCGATTCCTTCTTCTACGGAGAGCGGCATCATGTCCGGGGCGAGATGAGACTGGGCGCTGGGATCGAGATGACCGCCCGTCGTCGAAATGGCATGGCCCGCAGGAATGATCCGCGGTCCCTCGACCCATTTGCGGCCGATCGCTTCGGCGAGGGCGACGTCGAGCAGATAGCCGCCGGTCTTCACGAAAAGACCGAGGTTTCGGACTGTCGTGAAGCCCGCACGAAGCGTTCGCATGCCGTTGGCAACGGCGCGAAGGGTCATCTTGATTGGGTCGACGCGCACGGGATCCATCAGGCCCGCGCCCGGGCCGCCGAGGACCAGGTCCACTTCCATGTCCATCAGGCCGGGGATCAAGGTGAGCTCCGGGAGCTCGATCACTTCGTCTGCGCCCTGGGCGAGAGCGGCATCGGCTGAGACCGCAGTGATGCGCTTGCCTTCCACGCGGACGTATCCGGAGGGCGTGATTTCGCCGGAATCGATGTCGAGGACACCCTTTGCGTGGAGAACGATGACCTTGGGGTCGGACATGCCGGATCCTTTCGTGATTGTCTTGCGGCGAGCGCCCTGAGAACGATATTCTCTTTATAGGAAATCGCTACTCCCTTCCGACGATGGCTCCGTCGAGGTGCCCCCCAAGCATGCCCGTTCTCCCCGGAGGAGATCTGGGTGCGCTTCGACGGATCGGCCGGCGATCACCCGAAAATGGCAGACCACCACCGCTTCCGGCGAAATGCCGAAGGCGAATGCGCGGTCTCCGAAGGGGCCGGTCGAACTCGCTCGATCGCCTTCTGGGGCATCAAATTGCGGGCCGCCGAGAGTGGGCGGCTGGAAGGAAGAGTCGATGGAATTGGCAGATAAAGGCGTTGTGGTCGTGGGTGGCGCTTCAGGTATGGCCCGGGCGACGGCGGAGCGGATGGCCGGGATGGGCGCACGCGTCGCCATCCTTGATTTGCCCGGCAGCGAAGGGGAAGCCGTCGCGAAGGGGATTGGCGGCGACGCGATTTTCCGGCCGATGGACATCACGGACCATGCGGCGGTGGAAACGACCCTCGGTGAAGTTGCGGACGCTCTGGGCGGCATTCATGTCGGCGTCAACGTGGCCGGCGGCGGCATCGCGGCGCGAACGCTCTCGAAGAAGGGCCCGCATCCGATCGACGATTTTCAGCGCGTGGTCAATCTGAACCTGGTGGCGAGCTTCAACCTTCTGCGACTTCAGGCGGACATCATGAACCGCAACGAGCCCAACGAAGACGAAGAGCGCGGGGTGATCATCAGTACCGCGTCGATCGCGGCCTTCGAAGGACAGATTGGCCAAGTGGCTTACGCCGCGGCGAAAGCGGGCATCGTGGGCATGACCTTTACGGCCGCCCGGGATCTCGGCGGCCGCGGAATTCGCACGATGGCGATTGCGCCGAGCCTTTTTGACACGGGCCTAACAAGCCGCGTGCCTGAGGAAATGAAGTCGATGCTCGTGGCGGGGGCGGCTTTTCCGTCTCGCATGGGCAAGCCCGATGAATATGCGCGTCTCGCGGTTTCGATCGTTGAAAATCCGATGTTGAACGGATCGACGATTCGTCTCGACGCGGGCCAGCGCTTCCAGCCTAAATGATCCCGAGCGCAGACCGAAAGAGAAGAGGAACACGATGATCAATTCTGAAGCATTTGGGTATGAGGGGCGACGGGTACTCGTTGTCGGCGGGGCCACCGGGATGGGGGCTGCTGCGGGCGTGGGTGTCCAGGCGCTTGGCGGCAAAGCCGTGGTGATGGATTTCGCTGAAATCCCGTACGACGCGGAAACGAAGATTCAGGTCGATCTGCGCGATGTGGATGCGGTCGACGCGGCGCTCGAAAGCGCCGGCGGGAATTTCGACGCGGTCTTCTCCGCGGCGGGCGTCGCCGACGGCACACCGGGCATCATGCGAATCAACTTCATCGCGCATCGCCATATCATCGAGAGTCTTGTCGAAGGCGGAGGGCTCAACCCCGGCGGCGCGGTTTGCGCGATTTCCTCCGTTGGCGGTCTGTCTTGGGAGAGCAATCTCCCTCAGCTGAAGGAATTCCTTGAGACGGGCGACTTCGCAGCCGCGGACGCCTGGGTGGCCGCCCATGAAGGCACGGATAGCTACACCTTCAGTAAACAAGCGATGAACTGTTATGTCGCGGCGCAGTCCTATCCCTTTATGCGGAAGGGCATTCGGATCAATGCCGTTTGTCCAGGGCCGACGGATACGCCCCTTGCTCGGGCCAACGAAAGAACATGGCTCGGATTCGCGCATGACTACCGCGAGGCGACAGGCGCAGATGTGCTCACGCCGGATGATATCGCGCGGGTCATGCTCTTTCTGAACTCCCGGGCTGCCGCGGGTGTGAGCGGGATCAATATGCTCGTCGATCGCGGTCATATCATGTCCTCAATGGTGGGCTCCTTCGAAACGGGGCACGGCCTGGTCAATATGCTGCTCGGTCGAGGCTGAATCGATGCGACCGCTGCCGGAACTAACCCCCGAGAACGAGTTCTTCTGGACGAGCGGTGCAGATGGCGTTCTGCGCATGCAGGCCTGCGACGCCTGCGACGTGATTGTGCATCCGCCACAGCCCTATTGTCGGAAATGCGGCGGCGGGCTTGAAATTCGCGATCTATCGGGTCGCGGGAATATCGTTGGGGTCACGGTCAATCATCAGCCCTGGCTGCCTTCGCTCGCGCCGCCCTATGCCGTGATTCTCGTCGCGCTTGAGGAGGATCCGCTTGTTCGGTTGACCTCCCTCGCGGTGGAGGTCGAAGCCGACGCGGTTTCGATCGGTCAAAGCGTCGAAGTCCGCTTCGAAGAGCACGAAGATGTTTGGCTCCCGGTCTTTGCGCCGCGGGAGGCGCCTGCGGACACGCGCGAGGTTTGGCCGGAGCCCGCAATGGCCCCAACACCGGCACGCGTGACCGGCGCAGCTGGCGGTGCAAAGTTCGAGTCGAAAGTCGCTTTGACCGGGATCGGGATGTCCAACGTGGGGCGTCGTCTCGGCGTGCCGCCCCTTTCGCTCACCGTCGACGCGTGCCGCGCGGCGCTCGATGACGCGGGGCTTTCGATTGCCGACATCGACGGGCTCGCGACTTATCCGGGAGCGCTTCCTGGCGGGAGCGGGATGACGGAAGGCGGAGTCTCGGCGTTGATGGAAGCCCTTCCGATTCAGCCGACCTGGATCAGTAGCGGCATGGAGACGCCGGGGCAGGGCGGATCGATCGTGAATGCGATGCTCGCTGTGGCCTCGGGCCTTTGTCGACACGTACTTTGCTTTCGCACGGTTTGGGAAGCGACGGCAGCGGCCCGGGCGAAGCGCGGCTCTGGAGGGATTGCTGCGGGGCGCCGGGTGACGGGAGACCAGCAATGGCGTCTGCCCTATGGTGCGATGTCCGCCGCGAATTGGATCGGGCTTCAGGCCAGCCACTATATGCATCGCTTTGGCATGACCCGCGAGCAGCTCGGCTGGATCCCGGTTGTCGAGCGCGCACATGCTGCGAAGAATCCAGCGGCGGTCTATCAGGACGCGATGACGATCGAGGACTACCTCTCGGCGCGCATGATTACGACGCCCTTTGGCCTCTATGATTGTGATGTGCCCTGTGACGGGGCGGCAGCTGTGATTGTGTCGGCGGTGGAGACTGCGAAGGACCGGCCTAATCCGGCGGTTCTGGTTGAAGCGGTCGGGACGCATGTCTCCGAGCGCATTTCTTGGGATCAGGGAACGCTCACGCATGAGCCGATGGTTTCAGGGCCCGGCGCGCATCTTTGGTCACGCACGGATCTCACGCAGGGCGATGTTGATATCGCCTGTGTGTATGACGGTTTTAGTTTTAACGCGCTTTCCTGGATCGAGGCCCTCGGGTTCTGCGGCGAAGGAGAGGGGGGTGCCTATATCGACGGTGGCGAGCGAATCCGCGAAGGCGGGGATTTCGTTCTGAATCCGCATGGGGGCCAACTCTCAGCGGGGCGGTTGCATGGCTATGGGTTTTTCCATGAAGCTGTGACTCAGTTGCAGGGGCGCGCTGGAGATCGTCAGGTGGGGGCCGCTGAGACCGCGGTGGTGACGACTGGCGGCGGAACTTTTGGGGGAGCGGTTCTGCTTCGCAAGAGCTGATCGAATTCCGAGAGACACGACAGATACGTAAAAGAGACACAACTATGGGCGTGCGAAAGCGCGCCGCCGGCGAAGCCGGGAGAGGGTGAAGATGAAGTACGTCGAATATGTGAACGAGGAGCGCGTCGCGACAATCACACTCAATCGAGGTGATAAAGCCAATGCCCAGAACGAGGGCATGCTTGACGAGCTTCATGAATGTTTCGTGAAAGCCGAACGGGATGATTCTGTTCGCGTGATCGTCCTGCGTGCTGAGGGAAAGCATTTCTCGGCGGGACACGATCTCGACACGGATGATCCCGATTCAGTGAATCTCTTCGACGACGAAGGGAAGATTCGGCTCGACACCATGTATCGCTGGGAAGCGCAAAAATACCTCGGCTACTCCTGGCATTGGCGCAATATCCCGAAGCCCACGCTTGCGGCTGTGCAAGGCAAGGCGATCGCGGGTGCGCTGAATCTGATTTTTCCTATGGACATGATTATCGCGGCGGAAGACGCGCTCTTCTCGGATCCAGTCGTGATGATGGCGATCGGCGGCGTTGAGTATCACGGGCATACCTGGGATCTGGGTGCTCGACGCGCGAAAGATATTCTCTTTACCGGGCGATCCGTGACCGCGGATGAAGCGCATAAGATTGGCTTTGTGCGAGATGTTGTTTCGCGTGACGACCTTTGGAGCCATACGGACGAGCTCGCCAGAAAGATTGCGAAGCGGCATCCCTTCGGCCTGGCCCAGGCCAAGCGGGCGGTGAACCAGACCCTCGACGTGCAAGGCTATTATTCGGCGCTGCAGTCGGTCTTCGACGTGCATCATACGGGGCACGGCAATGCGATCAGCTATACGGGATACCCGATTCTCTCGGATCTCTCGGAAATGAAGAGCGAGCTGAAGAAGAAGTAAGCGGCGCGCGCTTCGCTCTTCGGAGCGTGAGGAGGACGTGATGTCCGGAGGGCTTTTCGACTGTACGGGGAAGGTGGCCCTTGTGACCGGGGGCAATGGTGGCCTCGGCTTGGCCTTCGCGACGGGCGTCGCGAAGATGGGCGGGGACATCGCAATCTGGGGGCGGAGCGCTGGGAAGAACGCCACGGCGAAGGCCGCTCTGCTTGCGGCGGGAGCGCGCCGGGTTGAGGCGGATCAGGTCGACGTGAGTTCCGAGGACCAGGTTGCCGCGGGCTATGAACGTTTGATCTCGGAGTTTGGCCGACTCGACAGTGTCTTTGCGAATGCGGGGCGGACTTCGAAAAGTCGATCGTTCCTGACGCTTTCGAGCGAGGAGTGGAATGAGCTTCTCGCGGCCAATCTGCACGGCGCATTTTTTACGCTCCGCGAAGGGGCGAAGCGCATGGTCGCCCGCGCCGAAGCCGGGGAGCCGGGCGGCTCGTTGGTCTTTTGCGGAAGCCTCTCGATGATGCATGGAGTTGCGGGCATCGCCGACTACGCGGCCTCGAAAGGCGGCATGGCTGCGGTCGTTCGAGGGATTGCGGTTGAGCTGGGCCGCTACGAGATCCGCGCTAATACGATCGCGCCGGGTTTCGTGATGACCGGGATTATGGACGGTGCGGATGAGGAGACCGTCCAGCAGCTGGACGCCCATTTCTCATCGAAGACGCCCATCCAGCGCCCCGGTCGCGCGGAGGATTTTGAAGGGATCGCCGCTTACCTCTGCAGCGACGCCTCGCGCTTTCACACGGGCGATACGATCGTGATCGATGGCGGCAGCGCAGTGCATGCGCCTTACGCGACGTAATCTGAGGCGCCTGAACAATCGAGGTCGCCGAGGAAGGGAGTGCTGGCTTGCGCGTACTGAATATTCATGGTGAAGACGATGTCCGCCTAGATCCGTATTCGTTGCCTGCGCCGGGGCCGACGGACGTCGTGGTGGAAATGCGAGCCTGCGGAATCTGCGGCAGCGACCTTTCCTATATTCAGCTCGGCGGAATCGGGCGGGCCGAGGGCGGAGTGACGCCGATCGGTCACGAAGGCGCCGGAGAGATTTCGTTCGTGGGGGCCGATGTCCGCGACTTGGCGGTGGGTGAGTCCGTCATCATCAACCCGATGACCACGCCGAGCCGAGTGGGAAGTGGCGGGCCGGAAGGGGCGTTTGTTGACTCCCTGCTGATCCGAGAAGCATCCCTCGGCGAAAATCTACTTCGCGTGCCTGAGGATGTTCCCTTCGAAATCGCAGCGATGTGTGAGCCGCTCGCCGTCGCGCTCCACGGCGTAAACCGTTCCGAGGCGAGTCCCGGCGATAAGGTTGTTCTGTTCGGGGCCGGGCCAATCGGACTGGGGATGGTGCTTTGGCTCATCGACCGTGGTGTCGAAGATCTCATCGTACTCGATCTCGCGGACGAACGACTGGAACGCGCGACGGCGCTCGGCGCTCGTGCCGTGATCAATCCTGGCAAAGAGGATCCTCGAGCGCGGATTGCGGAGCTTCACGGCGAAGCGCGGAATACGGTTGGACACCCGGCAACGGGGACGGACGTATTTCTCGACGCCGCCGGAGCACCTACGATTCTTGCCGACATCATTGGGATGACGAAGGATCACGCGCGGATCGTCGTGACTGCGACTTACATGGAGTCCGTCGCGCTGCCGCTCGGTCGGATGCTCACAAGTGAGCCGACGATCACGACTGCGGTGGGCTACCCGACCGAAATGCCCGAGGTGGTGGCCGCAATGCCTCGCCTAAGGACTCAGATCGAGTCGATGATCAGTCATCGGTTTCCCTTCGACCGAATCCTCGAAGGGATCGCCGTCGCCGGAACGCCGGGTTCCGCGAAGGTGATGGTCGAGTTCTAGGCGGGCGAAATGCGAGAACTGCTCGCACTCCGCGTGTTATGCGCCCCTTGGGCCTTTTTCGTCTCAGTAGCTTCGCGGCAGCCCCATCACCTTTTGTGCGATGAAGTTGAGGGTCATCTCCTGTGAGACGGGGGCGATCCGCATGATGCGCGACTCGCGGAAATAGCGCTCCACGTCATGTTCGATCGCGTAGCCCATGCCGCCCAAGGTTTGAACGGCGCGGTCCGCCGCGAAGAAGCCGGCTTCCGCAGCGAGGTACTTCGCGGAGTTGGCCGCTTCGGCGCAGTCCTGGCCCGTGTCGTATTTCCAGGCCGCGAACTGCGTCATCTGCCAGGCCGCCTTCAATTGGATATGGGCTTGGGCGAGGGGATGCGAGATGGCTTGGTTCGCGCCGATCGGGCGTCCGAAGACTTCGCGATCCGTTGCATAGCGCGTGGCTTTGCGGATCGAAGCTTCGCCGATTCCGATTGCTTCCGAGGCGAGGAGTACGCGTTCGGGGTTGAGTCCGTGAACGAGGTAGCGCCAGCCTTCCCCTTCCTCGCCGACGCGTCGCCAGCCTTCGACGGGTAGCCCGTCGTAATGCGTCTCGCAGGAAGCGACCGCATTGCGACCCATCTTCGGGATCGGGCGGATATCGACGTATTTAGGATCGAGGTCCGCGAGGAAGAGTGAGAGGCCCTTCATGCTGCCGGGCTCGCCGCTGGTTCGTGCGAGAAGCAGCACGACGTCGCTTTCAAGGGCCTTCGTGGTCCATACCTTCTGGCCGTGGATGACATAGCCGCCTTTACCGTCAGGCTCGGCCCGGGTCGCAACCCGAGAGGTGTCTGTTCCGGCATCGACTTCCGTCACGCCGAAGGCGACGTGGAGGTCACCCGCCGCAGCGCGGGGGAGGAAGGTCTCTTTGAGCTGGTCGTTGCCGAAGACGACCACGGGATTGAGGCCGAAAATCGTGAGATGGATGGCGCTACAGCCGTTCATGGCCGCGCCGCTTGCAGCGACTTCGCGCAGAATGATTGAGGCTTCCTGGATGCCCTGGCCGCCGCCGCCGTACTGCTCAGGTAGGGCCACGCCGACCCAGCCGCCTTCGGCCAGCGCCCGATAGAAATCCCACGGGAACGCGTGGTCGGCTTCGCATTTTCGCCAATAATCGTCGGGGAAATCCGCGCAGAGGGTTTGGATGGCTTCGCTGATGGCGATGTGGTCGGGATTTTCGCTGAATTCCATGGTGGCTCTGAATGCCTCTGCTGCGTCCGGGGGCGGGCCCCCGAAATGAGGGATGCGCTTCGAATTGCGCTGAGAATGACGCTCTCGTAAGCTGAGAACTATAATGCAAAAAGGATGGAGTCCCCATGAGCAGTTCCGAGGCCGCCCCGAATTTCGAGCAGATCGACTTTTTCACGAGCGACGCCTTTGTGCGCGACCCCTTCCCTTATTACGAGTTCGTCCGTAGCCAAGGCCCCGCCTGGCGCGAGCCTCATCACGGCGTCGTGATGGTGACCGGTTACGAAGAAGCCTCGGAAGTCCTCCGGGACGTCGAGCGATATTCAAGCTGCAATGCGGTGAGTGGCCCCTTCCCGGGCTTCCCGGTTCCGCTCGAAGGCAACGATATCAGCGCGCTGATCGAGAAGCATCGCGACGAGCTGCCCATGAACGATCAGCTTCCGACCCTCGATCCGCCGAACCACACGAAGCAGCGTGCCCTTCTGATGCGGCTGCTTACGCCGAACCGCCTCAAGGAAAATGAAGAGTTCATGTGGCGGCTCGCGGATCAGCAGATCGACGAGTTCCTCGCTTCAGGGCGATGTGAATTTTTGGCGGATTACGCGCAGCCCTTCGCGATGTTAGTCATTGCGGATTTGCTGGGCGTGCCGGAAGCGGATCGCGAAGATTTTCGGGCGCAGCTCACGAGTGGTGGCAATATCGGCGCGACTTCCAAGAAGTCGATGAAGCGGAGCCCCCTCGAATATCTCTACAAGCGCTTCTCGGAGTATGTTGAGGATCGTCGTCAGAATCCGCAGGATGATGTTCTTACTTCAATGGCGCAGGTGACCTTCCCGGACGGATCACTTCCGGAAGTGATTGACGTTGTGCGCGTTGCCGCGAACCTCTTTGCTGCGGGCCAAGAAACGACGGTTCGGCTGTTGGGCGCGGGGCTTCAGATTCTTGGCGAAGACGGAGCGCTCCAGGCGCGCCTTCGGGAGGATTCCTCGAAGGTGCCGAACTTTATCGAGGAGGCGCTTCGCTGCGAGTCGCCGATCAAGGGCGATTTTCGCTTGACCCGCGTTCCGACCCAAATCGGCGGCGTCGAGGTGCCGGCCGGATCGACGGTGATGGTGTTGATTGGAGCGGCGAACCGCGATCCGGGACATTTCGAGCGGGCTGCGGAGTTCGATATCGACCGCAAGAACGCGCGACATCATATTGCCTTCGGGCTCGGCGTTCATAGCTGCCCGGGCGGCCCGCTGGCGCGCACGGAGACCCGAATCAGTCTTGAACGTCTGCTCGCGCGCCTGGGCGATATCCGAATCAACGAGGCGGAGCATGGTCCGGCGAGCGATCGTCGCTATGCCTACGCCCCGACTTTCGTCCTGCGCGGCCTGCAGCAGCTCCATCTTGAGTTCGACGGGCGCTAGGGGGAGAGCGCGAGGTTTCAGCTCCCGGGCGTCATCTCGAGGTACTTTTCGAAATCCGGATCGACGCCGAGCCCCATCGAGTTGATGAAGCGAGAGACCGTGTCGTAGCAGCCGACGGTGAAGATCGCGTCGAGGATCTGCTTTGGATCCAAATCCGATTCCATCATCGCGAAGGTTGCTTCGGACACGACGCCGTCGTCGATCAATTCGTCGGTCGCCCGAATCAGCGCTTCTTCAGCGTTCGAAAGAGCGGGGGCGCCGGGTCCAAACGCGATACGGCCGATGAACTCATCGGTCAGGCCGAGGTCGCGGGCTTGGAATGTATGCTGCGCCCAGAGCGTTGCGGAGCGTCTTCGGATGGCCACGCGCAAAATCAGAATATGCCGCTGCTCTGCGCTCAGTGTTGTCGCCGTCAGTACGTGGGTGTTGAATTCGAAGAAGGCGGAAGCGAGCTCAGGGTGGAGCGCGAAGGTGTCCATCACGCCGGGCGCCTGCGGTCGATTCTTGGCAATCGGATGTTTGTGCCGCGCGTCTTTCGGGAAGAGCTTCTTTGTGGCTTCGAACATATCGTCCGACCATTCATCGCGGGGCACGGGCTTGAGGCGCGGCATTTCGGGAGAACTCCTGGGGCTAGGCGAGTGTTAGGTTTTGCTGGCGAAGGGCCAGTGGTTCTGTTTCTCAGCCGCTACTCATGACTCGGCCGCCGTTTACGCCTAGGACTTGGCCCGTGACGAATCCGGCATCCTCGCGCGTGAGGTAGGCGACGGCGGACGCGATGTCTTCAGGTTGGCCCAGACGGCGCATGGGAACCATCCGGGCGAGCATCTTTTCATCGCCGACCATGCCTTGGGCTTCGGCAGAGCGGAGCCCAGGGGTGTCGATCACGCTCGGCGGGACGGCGTTCACCGTGATGCCTTTGCGCCCGAGATCCGCGGCGAGCGAGCGCGTTAGGGCGACGACGGCGCCCTTGCTTGCCGAATAGTGTGTTTGGACTGGGGAGCCCGTTTGGGCGCTTGAGGACGTGATGTTCACGATTCGGCCCCAGCCTGCTTCGACCATATCGGGCACGATCGCTTGGCAGCAGAAGAAGGTGCCCTTGAAGTTGATGTCGATGACCTGACCTAAGGTCGCTTCGTCGATTTCGAGGAAGGGCTTGAAGGGCGAGATACTCGCGTTGTTTACGAGGATTGTCGGCGCGCCCAGGGCGTCGCGCACTTCCTCGGCGGCCTGCATGACGCGGGCGCGGTCTGAGATGTCGACGGACTGGGCGATGGCGCGGCCGCCGGCGGCTTCGATCGCTTTCGCCGTTGCGTTCGCACCTTCGACGTTCACGTCCCAGACCGCCACGGAGGCGCCCTCGGCTGCGAGGCGCTCGGCGATGGCGATACCCATGCCTGAGCCGGCGCCCGTTACGATGGCGGTCCGTGCTTCGGACCATGCGGGGGGAGTTGCCATGGATCAAATTCCTTTCATGCGTGAAGGGGAGCGGTCGAGCCTGCGCATGCTTGCGCGAGCCAGCATCCCATCGCGTCTACTTGCTCTGAAACTTCTCGATCGTGGCGTGGAGATCATCCGTATCGAAAGAAGCGGTCTCCGCCTCCATCGCGAAATCGATCGTTGCGAGGATGGCCTTTTCGAGGTGAAGATTGAGCACGCGCTTCGTCGCTTCGACGGCCTGTTGAGGGAGGCCAGCAATCCGGAGTGCGGCCTTTTTCGCTTCGCTCAGCACGTCATCGTCGGGGACGACATGGTTCGCGAGGCCGATCTCTTTGGCGCGAGCGGCCTTGATTCGGTCGCCCGTGAAAGCATATTCCTTGGCCAGCAGGAGGCTCGTCTGCAGCGGCCAGGTCAGCGGACCGCCGTCCGCCGCAACGAGCCCGACCGTCACGTGCGGGTCGGCGAGATAGGCAGACTCGCCCATATAGACCATGTCCGAGAGCGCCACGACGCTACAGCCGAGCCCGACCGCCGGGCCGTTCACGGCGGCCACGATCGGCACGCGGCAGCGCACCATATTCAGCACGATCTCGCGTCCTTCCGCGATCGTCGCGTGGCGCAGCGCGCGGTCGTCCGCCATGCGCTTCAGCAGATCGAAATCCCCGCCCGCAGAAAAGGCACGTCCTTCGCCCGTAATCACCGCGGCCCGGGCGCCTTCGTCTCGGCTGAGCTGAGGGAAGACCTTCGCGAGGCCGAGATGGACATCTTCGTTCACCGCGTTGAGATGCTCGGGGCGGGATAGGCGAATGATGCGGAGAGGGCCGTCGGCCTCGACCTGCACTGCGTCGGGAAGTTCGTACTTCAAAGGGGGTCCTTTCGGTGGAGATGGGGGCGCGCCGTGGGCAAAAGGGATTGACTCCGCGGCGCTGTGTAAATGATCAGGCCTCGATCAATGGCCGGAGTTCATCCTTCACGACTTTCCCTGTCGCGTTGATGGGCAGAGCATCGATCAATACCACTCGGCGCGGCACCTTGAAATTAGCCATTTCTTTGCGGGACCACTCGATGATTTCCGCTTCTTCCGGCTTGCTCCCGGGGGTGGCCACAATGAAGGCGGCGCCCACTTCGCCCATGCGATCGTCGGGAATGCCGATCACCGCGACCTGGGAAACGGCGGGGTGGCGCATCAGAATATTTTCGATCTCTGCGGGGTAGGCGTTGAAGCCCCCGACGATGAACATGTCCTTAATTCGGCCGACGATCTTGAGGTAACCCTCCGCGTCGAAGACCCCGAGGTCGCCGGTATGGAGCCAGCCCTCTGCGTCGATGGCCTCTGCGGTCGCCTTGGGATCATCGAAATAGGCCCGCAGAACCGTCTCGCCGCGAACGCAGACTTCGCCCGGTTCGCCCGTCGCCGCATCCTTGCCGTCGTCGGCGATTGTGCGCACCTCGAAGCCCGGCCAAGGTTTGCCGGCGGTCTCGGCGATATGGGCGATGTCATCGTCGGGGAGGCTGCCCGAGACTGTTCCCGCTTCCGTGAGGCCGTAACCCGTTTGAATGCGCTCGAAGGGGAGCTGCTCATTCATCCGGCGGATCAGTTCGACAGGGATGTCGGCCGCCCCTGTGATCGCGACCCGGAGGCTCGAGATGTCGCGCTGTGCGAGGTCGGCATGCTCGAGAAGCGAGTGGTAGATTGTCGGCGCGCCGGGAAGCATCGTGATGCGTTCGCGTTCGACGATCTCAAGCACTTTACCCGCATCGAATACGGACATGGGGTAGATCGTTGCGCCGCGCAGCAGGCAAGCCAGAATGCCCGCTTTGTAGCCGAAGATGTGAAAGAAGGGATTGGCGATAAGGTAACGGTCGCCCTCGCGAAGGTCGGCCCAGTCGCACCAGTCGAGGTAAGCGCGCAGCGTCTGGCCATGGGCCATGACGACGCCCTTTCGCTTGCCCGTCGTGCCCGAGGTGAAAACCACGTCGCAGGGATCGTCGGCGCCGATCGCTCCGATTCGCTCGGTCAGTTGCTCCTGCGAAACGCTGCTGCCATTTGCGCGGAAGCCGTCCCAGGAGAGCTCGCTCTTTGCAGGCGTTCCGGCAAGTAAGATTCTATGTGTTAGGTCCGGAAGGGCCTCGCCCGTCTCGTCGAGGAGTTCGGGGTAGTCGGTGTCGAGGAAGCCGCGGACCGTAAAGAGGGCCTTGGCTCGACTCCGCTTTAAGAGGTAGGCCGCCTCGCCACCCTTGAAGCGGGTGTTGATCGGGACGAGTACACCACCGGCGGAGGTGATGGCGAGTGCCGCGACGATCCATTCAAGGGAGTTCGGCGCCCAGATCGCGACGCGGTCTCCGGCTTCGATATCGCCTGCGATCAGCGCTCGGGCTGCTTCGTCCACCCGCTCGACGAGGTCGCTCCAGAGCAGGCGCTGGTCTCCGTCAACAATGGCGACACCGCCCTCGCGCTCCCGGGCAACTTCGCGAAGCATCGCCGGGATCGAGGGCCAGGAAACTTCGCTTCGCATGTCCATGGCCTCCAAGGGATCGGGCGGTTTCGGTCAGAACGCCCTGGGTGTGCTGCGGAGCAGCGGCTTCCGCGTGGGCCGCCTGGTTTCCGCAGCCCGACGCCGTGATTGTTGCTCTCGGAGAACGGCATTCTCCGCAGTCGCGAACTATATTCCAGTTCGACTCTGCGAGGCAAGGCTCCTCTCGCTGCCGATGAGGGCAAGTGCGGTGGTGGCCCCGAAACCGCGAACCGAAAATGAAGGTGAAAAGACTGATGTCGACGCTGCGACCCGAGAATGACGACCTGGTGGAGATCCATGCCCTTTGCGCTCGCTACATGATGCTGACGAGCCAACACGTCGAGGATCGCTGGCTCGAGGTGTTTACCGAGGATGTGGTCTACACGGCCTTTGGGACGCCTTATGGCCTCGACCGATTTCCGGCCTTGCTGAAAGCAGCGCCGCGGGGGCAGTTCATCGGGAATATGCCCGTCGTCGAAATCGATGGAGACCGTGCGAGCGGGATGCAGCATTTCATTTTCGTCGCCTCGGCGACCCATGATATGCGACTGGGCTGGTACAACGATGAATATGCCCGGACAACCGATGGCTGGCGCATCCGCCGCCGCTCGACCACGTTTATGCGCAAGAGCGGCGAGTTCGACGGGGGCGTGCAGCACGATCCTCTGAGCAAGGACTGAGGTCCGAAGCGCTGCCCGTATTCGGGGTCGCGCGGGGCGAGGACTAGGCAGGTATTGTGGGGGTTAGTCGGGGTTAGTCGGGGTTAGTCGGAGGTCGTCGGGGTTAAGCGGGCCTAGGCGCGTTTCGGTGGTCGAGGCGTCACGGCGAGCTTAGGCAGGTTCGCGCTAGCGCCGCAGTCGATGACCATGTCCATCGCGGCGAGGAGCTCCTTGATCTCAAGGAGGGCGCCGGCCATGAGGCCCTTCTGAATCCAGGTGGGTGCCATTTGGCGGACGAGGTCCTGGTCCCAGCTTGAGCTGAACTGAGTCTGCGCGTCGCCTTCGCCGCCGGCGCAGTCGCCGACAACGACGGTTGTAAAGGCGATATGGGGATGTTCCTGTCGCCAGGCTTCGATGAGGCGCTCAAGCGCGGCCTTCGTCACGGCGTAATTCGCGAGCCCGGGCCACGGGGCCGTGTGACTGCCTGAGACAGAGGAGAGATAGGCCGCAACGCCGCCTGAGGCCTCGAGATGCGGCAGGGCGGCCGCGGTAATCAGACTTGCGCCTAACACGTTGGTATCAAAGGCGCGGCGCCATAAATCGGCGCTCGTTTCTTCGATTTTACAGAGCGAGCCCATGCCTGTTGCATAGACGATGGCATCGATTCCGCCGAGGCGTTCCGCTGCTTCGGAGATGGCTTTCGCGACACCGGACTCGTCGGTGACATCACACTGAATCGCGACTGCGCCGCTTCCCGCTTCCTGGCTCGCTTCTTCGATTTCAGACGTTCGTCGCGCGAGCAGGGCGACCCGGTCTCCCTGCTGTCCGCGGTGAATGGCGATACAGCGCCCGAGGCCGCTGGAGGCGCCGACGACAACGACGCGTTTCGAGGTGGAGTTGGGCATGTCTTGGGATGCAGTCATGGAAATGTGCTCCGGGCTTTCGGTGTGGCTGTAGATGTGGCTTTGGCTGTGTCTTCGGTTTTCGTTGCTAGGCGTTCGTGCGAAGCCACTCGTCTCTCAGGGTTCGGCGGAGGACTTTACCGGACGGGAGGCGAGGGATCAGGTCAATGATCTCGATCGAGCGAAGGTGCTTGTAGCGGGCGAGCTTCGATGCGACGAGGGCCGTCAGGATTTCCGGTTCCACGGGCGAAGCGGGATCGAGCTGGACGGCTGCGACCGGGGCTTCGCCGGAGCGTCCGTCGGGAACGCCGAAGACGGCACAATCGACGACTGAGGGATGGCTATGCAGGACGGCTTCAACTTCGGCCGGGGCGACCTGGAAGCCGCTGACCTTGATCATTTCTTTGGACCGGTCCGTGATCTGGACCCAGCCCTCGGCATCGATCGAGCCCACGTCGCCGGTCCGGTACCAATCTCCGTCGAGGACTTCCTGGGAGGCCTCTTCTGGAAGGTATCCAAGCATGCGAGAGGGGCTGAGCGCCTGGATTTCGCCGGTTTCACCGGAAGGCAGGATGGCTCCCGTCTCGAGGTTGACGACGCGGAGTTCAACGCCCGGGGCGGGTAGGCCCACGGAATCGAGTCGCCAGGCATGCGGGCGCTCCACGGGATTGCAGGTGAGGACGGGGAGCTCGCTTGCTCCGTAGGCAGGCAAGAAGCGAACTCCGGCTTTTGCCGAGACGGCCTCCGCAACGCTCTCTGAGACCGGTGTGGCGCCCCACATGATGTAGCGGAGCGAACTCAGGTCGAAGGATTCAAGCTCGGGATGGTTGGCCATCGCGAGCACGATGGGCGCGACCGCCATCTCGAGGGTCATCCGGTCTTCTTGAATACTTCGAAGCTCGGTGTCGAGATCGAAGCGCGCGTGGAGCCGAACGGTAGCGCCTGCGGTCGCGGCGGCGAGAAGGTTGAGCAGGCCGAGGATATGAGAGGGCGGGGTTGAGATCTGAAACCGGTCGTCCGGGCCGAGGCCGAGGACCGCGATCCAATGCTCGGTCGCGGCAGCCAGGGATGCATGGGAGTGCCGGACGGCCTTGGGCATCCCCGTTGTCCCCGAGCTGAAGACGAGGACGGCTTCGTCGTCTTCGATTGCGACGGGGTTGCCGATGGGGCTTTCGGCGACGTCTTGTGCGGAGGCCGATGCATCTACGCGAAGGATCTCGGACATAGCAGCGGCATCGAGGTCCATGACCGCTTCGTCGCCGAGGTGTCCGCGAAGAATCGCGACACCGTCCCCGTCTGCGATGGCATGGCAGGGCTTGGTGAGTTCAAGGCCGTGGGAGGCCTCTGCGTCTTTCCATGCTGGGCTGAGCAGGATTGCGGCGGCGCCGATACGGCTGATCGCGTTCACGGCGACCGGGAACTCGATGCGATTGCTCGACATGATGGCGACGCGGTCGCCGCGCCCAACGCCCGCTTCGCTCAACCGCGCGGCCAACGCCCGGCTTGCCGCATCGAGCGCTCCAAAGGACCAGTCTTCCTTGGCGGTCCGGATCGCTACGCGATCGCCAAAGCGTGCCGCAGCCGTCGAGAGAGCTTCGTGAATCAGGGCCGAATAACCTCGTTCGGCACATTCATGAGGCGAGCCAGATTGCCGCCCATGATCTTGCGCACGGTTGCGTCGTCGGTGCCCTTCAGTTCGTTCACGTAGCTGGGCGGATGGGCGAGGCCTTCGGGATGGGGGTAATCCGATCCGAAGAGCACGTTCTCGACGCCGATCATTTCGGCCAGCGCAGGGAGATCGTCTTCCCAGAAAGGACTCACGTGGATGTTTCGTTTGAAGACCGCGATCGGATCCTCGCTGAAATCCTGAGGCTCTTTCTTGTACATGTCCTTGAGCGCCTTGAGGAGTGGTTCGACCCAGCTGCTGCCGTTTTCGATGACGCAGATCTTGAGCTTCGGGTGGCGCGAGAGCGCGCCGTGGCAGATCAGCGCCGCGACCGCGTCTTCGATCGGCCGCCAGTTCGAGAGCTGCGAAAAAGCGCTGGGCTGGAAGGGGAGGAACTCGACGCCGCCTCCGAGCCATTCGTTGGTGTAGCGCTGGTAGCCGCTGTCGGAAGAATGCATGCCGACGACGATGTCGTGCTCGACGACTTTCTCCCAGAAGGGGTCGAATTCGGGGAGGCCGAAGGAGCGTGAGCCGCGGAGTCCCGGAACCGGCGCGGGGCGAATTAAAACGACCTTTGCGCCGCGCTCGACGACCCATTCCAGTTCTTCAATTGCTTTGTCGACGAAGGGCAGGGTGATGACCGGTGTCGTGAAGATTCGGTCCTCGTAGTTAAACTGCCAGGTCTCGTAGAGCCATTGGTTGAACGCGTGGACGATCGCCACGATCGCTTCGGGATCGTCGCGCAGGCGTTCCTCAATCAAGCTCGCCAAGGTGGGGAACATGAGAGTGCGGTCGAGGCTCTGCTCGTTCATGAGTTCGAGCCGGGCCTTCGGGTTTCGCCAAGCGTCGATGCACTTGACGGGCTTGCCGAAGATTTCGCGGCGGGTCTTCCCGTCGGGATTGCCGTAGCGGTAGTAGTCTTCCTGCGCGCCCGGGGCCGCGACGACTTCGAAGGTGGGATTCGGGATGTAGTCGCTGATCTGGCCGCGAACGACGATCTTCGTTCGGCCGCGCACTTCAACGTAGTCGATGATGCCCTTGTACCGGTCCGGAAGGAATTGCGTCAGCGCTTCCTTGGGCTCGTAGAGATGATTATCTGCATCGAATACGGGGATGTCGAGGTTCAACTGGGAGGTCGAGTCGGACATATTTGCCTCGTTCTTTGAGGGGCCGCAGAGGGCTTTCGGAATAGGGCTTTGGGCTTGTTATGCCTAAAGACATTCAGGGGCGCGCAAGCGGATTAGATTTCGGGCTCGAGAATGGCGTTGATGATTGCGGCGCCGGAATCCGGAACCCGAGGCTGACGCCAGGCTTCAATCGGAAAGGAGACCGTGATCAGGGCGCAGTAAAGCCAGAGCAGTCGAACGCCCTCTTCGGGAAGGTCATCGACCTCATGCTTCTCGAGGTAGGCCATCACGTCTTCGATGCGCTTTGTCGCGGCATCATAAAACGTCTGGAGCTCCTCCATCGTCGATGCGATCCGCTTTTCGTAGCGGGGGGTCTCGCCCTGAATTGCCCAATCGGCGAAGGGTTCCAGGTCAGCGAAGTCGGCCGGGAAAGTATTGGCCATCGTGGTGTCTCCTGATGCGGGTGTACGGAACGAATAGGGGCGCTTGTGTGACGAAGGGCGCCGTTACTTCGACTTCCGATATTCCTCGACGTGTTTTCGCGCCTGAGCATGCAGCTGGCGGCAGAGAATTTCCTGGTCATTGAGTGGGAACGTCTTCACCGGCGTGTTGGACTCAATCATCGTCTGCGTCGCCTCAAGCGTGTTCCCGTCCTGGAGCGCGTACTCCTTGACCGAGACTGCCGCGTATTCCTGGGCGAGTCGCTCTTTCGCATTCTTCGGCGGCGCGAAATAGCAGGCGGCTTCGAAAATATGCGTGTTATGCGAGGTCGGCCAGTAATGGTACGTGATGACCCAATTTCGCTCCCAGATCAGCAGCATGAAGTTGGGGAAGAACACGTAGGTGTCTTCGCCCCAGATCGGCGACTTGGCGGGGTTGCAGCCCGGCGGCAGCTCGGACATGCCGATATCCGGCGCATCCCAGGGGCCGAAGAGGCCACTGCGCACGGCGCGTTCGAGGGGCTTGACCATGTCGAGGTTCTTCGGAGGCGAGATTGTGCCCCAGGAAGAGACCATGCCGTGGGGGCCGTCGAGCTCGTAGTGGAGTCCTTCGAAGCCGATCGCGGCGATCTTGCGGGCTTCTTCGTCCATGTACTGGCCGCCGTGGAGGATCGGCGCGTGATAGAACTCGGCGAAAGCGTCGATGAAGAGCTTCCAGTTGGCGCCGATCTCGGAGCGGAACTTGTGGACCTGGGTGAGCTCCTGGAAGGGGTAGCCCGCGAGTCCTTGACCGAACTTGCCCATGTAGTCCTTGAGAGAAGTCTTATTCTCGGGGTCGAAATTCACAAAGATGAACCCCTCCCAGACTTCACACTGGACCCCGGCAAGGCCGAGTTCCTTCTTGTCCAGGTTGAAGAACTCGTCTTCCTGCTGGACGAAAGTCAGTTCGCCTTCGAGGTCAAAGCGCCAAGCGTGGTACTTGCACTCGAACTGGCGGCACATCCCGCTCGTTTCTTGGCCGGGGTGTTCGTTCCAGACCAGTTTATTTCCGCGATGGCGGCAAATATTGTAGAAGGCGTTGATGCGGTCTTCGCCTGCGCGGACGACGATGATCGAGGCGCCAGCGGCGTCGATCTCCTTCGTGAAGTAGCTGCCCTTGCGCGGGACCTGCTCGACGCGGCCCACGTTCAGCCAGGTTTTGCGGAAGATTCCCTCCCGCTCGGCTTCGTAGAATTCGGGATCGGTCGAGTCGGTGTAGTCGACCGGTTCGGTACCGAGCTCAGGGTAATGCTCGGTCCAGGATCCTTCGGAAGGCTTGGGAAAGCGGGGCATTCGTTCGTCCTCACAGGTGGCTTAGTACTCTAGCGATAGCATGTATTCCCAAAAATGAGAATAACGTTTTCGCTAGAAATACCGGGAGCATCGCCGTCAGTGAGAGCAGGATTCGGTGGCCGGTGGAACACCCTCGGTCCCCGTGGGGCGTCGTGCTGAGGAGGCAGAGTGGAGCGGCCTGGTGCGGCGACGTAGGGGGGGCGACTTGGGTCAACGTGGTTCGAGGGAGGGCCGAGCGACTGTCGGACAAACCCATTAGCCCTCTCGAAGCGTGTTGCGCAGGTCGACCTTTCGAATCTTGCCAGAGGGTGTTCTCGGGAAATCCTCGAGAAAGCGGAGAGACTCCACCCATTTCTGCTTGGGTAATCCCGCCTCGCTCAGATGCTGCTGGACCGATTCCAGGCTCGGCGCTTCGGCGTCCGGCCGAAGGCGGATTGCGGCAAGGGCCCGTTCGCCGAGTCGGTCATCGGGGGCGGCCACAACTGCGCATTCGCTGACGATGGGCATGGTCATGAGGGCCTCTTCAATCTCCGCCGCGGAAATGTTCTGCCCCCCGCGGATGATGATATCGCTGACTCGGTCCGAGATGGTGATGAACCCGTCTTCATCGCCGATCGCAACATCTCCCGTGCGGTACCAACCCTCGGCATCAAAGGCCTTCTCGGTCAGCCGGGCGTCGGTATACCCCGCGCATAGATCGGGACCGCGCGAGAAGATTTCACCGGGCACACCGGGCTCGACTTCGCTCCCGTGGCTCCCGCCGTCTCCGTCTGGATCAACGAGCCGAATCTCCACGCCGCTCATGGGGCGCCCATCTGTCAGCGCTCGCTTCTCGAAAGGGTCATCTGAATGGCTGCCCGTAATCGAGGGGTGTTCCGTCGAACCATAGGAGCGGAAGATCTTGATCCCGGCCGCTTCGGCACGCTCTCCGACGGCCGCAGGAACCGGCGCACCGCCGAGGCCGGCGATTCGGATGCGCTTGGCGTGTTCGGCTGTGAAGTTAGGCGATTCGAGCAGGCTCGTGAGGAAGACCGTCGCACCGGCGCCCGAGGAAACGTCTTGATCGATAATCACGCGGAGCGCGAGTTCGGGGTCCCAGCGATCTGTGAGCAGGATCGGCAGGTGGCGAATCGTCGGCAGGAGGAAGGAGGCGAGCATCCCCGTCATATGCGCGATCGGGGACGCACTGAAGACCGGCTTGGGGGTTCGGTCGAGGGCGGCGAGTTGGCGCGTCTCGAATAACAGAGAGCGATGGGTATGAATCACGCCCTTCGGGTCGGCGGTTGTGCCCGAGGTATATCCAATCATCGCGGCTGAATCGGGATCGATTGCGCGTCGCTTTTCGAGTGGCGCAGCGTCGAGGAGCGAGCTGAAGACTTTGGCTCCTCGGACTTCCGGCGTGGTCTCCCCGGTTTGGATCACAAGGACATGTTCCAGGGCGTCGAGATTATCTCGGAAGCTCGCGAGGTTCTCGAGGTGTGACACGTGCCCGTGTCGGTCTACGGTGATATAAACTCGCGCTCCACATTGGCGTAGGATGAACTCCACTTCCTTTGCGCCGTAGAAATGAACGATCGGCACCATCACGCAGCCGAGTCGGAAGCCCGCGCAGACGGTCACGATGGCTTCGGCCCAGTTGGGCGCTTGAAACGCGACCACATCGCCTTGCTCGACACCCATTGCTTCAAGGGAGGCGGCGAGCCGGAGGCCCTGCACCCAGAGGTCGCGGGTTCGGCCTTCGAAGGGGCGGACGTCGGACCAGACGCGGCAGCTCAGCTGTGGTTGGCTAGCGATTTCCCGCTCAAGAAACGAATCGAAGGTGTCATCGGTCCAGTCGCCGTCGGCGAGATACCGCTTTCGTAGCGCTTCAGGGATGGGTCGCAGCTGCCACATCAAATCATTCCTCCGTTAAACAACATGCTAAGAGTTGTAGCATTCTCGTTCGACCCAGATGAACAGGAGGCGCCCGTGGAACTCAATTCCGAGACGATCATTGAGACCGCTCGTAAAATGACCGGCTTGCAGGAGTTTGAATCCGAGTCGTTTAAGGAAGGCCTTGAGATTCTGCTCGCGGATGTCGCCGAAGAATCTCGGCTGACGGACTCCGGCCGCCAGCGAATCATGGGGCAAAGCGTGATGCAGCTGGCCAATCGGCTCCAAGTGGACGATTGGATCCGGAATCATCCCGAAGTCCTGGATGAGCCGATCCATGAGCCGCTCTTCGTTTGCGGCATGCCGCGGACGGGGACAACGCTGGCGATCGATTTGCTTCACGCGGATCCGGCGCGGCGATGCCTGATCAATTGGGAAGCGAAGAAGAGTGTCCCGCCGCCGGAACCGGATTCCTTTGATTCGGACCCTCGCTTGATTGAGCTGCGCGGTCAGCTTGCGCCCGCCTTGGCCGGGATGAAGGCGCAGGGGATTCCGATCCCGCATTGGGAAGAAGCGGATGACCCGACGGAATGCATCTTCGTTCTTGCCGCTGATTTCAGATGCCTGATGTGGGGGTCGCTCATCCCTTGCCGCCGCTACAACGAATGGATTCTTGAGACTTCCGCCGAGCCGGCCTATCGGCATCTCGAGCGCGTGCTTCAGGTCTTGCAGTCGAAGGTGAAGGGGCGCTGGACGCTGAAGATGCCGTCTCATGCTTTGAATCTGCCGAGTCTGAAGCAGGTTTTTCCGGACGCTCGCGTGGTGGTGACGCATCGCGATCCGTATAAGACGTTAGGCTCTCTGTGCAGCATGATCGCGGGGGCGCATTCCATGTACATGACCGAGTCCGATGTGGATTATGTGCGCGAGGTCTATCCCGCTCAGCTCGCTGAACATGCAAATCGGCCCATGGGTTACCGAGATGAGCATGGGGATGAGGGCTTCCTCGACTTACTCTACGCCGACCTCGTGAAAGATCCTCTGGGCGAGATGAAGCGGATCTATGAATTTACGGGAGATGCCTGGACGGATGAGGTCGCGGGCCAGATGCAGGCCTGCCTTGAGCGGAACCCGAAAGGGAAGCATGGGGCGCATCGCTATGACCTTGCTCAGTACGGTCTCGATCCCGCGAAGCTTGAGGATCTCTTCGAACCCTATCGGAAGCGGTACGACGTTCCGCTCGAGGGCCAAAGTTGAGTCGCTTGCAGCGCGACTTTTGTTCGCGGCCTTTAGGGTTGGGGCTGGGGCTCGGGGTCGCGTTCGTTTTCGGTTTCGTTCTGTCGGGATGCTCGAGCCTCGGTAGTCGGATGGATGTTGTGAATCACAATGAGGGGCAGGTCATGACGAAGACCAAGGTCGAAGAACTTGCACTCGGGGGGCGCGGCGTCAAAGAAGCGATCTCGTTGGGCGACGGGATCTGGATGTCGCCCGGCGTGACCGCGTCATTTCTTGTGACGACGAGCGCCGGTGATGTGGTGATCAATACCGGCCTGCCGAACGAGGGCGAGCATCATCGCACGCTCTTTTCGGCGAAGAGCGATGCCCCCGTCGATATGGTCGTCTTTACGCAAAGTCACGCTGATCATACGGGCGGGGCGGAGGCCTTTCTCGGTGACGGAACACGTGTGCTGGCCCATGCGAACTACGGCGATGTGACGGATTACTGGCATCGATTCGGTCGTTTCTACCGGGACCGTTCGCGTAAGCTCTGGGGTGGCGTGCTGGGCAATACGGACGAGCCCTACGCACCGCCGCCGCTGCCCCTCCCGACGGAGGTCTTTGAAGATCGCTTCGCCTTTGAGCTGGGCGGGCGACGCTTTGAGTTGCTGTCGACGCCCGGGGGAGAGACGACGGACTCTTTGGTGGTTTGGCTCCCCGATGAAAAAACTGCGTTCACAGGAAATCTCTTTGGGCCAGCGTTTGGCAATTTTCCGGCGCTCTACACAATTCGCGGCGATAAGTATCGCTCGGCGCGCGAATTCCTGCGTTCTCTCGACCGGGTGGCTTCGCTTGGAGCCGAGCGTCTCGTAACGGGGCACGGCGATCCTATCGAAGGGGCTGCCGTGATTGCGGAGGGGCTCGCACGGGTTCGCGCCGCGGTTCAGTATGTCTACGACGAGACGACCCGAGGCATGAACGAAGGGCGCGACGTCTACGCGCTGATGCGGGAAGTGCAGTTGCCGGCGGAAATCGCGGTGGGTGAAGCGCATGGCAAGGTGAGCTGGGGCGTGCGGGCGATTTGGGAAGAGCACGCAGGATGGTTTCACTATGACTCGACCGCTGCGCTTTACGCCGTTCCCGCGCGAGGCGTATGGGAAGAACTTGCGGAGCTCGCGGGAAAGGATGCGCTGGTGGCGGCGGCGCGGAAGCGGATCGATGCGGGTGAGGTCGTTGAAGCTTTGCATTTGCTTGATGTTGCAGAGGCGCGCGATCCCGATTCGAAGGATCTGCTTCGACTGAGGGCTGAAGCGCTTGAGCTTTTGGTTGCGCGTGCGGGCGGAGAGAACTTCTCAGAGATGCGATGGCTGAAGAGTCAGCTCGATGCGGTTCGCGAAAAACTGGAGTCGCGATAAGCGCGCGGCCATGGTCGGGGCCTCGCCGCGAGGCGGCCGGGTCGGGTTTTGGTCGGGGTGCGTTTCGATTCTTGCTTGCTGAAAAACCTATATATAGAAGCAAGAAAGAAATCGTTTGAGCGATGTCCGTGATGCATCAAAAAGCAAATTGCGTACTCTGAAAACGCTTATTTGGTTAGTCGTGAATCAGGATCAAGACTTCCTAAAAAAGAGAATTGGATTACCAGAATCGAAAGGGTCGAAACGTTGGAGATGAACACGAAGCGAAGAGGCCCTTTGACGGATGTGCGGGTCATTGATCTGACCCAGGCGCTCGCCGGACCGTTTTGCACGATGCTTTTGGCTGATCTTGGCGCGGACGTCATTAAGGTGGAGCCGCCGAAAGGGGACTTCACTCGGTACGGCGGTCCATTCACGAAGGGCGATACCGAACGGACTTGCGGCGGCTACTTCTCAAGCGTGAATCGTTCGAAGCGCTCGATCGTTCTGGATCTCAACGACGAATCCGATCGAGAGACCTTGCTTGAACTCATCGATGGCGCGGACGTCTTTGTCGAGAACACGCGGCCGGGCGTGCTTGAGAAGTTCGGGCTCGGCTACGAGTCGCTATCAAAGCGGAAGGCGTCCTTGGTTTACGGGGCGGTTCGCGGCTTCGGTGATCCGCGAACGGGGGAGAGTCCGTACGGTGATTGGCCCGCCTTCGATATTGTGGCGCAGGCGATGTCCGGACTCGTTTCGACGACGGGGGCGAAGGGGTCCCAGGGGACGCGCGTCGGTCCGTCGATTGGCGACGTGTATCCCGCGACGCTTCTGGCGCTCGGGATTGTCGCCGGCGTGCATCATGCGCGCCGCACGGGCGAGGGGCAGTTCGTGGACGTCGCTATGTACGATGCACTGGTCGCACTTTGTGAAGAGACGATTTATCGATGGAGCTACTGGGAGCGGACGGATAAGCCCCACGGCGATCATCATCCGATCCATGTGCCCTTCGGCATTTTCCCGACGGCGGATGGCGCCTGCGCGATTGCGGCGCCAACGACCCATTGGCCGATTCTCTGCAAAATCATGGAGCGCCCCGACTTGATCGAGGACGAGCGGACGCGGACGAATCGCGACCGCAACGGAAATCGCGAACTCGTCGAAGAAGTCATCACAGCCTGGAGCTCGGCGCGGACGACGGCGGAGGTGGTGGAGATCCTTGGCGGAAAAGTTCCGGTCGGCCCGGTCAACACGAATCAGGATCTTTTTAACGATCCGCATCTCCGCGCGCGGGATATGCTCGTTGATCTCGATACGCCCGGGGCGACGCGTTCGACGACTTTCGCGAACACGCCGATCAAATACACGGCGACGCCCGGCGGTGTTCATCGCACGTCGCCGCGGCTCGGGGAGCATACGGACGAAGTCCTCGCGGAGATCGGCCGATCGTCTTCGGATTGAGTCGTTGTTGAAGAGCTTGCGGAAGGAGGGGGCGCATGCCTGATGGGCAAACAGATCTGGCAGACCTGAAGGGGCGAACGGCCTTGGTGACAGGCGCGGGGGATGTGGGTTCGGAGATTGCGCTCCGGCTTGCGCGTCACGGCGCGGGGCAGGTCGCGGTTGTGGATCTGGACGCGGCGCGTGCGGAAAAAGTCGCTGGGCAGATTAAGGCCGCCGGCGCGCGGGGGATCCCGCTGGTCGCGGACCTGACGAATCCGGATGAAGTGTCTCGGTTGCCTCGAGCGATCGAAGAAGCCGGCGCGACGGTGGATATTCTTGTGAACAACGCGGGGATGCCGCCCAATTTTTATGAGCAGGGCAAGGGGCGCTCGCCTTTCGTTGAATCGGATCCGGGGGATTGGGCGCCGCTTCTCGATTTGAATCTGGATGCCGTCCTGAGAATGACCCATGCCTTCGTCCCGCAGATGATCGAGCGGGAGTTCGGGCGCGTCATCACCATCGTTTCGGATTCGGCGCGGGTGGGTGACCGAAATATGGCGATCTACGCAGCGGCCAAAGGCGGAGCCTCGGCTTTCATGCGTTCGCTCGCGAGCGAGGTCGGTCCATTCGGGATCACGGCGAATTGCGTTTCCCTCGGCACGATCTGGCGATCGCCGGAGCCGCCCGAGGGCCGCGTCGCGAAAGCGGCGGAACGGCTCTATCCCCTCGGTCGATACGGCGAAGTGGAAGATGTCTCATCGATGGTCACCTTTCTTGCGAGCGATGCGGCGAAATGGATTACGGGACAGGTGTACGGGGTGAATGGTGGGTATACGTACGGGCTGTGAATGCCTGCACGGTCTTGGCCCTGGGTGAATGGAAGTGAAGAGCGCGCGCCGGTGGCCCCGCCGCGCGAAAGGAGTGGAACGATGACCGTGCAATCGCGGGTGCTTGAGCTCGAAGAACTCGAAACCGACCGTTTTGCGGCCCCCCATCCGGAAGACGACCCGGAAGGTTGGAATGTGATCTTCAGCGGCCAGCTCCTCGCCCAGATGATCATGGCGGCGGATTCCGTTTTCGCGGGGAAGCTCGATGTGAAGTCTATTCAAGCGATCTTCTCACGCGCGGGGAACTACGACTCGCCGCTTGAACTTCGAACGGAAACGACGCATGCCGGTCGTTTGTTCGGGAGTACGACCGTTACGGCCTATCAAGGAGAGCGGCTGCTGTCGCGAGGGTTGATCCTGGGGAGTGCCGACGAGGAGGATCTCGTGCGCCACGGACCGAAGGCGCCGGAGGTCCCTGCTCCGGACTCACTTGCAGCCGATCCTAAGGCGCAATGCTTTCCCGGCGCAGAGACGCGGCGTGTTCCAAGCACGGAAGTCTCGGCGACGGCAGAGGGTGCACCCGGTCTCGATTTCTGGGTTCGCTATCCGGGCGGGGCGCCGTCCGTGGCGATCGCGCAGGCGATTCTCGCGTGGTCCCAGCCGGGCGAGTTCATTGGGCTCGCTATGCAGCCGCATGCGGATGTGATGTCGATCGAGGACGCGCACAAGCATCTCTCCACCGGCGTGATCGCACACACGATTCATTTTCAGGAACGTTTCGATATCGGAGACTGGCTCTTGGTGAGCCTGGGCGGGAGCGTGGCCAGTCGCGGTCGGGTCTACGGCGAGGGCCGCGTCTTCGACCGGGCGGGGCGACTCGTTTCGACGTTTTCACAAGACAGCATGCTGAAGGCAGCGACGGGCGGGAAGCTCTAGCCCTTCGTTCCGCCCTCGAGACCCTGAAGGCAGAACGCCCAGGTCTCTTCGGCCGAGACTTGCATGCGCGGATCGTCGGCCACGCGCGAGAAGAGCCAGCTATGCATAACGGTTTGCTGGATCAGCGACGCGGTCTTGCTTGTGCTCTCGACTTGGATGAGGCCGGCTTCTTGCGCCTCGTCGATGAGGCGGACGAGCTTGCGCGATAGCGGGAACATCACGCTCCCCACGCGCTCGGGGTTCTTCATGCCGAGGTTCCAAGAGAAGTCGGTGATAGGGACGCGGTTGAAGCGTCCGCGCTGGGCGGCGGAATCGTCGGGCGCGCACCATTCATGGAGGCGAATCGTAAAGGCGCGGAGTCGAGCGATCGGTTCAGATTCAGCATCGACCGCCGCGGCGATATCATCGGTGGCTTCCCTAACGGATTCTTCGAAGAGTGCGAAGAGCAGTTCGTCCTTGCCATCGAAATACTGGTAGAAACTGCGAAGCGACTGGCCGGAGCGCTCGACGACCTCCTGGATCGTGAATTCCGTCGAGGATTTATCTTCGAGGAGAGCGAGCGCGGCATCGAGGAATCGCTGAACCCGCTCTTCGGCTCGGGCGCGGGCTCGGACGAGTCGCCGGGAGACCGCCTGTTCGCGCCATGCGGGCTCGTCGGTCTGATCGCTCTCGTCCTTTTTCGACATGATCTCCGTGTTCCTCGTAGGGCGCCGGATTGCTCCGAACGACGCTGAAATGATACCGCTTTCGCCGCGTTCCTACACCACGGGCTGCCCGGGGTGTTGGGCCGCTCCGGCCGCAGTGGGCTACACGTGCGGAGGCGCCCGGCATAGGAATGAGGCCGAGGCGCAGGAGGAATTTCGGATTGAGTGTAGGTCCCGCGAGTATGGGGAACGACGATGGAGGCGAAAGCGGCGGTTCGGCGCCCAGCCGGCGCTATAGCGCCTATGTACTGGGGGTTCTGTTTCTCGTTCAGATCGTCAACATGGCGGATCGGCAGATGCTGGCGATCGTCATGGACGATATCGGGGAAACCTTCGAGGTCTCCGATACCGCGATGGGGTTCTTGAGCGGCCTGGCTTTCGCGATTTTCTACACGATCGCGGGACTTCCGATCGCTCGCTGGGCGGATACAGGCGTGCGCCGGTCAATTCTGGCACTCGGGATTCTCGTCTGGAGCGCAATGACCGCAGCGAGCGGCCTCGCCCGGAGCTTCGCGCAGCTTGCGATTGCGCGGGTGGGCGTCGGTGTTGGGGAGGCGACCGCGACGCCGACTTCTCATTCGCTGGTTTCTGATTATTTCCCGGAGCAGAGCCGAGGAAAGGCGCTGGCCGTGCTCGCGATGGGAGCGAGTCTCGGCGCGATGATCGGCAATATTGCGGCCGGGGTGATCGCGGATGCCTACGGTTGGCGGTCGGCGTTCTTCATTCTCGGGATTCCCGGAATCTTCCTGGCGCTTCTGCTTCGGTTCACGGTGAAGGAACCGGTTCGAGGTGCCTCTGACCGAGCCCCGACCGAGGATCGCACGGAGCCCCTCGGCGATGTGTTCCGCTTTTTACTCGGGCTTCCCGCGTATCGACACCTTCTGATCGCCGCGGCGATTCACTATTTCGCTCATTTTGGCGCAGGGATGTGGATGCCGACCTATCTGATTCGGGTGCATTCGATGACGAAGACGGAAGTCGGGACGGGGCTTGCCGCGGCGAGTATCGCCTCGGTCGCCGGCACTTTCTTCGGGGGCTGGCTCGCGGACCGCATGGGACCGAAAAATGCGAAATGGTATTTTTGGCTCCCCGCGCTTGGGACGATCGCCGCTTTGCCCTTCTGGGTTCTCACGCTGATGAGTGAGACTGGGTCGACCGCGCTCGCTTGGGCCGTTCCGTATTATTTTTGCTCGGCGATCTGGTCGGCGCCCATGCAGGCGACTTCGCAGTCTCTCGCGCGGCCGCGGATGCGCGGCATGTCCGCGGCCATCACGTCCTTCGTGATTACGATGGTGGGGATGGGGCTCGGGCCTTTGGCGATCGGTGCGATCAGCGATGCCTATGAGCCGACTCAGGGAGCGGGCTCGATCCGAACGGCGCTGCTTATGCTTGCGGTGGTGAATCTTTGGGCGCTCGTTCACAATGTGATGGGCGCTCGGACGATCCAGGAAGACCTTCGCGCCAAGGAAGTGTCACTGAACTGAGTGAACGGGAGGCTCGCAGTCTCCGCTGAGCCCGCTTTGAAAGGGAATGGAAAATGATCAACCGAACTGAACTGCGGGCTTCGTTCCCGTTCCTCTTCACGCTTCCCGTTCGCGGTCTCGCGAGCGCGGCGCTTCTTGTTGGGCTGCTGGCGATGGCCGGGTGCGTGTCGGGCGCGGGCAAAGGCACGAGCACAGGCTCCGGCGCTTCGGCTCTCATTCCCGAAGGCGTGCCGCGGACGGACCGGGTGCTTGCGGATTCGGCCGAGGACTTTCAGTTTGCGATTGTGGCGGATCGCACGGGAGGACATCGTCCGGGCATTTTTGCGAAAGCGATCGAGCAGGTTAACCGGCTCGGTCCGGCGTTTGTTCTGAGCGTGGGCGATCTGATTGAGGGCTACACCGAAGACCCAGCGAAGATTAAGGCGGAATGGGACGAGATCGACTCCATGCTCGATGTCCTCGAGATGCCCTTTTTCTACACCGTGGGAAATCACGATGTGAGCAACCCGCCGATGCTGGACGCTTGGCGTTCTCGGCATGGTCGGGACTATTGGGCCTTCGTATACAAGGATGTGCTCTTTCTTTCGCTCTCGACCGAGGATCCGCCGATCGAACTCTCGGCGGATATCATCGCCCGAAAGGCGCGTTTCGAGCGCCTCATGAACGAGGATCCCGAGAAGGTTCAGCGCATGATCGCTGCGCGCGCTTCGCAGGGAGCGCTTCCTGAGCTGCCGACGCCGATTGCGATCAGCGACGAGCAGGTCGCCTTCGTCGAAGAGACGCTCTCGAACCATGCGGATGTTCGCTGGACGATTCTCTTGATGCATAAGCCGGCGTGGAAAGAAAAGGATCCGGCCTTCCTGCGGATCGAATCGATGCTCGGCGACCGGGATTACACTGTGATCGCAGGGCATGAGCATACGTACCAGCACATGGTCCGAAACGATCGCGACTATCTCGTGCTCGGCACGACGGGCGGCGTTTGGCTGAGTCAGGGGCCGGGTGCGATGGATCATGTTATGTGGGGCACGATGACCGACGAGGGGCCGACGCTGGTGCCGCTCCGCCTCGAAGGAATCTTGGAGGTCGAGGGGCCGTAGCGCGCCGGGTCTTGATCAGGGCTTTGGGCCGGGCGCCGCGTCGCGCTCGGAAAGCGGACGGCGAGTAAGCGGATGTGGTCGATTTGTCAGCGGCGCGCGAGCCGGGTAGGGTCCGCGACAGAGACTGAGCGGGAAAGGATGCAAGGATGAAGATCGGACTTCAAATCGGACCGGAATTTCGGCGCTACGCCGACAAGGCGAATCGGCTTGTAGCGGATGCACAAGCGGCGGAGGCCAAGGGCTTTGCCTCGGTCTGGGTTCCGCAGATTCCGGGCGAGTTCGATGCCTTGACCGCGATTACGCTGATGGGGAATGCAACGGCGCGCCTGGAGCTCGGGACGGCGGTCCTGCCGATCCAGACGCGTCATCCGGTGGCGATGGCCCAGGAAATTCTCTCCAATCAGATTGTCTGCGAGGGCCGATTCGTTCCCGGCCTGGGTCCGTCTCATCACTGGATCATCGATGATATGTTGGGCTTGCCATACGAGAAGCCTGCGGCCCTCGTCCGGGACTATCTTGAAGTGCTGAACGGAGCGCTCGCGGGACCCGGTAAGGTCGAAGTTGAAAACGAACGCTTTCGTGTGAACAGCCCGATCGACGTGACGGATCGGCCGACGGAGGTGCTGCTTGCGGCGCTCGGGCCTGTGATGCTGCGGATTGCAGGGGAGCAAGCTTCGGGGACGATTCTCTGGCTCGCGGATGAGCGCTCAATCGCAGAGCATGTTGCGCCTAAAATTTGTGGAGCGGCGGATAAGGCCGGGCGCCCGGCGCCGCGGATCGTGGCTGGAGTGCCGGTCGCACTGTGTGCGCCTTCGGAAGTGGACGAGGCGCGGGCACGGGCAAGTCAGCTGCTGAGCCATGCCGAGTATTCGCCCAACTACGAACGTCTTCTTGAAACGGGCGATGCCAAGGGCGTCGGCGACCTGCTGATTGCGGGCGACGAAGCCGCGGTCCGCGCGAGGCTTCAGCGCTTCGCGGACGCAGGGACGACGGATCTCGCGGTTCGAGTGCTGCCGCTCGGGAGCAACCGCGACGAACGGATCGCGTCCAAAGAACGGACGATCGATTTCCTGAGCTCGCTCTGCCCGAGCTTTCCGTAATTAAGGCATAGGTTCAGGCGTAGGTTCAGGTATTGGTTCCGGCCTGGTTCTCGCGCCGCGTCGCGGCTTCTTGCGACGTCCTGCGGCTTAGAAATTGTAGTCGACGACGACGCTTTGACCTTCAGGCAGCGCCTGGCAGGTCAGCACGTAGCCTTCCTCGACTTCGTCGGGCTCGAGCGCGTTATTCACGCGCATTGACGCGCTGCCTTCCGTGAGCTTTGCCATGCAGGTCGCGCAACTGCCGCGCTCGCAGGAGAAGGGCGCGTTCTTGATGCCCGCGCGACGGGCTGCTTCGAGGATGGTATCCCCGGCGGAGTACGGGATCTCGTGCTGCTTCTTGCCGAGGAGTAGGGTGAGCGTCTCCGGGACGACGCTTTCCCCGTCCGGTTCGCCCTCGGCGGCTGCCGCGTCACCGGCGTCTTCTGCGACCTTTCCGGCGAGCGTTCCGGGGACATCAAAGCGTTCGATGAAGAGCTGATTGGGGTCGACGCCTTTGAGGCTGAGGCCAGCTTCGACGACGTTCATGAAGGGGCCTGGGCCACAGACATAGAAATCCCCGTCGGCGTCTTCGCCGATGTGCTCCGCGCAGGCCTTGGCATCGAGAAAACCCGAGTCTGCGTCGATATGGTGGTGAACTTTGAGTCGACCCTTCGATTCGTCCCGAAGGCGTTCGAGTTCTCCCCGTAAGATCACATCCTCTGGCGTCTTGTTGGCGTAGACGAGGGAGAGCCTGCGTTCGGTTTTGGCGAGGGCGCTCTTGATCAGGGAGAGGATCGGGGTGATCCCGCTGCCGCCCGCGAAGAGCACGATGGGCGTTGTTGCGTCTCGGAGTACGAAGAGCCCCGCTGGCCTGAGAACTTCAACGGAGTCGCCGGCGCCGAGGGTATCGTTCATCCAGTTCGACATGCGTCCGCCGTCCACGCGCTTGACCGTGACGGTCAACGCATCATCCGTGTCCGGGGAACTCGACATGGAGTAGCAGCGGCCGACTTGCTCGCCGTCGATCACCGCCTGGAATGTGCAGAACTGGCCAGCTTTGTAGCGGAAGGTTTCCTGCAGATTCGCAGGGATGTCCAAGACAAAAGAGCGCGTGTCGTGGGTCTCGTCGATGACGCGTGCGACGGTGAGGGGGTGGAATTCGGTGTCGCTGGGCATGTCTCTCTTCCGTAGATGCTCTCTGGCATGAAGCGTTTGGCCGCGCCTCTACCATACGATAGCTCCGGGGCCTCGGCCAAATCGGCCGCGCCGTGAGCGCAAGGCGCGAAGATCTCTTGAAGGTATAGAGAAGCACGGCGAGGCGTTGCCGGTTGGCAGGGGCCGGATCCGTGTGTCAAGGTAGCGAGGCTTACGGCCATCTTGCGCCGTCATCGGGGATGTCAGTCGATGGATCTGGAAATCACGGAAGAGCAGCTTGAGCTGCGAGACAATTATCGCGCGGTGCTCGAGGAGTATTGCAGCACGGACTTCGTTCGCCGCGTCTACGAGCAAGGAGACGATGCCTCGAGCCTGTGGAAGCAGACGACGGAACTCGGCTGGCCCGCTCTGAACGTTCCCGAATCCGCGGGCGGCCTCGGTTACGGCTTTGTTGAGGTGGGGCTCCTTGCGGAAGAGCTGGGTCGCGCCGCGGCGCCGGCGCAGCTGCTCTGCACGACAACACAGTTCACGCCGGCGCTCATTGCAGCGAACGCGAGTGATGTTCTTGGGCGTGTTGCCGAAGGTCAGGTTCGCGGCGCATTGGCGTTCGCCGAAAGAGGAAGTCCGGAACTTGCTGGGTTGCAAACGCGCGCGACTCGGGACGGCGATGGTTGGCTTCTGTCTGGCAAGAAGGACTGGGTCATGGGGGCCGTTACGGCGGACTTGATTGCGGTTGTGGCGCGGGACGTGAGCAGCGCTCACCTCGGGTTATTCCTCGTCGAGCGCGCTTCTGCAGGGACTGCCTTGCAGGTCACGCCGAACGCGTGTCTGGATGCGGGACTTTTTTGCGGCGATCTGCTTTTTGAGTCGACTCCGGCTACGGCTTTGATCGAACCCGGTCCGGGCGCAGCGGCGCAGCTTGAGGAAATCGGATTGCAAGCGGCGGCGGCGATGGCGCTGCATACGGTTGGTGCGTGTCGGCGGCTTTTTGAAATGACGCTTGAGTACGCGAAGGTGCGGAAGCAGTACGACCGGGTGATCGGTTCGTTTCAGGCCCTGAAGCATCGGTTCGCCGAGATGTATCTGTCCGTCGAGCGCGCAACCGCGCTTTGTTATTACGCTTCGGTCGCGCTGGCCGAAGGCGATGATGTTCGCGCGGAAGCGGTGCATCTTGCGAAGTCCATCACGGGGGACACCCAAGATCAGGTGGTGGAGGATTCGCTTCAGTTGCATGGCGGGCTTGGTTATACCTGGGAGCAGGATCTGCATTTTTGGCTGAAGCGCGGGAAATCAGGTGAACTCTTCTGTGGCTCTGCGGCTTGGCATCGGGCTCAGGTGGCGCAGTCGTTAGGTTTGCTTTCGGGAGGTCAGTCATGAAGCTGCAATTTGGCGAAGAGACCTTGGCCTTTCGTAAGGAGTTCTTGTCCTGGCTTGATGCGAATCGCCCGAGCGAGGCGGAGATGGAGGCCGATCCGTCGAAGTCGAGCGCGCATGCGCCGGAATGGGCGCGCCAATTTTCGCGCCGACTTTTCGATGCGGGTTGGCTTGTGCCGGGTTGGCCACCGGAACTCGGCGGACGCAACGCAGGCGCCGTCGAAACCCTTGTCTACCTCGAAGCCTTTGCCGAGTCCGGGGTCCCTCGGTCGACGAATCCGCAGGGTCTCGGAATTATTGCGCCCTCAATCATCGACTACGGAACCGAGGAGCAAATCGAAAAGTACGCGATGCCGCTGCTTCGGGGAGAGATCACGGCGTGCCTAGGCATGAGCGAGCCGGATGCGGGGAGTGACCTCGCGTCCCTGAAGACCTCTGCCGTGCGCGATGGCGATGAATGGGTTTTGAACGGGCAGAAGGTTTGGACCTCGGGCGCAGAATACGCTGATATCTGTTTCTTGTTCTGCCGCACGGATCCGAACTCGGCGAAGCATGCTGGGATCTCGATCATTCTCGTGCCGATGGATACGCCTGGGCTGACGGTGAAGCCGCTTAAGGAGCTCGTGCATCCCGATAAGCCGGATCTCGCGGAGGTCTTCCTCGATGACGCTCGCGTACCGGCGGGTAATCTTGTGGGCGAGCTGAATAACGGTTGGCGCATGGCGAACGGATCTCTGGCGCATGAGCGGAGCATGGTTTGGCTGAGCTCGGTTCTTGAAACCGAAGCGGCGATGGATGATTTGCGTGAGAACGCGCAGAAGCTCTTCGAGCCGCTGACAGCTTCGGAGCAGGCTGTGGCGGCAGATGACATCGTTCGGCTCTACGCGGAAACGCGCGCGCTTCGGGCGCTCGGGTATCGCGGCTTCGCTCGCTTTGTGAAGGGCGGAACGGCGCCGGAGCAGGCTCTGATGAAAGCCTATGCCAGTGAAACGCGGCGCGATGTCGAGCGCATTGCGGCTCAGTGGCAGGGGCCGGCTTCGCTGAACGACACGACGGGTCAAACCGAGGCCTACCGTGTGATGGGGAACCGGGATTCTGAGGGCGGCTCGCTCGAAGAGTATTTCGTCACCTTCGCGGCGACCATTTCTGCCGGTACTTCGGAGATTCAGCGCAATATCATCGCCGAACGCGTTCTTGGATTGCCGCGGGATAAATAAGCTTCAGGCTCAAGAGCGCGCGGCGTCGCGTCGTGACGTTAGTGTTATGTCGAGAGATAGGTCAGTCTAGATGGCGCAGTACAAAGTTGTGATCTTACCCGGCGACGGGATTGGTCCTGAGACGATGCGGGAAGCGCTGAAGGTGCTCGACGTCGTCGAGAAGCATTCGGACTTAAGCTTTGCGCGAGTGGAGGCGGCTTTCGGGGCGCAGGCCTATTTCGATCACGGCCATCCTTTCCCCGATCAGACGCAAGCGCTTTGCGCTTCCGCGGATGCGGTGCTGAAGGGGCCGGTAGGGCTCGCACATGAAGAGGCGATTCGGATTCCGGTTGAACTTCAGCCCGAACGAGGTGGCGTGGTTCCGCTCCGAGGTCTGCTGAAGACCTTCGCGAATCTACGCCCTGTGTCTCTTCCTCCAGAGCTCGCCCATGTCTCTCCGCTCAAGGAGCGCGTGACCGAAAAGGGCCTCGACTTGGTCATGGTGCGAGAGCTGCTCGGCGGGCTGTATACGGGCTCGAAGCATCGAGGTGAAGATGCGGAAGGCCGGCGCTACGTCGAAGAGATGTTGCGCTATGACGAGGATCAGATTCGCAACGTGGTTCGATTCGCGTTCGAGCTTGCGGAGCGAAGAGACGGCGCGCTGCACAATATTCATAAGCGGAATATTCTCGAGTCAAGCGTGCTCTGGAACGAAGTGGTCGAAGAAGTGGCCACGGAATTTTCAGGCGTGAGCGTCGAGCATATGCTTGTCGATGCGGCCGCGACGCATCTCTGCCTCGATCCATGCCAGTTCGACGTGATGGTGATGGAGAATCTCTTTGGCGATATCCTGAGCGATCAGGGTGGGGGAATTCTCGGCTCGCTCGGACTAATGCCTTCCGCCTGTATCGGCCCCGAGAGTGCGTACTACGAGCCCGCTCATGGCTCGGCGCCTACGATCGCGGGGCAGGGCATCGCGAATCCGTACTCGATGATTGGATGCATCGGGCTGATGCTCGAATATAGTTTCGGCCAGAAGGCTTGGGGCGACCGCGTTTTTGAGGCGATGCGCGAGGTCTTTCGGTCCGGCGTGGCCACCTCGGATTTGGCGGAGAATACCGACGCGCTCCGGTCTGTGGGAACGAGTGGTTTCGGGGACCTCGTTGTCGAGCAGCTTGAGAAGGGAGGCGCCGCGTGAATGATCGTTTCGACGTAAAGCCGCTGACGCCCGCGATCGGAGGCGAAATCTCGGGGCTTGATCTGAGCATTCCGATCCCGGCGGAGACGCTCGCGGAACTTCGGAAGGTTTGGCTTGAGCGACAGGTCGTCATTTTCCGGGACCAGAGCCTCTCTCCTGAGCAGCAGCTGGCCTTTGCCCAGCAGTTCTGTGAAGTCGATAAGTACCCGTTCCTGAACGGAATAGACGGCCATCCAATGGTCGCGCCGATCCTAAAGCTGCCTGAAGAGCGCATCAACTTCGGGGGCATGTGGCATTCGGATACGTGTTATCTCGATGCGCCGGCGGCAGGCGCGATCCTGCATGCGATCGAGCTTCCTCCGTTAGGCGGAGATACGCTCTTCGCGAATATGGTGCTGGCCTGGGAAACACTCGATCCCGAGCTGCAGAAGCAGGTCGCGGATCTCCGTGTGGAGTGTACGTCGGGCAAGGCGAGCATTAGCAAGACGCGTGCGGATCGTTTGAAGGACAGCAAAGACGCATCCAGCCCCGACGTCTTTGAAAGTCTGCATCCAGTGGTCAGGACGCATCCGGAAACCGGCGAGAAGATCCTCTACGTGAACGAAGCGCATGCGGTTCGTTTTGAGGGCTGGAAGGAAGAGGACAGCGAGCCGGTCCTGCAGAAGCTCTACGCGCATCAGCGCATTCCCGAACTGCAATGTCGCATTCAGTGGTCCGAGGGGGCCGTCGTTATGTGGGATAATCGGTCTTGCCACCACTATCCGGTGAACGATTACCACGGTCATCGCCGGCTCTTGCATCGAGTCTCGCTCAAAGGGGATATTCCTTTCTGATGACTGAGCGCGTTGCTGTTGTTACGGGGGCGAGCTCCGGGCTGGGTAAGACGACAGCTTATGCGCTCGCGGAGCAGGGATTTCGAGTCATCGGGATCGGTCGAAACCCCGAGCGATGTGCGGCGGCCGAGGCGGAGCTGCGCGCTTCTGAGGGGCGCGAAATAACCGTGCTCTGCGCCGACCTGTCTCGAATGGGGGAAGTCGACCGGGTTGCGGCGGCGATCGCGGGAATGACGCGCGAGGTCCATCTGCTCGTGAATAACGCGGGTGGGATGACGGACCGTTTCGTTTTGACCGATGAAGGGCTCGAAGAGAATTTCGCGTCGAATCATCTGGGTCCGTTTCGCCTAACGATCCGTCTCCTACCCCTGATTCGCGAGGCGGTGAAGGCCGCGCCCAGCGGAAGCGTACGGATTGTGAACACGTCTTCGGATGCGAGCGAGTACGTGCCGGATCTTCCCTGGTCTGATCTCCAGATGCTAAATGGATTTGATGCGGGACGTGCCTATTGCCACGGGAAGCTGGCGAACGTGATGTTTGCGCGAGGGCTCGCGACCCGGTTTGGGAGCGACGGCATCGTTGCGCATGCGGTTCATCCCGGTCCCGTGGACACGCTCTTTGCAAGTCGTGCGGAGGCGGGCGTTCAGGCGCGGATGGCGAGTCTTGATCTTCTAACCCCCGAGCAAGGCGCCGAGACGATCGTGTGGGTCGCGACGGCGGATGAGCCCGGCCGCTCGAACGGCGGCTACTTCTATGAACGCGCGCCGCGGACACCGAATGCTGTGGTCGAGGATGCGGATGCCGTCGAGCGGCTCTGGCAAGAGAGCGAGCGACTGATCGAGGCCGCTCTCACCTCGTAGTCGGCGAGGCGAAAGCGCCAAGGGGCTGCGGCTTGAGGCGGCTTGAGACGCTTTAAGGCGGCTTAGGCCAGCGCGCCGTCGATCCGGAGCTGGATCGCTTTCTCCGCGTCGATACCCACTTCTTCGAGAATTTCATCGGCGTGTTCATTGAAGCCGGGGGCCCGCTTCGTATGCCCCGGCTCGCCATCGAACTGAACCGGCGCGCCCACGAGTTCGAAGGAGACGCCCTCTGCGGTCTCTGCCTCGACCATGTAGCCATTCGCTCGGACTTGCTCGTCCGCGGCGACCTCCAGGGTGTTCTGCACGGCAGTCCATTGGCCCTTGAGCGTGTCGAATTTCTCGATCCAGTAGGCGAAGGACTGCTTGCCAATCTCTTCCTGGATGATCTCCTTCGCTTCGGCGCCGTTCTCAGTCAGGTTGGCGTGGGAGTCGAAGCGCGGGTCGGAAACGAGATCCTCGCGGTCGATGTGTTTGCAGAAATCTGGCCAGTAGTGAAAGGACTGCAGCATCACGAGGGAGAGGAACCGATCATCGCTCGTCTTGTACGCCTGAGAAAGTGGGTTCAGAGCGCTTCGCTTCATCTTTGCGGGCTGGAAGGGCACGCCGTGTTGAAGCGAGAGGGCGATCGCCGGGCTCATGGCCCAGGCGCCCGCGGCAAGCAGGGAAACGTCGACGCTGCCGGCCTTCCCGGTTCGCTCGCGGCGGAAGAGGGCCGCGACGATGCCGCCGGCGATGGTCATTCCGCCGATCGAATCTCCGTAGGCAGGACCCGGTTGCATCGCCATGGGGCCGTCTTCGGCGGTCGAGGCATCGGCGGATCCCGCGCGGCACCAGAAGCCGGTCATATCGTAGCCGCCGCGATTCTTATGCGGGCCCTTCGGGCCGAAGGCCGTGCCACGGACGTAGATGATATTGGGATTATGCTTGCGGATGGTGTCTTCATCGATCTCGAGCTTTTCGAGATGTTTGGGCAGCTTGTTCGTAAGGAAGACGTCCGCGGTTTTAGCGATCGCGTAGAGCGCCTCGCGCCCACCGGGCTTCGTTAGGTCGAGACCGATGGAGCGCTTGCCTCGGTTCGAGTGTTCAAGGAGGACATGGACGCCCTTCGAGAGGTCGAGGACACCGGTTTGCCCGAGGCCGCGCATCGCGTCTCCCCGTTCGGCATGTTCGACCTTGATCACATCGGCGCCCCAATCGGAGAGGATCGCCGAGGCGGCGGGTACAAAGGTGTGTTCAGCAACTTCGAGAACGCGTACGCCCTGCATCGTGTCCATGGTCATGCTCCCTGTTCAGTGGGTCAGAAGATATCATCGACGCTGGCGCTTGCCCTTGCTCTCGCTTACGCGTTGCTGGCAGAGGGCGCTAGCGGTCGACGGGTGAGGCGGTTTTTCCGGTGGGTGGGTAGACGTCGACGATGACCTTACGCAGTTCGCCGTCGAATCGGCCTTGGTTCTTGTACGCGCGCGATACCGGATCGTTGGTGTCCCGTCCGGTATCCAATGTTTCGCCGCCGCCGGCCAGGACGCGAGGGCGCTCTGTGATCGGGCCTTCCGCTATGACTCGGCCGTCGGCTGCGATCCGCATCGTTCCGCCGGGGCCTCCTTTTTCAGGAGTAAAGTCGAAGCGGAGCTCGTGTGCTCCTTCGCTGAGCGCGTTGTTTCCGGTCACGCGGGATTGCCCGCCTGGGAGGGGCGATACGCTTGCGACGGCAGTGGGCCGTCCCTGGTCGAGGAAGAAGCTCCAGCCTCCGAAATAGCTTCCTGCCGCAACGACGACGCCTTGGCCGCCGCCGCGCGGGACGACGATTTCTGCTTCGACCGAAAAGGGCAGACTGAAGATGGGCGGGGAGCTGATGGCGCTGAGGCTGATGTCGGGCCCCCAGAAGACGCGGCGTGTCGGGATGGTCTGCGTCGCGCGGACGAATCGCCGGGCGCGGGTTTGCGCGCCCGAGTCGTGGACGGGATACACGTTGTTTCGACGCGCCTCCTGGTCGAAGACTTCCCGCAGGCGGCGAAGCCGTTCCGGTTCAGCCTCTGCAAGGTCGCGGGACTGGGCAAAGTCGGCGCGGAGATCGTAGAGCTCCCAGGTATAGGTCGAGGTGTCCGAGCCTGCGCGGGGGCGAGCGACGTCCCAGGGCATATTTCGCGGCGTGGTGCTGGCGAGCCAGTCTTCGTGATAGATCGCGTGGTTTCCGTTGATCTCGTAGTACTGGGTCGTGCGGGGGGATGTCGCTTCCGGGTCGGCAAAGCTGTAGAGCATGCTCGTCCCGTCGATCCTTTGCTGGGCGACGCCGTCGACGGTTTTCGGCGCCGTGATGCCCGCGGCCTCGAGAAGCGTGGGAAGAACATCGATGACATGGTGGTATTGCGTGCGGATTGCGCCTGGCTCCTCGATATGACCCGGCCATGACAGGACGAGGCCATTCCGAACGCCGCCGAGATGAGAGGCGACCTGCTTGAACCAAGGGAAGGGGGCGCTGGTCGCCCAGGACCAGCCAGCCGCGAATCCTTGATAGGTCTCCCGGCTCCCGAGGACCTCCAGGTTCGCGGCAAGCCAATCGACGGAGACCGGATGCTCGCGCCCCGTCGAGATATGGGGCATTTCGTTCAGCATGCCCTGGATTCCGCCTTCTGCGCTTGCGCCGTTGTCGCCTTCGATGAACACGACGAGGGTGTCTTCGCGCAGTCCCATACGTTCGATCTCATCCAGCACGCGACCAATCTGATGATCCTGATAGGCGAGTTGGGCGGCGAAGACTTCCATGAAGCGGGCGTGCACTTTTCGCTCGCTCTCGCTCAGCGAATCCCATGCGGGGATGAAGTCGGGCCTTGGTGTCGCCGCTGTGCCCTGAGGAATCACGCCTAAGCGCTTCTGTCGCTCGATGATCTCGGCTCTCTCCCTGTCCCAGCCGTGATCAAAGCGGCCGCGAAACTTCGCGATCCATTCGGGCAAGGCCTGATGCGGGGCGTGGGGAGAGGCAGTGGAGAGATACGCGAAGAAGGGCTTGTCTGCCGCGGCCGCCTTCTGGTTGTGAATCCAGCCGATCAGGTGATCCGCGAGATCGCGGTCCAGGAGGTAATCCTTCGGGCGCCCGGAAGCGTCGACGGGGGATGTGTTTTCAAACAGCGGCGGGTTCCACTGGTCGGCATCCCCTGCCACGAACCCGTAGAAATGCTCGAAGCCGCGCAGGCGGCCCGTCGGCCAATGATCGAAGGGGCCTGCGGACGAACGTTCGAAGGGCGGCACGTTATGGTCCTTGCCGAACATGGCCGTGTTGTAGCCGTTGTCGCGGAGGACCCTTGCCATCGTGGCCGCGCTGGCAGGAATACGGCCTGAGTAGCCGGGGTAGGGGGAAACCATTTCGACGAGGGCGCCCATGCCGACGGCGTGGTGGTTTCGGCCTGTGAGGAGTGCCGCGCGGGTCGGTGAACAAACGCCTGTTGTGTGGAAGCGGTTGTATCTCAAGCCTTCGGCAGCGAGCTGGTCGAGATGGGGTGTGGGTGCGGGGCCGCCGAAGGTGCTTGCGGCTCCGAATCCGGCATCGTCCGTGAGGATGAGCAGGATGTTAGGGGCATTTTCGGCCGGCTCTGGGCGTGGCACGAAGGCGCCCGTCGATTCCTCTTCGGTTTGAGCGAGCTGGCCGGCGAAAGGGGGGGCGATCCGCGGCAGCGCGTTCGCGTCCGGGCCTGAGGACGACTGCTGGAACGGGGAACTCCCTGCGAGGCAGCCGCCTAAGCCGCCTAGGAAGAGGGCAGCCGAGAAGAGGATGAGTGGCTTCACGGAGTCGATCAACCGAGCCTCCTCAGCGTCGCAAGCGCGGAATCATCTCCGCATAGCGATCCAGAAATTCGAGGGGCGTGGCGCCTTCTTCCCAGCCCTTGCGGGCGATGCCAACGGTGGCCCGCTCAATGCCGAGATCCGCGTAAGACGCGAGGGTGTCGTAGTCCGGGTCGCCAAAGGCCACCATCGTAATCGGAACGTGCTCACGCCCCGCCTCTTTTACAGCATCCCTGAAGAGGCCGACCTTCTTGGGGACATTGCCGAGCCCCGCATCCATCGGCATCCATCCATCGGCCCATTCGACCGCATGCTTGGTTCCAAGCTTTCCCGAATAGCCCGCCATGATCGGGGGATGGGGATCTTGCAGAGGCTTCGGGAGGCTCCAGACCGGATCGAAGTCGAAGAACTCACCGTGGTACTCAGATTCTTCATCGCACCAAAGCGCGCGAAGGGCATGCACGCTCTCTCGAAGAGCGCTGAAGCGCTTCTTCCAGGGAACGGAGGGGCGAATATTCGCGAGCTCTTCGACGTTCCAGCCGACGCCCACGCCGAAAAGCAGGCGTCCGCCGGACATGCGGTCGACGGTGGCTGCGGTTTTGGCGAGGTCGAAAATATCGTGCTCCAAGGGGAGCGCAACGCCGAGGCCGAGCTTCAGGTTCTTGGTCGCAGTCGCGGCGACAGTGAGGCTCACGAAGGGGTCCATCATCCATCGGTAGGGTTCGGGCATCTCGCCGCCGGCCGGGTAGGGCGTGTCGCGAGAGACCGGGATATGGGAATGCTCGCCTATGAAGAGCGAATCGTATCCGCGTTCTTCGAGGGCGCGGGCGAGTTCCGCCGGCGGGGTCTCGAAGGGGGTGTTCATTGAGGAGAAGCCGAGTTCCAAGGGAACCTCCGTGATGTGAAATCGCCGTCGCGTGAGGCGGCTTACGCTTCGGCCGATTCGGCCGGGCGATAAATGTCGATCCCGCGATCGGCATGACCCGTTTCGCGGACATTCTCGCCCAGGCTGCGCGCGAGCGCATCCGCGGTCGAGAGGAGTGCATCCAGCGTATGCAGCCGCCGGGAGTAGAGATGATGAACATGCTCATCCGTAAAGCCGATGGCGCCGAAGCATTGTAGTGCGCGCTGAGTCACGCGGAGACCCGTTCGCCCAGCGAAGAGCTTCGCGGAACGCGCGATGGCGTGGGCATCGCCGGCGCTCCACTGCTCGAGGGCGGCTCGGCTGAGCGCGCGGGCCGTCGAGACTTCGATATGGCTCTCGGCGTGGAGATGCTGAACGGATTGAAGGGCCGAAAGCGGTTTCCCGAACTGCTCGCGCTCCTTGGTATGTTGAACAGCGGCTTCGAGCAGCGCCGCGGTCGCGCCACCGAGCTCCAGCGCCGCTGCGATCAGAGCGAGGTCATGGGCGCGCGCGAGAGCGTCTGCGGCGACGGGGACATGTTCCGCTCTGGCTGGCGAGGCAGGCGAGGCAGACGAGGCAGACGAGGCGGCCGAGATGGTCACGCATCCGACGAGTCCCGTGTCGAAGGCGCCAGAGGAAACCTCTTTTGCATCGCTCGCGGAGTAGACCTGGAAGCCACCTTCCGCGGCGACCGCGATATGCGTGGTCTTGCCGGCCTCGAAGCCGACGACATGGAGTCGATCATCGCCGCCCCGCGCCGGCCATCCAGCGGCCATGTTTTCCGGAGCGACGCCGAGTTTTTCGGCCGCGGGGGCCGAGTAGATTCCCCCGAGCGCGGGACTGGTCGCAAGGGCGCGGCCCTGTTCCTCGAACCAGGTGGCGAAGGCGGTTTGGCCGAAGCTGTCCTCCGGGTTTGCGGCGAAGGACCAGAAATCAAGTCCCTCGAGTGCATCCCGTCCGCGCTCACTTTGCTCGATCGCAGAAGCGACGCTTTCGCGCATAAGGGCTTCTTCTTCGGTGGCGTCGACATCGATTTGGCCGTCGCTGGCGATGAGCTGCTTGGCGATCACGTTGAGCTGGATCGGGCGAGCGCCGCCGTAGATGCTGCCGGCTCGGGAGTAGAGATAGCGCTCCTGCCAGTCGAGCATGTCCTCGCAGGTGCCGAGATCGAGGGTGCCGGCTTGAATGGAACGGACCGAATCGTAGAAGCGCTGCTCCATATCGATTAGGGCCGCTTTGGTGACCGAAGACTCGGGGCCGGGGGATTCGCCGCGGGAAAGCATCTCAAGAACGGGGCGCGTTCGCGCGCGCACGGCCTGAAGCGCCGCATAGGATTCGCCTAACATGATATCATGATCAGATTCGGCCTGAGCGGCGATGCGTTCGAGTTTCACGAAGACTTCATTCGACCGCATCCAAGCGAAGCTGCCTCGCTCGCCGGCAAGGATATACATCGCTACGGCCCAGCCATCGCCTTCTTCGCCGAGGCGATTCGCTTCGGGGACGAGAACATTGTCGAGGAAGACCTCGGCGAGTTCATCGTGCTGATTTGCTTGTCGAATCTTTCCGACTTCGAGGCCGGGGACATCGAGCGGTGTGACGAAGGCCGAAATGCCGCGATGTCGAGAGTCCTGGTCGCCCGTTCGAGCCAGTACGAGAAGATGCGTCGACCAGCCTGCCCAGGTGGTCCAGATCTTATGTCCGTCGAGGCGATATCCCTCGTCCGTCCGCCGGGCCGTCGTCTTCAGGTTCGCGAGATCCGATCCCGCCGTCGGTTCGGAAAAGCCTTGGCACCAGAGCACGTCTCCGCGCAGCGTCGGCGCGATCAGTTCTTTTGCAAGTTCGGGTTGGGCGAATCGGCTGAGCGCCGGGGGCAGGATCTCAAGGTGCTCAAAGAAATGGCGCGCCGGGTACCCGTTTCGAGCGAGCAGGTCGAGGACGAGCGCGCGGTGGAGCACCGTGCCGCCGAGGCCGCCATGTTCTTCGGGCCAGCCATAGCGCGCCCAGCCCGCATCAAAGAGCTCATTCTGGAGCTCGCAGAGCGGCGCGTAGCGATCGCCGTATTCGTAGGGAAGCGTCTTCAGCCGGGCATGGTCTTCTGAATGCGCATCGATCCATTCCTGAAAGGCGCCCTCGAGCGCCTCAAGCGACGGGTTCGTGCCGATCATGTGGGGGTCTCCATCGGTCAGGCCGGTGAGGCCGGTCGAGCCGGTTTTAGAGTTCGATGAGTGTCGGCGCGCTACGCGTGGCGAGTAGGTCGCGGCCGATCTCAAGCAGGATTTCGTCCGCGGTGCCGAACAGGCCCTCGAGGGTCATCGCGCGCTTCAAGAAGCGGTGGAATGGATGCTCCAGTGTGAAGCCAATGCCGGCAAGGATCTGCTGGGAGTGGCGAGCGACGATCCGAGCATTGCGCGAGGCGAGCGCTTTGGCGAGAGCGGCTGTCCGCGCGTTGGGTTCGTCGCGGGCGGCGACCAGGCAGGCTTCGGTGGATTCGACCGCGACCAGGGTCTCGGACAGCTTATGCCGGACGGTCTGGAATTGTGCGATCGGATTGCCGAACTGCTCGCGTTCGATGGCATGGGTGCGGGCCATATCGAGCATGGTTCGGTTGGCGCCGACGATCTGGGCGCCGATGGCTCGCTGTCCCAGAGCGATGGCGGTTTGCCAAAGTTCCGGAGCCAGTGATGCCGTTTCGAGTGCCTCGCCTTGGAACGAGTAAGACTGATATCCGGCCTCGGGGTCGAGCCCCGTGATCGGGCTGCAGTGGGCAGCGTCCAGCGGCAGCGTTGCGAGCTGGAGCGTGCTGCCCGTGCTGCAGACAGCGAGCACGCGCGTCGCTTTCTGTGACCGGGAAGTGATCAGGCCCTGCGCGTCCAGTGGGCCACCCTGGCTACCACCACCGCCGCCTGCGGTTTTGCCGGGTGTGTCCCAGGATCCGAATGCAGGAAGCAGCACGGCGATTTCGTCACGCGGTTTTTCGCCTAACGCATGGGCGAGGACATCGTCGAGCGCGGAGGAACGCACGTCGACGCGGCCCAGGGCGCGGAAGACGATGTCGATGGCGTCATCGGTTTCGGCGTCGAGGAGGTCGAGCCAGTCGAGTTCGACTAACATGGAGTCGACGTCGCTGCCGGGCTCGGCGTCCGCGAGGGCGCCCTTGATTGTGTCTTCGAGGAGGGCGCGATCTTCTGCGTCAATCATCGGAAATCTCCCAGGTCAAGCAGTCGCTTGGAGATGATGTCGCGCTGCACTTCGCCGGTACCGCCGTAGATCGACGAGGCCCGCGAATAGAGGTATTCGAGCCGCCAGGACTGGCCGTCCGGAGAATCGTCAAATTCCACGACGCCCGGAAGGAGCTTGCGCGCTGTATCGAAGAGATGCTGTTCCGCTGCGGCGATCAGCACCTTGTCGATGGAGGTGTCGGCGCCGATCGTACCTTCGTTGGCGAGGCGATGTTGTGTCATGCGCGAGCGGGACCGCAAAGCGTGGAGCTCGGCATAGGATTCGCCGATCGCTTCGGCTGCGCGATCGTCGGTCGGCGCCACAGCGACGAGCTTCTGAAGGCGGGTGTAGAGATACCCGATGCGCTGCCAGAAACAGGAGGAGCGTTCGTAGGGCAGGATGCTCATCGCGACGGCCCAGCCACCGCTCACGCCGCCGAAGATCCGCTCGGCGGGGACTTCCACATTGTCGAAGAAGACTTCAGCGAATTCGAGTTCGCCGTTCATCATCTCCAGCGGAGCGATGGAGATTCCGGGCGTGTCCATGTCGACGAAGAAAGCGGTGATGCCGCGATGGCGCGATTCGGGGGTCCCCGTGCGCGTAAGCAGGACGCATCGCTCGGAATGTTGCGCGAGGCTGGTCCATACCTTCTGGCCGTTCACGACCCAGGTCTTCGCGGATTCGGCGTCCCCGTCTTTCGGCGTGGCGCGGCAGGAGAGCGAAGCGAGGTCGCTGCCCGAGCCGGGCTCGGAGAATCCCTGGCACCACATTTCGGTGCCGGAGAGCAGAAGAGGGATCATTTCTGCAGCCAGTTCGGTCGGGGCGTAGTCGATCACGGTCGGCGCGAGGACTTCGATCAGCGAAAAGAGGCCGGGGTCCGCGTAATCCCGGGCGGCGATCTGAGCACCGAGCTCGATGCGCATCATCGGCGACCCGCCACGTCCGCCGACCCGTTCGGGCCAGCCACACTGCATGAAGCCCGCGTCCCAGAGCATGCGCTTCACGCGTTGCATCTGCTCCACGTGCTCTTCCAGTTCGCCGGGCTGTTCGAATTTCGGAGCAAGCTCGTCATGGTGGGCATCGAGCCACGCTGCGAGTTCGGCGCGGAAATCGGCCAGGTCTTCAGGGGGGGCCGGGAAATCGTGATGCTCGAAGGGTTTCATGGTCATGTTGACCCATCCTCGTACTCAGGGCGTTTTGATCAGCAGTGGCCCGTGGTTGGGCGCGTCCCGGGCATTTGAACCGGGCTGACTTCAAAGTGATAATTGCATTCTCGAAAAAGGAGAGTAGCGTGTTAGACGCCGGATCAAGGCGGCCATTCTCGTCCCGTTGTGAGGAGTGGTTTGCGTCAATTTCAATCGACCAGTCGTGGGCCCTGGGTGGGTCCCGGCTCCGGTTCTAGACTGCGGCCCTGATGCCCAACCGAATAGGGAGACTTGAAGGCTCGATGTCGATGCTTCGCTTTTCAGCTTCCGTTTTAGGCCTGTTTGTGGGGCTCGCGCTTGCTCTGCCGACAAGTCCGGCTCGGGCTCAGTCGGAGGGTTTCGATCCGTGGGCAGGCGTTGAAGAGATGATTGTGAGCGGCGCGGGCGGTGGTGCTGCCCTTGCTCAGTCGACCTCGACGACGGTGACGGCCTTTGATGCGCTCGAGCTGGATCGCCGCGGGATCGAGGGCATCGATACGCTCGGCCTGAACGTCCCGAACCTCTTTATCAGCAAGAACGGCGCGAGCCCGATCGTGACAATCCGAGGGATCGGCTCGACCTCGGGCGGCATCTCTGCGGATGAGGCGGTCGCGGTGCATGTGGACGGCGTTTTTATGAAGCGTCCGCTGTTCTTGTCGGCGGAGTTCTTCGATCTTGAGGATCTGCAGGTCGCGCGTGGGCCGCAGGGCTTTCGCGGCGGGAAGAACGCGAACGGCGGATCCCTGAATTTCGTTTCCCGCAAGCCCGCGGATGAATTCGGCGCGGAGGCGACCGCGACGTTCGGAAATTACGGCCAGAAGCGCGTGACCGGCTTTGTGAATGTGCCAATCACTGAGATGTTGGCGACGCGGCTCGCTTTTTACCATGAGAAACGGGATCCCTACGCCGAATTGACCGGCATTCTCGAAGGGCGGTTCGAAGAAGAGGCGGGGGACGATGCCGCGAATCTTGGTTTTCGGTCGCATACGCTTTTCTCGCCGACTGAAGACTTCGAGATTTTGATCTCCGGAAACTATTTCGAGCAGAAGGGAGCGGGGCCCGCGGTCACCCTTGCAGGCGAGTTGAGCGCGGCGCAGTTGTCTCTCGGCGTGACGCCACTCTCCTCCGATCCCCGGCAGGTCAGTCTGAATCGGGCGCCGAAGCAGAACAATAAGATCTTTGGCGGCAGCATGACCGTTTCCTGGGCGCTCCCCGCTCCGAAAGGGGTCGACGTACTCGATCTGAAAATGATCGGTGCCTGGGAGCGGGTTCAGCGCAGCGACAAGCGGGACGGGGATCTCACCGATCTCGACTCTCAGCGACAAGTGGTCACAGACGCCCAGGAGCAGGCGACCGCCGAAATCTCTCTCGATCTCGAAGCGGGCCAACTCACCAGTCGCCTCGGCGCTTGGTTCTTTGACGAACGCTTTGATACGGACATCGCCGTGGAATGCCCGGTTTGCGGAGCGGGCGGACCCGCGAATACGTTTCTCGATATTCGCACGGGCCTCGACGGGAAGAGTTACGGCGCGTATTTCGATGCAGGCTGGTCGTTCGATGAGTCTTGGAAAATGAATTTCGGCGCCCGCTATTCGTGGGATCGGCGGAACGGATTTGGCGAGCGGGAAAGCCGCTTTGGCGGTCTGATTGGGCAGCCATTCGGTTTCGGTGCTTCGGATGATCAGTCGGATGGTCTCACCGCGCGCTTGAATCTCGAATGGGAGCCCACCGAAGACAACCTCTTCTACGTGCAGGTTTCACGAGGCTATCGGTCAGGTGGCCTGAATCTGGGTTTGGATAGCGATCCCAGCGTGGGCGCCGATGGCGTCTCGAATATTGTCCTCGGACCCTACGACCCTGAATTCGTTTGGACCTACGAACTCGGAACGAAGAGCGAATTTTTCGACGGGGACCTTCGGATCAATGCGACGTTCTTCTTCATGGACTACTCGGATCTGCAGGTTGCCCAGCCGATCTTTGGCGTCGTGAAGACGGACAACGTGGCTGAGGTTCAGAACCTCGGAATCGAACTCGAGGGCCACTATTACCCGATCCCGGATCTTCGCTTCGACTACACCTTGTCATGGCAGCATGCTCGGGTGAAGCGTGGCCTCGCGAGTGATCCGATCCAAACCGTGACGGGCGTTGTCTCCCGCGATCTTCTGCAGGATCTGAGTGGGAACCGCCTGCCGAATGCGCCGGACCTCACGATCAAGCTCGGGATTGAATACGCGTTTGGGCTGGGCCGGGTCGGCACGCTCACCCCGCGGTTCCAGTACTTCTGGCAGGACGAGACCTACTACCGAGTTTTCAATACCGACCTCGATCTCGATGACTCGAATCAGATTTTGGACGCGAAGCTCACCTGGCAGGTCGCTGATGGGCCGATTCGACTCGTCGTGTTCGCGAATAACCTCCTCGACGAAGACGTGATTCGACGGCTGACGCCCATCATCGGCTTTGGTCTACCCGGAAATACGCCGCCTCAGCTCCAGCGCCAGAGCACGGCGCCGCGGACGTACGGGGCGTCGATCAGGGTAACGTTCTGATTCGGACGGACGGACTGACGTTCGGGTGGCCGCTTCGCGTTTCGCCGATCGGACGTTAGGTCGTTCGGCCTCGTGTTAGGCCTCGCGATCAGCCTAGAAGCCGCGCCACTTCAGGCGGAAGCCCGCCGAGCCCGCGGCGGAAACGCGGTCGAGCTCGATGTCGTAGAAGGTCAGCCAGTTCGCGCCGGGGACCGCGAGGGTCGCCTCGAAATCACCGAACATGTATGCGGCCTGCATTTCGACGTAGAACGTCGGCACGAAATTGCCCATCGTCGTCATCTCGGCTTCGAGAGCGAGGCGCCCGCCCACACCGTGCTGCATCAGGCTCTCGCTCGATGTGCGCTCGAGTTGTTCGCGAGGCAGAGGCCGCGGCCAAATCTCTTCCTCGAAGACCGCGCCGAGTGTCATCGATTGTCCGACGTAGTCGAGGGACGGACGCACGACGAAATTCCAGGTCGCCTGAGGCGCGACGAATTCGAGCCCAACGCCGGCGTACCAGCGCATGTCGAATCGTGCGTCGGCATAGATCACAGGTTCTCGCACAGTCTGAGGACCGACGCCCTCGGAGGATGCAATCGTGACGCGGCCGTCGATGGGAATATGAATTCCGGCATCGAAAAAGATCCGGGGCGCCGTCGGAATAATCTCGATCTTGGGGCCGGTGAACTGCGCGGAGAGATTCACCGCGCCTTTGATGAGGTCACGGCTGGTTGAATCACCAAAGGGATCGAAGAGCGGCTCGGGTTCCTCGCCTCGGCGCGGGCGGCTGAACTGGGTTGTTTCGGCGCGGACCGAAGCTTCGCCGCGTTGGCCGATGCCACCGATTCCAAGCCCCACGGCGACCGTAAAGCCACCGCGCCCATCGTCGAGCGGGGGGGTGGTCGTGGAGGGGGAGGAAGGCGGAGTTGGAGAGACAGGCGGGAGGTCGGCGTCCTGCGCCGTCGCGGGAGAGGTCATGGTTGTCGCGACCGCAAAAAGTCCCGCAGCGATTATCGCGCCAGCCGTTCCGTGAGGACGGGAGCAAGATCGGGCTCTCTGGCTGGTGCTGGGGTAGGGCGACATTGATTTTCCCCGCGGGCAGGCTTCGGCGGTGCTCGTGAGCGACCTGCGCGCTGAATCTTCCAGCTTAGAGTAAACCCAGGCGATCGGGTGGGGCATTTTTGAGGATGGTCCCGGATCAGAGAGTTCGGGTAGGAGTTCTGATATAGGCAAGACACCCGAAAACGGTATGCAACGCCCCTCTAGTTTGTAGAGAATCCCATTCCCATTTGTCGAGAATCAGACTGAAAAACTTCCCATCATTGATCCGGATCGTGTTAAAAAGGATCACCTAGTGTATCCGTTTCGCAACTTGAGTAGAGGGGAAATCAATGCGATCTAACGAGTTTGGCCGACCTCAGCGGGGCCTGACCACCATGGCTTCAATTTCATGCGGGTTCTTACTCGCGTCTACGCTTCTCGCCGCGAGCGGCGCCTCTGCGCAGGAACGCGCGATCTACCGGCTCGACCTGAGCGCTGATATCTCGGCGACGGCGACGGGCTCCGGTGGCGGAAGCGCGATTCCGGACGGCTTTCTCGTCCTCGACCATGATGGCGCCGGTAATGTCTCTCTTCAGCTTGGCTCCTGGGTCTCGGGCGATATCGACCAGACCTTCGGCAGCGGCGAAACGACCAACGATGCCTTCGCGGTCGCCATCGCGGGCGCTTCGGGCACGCTGACCGGCAGCTTCGCCAGCGGCTCAATTGCTTGGTCCTCGGATGCCTACGTCTACCGAAACTTCGGAACGCGCACCTGCACGCAGGCCGCAGACGGTCAGCGATGTTCGACCGATCCCGATATGGGCGCTTCCGGTTCGGGCACGCACGTGATCTTGCAGCCGGGTGCTTTGAATAACACGCCCTCGGGTCCCGTGGGCGGGCTGCCGCTTTCGAACCCGGTCACGCTGCCGGCGATGACGCTGAGTGGAACGAGCTTGACGGCTTCTGCCGCGTCCTTCGTCAACTTGGGTGCGGGCGTCAACACGACGCTGACCATCGAGGCCTCGCGAATCGATAATCCGGCCGCCGAAAAGGTCATCATCGATATCAACCCCGAGACCAGCACGGAGATCATTACGGGCACGCCCGTGATCAACACGACGCCCCTCGACGGCTTCGTGACCCTTGAGTTCGATGGCTCGGACGTCACGGTCCTCGGCTCCAGCTGGTTTGAATCGGAGAACTGGCTCGACTGGGGCCCCACGCCGCTCGGCCCGGGCAACTTCAACGGTCGCTTCAGCATGTTCCAGATTGCGGGCGGCGCGGGAACTCTGACGGGAACGTCTTCTTCAGGTTCGATCATCTGGGACGTGTTCACGCCCTCAACCCTCGACCTTGAGGTCAGTGGCAAGACCTGCACGCAGGCGGTGGATACCGGGATTTGCTCCTCGGATCCGGACTTCTTTCTCGTCCTCGGCAGCCCTGTTGCCGCGGGTGAGAACGTGGCTCGCGCCGACATGATCGATTTCCTCGACTTCACACTCGGGGATACGACGCTTGCCGGTACGTCTGCTTCGGCAGCGAATTTCGGCTTCAACGACGACGGCATTGCCGGCAACGGCGTGTTCAACAATCAATTCAATGGCGAAGTGGTCGCCGTGCCGGAACCCGGCACGATCGCGGGTCTCTTTGCCGGTCTTCTTGGCCTGGGTGCTTTGAATCGAAAGCGCGCAGTCTCTGGAGGACGCTCGTAACTAACAATCCTTCCGTCGACCTGTCCGGCGGTAAGAAGGGGGCAGCCAGTTGCTGGCTGCGGCCCGAAATGTTTTTGGCAGGGATCCTATTCCAACCTGGGAGGGGAAGAGGTGAGTTTTATGTTGATGGAAAAGATGAATACAAAGCAGTCGGTCCGCGTTTGGATCACTTCGATTGTGGCAACGGGGATGGTCCTGGTTGCAGGTGGCGCATCGGCAAGCCCGATTGGCCTCAACTATGACGTGAACTGGGACGACTGGGGTGTTGCCGGTGGTGCAGACATCGACCAGACGGTCGTGTTTGACGGCACATCCAAGACGATCGGTGACACGACGCTTTCCGAGCAGGCCCGACCGGGTGGCGGCGGTGAAGTGATCGAGTTCAATGTCCAGGCGAATGCGCCCCTCGACACGCTGTCGGGCGGTAGCACGGCATGGCGAATCGGTTTCGACAATATCGTCTGGAATGACGGGGACCTGCGCGAGCGCACTCGGTTCTTCGTCGGCTTCTCGGTCGCGGGTAGCTTCATTACGGCTTCGCCTTTGACGGGATCCTTCTTTCAGAGCACGCATCCCATTGATGGCCATTCGGTGATCGAGCTGATTCCTCAGCACCCGACGCTGCCTGGCCCCGGGGACAACGTGGGCTCGAGCTCGGGCGGTTTCGCGAGCTTCGACGGTCTGCTCGATATTCTCGTCGGTAGCGGCGCGATTGCGGACACGGTCGACGGGATTCAGATCGGCATGGTCGTTCAGCCGATTCCGGAGCCGGGCACGGCCCTGCTCATGGGCCTCGGCCTCGCGGGCTTGGCAGCACGCCGCCGCTCGTAGTCGCTCGTAACGAATAGCTGAGTGGGCGCCGCGTTCGCGCGGAGGCCGATTCAGAAGTCGAGCACTCAACCGCTCGTCGTGATTCGTGAACGCCCCTCGTACTTCTTGTACGGGGGGCGTTTTGCGTTTAGAGAGCTGGAGACGCCTTGTTAGCCCGAGCAAGACTCCGTAGGCCAGTTGAAAAAGCGTCTGTGGACTCGAGGGTAGATCCATGTCCCGAAGCCGATGCCAAAGAGGGTGATGAGGGCCATCAGGTGTCCCTCGCCGAGTTGAACCCAGACGATGGATGGGCAGGCTCCGGAGAGTGCCCATCCCGCTCCAAAGAGGAGGCCGCCGGGAATCGATCCCTTGTGCACCTTTCGTTCCGGGAAATCATCGGCTGAAATCCAGAATCGGAACCCGACCCAAGTGACGACGACTGCGGCAGCGAAGGCGAGGGTGAGCCGGAAGCCGGTGAAAGTGAACATTTCGTGGACTTGTGTGTAGTCGGAGAATCCGAGCCGACTGAGCGCGAAGCCGAAAAGGATTCCGAGCGCACCTGTTGTGAGGCAGCATTTTTTCGCGGCGGTCATACCCAACTCCTCATCAATAATGCGGTTGCTCCACCGCCGGCGAAGACTGCCATGATGGCGACGATGCTACCGGGTTGGAGCCGCGCACAGCCGATGAGCCCATGGCTCGATGTACAGCCTCCCGCCATTCGAGCCCCGAAGCCCACGAGCATTCCGCCGAGGGCCGGAAACGCGATCTGCATGGCCGGCGACGGGAGGAAGCTTGCATGCCCCTCGCCGAGCGACCAGGCAAAGTGGATTCCACCCGTCGCAAGAACTGCTGAGACAGCACCTCCCACGACGAGCCCTCCGAGGAAGAGCGCTCCGGCAATAATCGGCAGCCGAACCTTCGGCGACGCCCCGCATGGCGTGGTCGCTGTCTCTTGCGCTTCGGATTTAAGGGTCTCGGCGGCATCCGCACCGAACTGAGCCAGGGTTGCCTCAAGTAATGCCTGGTCCAGATCACCGTTCTCGAGAGCGAGTTCGTCTTTTCGCTCGCGCTCATCCTCGGTCCAGCGCATTCCGCGAGAAAAAATGCCGGAAACTGAAATCAATCGTCCCGTTAGGGCGAGGTGCAATAGGGCGACGCCTCCGAGAATAAGGCCGCCAGTCCACCACGGGAGGTAGGACGCTTCAATCACGAGCCCTCCTCCTCGAGTTGCTCGCCGTTCGGGAGGAGTGTAGGAGGAACGACCTCGCCGGCGCAGTTCATTTGATACCGAACGCAGGTTTCAAACTTTTTGTCGCAGTAGTAAATCTGCCAGATACGAAGCACGCTCGATGATTGGAACCGCTCAAACAACGGGCAATCATCGGCATGGCTGCATTTTGCACTCATTAGATTTCACCTCGCCGGAAGCTGAGTCCGAAGCTGATCGAATTTTCCGTAAGACTGTGACGAACACGCGTCCCGTCAACGGCCCCGGAAGGCGTGATGACTGATCCGCTGTCCGCGTTCTTGAGCCCGTGGTAGTAGGCGATGTCGAACGTAATTTTTGGTGCTATTCGGATTCCGGCACCCACGGTAAAGTGGTGTTCCACGATGGCGGGGGCCGGGGCGTTGAAGAAGGATCGGTTCGACGGGATCGGATTTTCGCCGAAATTGTAGCCAGCGCGGAAAACACCAATCTCGCCGATCTCGTACTCAGCCCCAAGCGCGAAGACGAGAATGCTCTTCCATCCGAAGCCTCGGACTTCGCCGGCTGCGCCATAGCCGTCACGACGAAACCCATCGGTATTGGCATAGTCAATCCAGCGGAGGTCTGTTTCTATTCTGAGGTTCTGAGTGAACTGGTACGAAAGTCCGACGTTGATCTTTGCGGGGAAGTCGAGGCCGAAGTCCAGGTCCGCTGAAGCGCCGAGTTCATCGCTGATTCCCCACTCAAACTCTTCAAACCAAATAGGAGAGGCGTAGGAGAGCCCAAGGAAGAGGCCATCGATGGCTTCGAATTGGAGGCCGACTCGAAATCCTCCGCCTAAGGCTTCATCGAACCCATTCGTCGAGGGGTAGGTAAAGAATGAGTCTCCGTTGGCATCATCGGGCACCGCAAAAGCGGCTGGTTTCAGTTTGAAGCGGGCCATGGCTGTCACTGCAGTGAAACCGATGGATAAGCGAGAGCTGATCGGACGAGCGACGCCGGCGCTGAGAGTCATCAGCTGGTAGTCGGACTGAATCCGTCCGAAGCCTAGGCCGGCCGGGGGCTGAGCAGAGACGAGTGGGTTGGATCCCGGACTGGGCGGGTTTTCGGAGTCATACTCGACTCCGAAGCCGGCCAGCGCCGTAACTGCGATCGCGAATGTCGTTTGGGAGGGCGCGTGTCGCCAGAGCCCAGCGAGGCCGGGAAGGACGGCATTGTTGGCGTCACTTTGCGTTGTGCCAGCAAGTCTCGTCGCTGGAACGCCCGGGCCGAATGCATCGCTTTCGACTGTGCCTCGGAGTGAGCGCCTGGGCATGAAGTACTCTGCCGTGGCTTCGAGCTGAAAGGGGGCCAGTTTGGTGGTTGTGGCCGGGTTCCAGAGCAGCGCACTCCCGATATCCGTTGGGAATGCCGCGCCGGCGCCACCCATGGATTGGTTTGCAGGGCCAACTCCATGAAGGATGTGTCCGTTCGTCGCATTGGCGGCTGGTGCTGTTCCTAACGAGATCGCAGCGAATAGCATGCCGATCCGGCCGGCATTCTGAAGGATTCGTCGATTTTTACTCCGCCACATGAATTGTCCGCAGCGGTGAAACGGTGTAGGGACTTAAGGGGATGAGGTCGTGGGGGGGGAGGCTGGATCCTATTTGCACGAGCCCTGCGTGTCTTGGCTAGGAGCCTGCTTTTCGGTTCGCGTGGATCTGAAGGATCTGGCTGGGGGAGCCTGGTCGGCCCATGAGATAGCCTTGAATTTCCTCGCATCCCTTCTCGGCGAGAAAGTCAAACTGCTCCTCGGTTTCCACACCTTCCGCCAATGTGGGAAGGCTCATCGATCGAGCCATACTCAGGATCGCGTCGACGATCGCGACGTCTTCGGGGCTGGAAGGCAAACCACTGACGAAGGATTGATCGATTTTGATTCTCGCGATGGGGAGCTTTTTTAGAAGCGAGAGTGAAGAGTATCCGGTTCCGAAATCATCGAGCGCAAAGGATACGCCGATGCTGGCCAAGGCGCGTATATGCATCCAGACGCCAGGTCGATCGTTCAGCAAGACGGTCTCGGTCACTTCGAGTTCGAGCTGTGAAGGGCTGAGCTCCGACTGCGCGATCAACTCAGCAACTTCATGCGAAAACTCGGGGTCTTCGAGCTGATGCGCGGAGACATTGACCGAGATCCGGAAATTTTCGGGTAGATCGGCTGCGTGGTCACTGAGCCACTGATGAGATCCATTGAGAATGAAGCGGCCCAGGCTTTTGATCAGCCCGGAGCTTTCGGCAACCTGGATGAAACGGTCGGGCGGAACCCATCCGAGTTCAGGGTGGTTCCAGCGCGCGAGGGCCTCGGCGGCTACCAGGGCACCCGATCGGGCATCGAATACAGGCTGCAGGTAAAATTCGAGAGCGTCTTCTTCGAGCGCGCGGCGGAGGTCTTGGGCAAGAAGAAACGTTGAAGATCGCTCATGTTCTTTCTGTGAGTATCGCTCGTAGTGGTTGCCAGGCGCGGCCTTGGCCGCATACATCGCGATATCAGCACATTGAAGAAGTTCGCTGCGGGTGGTCGCGTCATCCGGATAGAGTGCGATTCCGACCGCTGCTCCAATCTCGACTGAATGGGACTCGATCGGGATCGGTTTCGAAGTTGTTGTGATGATTCTCTTGGCGACGATCTCAGCCCCCTGAATGTCATGGACATCATCTAAGATGACTGAGAATTCATCTCCGCCGAGGCGTGAAACAGCCCGGCAGGGTTGGTCACTCTGGGAAGTCCTTGCGACTGCGTCGCTCAATCGAACGGCTTGAGAGAGTCGTCGACTCATTTCCTGCAGGACCTGATCGCCCGCTTCGTGGCCGAAGGTGTCGTTGACACCTTTGAAGCCATTTAGATCGACATAGAGCACAGCGAATTTTTTGCCAAGCGCCTCCGCTCGTTCAATTTGCTCATCAAGTAGGTATCGGAAGCCGCGACGGTTCGGCAAATCAGTGAGTTCGTCCGTGCGGGCGGCGATTTGCTGTAAACTTGAAGATCGCTCGCGAAGTGCGACCTGTGCGATGTGTGATGCGATGCCCAGAAAAACGTGATGCATATCTGCATCGAGGTCTCTGAAGATTTTGCCGCTGATCCTGAGCTCGCCGACCTTTTCGGCCCCGGCGCGAACGGGATAGGTTCGTCTTAGCTGGTGGTCCAGCGCGTTTGGGTGGAGCTCCTTTGAATGACTCTGCGCGACTAATATGAGACTTTGCGCTTCTTCCGGTTTAGACCAGATGTCAACGCTCTGAATCGGGAATCGGATCGTGAGGAGGTCTGCGATCGACTGACTCGCCTCGGCAAACGACTCGGAGATGTTCGCAACCGTCACGACGTCAAGGAGAAGGTGGACGCGTGCCGTTTCGTTCTGCTGGGTTTCGATGGCAGATTTAAGCCGGGCGGACGTCTCGGATTCCGACCTTGGTTGCTGCAGGAGTCGGTGTCCGCATACAAGACTTGCGCAACCGGAAAGAAGTCCGAGGATGAACTGAGGGTGGAAGCTCTTTTGGCCTGACCAAAAGAATGTTCCGAGCGCGGAGATCGCGATGACCGTTGCAGCCGCAGCGAAGGCCCGCATCCAGCCGAGGCTGCCGAGTCGAACTCGATCCTGCGTCTCACTATCGGCTTTTTTTGGTCGGGCTGACAAGATCGGAGCTCCGGTTCTCTAAGTCGAGCGCCGAACGGCTATCGCGCTTCACCAATAGAACTCAGCGGCGATTCAGATCTGAGCCTTGAGGTGAGAGGCAAAATGCATGCTGATTGCACGGTGGATTCACGTTGGCTGCCTATACCCACTCTCTACAAAACGGACGTCGAGCGTTCGAGGCGAGACGAGACGAGACGAAGCGATCGATAGATTCCCAATACGGTGCTTCCTGTCATGATTAGAACGGCGAAGGTCGGCTCCGGGACCGCCTGCGCCGGCTGTAAAATCTGCGGATTCAGCACGACGAAGCTGCCCGTCTCAGAGAGGAGCTCCTCAAGGGAGACCGAGCCACCGCTCGGGCGCTCAACCTGGACGATTCCCTCAAAGGCGGACTCCATCAGGCCCCACTCGAGAATCGCCGTGTCCGGGGTTTGCATGGCGATGAGTGCTGGGGGGAGGGCAGAAAGGCGGTCGAGTCCGCGCGTGAGCGGCGAGACGTCTTGAGTCGCGCTCGTCCAGACGTAGAGCGTGTCATCGTCGATCGCCGTCGCCAAAAAACTCGCCTCGACCGTGGCCTTTTCGATTTCCCCGTCCGGAAGTTGGATCTGCTCCGGGAGATAGCCGAGCCGAACCGTGCCGCCGCTGACCAGGACGTGAGCGTCTGGGGGGAGAGCCGCTTTCGACGGGATGGCCGCGAGAGCGGTGAGGATCCAAAGCATGATTAGGCCGAGGGCCTTGGCTGCGGAAGTGAACCAGGAGGAAGCGCTCATCGTTAAGCTCCTTGAGGGTCGGCGAGTCCGGTTTGGCTAGTACGAATGGGAAACACCGCTGATGGGATCCGTTTGCGCGACGACCTGGCCGAAGATTTTGAGGGCCTCGGTTTCGCTATTCACGCCGCCAATCACGGCTTGGCTGAAGACGACTCCGTTCGTGACCTCGACTTCGTAGTAGACCTCTTCCTGGCCGGTATTTTCGTTGGTGCGAAAGAAACGGAAGAGCGCTGAGTTCACCGGCTCGTTATTCGTCAGGGCACGAAAAAGGAGCGGCGAGGCGCCGTCGATGTCCTTTGTCACAGTGATTCCCGTTTTTTGGGTTGAACCCGTAGGAAGCCCGGTCGTCGGGGAGAATGGGCGGGCTGCCGAGAAGCGGAACGAGCTCACGGGGATCCCGCCGTCCTTCGCGGGATTGGTCGCGGTGATCCCGGGGAGGGCGCTGCCGTTCACTTCGATGAACGCCCAGACTTCGAAGGCGGAGGCGCTGTTCGAGGTGAGCATGAACATGAGAGAGAGGAGGGCGAAAAGGGCGAGGCTGAAGGGGTGACTGCGCTGAGCGGGGCGAATTCGTTTTAGCATTGAAGAAGTCTCCGTATCGGGTGAATCGAATCGATAGGGAGAGCGTGTTTCTTTGCAGCAAGGGATTCTGTTAAGTGCTTCACAGAAGGACTGAAAAGCGGAGCGGGGCGTATATCCGCTGTCGGTTTCGGTGTCGTTGTCGTTGTCGTTGTCGGTGTAGACGGGGTCGCTATTTCAAGGGGGGCTCGACTGCTCGGACGCGGGTCGCGGGCGGGCCGAAGAGCTGAACCGAGCAGCTGTCGCCCTCTTCGGGGAGGCGGACGAGGGCTCCAGGTACAGGCGCTGATTTTTCGTCGAAGCTCTCGCAAAGGATGCGCATCCGGTCCGGGAAGACATCCCCGACGGCCTCGAGCCGAAAGGCCCTTCGCAGCGGCGTGTAGTAGCCGACCGCGGAGAGCGTCGGTGTCCTGGGCGTTTCGATCACGATTTCTTCTTCGATTGTGTTTGAACTCGATCGAAGGGCTTTGAGGGCTTGCTGGATCTTGACGAGATCTTCGGGCAGGGACCTTAGGCCTCTCGCCTCTTCAAGAGAGTCCAGAGCTTGACCTGCTCGACCTGCGAGCCCGGCTTGATCCGCGGCGCGCGCAGTCCAGGCCAGAGCCCGGAATTGTTCGAGGGCGTTAACGGGCCGCGTGCGGGCGCCCAGGACGTTGTCCAGTTCTTCTATTCCGGCTCGGTTTCGGCCTTCCATGACGGAGATGATGCCGCGGACGAGTTCACGGGAGTGCGCCTCGTGGAGATTCGGCCATTCCCAGGCATCCAGCTCGGTGAGAATGCGTTTCGCTTCATCGATGTCCGTCTCGTCGATCGCGCGGAGCGCGGCGAGTATGCGTTCGCGTTTGTCTGGTCTTGCACCGGGCAAGGGGTTGTAGATTTGGAAAGGCATCGCCAACCTAACATCACGCGTCGGAACCGGCACGCCATCGCGAAATGCCGGGGAATAGCGCCAGGCGGCGATACTCCGGATGGCCTCTCGCTCGAAACTCTTGTTTCCGATCCGCTCGACGATCTCGATTCCGTCGGTCCGCCCGTCTGCGAGAATGTCGAACTCAAGCAAGACGACCGCCTCGCCCCCGTTCTTGAGGGCTTCACTCGGATACCGCGGCGGGACCCTCTTGGCGGCGCAAGGCTCCTCTCGGTTCTCTGCAGCTGGGCAACCTGCTGTGGACCTGATCGGGCCGGAACCGGCGCATCCGCCTAAGGCGCCTAAGGCGCCTAAGGCACCTAAGGCAAGAGTGGGAATGCCTGCGGCGGAGGCCGCTCCGAACGCTGTGGACCGCTGAGTTCGCGTGGATCGCTTCATGCCTCAAGCGTTCCGGAGTTCCGATCTTCGGTCAATACGAATCTCGGCGCGGGAATGACTAGAAGCGGTACTGCCCACCGAAGGTAAAGATGCCAACGCCGTCGATATCGTCTTCTTCGACCGCGAAGCCGCCGCCTTCAACGAAAAAGCCGACATGGTTGGTTGCCCACACGTCGACCCCGATGATGAAGCGGGCGACGAAGGAGTCGTCTTCGGACTCGAATCCGTTTCGGCCTTCGATTTCGATTTCGCCCCCGCCGATGCCGATCAGGCCGTAGGGTTGAATCGTGTGCGCGATGGCGTCCGGGTCGATCAGGGCCATGGGATAGATCTTGGGCCCAAAAGTGAAGGCCCAGGCCTCGGTATCGCCTTCGAAAGAGCCGAGCTCGACATTGTCCTCTCCGCCGAGGAACGTGAAGTTCCCTTCCGCGGAAAGCCAGGGGGTGAGTCGGTAGCCACCCGTCATCGTAAAGCCGCCGCTCGCATCGCTGTCGATGTTTCCGTCAAAATCCACTCGGCCGATGGCGATGCCGAACTGAGCGTAGGGACCTGTGTAGTCATAGCCCTGAATGGATTCTTCCTCGAAAAGAGTTTGGCCGCCGACCTGGATGCCCTGGGCTGCGGAGGTTCCGGCAGCTGAGGTCAGCAGGAGGGCGAGGAGGCTTGGGAGGAATGAGCGGCGAAGTCGCGGTGAGGCTTGAAAAGTCATGATGTTTCTTGAGGCTCCGATTGTGAGAATGCGAGAGTAAGGGCTTAGTACAAGCCGGTTCTGTGATGAATGACCGAGCATGAGAGCGCGTCGGCACATCGTCCGCGCTCTCAGCTTCGAAGTGCCAAGGGCTTTCGGAAAGGTTCCGCTAAGCGCTCGCTCGCTTTCGGACATCGATTAGAATGCCCGATAGGTGGGACATCCCCGAGAGCGCCTCGACATTCTCGCGTCCGTCCCCGGCGAGGAGATTCGAGTTCACTCCTGGATGTTCCGCGGCGTGCCGGAGCCCTTCCGCCTTCTTGTGACCCCAGCATTGTGGGATCGCGATCGTGCGCGGCATCATTTCGCTCGTGACGCGAACGGGAATTTCAATCTTACCGAAGGCAGATTCGACCTCGACGAGCTCATCATTCGTGACGCCGATGCGGTCAGCATCCTCGACGCTCAAATACGCGTAGTTTGTCGTTTCCTTCACGAGTTCGGGGCTATTCGCGGAGGAAGTGTTCATTCGCTTCATCTGCCGAATGCCGATCAGCTTGATTCGGTCTGCATTCTTCTTTTCCTCCTCGAAGAGTCCTTCCACGCGCCCGGCGAAATCGGCGACGTAGGCGGCGGGCGCGAGGTCGACTTTGCGGTCCTTTGTCAGGACGCGCTCGGTTCCGAGGAAGTTTTCGCCGGGATTTTCGGGTAAGAGGATGCCGTGGGGATGCTTTGCGACCATTTCTTTGCGACCCGGGAGTTTGCCGCCTTTCAACATGCCATCGATCAGGAGTTCAGGGCCGGGAAGTCGTCGGCCAATCGAGGTGTAGGCCACGCGCGCGGCGGTCTTGGCGGCCGCACTCACGGCCTTATTCTTGAAGAGCGTGACTCCCATTTCATCGGCGAGGCGCGTGAACATCCACCATTCGTGGCGGACGCCGGGCGGTGGTGTCAGGACCGCATCGCTGTAGATCATGTAGGGGGTTGAACAGCAGCCGGCGAAGCTCTGCAGGGCGTAGGGGACTTCGGGGCGTTCCATCCAGGTGGTCGCGGGCAAGACGTAGTGGGCGAGGTCGCCGGTTTCGTTGCGAAAAAGGTCGATCGAAACGAGAAGCTCGAGAGAGGCGAGGGCTTCGTCTAGGCGGCCATCGGGGTTGCCGCAGGCGAGTAGGGGATTGCTGGCTTCGACCATGAGCGCGGTCACGCGGTCGGGGCCCTCGTTCAGGATATCGTCCGCGAGCATGCCCGCGGGCTGTTGGCCGCTGACGGTCGGGAGATCGTCGCTTCGGTCGTAGCTCAGCATCATCTGCGGATCGTGTGTGACTTGCTCGGCCATATCGACGAGGCCGTGGCCCATCAGCGTCCCGCCGCGTGAATCGAGATTGCCCGATATGGCATTGATGCATTCGAGCAGCCAGAAGCACAGCGTGCCACTCCGTCCCTGGTTGACGCCCGTCGCCATGTAGAGCGCCGCACCCTTCGCTTGGCGATGCGACGCGACGAGATCGCGCAATGTCGCCGCGGGAATGCCCGTGACTTCGGCTTGGCGCTCCGGCGTCCAGGCCTGAACGGTCTTTTCGAGGTCTTCGAAATTCTTCATGTGCGCTTGGACGCGTTCTTGCGCGACGCCGCCGTTCTCGATCAGCTCATGCGCGAAAGCCGCAAGGAAGTAGAGGTCCGTATCGGGCCGGATAAAGAGATGCTCTCCGGCGACGGCGGTTTCGATTCGGCGTGGATTCAGAAACACAGCCCGGCCACCCCGCTTCACCACTTCGCGAAAGCGCTCCGTCGCGCGGGGGAGGTGGTAGAGCGTATTGCCCGAGACGGCCGGGTTCGCGCCGAGCACCATGATGAACTCAGTATGCTCGACGTCGGGATGGGCAAGGCGCATGGGCGAGCCATACATATCCTCATTCACCCGGAACTTATTCATCGTGTCGCAGGTCCCGGTTCCGTACATCCGCTTGGATCCGAGCCCCGCAAAGAACGCCCCACGAAAGATCGGAGCCAGCAGGTTCGCCCCGCCGGCGGAGCCCACGAAATGCCCTGCTGTTTGGGGGCCGCGCTTTGCGATCAGCTCGCGAAGCTTTGCGCCGATTTCGCGAATGGCTTGATCCCAACTAATATCGTGCCACTCATTCCCGACTCGCTTGATCGGGTTGAGAAGTCGGTCAGGGCTGTGTTGCGTTGCGGCATAACGTGTTCCCTTGACGCAGGCGTAGCCCTTGCTCACGACGTGATCGGGATCCGGCTTGATGTCGACGATCCGGTTTTGCTCGACATCCACATCGACTTGCAGGCCGCAGGTCGCCTCACAGATTCTGCAAAAGGTCGTCTTGCGTTCTACGCTCATGGACGGGCTCCTTACGCGAAAGCGGCGTGTCTAAGCGAATTCTACTTCGCCGCGCGAAAACCCGCATCCAGGGAATGGATTCAGCGGGATGGTGGAAGCGCCGGGCTAGCCGAGTCGGAATCCGTCGGGCGGATCGATCACTCGGTCGAGGACCTCATGCATCCGGCCGATTCTGGACTCCGCGGGGGTGAGCCGGAGGTCGCGGGCCCCGGGCTGTTCGAGTCCGCGCTGGACGCGCGGGAGCAGCTCGAGGTCCTGGCGGAGAACCGGGCCGAGTGCCGCGGCTTCGTCGAGCGTGAGCTGCTGCGCAACCGGCCGCGGTCGCGTGCGCGCCTCATCGTGCGCGTCGATGTCGAAATTCCACATGTCGAGGATGCATTCGTCTGGGTTCTTGCCCGGGCGGGCGCGGATCACGCCGAACCAGCCGGCGAAGATATTGATGACGGTGTTCGGGAAGAGGTGGTAGTGGAAATCGTCGATCAGGTGGTGGTCGTCGAGGTTGGCATAGCGGTCGCTGCGCGCGTTTAAATGTGTTCGGATCTTCCCCGCGAGCACGTCTCGCATGGTTTTGTCTTTGGGGATTTCTGGATGCGGGCCAGGGTTTTCGGTCGCCGCGAAGGGGAGTCCGATTCGATGGCCGAGGTTGCGGACGAACTCCTCCCAGACTTCCTGATTGCTTACGTCGCCACCGCGCCGCGGACTGGGGGCGCCGTAGGGCTGCATGAACATGGAATGTTTGTCGTAGAGCGTGATGGGTGTGTTGACATCGTCGGCGATGGCAAGCATTTGAGGATGGACAGCGTGGAGATGATAGGTCTCGATGAATGCATCGATGACGAGTTTCCAATTGCAGGCGACCGGAACGCTGAGGAAGGCTTCGCAGGTTCCGTCTTCCATGCCGACCCAGGCGAGCTCCTCGGGAAGGCTCTCGAGAAAGCCGCTCAGGGACTCGGCGCATTTCGGGGCGGGGTTTAGGAAGACGAGTCCGCCCCAGGTCTCGACCGCAACCGGGACGAGGCTGGCGGCGCTTGGCGTTCCGGCGCTTCCCGCGGAGGCGTTTTCGGCCCGGCGATGTCCGTCAAAGTCATAACACCAATGATGGTAGGGGCATCGAATTTCGTCGAGACCCCGTCCCGCGCCTTCGAGTAGGAGGCTCCCGCGGTGGCTGCAGGTATTCTGGAAGGCTTGCAGCGAGCCTGTTTGATCGCGAAGAATAATGATCGAGAGGCGCCCAAGCTCGTAGACGAAATAGTCGCCGGGGTCGCGAACGCAGTCGACGGAGCAGGCGAGCTGCCAGACGCGGGGCCAGAGCCGCTCGTCTTCGAGCTGCTTCCATTCCTTCGAGGTGTAGCGAGAGGCGGGGATGGAGGGGGCGGGCATAGAGAGAACCTTACCCGATCTGTCGGCGTCGTCAGCGTCGGGCTAGCGTTCGGGAGGAGGTTGAATGCGGACGACAAAGCTTGCTGCCCCCTTTGGCGCTCGAATCGCTCTCGAGACGGATGCGCTTCTCGATTCGAAGGAGCGTGAGGCTTTCCGGCGTGCCTATGCCGAACATGGTTTGCTCGTGATTCGCGGCGAGGAGATCGACGAGGCGCGTCAAATCGAGCTGCTCGGATTGCTCGGCCGAGTCGAGCCCGGCGAAGACGGTCTCCCCCTGCGAATGGAAGTGACGAACCAGCATGAAGAGACGACTGCGCCCGAGGGCGAGCTCATCTTTCACTCCGACTACGCCTATGATCCCGCGCCGATTCCGGGGATTTCGATGTACGGCGCCCTCGTTGAAGGGGATGTGACGCCGACGCTCTTCGCGAGCGCTTCGACGGTCCTTGATCGGTTGCCGGACCGCCTGGTGGAAGCGCTGCGCGGACAGCGCGCGGCGCATGCGTGCTTTTTGTATCGTCTCGATGTGCCTAACGAGCGGAGCATTGAGCCCGATCTCCTGATCCCGCGTGGTGAGGCGGGGTGGGGCCCTGCGCACTACTGGATGCATCATCCTGCGATATTCGCGAATGGCTTCGGCGTGGAAACGCTCTTTCTTTGTTTGCAGCATACGGATCGGATGCTCGATCTGCCGCGATCGGCGAGCGATGAAATTTTGGAAGAAGTCTACGCTGCGATGTACGCGCCCGAGGAAGTCTATGCCCATGAATGGGAGCAGGGTGATCTGGTCGTTTGGGATAATTTGACCGTTCAGCATGCCCGGCCGGAGCCCCGGGAAGGGGCTCGGACACTTCGGCGATATCACCTTTCGGAAACTGAGCTGACCGCGGATTATCTGCGGGTCGGGCGGGAGCATGGCCTGCTTTAGGCTCGCCTTGGAGCCTCTTTCCGGCGCGCGTTGGCGACGGAATTCGAGGCAGCGACCGCTTACTCCGTTCGTCATACTTCAATGACGCGGTACGGAGGCCGCGCCGGTTGAGAGTCGCTGGTACTGGCGGCCCGTTCCAGGGAGAAGTCGATGAAAGAAGGAAGCTTCGGGGTTCTGGTTCAGCCCGATGATGTGAAATGGATTGAAACGCCGGGCGGGAACGCCGTGAAGGTCTTGCGCGTTTCAGAAGAGAGCGGCTCTTGGACGGCGCTCTTCCGGGCGGCCGCTGGAACAACGAATCCGCCCCATATCCATCTTGGGCCCGCGGATTTCTACATGCTTTCGGGCGTGATGGAATATGCCGGGGGTGTGTCGCGCGCCGGCGACTGGATTTATGAGCCGAACGGGGCGGAGCATGAGGCTACGTATCATCCCGAGGAAACCGTGTATCTCGCGAATGTGCATGGCGCGATCGCCTTTTACGGCGAAGCGCAGGAAGAGGGGGGTGAGCGGCCGATCGTGGGGATCTCCGATTGGCGCGGGATGAAGGCGCTATACGACGCGGCGCGGAGCTAGCGGGAAATGGATACGAAGATGGATATCGGAACGACGGGTGTTTGGACCCGGATGGATGGATTCTCTGCGAGCGAAGCAATTGAATTCGCGCAGCGAGTGGAAGATCTCGGCTACGGAGCGCTTTGGATCCCCGATGCTTTTGGTCGTGATCCCTTTGCTCACGCCGCGATGCTTTTTCAACATACGAAGAAGCTCGTGATTGCGACAGGCGTTGTGAATATTCACCTGCGCGAAGCTCAGGCAACGGCCTGTGCCCAGCGGGAACTGCATGAACAGTCGGGGGGGCGTTTTCTTCTCGGCCTCGGCGTCTCGCATCAGACGGCGGTGGAGCCGCTGTTCGGTATTGAGTATCCGAAGCCGCTTCCTTCGATGCGGACCTATCTTGAAAAGATGGCAAACGCGATGTGGTGGGGGCCGGAGTTGACGGACGAACCGCCAATCATTCTTGCGGCTTTGGGGCCTATGATGCTGAAGTTCGCAGGCGAGGCGACGTTAGGTGCTCATCCCTTCTTTGCGCCGCCCGAGAACACGCGGCGTTCGCGGGAGATTATGGGACCGGACGCCTGGCTGTGTCCGGAGCAGAAGGTGCTGCTGGAGTCCGATCCGGAGAAAGCCCGGGCCCGCGCGCGGCAGGCGATGGCGGGGCCGCTGACAATGCCGAACTATCGAAATAATCTGATGCGCGCTGGTTTTGAGGAGCATGAGCTCGACAACGGGGGGAACGATCGCGTGATCGATGCGGTTGTAGCCTGGGGCGACGAGAATGCGCTCGTTGAACGGGTACAACAGCATTGGGATGCGGGAGCGACCCACGTTTGTATTCAGCCCATGGATGTAGACGATGCGGCGCGCCCGAGCGTTACGACGATGGAGCGACTCGCGCCGCTTCTCCTTCGGGACTAAGTCGCGGGGAATGCGTTTTGAGCGGACTTGGGGCTGTTAGAGGCTCCGTTGGGATCGATCGGTGAAACGACGATGACGAATACACAGCTGATTTCGACGAAGCTTTTTGTGGACGACCTTGAGTCGGTCAAGAATTTCTATTGCGAGGCCTACGGCTTTATCGAGCGCGGTCGCGTACAGGCGGAGATGCTGGGCGAGCCGATCGATGAGTACCTTCTTGGGCAAGAGGGCAGCCCCGGAGTGCCGCTGATGATTTTGAAATACACCGATCGGGGGAAGCCTCCGGTTGGCGAAGAGGTTGCTCTCGTTTTCATGACGGATGACTTGGACGCGCTTTTCGAGCGGGTCGTCGCAGCGGGGGGCAGGGTCCTGAAAGCACCGTTTAAGAGTGAGCATGCGCCGATGCGTGCGGGGTTTACCGCGGATCCGGAGGGGCATGTGATTGAGAATATTGAGTCGGGTCGGGCTCCGAACGAGATGACTCCCGAGTCGTAGCATCGAGATTATGAAAGGGACAAAATGAAGACGCTTGAAGGCCGCGTGGCTGTGATTACGGGTGCGAGTAGTGGGATTGGGCTTGGCTGCGCGAAGGCGTTCGCGGAAGCCGGCTGCAAGATTGTGATCGCGAGTCAAAATGCGGAACGACTCGGTAAGGCGGAACAGGAACTCGTCGGACTCGGCGTGGATGTGCTGGCGGTCCCGACGGATGTGGCGAAGCGCGAGGACGTTGAGCAACTTGCCGAGCGAACACTTGAGCATTTCGGCGCGGTGCATGTGCTCGTGAATAACGCGGGGGTGTTTAGCCCGGGCTATGCCTGGGAGATCGACCGTGAAGAATGGGAGTGGGTGATCGATGTTAACTTGTGGGGGCCGATCTACGGGGTGCAGGTCTTCACGCCTCATCTGCTCAAGCAGGATGAGGCGCATATTGTGAACGTGGCTTCCGCGGGGGGCTTGATGACGGCGCCCTGTCATAGTCCCTACTCGGCGTCGAAGCATGCACTTGTGGGGCTTTCCAAGTCCTTGCGTGCTGAGTTTGCGATCAAGCAGGCGAATGTGGGCGTTACTCTTGTGTGTCCGGGGGGCGTGGCGACGAGCATCACCTCGCAAATCGAGACGACGGGTCCGGGCGGCAAGCCGCGCGGCGAGATTGAAATGGCGCCCGAGGTCAGCGCGATTTTTGATGCGATCGATCAGACGGTGGAGACAGGCGTTTCGTCTGAGGATGCCGGGGCAATGATTCGGCGGGCGATTCTCGAGAACGAATTTTGGGTCTTGCCGAACGCCGAGATCTATCATCCTGTCTTCGATGGTGAGTTGGCTGAGATCAAAGCCGGCATTTCCAGCTGATTACTGAAGCGAAGAAGAGAAGAAGGGAAAGGGGAGTCCGATGGGTTTTGAAATCGAAGGTACTTTGACGCTGATTACCGGAGGGAATACCGGGATCGGGAAAGAGACCGCCATTGCTCTGGCGCAAAAGGGCGCGCGAGTTGTGATTGCTTCTCGAGATGCCGCGCGCGGGCAGTCGGCGCTTGCGGATATCCGGAAAGCCTCGGGGCGCGACGATGTCGAACTCATTGAACTCGATTTGGCGAGTCTCGCCTCGGTTCGGCGCTGTGCGGCGGAGTTCTCGGAGCGATTTGACCAGCTTTCACTTCTCGTGAATAACGCGGGGGTCGCCCTGACGCGGGGACCTCGGCAGGAGACCCATGATGGTCTCGAAATGCAATTCGGGGTCAACCATGTCGGGCATTTCGTGCTGACGAATGCGCTGCTTCCGCTTCTCCGGAAGAGTGCACCGGCGCGCATCGTGAACCTTTCGTCCGCGGGCTACCGGATGGCGCCGAACGGACTGAACTTCGACGACCTGCAGATGAAGAAGGAGTACAGCGGATTCATTTGTTATGGGCATTCGAAGCTCGCGAACGTCTATTTTACGACGGAACTCGCACGCCAACTGAAGGGCGAAGACATCACGGTCAACGCGGTCCATCCGGGCTATGTCGCGACGGAGCTCGGGCATCTTCGACCTGAGGACGAAGCGCGGTTCGTCAAGCCGGAGAAGAAGTCTGCCCCGAAGACGGCGGGTGCTTCGAACTCGGCGAGTGAGAGTGGCCCCGACCTTTCAGCGTTAGGCGAACCGATCTCGGCCAAGGAAGGTGCAGCAACCTCGATTCTGGTGGCGTCTTCGCTTGAGGTCGACGGGGTCAGTGGGCGCTATTTCGCAGACTCCAAGGCGGAAGAACTGACGCCGATTGCGGCGGACCCCGCGCCGGCTCGCCGGCTTTGGGAAGCGACGGAGGAACTCCTTCGGGAGCTGGGCGGCGAGGGCTAATTTGCTTCTTGGCTGTGGTGTGGCCTAGTCCTGCTTAGGCTTTCGGCGTGCGCGCTTGGCTCGTTTGGGGCGGGCGCGTGTGGACTTCTCGGCGGTCGCCTTTGCAGGGGCGCGCTTCGGGCTTTTCCTGCTGGGCGAGCTGTTTCGTCTCCGTCTCGACGGCGCCTTCGACTTGGCCTTTGTCCGCGACTTGGACTTCGATTTCGGCTGGACGGGTTCAAAGTCGATGCGGCGCTGTTCCATGTCGACTTTGACGACACGGATCCGGAGGGGCGAGGCGAGCTGATAGATCTGCTTGCTTCGGTTGCCGACGAGGCGATGCTTCGCGGCGTCGAACTCGTAGTAGTCGTTTTCGAGCGATGTGACATGGACGAGGCCTTCGACGAAGACGTCATCGAGCTGGACGAAGACGCCGAAGTTCGTGACGCCCGTGATGACGCCATCGAACTCATCGCCGATTTTGTCGAGCATGAAATCGCATTTCAGCCAGTCGATCGCGTCCCGAGTCGCTTCGTCGGCCCGCTTCCCCGTCATGGAGCAGTGTTCGCCGAGCCGGTCCATGTCTTTCTTCTTATACATGAATCTGTCGGGCTTCTCGTCCGTAAGGGCATGCTTGATCGCGCGGTGGACGAGCAGGTCGGGGTATCGACGAATCGGTGAGGTGAAATGCGCGTACTCGTCGAGGGCGAGCCCGAAATGGCCCTCATTCTCTGGCTGGTAAACCGCGCGGGACATCGAGCGCAGGAGCACCGTTTCCACGAGGTTGTCGTAGGACTCGCCGCGGACGCGATCGAGGATGCGTCCGAAATGCTTTGGCTCGATCTGCTTGGTCCGGGGGAACGGGATCGAGAGCGTTGCAAGAAAGGCCTTTAGGTCGGTCAGCTTTTCGAGCGTCGGCTGGTCGTGCACGCGGTAGAGGGTGGGGAGCTTCTTGCGCTCAAGCAGGCGCGCCGCGGCGACATTGGCCGCGATCATGCATTCCTCGATCATGCGGTGGGCGTCGTTGCGTTCGTAGGTGCTGATCGATTCGATGCGGCGGTCTTCGCCGAGTTCGAGGAACGCCTCGGGGAGTTCGAAGTCGATGGCGCCGCGCTTATGGCGCTGCTTGAGGAGGGCTCCGAAAACGGCGTGGAGTTCTTCGAGATGGGGCAGGAGGTCCGTGTGTTTGCGGCGGAGCTTGCGATCTTTCGTGAAAAGCATGGCGGCGACTTCGTCGTAGGTGAGTCGCGCATGGGATCGCATCAGGCCTTCGTAGAAGCGCGATCTTGCCACGGTCCCGTCCGGCCGGACCTGCATTTCACACACCATGCAGAGTCGGTCGACGCCTTCCTTCAGCGAGCATAGGCCGTTGGACAGCTCCTCCGGGAGCATGGGGATGACACGGCGCGTGAAGTAGACGGAGGTGCCACGGTCCTCGGCTTCCGCGTCGAGTGCCGATCCGGGCTCGACGTAGTGGGCGACATCCGCGATCGCGACCGTCAGCTTCCAGCCCGACCGGTTCCGCTCGCAAAAAACGGCATCGTCGAAATCGCGGGCATCTTCGCCGTCGATCGTGACCAGGGGCATGTCTCGAAGGTCTTTGCGGCCTCGTTTCGCGCGGGCAGGGACTTTGTCGCCGAGGCGTCGCGTCTCTTTCTCGACTTTGGCGGGCCACTCGGTCGGAAGGCCATGGACGTTGATCGCGATATCGATTTCCATGCCGGGCGAGTTGGGCTTGCCGAGGACCTTGATCACCCGGCCGATGGGCTGATTCTGTCGGGTGGGCTGGGAGGTGAGCTCGACGAGGACGACCTGGCCGCGTTTCGCCTTCCCTGCAGCGTCATTCGGAACCACGATGCGATGCGTGATGCGCGGATTCTCTGGGACGATGAAGCCGACGCGGCGCTCGCGGACGTAGCGGCCGACGACGGTCGTTGTATTTCGCTCGAGGACGTCGACGAGAGAGCCTTCGGGACGGCCCCGTCGGTCATGCCCGGAGATCCGAACAGCGACGCGGTCGCCGTGCATCAGTTCGCGCATGTAGCGCGGCGAGAGGAAGACGTCCTCGGCGCCGTCCTGATCCGGGACGACGAAGCCGAATCCGTCGCGGTGGGCGCTGACGACGCCGGTGACGAGGGCGATGCGGTCGACGAGGCAGTACTCGTCGCGGCGATTCGGGAGGACCTGCCCGTCGCGGACCATGGCGCTCAGGCGGTGTGAAAGCGCTTTGCGCTCTCGTCGGTCGAGCTCGAAGGCCTCCACGAGGTCATTCAGGCGCATGGGCACGCCGCGCTCTTCCAGGAAGTCCAGAATATAGGTTCGGCTGGGCACCGGATTCTTATGCTTCTTGGCTTCTGTATTCGCTTCGGGGTCGAGGGCCTGCCAATCGCGTCGTTTTGCCATTCGCGGAGAGTAGGCAGGGCGCGTCGATCAAGCCAGCGGCGTCTTTCGGAGGGCCTGCGGTCTCATTTCGGCTCAAATTGTGTGACGATATCGGTACACATCGTATTCATTGCTTGAACCCAACTCTCCGAATTAGAGGATTTGATCCAACATGCTCCGACTTCTGCCGTCACGCCGCGCGCTTCTTCCGACTCTCCTTTTTTACGTCGCTGCAGGGATTTTTCTTTCCCCGACGATCGCTGCGGCGGAGTGTAAGGGGAGTAGCCAGACCTCCTGCGAGAACCAGTCCAGTTGCTCTTGGGTTGGAAGCTACACGCGGTCGGATGGCGCGAAGGTGAAGGCTTTCTGCCGGAACAAGCCCGGCAAGAAGAAGAGTCCATTCGTTTCGCAGAGTTCGAAGGCCTCTAAGGCCTCGAACTCGTCTCGAGACGAAGCGAAGCATTCGTCGACAGCGAAAAAGACGACGAAGAAGACAACGAAGGCGAAGAAAGAGACCAAGCGCGCGCCCTCTAAGTCCTCTAAGTCCTCGGCGTCTTCTGCGAAGAAGAAGTCTTCGACGAAGGCCAAGAGCGTGACAAAGAAGAGCCCCTCAAAGAAGAAGACCACGAAGAAGAAGAGCTACAAGAAGTCTTCCTCTAGCTCGAAGAAGTAGTTCGAGCCGGGCAGGGCGCGGCTATGGGCAGCTGGTGTTACCGCCGCAAGCATTGCCGAGTAGGTTGATTCCGTTCATCACGCTGCCCTGAAAATTCGACGAGATCATATTGTCGCGGTAGGCCGTATTGCTGCTGAGGTTGAGCCCGTAACCGGAGTTGATGTAGACCGTGTTTCCGAACACGTTGCTGGCGGTCCCCGCGCTGATTCCATGAAGCGCGTTGTTCCTGCTGATATTGTGAAAGACGGTCGAAGCCGCTCCTACTTCGATTCCGCTTTGTTGGCTTGATGTGACCGTATTATTCGAAATGGACGCACCGTCGTCTGCGCTGATTCCGTGGCTGCCGCTGGTTTGGACGACGTTGCCGGAGATCAGCCCATTGTTGGTCGCGGATATCCCGCCGAGACCGCTCGACGATACGCGGTTATTGGAAACGGTGGATCGGAAGGTGACCGCGATACCGTTGCCGAAACTGACGCTGACCGTGTTTTGATCGATCAGGGCATCGCTTTGGGCTGTGATTCCGGTGCCCCCGCTCCGAGTGATTCGCATGCGCATGACCTGGGCGTTACTGCCGAGGACCAGGCCTCCCGAACCCATTCCCGTGATATCTCCATTTTGGACCGTAGTCCGGGTGTTCGTGGCGCTGCTCGTTCGGATCCCGCTGCCGGCGCCGAAGAAGGCGGGGCATGATGCGTTGCTCTGGCAATCCGAACGAATGATTCCGAAATGGTTGAGGTCGATCGCGACGTTGCTGACGCTGTAGAGGATGCCCGTTGTGTCTTCATCGGGCACGACCAGATTGCTCGTGAGTCGGTAGCTGCCTTGGGTTGTGATGGTCACGGGAAATCCCGCGGTATCTCCTGTGAAGCAGCCGGTCAGAACCGCGCATGTTTGGTTGATCTCGGAGACGCCGTCGATCGCCGAGGCTGCGGCGGGCGCGAGCGTCATCAATAGAGCGAGGGCCCGTAAGGCCGCGGTGTAAATGGGGTGGGATCTCATCTCAGACTCCTCGATTCAGATACAGCGCCTCCGTCGGGCGCGACCCCATTTATCGGCCAGGATGGATTTCGTGGCCGTCCCCTCTTGAGGGGATACTCGCGACCGTGCCACGGCGCTGTGCGGCGACTTCCTGCCTGTGCCGGTTGGCGGGCGGGGTTCGGCGGCGCCTCTTCGCTTCTTGACTAAGTTGCAAATGAAATGATTATTATGTGAAAATAATGATTGGGTTGATTCTCTGAACCACGAAGGGGCTAAATCATGGAAAACCGAATCGAACCGGGAGAGCTTGGCTTGTGTCTGGTGACGGGCGCCGCCGGACTCCTCGGCAGCAATTTGGTCCGCAAGCTCCTCGATGAAGGGTGTCGGGTGAGGGCGCTCATCAACCGGACGCCGCTCAAACTCGAGCACGAAAACCTGGAATGTGTTCAGGGCAATCTCTGCGACCAGGCGAGCTTGCGAGCGGCTTGTCAGGGGGTCGATACGGTCTTTCATACGGCGAGCGCGATTGCTTTGCTTGGCGGATTCGCGATGAAGAAGGCGTATCGCGCCGAGGCCTGGCGGGTCAACGTAGACGGAACCCAATCCGTCATCGACCTCTGCAAGGAGGAGCACGTAAAGCGCCTCATCTATACGAGCTCCGTCGATGTTTGTTTTGAGGGCAAGCCGCTGCCCGCGATGCGCGAAGATCTTCCCTACGCCAAGGATGTGAAGTGCATCTACAGCGAGACGAAGGTCGCGGCCGAGAAGCGCGTGCTTGCTGCGAACGGAGAGGGGGGGCTTCTCACCTGTGCGATTCGACCCGACGGAATTTACGGCGCGGAGCCGAATCTGATCATCGACCCCGTCGCGAAGCAGCTCGCGGCGGGCAATATGAAAGCCCGAATCGGAGATCCAAGCGTTCTCCAAGACAATTCCCATGTCTTCAATCTGGTGCACGGGGAGATCTTGGCGGCTTGCCATCTCGTGCCAGACGGGAATGCGTGTGGGCAGGCTTATTTCATCGGCGACGCTGAGCCAATGAATTCGATGGAATTTTTCCGACCCCTGATTGAGGGGATGGACCAGCCGTTTCCGACCACGCAGGTTCCGGAGGGACTCCTTCGGGCCGTGACCGCGACGTGGGAAGCCCTTCATTTTCTCGTCGGGATTCCTGAGCCATTCCTAACGCCGCATGAAGTCGACAAGGTCTGTGTGACACATTACGGGCTGGTGGAAAAGGCAAGGCGCGACCTGGGCTATGAGCCCGTCATCAGCGTGAAGGAGGCGATGGTCGAGATCATTGCTTATTGCAAGGCGCGGCATGATCGGGCGGCTTCCGCCGCATAGGTTCCACTGATTTTTTCGATATCATCCGTCGACCGAAACGGGAGAGATGCGAATGAGAATCGAAGGCAAGATTGCGTTAGTCACAGGTGGAGGATCCGGGATCGGCGAAGCGATCGGTCGCCGCCTTGCGGAAGAAGGCGCGAAGGTCGTGTTGTCAGATATCGCTGTCGCTTCCGCGGAAAGCGTGGCGCAGTCGATTCGAGAAGCCGGCGGCGATGCTGCGGCCTTCGAGCAGGATGTGACGGACGAGGCGCGCTGGGCTGCAATCGTAAAAGAGATTGTGGATCAAAGTGGCGGGCTCGATATCGTCGTGAATAACGCTGGGATTGTCCTGCCGGGGAATGCCGAGGACGCGACTCTCGACGATTGGCAGGCGACGCAGCGAGTCAATCTCGACGCCGTCTTCCTTGGGACACGTGAGGCGATTCGGGCGATGAAGGGCAGGGGTGGCTCGATTATCAATATCTCGTCGATCGAGGGGATGGTCGGGGAGCCGAACGGCGCTGCGTACAATGCGAGCAAGGGCGGGGTTCGGATCTTTACGAAATCGGCCGCGCTTCACTGCGCCGCTTCGGGCTACCGGATCCGGGTGAACTCGATCCATCCGGGCTTTATCGAGACGCCGATGGTGATGAATGCTGCCTCGGAGATCGGATCGGAGTTCCTGGATCGCGTGAAGGCAGCAATTCCCTTCGGTGAGATGGGGCGGCCTCTGGATATCGCGAACGGAGCTCTGTTCCTGGCTTCGGACGAGTCGCGCTACATGACGGGGTCGGAGCTGGTGATCGATGGCGGATTTACGGCGCAATAACGACTGGCAGCGGCTTTTTGAACAGCCCGCCAGTGGACTTAGCTATGCGCGACTTCGTAGACGGCGTACTCGACGCAGTCGGGATGAACGCGGCCTTCTCCGACGGCGATGGTCGTCGTGAGCCATGCGTATCGAGGGTCGCCGCATTCGAACCGCACCTGAGTAAGGAAGCGGTTATCCCCGAATTCACTCGGGCGACCTGCGGAGAGAGCATGAAGGACTTTTTCATTGAAGTCCATGACACCCGTGTAGCGCATGAAAATGTGGGCTCCGGTTTCATCTGAGCCTGTCGCGCCTTCGTCCGTCTGCAGCGTTAGCCGGACGTCGACTTCGCCGAGTGAGCCGTCGCCGTGCATGAACCATTCGCCGCCGCCTGGCAGAACCGTTCCGCGAAGGCGGTCTCCGTGGAACTCACCCCCGACGACGTTGTAGATTCTCCGCGTGCCGTTGTGAAGCTTGCCGATTTCGATCGGCGCTTCGACGCGGCCTTTGAGCGTCATGAGAGGGACGAGCTTCATTGAGATTTTCCGCTCAGGGGGTTCGGGGGCATCGAAAGTCTACTCGCCGTTTTCGTGGCGGGCGATGTACTGAAAACATACCAAGCGCTCGTGGGCGGCGTCAAATTACGTACGCGTCCGCCCCGTCCCTTGCGCGTTCTCCATTGCGATATGCTCTTTGGGGCAGCGCGCCCCTGACTAGGGGCCGATCGATGGCTGAGCGATGTCGGAGAGGGGACGATTAAGTGATACGAGAAGAGGATCGCTCGGCGATCGGGGAACTTCTTTCCCGATATTGCCATAGCATTGATGCACCTCGTGGTGATCTTTGTGGAGATCTCTTTACCGACGATGCTGTGTTGGAAACGCCGGTGGGCCGGGCCGAGGGCATCTCGGCGATTCGGGAGTGGATCGACGGTCGATTGGCCCTTAGGCAAGACGGCATTCAGGTCCGCCACCTGCTCCTTAATACACTGCTCGCGGAGGTTGAGCCGGATCTCGTTCGTGTCCGGAGCACCTTGCTCTATACATGGGAAAGTCTTGAGATGCCTCGGGAGGTCTCGGTCAAGTCCACCGTGATCTACGAGGATGTCGTTCGGCGTACGTCACGGGGTTGGCTCTTCTCGGCGCGCCGTTGCGAGACGCAGCTGCCCTTGGACGACGTCTATTTTCGCTAGGTCTCGAATCTGAGCGGGGCCGATTTCGATGTGATGCAGGCGCGATGGCGCGGTGAGTCGGGGGCGGGGGCGACGGCGACGGCGAGTGCGCGAGGGTTAGCTGCCGTCCGCAGCAAACTGGTTTCCGGAGGAGGGCCGGCTGGCCTCCCGGTCGAGCAGGACGAGTGCGGGGTGGCAGATCTCTCGGACCATTTCCGCTTCTTTCGCGCTCGGTGTTGCGCGACCCGCTTTGCCCGGGGTGAGGAGGGAGGCGGCTTCGTCCATCCAGGCATCGCCGCGAGGGAGTTCAAAGAAGTCGACGATCTGTGAAAGGACCCGCTTTGGGTCCGCTTGGAGGTCTTCAAAGGAAACCTCCTCGTATTGTTCGACCGCGAGCCGTTTTACGGAAGCGAAGCCCCGAAGCACCATCTCATTCCAGTCCCGAAGGAAGATCTCGAGCGGCACATCTTGCTCGAAGAGGGCCTTCAGTCGAGGGGACATCGGGCCGTCATCGCGCAGGTCGGTTTCATCGAGGTCGCTCCAGGAAAGCCCGTCTGCGGTCGTTAGTCCGTAGTGCTGGAGTGCGAAGAGTCGCATGTGGTTGTGGTTCTTCATTGAGCGCGCGACATCGTATGGGTCACGGTGTAGATGCAGGAAGCGGGCGTTCGGGAAGAGCTCGATCAACTCGGGAAGCTGGGAGAGCGTTCCGCCGCTGCGTTCGATCCAGAGCGTCTTGCCGGCGCGTCGTGTCGTCCATTCGAAGAGGACGAGGAGCTGCTCGCTGAGTTTTCGGGTGGGTTGCGCCGCGGCGAAGGCGACGAGTTCATCGAAGGCTTGTGGGGAATCTTCGAAGAGTGTCGAGAGCGGGAGCAGGATCAGCTCCGGATAGACGCCGTCCCGGTAGTTCTCAGGCGCGGCTCCGCTGGGCGGGTTTTCGAGATCGAATTGAATTTCCGGTGTCTTCAGATGTCCGACGATCTTTTTGAACTCGCCCGTCGAGCCGAGCCCGCAATCACAGATCCTCGCCAGCTCCGCGCCATCGACGGAGCGCTCTCCGAATTTTCGGCGTGCATCGAGCGCGACCAAAAACTCAGAGAGAACGCAAACATCGGGATGGACGTCGAGCATCTTGGATAAAATGGTCGAGCCACATCGTCCTGTGCCGATGATGAAGCGGGGGGCGGTATCCGTGGGCATGATCGGTCCTTGTCTTCACCCGCCAGGGATGGACGGTCCCGAGAGCATACACCCTGAGTCGCCTAGAACTCTTTTCTCGCCGCGCCCCTTCGGCTGAGCCAGCCAAGGCCGAGAGCGATCAGTATCGCGGAGGAGGGTTCAGGGATAACGGCACGATCAGGCGAGAAGTTCATTTCAAACTCGTAGCGCCCCCGTCCTCCTGAGAAGTCATTGGCTGAGGTGGTGGCGTAGAGGAAGTAGCGACCCGGTAGGAGGACGCCGGTCCAGTCGAGTGGGCCAGGATCTCGAGTCGTGATCCGAGTCTCCACTTGACCGTTCACCTCCTGCCTCAGGCGAAATAAGATGTTTCCGCTTTGCTCGTTTGTGAGTTCTCCCATGAGCGTGGTTTCCGTGGGCTCGATGACCTCGAAACTCACTTGGAATACGCTCGTGAAGTCGAATTGGCCGTCTGTTCCTGTAAGCGCAATACCCTTGGCGGCGAATCTGAGGGGTGTGATCGTCGAAAATTGCGCCGCGGATCCGAAGTATCGGGAACCAATCTCGTCGAGGGTGGGGATCTGGTCTCGTCCGAATTCCGCGAAGGGGGTTTCAGGTAGGAGCGTCTCTTGGAAGGAAAGCCCCGGCTCGGTCCCAGGGTCCTCTCTGTAGTCATTGCGAACGAACCGACCATCCTCTGTTAGGAGCACGGGGGTGGCCGAGGCTGAAGGAATTGCCGCGAAGAACAGCACGCAGAAGAACCACACGCAGACGAACCACACGCGTAGGGGCAAGAGCGCCGCCGTGAAATGTGCCCGCGGGGTTTGCTTTGTCGTCGTTAGGCTGAGCATCGTTCTCGCCTCCGTATGTCGCGCTCGACGGGAATGCGCGGCCTTGATTTCGCTGCAGAGATCGGGCCGTCAGAGAGGGAGTAGCTCTGGAGATCAAAACGTGTCGCAGATCCTCGGTTCTGATCCGCTCTTCTAGGCTTTGCGGCTCGGAAGAGCGCAGGGGACGGCTGTGTTGCAGTAGGGCGGCTGGAGAGCGGTGCTATTTTCGAATCAGGGGATCCGCGGGCCCGTCGGACGGGGCATAACGCTCTCGGAGAGCTTGCTTGATGACTTTCCCGCTGGGGTTGCGGGGGAAGCCGTCAACGAACTCAAGCCGCTCAGGGATCTTCTGCTTCATCAGCCCGCGCGCCTTGAGGAAGGTCTGCATCGCTTCAGCGCTGAGAGGCGCCTCGGAGGCCGTCGTGCGAATCACGGCGCAGCATATTTCGCCGCGGTCTGGGTCGGGGAGGCCGATGGCCGCGACTTCGGCGACGGCGGGATGTTCGGCGAGCAGGTCCTCGATCTCCTGGGCGCTGATGTTCTCGCCCTTACGGATGATGACATCCTTCTTGCGGCCGGTAATCGTGAGGTAGCCGGCGTCGTCGACGCGTCCAAGATCGCCGGTGCGGAGATAACCGTCAGCGTCGAAAGCGTCGGCGTCCAGATCCTGATCCACGTAGCCGAGCATTTGCTGAGGGGCTCGAACGAAGATCTCGCCTGTTTCGCCGGGTTGGACCGACTGGCCCTCTGGATCTAGGATGCGCAGTCCTGTGTCGACCTGTGTGACTCGGCCTTCTGTCGTACAGCGCTTCTCTTCCGGGTCATCGCTCCTCGCCATGCAAATGATTGGACATTCGGTCATGCCGTAGGTGGAGAGGATGCCGAGTCCGCCGAGTTCGCGACGGACAGCATGGTGGAGAGATTCGGGCGTCGGAGCGCCGCCGCCGTAGAGTGTTTTGAGCTTCGGGAAGATCGGCGCTTCGCCTGAGGCGCGCTGCGCCTCAAGGTAGGCTTGGTAGAAGACGGTGCCTGCGCCGGCATGGGTTACGCCGTGCTTTGCGAGGAAGGGGATCGTTGTGCTTGGATCGAAGCGTTCGACGACGAGCTGAGTTGAGCCGGCTTGAAGGGTGGAGGCGAGGGCGTTTGCACCTCCGAGGTGCGTGACGGGGAAGACGACACCGGTGCGGCTCCCTGGCGCGAGTTCCAGCGCCGTGACCAGGGCCTTTGAGGAGACCAAGATCGATTGATCCGTGTGCTTCGCACCTTTCGGAGCGGAGGTTGTCCCGGACGTATAGAAGATCCACCGTACGGGTGGCCTAGCGTCCTTCCCCCGCTCCTCGGGTCGAGACTCAGGCATATCAAAGTCGGAAGGGGCGCGTGAAGAGGGCGAGCCAAGTTGTACTTCGAGTGCGTCGATGCCCAGCATCTTGAGCTCGGGAAGTGCGCGCCTGATTGCTCCGGCGAGCGCTTTACGGTCGCCGCCTTCCGGGCCTTCCGAGAGTGTCTCGAGGAGGAGCCACCCAGCGCGCGTCTGTTTTAGGCAGAACTCCATTTCCCGCTGGCCGTAAATTGGGACGAGGGGGTTTTGGATTACGCCGAGCCGGGCGAGGGCGACCATAAGGACGAAGGCTTGAATTCGCGTGGGCAGCATCCACGAGACGGCTTGGCCAGGTCGTAGGCCCTGCGCGTAGAGCGCGTCCGCCATCCGGACCGCTTCCGCGCGAAAATCCGCAAAGCTCAACTCTCGGCCGGACTCATCAATGGCGAACAACAAGTCCGGCGTCTCGTCGGCTCGCCGTTCGACCAATTCCCAAAGTGTCGGAGCTTCGATCATGCGCGCTCTCGAAGGCGAGCAATTGCTCTTGCCACGACCGTGTCGTCCGCTTCGGCCGGAGGCATGGGGAAGGTCACGGCATCCGCGATTCCCGAGTATCGCTCGAAGAGAATATCCGAGAGCCCGGCGTAGTCGCTTGCGGGGACCATCGCATCGAGCATTTCGTCATCGACGAGCGGGGTGAGCTCATTCCATCGGCCTTCGCGGACGAGGCTGTTAAGACGCTTCCCTCGTTCTTCCCAGCCGTAGAGTTCGAGGCTCGGCCAATAGCTGGGGGTCGAAAAGAGCGTGGCGAGCAGCGTGCGCTGTTCTTCTCGCTGGTCCGCGACTTCTTTGGAGGTTGTCCCCGTGGCACAGAGCGGGTTCGCGACGATATGGATCTCGTCGAGAGAGCGCCCAACGCGTTCGGCGCCCCGTGCCAAATTCGGGCGAAGGTGCTCGCGGAGATAGCGTGGGCATGCGTTTGTTGGATGTGTGTTGATGCCGTCGGCAAGCTCGCCGGCGAGTGCTGTCATGTTAGGTCCGATCCCGGATAGGCGGATCGGAATTTCCTCGGTCTTCAGGGGCGGCGGACTCGTGTAGGGCTGCATACGAGTGAAGGTGTAGTGGTCGCCTTGGAAATTGAGCGGCTCTCCGGACTGCCAGGTGTTGAATATGGCGCGAAGGGAGGCGACGTACTCGCGCATGCGAGGAGCCGGAGGCGACCAGGGCGTACTGAAACGATCGACGATATTGGCCCGAATCTGCGGCCCGAGTCCGAGCATGAATCGGCCTTCGGAATAGTCTTGAAGATCCCAAGCAGCGACTGCCACGGTCATCGGGCTGCGCGGAAACGCGATCAGCGCACTGGTCGTGATCCGAATTCGCTCAGTCGCTTGGACCGCGAGGGTCGACGCGGCAATCCCGTCATGGACCAGGTCGGGGACGCAGAGCACGTCGTAGCCGAGCTTCTCGGCACGGTGCGCCTCCTCGGCCACCCGAGAGAGCGGCAGGTATAGATCGAGGTTGGCCCAGACTTCCAGCATGTTGCAGAGCGTAGCGTTCTCATCGCCGGCCGAAGGAGGCCGGCTAGGCATTCCCAGCTGGCGAGGAAGCCGCTCGGGCTTCCGCGATGCTTCGGAGTCGTCGCAGGCCGCTCTTGCAGACCAGTCGGTAGGGGCCGAAGAGAGCGGGGACAGTGAAAATCACGCGGGTCCGCCCATCGGGAGCGAGCTCGACAGTATGCCCAGTCGCCTGAACGCCCGCGACCCGCCAGTCCCAAAAATGAAGCGGCTCAAAGTTTGTGATTTCGAAGGGGAGCCAGAGGCCGAAAGCAGTCTGAACGCGTCCTCGTGTTCCGCAGCCGAGGGCGCGATCTGATTGCAGCTGTACGCTTCTTACGCTGGGGCCCCAATGCGGCCACTCGGAGACCTCGGTCAGCAGGGACCAGACACACGTCATTTCCGCATCGATCAGAATTTCGGTAGAGGTGGTCCGCATGGCGACAGCGTACCGCTTCGGTGCAGAGTGTTAAGCCCCTAGTCGATCACCTTTGCCCCCATCGCGCCGGACATAAAACTCGGGAATCGCTTCCAAAAAAACGCCTGAGCCCGCGTCCACAGGCGGCTGATCCGGGTGCTCACATAGCTGGATACGCGCAGCCGCACGCGCGTTTGCCCGTGGTCTATTTCTTCTTCGAGCCAGAACTCAAGGCGCGTCGGGCGGATGAGCCGGAGACTCAATACGTAGCTTCCGTAAAAGTAGTCGAGACAACGATACTTCGAGGGTTGGATCTCCGTGAATACGCCCGCGAAAGACATCAAGGGGCCGTGATGAACGTTGATGCCGCCCACCGCGAATTCGCTCTGCTGCGAACTAGAGGCCGGGCCGGAGCCAGAAGGATCGTCGCTTGCCGCCGGGCCCGAAGGCGTGAGCACCTCGACCTTGAAGGGCCACACCTGTCCCTCCATGAAGGTGCGAGGATCATTCAGCCAAGCCCAGACTCTTTCTGAGGAGGCGGCAATCTGGAATTCGAAATCGAATTGGTGGTCAACGAACCCGGCGGGCCGCGCGTTGGGGGGAGAGTCGACGTGTGTGAGATCCATAGGGCCGGACTATGGGATCTCGGCAAGCTTTGTCAAAATTTCGCCGCGATAAGGGCGAGCGCTCGTTGATACGGAGGCATAGGCGGTCGGAGCACGCTGTGCGCACTGGGCGCATCCAATCGCTCTCAGGCGCCGCTCTCCGGGAAGTCGATCGGAGCAATCGGGGCATCGATTCCGCCGGAGACCTTCTGAGCGGCCGGGAGCAGCTCTGCGTGGGGTCGGTTGGCGAGGTAGCCGTCAATCACGCGGTGGAAATTGCTAATCAGGCCCTCCACCTCGGGTGAGAGGCGCATTGAATCAAAGCCTGGGCTGCGGAGGCCTGCTTGCTGTCGCGGGAGGTTCTCGAAGTCCTGCCGAACGACGTCCGGCCAGCCGGGATCATCGTGAGGGAGGAAGGTTGGGCCGTCGAGGCGAGGCGTGGTCGCGCCTTCGGGAAGGAGCGTCGTGGTCCAGACTTCGAAGAGGGTTTCCTCGGGGCCGAGCGGCCGGACGCGATACGACGCGGCGTTCCCATAAACCGGCAGAAGAAAGAAATTCGGGAAGCCGAAGTTGACGGAGGAGATATGCCCCGTCGCGACCAGTTCGTTGAGGTCGGGCATATCAATGCCCGCTGCGCGACTCTGCTTTGTGATTTCATCGCCGAGGCGCGTATTCCAGGCAACGATGGCTTCCGTTGGGTCCTGGGGGTTATCGGGAAGCTCGATGTCGCGAAGGCTTTCAGCGATCCGGATATCACGCTCGTGGATCATGCCCCCGCCCATGCCTTCAGAAAGAACTTTCATGAAATAGATCGAGCTCTCGATCACATCGTTGGGATCCGTAAATCCCATCGTATTCGTTCCCGCGCCGTAGCCCTCGCTGACGGCTCGGGCCAGGAGCTGAGGATGGGTTTGCTCAGCGTGGTAGCCCTCCATGAACGCTTCGCAGGCGAGCTTCCAATTGACCGGAAGGATCGTCGAGTGCCATGACTCGGTGCGCATCTTCTCGACCCGGTGTGCGTCATGGTGGGTGGCAAAGGGTTCGAGGGCGTCGCGGAGCGGCGGCGCTTCATCGTCGAAGTTGATGAAGGCGCAGCCACCCCAAGTTTCCACACGACATTCGCGGAGCCGGAGGTCGTCCGCGTCGAGCTCTTCTTCTTCGAATAGATTCGGCGCGAAGACATGTTTGTTCGTGCCGTCAAGATTCCAGCACCAGCCATGGAAGGGGCAGGTGAATCCTTGGGGGCGATGGCCGCGCCCCTGGTCGAGTTGCATGCCGCGGTGGCGGCAAGCGTTATGGAAGGCCTTGATCGGGCTGCCGCCCGTGGGCTCGCCGCCATCAGAGGTGGAGTCGGGGGCGACGCGAACGATGAGGATCGATCTTCCGAGAATCGTGTATTCGACGAAATCGCCGACGCGCGGAATTTCCTCGAGGCGGCAAGCCATCTGCCATACGCGCGTCCATAGCCGCTCTGCTTCAAGATCGAAGAGCGCACGGCTTGTGTATCGATCAGCAGGGACGCGTCGGCGATCCTGGATCGCCAACCCGGGTTCAAGAGGAAATCCGCTTGGAACGGAAACGCGGTATTGGCTCATCGGGGTGAATCCTCGTTTCGGCGCGCGAGAAGGCGATCGATCGTTTCCTTAGCACCGGCCGCATGATGAGCGGCGACGAAAGCGAATACGAAAGCTGCCGCGATACTGGCGCCGGCTCCTGGGTAGCTCCGGCCCATCACGGAAGCCGTCGAGTTCCCGGTGGCGTAGAGGCCCTCGATCGGGGAGCGGTCCTCGCGGAGGACTCGGGCATATTCGTCGGTGACCAGCCCGCCTGCTGTGCCGACGTCGCTTGGGACCATGGCGGTGGCATAGAAGGGCGGTTTCGCCAAGGCGCCGAGGCTTGGGTTGGGCTTCACCGTGGGGTCGCCGTGGCAGCGGTCGAATTGCCGGTTTCCGCGCCCAAACTGAGCATCGACACCTGCCGCGCAGAACCCATTCCAACGCTCTGCGGTCTTGGCGAGTCCCGAAGCGTCGATCCCGCATTGACGCGCGAGTTCTTCAAGGGAGTCTGCCTTTTTCATGTAGCCGGAATCGAGCCAAGCTTGTGGCGTGGTTCCGGGCAGAGCCGAGCCCCAGGGATAGCGCTCGCGATGGGTTGAATCGAAGATTGTCCAGCTCGGGATCGCGCCGCCGGTTTCAAGATGGCGGTCATACATGCGTTCACCGACTTCCATGTACGAGGCCGACTCGTTGCAAAAACGCTCCCCCGCTTGGTCGACGAGAATCGAATGCGGCAGGCTGAGGTCGAGATGATGCATCCAGGGCGCGAGGGATCCGTCGGGCATCGTTGTGCCTTCGGGCCACGAGCCGTCAGTATGCTGAGAGGTGATCACCCACCAGAAGGCGTCGAGGTTGTCCGTTGCGGCGTCGAGGCGCATACACGCCTCGAGCATCTCGCCCGTGTCTCCTGGATTAGTCGCAGTCCAATGATCTCCGGTGGGGGCACGGCCGAAGCGTTTCCGAAGCGCTCCGTTTCGAGAAAACCCGCCCGCGTTGATCAGGACGGCGTCCCTCGCTCGCACGATTCTCTCTTCGTCTCCTTCGAGGCGAACGCCAACGACGCGATCTCCTTCGATGATCAGATCGCGTACCGCGGTTTCCGTGAAGAGGGGGATGCCCGCGCGGAGTGCGATTTCCAGGAGCCGTCCTTGGAGGGCGGCACCATTGGACACGAGGTCTTCGCCCATCAGCTTCGCTTTTAGCATTCGCGCCGCAAGCACGGCCGCCATCTTCTTGCCCGCCCAGGTTCGTCGAACAAGAAAGAGGTCCGTCAGTTCGTGACTATGCACGGGGAGGCCGCCACCGACCGGAGAGCGTGCCAGCTTCTTTGCCCATGGCCCAAGCGCTCTGGCGTCGAAGAGCGGCGCCATCAGGCATCGACTACGCGGCTCTCCGCCCGGCAGCTCGTCGTAGTAGTCGGACCAACCCTCGGGTCGGAAAAATGCCATGCCCCGTTCTCGGAGGAAGTCGATGACTATGGGCCCCGTTTTTAGAAAGGTCTCGCGACGGAGGGGGGAGGTTGAAGGAGCCTGATGCGGGACTGCGGCGTCGAAATAGGTCCGCGCGCGCTCGTCGCTGTCGAAGACGCCTTCTTCGTTCATGAGAGGGTTGTTAGGTGTCCAGAGGACGCCGCCCGAAATCGCGGTCGAGCCGCCTACCTTGGACTGTTTCTCGAGAATGACGGGGGAGCGTCCAAGTGCTTTTGCGGCGAGGGCGGCGGTGATCGAGCCAGCTCCGCTGCCGATGATCACGAGATCGTAGTCAGGCGCGAGCCGGTCGTGTGCGCTTGAAAGAGTCGAGCCTTTGTTGGGCATGATGGGCACATCGCCTCCCCTGAATAGGATCGCCCATTTGGAAAAGGCTGCCATTTAATTGTCGGAACATTCGCTGCCAATCGCCTAGTATTGCGCTGCGGAAAACAGGCCCCAAGCGGCGCCTCGTAGGCTTCGTCTAGGCCGATTTGTGGCGATTGAGCGGGTACAGCGAGACAGTGAAAAGGAAGAGGCGATGAAGGTTCGGAAGATCGGCACCCGTATGGGCGCGCGCATTGAAGGCATCGATTTCGAAGCGGGGCTGAACTCGGATGTGATTGAAGGGATTGCGAGCGCGCTCTATGCCCATCAGATCGTCGCGATTCCGGCGACCAAGATGCGCCCTGAACAGCACCTCGAGATTGCGCATCGCTTCGGCGTTCCGGAGCAACATGCAACGGATCAGTTTAGTCAGCACGAGGAAATGCCGGAAATCACGGTCGTGGATAGCGAAGCGGGAAACCGCGCAGATTCCTGGCATGCCGACGAGACCTTTCTGGAACATCCCCCCATCGTCAATCTGCTTCATGCCAAACTGATTCCTGAGACGGGAGGAGACACGGCCTTCATCAGCATGGCGGAAGCCTATGATGGACTGTCCCCCAAGTTCCAGGATCTTCTCGAAGGGCTGACTGCGATACATGACTACGGACATCTTTATGAATTGGGTTGGAGAAGCGGAATGCCGCTTGCTCCGCTTGTTGCGAATGCCCTTGCGAAAGGGTTGATTCACTCTCATCCCGTCGTGCGGACGCATCCGGTCACCGAGCGTAAATGGATCACCGTGAATTCAACGTATACCCGTTTCATCGAAGGGTTGAACCCGATCGAGGCGACGATGCTGCTCGATCTTCTGCTTCGACATATGCAAAAGCCCGAGTTTGGCTTTCGGCATCATTGGTCCGAGGGCGATTTGCTGATCTGGGATCAGCAAGCTGTTCAGCATTATGCCGTACACGACAGTTCGGGACCTCGTGTCGTCCACCGGATCGCGGCGCTCGCGAATGCGGATACCTACACGGGCGTGCTCGCCTAATACAAGGCGAGGTAGGGCAAGGCAGGGCGGATGTTCGTCCTAGTGAAGGGGGACTGCGGACTCGATACGCTGGCCGCCTTTTCTCTTGGCGGCGTACATCGCGGCATCGGCGGCGCTGAGGAGCGCTTTGGGTGTTTCGCCGTCTTCGGGAAAACAGGCGAATCCGATACTCGCGCTCGGTTGGAATTCGGAGCCCGAGAGATTCAGAGGCTGGCTAAGGACGCGGCCTAATTTCTCGGCGTAGGCCGCGGTTCCTTCTCTGCTCGTTGTTTCGGAGAGGAGGATGACGAACTCATCGCCGCCCAAGCGAGCGAGGGTATCGTAGCTGCGGCTGATGCTTCGGATGCGTTCGGCGATGGCTTGGAGATAGGCGTCGCCGCCCTCATGGCCATAGGAATCGTTGACGCGTTTCATGTCGTCGAGGTCGACGAAGACGAGACTCGTCTGTCTTCTGAAACGCGCGGCTCGGGCGAGCGCGCGATCGAGTGCATCTTCGAGGGCGAGGCGATTCGATAGGCCTGTGAGGGTGTCGGTTGCGGCAAGGCTCGCGAGCTCCGTAGCTTGACGGTCGTGGGAGCGACGAAACGAGACGGAGAAGGCGAGGACGGTGAGGAACGAGCCGGCCCGGGCGATGAAATCGATCGTCGGGTCCACAGGTCGGAGCGGCGGTGTGGGGAGATAGACCGCCGCGGCCATCACGGCGAGGCAGGGGAGCGACCAACCGATCGCTGCGCGCCAGCCGAGAATATAGGCACAGCCGAGTACGATGATGGGCGGGAAATAGAGCGTGATCGTCGGTGAAGCGCCGAGGACGAAGACTGCATAGACGAGTCCCGCGAGCCCGACGCAGTAGACGAGTTGAAGGCAAATCGCGTAGGCCGCGGCTTGTCGCTCGGTAAAGCGGAGGCTGAGCACGAGAATACCCAGCATGGCGATGCCGAATCCAGCGCCTCGATACATTTCTGTTAGGACGGGAATCGCGATGGAGACGGCGAGGGTGAAGACGATCGCGACCTGAGTCGCGAATCGACCTCTGCGAATCATCTCTTGGGCCCGAGCCGCGGCAGAGTGCGCAGCCGCGTTCGGACCTGGATCGCGGTCTATGTTCGCTGGCACCCCTTCACGATCGGTCGGTTCATTCCCCCGGATGAGGGCGAAGATGGGGCGGGTGGGGAAACGTCCTTTCGTATGGCTCAGGCCTGACGGCGACCTTGGCTAACAGCCCGCGGCGCAGCGAAAGGCGTCGTCTAAGGGGAGTGAGGCCTCGGCGCGGCGGCGCTCGAATTTCCAGCCTTTCGGCGTCCGCCGGATATCGTCTTCATACACTCCGGTGAAAAGGACTTGGGCAAGGCTTCCTCCGGTCAGGCTCTGTCGCGTAATCAGCACATAGCTGCGGGCGCGGACCTGGTCGGATGAGAGGGGGCGGAGCAGTGTATTGGTTGCGAAATGACGCATCTGGTCGCCCGCTCGGTCTGCGAGTCTCTCTTCAGCCCACCTGCGGAGCGCTTCTTTGCCTTGAGCGCTTCCCACGGTGCTCGTCACGAATTCGGCCTCTTCGGTAAAGAGGTCGATCCAAGCATCCACGTCGCCACCGTCGAAGGTATGGGAATAGAGTGCGATGAGCGCGTGGATCTGCGCTCGGTCTTGCGCCGTGATCAAGCCAGGCGCCGCGTCTTGGGGCGAGCCAGGGAGGGCGCTGCGGATGCCGCTGCATCCGTTCAGCAGAATCATCCCGATCAAGAGCGGGAGCGATAAAAGGCGCAGCGGATTTGCGACGTGCAGGCTCAGTCTCCGGTTCCGCTGCCCTCGCCGAGCTGTTCCTCGAGCGGGCGCCAATGGAAGAGGCCGTAGATCATGGTCTGAACGAAATGGTTGCCCATTGATCCCCCGACCTGCTTGAAGACATCCCGCTTCAGAACGAATTCCGCAAAATGGACCACGATCAGAAGCCAAAAGGTCCAGCGTCCGATCGTCGCCACCATGCCGCTGGCAAGCAGCATCGCGAGAATCGCACCAATCCAGAGTACCCATACGCTTTGTTTCTGCATCGCCCGTTGGTAGCCCCGTTGGGACGGGCTCACCACCACGCCGCCCGCCACAGGCTGTTTCCTGAAAGAGACTTGCCGGGTAATTGCCGACATGCTGCGGGGGAGTGCGCACGAAGCAGCACATCGCTTTCCCCTAATCGGAAATGCGAGGTTTTATGGCTACGAAACAGCCTCAAGTTTTGATATCTATAGTGCCAGTAAAGGGAAGGGGTTCGTCACCGCGAAAGCGTCGGCGCCGAGTCCTTGTGCTGTTTCACGAAATCACCTCACTCAAGGAATGTTCATGCTTTTCAATCAAGGCACTCGCCGCCGAATCGGGCGCGTGGCCAGTTTCGTTCTCACTCTGACCGCTCTCTCGTTCGCGACCTCCGCGCAGGCGCAGTTCGGACCGCCGGGGCTCCTGGACGCGTACGGTGCGAACGCATCCGCCAGCGTTGCGGATTGCCCGTCGTTCTGCACCAACTTCAACTTTGCACCCATCGGTGGCGGCCAAGGCATCACGAGTGATTCTGCCTCGGTCAGCGAAGCGCGCGGGAACTCCGCTGCCTTCGCGGCGCTTGATCTGAGCTCTGGGCTCAGCATGCCCCTTCTCCGCGCCGAAGCTTTCGTCCTCAACTCGGGCGGCGGTGCCTTCGCTTCAGCTTTCGCTGTTGAAGCCTACACCTATACCGGGACGGGCACGCAGACCTTCAACCTCGACATCGATCTGGACGGAGAGATTTTCGACCCGACGCCGGCCGATGGTGAGACCTCGATCGTTGCCGACATCTACATCTTCGAAGAATTCGGCTTCCAGTTCATCTCCGACCTGGGCACGCTGCTCTTCGAGTCGGGTGCGACGGAAGTCACGAGCACGCGTCTCGAACTCTCCGCGACGGGCACCACGAGCGGTTCGCTGAGCTTTGATCTGGCCGCAGGCGAGAGCATCTACCTCTGGACGCTGCTCGACGTCGATGCCGAGCGCGACATGAGCTACGCGGATGCATTCAGCACGCTCACGACCAATTTCCAGGACAACACGGGTCTGGTTGCAGCGAGCCCGATCCCCGAGCCGGGAACGGCCATGCTGATCGGATTCGGCCTCGCCGGCTTGGCAGCACGCCGCCTCGCCTAATCCGAGTCAAAGCAACAGTGCTGAACGGCCCCGCGATTTATTGCGGGGCCGTTTTTTTTTCGACACTGGATGCAGCTTAACGCAAGCTTCTCGATGTTCGAGGAGCCCGCGGAAGATGGGTATGACCTCGGATTTTGCTAGGCGGACTGTGATGGCGCTTGCCGCGTCTTTCGTTGGTCACGATTTCGATCGACGGCGAGGTCGCTCGTCAGCGCGTTGAGATCGGGGAGGGCAGGCCCTTCATTCGCCGGTGTTAACGCTTGGATCTTGGAACTCAGCGCATCTGCGGCGGCGGAGAATGCTCTGGAGGCTGGGGAAGCTGGATCTCCCTCGAGGATAGGGAGGAAGCGCGACACCGAGGCTCTGACTGCATCATCACTCGGAATCTGGCCGAGCAGTTCAAGGTCACATTCGAGGAATCGGCGCGAAACGAGGCGAAGGCGGTGAAAACTCTGGCGAGCATCTCCCGCTTGATTAAGGATGACGCAGGGCGGAGCCTGAGAAGGTCGCTTGTCGGCTTCGAGAGGCACCGTTTTCCAGACATCTTGAGCCCGCTGGGGGTCACTTCGTTCGAGCTGCCGACGTTCCGGATTTCGGGCAGAGATCTGCGTTGCGGATTCCCGAACATGCGCGAGCTTGAGGAACCGGTAGGCGTCGACTGAGGCCGTTGGTTCCGGCAGCGTGACAAGTACCCGTATGTCGCCGGCGCAGAAGAAGTCCAGCGCGTCGTTTCCTGTCCCCGCGCCCACATCCACGAGAACAATCTCGGCATCAAGGTCGCGGAGCTGCCGGAGGAGTCGTTGTTTCATTGCCCAGTTGGGATTTGCTGTCGCAAGACTCTCACCTGCTCCAGAAATTAGGGATAGGTTCGGTCGGACCCGCCGGGTCGCCTCTCCGAGAGAGCGAATTTTTCTATTCAGGAAGTCATCCAAGCTAGGACCGGTCTCAAAGGCTCCGAACAACGTCTCTAGGTTGCCTCCCCCTAGATCGCAATCAGCGATGACAACATCATGGCCAGCTGCCGCGAGAGCAAGGCCCAGGTTACTTACGGTCACGCTCTTGCCCACGCCTCCTTTTCCTGAAGCGAAAGTCACAATCGTCGGCATTTTGGGTCTCCCTTAGTCCGCCTTCACATCGGCGAGGCTCCTCGTCTCGTCGGATGTTTTCGTCACGAACTTGCCGACTTAATGCGTATGTCGGGACTAACGTATTTTAGAATAGGGTGTTTCCTGGAGTTCGTTCTCACTGCCAACTTAGGATTGCGGGTGTTTCCGATCAGGGGAAAAAGGAATTTCGGGTGAACAACCCATTGATTCGATCTTGGATGCAGTCGATGTTCCATGGGTCAAAAGAGCGGTGTGAACGTCCGCTCAGGGGGAAAAATGTTTGGACTCCATCTGACGGAAAAGGGATTGCTTTCACCTGAGCAGCTCGTCGATGCGTTGAATACTCAGCGCGACGAGACTGACGCGATCGGTCGGATCGCTCTGTATGGCCGGTTTCTGACGGTGAAAGATGTCAGTAAGATCTTGAACGTCCAGGCCACAGAGCCTGGACGATTCGGCGAGGTTGGCGTCCGTCTCGGTCTGCTGACGAACAGTGATGTCCGAAAATTGCTGGATCTTCAGCGGCGGTCCCGGCCACCCCTCGGCGAGATCCTCGTGAGGAACGGAATCCTGAGCAAAGAGAAGATGCTTGAGGAACTTCGGATCTACCATTCCTCTCTCTAATAGAGGGGGAGCTCCATCTGATCTGAACTTTCGCAACGACGGCCTGATGCCTAGCCCGTTATAGAGGATCGCCTTCGTCCGAAAGCAACCCTTTCCATAATCTCGCGCCCCAGTTCCGAGAGTGGGAGGGTTTTTTCGGCGAGGCCTGCTCGGGACACGCAGCCCGGCATCCCCCAAATAACAGAGCTTTCTTCGTTCTGAGCGAGGACTTGTCCTCCCTTCTCGCGAAGCACCTTACAGCCGAGCAGGCCGTCCTGCCCCATTCCGGTCATCACCAGGGAAAGCGATCTCGCGCCGAAGGTCTCTGCGACTGACCGAAATAAAACGTCGACCGCAGGCCGGCAATGGTTCTCCTGCGGTCCTTCATTCAAGCCAAGAACGGCTCGATCGTCTCGCTTCTCTACCGTCATGTGGAAATCACCAGGCGCAATCCAGCAGGTGCCAGGTTCGAGTGTCGCATTCTCAACGCCTTCTCTGACCTGGATTTTGCAGTCTCCGTTCAAGCGCTTCGCCAAGTATTGGGTAAAGACTGGAGGCATATGCTGGACGATCACAATCGGAACCGGAATGTCCGCGGGGAGCGCGGGCATTAGCTCTGCGAGTGCATTGGGGCCGCCTGTCGAAACTCCGATGGCCAATATGTCTACCCGCTTCTGCTCGCCGCTCGCGGCAGCGGCATCGAAGGGAATGCTATTCGTAGACGTCTGCGAATCCAGTAGGGATTCGTCGGCGGATTGGCAGAGTCCGCGCACCAAGGGGATAAGATCGTCCCGGACGCTCGAGATTGCGTCTTCGGCATTTTCTTGGATGAGTGGCTTCGTGACGTATGCACTCGCGCCAAGCGCGAGTGCATCGAAGGTTGCTTCTGCCCCTCGCGCAGTGAGTCCACTTACGATCACCACCGGAAGATGGGGGCGCTCTTTTCGAATTTCAGCGAGGGTTTCTAGCCCGCCCATCACAGGCATGTCGATGTCGAGCGTGATGAGGTCTGGGTTAAGTTGGTCGATCTTTGCTAGAGCGATCTTCCCGTTTGCGGCGGTTCCCGCGACTTCGATCCCCGGCGCTGCTGTGAGAATGCTGGATACGACTTTCCTGATGACAACTGAATCGTCGACAACTAGGACGCGAATCTTCGGCATCTTTAACGAGTACTTCCTGGGGAAGCGGCTCTGTCTACATCTCTATCTCTTAAGGAAGCTGAGCGAAACATCAGATAAGACCGGTCTCATTTCGAATTAAGTTGTCAGAGGGCCTCTGGCATGGTGGCGATCGTGCAGGGCGATGAGCTCGGGACTATCCTCGTTTTTGGTGGATCTTGACCTTTGCCACGTGCCCTTCGCTGGCGAAGCCAACGTTACTGACCAGGTCAGCCTCGGCCATCGAAATAGAAGGTGCCTGTGCGACGGCGACAATCGGGATCATGAGCACCGATTCTCCGGGCAGCACCGACTTGATATTTCCTGCAACGATATTGGAGAGCTCGCTCACGGTATCGAGCAGGTCCTCTTCGCCGACTTGTTCCGGTGTCATCTGGAACATTGCAGAAGCCGCTCGAATCGCGAAATCGCGCTGGAGCTCGATCGAAATGGCACCTGACCAGTCCCCGGCGATCTGGACGATGCCGGAATAGCTCGGCTCCTTGCCACAATCGGAGTCGATGGCAGAATCGTCCGGATAAACCGCGATGCCGAGTGTCTTGTCCCAAATGATCTCGACATATTCGGCAATTTCCTCTTTCAGAAAATCCACGTTATCGGTCCTCCTTCTTTTTGTAGGCAGCAGCCTTTCCAATGGACAGCCTTTCGAAGCCATCGTGTACGTTGATGGTCGTCTCCGCGCCGCCTAGGAATAGATAAGCATGCGGCTCCATTTGCTTTCGTACGCCCTCAAGGATCTTGTTTTTCGTTTCTACATCGAAATAGATGAGAACGTTTCGCAGGAAGACGAGGTCCGCCTGCGGCATGACAGGGAATCGCTCAATCAGGTTCAAGGGCCGGAAATCAATCAAGCTTCGCAGCTCGTCATTGACGACCCAGCTCGTTCCGTCTCGGACGAAGTACTTCGTCAGCAATGAGGCGGGCAACCCTCGATTCATTTCAATTTGGGAATATTTGCCAGAGGTTGCCTGCTCGAGGACCGTAGTGGATAGATCCGTTGCGATGATTTTCACGCCCCAATCTTTGAGCTGGGGGAAGTGCTCGAGGATCGTCATCCCAATCGTATAGGGCTCTTGCCCGGAGGAGGCGGCTCCGCACCAAATCTGAAATTTCTGTTTCTCTTCGTTTCGTTCGATCAGTTCAGGGATGACCTGGGACTTGAGCGCGTCAAATGGGTGCCGGTCACGGAACCAAGACGTCTCATTTGTCGTCATCGCGTCAACGACCTCGTCGGCGAGGGGGCCCTTCGGCTTTGTGCGCAGGCTCGCTACGAGCGTAGAAATATCTTCGAATTCGGCGCTCCTTAAAATCGGCGCCATTCGCGCTTCAATCAAATACTCCTTGTTGGCTTCGATGATGATTCCGGAGCGTTCTCCGATCAGGCCCACGAGGTACTCGAAGTCAGATGCTTCAATCGCCATTTTTAGTTGAGCCCCTTAGTCTTGCTTCTTCCAAAGGCGATCCGTTCCATAATCTCGGCGCCAAGCTCATCGAGTGGCACTGTCTTATGGGCAAGCCCCGCACGCGATACACATCCGGGCATACTCCAGATCATCGAACTCGCTTCATCTTGGGCGAGGACTTGACCCCCGCGTTTGCGTAGATGTTCACAGCCCAAGAGACCGTCTTGTCCCATGCCGGTCATGACGACGGAAAGCGATCTTGGGCCGAAGACTTCGGCGACCGATCTGAATAAAACGTCGACGGCGGGTCGGCAGTGGTTCTCTGGGGGGCCTTCATTCATTCCCACGATGAATTTTTTACCCTTAGGCTCGACTGTCATGTGCAGGTCTCCGGGAGCGATCCAGCAGGTTCCAGGCTCAAGCACATCGCCTTCCTCAGCTTCTCTGACTTGATATTTACAATTCGCATCGAGCCGTTTTGCGAGATAGCCCGTGAACATGGGTGGCATATGCTGGACGATTACGATGGGGACGGGTATATCGCCCGGGAGTGTTGGCATCATCTCAGCAAGGGCATTGGGCCCGCCCGTTGAAATCCCAATGGCCAAAATGTCAACGCGCTTCTGCGGAACGTTCGCGGCTTGTGAGTTCACCGCAATATTTCGAGCCTGCGCTTCCATTTTGGGAGCGACCGGCTCAATTTTTCTACTCAAGCCTCGAATAAGAGGGATAAGGTCTTCGCGGACGCTTTGCGTTGCCGCGTCCGGACTGGTCTGGCCCGACGGCTTTGTTGCATACGCATTTGCGCCGAGCGCGAGCGCGTCGAGCGTCGTTTCCGCGCCCTTCGCGGTCAGCGAGCTGAACATCACAATGGGCAAGTCCTTTCGTGTCTTCCGAATCTCAGCAAGGGTTTCGAGGCCATCCATCACCGGCATCTCGATATCAAGGATGACAAGGTCGGGGTTGAGTTGCTCGATTTTGGCGAGACCGATCTTGCCGTTCGGAGCTGTCCCCGCGACTTCGATTTCGGGGCATTCGGAAAGGATGTCGGTCACGATCTTTCGGACCGCGACGGAATCGTCGACGACCAGGACGCGAGTTTTTGACATTGTTATTCCACGATCCCCATGATCGCGAGCTTGTCTTCGATTTCTTCGCGGCCGAATGGCTTCATCAGATACTCGTTGGCACCTGCATCAAGGGCTTTCGTCATTTGCTCGATCTCGGTCTCCGTTGTGACCATCATGATCCGCATATCGTCGAATTCCCTTTCCGCGCGGACTGCCTCGACGAATTCCAGCCCGTTCATATGAGGCATGTTCCAATCGACCAAGGCAATGTCGACGATGCCAACTTGATCGAGCCGTTCGAGCGCGAGCTTTCCATCGGCTGCATCGAAAACCTCGATGTCCATACTTTCGAGGTAGCCTTTAAGTATGGAGCGAATCGCTCTCGAGTCATCTACGACGAGTGCCTTCAAAACAAGCTTCTCCTTCGTGCGGTCAGCGCATAGGTGAGGCGATTCAGCGCCCCACCTTTGATGGATTCAGTTTTTGCCTAGTAGTTGAACTGAGAGACGACGGTCTTAAGTTCCGTCGCCATTTCAGAAAGCTCGTTGGCCGATTTTTGTGTGTTGGTTGCGCCGGCTGTCGTATCTTCTGCAGCGGTGGCCACGGTGGTGATATTCTCAGCGATCTCGGAGGTGCCTCGGGCTGCTTCACCGACGTTGCGTCCAATTTCGTTCGTCGTCGCTGTCTGCTCTTCGACTGCGCTCGCGATCGTGTTCTGGATCGCGCTGATCTGGTTGATGATCTCGCTAATCTCCCCGATTGCACTCACTGCACTATGGGTATCGCCCTGGATCGTTTCGATCTTCTGGCTGATATCCTCAGTTGCTTTGGCGGTTTCCTTGGCGAGTTCCTTGACTTCGTTAGCGACGACAGCGAACCCCTTGCCGGCTTCACCCGCTCGCGCGGCTTCAATGGTCGCATTGAGAGCGAGCAAGTTCGTCTGCTGAGCGATTGAGGTAATGACCTTGATGACTTGGCCGATTTCGGCGCTGCTTTCACCGAGTTTGGAGATCGTCTCATTCGTCGTATTGGCGACTTCGACAGCCGTGTTCGCGACCTTTGCGCCTTCGCTGGCATTGCCCGCGATTTCCTTGATACTCGCGCTCATCTCTTCCGTACCTGTGGCGACGGTCTGGACGTTCTTGCTGACCTCTTCTGCTGCCGCCGAGACGACGTTTGCCTGTGCCGAGGTTTCTTCCGCCGTGCCGGCCATGTTCTGGCTGACATTGTTCAGCTCGTCCGCTGCTCCATTGAGGGCATCCGCTTGCTCTCCGATCATTCGGAGGGCCGATCCCACGTTCTCGACGACGGCGTTGATGTTGGCCTTTGTCGCTGCGTGATCGCCGGGGTAGTCCGATTCGATTCGGCTTGTAAAGTCGCGGTCTGCGATCCTCGTTAAGAGCTGGTTGCCTTCTTCGATTGGCGCGAGAATCGAGTCGAGCATCGCGTTGACGCCGGAGACCAGGGTTTCAAACTCACCTTCGAGTCCTTCGAGGCTTGCGCGTTGGGAGAGGTCGCCCTCCTGTGCGGCCTTAGCCAATTTGCTGATCGCCGAGCTTGAAAGCTGTTGCTGTTCCTGGCTAGCGCGGAGTTCTGTTACGTCTTCCCACTCCAGGTTCGCGCCAATGTATTCGCCGGTTGTGTTCATCATGGCGGAGACGTGAAGAACGAACTTGAGATCTCCGAGCTGAATCTCGCCACGGAACGGCAAGTTCGACGCATCGGAAAGGATCTTTCGCTGGTGCGAGGGATCTTTGTGGAAGCCGTCGATACAGACCCCCTTCATGTCATCAAAGTTGACACTAGGGAAGGAGCCTCTGAAGGCTTCTCCGTACTTTTTGATCAGATCATCGAAAGCAGGGTTGAATCCCGTGATCAAGAGATCGCGGTCCACCTGAATGCAGGCTGTACCGGAGCCTTGCATCGCACTGCCTAAGCGAGCATCGGCGGTTTGTTGAGTAATGTCGTTGGCGAATTTCACGACGTTGAGGACATTCCCATCTGGCCCCAGAATTGGATTGTAGGAAGCGTCTAGCCAGATTTTCTTTCCGCCCTTGCCGATGCGGGGATATTGCCCGCTGTCGGCCTCTCCTCTGGCCAAGCGAGCCCAGAAATCTCTGTATTCGGCGCTGTCTGCGATATCGGACTCGACAAACATGCGGTGGTGCTTGCCCTTGATTTCGTCAAGGCTGTAGCCGACCGTCGACAGGAAGTTTTGATTGGCGTTCACGATCGTGCCGTCTACTTCGAATTCGATGCTCGCCTGAACTTTGTCGATCGCCGTCAGCTGCCCTTCTGCAACCGAGGCAGCGAGCTTTTTCTCCGTTACGTCCGTAGCGAATTTGATGATTTTGTAGGGCTTTCCGTCGCTATCAAAGACGGGGTTGTAGGACGCTTCGATCCAGATTGCCTCCCCGTCCTTCTTGAACCGCTTGTACTCGCCCGCGTCGAATTCTCCTCGGTTGAGCTTTGCCCAGAATGCGGTGTACTCCGGACTCGCCGCATAATCCGCTTCGGCGAAGACCCGGTGGTGCTGGCCCTTGATCTCGTCGAGGGTGTAGCCCACTGCGTTGAGGAAATTTTCGTTAGCGCTGATGATCGTGCCGTCGAGTTCAAATTCGATGACCGCTTGAACACGGTTGATCGCTAGGTCTTTCGCCTTTAGCTCTGCGACAAATTTTGCGTTCTCGGATACGTCTTCGGTGTTCTCGCTCATCGATCTTTCCTCTTGTAATATTGGGCGAAGTCGCCGCGATTTATTTTTTCCGCAAACACGAATCCCGCGGTCTGCGGTGACTTCGTTCAAAAATGGGTACTGGCTTTCTTATCTATGTTTTCTTTTCGCAGGGGCAAGGGGCCTGGTGACGTTTGCGCCTGCGGTAGAAGTCAAGCTGCTGACTTTCCCTCGTGATGAACGGAAATTGCCCGCTCGGTGTCGAGAACCAGCATGAGAGACTCCTTGAGCTTGTAGATCCCGCTGATCACGTCGCGGACTTCGTCCCCGATCGTCTCTGGAGGGGTCTCGAAGGATTCACTCTGGACCTCGAGCACATCTCCGATCTCGTCGACAAGAAGGCTCACGGGACCATGGTTTCCAGTCAGGACAATGTTCATGGGAAGCTCGCCTTCGTCCTGGTCGGGCATACCGAGCTTCTTGCGCATGCGCACAGCGGTCACGATCTGGCCACGAAGATTGATCAGTCCCCCGACCTCGTCCGGTGCGAGTGGTACGGCGGTCATCTGCTGATATCGGATGACTTCCTGAACGCGCATCACGTTCACTCCGAAGAAGAGGCTTCCAACTAAGAATGTGCAGTACTGTGTGCTGCTCATGATTTTCCTTTGACTTGAGTTGCCCTATGCCGAGGGCTGGGCGCTCGTTATTCCGAGCTCCGAGAGGACGATGGATTCGATGTCAACTAGGTCGGTGAGCTCGCCTTGGACGATCGCGGTGCCGAGGACCCCGTTCATCTTTGAGCATTGTTGGATTTCGACGCGCTCCTCGACCACGTCCAATATTTCGTCAACGACGAGCCCGATACTCTGTTCGCCGCTCTTGTAGACGATGACGTGGACTGTGTCCCGGCCCTCAGACGTCTTCTCTCCGGAGTCGAGGCCGAAATACCTGGGAAGCATGACGAGGGGCATGATTTGATCACGGTATTGGACCGCCTCCTTCGCCCCCGCGCTTTCGATCGCTTCACGGTCGAATTCTTCGAGCCGAGCAACAAGGGAGAGGTCCACCGCCATCTTTCGATCCTCCCCAAGGCCAAGAACCAGGAGGGAGCGAGCGGCACCGTCGGATAGGTCGCTCTCTTGGCGGTCGGCGATCAGGGAGTCTTCCCCCTTGGCATGTTCGGAAACGATCTGTGCGCGCTGGGCGAGGCCGAGGACGTCGAGAATAAGGGCGACGGAACCGTCGCCCATGATGGTTGCGCCCGCGAAGGCCGACAGGCCCTTGAGTTGGTCTCCGAGGGGCTTGACGACGATCTCTTCCGTATCGTTGACTTCGTCGACCACCAAACCGAATTGATGATCATCCGCCTGAAGCACGACGATATTAGTGCCAGTGTTCGTGGCCTCGTCGGAGTCGTTCTCCGAGGTCGAGTTCTCTCCGAGCTCTTCCCGTAGGTAGATGATGGGAAGTAGTTTTCCGCGCAGGCGGTAGAACGGTGCTCCCTGGATCATTTCGATGCCCCGGGCGGAGAGATCGTCCTCGAGTCGAACCAGTTCGAGAAGGCTGACCTGAGGGATCGCGAAGCGATCTTCTTGGTTGCCGACGATGAGGGCCGGGATGATTGCGAGGGTGAGTGGGATCTTGATCTTGAGCGTGGTCCCCTGTCCAAGACGACTTTGGACATCGACTGTTCCGCCAATCTTTTCAACGTTCGAGCGGACGACGTCCATCCCCACGCCGCGGCCAGAGACATTGGTTACTTTTTCGGCGGTTGAGAAGCCCGCTGAGAAGATCAGGTTCACGATTTCGCGATCCGTCATATTCTCTGCACGTTCTGGGGTGACGACTTCCTTTTCGATTGCTTTCGCCTTCAGCTTTTCGGGGTCGATCCCTTTCCCGTCATCCGCAATTTCAATGTTGACCTGACCGCCTTCGTGGAAAGCGCGAAGCGAGAGGGTTCCCTCGGCGGGTTTCCCGGCGGCGACGCGTTCTTCAGGTGTTTCGATTCCGTGGTCGACGGAGTTTCGGACAACATGGGTGAGTGGATCTTTGATCGATTCTAGGATCGTCTTATCGAGCTCTGTTTCCTTGCCTTCCATTTTGACAGTGACTTGCTTGTCGCAGCCATTGGCGAGGTCTCGGACAACACGAGGGAACTTGCTCCAGACATTTTCGATAGGCTGCATCCGGGTCTTCATGACGCCTTCTTGCAGCTCCGTTGTGATTTGGTTTAGCCGCTGGCAGGTCGCCAGGAACGCCGCATTGCTGTGTCCGGCGCTGTACTGGATGACTTGATTGCGCGCGAGAACGAGTTCCCCGACTTGATTCATGAGCTTGTCGAGTAGCTTGACATCCACGCGGATACTGCTGTCCGCAACGCTGCCGGCACGGGCTGACTTCGGCTTGGCCGCCTTCTCTTCCGGTTTTGCTGCCGCTTCCGTGGGGGGGGTGGGGCTGGCGGCGGGCGTTGGAGGTGTGTCCGCCGCGGGGACGTCCTGCTGCGCTTCTGTAGCAGGGGCGGGGGGCGGTTCGTCGGCGACCACAGGGGATTCGCCTAACGTCGGAGTGGCCGGAGATTCGTCGGCAGCGACGGCCTGGATGGGCTCTTCGGCCTTGGCTTCCGTGGGAAGCGCAGCTTCTGGCGCGGCTTCCGTTGCAGCGGGGGCTGCCGCAGCCGCTGTGGGTTCGTCTGCCATCTCCGCCGCGGCCATCTCTTCCGCACTCATCGCAGTGAGACGTTCGAGGTTGGCAATCAGGGCGGAGTATTCGCCGTCGCCTTCCTTTCCCGTTTCTTCGATGACCGCGAGAATATCGCGAACGGCATCAACCATTGAGAGCAGGGCACTTGTGATCTCGGGGTTGATCCGCTTCTCACCGTCTCGAAGCTGACTCAGAAGGTTCTCGCCTCGATGGGTCACTATTTCGAGATTGCTGAAGCCGAGAAAGCCGCTGGTTCCCTTGATCGTATGGATCGTTCGAAAGATCGAACTAATGATCTCGGTGTCTTCGGGCTCACGCTCAAGATCGACAAATTGGCGATCGAGCGCATCTAAGTTCTCATAGCTCTCGATCAGGAATTCCTGCACGATTGCCTCATCATCATCATAGTCAATTCCATCCGACATGCGGTTGCCCTCAAAGCCTCGTCTCTTCTCACGTCTTGCCCGGTCGCCGCCCATTCAAACCGGGTGTCTCGGAGAAGCAAACATCGATTCGGTCAGCGTGAATCCAACCTTGACCGAATAGTCCGCTGTGGCTGAAAACTGGGGCGGATTGTCTCCCCTGGGACTGTGGCGGTGAATGCATCGCCGAGAGCGCCTCAGTGGAAGGCCTGAGAGGGCGTAGGGGTAAGTCCGGGGCGGCTTTATCATTCTTGTTCAAAGCGAGGGACTCAGGCCCTTCGGTTGTGACAAGAATTCCCGTGGGACTTCAAAAATTCCATCCATGCGTAAAGCGAAGCGGGCCGCGGCCCGAAGGTCATCGTGAAAGTTCAAAAAGAAAGAAGAGGCCCCATGAATTTGTCCCTGCGCAATAAGCTGATCGCGACGTTAATGCTCTTTGTCGTCATTCCTGTCGGTGCTCAGTTTGCGATTACCTATTTCAACGATGTCGATGCTCTCAAGAAGAAGGCGTTCGATAAGCTCGTTGCAGATAGAGCGAATCGATCGGAGCAGGTCGAGTCTCTGTTTGAGACGATGGAGAAGCAGCTCGTTACGATGGCGGCGAATCCGCTTGTTGTGGACGGAATGGAAGAATTCGCTGAAGAGTTCGACGTACTTTCGCGACAGGTCGCAAAGAACCCGCGGAAGGTTGAGGCAATGCGGGCCTCAGTTCGAGAGTATTACCTTGAGAGCTTTCAGCCTGAGTACGTGTCGAGCAATGGCGGTCAATCGCCTCAGGATCTCGAGTCAATCATCGCTTCTCTCCCTGATGACGTCGTGACCCTCCAGTATCACTACATAAGCAATAATCCAAACGCCCTGGGCTCGAAGCATCTCCTTGAGAAGGCGAAAGACGGCAGCTGTTGGTCAAACACACACGCCGAAAATCACGCCTTCTTTAAGGCCTTTCTCGAAAACTTCGGCTACTACGACATCTTCTTAGTCGATGCGAAGTCCGGAAATATCGTCTATTCCGTTTACAAAGAACTGGACTTCGCCACTTCCCTGATCACTGGACCGTACAAGGACACGAATTTCGCGACGCTCTTCCGTGACCTTGTCGAGAGCGAAAGTTCTGAACCTCAATTTGTTGATCTCGACCGCTATTTCCCCTCCTACGAAGCGGCGGCGGGTTTTGTCGGGATTCCGCTTAGGAAAGATGATGAGACGCTCGGTGCGCTCATTTTTCAGATTCCCGTTCAGAAGATTGACCGGATTATGACTTCCGCTGGGGAATGGAAGGAATCAGGCTTCGGTGAGAGCGGTGAGACCTATCTGGTTGGATCCGATCTTAAGATGAGAAGCCTTTCACGGTTTCTTGCGGAGGACAGCGAAGGGTATTTCTCTCTTGTCGAAGAAATCGGTATGGACGCCGAATCGATCGACTATATCCGGTCGAAGGAAAACTCGACCATTTCGCAGACAGTGGATAGTCCCGGAGTCAAGGCGGCTCTTTCAGGCGAAACGGGGAGTGCCGTTTTTGATGACTACCGTGGCGTGCCCGTGTTTAGTGCGTATTCCCCGATTCAACTCATGGGAGTGGAATGGGCAATTATGAGCGAGATCGACGAAGCAGAGGCGTTCGCATCGATTGACGCGCTTGTGAAGAAGGTGAGTATGGCCGTCGGTCTCCTTCTGCTTGTGGGGATGGGGCTTTCCTGGATGATTGCCAATCAGATCACGCGTCCGATTGTGGCTGCAGGCCTGGCTGTGAAGGGGATTGCGGATGGCGATCTGAATCAGCATGTGACGGCGACTTCTTCAGATGAAGTCGGCGAAATGGCAAACTCAATCAATGATGCGGTCGGTCGAATCGAAGCCGCTTTTGGATCGAAGTCGATTGAATGGGTCGACCTTGAGGAAATGCGTCGAAAAGAGCTTCAGGCTCAGGAAGAAGCACGGGAAGAAAAGCTGGCAGCGGAGAAGGCGAGAGACGAAACGAAACTTGCTGCAGAGGCTGCAGAAGAAGAGAAGCGGATAGCTGAAAAGGCAATGCGTGAAGCCGAGGCGGCACAGGCAGAGGTCGCAAAGGAGAAACTCGCCGCCGAGGAGTCGAAGCAGCAAGCCGAAACGGCGATGAAGGATGTTCAGGCCGAGAAACAAAAGGCGGAAGAGGCGGTTCAGAATGCAGAGCTTGCGAAAGCCGAAGCTGTGGAGGCTGCCAAGTCTGCGGAAGAAGAGAAGCAGGTTGCTGAACGTGCGATGCGGGACGCTGAATCCGCGAACGCAGAAGCAAAGCAAGCGCTAGGGCTCGCCGAAGAAGAAAAGGCGAAGGCGGCGCAAGCGATGACGACGGCTCAGTCGGAGCAAAAGCGGGCAGGCCAAGCCAACGAACAGGCAAATGCCTCTCGAGCTGAAGCGGCCGAGGCATTGACGGTTGCAAACGCGGAGAAAGAAAGGGCGGCTAGGGCGAGTATTGAGGCTCAGGAAGCAATGACGAGGGCTGAGGAGGCTGAAGAGCTTGCCAACAACGAGCAGGCCGCGGCGGAGATTGCCCGAGAAGAAGCATTGACGGCCAAGGAGGAAGCCGAAAAATCGAGCGAAAAGATTGAGACTCTTCTTGCGGAAGCGAGTCGTGAATCGGAAGACTTGCAAAATAAGGTTGAGGAGATTCTGCGGGTCGTGAACTCGGCCTCGGAAGGCGATCTAAGTCAGGAAATCTCTGTCTCGGGCGCAGACCCTGTAGGTCAAGTCGGCGAGGGGCTCTCACGGTTCTTCGCAGGGATCAGCAGCGATTTGCGTGAAATCGAAAGCGCTGCAGATATGTTGAAGGCCGCGGGGGAAGCACTGCTAGAGAATGGAGCCGTACTGGGTAAGAACTCGAATGAGACGGAGGAGCAATCCCAGGTTGCTGGGAGTGCTGGGGCGAGCGTCTTGAATGGTGCGAAGTCAGTTGCGACCGCGATGGAAGAACTGAGTGCTGCAGCACGCGAGATCAGTGAGAAGGTGGTCTCTTCCTCGTCCTTGACGAACGAGGCTTCAGAGAAGTCGAAAGAGGCGACACTGCTCATTGAAGAGCTGGGGAAGAGCAGTACATCGATTGGCAGCGTGATCAAACTCATCACGTCGATCGCCGAGCAGACGAACCTTCTCGCTCTGAATGCCACGATCGAAGCGGCCCGCGCCGGCGATGCTGGTAAGGGGTTTGCTGTGGTGGCGGGAGAAGTTAAGGAGCTGGCTAAGCAGTCGGCGACTGCATCGTCTGAAATTGCGACGAAGATCAGTGCGATTCAAAAGAGCACGAAATCGGCGATTTCGGCCATCGGAGAAATCGGTCAAACGGTTGAGCAGGTCAGTGCTCATTCCGGCGTGATTAATGCGGCGATTGAGGAGCAGTCATCGACGAGCTCGGAAGTCAATCTCATCGTTGGGAAGACCGTTGACGAAATTCAAGGGATTACGACCAGCATTGAGCGGGTCCAGACTGCGGCGGAGGAAACGCGTGGAGCAGTCGATCGGAACAATGCTTCCGCGAACGAACTCTCAGAGCTCTCGGAAGGGTTGATTGGACTCGTGCAGAAATTTAAGCTGAATCGCGGGAGCGATTCGACGCCACATCAATAGATCGGCTGGGGCGGGGAACTACGCCCCGTCCTGATCCATCCCGTCCGGAGTTCACGAAGATATTCCGCCAGTCTCGCCTCTCTTGATTGATCCTTGTTAGGTGTGTCAAGACGTCGCGGCTTGTGGCAATCGGTCTCGTTGCCGCGCCGCGTGCCGCGTGGCTCCACCCTGGAAAAAAATACCGCCTCCTTCGCCTCCTCTGCGAACTTGTCTGCATTGAGGGCAGTGCTTGACAAGCCTGCAGGTGCGCCGATGAATCACCTAAGCAACACGGGGGTTCATTTTATGGCAAGTCGAAAAACCGCAGTCACGGTTTCTGAAATCATGACGTCGCAGGTGCGCACCGCGAGACCGAGCCAGCCGCTCGAAGAAATCCTGGACCTTCTGAAACAGGAACATTGCCATCATGTCCCGATCGTTGACCAAGGCCGGCCGGTCGGTATGGTCAGCGCAAGAGATGTTGTTCATCTGGCTCGGAGGCGGGATGGCGAAGAGTTTTGCATCGACGTCGATCGACAGGACAGCGTCGGGGATGCGATGAACGAAGCGCTTGTGACGATTCACGCCGACGAGCCCGTCGATCTGGCCATCGAGCGGATCGGGCGGGGTGATATTCATGCTCTCGTCGTGCTCGACGACGATGGGAAGCTCGCGGGGATCATTACGCATAACGATCTGCTCGGTTTCCTCATCGACTGAGGAAGTTCTGTAGTCGGGTCCGGTTCTCAAGAAGTTCGCGGAAAACGGCTTCCATCACGTACCCGTCGTTTTCGGCGACAAGCCGATCGGGATGCTCTCCACTACGGATATCCTCGGGATCAGCGTGGAAGGCATCGATAGCGATGTGCGTTCCATGGACGCGTATCTCGATCATCAATTCACGATAGAGGGCCGGATGCAGACCGACCTTCAAACGCTTCCGCCAGGATCGACGATTGCCGATGGGGTGGAGCTTTTGTCGAATGGGCACTTTCACGCGATTCCGGTTGTTGGGGCGGATGGGAACCTGGAAGGGCTCGTGACTTCGACGGATATGATTCGGTACCTGCGCGACCAGTTCTAGGCTTCGCGTGCTGCGCGCCACTTACCGCGCGCCGGGTCGCAGGAGCTAGTAGACCTCTTGCTGGTAAATCAGGAACTCGCGTCCTTCCCAAATTCCAAAGGTCGCTTCGGCGCTCGGGTCGTCGTCGTAGGTTCCGTCGAGGTTTCCGTCTTGCGGCCAATCGAAGCGGAGCCAAGGGAGGTTCGCACCTCCTGAGCCGAGGTTGACGCTGATGGCCAGCGTGCCCGTTGTGTTGGGCGCGGTGAGCGATAGGCCCGGATCGCCCCCGAGCATAGGCTGGTTGGCCAGCGCCGCGGTCGATGAGAGGGCTGCGGGGCTCGGTGTGAGAGTGAGATGAGCTTCGCTGACCAGGCTGCAGCTATCGTTGGTGTCATCGGTAAAGACGGTGCCGTCGAAATGCTGCGGGCGAAGGTTCGGCGAGAGGGTTTCGCGTTCGGATCCGAAAGCATTCTCGAGGGCGAGTCGTCCGAATTGGAATCGTTTCGAAACATCAAAGGCGATGCCGGCTCCTGAAGTGGTCCCGCCCACTCGGAACGGATTCGCCGCGTAGGCCACGCCGTCGGCATCGAGGATGTCGATGGAGAGTTCAATCTCGGCGGTGAAAGGTGCGATGGGTGTACTCCGTTCCACGGCGATGCCTGAGCCTGCGGAAAAGGTCAGCGTGCCTTGTCCGGCAGCAATCGAGCCGATAGCGGGATCGGCGCTCGTCGCCGGGAGCCCCGAGAGGTCGAGGGTTGCGGAACTCACCTGATAGGCGCGGTTTTCGAGGGAGTCATTGGTGAGGCGCCACCACGAGCCCGCGTAGTTTTCTGTTGTCTGGCCCGCAGCGTTCACTGCGGTGAGGCTGAGTGTGGGCGCATTTCCGGTTGTGTATTGAAAGGGCTGATCCATCCACGTGAATGCGCCAACGCCGCATGCCGTTTGGAATTCAGGGGTGTTCGCGAGGACCTCGAAGCGGCTGGGCGTAAAGCGTCCGATTGTTCCCGAGAGGCTCCCCAGTCGGTCGCCGGCGCCGAGGTAGTCCTCATCGCCGATGCCGGCTTGGAGGCGAATCGCTCCGACCTCGCTGAAGCTAAAGGCAGTGCCTGTGAAGCTTCCGGCGGTGGCGTCCGCGGATGCGCTCGTGGCATTCCCGATCGCTCCATCATTGAGGACGCCGTTTCGCCCCGCGGCGGGCGCGACGAGGGACGCGGAGAGCAGTCGGATCGTCTCGGGGCTCGATTCGCGCCCGTAGTTTGGGGTGAGGTTTCCGTCGACATCGACCGCCCGGATGGTTGCCCGGAAGGGCTCGCCTGCGGCGACGAAAACTGCGCCTGTTGGGACGTCGACGCCGGGGTTGGCGCTGAGGTCGGGGCGCTGGACCGAGGTGATCTCGAAATCAGCGGGCAGTTGAGTCCAGGCATCGCTTGAACCCGAGATGCCGCCCGCGGGTTCCGTCACGCTGGGGTCATTCGCGTTCAAGCGAATCTGCCCGACGTCGCGGTACTGAGCCGTCCATGACGCTCGCCCCAAGCTAAAGGTCATCGCCAGCGTCGTGGGGCTTCCCCCGTTTGTACTGATTGCCGAGCCGCTGAGGCTGAGGGTGCGCGATCCGGTTGTTGGATTGGCGTAGTCCGTCCAGAGCCGGATCGATTTCGCGCCTGAGTAGCTTTCGATGACGCCGCAGGCCGGGCTCGATGCGCTCGTTCCGAACGCGGAGATATGGACGGGGTAGGTGTCGCCCGCGATCCGGGTCCCGATAGGATCGTTCACGGGGTTGGAAACTGGATTGGTGAGGGCATTCGCGGTGATCAAGAAAGCAGAAGGGGCGAAAGAGAGGAGGCCCTCGCTGTCATCATCGGCGACGACAGGATTCGCGGATTCAAAAACGTCGAGGTCGATCGTGGTTGTTGCACCTGCCCCGGTCGCGCCCGAGTAGTTGAGGGTGAAGCTCGCGTTGCCTCCGTCGGCTGCAGCGAAGGCATAGGTCGCAAGGCCGTCGTCTGCTGTTCCATCCGTCAGGGTGCCCGCATTGCCCGGTGCGCTCGCGAAAGATCCGACTCCCGTCTGCGTCGTCAGTGTGATCGTCTCGCCGTAGCTGGTCTGAGGGCTTCCGGAGGAGTCCAGCGCGGAAACCGTAAAGGGTTCGTCGAGGCAATGGACGCCCGTTCCGTCATGGTCGAGGTCAAAACTGCCGCCAGCGGGACATTCGATTTCGTAAGCGACCTGAATATTGTCGACGTAGATCGAGTTCGTACTGTCATTCGCTGTCGCGAGAAAACGGACTTGGGTATTGGGCGAAATGTAGGAGGAAATGTCGAAAGATTGGGAGACGGGAGAGCTGGTATTGCCGTTGAGGGAATAGGTCGCGATCGTGGTGAAGTTGGTGCCACCATCCCTGGAGACGGAGACCGTTGCGGATCCGGACCCTCGGACGTACCCGCGCAGATACTGAAAGCTCAGCGTCGCCGAGCTAGCGCCTTCAAGGTTGACCTCGCGTCGAGCGCCGCGGTTGCTGAACGTGTTGCGACTTGAAAACGAGGTTCCGATTCGAAGACAATTTCCCGATGCACATCGACCACTCGTCACCGTCGCGTAGTTCGAGCTCACTCCGTTGGACTCGCCGACTTCGACCCAGCTACCTGTCCAGTTTGCGGACCCGTCGTTTCCTGAATAGCTCGTCGCGTTGAATTCATCGCGGACAGCGAGGGATCCAGGATCGACGAAAGTGAGACTTGGATCTTCCGTGGAGGCTTCGCTTGCCGATCCGTCCGTGACGTCGAGATCGACCGTGGCCGCGAGGGAATGAGTCAGGCCGAGAACGACGCTCCCGTTATCCGAGGCTGCGAAGGTATAGGTCCCGTCTCCATTCCCATCGTCCGTGACCGTGCCGTCGCCGGTGATCAGGGTCCATGTGCCCTCGCTGCTCGAGGTAGAGAGGTCGACCATTCCGACGTAGCTCGTTACGACGGCATGTGCGGAGTCGTGCCGGGTCAAGGTGATTTCGGCGCGGTCGCAGGTTGAGCTGGTCCCCGCATGGGAAATCGCGAAATGGGGTCCCGAGGAGGTGAGGGTGACATTCAAGTAATCGACGCGCGCTGAAGATTGAGACCCGTAGCTGTCTTGGTTGACCAGGAAGATCGTGAGGTTTCCAGATCCGTCGAGATACTGGGCGGGGTCGGAAGTGATCGAGAAGTTCAGGAGCGTATCCGAGGTTCCCGAATCCCTGCCTAACACGTCATAGCGACCCGCGTCGTAGTCCCAGATATAGATATAGATCGCATCATCGTTCCAAGCCTGTGCGACTTCGATCGCGATGTCGATGCTGTCCAAAGAGGCTTGCGAATCATTGAACGTGTATTCAAAGATCATCGCCGAGTTATCACCGAAGCCCGCGTCTGGGGAGATGAAGCGGATATTGTCCGACGCGGCGAGGGCTGACTCTTCGCTTGAACTCGCGGTAACCCAGTTTTGCCAGCCCGAGATGCTGTCGCGGCGCGCGCCGAAGTTCCCGGCTGCGATGACTGAATCGGAGGCGTCGATCTCGCCGCGCTGGGCCCGGAAATAGGTTTGGGCAGCGCGGGATTCGCTGGCCGAGAATAGGACGGAGCTCAGCAGAACTCCGAGGAGGAGCCGTCGGAGTAATTGGCCCGCGCGGGGGAAGGCCGAGGCGTTTGGGGAGAAGCCAGCGGTGCGCGCGATTGCTTTGTCTGTCAAGCGTCGGACAGCGATCATCTATGCCGATTCGGCGCAGAGCGGCGCAAGCTTAAAGGCCGAGTTGCGTTTGGAAGAGGAGGCGGGCTTATGGGAGCCAGAATGAGGGGTATGCCGGATTTCGCTGCAGAGGATTTACCTGAGAGGGGAGGCCTGGGAAGGGGGACGTGAGGAGAGTCGTTTCGGGTGGGCCCCGATCTCTTGCTCATTACGTTACGTTGTGTAAATTAACGAGATGGCGAAAGCGCAGAGCATGCTGAGTCGATCCGCGAGCCCCGGTCGCCCGCGAGATCCGAAGCGGACCGAGGCCGTCCTTGCGGCGGCTCGGGACCTGATTATGGAATCGGGTTACGCAGCGGCGACGATTCAGGCGATTTCGGAGCGGTCCGGAGTGTCCCGGCCCACGATCTACCAGCGCTGGGGCGACCGAATTTCGCTGATCGAAGAGGCTCTTTACGCGGATCCTTTGGAGCGAGATGCCCCGAGTACCGGATCTCTCGGCGGAGATCTACTGAAACTCGTTGCTGAGCTTGTGCAGGATATGCGCCGTCCAGAGATGCTGCGCGGGATGTCGGCCCTGCATGCTGAGGTTCTAGAGGTGCGCGGGAGCGAGGGGCGCTACTGGGCGCCGACGCTTGATCGCTGGGGCATCGTGTTTGAGGCGGCCGCCGACCGAGGCGAGATCAGTCGCGGTAGCGCCACGAAAAAGGCGCGCGTTGCTTTGCAGATGGCTTTGGGCTCGCTGTTTCTGATGGCGAGGGATAAGCGCTATTCGACGCGGCAGCTCAGCCGGGAGATCACGTCTGTGCTTTTGGGCGGCGTGGGTCTCAAGAAGTAGTGGGCCAGTCGTTGGCGGATGAAAACGAGGAACTAAGGAGAAGAGGGGAAGCATGCGGATAGAACCGAGGGTGGTGAAGTACGGCGGCGCAATGTTCGACCAGGCGGAAATCGATGCCGTCATGAAGCAGATGAGTGATCCTGCGGGACTCGTGCCCGGCGCAAAGGTTTGCGAATTCGAAGCGCGCGTTGCCGCCTATATGGGAAAGCGCCATGGCGTGATGGTGAACTCGGGGTCTTCGGCGCTCACGGTTGCTATGCGGCTCGCGGATTTGCCCTTAGGTTCTGAAGTGCTGACGCCCGCGCTGACTTTCTCGTCGGATGTGGCCTGTATCTACCAGGTGGGCTGTACGCCCGTCTTCTTGGATGTGGGTCTGGACGACTATCAAGTCCTCGTGGACCGGTTGGAAGGGGCGATCGGCGAGAATACGCGGGCGATCCTGATCCCTGATTTGATCGGCGGGATCTGCGATTGGGACGCGGTGCGCGCCGTGGCGGATAGCCATGACCTTTTCGTGATTCATGACAGCGCGGATACGCTGGGCGGGAAGCTGCGCGGGACGCATACGGCTGCTCGTGCAGATATTTCAATCACGAGTTTCTCGATTTTTCATATCATTACGGCGCTCGGGAACGGCGGGATGGTCTTCTTCGACGATGACCGATTTCTCGATCGCGCCCTCGCGCTTCGGGCCTGGGGCCGATCCTCTGAAAAGTGGATGTACGGCACGAAGGTCGAGGAAAGCGACGGTCGTTTTCTTGAAACCCTGGACGGCGTGGAATACGACGGCCTCTTTATTTTTGAAGAGAATGCCTACGGCTTTATTCCCAACGAATGTGGCGCGGCCTTCGGTGTCGCTCAGATGGACAAAATCGACAAGCTCTGGGCGCTGCGCGAGGAACGTTTCCATTGGCATACGGAATTTCTGCGCCAACACGAAGAGACCTTTATTCTGCCTCAGATCATCTCGGAGACCGAGACCACGTGGCTTTGTTATCCGATTCAGCTTCGTCCAGAGAAGGGCTGGAGTCGCCGCAAGCTCCAGACGCAGCTTGAGGATTCGGGAATCATGAGCAGGGTCATCTTCTCGGGGAACATCACGCGGCATCCTATGCTCTCGGGATACGAGTACCGAATCGACGAGGGCGGGCTCGCCAACTGCGATCAGATCATGGAGCACGGCATCATGCTTCCTTGTCATCCGACGATGACGCGGGAGGATTGCGAGTACATGTATCAGGTCATCGAGGATTTTATTCAGGCAGACGGGGAAGTCACGGTCAAGCCGCAATAGGCTGAGACGGACCCGCGTCATCGGCATCGACCGAAACGACCGAAACGACCGAAACGGTTGCAACGAGAAAGAAGGGGAGAAGAGCATGTCCCAAACCGCGCACAAACTGATTTCTGCAGACGATCATGTTGAAGTGACCCACGAAGGCGTGAAGAAATACCTCGCGTCGAAATACCACGACGACTACGACGCCGCGGTCGGTCGTTTTGGTGCCCTGATGGGCAAGACCATGAGTTCTGAGGCGAACCAGAAATGGCGCGATCAGAGTGGGGTTGGAGGCGAGGCGGAAGAGGTCCGGATCGGCGGACGGGACTATCCCTCTTTCGGCCGACCTGGCTACGGCGACGCCGCGTCTCGCCTGAAGGATCTGGATGAAGACGGTATCTCGGCTTCGGTTCTGTACAGCGAGGTGAGTGCGTTCCGCTATCTGTACATGCTGGAAAACGGCGGCGAAGAAGCGACGCGCGCATTCAACACTTCGCTCCTCGACTTCGCTTCAACCGACACGAGCCGACTCATCGTTTCCGGCCAGATTCCGATTCACGATATCGATCTGGCCATCGCTGAAGTCAAATGGTTCGCAGAAGCGGGGGGCAAGTCGCTCCAACTTCCGCTGTTTCCTGCCGAACTCGGTTTGCCGGACTATTGGGATAGTCGATACGATCGGCTTTGGGCCACGATCGAGGAAGTGGACCTTCCCGTTTGCTGCCATATCGGCTTGAACACCCAGCTTGAGGGGCTCGCCTTGCGCGACCCGACGCCGCAGAAGGGTGTTCTCGTGTTAGGTACGGCGCTCTCGACGGGAGAGGCGCTCGGAATGTTCATCATGGGCGGCGTCTTCGCAAAGTTTCCTCGCTTGCGTGTCGTTTTCGTGGAGCCTGGATTGGGATGGGTGCCCTGGTGGATCGAAATGGCGGACGATCTAGTTCTGCGCCAGAACTACAATTTTCCGGCGATCAGCGAGCTGCCCAGTCACTACTTCCATCAGAACGTGTTCCTAACGTTCATTGACGAACCCTTCGCCTACGAAAATGCGAAGCGGAGTCTTGGGGTCGAGAACGTGATGTGGTCTTCGGACTATCCCCATCCGGTTTCGAGCTGGCCGCGGTCGCAGTCGACGTTCGAGCGGATGTTCTCGGAGATTCCTGAAGCGGACCGGCTGAAGATCGGCAGTCAGAACGCCGAGCGTGTTTGGCGGCTCAGCGCCTAATCGGCGCTTCCCGATCGCCTGGGGCCGCCTCTGAGACGCCGCCGGCCCAATCCGATGATCGCTGCGCTCCCGAAATAGAGGAGCGCAGCGTGGCTCGGCTCGGGGACGGCGAAGGCGTCAAGGTCCGCTGCTCCCGCAATTGGGCCGACGGCGCTTCCGTCGATTTCCAAGCTCCAAGACGAGCCGTCCAAGCGCAGCACATCCTCGTCGTCGAAGGTCACGCCGCCGACGATGCCGCTGGTATCAAAAGAAATCAGGTACGTGTCCCGTCCGAGATCCTGGACGGCATCGATGTCGAGCTCGCCGGGAATACCGGCCGTTGAACCGTCGAGCACGAGCTGAAAGCCGCCGAGAGCGGACCAGCTCACGAGATCCTCGTCCGCAGCCACGAGACCCGCGTCCAACTCGACCGTGGTGTCGAAGGAGAGGACGAAGAGGTTTGTTGAACCGGAAGTCGAGAAGGCATCGGTTTGGACCGTTTCGGGGAGCCCCTCAGCCGATGCATCAAAGATCAGCGCGTAGTTGCCGCCGTCTTTTGAGAGCGCGACATCGCCCGGCCGCGCGACGGCTCCGCCTGGCAAGAGTGTTGTGGTTTCGAACGAGACGTATCGGAATTTATTGGGGCCAAGGCCGTAGGCCGTGACGGCGCTCGCATTTGAGGGGGCACCGAGGTTTTCCAGCAGGCGGATGCCCAGCTGATTGTCGATGAAGACATCTTCATCGCTCGCGACGGCGCCGTTTCCAAGGCTGACGGTTACGTCGGAGGAGCTGGAAATGATCTCCTGAGCAGAGGCGCTGCTGGAGAAGGCTGTTAGCGCGCCCATTGCGAGCGCCAGTACGAATTTTTTGTGCATGCCAGATTGAATCGCGAAGGTGCAAGCGGCGGTATCCCCTGAAGAGGGGACAGCCAAATCCGGCGCGTTAGGAACTCATGCGAAGCGGCAGGCGGAGCTCCAATCGCGTGCCGCCGCCTGTATTCTCGATCTTGAGCTCACCGCCCATGGACTCAGCGCGGTTCCGCATGTTCGCGAGGCCGCGGCCGGGCGAATGATCTTCGGCAAGGCCTTCGCCGTCATCCTCTACGCGGAGGGTCAGCGCGTCGGACGACCAGTCGGTTGCGAATTCGATTTGGCTCGCGCCCGAGTGGCGCACAGCGTTCGTGAAGGCTTCCTGGAGAATGCGTAGGAGGTGAAGGTTTTGCTCGGGGCCGAGATGGGAGTCGGCGGGCAAATCGCCGACGCGCCAGGCGATATCGATTTCGCTGCTCTCGAAGAGGGGCTCGATGCGCGTTCGTAGGAGACCGAAAAGCGTTCCGAAATCGGCGATGCGTGGATCAAGCGAGTTGATCACCGTGCGGAGGTCTGCGAGTGCGGTCCGAAGGGAGCTTGCGACGGTGGGCGACTGCATTTCGGATCCCTCGGCGAGTGCGAGCGCCGAAACGAGCTGTCCCCCCAGCCCATCATGCATCTCGCGCGTGAGGCGTTCGCGCTCGAGTAAGAGGACCTGGTCTCTTTCGAGCTTTCTCATCTGCTCGTAGTTCGCTGAAAGCTCCGCAGCCTTTTCTTCCACGCGCTTTTCGAGGTCGTCGTTCAGGCGCTTCACACCTTCGAGGCTGGCGGAGAAGCGGGCCACGAGCGAGCCGGCGAAGATGATGACCACGATCGGCATCGCGTAGGTCAGGAGGTGTCGGCGCCCGCTTGGCAGGAGTCCGAATTGAAGCAGTAGGTCATGAAATCCGAAGGAAATTGCAATGACGGCACCCACGGCATAAATGAAGCGCTCAGCCGGCGTCATCAAATGCGAGAAACGAAAAACGAGCGTCGCGGCGTAGACCGGGATCAGGGCGGGGAGGGCCTGAAGGATCAAAACGTTCGGATAGAAATGCTCTACGGGGAGCCAGGCAAGGATCCCGAGTGCGACCACGAGGTAGAGCTGAAGCGCGCGGTCGAATCGCGAAGGCTCGATGGATACCAGGCGCCGGGACCAGAGGCCCATCCCGATCGTGAAACCGATCAGCGCGCCATGGACGAGGCGCTCCCAGACCCAGCGGTCGACCGGCAGTTCGCGAAGCCAGTAGTTCAGGCTCGCAAAAGCGCAGCAGGCGGCCGTGATTGCGAAATAGCCGTAGAGCGGTTCGCGTTTCGTGGCGAACCAGAGGGCGCCGGCGAAGAGGGCGGCCACGACAACGAGGATCGTCGCGATCCGCGCGAGGTCTATTCGGTAGAGAAGGTCTGTCGCGTGTCGTGCCGAGAGCGTATTGAGCGCTCCCACCTCGACGGGGCCGAGGCTGCCTTGATGATAGGCGTGTCGCTTTAGGCGAACGTAAATCCAGCGGATATCGGTGGTGGAAATCTGTTGCGCGGCTCTGAAAAGAAGAGGGCGATTGAAGTCGTTGGGCAGTTCCGTCCGACTCTCGAGGCCGGCGAGTTTCTGGCTGTCGATCCACACGCTGGCGCTCATGTTGACCCGGGGAATCAGGACTGCGAGAGGGCCTTTGGTTTCGATGGGAGCGGGCGCGAAGCGATACCAACCCGTTTCTTCATCGACGGGATGATTCTCATTCCATTCGTCGGGAAGACGAATGCTACGCCAGGGAGCATCTTCGCCGGGCGGACTCGCCGCCTCGTCGAGAACAAATTCACCCTCGACGAGGCGCAAAATTCCCTGGCTCTGGGCGGAGTCGTTTTGGTGTTCCGATTCGGCGCGCGCCTGCACTGTGCTGCATGCGAGCAGGAGGGCTGAAAAAGCGGCGAGGAGAACGGTTTTTGAGTGCATGAATAGACGGTGCGGGTCGGGAATGAGTATAGAAGTGAATCTCTCTCGCATGCACCTCATCCTTTGCTTCGCCTTCGGAGTCGAGCATGAGTGGTCACCTCTCGGCGGCGGTCCGCCTCCGCTCTCCCCGCTCTCCCCGCTCTCTCGCCCTCGCCCCGAGGGTCGGGGCGCTATCCCCTTTCGAGGGGATGGCCTCGTCGACTGGTCTCGGATTGAATTGGGCCCATTCGAAGGGGGCTTTGGGTTCCCTATCCTCGGCTGCGTTCGCGGTTCGGGGATGCACGCCTCTGCGCGCGTCGGGCGCGGAGGCGTTAAGCGGTGTGGCAGCCAGTTGCGCAAGGCGAGAGCTTTGGCGTGTGAGGGTTTTTCAGTGAGCGAGTCCGCGGGAATTTCAAGTGTCGTCGTGGTGGAGGACGATGGGCCAACGCGTGCCTACCTCGTATCGGCCATCGAGGCGACGGAGGGATTGACGCTTGCGGGGCAGGCCGAGAATGTGGCGATGGGTTGTCAGCTCGTCGCCGCGCATCGACCAAGGGTTCTGCTGGTGGACCTCCAGCTCCCGGACGGTATTGGGCTTGAGATCATCGAGGCCGCGAAACAATCGAGTCCGGAAACGCTCTGCTTGGTGATCACCACGATGGGAGATGAGCAGAGCGTGCTGTCTGCGATTGCTGCGGGGGCGCAGGGGTATTTGCTGAAAGACTCGACGGCCCAGCGGATCGGTGGTTCGGTCCTGGATTTGATCGCGGGGGGGGCGCCGATTTCTCCGCCGATCGCGCGGCATCTATTGCTGCGATTCCAGACGCCTGCATCGGTCGCTGCAGAACCGGCTACGGCAGAGCCCGAGACGGGGGAAGACTCGGCATCTCTTTCGGCTCGCGAAACCGAAGTTCTGGAGCTCGTCGTGAAAGGCTTCACGTTTCCTGAAATCGGACGCGGGCTCGAAATTTCAACGCATACGGTGACCACGCATGTTCGACGGATCTATAAAAAGCTCGCTGTGCGTTCCCGCAGCGAGGCGGTCTATGAGGCGCTTCAGCAGGGAATCGTATCGGTGGCGTCCGATGGGGAAGGAAGGGTCGACTAGGAGCGATGGGGTCGGGTGGTTTTCCCTGCTTTTGACGCCGATGGCGTCGGCGGGTCCCGGGGTAGAAAAGGCTTCCGCGCGGGTATCGGATCCTGCATGCCGATCATCTCTTCAGGCCAACGCGATCTGCACCGATTAGAGAGCAGCGCGGAAGGGTCGATTCTCCGCGAGGCAACGGGGAGACGGCGCGTTCGGCAGTTGAACTCGGCCGGAAGGGGCAGCTCGATTGGAATCGCTGGCAAAGGGAAATCTGCAGGGAGGCGTGCCGAACGAGGCCGTGCCTCCGGGCGTCATGACCGCCACTTATGGTCAAGATCGCCGCACGCAGCCGCATCTCGCTTTTCGGTTAGAAACCCGGGCGCTGATCGCTGCGCAGGTCTTTCGCGAATTCACTTCGACCGGTTCGGGGCCCCCTTCGATTCTCGACCTTGGGGCAGCGGATGGGGCAACGCTCGACCGGGTCCATCGCACCCTCGGCGCGCGGGATTCGCTCGGCATCGAATACGCCCCGGAGCTCATCGCCGAGGCAAGAGATCTCCCTGCGGACGTGCGTCTGGTCCAAGGCGACGTGACTGCAGTGCATCCCCAGGTTGCGGAGTCGAGCCGCGATCTCGTTCTCGCTCTTGCGATCCTCGAACATTTGGAATCTCCGGTCGATCTCTTTCGGCAGGCGTACCGGGCTCTCAAGCCAGGTGGACTGATTGTCGCCACGTGCCCTTCCGGATTCTGGGATGAGCTTTCCGGAATGCTTCGTCTTCATCCCGATGAACATCATGAGCGCGCCTTCGACCGAAATACGTTTGAGTCGCTTGCGGTCGAGGGCGCCTTCGAGGTTGTGACCTATCGGCGTTTCATGTGTGCTCCGGTCGCCTTCCTTCCATATCTCCGGATTCCCGTCGCGTCGGCCTCGGCCCTCGGGATCGATGCTGCGCTGCGGCGACTTCGCATCTTTGACTGGACCTTCGTGAACCAGCTCTTCGTTGCGCGAAAACCGAATGGCAGTGCTGGGGCGTCGCTTCTATAGTTCGCGCTGACCCGACACGCGTGCATTCCGCGCAGTGAGGAAAGAGCGTGACCGAACGAGGTCCGTCCAGCGCAGGACCCGAATCTCCCGTTTCTCACCCCTCCGAACAGGGCACGTGGGTGGATCGGCGTGCTCCCGGTCGAAGCGATCGCCGCGCCCCGGAACGCGATGGCGTGACGATCGTGATCCCCGCCTACAACGAAGAGCTCGGGATCGAAGACGTACTGATCTCGATGATCGCGCGAATGGACCGGCTCGTATTGGGCTGTCCTTGGGAGATCATCGTGGTGAACGATGGCTCTGACGACGGGACGGTTGAGGCAGCGGCGCGCGTCGAGGACGACCGACTCCAAGTGCTGAGCCATACCGAGAACCGGGGCTACGGTGCTGCTCTGAAAACAGGAATCCGAGAGGCCCGCTACGCCTGGATCTTGATTACGGATGCGGACGGGACCTATCCTGACGATGCCGTGGAGGAGATCCTCTCTCATCGTGGGCCCTATCAGATGGTGGTCGGATCTCGCACCGGCGCGATTTCAAATATCCCGCTGATTCGGCGGCCTCCGAAATGGGTGCTCGGGAAGATTGCTTCCTATCTCGCGCGGCGAGATATCGCCGATCTAAACTCGGGCCTGCGCTTGATGCGAAAGGATATCGTGAACCGGTTCGTTCATATCCTGCCGAACGGATTCTCTTTCACGACGACGATCACGCTCGCCATGCTGTCCGAAGGCATGCGCGTGAAATACGTCGAAATCGACTACCTGCGCCGACACGGTACGTCGAAGATTCGGCCGATCTACGACACGCTGAATTTTCTTCAGCTGATTATTCGCACCGTGATGTATTTCGATCCTTTGCGGGTGTTTATCCCGCTGGCAGGCTTCTTCTTGCTGGCCGCGGCGGCGGTCGGCTTCGGAAGCTATTTCTTCCTGCCGCATCTCCTGGATTCGACGACGGTTCTGCTCTTTGTGACCGGCGTGCAGATGCTCGCGATCGGGATGCTGGCCGACATCATCAATAAACGGCTCGGCCGATAGGGAAGCGGGCCGAGCGCGTTCGCTTACGCGCGCGTTCGTTTACGTGCGCGGGCGCGGGCGGATGCCCCGCGTCGACTAACCGATTCGAAGGATATTGCTCGACTCTCGGCGCAGCGGTTTGGGCGATTCGAATTCGAACAGATCCTCTTCCTCGGAGGACGTTCGCCGCATTTTCATCAAGAGCAGGCCGATCCCGAAGCGCACATTCTTGGCGAACTCATGCATCGAGCGAATCTGCTTGATCCGTCGAAAGACATAGCGCGGGCGTAGGTAGAAGGAGCGGTAGCCCCGTACGATGAGCGCGTTCAGCTCTTCGCGGGTGAAGTTCTCGGGCCAATGCGGCGTCTCGAAATCCGCTCTTGGGTTGACGGCGAGTTCGCGCCAGTAGTCGGTCTTGATCGTCCCGTCAGACAAGCCCTTCAGATAAATTTCGGTTGCCGGAAAGGGCGTAAGGCTCGTGAGGTGGACGAAATCGGGATCAATTTGCTTAAGGAAGCGGAAGCCTTCCTCGATGTCCTCGCGCGTTTCCGTGGGATTCCCGAGGATGAAATACGCCATGGTCTTGATGCCATGTTTCCGTGTTAGTCGGAAAATTTCGCCGACCCGGTCGAGGCGAAGATTTTTGTTGATCGCCTTCTGGATCTTCTCGGTCCCGGCTTCGACGCCGTAGTGGATGCCGACGCAGCCGGCCTGCGCCATATGCTCGATCAAGGGCTCGTCCATGGCGTTGACGCTGGTGCGGCAATCCCAGTAGATCTTGAGGCCGCGGTCGATGATCTCATCGCAGATGGCATGGACGCGTTTCTTGTCCACGGTGAAGGTGTCGTCGTAGATGATGAACTCATCGATGCCCATTTCGTAACAGGTCTCGATCTCTTCCACGACGCTCTCGGCCGAGCGCGCCCGGAAATTCGGCCGGAGCTGGGGGCGATCGCAGAACGCGCACTTATAGGGACAGCCGCGACTCGTAAAGAGCGTCGTGACCGTGCGCCCCTTGGCGAGAATCGATCCATATTTGTGGTAGGGGGTGAGGTGTCGGGCCACGAAGGGAAGGCTGTCTAGATCCTGGACGGCCTCTCCCGGGCCGTTGAATTCGTATTTCCCGTCAAGGACTCGACCGATTCCACGCACGTCTTCCCAGGGAAGCTCGCCTGCGAGGAACTGCGTCAATTGCTCAATGGCCGCTTCGCCTTCGCCGGTACAGACGAAATCCACGTCAGGGAATTTCGCGGTCTCGATGGCGTAGATATGGAGATGCGGCCCGCCCCAGACGATCGGCTTCGTCGGATGATGCTTCTTGGCGAGGGCCGTGACCATCTTGGAGTCGATCAGCGAGAAGGTCATGACCGTCAGGCCCAGGAGGTCGTATTCGGCCTTCTCGATCTCCGCTTCAACTTCTTCGTAGGTGTATTCCTCGACCTGACAGTCGATCACACGCACGTTGTGATCGAGCCGTTCGAGGATGGCGGCGATGAATAGGACGCCGAGCGGTGGGTTAAACCCTCGGTTCTTCTCGAGCACCGCTGGGGTTGAGCCACCGATTTCGTTGTGGCGAGGCGGATTGATCAAAAGAACATTCATCGGGTCTTTTCCCTTGTCGAATTGACAGCGCGGTGTGCGCATTTCATCGGCAAGTCTGCTGCCTGAGTTTACTGGAAAGCGCTTCTCCGATCGGTCGCGTGATCTTGCGATTTCGGGCGGGCGCACGGGGCGGGCGGGCATCGGCCTCTGCCCACTCATTCGGTCGCATTGGCTTTTGACGCTGTGATGTAGACGACGCGAAAAAGAGCGGCTCGGTCGTTCGAAAGATGGTTTTGCGTCGAGAAGGCTGGCGGTGGTGGTGTCTAAGTCGCCGAGAGGCGGGGCAGCCAGTTGGGCGCGGGATGAATGATGTTCACAATCCTGTTTCCATGATTCTGCTCAATGCAGCTGCCGCAGGTCGAACCCGCAGATCGTCCCTGAAGGAAATATCCCCGTCGTTCATGTCCCGCATGAGCCTCAACGAATTCGCTAAGATCGTCTGCTGAGACACCCGTTTCATTGTTGCGGGGCCCCGTCTGGGGCTTTCTGAGGAGAAGAGTTCATGGTTGGTTTTGAAGTTAAGCCGCTTGAGAGCATTGGTGCCGAGATCGTCGGGCTCGATCCAAGTGCAATGACCGACGAAGTGAAGCGCGACCTCTACGCGACGTGGATGGAATACGGCGTTCTTCTGTTTCGTGAAGGCGCGACGGATGCGGAAACGCATTTGAAGTTGGCGAAAGTCTTCGGTGACCTTGAGATCCATCCTGTTAAGTCCTTGCTCGTCGAAGGGCAAGAAGAGCTGATCTGGCTGGGCGGCCAAGGGAAAAACTCAGGGGGCTCCCGTGTGATTGATGGCGATGTCCGGCTGGGGCATACGTATTGGCATCAGGACACGGCCTACACGCCTAATATCTGCAAGGGATCCATGCTTCGAATGATCACGAAATCGAAGCGGGCGGGAAATACGCTCTGGGCGGACACCTCGAAAGCCTATGATGCTTTGCCTAAGGAATTGGCCGAGCGAATCGCATCTCTTGAAACACTTCAGTGTTACACTGACCTTGCCCGGAAGACTTGGGGCATGCCGAACCACGAGGTTCGCCAGGCGACCGCGGAAGAGGGTCCGCCTAGTCAGGTCGAAGTTCCGGACTTTCCCCACGTCGCGCATCCGATGGTGGTGACCCATCCCGAGAACGGCCGGAAGGCGCTTCTTCTGAGCCCTCTTGGTTACCTGACGATTCTCGGCGTTCCCGAAGATGAGGCGGACGAAATTTTCGAAGCGGTCGTGTCGCATACGGTGAAGCCCGATTTCTGCTACGAGCATTGGTGGACCGAGAACGACCTGATTCTGTGGGATAACCGCCGGACGCTACATTATGCGATGGGTTTCCCGGTCGATGACTACCGGATTATCCAGCGAGCGACCCTTTCGGGTCCGCTTCCGACCGGACGGGTCTACGAAGAAGCTGCCTCCGGAAACGCCTAACGAAGAAAAGGAGGGCGCTCGTATGTCTCCCGCCGATGACAACTCGCTTCATCTTGGTGTGGTCTACCCGATCCCGCCGCAGCCCGCGGACGAAGCCTGCACGCGCTGGATTGATGCAGGGCCAATCTCGATTGGCGTCGAGTATCGCGAGCTCGACCCCGATAGCCTGCTGGCGACCTACGAGGACAATCCGCAGTCGATGGAAGAGCTGCTCAAGGCGGGAGGCGGGACTTTTAGTGATGAAGGGGTCTCCCTTCACGTCAAGAGCACCGAAAACGGGCATGAGTACCTGCGTTTCGACGTCTTCGAGGGTGAGCCGCACTACCACTATATTCATCGAGTGGCGGACGGTGAGGAAATTTCGAACCACATCATTCCCTTCGACGTCGCAGCGCATGGAGACATGTTCGAATGGGCGATTCGATGCCTGCGCGAACGGCTGCCGGCGATGCTTACGGAAGTCTCCGCCGAAGAGATCGTGCGTGATCTGGATGCGACGCGTTTCTCGAAGGCCGTCGACGAAGCCGAGGCCTTGGCGCGCGGCGCTCGCGAGAACCTGCGGAAAGTGCGCAGTGTGGTTGAGGGGGCCGGCGCTTCTTAGGGCCGTTAAGGCGCCTAGTGCACCGCTTCCTTAGGGGGGCGGATGGAGGGGCGGACCGTCCAGAGCTCGAAACGACCCGACAGGGTGCCCGTCGTGGAAGTCAACTCTTCCCAGGCGAAGTGGGTCGCCTGAAGCGTAAGGGTGAGAGGCATTCGGATGCGGTCCCCTGATGCGACAACACCGATTTCGGCATGGGCGCGATGATCTTGCGCATAGATTGACGCGTCGAGGTCGCTGAAACCAAAGGGGATATAAAAGCGTCGTCCCTCGGCGAGCGAGGAGGCTGTGAGGCCGCTACTGATTTCGATCGAAACCTGTGCTGCATCCCCGGGAAACGTCTCGACATATTCTCGTGTCTTAGGGATCACCAGCGCGACGGCTCCCTTGTATTGAGGCATATCGAATTCGACTTCGAACCGAAGCTTGACTTCGACCCCGCAGTATTCGATCCAGTCTCCAATTTCTGCGAACGAAGAAATATCGGCTTTGAGCTTCGCTTCAAGGCGTCCCTTTTGGATACTGACGCGAGTGGCGAGCGTAGGCTGACCACAATTTCCGAATCCGGCGGTCTCGACCTTCACGTACGGAAGCGCGGCAGGGATCCACTCATCATGGCCCCGTTCTAGCTCGACGCTACCCGGGACGACGCGGAACGGAAGCGGCACCAAGTCAGCTGCCGAGGCGATTGCTGGGATGAGGAGGGCGGGGGCGGCGGCGGATAGTAAGAGTGAGATGCCCGTTCTCGCCAGAACAGAGAGCCGGCCCGCGGCCTTCTTCGAATTCGCGCTCACGCTCATCGCTGTTTCCGATTCAGAAGGCGCTGCCATGCGCCAGGGCGGTTTCGCCAGGCCTTTTTCCGGACCCGATTCTTCATTTTCGCCGGCTTCACCGTCGGTTTGATCGCCCGTAATTCGTAGCGCGCGGCCAGAACTCCAACGGTGGGCTCGCCGCCTAGCCGGCGATGCGCAGCTGAGAAGGAGAGTGTCAGCGTTGTGCGGAGTCGGTCTCCGGGAATCCCGTGGATGAATTTAGTCTCGACGCTGAGGCTCGTGTCATCGCTTTGCTTCGGGGAAAGTGATGGAAAAGCCTGGAGGAGTGAGACGCGGGTTCCTTCAAGTGCTTCAGAGACCGCGGGGTCGGGGATCACGTAGACGTTCGCGGTGGCGTCTGGGGACTCGAATGCGTCCTCGACCCTGTCTCGAATGGAGAACATCATTGTGGATGCTTCCCCAAAGTCAGGGACGACCAGTTCGATATCGAGATCCAGTTTCATGTCGAGGAAACAGCTACCGCTGGAGGTCGGTGTTGCAATGATTCGCGGTTCCCACCGAACATCCAGCCCGCCGTCTCGCGCTTCGACACGAGCGGTGGCCGTTGCATCGTCGCAGTCGGGATCGTCGGTCCAAGCGTTCTCGGCGAAGGGGAGTTCGGCGGGGCGGTCTTCTGTCGGACCAGCGGGTCGCCAGACGACGGATCCGGGAATGACGCTTAACGGAACCTGGATGGTTTCCGCGCCCGAAGCGGGGATCGAGGTCAAGAGGGAAAGCAAGGCAGCTGAGAAGATCAATCGGTGCGACATGAAATCGAGGTCTCCGATAATGGGCGCTGGCAAATGGGTGCCAAAAAATGAGCGCTTAAGAATGAGCGCTAGAGATAACTTTGCTGATCAGGAATGCGGGGTCGGGGATCGCAAGGCTGAAAATGATCTTGGATTGTATGGGCAGTCTCCCTATTAGGCTGAAAGCCTAACAAAAAGATCAGTCGCAAGCGCAATGGGCGCTCAGTTGGCGACTCCGGCCGCGTCCTTTCGCGAGTCGACCGGGATGGCCGAAAGCGCCTAGCCGGTCCTTTTCTGGATTGAGCGGATGTACCCTCCGTGCCCTCCGTGACGGAGGATCATGCCCGGAATATTGGGATGGACGCCGCAATGCATCAGGAGGCTCTCGAGCCGGCGTGTCAGCTTCCGTCGCCATCGTGCGAATCCGCGCTTTCGCCCCCGCCGGTAAGCTGCGGGCCGCTTCTCCGTTCGCGCTGCGTGAGATTCAGAGAGCGCCGCATCAAGGGCGGGGCGTAGACGTTGAGTCTCGATGACCTCGCGAAACACGAATTCGTGTTCGCTTATTTGGCGCTCGCGATAGAAGTTCTGGCGTTCGCCCGCATAAATTGCAATTACGGAGGCCTGCTCGGGGCAGATCATACGTGCGCGTCGGCGCCAAGCTCGAAACAGCCAGTCCTGGGAGGGGGTGACATAGGTTTCGTGCTCGAGTCGCCAAGGGCCGACGCGTTCGGCGAGGGTTCGTCTCATGACCCAGGACGACGCAACGTGAAATCGGCGGGGGTCAAACTTGCTATTCGAAGAGAAACCGGCAAGTCGGGTCACGATTTCGCCGAGCTCAATCCCGTGGCGCTGCTCAACGGGGATCTCTGCGACGGGCGAGATCAGAATTTCCGCTCCTGTTTCGTCGAGTTGGGCGAGGGCGTTCTTGAGGTGCTCGGGGAGGAAAAGGTCGTCGTGATTTAGAAAAGCGATGTTCTGTCCGGAGGCGATCTCGACCCCGATGTTATTCGGCCGTGCTTGCTGGCCGCTGTTCTCTCTTAGGTTGTGAAATTGAATGCGCGAATCGCCAAGGCCCTCGATCATCTCCTCGGTATCGTCGGTGCAGCAATCGCCCACCACGACGGCCTCCCAATCTTCGAGCGTTTGATGCTGGAGGCTACCGAGCGCATACCGAAGTAAGTGGCTTGCATTGTAGGTGGCGAGGACGACGCTGATTTTGGGCGGCTTCATCCCGCCGCAGCCTCAATCCGGTCCGCCAGGCGTAGGGCCCAGTAAGGGACGAGTGTGTATTTCCCTGGGTCGAGGGAATGGTATCGACCGCGGCTCTGGATGCCGATCTCGAAACGTTCATGGAGACCGCTCTTTTCGTCGTCAACGTCGGTTGTTCCAAGCGCGTAGATGACCCCGCCATACGGGTCGACGTTGTTGCGGTTGAGTGGAAGCGTTGCGAGGGCGGGGCATCGTTCGATGCAAGCCTCAAGGCTTCGGTCGAAAACGGCAAAACGCTCTTCGGGAGTGTACGCCGCGTGCCAGTCGGGTGGGCTCTCTTCAGTCGACATTTCGGTTCGTCCACAGGGGTACCAGGAGAGGAAGGCGCCCCGGTCTCCAAAGTTCACGATATCGCCGAAAGGCCCCTGCACGCAGGTGATGGAGGGGAGCTCATCGGGGCGGAGCGGGAGGGCCAGGCGGTGCCCGAATTTGTAGCGATGGCTATACGCCGCGGGAGGCTGGATGCCGAGCGGTCGGTCGAGGGGAAGGCGTTCGTGCCATGTCGTGTTCGCGACATCGCTGAACCATTCGGTTTGGATTTGTCCATCCACTTCGAAGCGGACCTTGAAGCCCGAGGTGCGGCTGGGCTCGATCCCGAGCACGCGGTGGTCCGTTCGCAGCTGGATCCGAGGTTCGTGCGCGAGACCTTTGCGGAGGATCTCGGCCACCGCGCGCGGATCGACCGCATACTCCTTCGTCTCGAAAATGGCCTCCAGGAACTCGGGCGAAAGTGTGTCGGGCCATTCTCGGTGGTCAAGCCGGCGGGAGTGGCTGCCTTCGCCTAGCCCCAGGTAATCGAGGCCCGTGGCGGCGGCGCGCTCAGCATAATGCGCGTGGCAGCGCTGGTAATGCGCTTCAATCGCTTCGGGGGAGAGGAGCGAACCTTTGTGAACGCCATATACGAAAGGCGTCGAGATCACGTCGGCCGCACTGAAAGAGACCCACCGCTCAAGGTTGCCCTCGAACTCAAGCGCGCCTTCAATCATTTGAGCAGCGGTCGCGAGGCTCGTATCCTTGGCGTAGATCAAGCCGAGGTGAATCTTGCCTTCGTTTGCGAAGCTTGCTTGAGAAAGCGCTTCGGGTTGTCGCTCAAAGAGCTCTACGTTAAATCCGCGTTGGGCAAGCTCAAGTGCGGTGCACGCCCCCGCTCCTCCCGCTCCCAAAATCGCAATTTTGCGATCGTCTTTAGCCACCTATGGAACGAGCCTCCGGTCGAGCCCGAGAGTGTCGCAAATTCGATTAAGCCGTGCCTGAGACCGCCCCGCCCGCCTCTCAGCGCAGCTGAGTGGGCACGCTCCGGATTTCGCGAAGGAACACGTTCGTCGGGTCCCAGACCATGGTTGCCGGGTCGACGCTGGCACCTTCGGGAAGGTGGTCGAGGAAGTACCCGATCAGCTCCGAGAGCTGCAGGCGGGCGAGATGTGAGCCCATGCAGAAGCCTCGGCCGTGGCCGAAGGAAAGGCCGCCGCGCATATCCCGTTCGAAATCGAGCTTCCCGGGATTCTCGAAAACCTTCGGGTCCCAGCTCGCGCCGAGCACGGAAATCAGCATCAGCGAATCGGCGGGGACCGTCTGTCCCTTCCATTCCATGTCTTCGATCGTTGAGCGGACGAGGAACTTCGTCGCGCCCTCAAATCGCATGAGCTCCATGACGGCCTTGGGCAGGAGCTCACGATTGGCGCGGAGGTGTTCGAGTTCTTCTGGGTGATCGAGGAGCGTCTTGACGGCCAGCGATGTGGTGAGGCGCGTCGTATCGGTTCCCGCTGCGAGCAGGACGACGAGCGTCGGCACCACTTCTTCCGGATCCATACCCTCCGTCTTGTCCACCACTTCGATGATGTGCGAAATCATGTCTTCGCGCGGCTTGACCCTGCGTTCTTCCACTGCTTCGGCCAGCACGGTGATCATGTCCAGTGCTGCCTTCTCGGCCCGGTCCTTGGCCTCATCCGAGACCAGGGGGCCGATCCCGCGGAAGAAGTCGGGGCCTGCGCGCAGGAAAAGTTCGGTGTTCGAACCGGATTCGTCGAGACCCAGGAGGCGGGCGATGACCGTGAGCGGAACTTCCTGAACCAGCTCGACGATGTCGGCTTCTTTTTCGGTCTTGATCGGCGCGCAGTGTTTTTCGATCACGTCGCGGACGGTGTCGGCCATCTTGCGGATGCTGCCCGGGCGGAAGTCGGGGGCGAGGACTTGGCGAAGGACGAGTTGGTCGTTGTACTCCTCCTCGTTCTGTTGCGGGCCGCCGGTCATGCGGGCTTCAAGAATCGGCCAGCGTTCTTGTCGCGCTTTCGACTCTTCATCCTCGACCTTCGCAAGGGAAGGCCGTCGCGACATTTGCGGGTGGTCGCAGAAGGCCCGCACGGATTCGTAGTCGTGCGCGAACCACGCCCCGAACTCTTTATGCTCGAAGAGGCGCCCATCGGCATGGAACTGCTCGAAGTAGGGCTTTGGGTTCGAGGTGTATTCGAGTGAGAAGGGGTGGAAGGGCGGGAGTGACATGTAGTGTTCCTCGTTGTCTGCCTTTAAGCGGGGCGGCAAATTACAGCCGGCGCCGAGCGGGGCAGAATGATTCGTACAGACGAAAATAGAGCCACGGACTACGGCCGCGAACTGGGACTGCAAGCTAAAACAGCGAATGGGTAAGCGGAAAGTGAAGCAACCGGCGTGGCTACGCCTCTGGGCCGCTCACTTCCGGGCTCTCGCCATGGGTCTCGAGAATCTCGACCAGGTAACCGTCGGGATCTTTCACAAAGGCCGCAGTCACGGGCCAATGCTCCAGCTTCTCGGGCTCCATGACCGATTCTGCGCCAGCGTCCATGCAGCGCTTATACAATCCCTTGCAATCGTCTGTCTGCAGATAGAGCTTCCAAAAACCATTGCCATGTTCGATGGGGCCGGAATTCGCGCGCTGCCATGCAAGCTGAATGCGATTGCCGCTTTCACCCTGAAGGACGACCTCGCGGAATTCCTTCTCCTCGATGCGGTGGGTGATTTTCAGGCAGAGGGTGTCTTCGTAGAACGCGACGCTCTTGTCGAGATCCGAGACGTTAATGCAGTATTGATCGACACTGACCTTCATTTGGAGCCCTCCTCGAACGATCCGCGAAGCGGGCCGATGCGCGCGGCAATCGGTGCAAGTTTTTCGGCGTCGAGATTGTAGAACTCAACGGCATTGCCACCGAGCATGGCCTCAATCTCGTCTTCGGGAATGCCGTGCAGCGCATCGTATTGCTGTTGTCGCGTCACCGGCCAGCTGCCCTCGGGATGGGGGTAATCGCTGCCCCACATCATGTTCGTGACGCCGATCTCGTGGCGTGCTTCAGCTTCGCGACGGGACATGCAGGACGCGCCGATCTTGACGTTCTTGTAGAAAGTGTCGACGGGAGACTCCGCGAGGTGGCCGCGAAAATCGCCGAGCTTCTGTGACTCGCGGGATTCGCGGTAGTGGAATTCGAGTCGGTTGACGAAATCAGGAACCCAAGCGGAGGTTCCTTCGGTAAGGGCGACCTTGAGCTTCGGGAAGCGTGTAAAGACGCCGCCCCAAAGCATGAAAGTCAGCGGCCGCGTCAGCCAGAGGTGGACTTCCATCAGGTATGCGCCCACCGCGCCGTGGGGGATCGACTCGCCGTTCGGAGGCGGCATCGGGCCGAAGAACTGTTCCATCGGCGCCGGTCCTGAATGGAAATGGACGGGCATTTGGAGGTCTTCGCAAACGGCCCAGAACGGATCGTATTTGCCGTGGTTGTAGCCGGGGAAACTGCCCCACAAAGGCGGGAGCAAGACGCCCGAGAGCCCGTTCTTTTTCGCTTCCTTGACCTTCTGGACTGCGAGGTCGACATCCCAGTAGACGGGGATGCAGGCGAGGCCGATTCGGCGTTCGGGGGCCGTCTGGCAGAACTCAGCCATGAAGCGGTTATGCGCATCGCATCCGGCCCACATCAGCTCAGCGTTGGCGCCATCGGGCTGCATCGTAAAGCCCGCACCGAAGGGCGGAGCGTTCATCTCTGTTACGCCGTCGGGGAAGAGCACTTCGGCGACGATGCCTTCGGCGTCGAGAACCTTGTCCCGGGCTTCCGCATCCCACGCTCCGGCGAGCTCTGCATCGCGTCCGTCTCGCCATTCTTCATTGATCTCGGTGATCAAGAAATAATCGCTCATGCGCTGCGTCGCTTCGATCTGGATCGGCAGCGCGGCGTCGAATGCGTCGCGATATTTTTCGTCGACGTAGGGCCTGTATTCGGCGGCATGCAATCCGGCGTGGCCGTCGGAGGAAACTACGAGATAGCGATCCATGTGGGATTCTCCTGTTCTTTCTTGAAGCTCAAAGTTTAGCTTTGTGAGCGCGCGGCGACAGGCGCCCGGTTTCTAGGCCGGTTTAGGCTTCGCCTCGAATTTCGGCGATCGTTGGGCCGACTTCCTGGGCGATTTTTGAAAGGGCGCTGACGTCGAAGCCGTAGACCTTGGCCGCATTTAGTCCGAGGATGGCGCGGATATCCGCTTCCTCGAAATCATGAAACGTTTCGGTCAAAGCCTTTCGTGTGTTAGGCCAGGTTCCCTCGAGGTGCGGGTAGTCCGAGCCCCACATGAACTTCTCGACGCCGAGTTCTTTCACGAAATGCGCCTCATGCCGAGGGAGAAACGACGAACCGAGGAAGCAATTGCGTTCGAAATACTCCGTGGGCGAGAGGGTGAGGTCCTTGGTGAAATGCTTGAAGATCGGATCCTGCGCTTTGAACTCGAGGACCCGAAGCTTTTCGCCGACCCAGCCGGAACCGACTTCTGTGAGCACGTACTTGAGATTCGGGTAGCGCTCAAACACCCCCGACCACATCAGGGCGGTGAAGGGCCGCTGAGCCCACATGTCGACTTCACTGATGAACATGGCGGTGGCGGTCGGGACGTCTCCGTAGTCGGGTGACCATCCTGAATGCGACTGGAGCGGCAAGTTGAGCTCGTCACAGACGGCCCAAATTGGTTCGTAGCGCGGGTGATGATAGAACGGATGATCGCCTGTGCTCGAGGGGAGCAGGACGCCGCCCCAAAGTCCCATCTTGGCGGCATCGCGAATCACTTCGACCGTTACGTCGATATCGTCGACGTTGATGAGAGCCACGCCCGCCATGCGCTCGGGATTCGTGCTGCAGAAATCTGCGAGCCAGCGGTTGTAGGTCTTGCAGCCTTCGAGATTCTGCTCCGGGTCGACATCATGCCGGTACTGCATGAGTCCCGCGCCGAAGGGCGCCATCTGCGGGAAGATGATCTCCCCGGCGCTCATGTCTTCGTCGATTTCCTTCATGCGAACCGAGGCATCCCATTCTCCGCGACGAGGCGCGAAGGGGTTACTCGGGTCGCTGAGCATGGCGAGCAGGTCTTCATCATTTGGCGTGACGGTCGGGTTCGACATCGCCTTCATTCGCTCGCCGCCGTCCCCGGCATTCTCGGCGTAGGCTTCGACCGCTTCCTGGTCAAAGAAAGTGCCGGCGCGGGTCATCATCTCGCGGGTGTAGTTGACCCACCAGGCGTTAGCGGCTTCGTGATGCTCTTTGGCCATGTACTCGTTGTAGATGGAGGGCAGGGCGCCTGCGTGGCAATCGGAGCTGATGATGAGGACTTTTTCGTCAGACATAACATGATTCCTTTGGAGTCTTGGCTTTGGAGCAGGTCATCGTAGAGACGGAAGGAGAGACGGGAAGAGAGGGCTCAGTCCAGTCCCATATGCTGGAGTTCGATCGGGCATTCCCCGCGTGCGAGTTTTGCTGCGCGCTCGTTGAGGGTGGCTTCCATGCTGGCGCGGTCGATCATGATCACGAAGTCTTCATTGCGAATCCCTTCGAGCGCGAATTGCGCGAGCTCGTCGAGGTCTTGGACAGGCATGTCGAAGCCCGCCTCGCGTGCGCCCTTCATGAAATCATCGAAGGTCGTTTCCTGGGAGGTGTCGACATCGTTCGTTCGAGCGAGTTCCGTGGGTCGGTTTCGCTTCGTCGTCCAGATGCCTGTATTCAGCATGCCGCCGGAGGGGTAGAAGATCGCCGCGCGGAGCTTGGTGTCCCGGCCGATGAGCTGCGCCGCCAGGCATTCCGTCATCGTTGAGACGGCCGCCTTGCTCGAGGCGTAGACGACCTGTTGCGCGAGCGGCGAGATCCCACCGTCGCCGGAAGAGGTGTTGATCACGTAGCCCTCTTCGCCCGAGGCAAGCATGCGCGGGACAAAGGCCTGAACACCGTGGGCAACGCCCGAAACGTTGACTCCGTGAACCCAAGCGAAATCCGAAGACTCGGTCTCCCAGAGATCGAGATTCGGCGCGGAGACGCCGGCGTTATTGCACAGGATATGGCAAGCGCCGTGGGTATCGAAGGTGTAGTCCGCGAGAGCGCGCACGGAGGCGGCGTCGGAGACATCGGTGACGAAGCCGGAAACGTTTTCGCCGAGTTCTTCGCAGGTGGCTTTGAGGACCGGTTCTTCGACATCGCCAATGACGACTTTCATGCCTTCGCCGAGAAAGGCCTTAACGAGGGCCTTGCCGATTCCGCCGGCACCCCCTGTGACGACGGCAACTCGGTTTCTGAATTCTTTCATCTGAAGTGTTTCTCCTGTTTCTGAAGCTTAGGTTCGCGGCTCTTCCGGGAGGAGCCCGACGAGGAATGCACCCAGAGCAGCGGTCCGTCCCTCCAGGTCGTAGTCGTCTCGGTGAATCCACTCGAGGGTCGTTGTGTAGATGGCGCCGAGAATCAATTCGGTGAAGGTTTCGAGGGAAGCGTTCGGGGGCAGGTCTTCCGGTCCGCCCTCTTTAAGTAAGGCTTGGAGCGCCGTCGAAAGGCGGAGCTCGCCTTCGGCTCCGTCCGAGGATTCATGGGCGACTTGGAAGAAGGCGCCGACGGATTCGCGATGAATCGGGCTCACGTCGAGGGTGCGATCACGGAGGCTGACAAAGAGCAACTCCAGTCGCTCGCGGTTGCTCGCGCCCCGACTCCGGGCATCGTCGATCAATGCAACGAAGCGCGAGACGGCGTCCCGGGACAGTTCCTGGACGATGTGAGATTTCGTCGGGAAATGGTTGCAGAGCGTTCGCTTCGCGACGTCCGCCGCACGGCAGATATCGTCGATCTTGGTCTTCTCGACGCCTTGCTCGATAAAGAGCGCTTCGGCGGTCTCGAGAACGAGGCTGCGGAATTCCTGAACCCGGCGGTCAACGCGGCTCTGTGCGGGGTCTACGGGGTGAAGGAGGGATGGATTCGGCATTTTGCCTCCAATTGGCACGCGAGTGCCAGCTGGCCTGAAGTATCCATTCCTGGGAAGGGCTGTCAAGCAGGCGGTTCACTGCTGCTTCTGAAAGGCTTTCAAGTCATCCGAGATCAGCGCCCAGAGTCCCGAACGGTTTCCTCGGGGCTGGCCTTCTTTGAAGACAAAATAGGAGGGAAGCGCGACGAGCTGCGCGCCGTGCTTTTTGAGAAAGGCCTTGAGGTCTTGATCTTGGCTGGCTGAGAGGAAGGGGGTGTAGATCACTTCCGCGTAGGCATAGTCCTCTCCGTTTTCCCGGACCGCCTCGCGAATAAACGCATTGCTCATGACGCAGGACGGGCATCCCGGGTCGGGAGAGGTGATATGCAGCAACAAGAATCGGTCCTGGCTATGGGTCGCGACGTAGGCGTCGAGATCTTTGGAGGCGACGGACGTGATGGGCGTCTCGGAAAGCGGGCGGTCCAGCGCGGCCTTTCTTGCGGCGAATTTCGTTTCGATGTCCGCGACGAGGTTGTCTCCTGGGTTCACCCCTAAGTGGACGATCTGCGAACCTTTGTAATAAATAGACGCGGAGGGGAATTGGTCGAGCTTGAGGCTTGGGTTCCAGGCTTCGTAGATGAGTTGGACGAATTCGAATCGGTCGCCGAGTTGATTTTGCGCTCGCAGTAGGGCGGCGTTGCTCTTGATGCATGCCTGGCAGGCGGGGTCGAGTGACGTGACGAGCGCGACGAGGGGGCGCTTCTTGCTCGACTGGAGCAGGACCATCTTTGATCCGGCATGGGGAATGGAGGTGACGCTTTCCTTCTCTTTGGATGCAGGTGCCGAGGAAATCGTCTTCGCGCTCGTCGCGGTCGAGGACTGCGCGAAGGCCTGTAAGCCCGTTGTCGAGAGGAGACCCGTGATGACCAGGATGAGTGCTCTACGTCTTGCGCGCATGAGGTGTACTCCGTGTTGAACTGAAAGTTCTGAGTGGGTGCGCAGCGTGTCCTATGCTCTGCTGCGAGCCGAAACTGACTACGATTGGACTTGAAGAATGCTCTATCAACTCGAAGACCGGAGGGTCGTCGCCGAAGGGGACTATTTTGTGGCGGAGAGCGCCGAGGTGATCGGCTCCGTCGTCCTCAAGAATAACGCGAGCGTTTGGTTTAACGCTGTGATTCGAGGCGATAGTGAACTGATTACCGTGGGCGAGAACAGCAATGTTCAGGATGGCTCTGTTCTGCACGCGGACCCCGGCATGCCGCTCACGATCGGGGATAACGTGACGATCGGGCATATGGTGATGCTGCATGGTTGTACGATTGGCGAAGGTTCGCTGATCGGAATCGGAAGCACGATTTTGAACGGCGCCAAAATCGGCAAGGGCTGTTTGGTCGGGGCCCATTCACTGATCACGGAGAACAAAGAGTTCCCGGATCATTCCATGATCCTCGGCTCGCCGGCCAAGGTGGTGCGGACGCTGACCGAGGAGCAGGTGACCAACCTTGCCCGGAGCGCGGGCGGCTACGTCGCCAACGGGCAGCGCTTTCGCCGCTCGATGTCGGTTCAGGACGTCGCCGACGCGCCTTGATTCCCTTTTGGGGTGGGGCGGGGTAGGGCGGGCTTGCTCCTTGCTCGCCTTAGGTTGCGATCAGGAGCCGTAGTCGGTTGCCGACGCGTTCGGCGTGGTCGGCGACGTTCGCGGTCCAGAGCAGCATGCGATGCCAGAAAACCGTGGCGACGCCGAGTTCGTCTTCGATCGAGAAGAGCGTTCGGCAGGCCGCATCGAGGAGTTGGTCCGTTTCCGTCTCGATCTTTCCGAGTTCGTCGAGCATTCCGCTGACCCGGGCGACCTCGCGATCCCCAAAGCCGGTCTCGATGAGTTCGTCCAGTTCGTCGATGACGCGCTTTGCCATCTCGCAGGCCACGACGGTTCGTTCCGCGAGCGCGCGAAACGGCTCGACCAGGTTCTCGGGAAGTTTCATAGAGCGCTGGTCGGCGAGTTCGGCGATATCCTGAGTGACATCGGCGATCGAGTCCTGGCTGTCCAGAATCTCAAGCAGATCGCGTCGCTCCATCGCCATCATGAGTCGGCGGGGAAGGTTGCTGCGAATATCGTGCTTGATCTCGTCGGCTTCATGCTCGAGCCGGTCGATCTCGGCACGCATGGCGCGGATTTTCTCGACGTCGCCCGTGGCCATCGCCTCCACCAAGGGGACGATCTCACGCGCGCATTCGACCGCAGCCCGCATATGCTCCTGCATCGGGCGGATCGGGGATCGCCCTACGAGTTTGTCCATCCAAGACATGATGCGACTCCTTTGGGTGGGAGAGGTCGAGCGATTGCGCGCTCGAGAGCCTAGCTGAGCAGGCCCTTGTAGAAGTAAAAGAAGAAGATGGCGAGGCCGGCGGCAATCGGCAGCGTTGCGATCCAGGAGAGGATGATCTGGCCAACGATCCGAAGGTCGATGGCGCCAATTCCTCGAGCGAGTCCGACGCCCAGAACGGCGCCAACCAGCGTATGCGTCGTTGAGACGGGGATGCCGAATCGCGAAGCCAAGACGATCGTGGTTGCGGCCGCGAGTTCGGCGGCGAAACCACGACTCGGGGTGAGTTCGGTGATCTTCTTGCCGACGGTTTCCATCACGCGGTATCCCCAGGTCGCGAGACCTACGACGATGCCGAAGCCGCCGATCGCGAGCATCCAGGGTTCGACGGGCGCCTTCGAGGCCACCGTGGACGCGTCCGAAACCGCGGTGGCAATCGCGGCCAGCGGCCCGATCGAGTTGGCGACGTCATTTGAGCCGTGCGCGAAGGCGACGGCGCAGGCGGTCAGGATCTGAAGGACAACGAAGACGCGCTCCGTTTGACTGAAGCGCTGGTCTTCGTCCTTCTTTCCTTCCTTTGCGTTGCGCAAGAGGAAGGTGCCGATGATGGCGCCGAAGATCCCGAGCCCAACGGAGGCCATCAGGGATTGGCCGAGAGACAGGTCGAGGCTGAGATGCTTCAGACCCTTGAAGAGGGTGACGAGCCCGATGATGAAGAAGACGTAGAAGAAGAAGATCGGACCTCGTCTGCGCACTTCGGAGAGGGGGTCCGGCTTGTTCAGGATCGTGGCCCGCGTGATGTTGAAGATGATGAAGGCGAGACCGCCGGCGAGCAGCGGTGAGGTGAGCCAGCTGGCGACGATCTGCGCGACCTTGCCCCAGCGAACGGCTTCGGGCCCGATACTGACCGCACCGAAGCCGACGATCGCGCCGACGATGGAATGCGTGGTCGAGACGGGAAGGCCCATGCGCGTGGCGCCGAGCAGAAGTGTTCCGGCCGAGGTGAGTGCCGCGAGCATTCCCCAGATCAGATGATCTGTGGACATCAGCTCCATGTCGAGCATGCCCTTGCGGACGGTGTCGGTGACATGTCCGCCGGCGAGGAAGGCGCCTGCGAATTCGAGGATGGCGGCGACGAAGATCGCGCCGGTAATCGTCAAGGCGCCAGAGCCGACGCTCGTGCCCATGGCGTTGGCGACATCGTTGGCGCCGATGGCCCAGGCCATATAGAGCGCCATGCCACCCGCGATCAGGAGTTCGATCGGGATATCGGAAGGGAGCAAGGGGGTGACTCCAAACGTGAGGGGTCCGTACGGACACGAATGAGAGGCGCGCGAGAAAGCCGGTGGCCGGTCTCAGCGCGCGTGGATTCTACCAGCGACATGGGGCGTTCGCTTGGTTTTCGACGCTGCGGAGGGGAGGTTGGCCTGGGGTATTTCTGAAAAGAACAGCGTTTTATAGGCGTTTAAGGATCGCGCCCTGGGAGTTGAAGAAGAAACCACCGCAACCAATCAGCGCCGTCTTCGCGTCGTGGACCTGTCGCTCCCGAGCATCTCCGCGCAGCTGGGTCACCGCCTCACGCAAATGGCCCGTCCCCCGCGACGCGCCCTCGGACAGAGATCCGCCATGCGGGTTCATCGGGACTCGGCCGTCGATCATCACGCAGCCGAGATCATCGTCCCAATGCTCCTGCATAAAGCGTCCTGCTCCACCGGGGGGCGCAAAACCCATATTCTCGATCCAGCCGAGCGTAATGATGCTGAAGCCGTCGTAGGGGAAGAACACATCGATGTCATCGATCCAGACATCACTGCGTTCCTTCAGCGCCTCGACCACCACATGCTGTCCGTGGCGTTTCAGGCTGGGGAGCTGGTCTTCATCGTTCTTGCCGACCATGCCCGCGGTTGCGGCATGCACGACGACGGGGTTAGGCGTCATCTCTTTAGCCTTCTCCGTCGTTGTGAGGATGAACGCGTCCGCGCCGTCCACCGGAATATCCATATCGAGCATGCAGAGTGGATCGCGAATCATCCGCGCCTGGAGGTAGGCCTCCATCGTGAGCGGCGTTTTCATGGCCGCCTTCGGATTGCGCGCGGCATTCGCCCGCATATTCAGCGCGACGCGCCCAAAGTCTTCGCGCGGCACATCGTAGTCATGCATATAGCGCGCGGCCCAGGTGGTGTAGGCCGCGGAGGGGTCGATCGCTTCCGGGACCGGCGGCGCTTTCATGCCTGCGCCTAACGAGAGGTAGTTTCGGAAAGGGTCCTTCGCAGCGGAGCGCGAGTTCCAGGGTGCCCGCGTGAAGGCGTAGTAAAGAAGGACGGTGTCGCATTGGCCCGAGAAGATCGCAGTCATCGCGTCCACGAGGGCAAAGACGGCGACGGGCATGGGACTCGAGTGATGCGTGATGCTGTCGAGCCCAAGGATTGCCGACATCTGGTTCGCCCGAGGCGCACCGGGTTCGAGCGCACCCACGACGCCGTCGATCTGGTTCTTGTCGATCCCCGCATCGTGAATGGCATTGATACAGGCTTCGGCGCCGAGCGCAGCGGCGGAAATCCCGCCTGCGTCCCGACTGAACTCCGTGGAGCCCACGCCCACGATCGCAATTTCGTCGCGCATCGGATTTCGTCGAGTCATTCGGACGCTCCTCCTTGCTCGCTTGCCGCGGGGCGAAAGACCGGGAAGGGCGAGCCGTATCGCTCGATCCAGGCGAGCTCAACGCGCATGCCGATTCGGATGTCTTCGAGGGGGAGGTCGATGACCGTGCTGCTGAAGCGAACGCCGTCGGTTCCGTCGAGGTCGACGGCGACCACGGGATGGGGGCCCTTCGCATAGTCCACACCCGGCGCGGGCGCGCCCTGATGCAGGTTCATGTGCAGATGAATCGTTCCGCTGCCGGCAACCTCTGTGGGGGTGAGGCGCGACGACCAGCAATCGGGGCAGACAGGCTTCGGCGGATGGTGAAAGATCTGGCAATCGTCGCAGCGATAAATCAGCAACTTCTGCTCCAGCCAGCCTCGGAAATGATGCTTTGAATCGTGGGTGATCTGAACCCACGGAAACTTCTCGACCAGGGCCGCGTCGTCGACGGCTTCGCTCATGATGGATCCTTCGTTTCGCTTCGTTTCGGAGTGAGGTGCTTGCGTGTTAGATGAAACGCCATCAGGCGGTCGGCTTCAATGCATATATCCGGGCGAATTCCGTCATCTCTTCGAGCTTATAGTCAAGCGAGGTCTCAGTGGCTTGAAGCCCTTGAGTCCAGGGTGGCTTCAAATAGTCCGTCACGCCCCATTCACGGAGTTTGAGAAGGCGGTCGGGAGTGGGCTCTGTGCAGCCGACGATCATGCGGAAGCCTGCGAGGTCGCCCTTTTCGGCGAGGCGCGCCGCCCGCGCTCGCTCGACGTAATCCTCGATCTCCGCCCAGGGATAGACGGCGCCCTCCCAGCCGTCATGGCGGGCCGCACGACGGAAGGCTGCGTCGGATGTGCCTCCGATGTAGATCGGGATTCGCTTGGGCGGGGCGGGCAGCATGCGAAGAGGCGGAAATGAGTAGAACTCGCCGGCGTGTTCGACCATTTCGCCTGTCCACAATTTTCGCAGCACTTCGATTTGCTCATCGATGTGTTTTCCGCGCCGATGGAAGGGTTGGCCGCTAAGACCGAATTCGAGTTTTTGCCAGCCTACGCCCAAGCCCAAATGGATGCGGCCTCCCGTGATCACTGAGGCTGTACTGATGGCCTTGGCTGCCGTGAATGCATCGCGCAGCGGGAGGATATAGACGGTCGTCATGAACTGAAGTGCGCGTGTCTCCTTCGAGAGCGCTGCGAATTGAACCCACGGGTCCGGCCAGGGCACAGTGTGTTCCCAGGGCGTGACGCCGTCTTCGGCGATCGCGTAGGTGTCGATCTGTTCCTCGGCGGTGACCCAGTGGTCGCCTAACGTGATGCCGCAGAAGCCGAGCCGCTCCGCGTGTTGCGAAAGCGGCGTCAGCTCCTCGACCGACGTGTATCCCATCCCGTGCCAAAATCGCATTTACTGGGGCTCCAGCGGCCTGGGCGCGGCTGCGCCCGAGTTTCGTTTTACGCGGGTGGGGCGTCGACCTTGTAAATGCGCGCAGCGTTATCGAAGAGAAGCTTTCGCCGGTCTTCGTGCTTCGCGTTCCCGAGGCCTGCCTCGATTTTCTCTCGCACATCCCCGTACAGGCAGACTGGGTGAGGGTAGTCCGTTTCGAAGAGCAGGTTGTCCACGGGCAACTTGTCGAGCATGTTCGACGGCGCATATTCTTCGAACCAATAACAGCCGTAAACCTGCCGTGCGAAATACTCGCTCGGCTTCAGCTTGAACTCGGGTTTGTGCTTCCCGACCTGCCCGTATTCGAAGGTGTGGTCGGCTGCTTCGAGGAGGAATGGGAGGAATCCAATTCCGCTTTCGACGGATACGAAATTGAGATCCGGGAAGCGGGGGAGCACGCCCGAGAAAAGCAGGTCGACGATTTGACGTCCATTTTCCAGGAAGAGGCCGATTGCGGTCTGTGCATTGATGCCGCCCGGCCCGTAGAGTTCAAGCCGTTCTGGCGTCCAGTCGTCCGAGGTGAACTCGCCCGAGCCGATATGGAAACTGACAGGGAGTTCGCACGCCTGTGCAACTTCCCAAAGCGGATTCCAATGCGGACTCGCGAGGGCCGGCATGCCGTGGTCCTGGGGCGCGCCGGTGAATAACACGCCTTTATGTCCCGCCTTGGCGCATCGCTCGATTTCTTTGACCGACGCGTCCATATCCCAGAAAGGGGTCGCCGTGATCGGGATGAACCGCTCGGGGGCGAGGGAACACCATTCCGTCAGGTAGTCGTTGTAGGCTTGGACGCAGGCCAGCATCAATTCGGGGTCGCCCAGATTCAGGAATGCTTGCGAGCCAAAGCCGCCGACGTTGGGATAGATGGCCATCGCCCAAATTCGCAGCGAGTCCATGTAGTCGAGGCGCGCCTGGGCATCATGCGCCGCCGCCGGGATCTCCGCGAAGCCGGAGGGCGCCGCGGGGAATGGGTCGGGCCATCCTGCGACCGCCGTATGGCCGACGGGGATCGAGGGCTTCTGGTCTTCGCCGATGACCCAATGTTCGAAACCGGTAGTCTCGTTATGAACGATCTTGGGTGCGGCGGCTTGCCATTTGGCGGGCAGCCTGGAGGTGAAGAGGTCCGGCGGTTCGGAGATATGGGTGTCGGCGTCGATGACCCAGTCGAGCGTGGCCTCCGAATTCATGTGTTTCGGTTCTGCGCTCATGCCGATTCTCCTTCTCGCGAGCGGGCTCGCGATGTCAAAGCCGAGCCGGGGAGGGCGAGGTCTTCCCGCGCGGCGCTTGGTTTCCCGTCATAGAAACTGTACATCGATGACTGAAAACCACACGCCCGCAAAACGAGCCCGTTTTGGCCTCGCGGCTAGTCGACGCGGAGTTCAGGAAAGCCATCCAGCCCTCGTGGTAGAGAACGCGGTTGCCTAACACTTCGAAATGCTGGGTTTGGTGCCGCTCTTCCGCCTTGGCGTCGTTCACGCTGTAGAGAAGGCTGGTGCCGTGCATGGGGCGCTGCGCGACGCGGTTGACTTCGACGGGGGCGCGGACCGCTCGGACTCGGCCATCATCACCTCTTTCTTGCCGAGGGAATCCCGTCGCGGCTCAGCCAACGGGTTTCGTCGTCGAGTTTGGCTTCCGCGTTCAGGAAATCGCGGGGTCTGAAGGCTCGACAGCAAACGTTCGAAGTCCGCGGCCAATTCGTCTAGTTTTGAGGGAACCGGCGGCTCGAGCGGCCCACACAGGAGACTCAATGTCCAATTCATCTACATCGGCGGCACCGGCTGCGAAAATGGCGATTTTTAAAGGAGCGGAGGCCCCAGATCTGGAAGAGACGGGGATGATGGACGAGATGACGTTCACCGTCGAAGGGGCCGACGATTCGGAAATTACGGAGCCTGAGATCGAGATGATGGTGGCGGGCGGGAAGCTCACGGTTCCTTTCCGTCAGCCGGGACCCGATGGACTCAGTCTGGTCGAGATCGAATTCGCTCCGGGCTACCTGCTTCCGAAGCATAGTCATTCGTCGGACTGTCTCTATTACATCGTGAAGGGCGGAATCATCATGGGCCAGCGCGAACTTGGCCCAGGGGACGGCTTTTTCCTTCCCGCTGAACAGGTCTACGCTTATCGCGCAGGTGCGGAAGGCGTGACGCTACTTGAGTTTCGCAACCGAACGGCTTTCGACATGAAGGTGCACGAGAAAGATATGGGGGACTACCGGCGCAAGGCGATCGAGTCGATGACAGAAGCGCGAGGCGACTAAGGTTCGCGAGGCGTCGTTCGTTTCGCGCCGAAGCTGCGGTCCATCAGCTGGGTCGGGCGCAGGTTCTTTTGCGCTGTGAGCATACTGCCGCGAAGCCCGGGATAGCGCGAGTCTAGATCGCTGAGTAGGGCCTTCATTTCTGCCCGGCGTGCGGTTTCCTGCGAGCCGCAGAGATTGCAAGGGATCACGGGGATCGCGAGTTCCTCGGAATAACAAGTCAGGTCGGCTTCGGATACTTCCGCCATCGGTCGGATCACGACGTTGCGGCCGTCGTCGGACTCGAGTCGAGGGGGCATGCTTTCCAGCGTGCCCGAGAAAAAGAGGTTGAGTAAGAGCGTTTCGTTCAGGTCCTCGCGGTGGTGGCCGAGGGCGATCTTCGTAAAGCCTTCTTCATGGCCGAGGCTATACAGCGCGCCGCGCCGCATCCGAGAGCAGAGGCCGCAGAAGCTCTTGCCCGGCGCCGTTCGGGCGACAACGACCGAGTAGGTGTCCTGCTCGATGATGCGGAGTTTGAAGCCGCGTTCGGCGAGCCAGTCGCCGTAGCGTTTTGCGTCGAAGCCGGGCTGCTTCTGGTCGAGCATGACGGGCTCGATTTCGAAAGGGAAGGGCGCGCGTCGCCTGATCTGCTCGAGCTGGAGCAGCATGATCGTTGAGTCTTTTCCGCCGGAGATGGCGACCATCACCCGGTCGCCTGCCTCGAGGAGATTGTATTCGGCGATCGTACCGACCATGGTTTTGCGAATTTTCTCGTCGAGTGGGGCCATCTTCTCTCTCGGGCGGATCGACTAGCAGTCCGTGGTGACGTAGGTAATCGTGGGCGCGGCGCCCGCAGAGGCTGCGGGTCGATACAGAAGGTAGCAGTTGCTATTTCGGACAGCCGTTTGATTGATGTACTCGCCCGAACGACCGCCGAGCTTCGCGGTCGTGAGCCAGAAGACGGTTCGGCCGTAGTCCGTAGACCAGGTCCATTCGGTCGCGAAGGTTCCGCCCATGATTTGGGAGACGCCATTGCTTCGGCTGCCGCTGGGGTAGCCGTATCGAACCTGGACATCATTCGTGCCGTCGCCATCGAGATCGACGTTGGCCGTCGCGTCGCTTTGTACACCCTGAATCACGGATTTTGCATAGACGAGGTTCGAGGCGGAAAGGATCGCGCCGCCCATCGACTCCAAGGTGGCAATATTGGCGTCGCCGGTCAGGTTGATGAAGCGCGGGAGCGCAACGGCGGCGAGAATGCCGACGATAACGATCGCCGTAATGAGCTCGACGAGTGAAAAGCCGGCATGAGATTTCGAATTTGAGTGAGTGGTTGCCATGGGCTGGGGATCCGAGAAACGTTTCAGGCTGATCGATCAAAGAACTAGAGTATAGCCGCCGAGGAAGGGCCGGACTGAAAGGAGTGGGTTGAAAAGTGCCGCCGGTCTCAGGGAGGGCCCGGACACGTCACGATCGCCCGCCCTTCGATCTGCCCCGCCGCGAGTGCTGCAATCCCCTCGTTGATTTCGTCCAGCGCATAGCGCCGCGTGACGAGCGCTTCGAGGTCGAGCTCGCCGCGCGCGGCCCATTCGAGGAAGCGCGGCACGTCGCGGTCCGGTCGGCACGATCCCGCAAGGCTCCCGGTCAACCGCTTTTCATGGACGAAGAGATCGAGGGGCGAAACCGGGAATTCCGTGTCCGGAATGCCGACGAGAATCGCCTGGCTTCCGCCTTCGCCGCCGAGGGGCTTTGTCCGCGCGGCCGGGAGAATTTGGCGCGCCGTTTGTTCCGTGCCGATGCAATCGAAGGCGACGTCGACGCCACAGACGGGTAGCCCTGACATATCGAGCGCTTGGTCTGAAGTCGTGAGCGTGCGGATGCGCTCGACGGGATCCTCGCGTGACGCATCAATGAGATGCGTCGCGCCGTGCCGGCGCGCGGCATCGAGTTTGTCGGAGTCCAGGTCGACGGCGATGATAGGCGTCGCCCCGACGATGCGCGCGGCTGCGATCGTGCAGAGCCCAACGCCGCCCGCGCCGAAAACCGCGACGCTCTGGCCCGCCTTCACATCGGCCGTATTCACGACGGCTCCGGCCCCGGTCATGACCGCGCAGCCGACGATGCAGGTCACGTCCGGCTTCGTTTCTTTTGGGACCTTCACGACATAGAGCTCGTCGAGGAGGGCATGGTCGGCCCAGGTGTAGACGCCCTGGGAAATCGCGACGCGTCCGTTTTTTCGCAGGACGGTGGCCACTTCAGGTCTCCGGGTTGGGGCATCGACCGTTCGAGCGATCCCACCCACGATCACCCGGTCGCCGACGCCGACATGGGAAACGGCGCTTCCAATGGCTGTGATATCGCCGGTCGCTTCATGGCCGAGGGCGATGTCGCTGCGCCGTTCTTCCGCGATCTCGTGGATTTGGCTGTGGCAGAGCCCGGTCGCAAAAATCTTTACGACGACTTGATGCGGACCCGGGTCGGGGAGCGTGACCGCTTCGACGTGCACACGCCGCTCGCCCTTGGATAGAATTGCGATTCGGGCCTCGGTCGGCATGGTGTTCCCTCTTGATCGCGGTCGGGTGCGAGACTGCGGGTTAGTTGTTGACGATGCCGGGGTTTCTGTGTCCCGCGGTGCGTCCGCCATCGGCGAGAAATTCCGCGCCCGTGGAGTAGCTGCTCTCGTCGGAGGCAAGGAATAGAACGAGGCGGGCAATTTCCTCCGGCTGAGAAATGCGCGGGATGGGCTGTTCTGAATACGGGTTCTTTTCCGCCATGTGTCCGAACTCCTCTCCACTTAACATGGGCGTGTCGACGCCGCCGGGATGGACGGAGTTAACCCGGATACCGTATTGCCCGAATTCCAGCGCGGCGGTTTTCGTCATCCCGCGGACGGCCCATTTACTCGCGGCATAGCCGATCACGCCCTCGACGCCTTCGAGTCCAGCATTGGACGAGATGTTCACGATCGATCCACCGCCGGAGTCGCGCATGGGCGCCACGGCCGCGCGCATGCCGAGGAAGACGCCGACCTGATTCACGTTGATCACAGCCATGTAGTCCTCGAGCGAGTGATCCTCGATATAGCCTGTTCGGACGATCCCCGCGTTGTTGATCAGGATGTCGAGGCGTCCGAATGTGTCGACTGTCTCGGTCATTACGCGGGCCCAATCGGCCTCGCTCGTGACGTCGAGATGCGTGTAGCGAGCGGCATCTCCGATCTCCGAAGCGAGTTTCTGCCCCGCCTCGTCGAGCACGTCCGCGATGACGACGCGCGCGCCTTCCGCTGCGAAGAGCCGTGCTTCCGCTGCGCCTTGGCCTCGGCTGCCTCCGCTAATCAGGGCCACTTTGCCTTCGAGTCGTTTCATCTTGAGCCTCCGGAAAGAGGGGGGTGGTCTAGGGACTTTGTTCTAAACTCTGTTAGGGATCATGGCTCTCTCCGTTGCCAAAGTCGAATCGGCGGGAAACGGCATCTCCGCAGACGGGAATGCGCGTGATCAGGGGGCGAAGGTGGACCACGATTTGAAGAGGCGATGTTTTTCGGCGACTTGGCGGGGGGCGCTTTGGATCGTGGTCGTTCTTTTTGGCCTGAGCGGAAGCGCTTCGGCTCAGTCCGTGGATCCTGAGGGGTGGGTCAAGTCAGAGCTTCTCGTCCTTGAAGACGGCGTTTACACCTATGACCACAAGGTTGAATGCGCGATCCGGGACGCAGCGGCGAAGCCGGATGAACGAGCATTTGCACGCGTCCGTGCGACCGCGCCGCAGGATGCCATCAGCCGCGATCAGCTGATAGCCCTGGTGCAGCGCATGGAAAGCGTGTTCCTGATGAGCATCGGGCAAGGCTTCCGGCCAGATGCAACGGCCATGGAGATGGCTTCGGTGCTCGATTGTCGCCCGCGGCCGGGGACGAAGGCGCGGATCACCCGGGAGCTGACGATCGATGTGAGCGAAACAGGCTTCGTGTCGAAGTTCATCGACCATGACTCGGGTGCGGCCTCGCGCCACGCGGAGACATGGGCCGAGGCTTTCCGGCCGTGAGTGGCGAGCGCTGACTTGTGGCGACTGCTTATCTTGGGTGTTCGGAAGAAACCGGCTGAACGAAAATGACGAAAGCGAAAGGGGGGCGATCATGGAGAAGCGTAGAGAGTCCGCACCCGAAGGCGTAGAGATTGGTCCTGTGGCACATCATCTGCTGCTTGAGAATGAGGACATCAAGATCTGGCAAGTGGATACCGACGCGGGCGAAACGTTTTGGCATCACTATCACGATCTGGATTACGTGCTCTTTCATACGAGTGAAATGTTCGGTGCGGTCTACCACGCGAACGAGGAGCACGACCGGGTCTGGCGTTCGCGACTTGAGGCAGGGGAGACCCTCGACGAGAGCCTGGGCGGCTGGTGTTACGAGCACAGCGTCAACTTCATTCCCGGAACTGGGTTCTTGTCGCCTGGATACGCGAATGTGGGGAAGACGCGCTTTACGGCTGCCCTGATCGAGGTCAAACGTACGCGTCGTCCGGACCAGGAGGGCGTTGGATTCTCGCGCAGCGACGCGTTGGTAGACCTGCCCCCGCGGCCCGGCTCGACTCTCCTTCTCGAGAACGATCGCGTTCGCGTTTTCGAGACGTCATTGGCACCCGGGGCAGCGACGATCGAGCGGCGATGCCTCGATCACGCCGTCTACGTGATCGACGGCGGGCGAATTCGGAGGCATCTGCGCAGTGACGGAGAGCTGCGTCTTGCCGAGGAACAAGATCGCGCTGATATCAGCGGACTCTGGTTTTCGGCTGAAGAGGGATGCGTCCTCGAAAACGTGGGTTCGACGCAGTACCGGGAGATCAGCGTCGAGCTGAAATAGGGCGCTGAGTGTTAGTCCAGGTCCAGGGGCGGGGCATCGGTTTTAGCCATCTCATCGCGCCAGCGACCGAGCCAGTAGCGATTGGGGTCGTCACTTCGGGCGGCGCTGATCCGTTCCGTATCCCAAAGCTTCGAGAAGGTGAAGGCGCGGGGGCAATGCGCGAGGGCCTCGTCGACTTCGACGAGAAGGCCCTGCAGGACGCGCGTATTATCGTCGGGATCGAAAACCTCGGGTGCGACGCCACTGAGGCGCCCCTTTTCCGCTTCGAGAATCGATACCCGCCCGTTCACGCGAACGGTCCAATCACACCCCGGGAGTAGGAAGAGCAGGCCGACTTTGGGATTCGTCTCTAGGTTCTCGAAGGACTGAAAGAGCTTGTTTCCCGCGATGTCCGGTACGACGAGATGCTTTTCGTCGACGACGCGGACGAAGCCGGGGCGACCGCCCTTAGGCGAAGCGTCACAGTCCCCGCCGGCGTTCGCCGTCGCGAGGACGACAAAAGGCGCCTGCCGGATGAAGTCCTGAACCATGCCGTCCATTTCCGGGAAAACCTTCTCCTGGACGATTTCGATCGGTTCGCCGAATTTCTTTTGTGCTTCGTTCATGGGGCCCAACCATAAGATGAGAAGACCGCGATCTAGATATCGCGCGATTGGGGGGATACCGTAGCCGGATCGTGCTGGGGCGCCGTGCCGGATCAAGGGACCTCGATTCGGTCGGAGGCGTTCTGGAATTCCGCTGAGCGCTTGCCGAGTCGCGCACGCGGGGGGTAGGCTTTCGGTCGCCGGCGAAACAAAAGCGCGCGGCGCCGACTCAAAGGAGCCCTGTGGAAAACCGAATCTCGCTTATGTTGTATCTGGAGCTCTCCGACCAAGAGCCCGAGGCGTATGAAGCCTCGCGAGCAACAGAGGTGCTCGCTCTAGAGGGCGTTGAGCAAGGAACCTGGTGGCGAAACCTGCATCCGCATCGGAAAGACTTCGAGCCGGATTTCGTTTTTCGCGTCCCGGATTTCAAGACCCTCGCCGTCTACGAGGTCGCGACCGACTTCGCGGCACCTGTGCCGCCTGAAGGGATTCGGAGCCTTCAGTTTCGGCATTATGGGCGGCCGAGCCAGGGATTCATGACCGCAGAGAAGACGATGGGGCTCATGATCGTTTGGGTGAGCCCGCGTGAGGCGAGCGGCGCGCAGGCGCTGCGAGATTGGGCCGACTTCGTTCATATTCCGCCGCTTGCGACCGGGGATATCGGATTCAAGATGATCACGGCCTACGAGAATGTGAAGGGGGGCGAGCCGCTCTTCATGCATTTCTATGAGACGGCGAATCGCTATGCCGAGTCGGCGCTTCAGGCCGAGGTCCATGCGGTTCCGGCTTGGTACGGCGGGATCGATACCGAGGCCTATCGACATTGGCAGGTCCATGAACAGCTCGTCGTCGACTATATCAATACCTTCGAGCGAGCCGGGGAATCTCCCGCTCGCTGAGAGGAGCCAAGATGCCCATCGACTATGTGATGCATGTCGGGATTTGTGTGCAGGACCTCGGGCGATCGATTCGTTTCTATCGCGATGGATTGGGTTTCAAAGAGGCGGGGACGCTCGAAGTGGCGGGCGAGCCGACGGCGACGATGCTCGGAATTCCGGAGGTCGAGCTGAGCGCGGTCTATCTGGATCGCGAGGGCTTCCGAATCGAGCTTCTTTATTACCCGTCGCCGGGAACCGTGGGGACGGATGCGGCGCGGCCTATGAACCAGCCGGGGCTCACGCATTTCGCACTTCGTGTGCATGATCTCGACGAAGTGATTGAGAAGCTTCTTTCGCTCGGCGGACGTGTCATCGAGGGGACCCGGGTGACGAACAGAGAATTTCAGGCGGATCTGCTCTATATGACGGATCCGGACGGCACGCGCCTGGAGCTCGTTGAAACGCCCGAAGATCCGACCCGTTAGGTCCCGATCCGCGGCGCGTTAGTCAATCTGGTTTTAAGATGCGGAGAGGCTTCTCCGTGGGAGGCGTATGGTCCGTTTGAATCGTTTTTTGGTTTTAGGCTTGGTTCTTTCTCTGGTTGGGGCCGCTGGGAGTTTCGCGGCTGACCGCGTCGCGCGGGTGCGCCCCATCTCCGAAGCGGAGCTCGGGCCTATGCTCGCTGGGTTGCTCGAAGGCACGCGGAGTAAAGTCGGTGCGCTGGAAGGAGCGAAGCCAACGAACCTGCCGAAGCCGCCTGCGATCTTGCGGACCGTTGCCCATCTTCCTGATTTGATGGGGCCGTTTCTGGACTACTCGACGGTTTTGGCACAGCACGGGACGCTTTCGCGTCGGGATGCGGAGCTGCTGACGCTGAGGGTCTCTTGGAATTGTCAGAGCGAGTTCGAGTGGGGACATCATGAGAGCTATGCGCGTCTTGAAGGGATGACGCGAGAAGAGATCGCTCGGATCACGAAGGGCCCCGAAGCAGAAGGGTGGTCGACGAAAGACCGCGCGCTCCTGCGGGCGGCGGATCAGCTCCATGCGAAACAGCAAATCGATGATGCGGTCTGGAAGGAGCTGGCTGCGCGGTATTCGGAGGCGCAGCTGGTCGAGATTCCCTTCGTTGTGGGTCATTACACGATGCTGTCGATGGTCGCGAACTCGACTGAGGTTGAGCTGGAAGAGCGCTACGAACGACTACCGACGAAGGTGGCGCCATGAAGTTCGTGTCTATGTGTGTTGTGCTGCTCGCAATTGCATCGGGTTGCGCTCGGTCGCCGTCGAGTGAGCCGCGCGCGGACGGCTTGTCCGCTGCTGGGCTTGAGCGCGTGACGGAGGCGATGCAGGCGGCGGTGGACCGGGGCGAAGTCGGCGGAATCGTGAGTCTGATTTTTCGGCGAGGCGAAGTGGCTCAGGTTGACGCGGTGGGTTGGCAAGACCCTGAACAGCAGATTCCGATGGACCGCGATTCAATCTTCCGGATCGCGTCGATGACGAAGCCGATCACCGCGGTGGCGACTTTGATTTTGATTGATGAGGGCAAGATTGCGCTCGATGATCCTGTCGATCGATGGCTGCCGGAGCTGGCTGCGCCGAAGGTCCTCCTCAATCCGACGGACCCGCTCGCCTCAGCCGTCCCCGCGGCACGTTCGATTCGCGTCATCGATCTGCTCACCCATCGGTCGGGCATCGCTACGCCGCGCACGGCACCGGGGCCACTTCGCGCTGCGCTCACCGAGGCCGACGCAAATAACGCAGCGGGCTACGACCGGTGGATGGAGTGGATTGGAGCACTCCCGCTCGCGCATGAGCCGGGGAGTACGTACATCTACGGAAACTCTTTTGATGTGCTGGGTATCCTGGTCGAACGGGTGTCGGGCACGAAATACCCCGACTTCGTGCGAGAGCGGATCTTTAAGCCGCTTGGGATGGTGGATACCGATTTCTGGATTCCCGAGGCGAAGCGGGACCGCTTCGCTCGACTTCAGGATCTTGGGAATGTGCCCGCATCTTGGATCCCGTCAGAGGGGAAGATCCCGAACTACCCCGCCGCCGCCGGCGGGCTCTACTCGACGGTGGATGACTACCTTCGATTTGCTCGGATGCTGCTCGGCGGAGGCGCGCTATCGGGCGTGCGGATCGTGTCGGAGAGCGCGGTCGAAGCGATGACGACGGACTACTTGACGCCTGCGCAGCGCAAGGGGCGCCCCTTCGGCGGTTCGAAAGACTTCTGGCCGGGGCAGGGCTTCGGGCTCGGCGTCGCGATCAAGCGAAGTCCGACCGAATTCGCCTCGGAGCTGGGGCGGGCCTCTAAGGATTCGTTTGCTTGGCCGGGGATTTTTGGAACCTGGTGGCAAGCGGATCCGAGCGAAGAGATGATCCTCGTCTTCATGGTGCCCGGCGGCGACGCGAAAGCCGCGCGCTGGGCCTTCCAGGGCGCGGCCTACGAGGCGATCGTCGACTAACGTCTTTTGCCCGGCCCCGGCCCCGGCCCCGGCGATCGGCCCGCGATCCACTTCGGGCCGACGCAACCCCGCGCTTTCAGCGTTCTCCGGGGCGCGGGCCGTCGTGTTGGATGATCTCGATGAGGTAGCCGTCGGGGTCCTGAACAAAACCGACAACGACGGGCCAGCGGTCGAGTCGTTCGGGCTCCATCACGGACTTGTACCCCGCGTCCACGGCGCGCTTCCAGGTCGCCTTCGCATCGTCGACGTTGATATAGATCTTCCACAAGGCGAAACCGTGGTCGATCTCGCCGGGCCGAATCGTCTCTTCGAATTTCGCAAGCTGGAGGCGCCCGCCGCCCGAAGGACCTGCGAGATGGACTTCGTTCACGTTCGGGATTTCGGTCCTGCCCTGTTCTTCGAGTCCCATGATCTCGGTATAGAAGCGCACCGAGCGCTCCAGGTCTGAAACAGCGATACAAAATTGTCCTACGGAACTAGCCATTTTCGATCTCCTTGATTTTGGGTGTGCCGGAAATAGTCATCCGGCGAATTCGGTCTAGGGCTTAGCGAAGGAAAAGCCTCGCCAGCCTTCCTTCTTGACGCCTTCGCAGATCTCGCGGTAGATGCCAACGCCCGCGCCGTAGGGCATGAAGACCCGGGGCTTGCCCGGCACGTTCGCGCCCATGTACCAAGACCCCGCTTTCGGCATCAGCGTTGCGTTCGCGACCTCGTTGACATGGGCGACCCAGCCGGCCTGCGCCTCTTCGTCGGGCTCGACGGTTGCCGCGCCGCGCGTGGTCATCTCGTCGAGGCAGTCCATGATCAGGTCAACATGCTGTTCGATCGAGACCAGCATATTCGAGAGAACAGAGGGGCTGCCCGGGCCTGTGATCGTGAATAGGTTCGGGAAGCCTGAGACCATCAGGCCGAGGTATGTGGAGGGGCCGTCGTGCCATGCGCTCGAGAGGCTTTGGCCGTTGCGGCCGCGGAAGTCAATTCGGTCGAGGGCCCCGGTCATCGCATCAAAGCCTGTGGCGAGGACGAGCGTGTCGAGTTCAATCTTTTCGTGCGCGTCGTCGTTGGTGCTGCCGTCGCTTCTGCCTCCGTCTCCGTCGCTGCTGCCGCCACTGCGAGAGCCGACCGTGACGCCGCTGGCCTCGACGCGCTCGATGGGCGATTGGGTGAGATCGACGAGCCGTACGTTGTCTCGGTTGAAGGTGGCGTAGTAGTCCGTGTCGACGCAGATGCGTTTTGTGCCGATGGGGTAGGTCGTCGGGCAGAGGGCTTCCGCCGTTTCGGGATCTTCGACGATGTCGCGAATTTTTCCGTGGACGAAAGCGGCGAGGCGGGCGTTCGCTTCTTCGCTGGTCAATACATCCGCTGCGGCGCGCAGGAAGATTGCGCCGCCGACCTGCCAATGGTCCTCGCAGATGGCCTCCCATGCTTTGTCATCGGGGTCGAGAGCGGACTCGGTCGCGGGGACAAACTCTTTCGGCTCGACGTCGAGGTCGCCGAATCCGGAGGCGAGACCGAGGCGATGAAATCGTCGATGTTCTGGGTAGTTCTTCTTGAAGCCCTGCTCGAATTCTGGATCGAGATCTTGGTTATGAGCGGGGACGCTGAAGTTAGGCGTCCGCTGAAATACGGTGACATGGGATGCTTGTTTGGCGATTTCGGGGATGGCCTGGATCGCGGAGGAGCCCGTTCCGATCACGCCCACCCGCTGCCCCGCGAAGTCGACGGGCTCGTGGGGCCAAGCGCTCGCTTGGAGGCGGCGGCCTTCGAACGAGTCGAGCCCTGCGATTTCGGGGACAATCGGCACGGACAAGCAGCCGGTCGCCATGATCAGAACCGGGGCGCGGGCCGAGTCATTCCGATCTGTGGAAACAGACCAGATATTGTTCGCTTCGTCGAAATGCGCCGATTCGACCCGGCGCTCGAAGCGGATGTCGGACTTGAGGTCGAAGCGGTCCGCGACATGCTGCGCGTAGCGGAGGATTTCGGGCTGGGTCGCGTAGCGCTCGGTCCAGGACCATTCCTTTTCGAGTTCGGGTGAGAAGGAATATGAGTAGGCGAGACTTTCGGCATCGCATCGCGCGCCGGGGTACCGATTCCAATACCAGGTCCCACCGACATCGCTCCCCGCCTCGTAGACGCGAGCGGTTCGGCCCGCTTGGCGCAGGCGGTGGAGCATATAGAGACCGGCAAAACCGGCGCCGACGATGATCGCGTCGACATGGAGATCGGCATCGACAGGGAGATCTTGCTCGGGAGCGGGGGAGGCTTGGCTCATTTTGGGATGATCGTGAAATGCACTCGGGGCTGCAAGATCGCTCATCGATGGCCTATTTGAGGAGGGCGGAGCCTTTGTCCCTCTTCGGGGGACGGCGACGGGCGCACACCCATGCGAGGCTACTTATTTGGACGGTTGAGCGGAGGAATGCGCGTGCGGTGGTTGAGTCTTGTAGGGCTGGGTGGATTGATCTTGGCGGCGGTGGTGGATCAGGATGTGGAATCCCGCCCGGAAATTCATGGACCTGTTCTGGAAGGCTGGACTGGTCCTTTGATGTCGCGGAGCCCGTGCCTTCGCCGACGGCTTCTTCATGGACGGGGCTTCTTCTGATGGTCGGCGTGATGGTGGGGGCAGGGCGAGCAGCGCTTCGACCCTAGACCGTCAGGCCGTAGAGTGCCGCCACGTTGTCGTGGAAGATCGCCTTCGACTGCGCGTCGGTCATATGAGAGGCCAGTTCCTTCGCGACCTGTTTCGAGTTCGGGTAGGTCCCGTCGGAATGTGGAAAATCGGTCGCCCATAACACGTGCTCCGCGTTCATCCCCTCAAGCGAATAGCGCACGCTGAAATCGTCTTGGAAGGTGACGTAGATATTCTCGTCGAAGAATTCGCTGGGGAGTCGCGAGATCGTGCCGTAGCCCTGCCAATGTCGATGACGCTTGAAAGTATGGTCCATTCGGTATTTGAAATGCGGGACCCAACCCGCGTCCGCTTCGACGCAGACGACTTTAAGTTTGGGATGTCGCTCGAAGACGCCGCCGAAGATCAGCATCGCCATGAGATCCTGATTGCCGCGGATGGTGATCAGGTGTTGGATGATCTTCGGGCCGCGCTGGTTGTCTCCGATATCGCCGCGGGTCGTGAGGATATGGAAGGCGACGGGGAGGTCGAGGTCGATGCAGGCTTCCCAGAAGGGATCGTACGACGGGTGGTCGTAGTCTTCGAAGGCAGCGTTCCCCGAGAGCATGATGCCCTTGAATCCGAGTCGTTTCGCTTCTGCGATTTCGGCAATCCCCTCGTCGACTGTGCGGAGGCTGATCTGGGGTAGGGCGACCAGGCGCTCCGGATCTTCTTCGGCGAAGCGGAGGATCCAGCGGTTATAGGCGTCGAAGCAGGCCTTGCGATAGTCGATGTCGGGATGGTTGCAGAGGACCATGCCCATGCTGGGGTAGATGATCTCGGCCGTGACATCTTCCTCGTCTTGAACCGCGAGTCGCGCTTTTGGGTCATGGCCCGCGGGATGGAGTTCCTCCCAGGGGATCGGCTTGTTGAAATCCTCCGGCTTGCGGCCGGCTGTACAGACCAGCGCCATCGGAACGCCCGAGGCCATCTCGAGGTTAGGTACGGTGAATATGGCGCCGCCCCGATCGGCGTCAAAGATGGCTCTCGGCCGCTCGTCTCGAAATTTGGGGTCGATCTCCGCGTAGGTCGCATCGACCTCGGAGACGTGGGAATCGGCGGAGATGAATCGGGGCTGCATGGCGTGGCCTCCCGGGCGATGCGCCTTAGGGCGCCGCCGCGTACCGAAAGGATGGCGTATTTGGCGGGAGGATGAAAATGGGCGCTTTCGCTCGTTCCACGAGGGCCCCGCCGAAGCGGCGCGACCGAGCTATCGTTTCGGATCAAATTGGAGACCCACTCATGGCCGACCCCACGTTCGATCCCGAATACGAATCCGCTGCCCGCTTTCTGCCGCGAGGCATAGCGCGCTCCTGGAATCTGCCCCTGCTTCGCATGATGAGCGCGATTACAGGCCGGGGGAAGGATCCGGAGGACGTTGAGATCGTGCAGACCGGGATGGGGCCGGCGCGAGTCCATCGTCCGACGGCGAGTGGGGACGGGCCGCGGCCGGCGGTTCTATGGCTCCACGGTGGCGGCTTCTTGTTGGGGTCGCCTAAGCAGGACGATGCGCTCTGTCGGGAGATCTCCGATGAGTTAGGCGCAGTCGTTGTGGCGCCGGTGTATCGACTCTCGCCTAAGCATGCTTTTCCTGCCGCACTGGATGATGCCTATGCGGCTTTGACCTGGCTGGCGAAGCAAGACGACGTCGATGTGAGTCGAATCGCGGTCGCAGGGGCGAGTGCAGGGGGAGGGCTGGCCGCGCAGATCGCGCTCCATGCGCGAGATAAGGGCGAAATCCAACTGGCGGCGCAGATTCTCGTCTATCCCATGCTCGACGACCGAACCGCTCTTCGGACAGATCTCGATGAGAGCGGGTTTCGTCTCTGGGATGTGCGCTCGAATGGTGTGGGTTGGGGCGCGTATCTCGGTCATGCCGCGGGCGCGCCCGAAACGAGTCCGATTGCCGCGCCTTCCCGGAATGAGGACCTCAGCGGTCTGCCGCCGACCTGGATCGGGGTGGGTTCACTCGATCTTTTCTGCGATGAAGACATGGCCTACGCGGAACGCCTGCGTGCGGCGGGCATCGCCTGTGAGAGCATCGTCATTGAAGGGGTATTTCACGGCTTCGACGGAATTGTGGCGGACTCGTCCGCGACGAAGCGTTTTCGAGAATCTATGTACGCCACGATGCGAAAGGTCTTGGCGTAGACCGGCAGAGGGACGCCTTCGCGGGCCCCTGGGGACCAGCGCCCCTCACTCTAATCTCACGCTTGCTCGCCCGGTTTCTCCACCGTTGCGCGAAGTCGCCCTTTATGATGCCAGTTCGCAACGGTCCTGCGGTCGCTCAACGCCGCGGGATGCGCTGTCGGGGGAATTCCCCGAGATCGATCGTCCTGTCAGGACTTTCCTGATCCGCTCCAACTCTCTCTGGCCAGGGTTTCATCGCATATGTCCATTCTGTTTCGCTTCGTCTCTTCCGCGCCCTTTATTTCCTTCCTCCTGCTTGTTCTGACCGGTCTCGGGGCCGAGACGAGCTATGCGGCGCCCGGAGACGAACAATGGTCTCCGGGGTGGGGCCGCTCGGGCGCGAATAACTCCGTCGAAAGCATCGGCTCCTTCGGCACGGACATCGTGGTCGGGGGCGACTTCACGACGGCGGGGGATGCCATCGCAACGCGCATCGCGCGCTGGGACGGCGCGGCCTGGAATGCGATGGGGGACGGCTTCGACGACCGCGTCAACGCCGTGCTCGAGTGGAATGGTTCGCTTTATGTCGGGGGCGATTTCACGGCTTCGGGCGGCACGCCGCTCGGATACATCGCGCGCTGGGACGGCACGAGTTGGGTCGACGTCGGCGGGGGCATGGACGGATATGTGAGTTCGCTCGTGGTCTACAACGGGAATCTCGTCGCGGGCGGTTTCTTTTCTACGGCGGGGGGGACGAATGCATGGGGCGTTGCGATTTGGGATGGCGCGACCTGGAGCGATCCAGGGGCGGAGATCGGATCCTTCGGAGATGGCGCGGTTGAAGCGCTTGCGGTCTTCGGGTCGGAGCTGATCGTCGGTGGACGGTTTGAAGAAGCGGGATTCACCTTCGCGCTGAACATCGCGCGGTACAACGGCTCAACGTGGAGTGGTCTCGGTGGCTTCGGGGTGAGCTTTTTCGAAGAAGGGGACGAGAGCGGCGAGGTCTTCGACCTCACGGTCCACGCCGGCGAGTTGGTCGTCGGAGGCTTGTTCTTGACTGCAGGCGGGATTGCGAGCGACGGCGTCGCACGCTGGAACGGAACGAGTTGGTCCGCATTCGGCGGGACTTCGTTCTTTGGCAACGCGGTCTCCGCGGTGGAGTCCTATGGCGGAGCGCTCTACGCGACGGGCGGTCAATTCGGTGCCATGGATCGATGGGACGGAACGCAGTGGAATTCGGTCAGTTTCAACCAGAACTATGCGTGGGATATGGTGGTGATTGCGGGGAACCTCGTCGTCGGCGGCGATATCAGCCGAAGCGATTTTTCGCTCAGCCCGACTGGCTCGAGCGGGATCAACATCGTCTCCTATGACGGCTCGACCTGGTCCAATATCGGCCAGGGATGGGGGGCGAGTAACGATGTCCAGGCGTTCGTGGAGTGGAATGGACAGCTCGTCGCCGGAGGCCTCTTCGGCCGGATTGGAAACCTGCGGACAGAACGCATCGCGGCCTGGGACGGAACGTCTTGGAGCGAGCTCGCGTCGAACGTTTCGGGGAGCTCGAATCGGACCGTCACGAGTCTCGCTGTTTGGAATGGCGACCTCATCGCCGCCGGCATTTTTTCCGAAATCGGCGGCGTGACCGCGGAAAAAATCGCTCGATTCGACGGGACGCAGTGGTTTCCGCTTGGCGCCGGTTCGCAGTTCAACGGGGTGAACGGCATGGTTACGATTGGGAACGATCTCTATGCAACGGGCGCGTTCAATGGAGGCAGTACGGGAGTTTCACGTTGGGACGGAACATCCTGGACGAGTCTCGGGGCCAGTCCTTCGGGCAATATCTCGAGGCTGATCGCCCTTGCCGACTTCGGTGGCGCGCCCGTCGTGGCGGGGGGCTTTACGACGCTCGACGGCATCCCGATGAATAACATCGGGCGCTGGGACGGCACGAGCTGGCAGCCGCTCGGAGCGGGGCTGGATGGTCTCGTCGAAGGCCTGGAAGTCGTGGGCGGAAATCTCTATGCCACGGGGACCTTCTCGACGGCGGGGGGCGTGGCTGCCGCCCGGATCGCGATGTGGGACGGGGTGAGCTGGAGCGCTCTCGGGTCCGGACTCGACAATCGTGGGAAGGCCCTTCAGGGCATCGGGAGCGATCTCATCGTGACGGGGCATTTCCTGAACGCCGGTGGCAGTCCGGCAAACTACATCGCGCGCTGGGACGGGACGTCCTGGCACAACCTGGGAAGTGGTCTCGACGATCGGGCGGAATCGCTGGGCGTCTTTGGGGGAGCGGTCTTTGTAGGGGGTGAGTTCGCGAGGGCAGGAGCGGGCGCGGGTGCTCACATTGCGCGCTGGACGCCCGTCCCTGAGCCTTCCTTCGCGTTGATGCTGGGATTGGGAGCCGCTGTACTCTCTCGACTGTCTCGCCGTCGCTGCCGGGGTTGATTCCCGGCGCGTCTTCGTTCGGCCCGTTCGACACCGGTCCGAGCTGAAAATCGCATCGGCCTTGGCTGTGATAGGTTCATGAGATGAAGGAGAAGACCACTCCTCCGAACGCCATTTTTCGCTTTGACCGCGCAAAGAAAGAGCTAAGCGCGGACGGCGTGGCTCGACCACTTTCTCCGAAAGCGACGGATCTTCTTCTCTTCCTCGTCGAGAAACCGGGGGAGGTCGTTACTCGCGCAGAGCTGGTTGAGTCGGTCTGGGGCGGGCTTGCCGTCTCGAATGATGCCGTACGCTATGCGATGAAAGCGCTGCGGCGCGCGCTTGGGGATCCAGCGATGGCCCCGCTCTTTATCGAGACGGTCGCGCATCGGGGATGGCGCCTCGTTGCCCGGGTGGTGCGCGTTTCCGAAGAAAGCTGGATTCTTGAAGGGCGCGACGGATTTCAGTTGCAGCCGGCCGGGCGAGGCCGGGCGGCAAGGGACCCCTTTGTTGGGCGAGAGGTTGAGATGGGCTCTCTGATTGAGCGCCTATCGCAGGCGCAGGGCGGGCACCCACAGACGCTCTTTGTTCGAGGCGAGCCGGGGATCGGGAAGTCGCGACTGCTCGATGCCTTTCTGGAAATCGCGCGTACGCGGCCGGATACGCTGGCTGTCCGCGGCGACTGCATTGAGCATATTGGGCCGGGCATGCCCTATGCACCTTTGTTTCGGGTTCTGGAGCAGCTCTGCGAAGGGGATCTCGCCGTCGCGATGCTGCGTCGCCATGCCCCCACCTGGCTATCGCAGATGCCCTCGCTCACGGATCCAAAGGATCGCGCCTCTCTCGAGGAACAAGCGCAGGGCGCGACACAGTCCCGGATGGTCCGCGAGTGGGCCAACGTTCTGGAGAGATTGGCCGGAGACCAGACGATCGTGATCGCCCTCGAAGATCTTCAGTGGGCCGATGAGTCGACGCTCAGCGCACTCTTCTTCTTGGCTCAGCGCGACGCGCCGACGAAGGTCATGGTCTTGGCGACGCTCCGGGCCGAAGCTTCAGTGAACGGGGCTTTCGATCTGCAGCAGAGCCTTCATGATCTCGAGCGCCGTGAATATTGCGAGATCTTGTCGCCGTCTATTTTCGGGACCGAGTCTGTACGGGCCTATCTCGCCTCTCGGTTCGGCGGAGCGGAAAGCCCCTGCCAGTCTGACACCCTCTGCGAGGGACTGGTGCAGGCGAGCGCTGGCAACCCGCTCTTTCTGGCGAGCCTGGTCGACGAGTCCGTCGAGGAGGGGGTGATCAAAGAGGATGAGGGGCGCTGGACTGTCGCCGAGGCGTTTCGGTTGGAGTCTGTTCCCGAGAGCTTGAAGCCGCTGATCGAGCGCCAGCTCAGCGGGCTTGCGCCTCGGCTGCGAGGCATGCTCGAGGTGGCGAGCGTCGTGGGACTGGAATTCTCCGCCGCTGAGCTGGCAAGCGCGCTCGACCGAGAGATCGAGGAGGTTGAATCCGATTGCGACGAACTTGTTGATGATGGTCGGTTCGTGTCGGGCGGCGCTGTCGTCGCTTGGCCGGATGGAACGCTGAGCTCCGGCTACCGCTTCAAACATGGGCTCCACCGCGAAGTCTTGTACGGGCTCCTTTCGGCGGGGCGTCGCTCTCGACTGCATCGTACGGTCGCGGAGCGATTGCGGGAAGCATTTGAGGGTCGCGAAGAGGCCGTCGCGGCCGGGCTCGCGATGCATTTCGAGCAGGGGCTGGATCTCGCTTCCGCATCGCAGTTTTACGCGCGCGCGGGGGATGCCAGCGCGCGATGCTTCGCGAATTCGGAAGCCGTCGGCCATTTTCGGCAGGCCTTGAAGCTTGCTGGTCAAACTGATTTTGAAGGGCAGGGCGTGTTTGAAATTTCGACGCGACTAGCGTTCTGCGCGCCGCTCGCGGCCGTCGCGGGATATGCGGCCTCGGAACTCGAAGAGAACCTCCGCCGCTTGGAAGTCCTGACGGCGGATATCAAGGACTCATCGCCGATGTTCCCGGCGCTTTTAGGACTCTGGTCGCTCAATTTCGTGCGCGCCGATTTCGATCGCGCGCGCATCCTCGGGGACCGAATGCTTGCGCTGGCGGATCAGGAATCCTCGGGCGCGGTGCGTCTGCAAGCCTACCAGAGCGCAGGGCATTGCCTCTTCTACCGGGGCCAGGTCGTAGAGGCGCAGGAACACTACGAAGAGTCGACCCGAGGCTACAGCGTGAAGGAGCATCTGCGGCAGGACTACTGGATCGGGGATGATCCTCTGGTCTTGATGCTCGCGTGTCAGGGCCTCTCCTGTTGGTTTCTTGGCCGCTCTGATGAGGCGTGCGAGAGTGCCGAGGCCGCCGTCCGGGAGGGGAAACGCCTCGAACATCCGCCGAGTCTGGCACTCGCGTGGACCTACGGCGCAGTCCTGCATCAACTCCGGAATGATGTGGCGCGGGCCTGGGAATGGAGCGATCGCGGGCTTGAGATTACGACGGCGGAAGGGATTCCCTTTTGGATGGATCTTTGTCGCATCGTTCGGGGTTGGTCGGTGGCCCGGGCCGATCCGGCGCGCAAGGCCGATGGGATTGAGTTGATTCGGACAGGGATTGCCGGTTGGGGGGCTACGGGTTCGAGCTTGGGCCTGCCGCATTTCCTTTCGCTCTTGGCGTCTTGCCTGGGCAGTTCGGATGAGGCGCTCGACAATCTGAACGAAGCTCGCCGGCTCATGGAAGAAACGGGGCAGTGGGTTTTTGAATCCGAAATCAACCGCCTTTCGGGAGACTTCTATCGACAGAGGGGGGAGTCGAATCGAGGGAACAATGATCTCGAAACCGCGCGCAGTTGGTATCTCCGCGCAGCCGAAATCGCCGAATCCCGAAGCCTCCGAGCCCCCGCACTTCAGGCCTGGATGTCACTTGGGGAACTGGGTGGGGCCAAGGCGAAAGTAGAGCGTCGCCTCCGTAACCTCGTCGCGCTCTATCCCGCGAATGTCGAGACGGATCTGCATCTCGAACAAGCTCGGCACCGATTGTCCAGGTGAATCGGAGGCGAAGCCTATTCTTTTGATCGCCTAACTCGGGACCACGCTTCCTTTCGGGAGCGGGCTCGAGCCGCCGAGTGCTTCCGTTGCAAGCCTCCGCTCTTCCTCAGCATCCACCGCAACGAAATAGCGTGGGTCTTCCAGTACGTTGATATCGCAGAGCTGCTGAGCCCGGTCGACCATCCGGATGCAGTCCTTGCTGAGATGCTGGAAGTGAATGCGCTTGTCGGCCTTCTCGTACTTCAGCGCGAGCTTGTTCAGCACCTCGATCGCACTCTGGTCGACGACCCGGGACTCGGCGAAGTCCACGATGATCTCGTCGGGGTCGCCCGCGACGTCGAACTTGGACATGAACTCCGTCGTTGATCCAAAGAAGAGCGGCCCGTAGATCTCGTAGTGCTTTACGCCGTCGACATCGATGCGCCTTCGAGCGCGAATCCGGATGGCGTTCTCCCAAGCGAAGACCAGAGCGGAGAGAACGACGCCACTGAGCACGGCGATGGCAAGGTCGAAGGCGACGGTCATCCCCGTGACGACTAGCATCACAATCACATCCGAGATCGGCACGCGGATGACGGTCATGAAGGTGTTCCAGGCGAAGGTTCCGATGACCACCATGAACATGACGCCGACGAGTGCGGCGATCGGGACCATTTCGATATAGGTCGAGCCGAAAAGGATGAAGCCGAGGAGGGCGAGCGCGGCCACCAAGCCTGAAAGCCGCCCGCGACCGCCCGAATTGATATTGATGATGCTCTGGCCAATCATCGCGCAGCCGCCCATCCCGCCGAAGAATCCGTTCACAATATTCGCTGTGCCCTGGGCCAGGCATTCGCGGTTCGCGTCGCCGCGGGTTTCGGTGAGCTCGTCGATCAGGTTCAGCGTCATCAGCGATTCGATGAGCCCAATCGCGGCCAGGATGATCGCGTAGGGGAGAATGAAAATAAAATTCTCCGCGTTCAGCGAGACCAGGGGGGCCGCGAAGGTCGGCAGGCCGGCGGCAATGCCGTCGCCCCCTCGGCCCTGAATGAAGCTCGCGACGGTCTGGGTATCGACGCCGCCGAGGATGACGACGAGCGAGACGAAAACGATCGCGGTCAGCGCCGCCGGGAGTTTCGCCGTGAAGGCCAAGCGAGGTAGGCCCGCCATGATGGCCATCGTGATCGCAGTGAGTCCGGCCATCGTCCAAAGGGCGTCGCCCTCCATCCAGGCACCCTCGGCAGTTTTGAACATGCCCAGCTGCGAGAGGAAAATGACGATCGCGAGTCCGTTCACGAAGCCCATCATCACGGGGCTCGGGATCATTCGGACGAATTTCCCGAGTTTCATTGCGCCGGCGCTCAACTGAAAGAGGCCCGCGAGCACAAGCGTCGCGAAGAGAAGCTGGAGTCCCTGACCAGAGCCCATCGCCTCGCCTTCTTTCACGAGGGAGACCATCACGACGGCCATCGCTCCGGTTGCGCCGGAGATCATGCCGGGCCGTCCGCCGAAGATCGACGTGACCAGTCCCATCATGAACGCGCCGTAGAGGCCGACCACCGGCGAGATTCCCGCCACGAACGCGAAGGCCACCGCCTCGGGGACCAGCGCCAGGGCAACCGTCAGCCCTGAAAGAATATCCGCGCTCGCGCTGCCCTGTTCCTCATCAACCCATGAAAACTTCAACGAAACTCCCGATCAACCCATTGCTCGCGAGCTTCAGCCGCGCGGACATCCTGCCCAGCGCATCTCGCCCGCTCGACGGGGTGCGGGGTGTTACACCGCATCCCGCGTCGGGGCAACGCAATTCACGCGCTCCGAATTGATGCACTTCATCGGCTGGTCGGCGTTTACGAAGGAGCGGTTTCCGTTGGGGACAACGACGGCCCGGCGACCGGCTCCGGGACTCTGGCGAAGCCGTAGGGTGATCGCTGGAGACGCGGCGCGTAGATGCCCGAATTCCCCGCCACCATCCCGGTTCCGAGGCTACTTCCCTTGTTGAGCGGGTGTTTCGATGTCTCCCCTGAGGCCTTGGGCTTCCCGTGAAAGATGAAGAGGCCTGACTCAATGATCCGAACCGCTGCTGCCGACCTTTTGCCTATTCCTGCCGCTCTCGTCCTGTGCGCTTTCGTACTCGCATCGAGCCAGTCCCTCGCGCAAGTGGGCTACTACGAACTTCGCCTGGGCGATGAAAGTATTGTCTTGGATGACGTGTCAGGTGATGGACGCGTGGTTGCCGGGACGGGGGATGACTTCGGGTTCCGCTGGACGATCGAAGACGGATTCACGCCGATCCCGCGCCGAATTGTCGATGGGACCGCTGTTCGCGGTACTCCGCGCAGCCTTTCCTCCGACGGAAATGCGTTCTTCGGCAACTCGTTCACCGTAGAGAACTTTCTCGAACCGACGGTTTGGAACGCGGACGGAACCATCACGAGCGTTTACTCTTCACTGCGGCCTGGAGTTGAAGACACCGACTCTGAGGGGATCTCGGGAGACGGATCTGTTTCCGTGGGGTGGTCATACGCTCCGGATTTCGGAACCGAGGGATTCCTCTATGACGATACGAACGGCCTTCGCTATCTCGCAGACCTGACGGGCGATGAGCGATCGACCAAGCTGAACGCCGTGTCCGCCGATGGCCGAAAAGCGGTCGGCTGGATTATTCAGCCCGAAAATCCGCGGACGACGGAGATCCTGATCTATGACGCCGATCGCGAAGCCGGCAATGGAATCCAAGTCCTTGGGGATCTCGCGGGCGGCGCGATTCGAGCGGAAGCGCTCAGCATTTCCGCAGACGGAAGTACCGTCGTCGGTTATGGCTTACCTGAGGGCAACAACTTTGAGGCTTTCGTACATACAGATGCCGAAGGACTTTTCTCCATCGGGACCTTGGGGCCCGACTACGATGCCGACCGCAGCAAAGCCTTCGACGTTTCCGGGGATGGAAGCAAGGTTGTCGGAGAGAGCAGTGACTACGCCTTTATTTGGGATCGGGCAAACGGCATGGTTGAACTGGGCCTCTACTTCGAGCTCATGGGGCTTGACCTCAACGGGACGACCCCGCTTTCCGCGAGCGCTATCTCGGATGACGGCCGGACGATCATTGGCTACGGCATTGACTCGAATGGCGAATTCGTGAGTTGGGTCGCTGTCATCCCTGAGCCCAGTACGGCGCTCCTGCTCGCATTCGGGCTGCTCGGACTTTCACTCTCTCGGCCTTGAACATCCGCGCTCGTATATCCTTGCCGTCTCGGGCGGACCGCTATCATCGCGCCGTACCGTGTCTGTTGCGGAGAATAAGGACCAAGAAAGCGCTTCAATGGCCAAGACCGGCGTTCAAGAACTTCCCGAAGGACCGATCGACATTATCGGTGACGTGCACGGCGAATATGATGCGCTCGTCAGCCTTCTCGGGAAGCTCGGCTACGACGATTTAGGCCGCCACAGCGAAAAGCGCCGTCTGGTTTTCGTCGGCGACCTGATCGACCGCGGTCCCGATAGCCCCGCCGTTCTCCGCGCCGTAAAACGAATGGTGGATGCGGGATACGCCTGGTGCATCGCAGGAAATCACGAAATCAACGCGATTCGCGATGACGCGGAAAAGGATCGTGCGGGGGAGGGGTGGTGGTACGGTCGGAACGAGGCCGCCTACGCCGCCGCCGTCGTTGATCCACAAGAAAAGGAAGAATCGTTTCTTCCGTTCTTGCGCAGTTTGCCGGGGGCGCTTGAGCATGGCGATCTTCGCGTGGTCCACGCATGCTGGCATGAGCCTTCAATCGAGCGAATGCGCGATGCGACCAGTGTCATCGACGCATTCCATAGCGAAGCCGAGGCGAACCAGAAGAATTTGGAAGAACTGGGGCGAGCGCTCCGGAATCGCGCGCGCCTAGAGCAGTTCGAATGGACCCGGATCAAGGACGAAGGACGAAAGCTCCCCCTCATCCCCGAGCTCGCGGCCTACGACGAAGCCAATCAGATGGGCAACGCGATCAAGGTGGCGACTTCGGGGATCGAACGCGCCGCGCTCGATAGCTACTGGGCGTCGGGGAAATGGCGAATGGTCGAGCGGGTGCCTTGGTGGGAAGAATACGCTGGGCCGCCCGTCGTGGTCGGGCATTATTGGCGCCGATACGATCCAAATGTGAGCCCTCATCAGAAGCAAAGGAACGCGACGCTCTTTGGAGACGCGCCTTCCCACGCGACGCTTGGCCCCGCCGGCCAGGTCATGTGCATCGACTATTCAGTGGGCATGCGGTTCCTGGAGAGAAAGCGCGCGACCGGCCAACGGCCCGAGCGCTTCGATGCATGCCTGGCCGCGCTTCGGCTGCCGGAATGGCGTCTCGTCTTTGATGACGAACGCCCGGGGATGGATGTGGACCGGGGGAGTCGACCGTCGGGCTGATTCAGCCAAAACCTCGTTGGGGGTGATGTGGTTTTCGGGTGGCCGTACCGCTCGCTAGGAAATCATTCGTCTGCGTTTGAGTCCGGTGAGCAGAAGCGTACCGAAGGCCAGGGGCAGGGCGAACGCGGGTTCCGGGAGGAACCAGAGGCCGCGACTCGCTATGCCAAACTGTGCTCGGCCCGAGAAGGCGATGTCCCCAAGCGCGTTCACTGCGGGCTTGTTCCCGAAAGACACGAATTGGCCAAGGGTGTCCGGCGCGGGATCCCCCGCGAGCGCTACGGCTTCGAGCGCATCGTTTCGGAGCAGGAACACGCCGCGAGAGAAGAGCCCGCCGGCATCGATCTGTCCTTCAAACAGGATGTCGCCCGCCGCGTTCGTTGCGACTTCATTCGAAATCCCGAGGAGCATCCCGCCGCCCGTTTCGGGGACGATATCCCCGCTGAATACGAGATCTGTTAGGCCTCCGGCGTCGCTGCGGAACAGGCCGAATTCAGAGACGGCGCCTCCTGCGAAACCCGAGCCGAAGACGAGGCTGCCGTCCGGGGCAATGGGCGGTCGCTGAACCGAAACCTGCGTGAAGGCACTTCCGCCGGAGCCTGGCGCGATATCACCTTCGAGCGCGACGGCCGAGAGCGCCCCGTTATCGTCGATAAAGATGCCTTGGTCGGAGAAGCCGCCCCCGAAATATTCACTTTCGAAGGCGATCTCGCCGCCTTGCCCGAGGGACGGCCCTGACATCTGCGTGAAGGCCGCGCCAGGCAGCCCCGGAATCGGCGTGCCGTTAAAGGCGACGGCGGAGATGAGGCCGGACTCGATCCGAAAGATGCCTTCTGCGACGAGGCCGCCGTTCACGCGGGCGAAAAACGCGAGGGTGCCCGCGTTGTTGAATTTCGCTTCGCTTGGGATGTTGAAGGTTCCGCCGCCTGTTCCCGGAGCCGGATCGCCATCGAGGACCGCGGCGCTGACGGTTCCGCCACTGCTCACGAAAATCCCAGAGCGCGCCGCCGCTCCGACGATGCTCGAATTGAAGGCGACGTCGCCACTATTGTTGATTTGAACGCCGCCGAAGGTCTGGAACGTGCCGCCTGATCCGGGGGCTGCGTCGCCTCGGAGCGCAACGACGGAGGTGCCGGTGGTCGGGGATTCGACGAACACGCCGGTGACCGTGCTTCCCCCGCTGAGATTCGCAGTGAAGGCGGCTTCGCCTAGATCATTCAGGCTGGGCGAGCCGAATGAAGCGAAGCTGCCGCCACCCGTGCCAGGAGCGGCATCCCCCGAGAGCAAGAGGGAAGTGAGCTGGGCCTCGGCTGAGATCGGGGCGAGAGAGGCAAGCGAGCCAAATACCAGGGCCGTGATGTAAAAGAGAAGCCGGTTCGTTCTTGGGGCGAACCGCGTGGGCTTGGGGAATTCCGCTCGCGCTTCTTCGCATGCTCTCATCGAGATCATCTCCTTGGTGGGGAGTCTCGATTATGTCGGGATTGCGATGCGCGATGTGTGAAGGGCGCCACAGATGTGTCAGTTAGATTCGCCCGTGCGCAGGGACACGCGAGCCTGGGCAGTCGCCGAATGAAGCGCGATTCGAGCGCCCTTGCGGGCGATCGAGAGCAGGACGCGTGGGTCGGCGTAGTGCCGCCGGCGCATCCCCGCCGCCGCTTTCTCCAGATCCATCAGGCTCAGTTCCGCGGTCTGCAGGGCGGGTCTGGCCTGCGCGTGATCGGTATGGCGCGGGCTTCTTTGTAGGCCTTCGATCTCGGAGATGTCTTCGCTGTACGGGGTGCCCGGATAGGGATGCGCGAAGTGAAGGGTCAGTAGGTCGGGGCGCGTCGCGCGACAGAAGCGCGCGGTCTCGTCCAGGGTCGAGGGAGTCTCCCAGGCGAAGCCGATCATGAAATACCCGAGCGAGAGGAGGCCAAACGCGTCGCAGAGCCGCATCGCCCTTTGGGCCTTGGCGAGGTCGGGTCGTTTCTTGACGCGACGGCCGATCTCTTCACTTCCGACATCGATCCCGAAGCTCACGCCGTAGCATCCGCCCGAGGCCATCGCGCGAATAACACCGTCATCCACGCAATCGACGCGCGTGGTCGTCACCCAGCGCGCCTTGGGGGCGAGGGCACCGATCGCTCGGCTCGTTTCGATGGACCATTGGCGGTCGACGGAGAAAGTTTCTGCTCGTAGGTAAAAGTAGTTCGTCCCTTGCTCGACGAGGGAGGCGATTTCTTCGGCGACGGCTTCCGGGGAGCGGTGGCGACTCTGGTTTCCGCTGACGGTGTGGACGAGGCAGTAGGTGCAGGGGAAGGGGCAGCCGCGCTGTACTCGAACCGTTGCTTGTGGGACGCCTAATCCGCGGACTCGGTAGAGCTCTGGATTGAGCGTGCTTCGGTCGGGGAGGGGGAGGCGGTCGAGGCATTCAGCTTGGGGCGGAGCGCCGCCGGAGACGATGTCTTCACCGAAGCGAACGAGTGTTCCGCTTGCGGGCAGGCCCTTTCGCACGATCTCGGTAAAGATGATTTCGTATTCGCCCCGGGCGACGAAGGTGACGTCCGGCGAAGACGCGAGGATCTTTTCGGCGTGCGTGAAGGCAGGCGCGCCGCGGACCCCGACGACGACGTCAGGGAGCGCTTCGCGAAGTAGCTTTGCCCAGCCTAGATCCGCAGAGAGGCTGCCGAAGGTCACGACGAGCACGACGAGGTCCGGGGCAAAATTGCGCAGTCGGTTGAGGACCGCTTCGTTCCCGAGCCCCTCGGCCGGGGCATCGACGATACAGGCCTGCCCTCCGGCGGCGATAATGGCCCCCGCGGCTTCACATTCCTCGAGAGGCGCACGCATGGACGGGATCAGCTCGAATCGAAAGCGGCTCTGGCAGCGATCCTCCCGGCAGAACGCACCCGTTGGCGGGAGTAGGAACGCGATTCGGCGGAGCGGACGGATACGCAGAGTCGATTCCCCTTCCGCGTTCGACATGGTTTCAGTCTTCCGGATCGCGGAGCGTGAAGAGTGCCGAGCTTGCTAGGCCGACGATGAAAAGACCAAGCCCGACGGGCGACATCGAGGGAACGGGAGGCCGTCTGGAGCTGACCTGGGGCAGGTCGGGATACGCGCTCGGGTCGAGACTCATGAGCGGAATCGCCACATTCATACACGTCCCGTTCATCGCGTCGCATGAATCGGTCGTCCCGGGATCAAGGTCATCGCACATGCAAGATTCGCAGCTCGTCGATCCGGTATTGGCCTGGAACTCAAGCGGAGCACAACCTTGGCAGGCTGTACTGCCTAAACTGGGCTGAAACTGGCCAGACGGACAATCGGTGCAGGCGGAACTGCCGTCGAGAGCGGAGAAGGAGCCCGGATTACAGTCGATGCAGGCGGAGTTACCCGTCGTGGATTGAAATCGGCCGGCTGAGCAGTCCGTGCACTCCGCGCTTGCGGGCATATCGGAGAAAGTGCCTTCGGGGCAATCGGTGCAGCTCGACGAGCCCATGTTCGCCTCGAACTGGCCCGGGTCGCAGTCTGTGCAGACGCAGGATCCCGATACCGCCGCGGCGGTTCCTTCAGCGCAAGGCATACAATCCGCTGAATCGATCGAGCCAGTCCCCGCGTTGAAGCGTCCGGGTGCGCATTCGATCGGCGTTATGCCGTCGGGGCAATAGCTTCCGCACTCGCAAGGGATGCATGTATCGCCGTCTGCCTGCTCGCCTGGGTCGCAGACGATGGAGGGGCCGTTTCCGCCGCCGCCACCGCTCGGACAAGCCGTCGTGAAGCCCGCGATCAAAACGAGGGTGAGGACGGCGAGAATTCGGGTGGGGGACGCGGAGCGATGCGTCGAAATCGTATGAAGCGAAGAGAAGGTCAGCATGGACTCCCTGGACGGCAACGGTCTGCTGATCTTAGGCAGAAGCGGGGCGAGTCACCTCAAGTGTTTCCTCCCTAATGACGTGTTTTTACCCTTAGCGCTCGGGCCAGCGCCGACTGCAGGCAGAGAGGTCCGTTCGCGAAGGGATCGCGCAGGGCCGGTCCATCCTGATTCGTCCAGGATCGCAGCGAGTCGAGCATGCGCCGCCGTGTCATGCCATCCGGTCCGCTTCACGTTGGCGTAAAGTTCGTCGGCGAGAGAATGCTTTCCGAGCGCGCGGGCCACGTCGGCTAACTCGCCCTGGATGCGGGCATTGCGCGGTTCGGCAGCCAGGCTTGCAACATAGTGCCGCTCTGCCTCTTCCAGCTCACCTCGGAGGCGATGTCGAACCGCGAGTCGATGCTCCGCGTACCAATTCGGTCCGCTGGCCTCCCGGGCATGACCGAAGAGGGATTCCGTGTTCGACCAATATCCGACCTGTCGATGAGAAATGAGGCTGAGCGCGATGAGGCTGAGAAGGCCGAATCCAGGGAGCAAGTGACGCTTCCAGGGGCGTGGCGGCTGCGCAGCGGAGGCCGCCGCGGAGTGCCCGTGCGTAAAGATCTCCTCTGCGCCCCATGCGCAAATGATCGCGAGTCCGATCAGCGGGATGTACATCCAGCGGTCCGCACGCGACTGCATTCCCACGCCAACAAAGCCGATCACCGGAACCAGATTGCCCAAAAACCAGAGCCAGCCCACGAGCAGCCAAGGGCGCGTCTCCCTCGCTCGCCATCCGGCGAGTGTGATGGCGGCGATGCCGAAAAGGACGGGGAGCCAGACCCGGCCGATGTCCCGCGTCGGATTTAGCGGGTAGAAGGGCGACAAGTTAGTCGGAACGAATGTTTGTCCCAGGTAGGCTGCGTAGGACTCGGTCGCGTTCGCAGCACGTGCGGCTAGGCCCATGTCCGCGGTAAAGGATCTTCCCCCCATCGTTTTCTGCGTGTTGAGGACTACGAGCGCAGCGCCCATTGCGATGGCGAGGAGCGGGACCTTTTCTAATACGGCGCGCCGAACGGCGCTCCGATTGATGCTCCCCCAGTTTTCGCCCGGCTTTCTGAATCGACCGAGCGGCCAGAAGTCGAGGAGCAGAAGCGCGAAGGGAAAAGTCACGAGCATCGGTTTGGCTAGGAGGCCCAGCCCTAGGCAAATCGCAACGCCGATATCGCAGGCATCTCGCCGATTGCGGTCGCGCGTCTTTCGTGCGGAGGCGTAAAAGTGGAGCGCCGTCATCCAGAAGAAAGTCGACAACACATCCTTGCGTTCGCTCGCCCAAGCAACGGACTCGACATGAAGTGGATGGACGGCAAAGATCGCTGCAACAAATGCCGCTTTTCCTCGGGCTCCGGTCATTCGGCGAATCGCCCAGTAGAGCAGGGCGGAATTGGCCGCATGGAGCGCGGCGTTGACCGCGAAGGTGGCGGCGGGGGCTCCTTCTGAAAAAAGGTATTCAACGCGGTACGAAAGCCAGGTCAGCGGGATCCAGTAGGCGGCATAGGGCTCACGAAGAGCGCGGAAGATCCAGCTCCGGTCGAGCGGGTCCCGGAGCCAGCCATTGTCTCGGAGGTAGATGAAATCATCGAAATCAACCAGCGCGTGCCCAAGGGTTTGGCCGTAAATCAGGGCGACGGCGCCGCAGAGCGCCGCGACGATGAGGACGTCAAGCAGGAGCCCTCGGCGACCATGCGGGGCGGCCGGCGCATCTGGCTTCGTGAGCGTCTTCATTGCACCTCTTGCCCTCTGGGGGACGGCTTAGGCCCCGCTTAGTTCCCGCTTAGGTTTTTGGATTGGCCCCTTGAGTAGGGCTCTTCCGTTAGGTCTTTGAATGAGGTCGTTGAATGTAGTCGATCCCCGAGAAGCTTGAATCCATTTAGCGAGCCGCCTCCTTCGGTTCGGATCGGATACACTTTACTCGGAACCTGCCGTGGGCGTCTGGGCACATGACTAAAAGGCTTAACAAGGAGGTCATGAATATGAACCCGGCCAAAAGGGCACGTCTTTTCCTGCTCGCCATCGCCGTTCAGCTGCTGCTCGGACTGCCATCCATTTCGTTCGCGCAGGGCAACCTTATCTATTGGTCGGGTCAGCTCGACTTTATTGGCGAAGATTCCGGGACGGGGGCGCTCACGGGCGGTGTCCCCGGCATGAGCACCTTCGATGGCTATTTCGGCTTTCCGACCAGCTGCGGCGCGGGGTGCGTTGTTGAACCCTTCCCGCCGGATGCCACGAACTACGTCTTCGCAAATTCCGGCGGGCATCTGCGAGGGCTTGGAGCCTCGATCCCCAGCGTCGAAGCGAGCGTCGAGATCATCGATGAACAGGTGCTGGACGCCGATGGCGTCGCGTTCGCCGCCGCATACGGGATCTCGGCGACCGTGGGACAAGCGATTGATGTCTGGACCGTCTCTGCCGAGAATACGGCGGAGTTCACGCCGGCTTTCGTCGATTGGAACGTCTCATTTCTCTATTTCGAAACCGACCCGTTCAACAGCACCGCGTATGTTCCGGCTCCGCCCGCAGCCCCCGACCTGATCATTTTCGAGGTCTTTGAAGACAACGGCGATGTCTACGAAGGAGTTGGGCCCGCGGCGATCCCGGAGCCTGACTTTTTTGCGCTCTTGCTTGTGGGTGTTGGCGGTCTCGTCGTTTGTAACGGTCGCCGGTCGTGTAGAGCGCGCGCCTAGTTCAGCCCTCAGCCTTTGCGCCCCGAAAGTCGCGCCGCAAAAGTCGCAACGAGGGCGGGGGCCAGCGTGATATCCGCCAGGAACGCGACGACGATCGCAGCGGAGACCGTGACGCCGAACGCGAACATGTGGAAGAGATAGGCCTGGGTGTAGACGAGGAAGCTGCAAGCCAGGACGCAGGACGTGAAGAGGAGCGCTTGGCCGGTACTCGTCAGCGTGTGGTCGACCGCGTCTTCTACGGAGTTTCCGTCATCAAATTCGCGCCGGAAATTATGCATGAAGTGGATTGTGTCATCGACCGCGAGCCCGACGATGATCGACGCGTTCATGAGGCTGATCATGTCGAGGGGGAATTTGAACCAGCCCATGAGGCCGAGCGTGAATACGACCGGCGCCAGATTCGGGATCATGGTGAGTAGGCCGAGTCGGACGCGTCCAATCAGCACGATCATCAGGAGTGTGATGATGACGAGGGCGGTGGAGTAGCTCCGCAGCATCGTTGCGAGTGCTGCCGTAATGGTATTGCCGACGATCCTGAATTCTCCGGTCAGCTGATAGTCGAGGTCGGGGCTGAGGATGCGCGCGATGCCCGGTTCGACTTCTTCGAGGTAGGGTAGGACGAGGGCGGCATCATCAAAGGTGACGCGAACCGTCAGCCGCGCCGTTTCGAAATCACTCGTCACGAGATCCTCAACATCGTCGCTGCCCGAGTTTTCGAAGAGAAGGAGCTCCTGGGAAACGAGCTCCCGACTATCCGGGATCGCATAGGCTTCGGGCCGATTTTCATTCAGCGCGCGATGAGTTTCTTTTACGACGTCGACGATCGAAACGACCTTGCCCGCGCGAAGTCCAGCGGCTTCGACGGACAGGATATGGTCCGCGACGGCTTCGAGCCTGCGAAGCACCTCGGGGTCGTGAAGACCGTTCTCGCTCTGGGTCGACACGAGGACTTCATAGCTCACACCCCCGCCGAACTGTTCGTTCATGAAATCGATCGCACGGGGCAGGGCGTCTGTTTCGGGGAACCACTCGATCATGTTATGTCCGATATGGATCCGCGGAATGCCGATCCCTGCGACCACGAGGACGGCGGCCCAGATCGAAAGGACAAGCCCAGGGCGGCGGGTTGAGAAGCGGCCGATCGAGCGAAGTGAGCGCTGAGAGGGAGTGTCGGAAGGTTCCGATTCGGGAGCGATCTGCCGCACGGGGGCCGCCGCCAGCATCGCAGGCAGCAGGACAAGTACATAGAGCAGCGCGAGCAGGACCCCGATCGGGCTGATGATGCCGAAATGAGAGATCGGTGCGAGCGCCGCGGGAATAAAGGAAAGCAATCCGCCGGCAGTCGTGAGAGATGTCATCAGGATGGGCAGGCCGGAATGGGCCAAAGCTTGAGCGACGGCTTCGCTTTGATCGAGCCCTGCGCGGAGTCCTTGATAGAAAATAGCGACGAGATGGACTGCACCGCCTATACCGACCGCCAGAAGAAAGGATGGGATGATTTGAGTGGGCGCCATGATCGGGATACCCACGGCGCCCATCGTCGACAGCGTCGCGAATACCGAGAGAAGAACAGTGATCAGCGGGAGCGCGACGCCAATGAAGCTCCGGAAGAGCAGGGCGAGAAACGCGGCGGCGATTCCGACCGAAAGAAGCGTCGCTCTGGCCATGTCCGGAGCCATCGTACGCTGCAGGATTGTCGTGAACGAAGCCAAGCCCGCAACATGAATTTCGACGCCCTCAGGAATCCGGTCAAGGATCTCCTCGACCGCAGCAAGGATGACAGCGTCTTCCTCTCCCGTGATCGCTCGGCGCGACTCTTTTGTCGCCGCTTCGTCTTCTTCGGCAAAGCCGTCGAGCGCATCGAGCTCGCCGAGCTGAGAGTAGGTTTCCGTCTCGATCACGATCATGGTTGATCGACCGTCTTCTGAGAGCATGAAGTTCTGGTAGAGCGCGTTCGCCCTCGCCCGGGCTTCGAGTGTCGCAAGCGCTTCGGGCGTCTCCGGCCAGTCCTCCAGGAAGTCCCGGACCTCGAGGCCTTCTTCATTGCCGAGGGTCTCGCGCACATTCCAAAGGCTCGTCACTTCGACGAGATTCGGAACTTCGTCTTCGATCGCGATATGGGTATCACGCAGGATCGCCAGAAAATCGGGATCGAAGACACCGCTTTCCGGGCGAAGGGCGATCGCGATCCCGGAATCCCGACCAAAGGTCTCCTGGAAAGCGTCATTTTGGACGACTACGGGATCGTCCTCGTGGAAGAACGCGTCGTTGGACGTTTCGAGATAGAAATGACGGATTTGGGTTCCCAGCCCGGCGGTTAGAAGAAGGACGACGAGAATCACCCGCCACGGATGCGTCGCGACCCAGGTGCCCCAGGCACTGAGCGCTGTCTCGATTCGATCCTTCATATGATGCTCTCGCACTCCACTTCGCAAGGGGTCGGGGGCATCGGCGAGTCGCCGACTGGAAGTCACACTCCGTCGACTGAGGCTGTCAAGCGACGGCCGACAGGATAGCGAGCCGAATGGGCCCCGCCGGAGGGGGGAATCGTTCGGGCGGCGAAATCTGGCCGCAGGATTTCGCGCGCTCATGCTAGTCTGAAAACGAGTGACCTGAGACGCCGACGGCTTTTATGCCCGTGCATTGCTGGAGCCTTGAGGATGACTTCTCACGCCCCGCGCAAACCTGAGCTCGCGATCAGCCGGTTTTCTGCCCTCTTGATGCTTCCCTGTCTATTGGGGCTGGGACTCGGGTGCAATTCCTCGTCCTCCGGTTTTTCTGGAACCCGTCCGTCGGGTACGGGCAGCGCCGAGATCGGCGGTTCGGTCTCTGGCTTGACGGGAGAGCTAGCCCTTCGTCTGAATGGCGATGAGGAACTCGTCGTCATGACGAACGGCGCTTTCACCTTTCTTGCGGATCTCGACGACGGTGATCGGTATTCGGTGACGGTTGCGGCGCAGCCCGCTCAACAACTCTGCGTCATCGACCCTTCAACCAGCGCCGGCAATTTTCAGGGTGAGGCGGTCACGGATATTGTGATCGACTGCGAGAATGCAGCCTCGGTGAGTGGTGTCGCCTCGGGCGTGCGCAGTCCTTTTGTCCTCCGCCTAACGAATGGCATGGAAGAAGAAGATCTGGTGATCGGCGAAGACGGGCCATTCGCGTTCGTTGATTCCGTGACGGGAGAAGGTGATTTCTCGGTCGAGATCGCGACGCAGCCCTCGGCGCAGCGATGTGAAGTCACCGGGGGGACGGGATCCATCGCCGCGGGCGACTTGGCGAATATCGCCGTCGACTGTGCGACCGGAGTTCGTCGCATGGCGATCGTTGTGTCCGAGACGGAAGGGACGATCCAGCCTTTCGCTTTGGACGCCGAATCGGGCGGCTTGTCCGCCGCTGGGGCAGGGGCTTCGGTGAGCGGTGCGTTGACCGCGGTCGCTCTGCATCCGAGCGGTCGGTTCGTGGTCGCAACCGACCGGGATGCGAATCAAGTGCTCTCTTATTCGGTTGATCCGTTCTCCGCTGAGCTTTCGGTGGTCGGGAGTGCGTCTACGGGTGGGACATCGCCCGCTGCGATTGCGATCGACCCGACCGGGCGGTTCGTCTACGTCGCGCATGACGGCTCGAATAGCATTGCGATCTTTGCGCTTAACCACGCGACCGGCGCGCTTACGCAGGTCGGCACGCCCGTTGGCGCTGGGCTTGCTCCCGTTGGCCTCGCGGCGCATCCCTCGGGCCGATTCGTTTACGCCGTCAACCGTGATTCGGACAGCGTCAGCCAATTCGCCGTAGATACGACGACAGGGACGCTCTCCGTCGTCGGCGAAGCGCAGAGCGTAGGGGCTTCGCCGGCGTCGATTGCAGTTGGTCCTCTTGGTCGATCGGCGTATGTGGCGAATGCGGTGGATGAGACGATTTCTGTTTTTTCGATCGACTCGGCGACCGGGGTGCTTTCGGCGACAGGGAGTGCCGTCGCGGCTGCACCTTCTCCGGTCGCAGTGACGGTGGGGCCAGCGCGTCGTTTCGTTTATGTCTCCCATGATGGCGCGGGGGCAGTGGGAGGCCCAACGGGACCTGAGATCTCGACCTACGCGATCGAGGCCGATACCGGCTTGATCGAAGAGGTGGGCGCGCGTGTCGCTACGGCAGTTTCGCCGGGCCCGCTGGTGATCGACGCGACGCGACAATTTGGCGTCATTGCGGGCGCGGTCTCGGGCGATCTGACGACGTATTCGATCTCGACCGAAACAGGTGCTTTGACTGAGGTCGGCATCACGTCAGCGGATGCAGGAGCCGTCAGCGTCGCTTTCGCGAATCCTTTTGAATTGAGGTACCCGGAGTTTCTTCGTGAAACGCGAATGCAAGTTCTTGATCCTGCAACAGGCGAGCTGAGTTTGGTTGGGGTGGGAACGGAGGCCAGAAGTGTCGTCTTCGAACCCGCCGGACGTTTCGGTTACGGAGCCGATCGGGTTGTCATCGTTGACCCGGAGACGGGCGTGCTTGTCTCCGGCCCTGAACTGCCGTTCGAAAGAACCGCCGCTCCTCTATTCGATCCAACCGGACGCTTCCTGTATCAGTTGGCTTCCAATCCCGAGAGAATTTCCACTTTCGCGATTGATGAGGAGGCGGGTGCCCTGGGCGCCCTTGAGACATTCAGTCTTAACCGCACCTGGGAGAGCCGGGGCGTCGCGGTGGTCGATCCGGCGGGCCGTTTCATTTACGTGAGCGGGAGCGGCGCGTCCCCGGATTCCGTCGAGCGGCTCGTCATCTCGGTCGACCCCGAGTCGGGGCTCCCCTCAGCCGTGGAGGCGACGCCCGACAACGCGGATATCCCGATATTTCAGTTTGCGCCCGAGCCGTCGGGTCGCTTTCTCTTTGCCCCGAGCGGCTTCAATTCGGTTCAAACCTTTTCAGTCGATTCGATAACAGGGGCGCTTACTGAGCTTCAGACGGCGACCGTGCCCCAGATCCTTCCGTTTTTCGCGCAGCTACATCCAACGGGCCGCTTCCTATATGTCCGGTCCGCGGCGGATTGGATCTCGGCGTTCCGCATCGATCCAGCGACGGGTGCTCTTACGCAGACGGGGGAGCCGATCCGAATCTTCTCCGACGACGTAGGTCCCGCCTTCGATTTCGACTCAACGGGCCGCTTTCTTTTCGCTGATTTCTCGGTCGACATCGGCCCGCCGGGAACCGCCATCTTTGAGGTGGACCTCGCCACGGGTGCGCTTTCTGGTCTGAGTCGGGCGGTCTACGAGGAGTTTTCCGGGGAGGACTGATCGCCGGCGATTATCGTTTAAGTGCACGCCGCCGCGAGGCCGAAACGCTCAGAGAGCCCGATTGACGTCGGCATGAGGTCGTCGTAGCGCTCCCTTAGCGTCTCTTCCGTCTCGATTTCGATCCGGGGGAAGCCTGCGCTGGCGACGTCGCTTCGGACGTCGTGATCCCGCAGCTTGTTCACGTGCGGCTCTCCCTTGTTCTTGAGGTACTGGCCGCTGAGCGCTTCGAGCTCTTGGTATCGCTCGGCGAGATCGCCGTAGGGACGGAGGAAATCGAAGACGACTTCGCTGCCAGGGGCGAGGACTCGGCTTAGCTCGGAGAGTGCGGATTGTGCGAGCGGGCGCTCGAGATAGTAGGTCACGCCCATCCAGCTGAAAAAGGCCGGCTTGTCTCGATCAAAGCGCGCAAGGTCGAGCGCCTCGAGCATGGAGGTTTTCTCGAAATCACAGGCAATCAGCTGAAGGTTCGACGGCGCAGGCCAGCCGAGCTGCTCGATGCGATCTTGCTTCCACGTTTGTGTGGCGGGATGATCGATTTCGATGATCGAGAGCGCTTCGAATCCGTCGGGCTGCCGGAACGCGAAGGAATCCATGCCCGCGCCGAGGATGACGTACTGGCGGACGCCACTCGCGAAGGCGTTTCGGAGTCGGTCCTCGGCCCAGCGAGCGCGCAGCGGGATGAAGAGCCGATTCTCGCGGAGGACCCAATGCGCCTCATCGCTCAGCTGGTCGACAAGCGATTCGTATTCCGCCCCGATCAGTGCAAGGGCGGGATGATCGTTGAGTAAATGGGGCGCGGCGTCGAAGCGCAGATGCGCCGCACGGGTGGCTGCGACATGAATCGCCGTGAAGCTGAGTTTGTGATCGATCAAAGAAGCGCCCCTTAGTCGATCGCCGAAGCGCGGGGCGCCTGTGGGTTGTAGTACTCGCGAAGGCGGCAGAGCTTTCCGTCGCGCATGTACCAGTAGCCAACATAGTTGTTCGCGTAGGCCTCGCCCGTGTCGAGGAAGCGTCCTTCGCTCACGTATTCGGCGATGATGAGCTGTTCCTCCTCGACCCAGCGGTGTTCAGTAAAGGAAAGGTTCATCTGCTGGATCGGCAGAAAATTGCCGAGGTAGGCTCTAACGTTCTCGCGCCCCTCGACCACCAGAGGCTCATTCGGCTTGAAATAGGGAAGCTCCAAGACATAGTCCTCTGTGTAATTCGCGCAGAGCGCATCGGCGTCTTGTTTCGCAAGCGCATCGAAGCATCGCTGAACGACGCTCAGCCCCTCCTCGGCCGTCATCTTTCCTTCCATTCGTCCTCCTCGGCCCGATTTTCCCGATGAACGATCGCGGGCCCTCGTGCATAATATCCGATATCACTGATTTCTGAACAGAGAGGATTCCTCGTATGCTCGATCGCGGTTCCCTGATGCAGGCCGCTCGTGATGCCACGGGCCTAAGCGACTTTGGACCGGAAGATTTCGAGGAAGGTTTCGCTGTCCTTCTCGAGTCTTATGCGAAGGACGCGAATCTGACGGACCTTGGGCGTCAGCTGGCGCACGATGAGATCGTGGGCGACCTCGTCGGGCGCCTTCAAGTCGTCGAACAATTGAAGCAGCGACCTGAGATCCTCGACACGGAGCTCGAACGCCCGATCTTCATCCTTGGCCTTCCGCGCACCGGAACGACGACGATCCATCATCTCTTGCAGCAGGACCCGGATAGCCAGGTGCTCGAGTACTGGCTCGGCGTCGTCCCGAAATCACGCCCGCCTAAGGCATCATGGGCTGATGATGCCGACTATCAACGCGTCGCCGAGGTGCTCCGGCTCACCTACGAAGCGGATCCCGGATTGCGTGCTTTGCATGACGTATCTGCCGAGGGCGCCGGCGAATGTCGCTTCGTCTTTCGGCATCTCTTTAAGGACGACTCCTACGATCACACGGCCTATCTGCCGAGCTATCGCGCATGGTTCGACAAACAACCGATGGACGATGTCTATCGCTGGTACCACGATGTCTTGAAGCTGATTCAGCATCCGGACTCGAAGGGACAACGCTGGGTTCTGAAATACCCGCCGCACCTGCGCTGTCTGAAAGAACTCTTTCGCGAGTTTCCCGAGGCCTGCGTGATTCATACGCATCGCGACCCCGCGAAGGTGATTCCGTCCTTCGCGAGTCTGCTGACGCATTTTACGGCGGTGTACGAGAAGAACGTCGATCCGCATCAGGTGGGCGCGCTTGCTGCACGCCTTTGGGAGGAGCGGATTGCGCAAGGGATGCGCGACCGCGCGGAGCTGGATCGCGAATCACAGTTCGTCGATCTGCACTTTCGCGACGTGCTGGCTGATCCGGTCGGCCAGCTTCGGAAAGCCTTCGGGGCCCTCGGCTTACCACTCTCCGAGAACGCCATCGAGCAGATGAGCGCCTGGCAGAACCAACATCAGCCGGAGCGGTTCGGCTCACATGACTACACGGCTGAGACCTACGGCCTTGACCCCGCGCAATTGTCCGACGCGTTCAGCGAGTACCGCGCACACTTCGATATCCCGAGCGAATGATCGGGAACAATGAATAGGAGGACCGAAGCATGAGTCTCATGATGGAAGGCAAAACGATTGTCATCGCCGGCGTAGGGACTGGCCTCGGCAGTCAGGTCGCGCGGCTCGGTTTGCGCGAAGGCGCCAACGTCGTTCTTGCGGCGCGTAGCGAGGGCACCCTTGATGCGATCGCGAAGGAGCTTGACGCTTCAGGGGACCGAGTGCTGACGGTGCCGACCGATATTACGGACGAGAGTCAATGCGACCGACTTGCGAGCGAGGCTGCGAAGCGGTTCGGGGGAATCGATGCGATCTGTCAGGTCGCCGCCCAGGACCGGTTCTTTGGCGGCCTCGGGGAAGTCACCCGGGAAGAGTGGATCGCGGCCTTCGATCTGGGTGTGATCGGCTCGGCGCAGTTCACCAAGGCATGCGTCCCGCAAATGAAGGCGCGCGGCGGCGGCTCGGTCATCTTTATCGGATCCCACGCAGCATTCCTTCCGCTGGTTCCCCAGATTGCCTACGGGGCCGCGAAGGGGGCGCTGACGAGTGCGTCCTACTTTATGGCACAGGAGCTCGCCGCGGATAATATTCGCGTGAATACGGTTGTCGCGACGTACATGATGGGGCCGGCGCTCGAGGGCTACATCAAGGAGACTTCCGAGGCGCGTGGCGTGAGCGAAGCCGAGGTGGAGGGAGAACTCTCGGGGACGATGCCCCTGGGCCGCATTCCGACGGATGCGGAGGTGGCGGAGGCCGTCCTCTTTTTCGCGTCGGAGCGTGCATCGACGATTACGGGCCAGCAGCTGCTTGTGAACTCGGGCTTGGTGATGCGCTGAGGGATGCGGACAGGAATGATCGATGCTTGGTGATGGACTGCTCCTCCTTGAGTTCAGCCGCTGTAACGCGCCTGCGCGTGCCGGCGAGTGGGCGGATTGGTACGACAATATTGAATTGCCTGCGGCTGTTGAGCGGGGCGCCGACGTCGTCACTCGTTTTGAAGTGAGCCCGGCGCCGGTCCCGGGAATGCCCTCGATCGGGTTTTCCCATGTGGCGATTCACGAGTTTCGAGGGGACGACGCGGTCGCGCGCGCGGAGGCAGCGCAGGCGGTCCGCGCAGAGCAGACCTACTTCGCTGATGCGCACGCGAATCATTGCCTGATCAATCTCGACTTGCTTGCGGCTCATGGAAACGGTGGCTCTAAATCGGAACCGGCAGAGGATCTCGAGGGACATGTTCTCGCGTATGTTATGCCGAACCGAGTCGCGCGCTATGCCGAGTGGGACGCGTGGTACGATGAAATGCATCTACCTGATATGATGCAGTCCGGGGCGTTTCGCGCGGGCAGCCGCTGGCGCCGAAACGAACCGAGCGCCTTTGGCGCGGCGGACGTCACGCTCTATGACGTAGCAGGGATGTCACTCAGGGAAGCCGTCGAACGCTCGGCGGCTGTGATGCCTGGGATCGCGGAGCGTGGCCGGAAGCTTGATTGCCATGTCGGAGCCATGTCATTCCGACTTCAGGCCTGTGGGCGCTGGGCGGGGAAGGGGTGCCGGAGGTAAGGGAGGAACTGAGCTGCCGGGAGACGTTCCGTGGGGATCTCCGCCGTTCAGTTTTCGAGTGCTCTTTAAGCGCTTTCTTGCCCGGCCCGGAAAACAGGATCCCGCTCGGAAGCCTCTCCAAGCGTCCAGCCCGAATCGAGCGGCGCAAGCGCGTCGCTTCGGATCCATTCCCATCGCAGCTCTCGCCGAGCAATCTTCCAAACGCCGTCGCGCCGTTCGAGGCGGTCGAGATAGCGGATGCCCATCACGCTGTCGGCGATGTCCGTTCCGTCTTCTGCGATCACGTGATGGCAGATCGCGTAGGTTTCGCTGGTTGCGGAATCCCCGCCGATCTCGATCAGCGCTTGGCCGAGCTTATGCATCGTGGTTCGGAAGCGTGACCAGACCTCCTGCTCGACAAAGGAGAGGAAGCCCTCGAGGTCGCCCTTGTAGGCGCCGTGATCGTCGTACGCATCGGCATGATAGGTACTCCGAATCATTGCGCGGTCGCGGCGATCGACGCCGCGGCAGTAGCGAACGAGGACTCCGTAGATCTCGGCGCGGTCGGCGACGAGGTCGACGGTGAGGTCTGTGGTGAGGCCGATTGCGGGCGTGGTCGTCGGGTCAGAGTCATGCCCGGCTGGAGTCGAAGGTTCCGCGAGTACGGGATCGCTCCCGTCCCGAAGCCCGATCGCAAATCCCGAGACAGGCGCCTGGGACCCAGCCTCAACTGATCGCTCCCATTCGAAACTCATGCGGCGTTCGGCGATCTTCCAGCCGTCGCCCCGGTCCTCCAGGCGATCGAAGTAGCGAACGCCCATGATCATGTCTGTCGGCACTTCCGCTTCAGCCAGCACGTGATGCGCGATGGCGTAGGTCTCGGCGTAGGCAACCTCTGCGCCGGGTTCGCCGTCGACGACGATCAGCTGGTTGCCGAGTTTATGCATCGTGCAGGTGAACACGTCCATGACCGTCGGTTTGACCCAATCAACGAAGCCCTTCGCCGTTCCCTGATAGCCACCGTGATCGTCGTAGGCGTCCATGTGATAGGTGCTGGCGACCAGGTCGGTATCGCATCGGTCTACGCCTCGCGCGTAGCGGGCGAGAGTGTCGTGGCAGGCTTGTTTGATGGCGAGGACGCGGGCGCTGTCCGGGCGACCGACGCGGACGGGTTGGGCGAAGGCGGGGTCGTCAGCAGACTGCAAACCACGGAAATAGGTTTCGGGGAGCGGCATGCCTATGCCTTCGTCGGCTCTGGACCAGTCCCAGGTACAGACGCGATGTGCCACGCGCCATTCGCCTTCACGCCGTTCGAAAACGTCGACATAACGAAGGCCATACACCAGGTCGTGTCCAACGCCGTTCTCGTCGTGCCGGATATGATGGGCCTCGGCGTAGGACTCGGCGACGGCGCGGTCGGGATTCGAAGCGTCGAGATCGATCGCGATATGGCCTGCGAAATGCTGCGTCTTTTCGAAGAAAGCCCACACGGAACTGGGGAGGCCTTCGATGAATCCTTTGATCGGGCCCTTGTAGTAGCCGTGATCGTCGTAGGCGTCGGGGTGATAGGTACTCTCGACGAGGGCGGCGTCTTGGCGGTCTATGCCGCGCCAATAGCGAGCGAGGGTGTCGCGGATGGCCCATTCGTCGGCGAGGCGTGCGAGGCGGTCTGTCATCGGATGCTCCCTGGGGCGGTCTGCCTGAAAGGAAGGGTAGGGCACACCGAGGGAGGCTTCTCCCATTCCAGGCGCGAGCAGAGCGCGGAAGTAGAGGACACAACCAGGGAAGTCGAGCGCTGTCGTGGATTCAATGGTTCGGCTAGGCGTTATTCGCGGCGAATCAGGACATCCTCGGAAATGTGACGTGGCTTACATCTACGGGGAGCGAACCCCAGGGGTGCCATTGTGGCTCATCAACGTCCGAATATCCCTGATTCCGGTAACCCTCGCCCAGTCCGCGTCGTAGTGATTTGACAAGGAAGCGAATTCCTGACCGGTAGGTCTATCGATGTGCACAAGTCGGCGCCAAACAGAAGTTCTTGCCGTTAGTGTTCAAGGAAATCAAGACTGCCTTCGGTCGTGTCGGTCAACCCAGAGGATTCCGGATGCCGGTCCAGTCAATGATTAGAGCGGAGCTCGGCTTTTAAGTCTGAGTTGATGCGCATAGAGGGATGAGGGATGAAACGAACGGGTTGGTCTTTGTTGGGAGTTGTCGTTGCCTTGCTTTTTTTTGCTCTTGAAGCCGGCGCGCAAGGCCTCGTGGTGAACGTGGATATCGGGCCGAACGGGGATGCGCCTTACGTTGGGCAAGGCGCGCTCTCTGATTCGGGAATCTTCTGGAACGCGACCGGCGGGAGCGGGACGGAGGTTCTGAGAGACTCGCTGGATACGGTGGACACACCCATCCGGGTCGCGGTCAGCGGCGGATTCAATTTCCGCGATGACACGGGAGTCCCTAATGCCTTACTGCAGGACTACAGCGTGGTTTCGGTCTTCAATAACACGGTCTACGAAGGCAACTTCACGATTTCGGGGCTGCAGCCGGATACGTCTTACCTCCTTTATGTTTACAGTGCTGGCAACGGCGATGGGCAAGCGGGGGTGATTGAAATCGAGACGAATGGGGCGCTCGGGGCCACCAGTGGAAGACGCCCCGCCTCCTTCGCTGGAGATCAAAGCGACTTCGTTGAAGGTCGAAACTATGTCGTCGTGGAAGTCCGAACCGATAGCTCGCCTGCACCGACGATCGTGGGGAACTTTCGTCCCTTCGCGAATGACGCGGGCATCAACGGCTTTCAGATTCAGGAGCTGGCGGGGCCTCTTGCGGCCCGTGTCCAGGGAATCGAGGGCTCGGAGAGCCCGACTGTGCACTCTGCGGGCGACGTCGTTCGCGTTGAGGCGGACTTCAGCAAGGTCGTCACGCTCGATCAGGTCGGCGGAAGCAAGGTTCAGATCGACTTCGACGGCACGCTCGTCGATGCCGTCCACGTCGGACCGACGACGGGAACGGCTCTGGGTTTCGAAGCGACTGCTCCCGCTGGTGTCACGACCCTGGAAGCGCGGGTTCTGACGGATAGCCTGGAATTGCTTGGAGGCGCTTCGCTGACGAGCGATGGGCTTCCTGTAGAACTCGACCACGCCGAATTCGCGCTTACGAATGACCAGGTTTCATCCCAGGGGCTGGCGGTCTACTCGAATCAGATCCCTGACCCGGAAAGCGGGCCGGGCGCAACTCTCGACCCGTCGCCGTACTACAGCATTCGCGTGCGCGAGACGGCGAGCAGCACGTGGCAGAGCCCATTCGCTTGGGTGAGCCAGTCGCGGGACGATGATGACGTCGCGGTCGCGGCCGTGGATGGTTCCTATAAAGATCTGATCGGAGGTTGGAGTCATACCTACGCCAATTTCGAGATGGCGAATAACGTCGAAATTGAAGTGGAGATCACACGACTGAATCCGACGGGTCCGAATGCAGGCACGCAGTTGGATATCGAGCGGGCCGTCGCGCATCCGCGCCGAAAGGTGAAGTCTTGGCGCGTCGAAAACGGCCGGGCGTATGTCGTGATCGACAAGCCGGTCCTGCTGTCCGTAGATATCGATGGCGAGTTCGATGACAATGGGGCGACCTTGGGCGATGTCAACGAAAACGCGAGCCATGCGGTTTCGGTTTTCGCCAATCCCTTCATCTTGGATAAACCGGATCCGGCGGATCCGAACGTTCGAATCGTTCAGCCGGGAGAGCGGCCGCCCTACGACGGCACCTGGACGACGCTTTCGTTTCTTCCCGGCGTGCACCAGCTTTTCGACGCGCCCTGGGCGGATGGCGATGCCTTCGATCTGGAAAGCGGCAAGAGTTACTACATTCCCGGCGACGCGATCGTTCACGGAAATATGACGAATGAGCAGAACGACCCTGAGGGCGGCCGGAATATCCGAATCTACGGGCATGGGACGCTCTCGGGTGAGAAGGTCCTGCATCACGATGAACTCGGCATCATCAATCCCTTCAACACCTATCATGCCAATAAGCCGATTTACGTGACGGGGGATGCGCGGGGCTCTCGAATCGAGGGCGTCACGATTACGGATTCCGCCAACCACAGCATCGCGCTCATCGGTAAATGGAACGTGGATGTTGCAGACCACAACTTTGTCCGCTGGACGAAGGTCTTTACGTGGCGTGCGAACGGTGATGGAATTTCGCCTAACGGCAGTGGGTACCTGGAGGACTCTTTTCTTCGCACCCAGGACGATGGCACTTATGTCGGGGCTTTGGGGATTCGCCGGAACGTATACTGGTCTGACGTGAACGGCATGGCACTCCGCTGCAGCAACATGCTCAATGACAATCCTGCGCCGTACATGATTTTCGGCGACCTGCTGGTCGAGGATATCGATGTGCTCTACGCCCGGGAGTTCTTCAGTCAGTTTCAGACCCCCGAACAGCAAAGGGGGGCCTCGGTCATCGGTCTGTGGGAGCCTGCAGTCGCATCTCCCTTCAACGACGGATCGCATATCGTCTTTCGCGATATCCATGTCCACGATCTTTTCCCGACGCGGATGCTCTTTGGTTGGGATATGGGTTCGGGGACAACAGAGCTCGTCGACCGAGTTCCCGTCTCCGACGTTCGCATCGAAAACGTGCGTGCAGCGGCGCGAAACCTGCGCGGCGACCTGGACCCCTTTGTGGGGATTGCCGAGGCCACGATCTCGGATCTGATCTTGGACGACGTGATTGTTGGCGGGAAGCATTACGAAGATGAACTCACGGATCTCGAAACGAATGCATTCGCAACCGGCTTTGACTTTCAGGGGACCGTCGCGGAGACCATGACCTTTCAGAACAGCTCGGGTCTTGGAAAGTGGTACATCAAAGACGATTGGGACTCCGGAGTAGAACCGGCGAACAATGATCTGGTGAATCACACTGCCTTTGCTGGAGAACTGATCGTCGATGCGCCTGTCTACGCTGGCACCTTGAACGTCTCTCATCCCGCGACGGCCGTTGTTTCGATTGAAAACGGCGGGCAACTGGAGGTCTCGGATCAAATTACCGTGGGTGCGGGAACGGGAGAGATTCAGCTGCTCGATGGCGGACTGACTCTGTTGAACGATCAGGCGAGCGGTCTCTCTGTCGGAGCGGGCGGGATCCACTTCGAAAAGGGGACACTCGAATGGGCCGGCGACCATGTTGCTGATCTGCAGAGCCTGGTGCTGTCGGGTGGCGTGACTTTCAGCAATGGCCTGTCGGAGTCGCCTTTCGGCACAGGCGTCTTGATCGGACAGGTCGGAGGGACGGAGCTCTTCGCGTCCTTTGATTCACCGACGCCTGGGGCGACAACGGCTTGGGCCGTGCCTGAACCGAGTGCGATGCTGGGATTGGCCTCTGGCGTGCTGGCTCTTCTCGGGGCGGCACGCCGGCGGAGGGGGCTTGCGCCGAACTGATGCCTCCTCGGTCGCAAGTGCCGCCGCGGGCACCGTCTTGAACGGCCTCGACGGTTGTGAGAATGTTTGCGGGACTTCGCTGACCTGTCCCTAGGTGTTAGGGGCGAAGATGCGGTTCCAGCATGGGCGCGAGCCAGCGTGTTAGGTACGCGCGTAACGCTTTGCCGTCGCGCTCCGGTCCGGGATCGTCGAGGAAGCTCTTGAGCAGTCGAAGCGAGAGCTCTGCGAGTTCATCGAGCTCGCCTTCTTCCCCTTGCCAATGGTCTCCGACATAAAGCCGTAGCTCTCTCCCGACGAACGCGTTCTGACCCAGGGAGTGGAGGGAGACGGGGTCCCGCATGCGGAAGAGTTCGCTGAGGTAGGGATCGTCCGGGATTTCCGAGATCGTAATCGCCATGACTTCGACGATTCTTTCGATCGGGTCGTCGATTCGCAGGATGCGCTCGCGCATTCGCTCGAGGTAGCCGCCGCTTGCGGTGACGGCGGCGGCGTTGAGGAGTTCCTCGGCGCTTCCGAAATAGCGGTAGACCGTGGGGCGGGTGACGCCCGCGGCTTCGGCGACGTCGGAGAGGGTGACCTTGGAGAATCCGTGGCGCTCGATGCAATCCTGAGTGACTTGGAGCAGATGCAGGCGCGCATCCGCTTCCGAGCTCGGGCTCGCTCCTTTCCACGACTCTCTTCGACTCATCTCGTTTTCCTCAGGCCTGATTGCGCGGGGCGGGCGGCATCGGTAGAGGCCCCTCGGGGACCGCGTCCGCCGCCCGGCGCGGGGAGGCCCGCGTCGCATTTAACCCCCTTATTCGACCGGGGACCAGCCCCGGCCCCGGTCATTTTGGGCGATCGGCGAAGTTGCCTTTGCTTTACACTTTGCTTGGGTTGTAAAGTCGAATAGTCTTTCGGCTGGCAACCACAAGGGGCCCTCAAAATGCATGACCTCAAGATCACCGGCGGAACGATCGTCGACGGAACCGGCGAAGACCGATTCACGGGCGACATCGCCATCAGCGACGGCAAGGTTGTTGAGGTCGGCGAATCCGTCTCTGGTTCTGCGACCCGCACGATCAAGGCCGACGGCCGCCTCGTGACGCCGGGCTTCGTGGATATCCACACGCATTACGATGGCCAGGTGACCTGGGACGAACTGCTTGAGCCCTCTTCGGTGCACGGCGTGACGTCGATGGTGATGGGGAACTGTGGTGTGGGTTTCGCGCCGGTCGTGCCCGGCAAGGAAGAGTGGCTGATCCAGTTGATGGAAGGGGTCGAGGATATTCCCGGCACTGCGCTCTCCGAAGGGATGACCTGGGGCTGGGAGACTTTTCCGGAATTCCTGGATGTGCTCGAGCAGCGCAAGACGAGCATCGATTTTGGAACGCAGATTCCCCACGGCGCACTTCGGGCGTACGTGATGGGCGAGCGCGGCGCGCAGAACGAGCCGGCGAGCGCGGACGAGATCGCGCGAATGCGGGACATCGTCTTCGAAGCGGTTCAGGCCGGCGCGTTAGGCGTTTCGACCAGTCGCGTCCTCGGACATAAGGCGATGGACGGCGAGCCGGTTCCCGGAACGTTCGCGGCGGAAGAAGAACTCTTCGCGTTAGGCCATGCTCTGCGTGACGCTGGGGCGGGGGTTTTCGAGCTCGCGCCTGCGGGGGCGGATGGCCAGGGGCTGGTCGATGCGCGCAAGGAAGTCGATTGGATGGGCCGTCTCTCTGCCGAAACCGGTCGTCCGATTACATTTGCCCTACTGCAGGTCAACGCCGAGCCAAACCTATGGCGAGATCTGATGGACGATTCGATCCGCGCGTGTGAGCAGGGCGCGAAGCTCTACCCGCAGGTCGCAGCACGGCAGGCCGGCGTGATGATCGGCCTTCAGACCCACTACGCTTTCGCGAAGCGACCGACCTACGTCGAACTCAAGGAGCGATGCCCCTCTTTCGAGGCGCTTGTCGCTGAGTTGCGCAAGCCTGAGGTGAAGGCGCGGATCCTCGCAGAGGAAGATCTTCCGCCGAATCCCGACGATATCTGGGACATCATGATTGGCGCGGTGCAGGGGATGCTGAATCAGATCTATCGCCTCGGAAATCCGCCGAATTACGAGCCGGGTCCCGAAGCGACGATCGCCGCGATCGCCGAAGCGAACGGGGAGGAGGTCTTCTCGGCCGCCTACGACATGTTCCTTGAGGACGATGGGCATGCGCTGTTCTTGATGGCAGCGTTCAATTATACGGACGGGGACCATGAGGTGATTCGGGAGCAGCTGATGCATCCCTGGTCGGTTTCCGGACTCTCCGACGGGGGCGCGCATTGCGGGCTGATCTGTGACGGCTCGAACCCGACGTTTATGCTGACGCATTGGGCGCGAGACCGTTCCCGAGGCGAGAGGCTGCCGCTCGAGTGGGTCATCAAGAAGCAGACTCTGGATACCGCGAGCCTGTACGGGCTCGGAGATCGGGGTGTGCTGCGGCCGGGGATGCGCGCGGACGTAAATATCATCGACCATGACGCTCTGACCCTCTACTCGCCGCGAATGGCGCATGACCTCCCGGCGGGTGGAAGGCGTCTTCTGCAATCTGCGGACGGCTACGATTTCACGATCGTGGGTGGCGCGGTGACGCGTGAGTCGGGGGCCGACACCGGCGCTCGACCGGGGCGTCTGATTCGCGGCGCGCGGTCGATTTAGAGGTTAGGGTTCAGCGGAGTTTGGCTGAGAAACGGTCTATGCATCGTTTCTAGAAGAATCGAATTGAGGAGTGTGGCTACACCATGTCTAATCTAGAAGTACGCAGAATCCCGTTTGACTTCGAAGACGTTCCCTTCATGTGGAACCCCGAACAGCCTCGATTCTCGATGATGATGAATCAGCTCACTTTCGTGACGATCGGATTCGAGCGCTATATCTGCAAAGCGATTCGGGCCGCCGAAACAGAGATCTCCGATCCTGAAGTGGCCACGGAAGCACGTCTGTTTCGAGAGCAGGAAGCCGTTCATGCGGTTGCGCATACGAAGCATGTGAAGGGGCTGGTTGCTCAGTACCCCGGGCTGCAGTCTTCTCTCGATAAGGTTGTGAAGTTCTATGATGATTTGTTCGAAGAACATCCGCTCGAATTTCACCTGGCCTATGTCGGCGGTACCGAGGCGATCTTTACGCCCTTCTTCAAGATGATTCTCGACAACCGAGCGACGCTCTTCGCCGGTGGTGACGAGCGCGTTTCTTCACTTTTCATGTGGCATTTCTGCGAAGAAGTCGAGCATCGCAGCTCCGCGATCACGATCTACAACCACGTTGTTGGCAAGTACTGGTACCGGTTAACGAATACGCGCAAATTCCTGGGTCTCTCGGGCTCGCTCTTCGAGTTGATGGCGGAAGAATTCAAGAAGCACGTGCCGAATATTCCCGAGGCGGCCTTCGAAGGGAGTCCTTTCGACAGCGTCCCGCGGATAGACAAGTTGCGGTCCTCGATGGGAATCCTGGGTGCGCAGGTGCCGTGGCATAAGCCCGTGAATCAGGCGGTCCCGGACTACTACGCAGAGTGGATGGCGCATTGGAATGCAGGCGAAGACGTGACGCGTCTTTATGGTCAGCCCGCGCAGGAACTCAAGAAGGTTTCGTGAGTCGCGTGCTGTAGTGAACCCGCAGACGATGGATTCCCGAACCTGATGAGACTTAATCGCCCCCGGATCGCCCCTGTGACGCGCGAGGAAGTGGGGCCGGAATTCGCGGATCGTCTGCCCAAGGGCCCGGGAAGCCATGTCGTGGCGACCCTCGCTCGCCATCTCGAGCTCGTCTCGAAATGGGCGCCGCTGGGCAACTACCTCCGAACCGAGAGCAGCCTCAGCGAGCGCGAGCGTGAGCTCGCTGTGCTGCGCGTCGCTTGGCTTAGCCAGGCGGAGTACCAGTGGGCGGAGCATGTTGGGCCGGCGCTTGCTGCCGGCCTTTCGCGCGAGGAGGTTGAGTGCGTCTCTCTGGGCTCCGAAGCGGAGGCGTGGTCGGAGAGCGACCGGGCAATTCTGCGGGCAACCGAAGAACTCCACTCAGACGCTTTCATTTCGGACGAGACGTGGCGTTCGCTCGAAGGCTTCACTGACGAACGCCGGCTGGACCTCATCTTTACGGTGGGGAACTACATGATGATCTCGATGGCGCTCAACTCGCTCGGCGTTCAGTTGGAAGAGGGCGTTTCCGGCTTTCCCACACCCGCCCCTCCGCGGGACAAAGACACTCGAGGCTAGGGGCAGCCGATCGTCGTCCCGCAGACGTTGCCCCCGCCGTCGCGGCCGTTCCCGGACGCAGTGCAATCAGAGACCTGGTCGCCGCCCGCTCGATGGCCCGCAAAGCCCTCGACTTCTTGATTTAGCGAACATTGTTCGCCCCGAACGAACGCCTGTTTTTGTAGAGCCCGACTTCGGTCGCGCCTGGGCTTGCTCGTCGATCCAATTCCCCTGCGGGAGGGTGGTCGAGGAGCGAGGCGAGGGCGGCGTTGGATGGGCTTTCTGGAGACTCTGTGAACCCAGTCTCGGTTCGCGAGATCGGTGGCCCGTATCGTGTCGCTTCAGCATCCAGAACTTCTCAATCTCGTTCGCGCCCACCCGGATGCGATCGAAGGGGCAAGTCATGAACGCTCGGCATTTCGCAGTCAAGATGGCATCGGCTTTGGGGACAGCGTGCTTGGCTCGAACGCAGCCAAGGATCCGCAGCGCCGTCGCGTTCGGCGCTGTCTCGCTCTTCGCGTTTCTCGCCCCGATGAGTGCCTCAGCGCTCGATTTCGAAGTGCCTCTGGTTTACCAGGAGAACTTTGTAGGGGAGAACTCTTTCCCGACGACATCTGAGATCGATGTAATGGACGGGGGCGGTCTAGTGGCGCGCTTGCCTTCGATGACGCCAACCACGTTTACAGGGACGAGTGCGCGTCTTATTGCGGCGGTCTCCGGTCACCCTGAAGGGGTGTATGCGGAAATGGACGATATGCAATATTCGACCGTCGAGTCGAATGTGGGCGTTCGCGCCGTGTACTCGGGCCTGACGTCGGCCAGTCCTGGAAAAGCCAGGCTGACCAGTCTTCTTCGCTTTACGCGTGACGATGATGTTATGCCGGGCGGAACCTTGCTGGCTACGTACCTACGTATCTCTCCCTTGACGCCGAATTTTGTGGTTGTCCGGCTTGGTGTTCTGGAAGAACGACTGGGCCCAAATGGTATGCCCTCTTATACGGGGTCTCGGGAAACGCTCATCAACTACGTGAATAACGATATGCCGTTTTCGGAGGTCTCCTTCATCTCGGATCTGAAGGTCGACCGCGCTGCAGGTCTGGCTGTCGCCTCGGTCCAGATCGGGAGTGACGATGAGATCACAACCGATTCTCTTCCTCTTGTTTACGCCCAGGACTACTCCGTCTCTTCTGCGCAGCAGTACTTTCTGCACGAGGGCGAAAATGCTGACCCCTTCGAAGTGGATCTCGACTCATTTCAAGTCTTCGCGCAGCCCTATGTATTCGAGCCGCTCTTTAACATCGATATGGGTTCGTCGGTCGGCACGCCGGCGGATAGCTACGCAGCCGCAGGGTTCCCCGGCTACTGGAATCCCTTCGCGTTGGGCCCGAATACGCTGAGGGACGTCGACGGTGTGACGGTTCCTGCGACGGCTTTCCTTAACGCGAACTCGTTTGATCAAGTCTTGGTGGGTGGCGAGGATGCCCGATTGCTCGCGGATTGGGCTGAGGACGCGGCGGGATGGGCCGTCACCTTCGCGGACCTTGCCCGCGATGGCGCCTACCGCGTGAAGGTCTACACAATGGCGGATGGACTTGCTGAATCGGGTGCACTCGTCGCGAATGATGAGCCGCACGAAACGCTGCTCGGGGTCGCTCTTCCAAGTTTGGTGGAAGGGGATTCTTATGCGGTGATTGATACGTTAGTGGAGGATGGGAAGTTGACGGTGTCGAGCTTCCCGACGTTTGCGGGGGTTCCGCCGAATACCCATCTTGCTGGGCTCCAGATCGAGACGACGGTTCCCCTCCCGGAGCCGGGGATGATCAGCATGCTTGCCGTCGGGATGCTCGGTTTGGCCGCTTCCCGCCGGACGCGGCGCAGGCGCCGTACCCGTATCTAGGGAGCCATCATCGTCCCCGGCACGGTGATAACCGCGCGTTGGCGGCTGATCTCGGCGCCATCGATGCTGAAGACGAGATCGACGCTGAACTCACGGTCCATTTCTGCGGGTTCGAGGTTATTCGTGAACGTGATGTTAAAGACGGCTTCGCTGTCCGTGATCAGATCGCGAATCTGCGACGGGGGCTGAATGTCGGTGACGAATTCCGGGTTTTCGCCCGCGACCTCGACACTCACTTCGACGTCGCCAATCGCGGTCGAGATCGCGTCATCAATCGCTGCGACGACTTCCTCGCTTGCCGAACCCAAAACGAATACATCTCCGCCCGTCGCCAGGGCAATCTCGTCGGCGACCATGTCGGTGAGGCCACCACTGTCGAGGAAGAAGATCGTGACGCCGTTCTCCTGTGCCAGTTGGATGACGTCCGCGACACTTGTCGGGTAGGGATATCCCGCGTCTGTCGGGAGATGAAAGCTGTCATCTGTGGCGACGACCAGGAAGCGCAGTCGGTCGTTCTCGAAGCCGGGCTCCGAGGGAGCGATATCCGCGACGCCTGCGCAGTCGGGAAATTCATTGGCGTCGACGGTGAGTCCGTCGCCGGTCAGGGCTTGTCGAATCGCTTCGAGCTGAGCCTCAGGCTTGTCGCCGCCGACTTTGATGTCGAGGTCGATCAGGGTGTTTCGCAATCGGCGTGTGAGCTTGCCGGTACCGCCTCCACCGAGGGGAAGGTTCAGCTCGTATCCGAAGTCGCCTTGAACCAGAAAGCCGAAATCGTTGCAAGGGGCGTCGACGAAACTGCCGAGTCCAATACGAAGGTCGGGAAGACTGTCTTCTAAGGCACCGATGATTTCATCCGCTTCCATAATGAAGGTGTCGCGATCGTCTCCGAGGCTCCCGCTTCGGTCGAAGAGGACCATGATGTCCGCGCCGATTTCTTCAGTCGTCGGGAGTTCGACCACGACGGTTTGGGTGTCCTGTTCTCCCGCTTGAAGAACGAGATCCACGGTGGTCGGAATCGACGTCCCGCCGCCGCCCGAGCCTCCGCCTCCGCATGCGCCAAGAACGAGCATGAGGCATGACAAGGACAATATTTGAAGACGGCGTGGGCTCAACATTTAGAACTCCGAAATTGATCAATCGCCGCGCGGGTTTGCGCGAGCGGATAGACGCTCTTGAGTGGCTCCTCGAGGGCTTTTGTGAACGAGAATCTCTTCTCAAATCGCAAAGCGAGTCCTGATTTTCCGGCGGGGAGAGAGAGTTGCCGGCGAACGATCTTTGGGGACACGGCGATTGCCGGTGGGAGGTTGAGTCTTGCCGGTTGAAACGGGGAACCCTTTTCAGCGCCTGGCCACTTCGCAAAAGGGCTGTCTGAAACGACGGGGCTACTGCATTCTTATCCCCTATGCGAAAGAACCAACCATGACCTTCGTTCAAGTTCATCTCTCCGCAGCGCTGATGGCACTCTTCGCGCTCGTGATCATGCCCCAGGCCGCCTCCGCGCAGGCGCTTCTGGATCAAGAGGCGGTCGCCGAGGAGGATAATGGGCAGCTTTTCATTTCTTCTTCTTCGCTGCTCGCGCAGACTTTCACCGTCGGAATCGGTGGCATCCTGACCGGGATCGAAGTCAAGGTCAGCGGCGGAGCGAGCACGTCGACCTGGGAAATCCATCCCACGCTGAACGGCGAGCCCGTACTGGGTGGCCCTCCGCTCGCGAGTGGCACGATCAGTTTTGATTCGCCGGAATTCACGCCGGTCTACGTCCCGATTGATCTCACAGCAGATAATCTCGAAGTCGAGCTCGGGGAAGTCCTGGCGATCGTGACGGGCGATTTTATGACGACGCGGCTGCCGGGCCGAAACGTCTTCTGGCATAGACTCGACGGTTTCTACAATAATTTCGGTGGCCGTTATTTTCGCGCTGTTCCGCCGCTGACCGAATGGCTCGTGTTCGACACTTCGATCGATATGGGCTTCCGGACCTTTGTCGAACCGTTGCCGCCGACGGCTGGCCAATTCAATTTCGATGTGACGGATCGAAGTGATCGCGGGATCCTGCTTTACGCCGAAAATTCGGGTTGTACAACGACCGGCGTGTCTGGCTTCGCTGATCCCGACTGTACGATCGATGGCGACGATGCGGACGCGAGCTTCTCGATTTCTGCGATTCCCGCCGCTCTGACTTGGAGCGGGGATACCGCGACGATTACGGTGGATCCGGCCGAAGTCGAGTCCGAACGTTCGGGGCGGCTCGGCGTTTCGGTCCTGGGCGCGACGTCGATGATCTTCCAGTTCGATGTCGTGACGGGCGCGCTCGTGGGCGGGCATCTCTCGGGCGCACCGGGCGACTATTTCTTCCGAGCGGATGTGCCGACGCCGCAGGGGACGCTGACCTTTGACTGGCTGAACCGGGACCAGCAGGACAGGCCCTTCGAGGGGACCGTTCTTGTGGGGACTGCTTTCGAACGGCAGGTTGTGGCGAGCTGCGCGACGGAAACCGACGCCTTGGCGCCAGTGGATACAAACGGCATGTGCTTCCTTCAGCAGTACCCGGCTCCGGTGTACAACCCGACGCTGAATACGTTCACGGTCTACGCACCCCGGGATGCGCTCTTTCCGACCGAGGACTTTTCCCCGGAATTCGACACGCTGGACTACGGCCTCGCTGAGGTCCCGACGCCGGTGCCGAGTTTCGGTCCGCCTTGGATTGGTGTCTTGTTGACGGCGCTCTTAGCCTCGGCGCGTGCGCGCGGGGCGCGCAGGGTGCGTCGCGGTCGCTGGGTCCGCCGGGCTCGCCGCCCCGGAGCGGCTGTGATCCTGGCGGGGGCCTTCGCTTTCGCCGTTTCGCCCTCTCCCAGCCACGCCGAAGTTTTCGAGGGCGTTTACGAACTCGGTATTTCCGAGACCTTCGCGGGAGAAGGCGAGCCCGCGACGGTGACTTGGCATAGAACGCTCCGCACGGCGACCCAGCGGATCGGTCTTCCGCCGATGGACGATGTCCCGGGCTTTTCTCATGGCGCGACCGTGCGGGTGGAAGGCGAGATCGTGGACGGCGTGTTAGTCACCGAGTCGATTGAGGCAGGAGGCCCGTTCCGTGGCGCAGGGCCGGTCCTTGCGGCGATGCGCGCGCCCGCGGTGCCGCCGACCGAGACGCTGGGGGCGCAAAGGACCCTCGTGACGCTGCTCAATTTTACGAATGACCTCTCCCAGCCCACGACGGCTGCGGAAGTGACGACCTTCCTGCTTGACGAGGCGAATCCGACCTCGCTGAGTTCCTATGTAGAAGAAGCTTCCTACGGTCGGGCTTCGATTACGGGCGGCGCGGCGGGATGGATTCCGGTCGGGTACGACGATTCGCTCTGTCAGCTCTGGTCGACGAACGGCGAGCAGACTCCGCCGACCGCCGCGAATCTGGTCTACGCGCTCGATCCACTGATCGACTACGCGATCCTCGATCGCTGGATCATCATCATTCCCCAGAACACGAACTGCGGCTTCGCCGGCTACAGCTCCCTCGGTAAGGAGACCTGGGATACCGACGACGGCGTCGTGCGGTTCTCACGCTTCATCTTGAATGGCTTCAATCCTTCGTCGATCTCTCGCGTAGCCGCGCATGAGTTCGGCCATAGCGCCGGCGCGCTGCAGCATTCCCGGGATCATGAATGTGGGACGGAAATCGTCGGCGATCGTTGCTCTGAGGGAGAGACGGCAGGTGACGCCTTTGATGTGATTTCGCAGTCGGTTCCGTACGGGCACTACAGCGCGCCTAACAAGGAGGCCCTGCATTGGCTCGATACGAATCTCGTTGAAGTTGCGCCGCCGGGGGGCACGTTTCTGCTGGATTCATTCTCCGTGCCGACCTCGGGGTCGCCTCCGACGAGTCCCTTGGCGCTCCGGATTCCCGTTGAGTGGGTCATGGATGATCTGCGCGGCGCGAGCGGCTACTACGTGAGCTACCGGACCCAGGACGGTTTTGATTCGATCTTCCCGGCGCTTGCAACGGACGGGGCGATGATTCATCTGGATGGCGATTTCTATACGCCGCTGGATCCACCGGCGACGGGCGCGACTGCGCTCCTTGACCTCACGCCCAATGCGGATGCCTCCCAGACCGTGGACTCTGAGAATGTTGTTCTCGAAATCGGTGAGACCTTTAACGATGTGGAGAACGGAATCTCGATCGAGGTGCTCGGCCGGGTAGGGGACGAACTCGAAGTGGAGGTCGTGTACTCGAAATATTGTGGGAACGGCGTCTTCGAGCCGGAGATTGGTGAGGCCTGCGACGGGGCTGATTTTGGAGGCGAGACCTGTTCTTCTGTCGGCTTCACAGGGGGAAGTCTGGGATGTTCCGCGAGCTGCGAGGTCGAGACGCTGGCCTGCAGTGGGACGGATTCCTGCGGCCCCGGCCATGAGTATGATTTCGCGAGTGATACCTGTACTGCAGAGTTTCGGCTCGATTCTTCTCGGCGCGATATCTGGCGAAGCTCGAGCGATTGGGACGTCGTTCGCGCCTTCGGCTCGGGCAATCCCACGACGAACTATAATTACATATACATGTCGAACACGGCGCGACCCGGCTTCGGCAATATCTACCGGAACTCTCTGCCCTTCGACACGTCGAGCATTCCCGATGGCGCGAACCTGGTCTCCGCCTCCTTGGATCTGAAGATTCTAGCGGATGGATTCCCGACTCTAAACACGCATCCCGATTCTGCAGATCAGCTCGTGTTAGTCGAGGCAACGCTTTCAGAGCCGCCGGTCGCGATTTTCTCGGACTTTTCCACGATCGGTGCGGTGGATTCGCCCATCGAACTCGCGCCGCGGATCGATGTGGGGGACGTCTTCACGAGTGGAGATACGCCGATTCAATTCGTGCTGGGAAGCGAGGGGCTTGATGCACTCGACCCGATGGGCTTTTCCTATCTCGGGCTCCGTGGTGGCTACGATGTCGACGATGTCGTTGTGCCGGACGAGAATAATTCGCTTCAGCTCTATCTGCGGAGTGAAGCTTCGCCGATTGCCGGGCCGCGGTTGACCGTTGTCTACGACGCAGTTCCGGAACCCGGCTTCGCGACGGGGCTCTTGGTGAGCGGTCTTGTCGGGCGCTTCTTGGCGGGCGCGCGGCGCCGCCGAGCTGCTCCGTCGCCGCGCTGCTGATCTAGAGAGTGGCTGCGCTTTTGCGCCGGGCCATCACAAAGCCGGCTCCCATGAGCAGCGCGGCGAGGGCGAAGAGGCCAAAGTGGTCCATGCTCGGAACGACCGGCGGCGCCGGGTTGTTCACGACATAACTCGTGGGGCTATGCAGAACGAGACCTTCCGCCGCCGCCGCGAGCTCGATCGAGAGCGTGTCGGACTGAGTGGCGATCCACTGGCTCTGATCCGTCCAGACGCCCCCATTCTCTGCCTCATCGGAGCGCTCGTCGGCGGAGGTATTGTCGATGCCGTCGACACTCCACTGCGCGTGGTCGGCGATGGTGTTGCCGTTTCCGAAAGAGACGGGCGCGAAGTAGATCTGAATTCCGTAGGAACCAGAATCGAAGGGCGTTGCGAACGCGCCGAGCGAGCTGACGTTGATCCGGGTTGGATCTCCGCCGGGAGCGTCGTTGAGGAAATGAATGAAGATCGATCCGCCCGCCGGAATTGAGACGCCGTTGAGGCCCGAAGACGCTGAATAGCGCCGGACTTCACTCTCATCATGCGAGCAAAATCGCCAGCCATCGAGGGGCTCGGCGGAGCCGCCGAAGTTGCGGAGTTCGAGCGTTGAGGTCTCGAAGTTGAACTCACGCATCTGGACGTCGCGGGGCGCGGCGAAGGCGAACGAGGGCGCGAGAACCAGGGCGGCGATCGCAAAAAAGGTAAGGACGGCGAAGGTCTGAAGGGGGCGCATGAGGTTCTCCGAGTGGTCTGTTTGGGGGACTTCGGAGACCGCGGGCCTACGGAAGTCGACCTCCCTTATACAGGAGCCGACGCGGAAGGTGTGGGAAATTCCTACGTCCGTGGAACTAATGGCGGAGGAGGGCAGCTACCCGACCTATCACTCGCCGGAAACCCTTCGGCTCTCGTTGATGGCCGATGAAGGGGCGCGAAGGGGGAAGATGACTTCGCCCGAGCCTTCGAGGGTGCCGAACTGCGGCGTTTGGCGATTGTCGGACGCCGCCGTGACTTGGGGGCGAACGAAGACGCCGATCTCGCCGGCTGTGACGACACCATTGCCGTCGAAATCCGCTTCGCCCCGGAGTGCCCGAACGAGATAGGATGTGAAGAGGCCTTCGCCGTCACGTTCGATGGCGAGTTCACCCTCGGTGCCCGCGGTGAGCATTTGGACGGCGGGGAGGGCGGTGACTTTCTCGATGAAGCCGGCTTCGTTGGCGCGGACGACCCCGATACCGCGGGTGATGCCGAGGCCCGAGTAGCAGGAGTCCATCGCGTAGAAGACATGCCGCGCGGAGATGCCTTTCGAAAAACCTTTGAGGGTGGCCATCGAAATTCCGGTTGCGTCGAGTGCCTTCGGGCTCGCGTCGGCGGGGACGATGAACCCGCGCTTGCGGCCGTCTGCTTCGGTCACGGTTTCCCCATGCCCAGCGAAAAAGATGAAAGCGAGATCGTCGGGATGGGTTTCCTGAGCGAGTTCCTGGCCGAGGAGGGAGATGATTCGGCTTCGTGTCGCGTCTCCATCGTAGAGCTCGAAAACTTTGTCGAAGCCGAGTGCGCGGAGCTCATTCGCCATGCGTTCGGAGTCGCGGCGGGCGCCTTCGAGATGAGGCCAGCGCGCGTAGCGGTCGATTCCGATGACGGCGGCGATTCGCCTTCCGTAGGGGCTTTCGACGAAGTTTTTCCCTGCGCGAGCCGGTTGCCTCTTGGACGCTTGTTGGCCGAAGTCGCGGGTGGCTTCTCGGGGCGCGGCGGATTTTCGACTCATGGAGGCAAGGGAATAGCTTTCCGTAGGCGGAACCTCCGCGGATCGTTTTTGGGTCAGAAACCGAGTGCCCCCTCGGCCGGCGCCCGAAGCCTCGGCGGTGGCGACGGGAGGCGCTGGTATTTCCGCGGCGCGACCCGCGAGTGCGAGGCGAAACATTTCGGAGAGGACGGGGTTTCGGCGCGCGGAGGCCCTTGCGAGGGCGGAATCGCCCCGACTATTCGGGGTATAAGGGTCAGCACCCGCTTGGAGGAGCAGCCGCACGACCCCGAGATGGTTTTCTTCGACGGCGACATGCAAGGGTGTGCGCCGCGCGTCTTGCGTCTCGGCGAGGTCGACATGGGCTCCTGCCCGGGCCAGTGCGTAAACGCCGCCTCGGTTTCCGGATTCGGCCGCGACGAAGAGGGGCGTGGCGCCGGAGCTTTGCGTGCGTGCGTTGAGCTCCGCTTTCGCGCGAATCAGCGGATCTATGACCGCCGGACCGGCTGAGCGTGCGGCCACGTGGAGCGGCGTCCAGCCGTCACGGCCCATATCGCGTGGGTCGGCACCCGCTTCGAGCAAGACATCAACCGAGGCTTCAGAATCCGCCTCGATGGCCGCCCGCAGTGCGACCTGGATCTGGTCTGCATTCTGCGAAGTCAGGGGTTCGGTCGCTAGGCGTTCCCGGAGCGAATGAGCGTCCCCGGACGCGGCGATCGACTGGAGGTCGCGCGTGCTCGCGCAGGCGGAGAGGAGCAAGGGGAGCAAGAGAAGCAGAGCTCCGATTGTCGCCCGAAGAGTAAAGCCTTCTAAACGCAGAACGGACTCCTTGGGACGAACGCCATCGACTGTTTCTCTCTGGGCATCAAAAACCCACGAGAAGCTGGAGGAGCAGAACGAATTGATCGTAGTCGAGACTACTTTCGTCTTGCCCGCCGGAATCGAAAAATGCCGACTCGTCGGAACGGTCGTATCGGAACTCGAGCTTTCCGAGCAGATCGGGCGTGATGGAGTAGTCGCCGGTTGCGGTCAAAGACCAGACGTCGACGTCGTCATCGAGCGCAAAGTTAGGTCCCTCCGTTCGCGCCCATTCGCCGCGAAGCGCGATGCCGAGATCCCGGAGAAGAGCGAATCGACCGCCGACTGAGGCAGAGACGAACCGGCCGACATCGGTTCGGTCCGGGTGGATGAAGGCATTGGAGTTGAGAAACAGAGAGAGACGCTCGTTCGGGGTCAGCAAGATCAGCAGGTCGACCAGGCCCGAATGGGCAGGGGTATTGGCGTTCGGCTCAAGAATGGCCTCTCGTCCGAAATAGCCCGTCGCTGCGATGGAAACGGAATCGCCTGACCAGCCCAGTCCTGCGGTGAGTGTCTTGAAGGCGTTGAGGTCGATATCGGGATTATTGGTCGCGCCGGAAAGAGAGCGGGCGTAGGCATCGTTCACGACGCCGAGGATTGCCGAGAATCCATGAGAGAGGTCGGCCGAAATGCGGAGGCCGGTATTGGTAATCGGCTGAAACTGAAACGTGAGCCCACGCGTGATATGCGTATTGCCGAAAGCCTCGATCGTTTCGTAGCCCGTCGCCGCGGCGAGACGACCGACATCAAAGCGGACGCCATTAAAAATCGGGGCGAGATAGCTGATGTAGGCGCTGTAGATTCCGAATTCGCTTCCTCCGGTCGGAATGTCGAGAATCTGTGCGTGCTGTCCGGCGAAGATGTCGATATGGAAGCCTGTGCGAGACTCCGATGTCGGATTGCGGTCGATGCTGAACCAGGCCTGATCGAATTGGATGCTATTCGAGTTGGGGAAAAGCAGGTAGCTGTTCTGTCCCGCCTGCCCGGCGTTTCCGTTCCGCGCAATATTGTAGTTGTAGCTGCCGGCGACCCAGCCAGAGAAATCGGTGTCCGAGAGGAAGCGGCTGAGTGACCCGTTGAAGGCTTCACGGAAAGAAGCGCCTCTGTCCTCGACGAGGCCGGCCTCCTCGAGGGTCGCCTTTTGGTCTTCGACCTGTTGGCGCGCCTCCGAAAGCGCATCTTCTGTCGCGATCACGCGCGCGTCGCGTTCGGCCTCCCGCTTTTTCGAAGCTTCGAGTTCGGTCTGCGTCTCGCGAAGATCTTCTTCAAGCTGGCGCAGTCGTTCCAAAACGGAGCCCATCTCGGGGTCGGATTTCGTCTGGGCGTGAGCCGGGTAGGGCGCCGCCGAGACGAGGAGAAGGGCGACGAGCCAGCGGGAGTGGCGCGCAATCTTTGCGAAAGGGTGCGGCATTGGGAGAGTGATCCTTTTCTTGTCGAAGGCTGAAAAACTAGCATTCCCGATGCACTGTCAGCGATTGGCTGGATTGTCGTAACCTCGATATTGGAAAGAGCGGGAAAAGATCCTCGACTGGGCAACTTGTGACTCAAAAAGTCGAAAAATGGCTCTCGCGGAGCCTCTGTAGCCTACGGCCCCCTAGAGGCAGCGCCTTTCTTTATACTTGGGTAGAAGAGCGGTGCCCTAACGCGTGATTGCCGGTGAGATGCCGACCATTTCGGCCGCTCCCTAACCACATATTCTACCCATCCCTCTATCGCGAAATGATTCATGCCCTCTCTCGTCGTAAGCACTTCAGCCAGCCTCGAGCCGATTCTTCGGCCACGGCTTCTCGCGCGCCTCGCAGAACGCTTCAACCATCGTCTCACGACGATCGAAGCGGGCGCAGGGTTTGGGAAGACCACACTTCTGGAGCAAGCGATCGCCGAGAATCAGCTTCAACCCTCCGGGCGGGATCTCCTCTTCTGCTGTCGGCCGAGCGACAGATTCGAGGAGTCTCTTGAGGAGCGCCTGCGCGAGCTGATCTCTGCGAAAGACCAGCGACCGGCGGCCGAAGCGATTCGCGACTTTATCTGGCAATCGAGTCCAAACCATGTCGCGCTCATCCTCGACGACGTGCACGAACTCTTGGCAGGGAGCAGCGGCCTAGATCTCGTCGACGAGATTCTGAAAGAGCTTCCGGCCAATGGGCATCTCGTTCTTTCCGGAAGGTCGCCGCTCGCGGTTTCGGTCGGTCGCAGTCGGATGCGCATGCAATCCGAACTTTTGGAGCTGACCGAGGCCGACCTTGCCTTCGACTCGGATGAAGTCGGCCGCTTTGAGCTTTCAAGGCAGTCCTCAGCGGCGCTGACCGAGGCGGGCATAGGCTGGCCTGCACTGCTTGAGCTGCGTGCCCGAGCCGGCGGCGGGACTTCGGACGATAAGCTCCTCGACGAACTGCTCGCGACGCTCGATCCCGACCGCCGGAATGCGCTTGCTCGGCTTGCTCGGCTGGAGGTCGTTGATGATGCGGCGGTCCTCCTGCTGACTGAATGCACGGAATCCGCAGTCGAGCTGACGGCGGGACTGCCGCTGATACAGGTTCGCGGAGATGGGTCGGTCAAAATTCACGGTCTCTGGCGCCCCGCGCTGATGCGCCTCCCGGGCGCTCGTGAGGCCGCCGCGCTTGCCGCCGCCGCGCAATATCTTCGCGAAGCAGACGAGATCGAAGCTGCGCTCACGATTTTGCTCGAAATTCGCGATACGAGCGCCGTGCGCGCCTTGCTGCGCGATCTCGTTGCAGGGCGATCACGCCTCTTCGGCAGCGAAGTCCTCCGCTCCTTCCTGTCTCAATTGCCGCCAGAGATTGCGAGGTCGCGTGAAGCCGCGCTCCTTGATGGCCTCACGCTGCTCCGGTCTGATCCAGAGCGGGCTCTCCCTGGACTGATTCATGCGACCGAGTTGAGTCGGGAGGCGGGGGACCGCGAGGCCGAGGTCCGGTCTCTCGTTGCGCAGGGACATGTCGCCTACTACCAGGGGAACTTCACGCGTCTCTTCGAGCTGGGAGCCTATGGTCGTGAGATCGCCGATTTGGGTTACCCGGATGCTATGCCGATGGCCCTGGTTGCTGACGCCTGCGCCGCTCTTGTGCGGACCGAGCCCGCGGAAGCTCTGGCTTTGATCGATCGTGCGCGCTCCATTGCGACCATCGAAGGCGTTCCCGATTTCATGGTGGCCACACTCGCGAGTTTGGACGCGGGGCAGCCTGAGCGTGCGGTGGTTGAGGTCGAGCGAGCCCTCGCCTTTGTGGTCCCCGAAACGCGCGGTGCGCTTGAAATGACGGGATTGAGTGCGAGATGGCAATGCGGAAATGCCAGTATCAGCGATCTGGAGACGATTCGGCCTTGGCTCTCAAGCGACACGAATGATTCGGTTCATAGCCTGGCGGTGAACCTTGGGCTCCTTACTCAAATCGCGGCGAGCTTGGGGGCAGCGTCCCTCGCGCGCGAGTTCGCTTCTGAATGCCAGCAATACCTCGAACGTTCATTCGGCGGCCGTGCCGAGATCACTTACGCGCTCGGGCAGGCGAGTATCGCGGTGCTTGAAGGAGACGAGAAGCGGGCCCGGACGCTTCTTGAAGAGCGATTCGAGGCCGGCTGTCTCGAAGGAAAGCCCAGTCGGCATGTGTTGCGCGGCCTCGCGCTCTTCTACCACTTGGTTCCAGAAAGCCGACCAGCGATTGATGCACTTCCCCTCGCCCCGGCTTGGGAAATCGGTCGCGCTCTGGGGCGCGCCTTGGTTGCGACTCGCGAACAGAATGACCCGACTCTCGCGGCGGAGCTCGATTGGCAGCGCTCGGAGCGAATGACGCTTTTTCTCGTCCCTCCGCTCCAGACGGAACTCTACGTATCCGCGCTCGCGTCGGGAGCCTCCCTTCCCATCCGAGATGAAGACGTTCGTGTCGAAACGCGAAATTGGCTCCGCCTCGTTTCAGAGCAGAGTGGCGGTTCCATTCGTACTGAGGCGAAGCGTCTTCTGAACGAACTCCCGATCCCGCCGCTTCAGAAAATCGAGATCCGCCTTCTGGGGTCCCTTGAACTTCGCCGAGGCGATGTCCTGATTGACAGCGCTGATTGGCGTCGTTCGCGCGTGCGTGCTCTGCTTCTCTATTTGATTGCCCATCCGGGTTGCCGGCGAGAGGAAGTCGGAGCTGCGCTCTGGCCTGAGCATGACACCGCATCGACGACGAATAACCTTCGCGTCAATCTGTATCACCTCATCCGGGTGCTTCAGCCGGAACGGAAGGGCAACGAGGCAAGCTGGTTCATCAAGCAGCAGGACGCACGGCTCTGGCTGGTTCGAGATGAGTTCCTTCAGGTCGATGTCGGGGAATTCGAAGCGACCTGCGAGCGCGGTTGGCGAGCACATTCGGATGGTGCCCCGGCGCTGGCGCTGGAGTGCTTCCTCGAGGCCATTGAGCGATATCGCGGCGACTATTGTGTCGAAGGGGCGGATACGATTTGGGGCGCGACGGAAAAAAATCGTCTCCAGAGCCTCTTTTTGCGCGTTGCGCTTCGGGCCGGGGAACTGCTTCTCGCCCGGGATGAAAACGAACAGGTCATTCAGATTTCGCATCGCATCCTCGAAATCGATGATCTGCACGAACCAGGTGCCCGCCTCCAAGCCCTCGCGAGTCTTTCAGGCAAGGATCAAGTCGGAGCTCGTCGAGTCGTCGAGGAACTCATCCAGCGCTTGGGTGCAGACGGTCTCGAACCGACGGAGGAAACGCTGAGGCTCGCTCGGGAACTGGGCCTTAGCGGCGCTTAGATCTCGAGTATTCCAGCTGCAGCGCCACAAAGGACGCGACCCGGTCACCGTAGTCCGTCTGAATTCCCTTGAGTGCGATATCGAGGGCCGCGGCGGGCAGAATGTCGGCCCCGATCGAAATGAATCGGTCGACCTGAGCGGTCTCTTCGGTGGAGTCGGGAAGAAGAAGCAGGCCTCGCTTTGATAGGATGGGCCCCGCAAATCGCGCCACTGTTTCGACCTTCGACTTGAATGTTCTTGAGTATGCGTCCGCGGAAAACGCGAGTGCGACGGAGTCGAAACCGGGCTCGACCTGAATGCCGATTCGTTCGTGGTTCCAAAATGCAAGCCAGTTGATCGCGGCCCGGCCTGCTATGCGCCAGTTGAGTTGAAAATCAGAACTCGTATGGCGAGCGCTCCAGTCCTCGCTTGCACCCAAGCGCCGCGCGAGGGATTGCGCCGCAGGTCGACCTGCAATCGCTTCTACGAGCGCGAGTGAAATTGGAACGGACGCAGTGACACCCGTCGTTGTCACGACACCTCGATCAACCACGTATCGGCGATCGTTCACTCTTTGAAGCGTGGGGTTGTCTCGCTCAAGGGAATCGACATCAAACCAATGTGTTGTGCCTGCGCGGCCCTCAAGGAGGCCGGCTTCTGCCACAACCTTGGCGCCGCTGCAAACGCTTACGATGATCGCACCGCCTGCGAATTGGGCGCGAATCCAGTCCAGTACGGCCTTTGTATCCGTGTGGTGCATTGCGGGAACGATGACGTAGTCAGCGCCTTTGGGGTACAGCGCGTCGAAGGCAGCGGTCGTCTGCTGCGGTTGAACTCTGAGCGCGGGCATGAGCTGAATCGGCTCCGAACGGGGTGCGACGGCAATGACGTCCGCCACGTTGGATTCCGTCAAAACCGAAAATGGGACAAGGAAGTCGGTCGTTTCGGTACCCGCGTTATCGCCGAGGGCCGCAATCAGCGGCCGTTCTCGTTTCGGAGGGCGGAGGGCGTTGATTGTCCGTTCCTGCTCTTCGGCACTTGGGCCCGTTTGACCCAGCTTCGGCTTTGGCGAGGCGGGGATAGCGGAACAAGCGCAGAGGGCGACGGAGAGCGCGGCGATGATCCCGAGTGAACTTCCTCTCAAGCCTGCGTCTCCACTCTGGTCTTCTCCTGAACCGCGGGGTTCGGTAAAAGAGTCGAGTAGAGCGACCCCTGCGGCAACGACAACGAGCCCTCGATTCCCGCCACGATGATTAGCCAGAGAGGCGGTGGCCGATAGAGCCAGCCCGCGCGTTCGTGGCAGCGAATCGGACGCCTGCCTTTCGGGGCTCAGCGGGGCGGCTTAGCGGTCGGACCGCAGTCCGGCCACGCCTCCCGTCTTCACATAGAGCTCGCAGCCGGACTCTGATCGTGCGCTCAAGGAGGCCTTTGGAGGAAGGCGTATCCAGCTCCCGGCCGCATGCGTTTCGCCCTGGACGGTGAACGAACCCGTGAGAACGTAGAACTCTGCGCCGCCCTCGAGCGGCTCGTTGCTCACTTCGGCTCCAGCGGGCCAACGTTCGAGCAAGGTCCGGTCGGGAAAACGTGCATCGTCGAAGAGGACCTTCTCCTCGATGTCACTTCCGGAGCGCGCGATCCAGGACATCTCGGCGGATTCTTTGCGCTGATAGGGCCGATCTTCGCCGGCGTACTGGCGAAGCTTCACAAGGATCAGGCAACCCTCTTCCGAGTAGGGCGCGTGCCTAAAACCTTCCGGATTCAACAGGTGTGAGCCGGGGCCGGCATCGCCGAGCTGATCGGAAAAGAAACCTTCGATCACGAAGATCTCCTCCCCCTCTGGATGATCGTGTCCGGGAAAGGAGGCGCCCGGGAGATAGCGGACCAGCGAAGTCACCTGGCCGGATTCGGCGCCACCCACGAGATGAAGACGCTTTCGAAGGACGTTGCCAGAAGGGCTCGATTGCCATTCCATCGCGTTTGTGTCCATCGAAACAAGAATCGAGAGGTCGCCGTTCAAAGAGCTAACTCGCTTTCTATTTCGCCGCGGGATGGCGCGCGCCGAACTGCGTAATCAGAAGCGCGCCGCCAATCATGGCGAGGCCCTTCAAGAAGAAGGAAAGCTGGATCGAGCGCATGGTTTCGGTCTCGGCGTAGATCATCTCGTAACCATGGACGACGCATGTGACAGGAATCAGGAAGAGGACGATCAGCCAGCCTCCGAGGCGAGCCGATCGATCAAAAAGGATCATAACGGCCCCGAGGAGCTCGACGACGCCCGAGATCAGTACGAGGAACGTGCGTGCGGGAATCGCTTCATGCATGAGTGAAACGTAACCCTCGATGTCCGTGAAATGGGTGATGCCTGACGCAAAGAAGATGAGGGTGAAAAGGAGGCGGCCCGCCAGCGTGATTGCGGGGTGATGGGGGAGTCGGGTTTCGTCGATCATGGTCGCTCCAGGATGGGATTCTAAAGGCCTGCCTCAAGGGGCAGCGAAACTGAGAAGACAGCGCCCGACGTCAATTCTGACTCGGCTGGGTCGGATTCGTTCTTGCGGGGGGAATAGACGAGTTGGCCCTGATGTTCTTCGACAACGCCGTGCGCGATCGCGAGGCCAAGCCCGGTTCCCCCATCTTCGATACGCGTGGTGTAGAAAGGCTCGAAAAGGCGATGTGCGACCTCCGGCGCGACGCCCGGTCCGTCGTCCGTAAAGTGAATTGCAACGCGATTTTTGTTCTCTTCGACAACCGCTTCAATTTCGACCGAAGTCGACGCGGATTCGATTCCGTTCCGAATCAGGTTGACGAAGACCTCCTCGAGTTCGACGGCGCTGCCAAGAACCCGCCGACCGCGAGCCGAAGGCGCGACGTCGAGTTCTATGCGCACGCACGACGACCGGGCGTAGGCCGTAGTGGACTCGATCGCCCGATCGAGGCATGCGATCAGGTCGATGCTCTCGCGCTTTAATTGCGTCTGGCCAGCGAAGCGCATGAGGCCACGCACGATGCGTCCGCAGCGAAGTGCTTCGGCCCGAATATCGTCGAGTGCTGTCCGCGCGATTTCGGCGGAGTCGTCTTCTTCGCGAGATGCCTGGGCGAAATCCGTGATCGCGAGAATCGCGCCGACGGGATTGTTGACTTGGTGAGCGACGCCAGCAGCGAGGGTGCCGATCGCGGCGAGGCGTTCTTTCTCGCGAAGGGTTCGGCGGCTTTCTTCGAGCGCGGCCTCGCGATCAAGAACGGCCTCTTCAAGCCGGTCCCCTCGCTGCTCGGCCTGGAGCCTCAGACGTTCTGCGCGCTCCGCTTGGAGCGCTTGGGCCAGTTGATGGTTTTCTTCGGTTGCGATGATCGAACGGCGTCGAGATGCGTTGAGTGAAGTCGCGAGGATTGCGGTAATCGCCGGGACGACCCAGACATGACCCGACTGGGCGCCGGGAAGGGCGAGCACGCTGGCCGTCTGTAGGGCGAGCATTCCGACGAGCATGGTTGCGAAGCTCGCTATGGGAAGAATGACGGCCGCACCCAGTACCAGCCCCATGGTCACGAACGTCGAAGCGAGCGTCGCTTTCTCGTTGATATGGGGCAAGATGACGACAATCGAGGAGACCCAAGGGGCGAGGATCCAGAGCTCGGGCCAGCGAAGCGTGCGCCCCGGCACGCGCGTCCAGACCGCGAGAATGCTGAGGAGGCTGCCCATGATTGCGGGCATCGCCCAGAGGAGCATATCGTCGCTTCTATGCGCCCAGGCTTCGATGAAGTTCACGAAAGCGAAAGCGGGCGCCATAAAGCGGAGGGCGCGTTCCGAATCCCGCGCGAGCAACGAGCTGACGTCGATCTTGAGATCTTCACTCTCGTTGCTGAGGACCATGGCTCTCCCTGCTTGGGCCGACGGGAGCTCGCTCTGGAACGAGCGTGCTGAAGACGGCCGTCGAGAACACGTTCTCCATCATTCTACCCGAGAGCGCTTCCACAGGCATCTGTCCAGAAAGCGTGTCTTAGCACTTGGATCCGCCAGAGAGCCAAGTGGAGCGCTCTTCTGAGGCGGGTGAAGATGCGAAAGCGGGCTTGGCGAGAGCGCGGCATAATCATAAGGATTGCGGCGGGCTCTGGTCCTGCCGCCGGCTCACATGCTCTGGAGGATCCATGCAGACTTCAAATCTTGACATCCGGCCCGTCGGTGGTGCCCTCGGCGCCGAGATTCACGGCATCGACCTGCGCAAGCTGGACGACTCATTGGCGAAGTCCCTGATTGCAGCTCTGGACGAGCATCTCGTTCTCTTCTTTCCGGGACAGAATCTGAGCCCCCGAGAGCATCGCGATTTCAGCGTTCACTTCGGCGAACTTGAGCCAGGCCACAATCAACTTCAGTCCCCCGACCCCGCAATTCCTGAGGTCTGCGCGCTCGATAGCGATCGGGATCCGGCGGCCGACGTCTTCCACACGGACGTCACGTTTCAAGAATCGCCGCCGATCGCTTCAATCCTGAACATGGTCGAGTGTGCTCCGAAGGGAGGCGACACGATGTGGGTGAACCTGCAGCAGGTTTTCGATTCTCTTTCCGGTCCTATGCAGGCGATGCTCGAGGGGCTCACTGCGCTGCATACGCAGAAGGGCGGGCCGTCCGCGAAACCCGCCGAACATCCGGTCGTGCGCGTTCATCCGAATAGTGGACGGAAGAGTCTCTACGTGAACCGCATCTTTACCGACCGAATCGTCCAGCTCTCCTCCACGGAATCGAAGGCCATGCTCAACTATCTCTTTGGCTTCGCGGAGCAGCCGCATTTCTCATGCCGCTATCGCTGGAGCGCGGGAGATCTCGGGATCTGGGATAACCGCGCGACCCTCCATGCGGCTGTGAGCGACTATATCGGCGGCCATCGCGTGATTAACCGGGTGACTGTGCTGGGAGATCGTCCGATTGCGGCGGCGGAGTCGGATTGGCCTGCACATTCGGTGACAGGGCAGCGGGCGAGCGATTTCTTCGATGTGATTAACTAGGCGATTCCGGGCGAGGGTGGTTCGCTGTATCGAGAGCCTGCGTTAGGCCTTTCGGTGGCCAAGCGCATTTTCGAATAACGCGAGCAAGCGCTCCCACGCCCGCTCCGCCTGAACTTCGTTGTAGACGCGTGAGTCCGGCGGGCACCATCCGTGAAGCGTCCCGTCGTAGACTTCGATGTCGGCGGTGAGGCGGTTCTCGCTAAAGGCCGCGCGCAAGACGTCCTTGGCCTCGGGCGCATCCTGGTCGTCGTTCTCGGCGATCGCGAAGAGGTAGTTCGCCTTGATCTTTGGGACCAGGAGATGAGGGCTGTCCTCTTGATCCGTGACGAGGCGCCCGCCGTGAAAGGACGCCGCGGCCCCCACTCGGTCCGCCCGTGCGGCGGCCGTTCGCATCGTCATCGGCCCGCCCATGCAGTAGCCCAGGGTTCCGATTCGGTGATCCGTCGCGACCGAGGATTGCGCGTCGAGATAGTCGATAAACGTCTTGGCGTCAGCAAAATGCGTTTTTGCATTCAGCGTCTGCATCATCGACATGATTTTGTTGCGCGTCGCCGGATCACTGAAGTCCGGGCCCTCAGGGCTTGCGGGGAAGAGAGGCGCTTTCACGTTTCGGTAGTACGGATTGACCACCAAAACCGAATAGCCTGACGCCGCAAGCCGTTTCGCCATGGCCTTCATCGCCGGCCGAAGCCCAAATGCATCGGGCCACATCAAGACACCCGGATGTTTCCCGGTTTTCGGGTGGACATAGTAGGCGTCGGCCTGGCCGTCGGGTGTTCCGATGACGATGTCTTGCCCGGTGACTTCCGCGGCGTTGGCCGGGAGAGGAAGCAAGGCCGCAAGCGTTGCGCCTACTGAAAGTACACCGAACTCTCGCCGGGAAAGGGCGCTGGCTGGGCGGGGCGACTCGTCTTCTTCCTGGAAAGTTCTCTCATCACACATGGGGCGCCTCCGTTTCAGGGTTTGTGATCATCGTTCAAGGTAGGGGAAGGCCGGGCAGTCTGCGAAACGGGGATCGGCCGCACACTCGATGGCCAGGCGTGCGGCCGATTCGTTGCGGGTGACCTTATCTGCGCGGTTTTCTAGTAATCCCAGAACACGTCGAGATGGGTGAGGGTATCTCCAGGGAAGAGCAGGCAGCGTGCGGTGACGGCGATCTGGCCACTCGGAAAGTTAGGATTTGCCGGAAGGAACGTGACCATGCCTCGATTGTGGCCAGTCGACGTGGTGTATTTGAAGTCAATATCTCGGTCGTGATCAGCCGCATTATAGAGCTGACACCAACTGTTCCTCGCATTTTCGCCCTCGATGTGGACGCGCATTTGGAGAATTTCGCCATCGGGGTTGAAGCGGTTGATCGGGCAGACAACGATGTCGTAGTCCCAGAGCGAATCGCTGGGAAGCGTTTTGATCCCCCCGCCGTCGTACTGCGTTTTGTCCCCGATCCACGGGAGCTGCGTCGACTTGCAGACCGAGGCCGGGATATAGTCGATCATGAGGGTTGCTTGTGCGGTACTGGCCACCGTGAAAGAGGTCGTCAGGAAGCCTGCGACGAGTAGGCTGCGGAAAATCTTCTGAATAGAACTTCGAATCGACATGGGAGTCATTCCTCTCGGTTTGAGTGGGCTTGAATGCCCGCTACACAGGGTCGATCGAGGAAGCCGCCTTTCCGGATGTGAAGCACTTCACACAAGCCTTAGTTTCTGAAGTTCTCCTTTCTAGGGGGTTTCCCTGAGGTCCGCCGGGAAATCGACGTGATCGGGCTTTTCGGGGCTGTTAATCTACGCACTCAGTCGGCGTAGGTTCGGACGTCTTTCGGATGACGAGTCGACGAGAAAAGGAGGAGCGATGGGCCTGCGGAGTCGGATCATCGGCGTGCTCGCACTGCTCGTGATCGTGACCGCCCTCTCGGTCTCCTTGTTGATTTTCAGCGGCTTCGACGAACAACTCGTCGCAGCGAAGGTCGCCGACCTCGAGCACGAAAGTGAACTCGTCGCTCAAGGGTTCCAGGATGGGATCGATGAACTCTCCCGAGACACACTCCTGCTCTCGAAGATGCCTCCCATCGAGGGGATGATCCGAGCGATCGAAGGAGGGGGGCTCGACGCTCTTGATGGATCGAGTTTCGGGTCTTGGAAGGGCCGTCTCGTCCAAATTTTCAAACAGAAGCTGATTCACAATCCCAGCCATCTGCAGATTCGCTTTATCGGAATGAATGAAGGTGGCCGCGAACTGGTCGACGTCTACAGGAAGCAGCGCGGAGGTCGTATTGAAGTGACCGAGGCGAGTGACTTACAGGCGAAAGGCGGCCGCGACTATTTCATCGCTACATTGAAGCAGCCGGTCGGTTCGGTTTATCTCTCTCGAATCGAACTCAACCGAGAGTTCGGTGAGATTCAAGAACCGCGGACTCCAACCCTGCGTGCTTCGACGCCAATTCGGGTGAATGGGAATCCGATTGGAATCGTTGTCATCAACTATGCGGTTGCGGAAGAGTTCGAGACGCTGGTCCGACTCGGGAGTCGGAATCATGAGATCTATCTCACCGACGAACTCGGAAGGTATGTCTATCACCCTGATCGAAGTCGCGCCTTTGAGTTTGAATTCGGGTGCGATGGCGCCATCGCGAATGACCTTCCGGAAGTGGCCAAGGTGCTCTCGAGGGCCGGCCAGCCTTTCGATGCCTCGGCAAACGACGGGCGTGTCGTCAGCGGACGCCGCGTCGACTACGGCTCCGCTGAACTCGGTCGGGCTTTGGGCGTCTTCACCGTGGGGAGCCTGGCGGATGCGACCCAGGTCAGCTCGGATGTCGCGAAGCGGACGGTCGCAGTGGCCTCGCTTCTGACCCTCATCGCCATTTTTCTGGGGTCTTGGTTGGCGTATCGACTGACCGAGCCGGTTTTGCGGCTTGCGCGTGCCGTCGAAGATTCAGAATCGTCCGGTAAGGCGTTTAAGACGCCGGGTGACCTTTCGGGGGAGGCCGCTCAATTGGGGGGAGCGCTCACACATGCTCTCACGAGCCTGACTCAGCGAAATCAGGATCTAGAGGTATCGAATCACGAACTCCAGCAATTCGCCTACATCGCCTCACACGATCTCCAAGAACCCACGCGGACGATTCAAAGTTTCGCTCGACTGCTGGATGCAGAGTACGGCGACGCGTTTGACAAGACCGGTCGAGACAGTCTGCGGTACATCCTTGACTCCAGTCAGCGGATGCACAGTCTGATTTATTCGCTTCTCGAATACAGTCGTATCGGCCGAGAATCCGCTTCCGAGCGCATCGACATGGAACAATTGATCCGGGATGTCGTGGACGATCTCGGATCGACGATCGACGAGGCGGAGGCGCAAGTTGTCTTGGGGGCGTTTCCGGTCGTCACCGGGTACGCGATTGAATTGCGGGTGCTCTTCCAAAATCTGATCGGGAACGCGATCAAGTTCAGGCGGCCCGATGAGTCTCCACTGATCGAGGTCACAGCGGAGCGCGAGGGCGGTGGCTGGATATTTCGGGTAGCCGACAACGGGATCGGAATTGAACCGAAGCACAGGGATCGCGTCTTCTTGATCTTTCAGCGCCTCCACGGCCGAGATGAGTACGATGGAACAGGAATCGGATTGGCGCATTGTCGCAAGGTCGTCGACCTCCATCGTGGCAGAATCTGGATCGAGGAAAGCAACACGGGGGGCGCATGCTTCTGCGTAAAGCTTAATGGGGGCGAAATCTGAATGAAGCTCAAGAGTGTCTTGTTAATCGATGATAACGATGCGGACAACTACCTTCATCGACTCGTGATCGAAAGGAGTGGCGTCGCGGATCAGGTTGATGTGGCGCGCGATGGTCAGCAAGCCCTTGAATATCTCACGACCCCCGACGCGGAGGGGAAGACACCTTCTCCCGACCTGATCCTTCTTGATATCAACATGCCCGTGATGAACGGCTGGGAGTTTCTCGACGCCTACGAGAGTCTCGACAGTGAACTGCAGTCTGGCGTCGTCATCATGATGCTTACGACCTCGGTCAATCCCGACGATGTAAGGCGCGCCCAAGAACGATCAGCCGTTCAGAGCTTCCTCACGAAGCCGCTTGATGCGACGGGGCTTCAAACGATCCTTTCCGAGAATTTCCCGGGGTACTGAGCAGCGATCTGCTCCTCCGATTGGCCCGATGATTCTCCCGCTACCCCCCACTGTCCCCCGAAGAGGGGACATTCGGTTTCCGCGGATCGTTGTATTCCTATCCCTTGCGAATAAAGCCAAAGGGATCCTCGTATGCGCCTCCAACTCCTCTTGTTCCTCCTTATATTCAGTGCACTAAGTCAGTCGGCCGAAGCACAGACTCGCTACGTCCGAGCTTCGGACGGGGTGGACTCGGGGGATTGCCAAAGCGACGTGAGCCCTTGCGCAAGTATCGGTTTCGCCGTTCTGCAGGCCGCTGCCGGGGATGAAATCTGGTTCGCGGGTGAGTTCATAGAAGCGGTGAATGTCCCGAAAAGCGTTTCAATTCTGGGGAAGTCGGTCGAGGTCTCGCCGACGCCTTGGGCGAACTGCTCCGGTCAATTCATCACGGGGGCTTGCCCGATCGTGAGGCCCCCTTCGGGAAGTGACGGCTTTCTGATCAATCCGGGCGCTGCGGGGAGCGTGACGCTCTCGGGCGTGAATGTCCTGAATCCGGATAACGCCTCCGCGGTCAATGTTCAATCCGGGGAGCTCTCGCTTTCGCGCTGCAACTTGAACGGACGGAGTGGGACGCCCGGCATCGGCGTCGGGGGCGGCGGGCTCTTCTCAGGGTTCGCGACGACCGCGCGGGTCAGCGACTGCAACTTTGCCAATAATCAGGCCACAAGCGGCGGCGCGATTCGTTCTTCCGGAGACCTCGAAGTCGTGAGTTCGTTCTTCTCGAATAACACCGCGACCTTTACGGGAGGGGCCATCGAAGCGGACGGTCCCCGGGTTGTGATTCGAGATTCCACTTTTGAGTTCAATCAATCGGAGGATTTCGGGGGTGCGCTTCGACTGAGTCCCTTTCAAGATCCGGCGATCGTCGCGTCGAGCACCTTTAACTCGAATCGCTCCGACCGCTTGGGTGGCGCGATCGCCTTCTTTTTTACGAGCTTCAAGCTCTCAGGGAGCACGTTCAATGGCAATACGCTTGATGTTGGGCCGACGAACGCACGAACGGGCGGAGCGGTCTACATCGCGGGCTCGACCGGCTCGATTACGAACACCGATTTCGTGAACAACTTGATCATCGCGCCGAGCGGCTTTGAGCGGAGGGGCGGCGGAGTCGCGATCGAGAGCTTTTCGAACGTCTCGATTGGGCAGTCGACTTTTATCTCGAATCAGCTCACGCCCGAGTCCTTCGGGAGGCAGGGCGGTGGGCTCTACATCGACGAGAGTACGGTGAACCTCTATCAAAGTGAGATACGGGACAACGATCACTCCGGCGTCTACACGCGGAATGCAACGTTCACGATGTCTGATACCACGATCGACGGGCATCAATACGGGATCAATGATGTCTCGGAGCCAGGAAGCACGGTTGAGATTACGCGGTCGACGATCTCGAGTAACTCGGACGTCGGAATTTTTTCGCTGGGGGAGAGCCACTTCGAGGTCTCGAATGCGACGATCGATTCTCTGGACATAGCCATTGCGAGCCGGCAGGGTGGGGTCGTAGATATTCGCTCGTCCACCATCGTAGCGCCGCATGATTTCGGTTCCAGCGCTCTTCTTGCCTTCAGTGGGAGCCTGGTTGGCGCTACGGATTCGATCATCTCGGGTGCGTGCTCGACGCAGACGAACGGGAGCGTGAACGTTCCCGGCAGTAATCGCTGGGATCACAGCAGCTGTGGTTTTGATGAGATTGAAAATCTAGATCTGGGAGGGCTGCTTCCGAACGGGGGCCTTGTGATGACTCGGCTGCCCGGGGCGATGACGGACGCGGTTGATCAAGGAGGGCAGGGCTGCTTAAGCGCACCGGTCTCGGGCTTTGATGGCCGGGGCGCCCTGCGCGACGATGGGGCTTGCGATATCGGCGCGGTCGAATTGCCGGAACCAGGGTTCGGGCTCGCCCTGGCGATCGGGATCAGCGGACTCCTTACGCTGTCGCGGGGGCGCCAGTCCCGGGTTCCGACCTAAGCGTAGATGCCACACGTGTGAATACTTGCGTTTGCGTATGGCGGCGATCCGTCATGAAGCCTGAAAAGGGCGCGCAGCTCGGCGATCCCCCCAACATTCATTCTTCAGGAAATCTCCAGCGGGTCTCCAAGTTTCGGCCGCGTTGATCGCCGATGGTTGTCTCCGTTGCAGACAGGCGACTCCCCAGAATCATTCTGGGCGAATCGATCTTTTGATCAAGGAGTTCATCAATGCGCATCATTTTCTCGACTCTCATGACCGGCATTATTCTGCTCACGGGAATGGCCTCTACTTCGACGGCTGGTTCCACAGAGACGAGCTACAAGAATCGACATCGCGAAACTGAGTCTGTGGAGGTTCGTGATCACTTTGTTTTCGGAGTCGACGAGCGAGTTGACGGAGCAACGGTTCTGGTCCGCGATTTCCGAAACCGACAAATCGACGCGACGATTACGTCCCGAGCGCTTGATGCAGATACGTCGTATTCGATCTGGTGGGCGGTGTTCAATCGTCCCGAATTCTGCGCCGAGCCGTACGCGTGTCAGGTCAGCGATCTGAAGGGGGACTGGCGGATCAAGCCTTCGGTTTTTTGGGCAGGTGGATTCATCTCGGATGGGGAGGGCTATGGGAATACGGCGATTCGTCTTGTTCCCGGCCGAACCCGCCGCGAGCTCTTCGGAAATACGAAGAACTATGGCTTGCAAAATCTCAAGGGCGCTGAAATTCACGTGGTCTTGCGCACGCACGGTCCAGCCGGGCTGGCGGGGACGGTTGCGGAGCAGGTGGGGACAGCGACGGAAGCATGTCCGAGTGACGGCTGCGCGAATGTGTTTGTGTCGATTCACTCGCCGGAGGAGTAAGCCGGTCGCTTGGGCGTTCGTCCCAAGAAAAATGCCCAGCGACAGCTAGACCCGAGTGCAAGCGCGGCGCCGTCTCTCATCAGCACCATGAGAGGCGGCGCCGCATCTGGAGCGAGCCCGCCGCTAAGCTAGTCTTTTCGGTGGGGATCTTGGCGCCGGGCGAGGATCCTCAGCGGAGGATTCCTTGACCTATCAGTTCGAACGATTCACGCTCGACCTTGACCGATGCGAGCTGAGTGATGGCGAAAAGGTGGTGCACCTTGAACCGCAGGCCTTCGACCTCATGGTCTATCTCGTCGAGAACCAGGACCGTGTTCTCCCGAAGGCCGAGATTCTTGACGAGATTTGGCAGGGGCGCATCGTTTCCGAATCCGCGCTCACCAGCCGCATCAAGTCGATTCGTCGCGCGCTCGATGACGACGGCAAGCAACAGCGCCTGATCAGGAACTATCCCAGCCGCGGCTATCGTTTCATGGGAGAGCTCTTGCAGCGCCCCAGCGACTCCGAGGAAGCCTCGACGACCGCGCCCGCATCAACCGCAGCAGCGGCAGCGGTTGCAACGGGCTCAACGGCGGGAGTGGCTGCAGATGGGGCCTCAGCTCCGGCTGTGGCTCAGCGTTCGCCCTCCCTTGGCATATTGCAGTTTCAAGTCTTCGGTGGAGAAGACAAAGAACTCAGCGCGATTGCGGATAATTTCGTCGAGAACCTCACGACACTCGTGACGCGGATTCCCCTTCTTTCGATCGCCTCCCGAATTTCTGCTTTTTCCCTCGACCACAAAGCCGTGAATGCGCGCGAGGCAGGTGAGCGGCTCGGCGTTCGCTACATCCTCGAAGGGAGTTTTCAGCGAACTCAAGGTGCCAAGAGCACGCTTCGGGTCAACGCACAGCTCATCGATGCTTTGTCGGGGTTCCACCTTTGGGCCGAGAAGTTCGATCAAGCGGCAGACGATGAGGACGGAGAACGCCTCTTGCTCGAGCTTGCTGCTCGTCTTGAGCTGCATCTCGTTCATGCGATTCATCAATCGATGCTCGCAGAAGGCGATGAGCTGAGTGCCGCGGAGCTGCTCGTTCAGGCGAGCACGCTTCTTGCGATCGAGGGCTGGCATCGAGAGACTTTCGAGGAAGCCGCAGATCTTCTTCGGCGGTCGATCGCACTCGATCCGAACCATGCGCTTGCGCATGCGGAACTCGGGCTTTGTCTCGCATTGGGCCACCGAGTCGGACTCTTGGACCGGTCGAGCGCCCTCGTGAATGAAGTGATTGCGGAGAACGAGCGCGCACTTTCGTTCGGTCGAATGGATTCGAATGTGCTGGGGCGAGTGGGCTGTGCCTTCGCGGACGTGGGCGAAGTTGATCGCGCTCTTCCGATTCTTCGTCGTGCTCTCGATCTCAACCCCAATAATGGCCAGGCATGGGCGGCGCTTGGAGCCACCTATCAAGTGTTAGGCGAGCATGGAAACGCGATTGAGCCGCTACAGAAGGGGATCGAGAACAGCTCGATTGATTCCCGTCGCGCCGTTTGGAAAACGACCCTTGCGCTCTCTTATGCGGGAACGGGCCGGCTTGAGGAGGCGGTCGAATCCGTGGAAGAGGCTTGTCAAAACGACGACAAGCTCTACCTCTCGCGGCTCGCATTGGCGCTGATTCGTTTGCTGCTGAAAGATCCCGAGGCGGCCCGCAAAGCGCTCGAAGAAACGCTGCGCGTGAAACCGGACTTGTCGCGCTACGAGATTGCTTGCATGGTGGGCGCGTCGGCGGCCTCCACCCTGGTCGATCTCCTCGATCCGCCGAGACCCGATCTCAAATAGCGCCCGACCGCTCGCTCTAATCGCGAAAACGACGTGTCGACATCCCTAAAAAGTGATTCGAAAACAGGTGTTTAACGGATTTTCGCTCTCGCGTCGAAATCTCCAGGGATTCTCCAGATCGTCTCCAAGTTCTGAAGGTTCGTCTGCCGCAAAGTGATCTCGTAACCCAAACCGCGCCCATGAAGGGCCGGGATAAGGAGAGAGATCATGACCACAATCGACCCGATGACTGACTTGACGGCCCCGCGAATTTTGTCCCGGTCGTTCGTTCTGCTGGCAGGAATTTGCGCGTACGCTGGCTTCCACGCCGCATTCCTCACCATGGTTTCGTTTTTGAATGGGGGGCCGGTTCCGTTCCCCGCGAACGAGATGGCCGCTGAGGCGTGGCCCCTCGCCGTTGCAATCAACCTCGGCTGGGTGGCGCTTTTCGGCATTCAGCATGCCGTAATGGCGCGGCCGGCTTTCAAGCGGGTGTGGACCCGGATCATTCCGGAGGCGCTTGAGCGAAGCGTGTTTGTTGTGGCGACGGTTCTCTGTCTCTTCGCTGCCATGATCGGCTGGCAGTCGATTCCCGGTTCGGTGTTTCACGTTGAGGCTGAGCCCCTCCGCGTGGGGCTCTTCGCCCTACAAGGAATCGGCTGGGGCACCGTCGTTCTTTCGACGTTCCTCCTCGACCATTTCGAGCTCTTCGGCCTCCGCCAGGTTTGGTGCTTTCACAGCGGCACAGAACTGCCGGTCCAGAAGTTCCGCCAGCCGATGCTCTACCGATATTCCCGCCATCCGATGATGGTCGGCATGTTCATAGGCCTGTGGGCCACGCCGGACATGACCTTCGACCGGCTTCTATGGGCCGCTGGGTTTTCTCTCTACATCGTCCTCGGAACTCGCCTCGAGGAGCGCGATCTCGTGGATCATTTGGGAGAGGACTATGAACACTACAAAGAAGTCGTTCCTCGTTTTTTCGGAATCCGACGTCCCGTGGCTCAGCGACTCTCGAATGCTCTGCTGCTCAGCCTCTTTGCCAGCGTCGGCTTTGGTCTCGCCGCCGACTCCGCTAGCGCCTTCGTATTTAGTGTGAACAGCACGAGCGATGCGGCGGACGAAGCTGCGATGGATGGGGTTTGCGATACCGGCGAGCTGCTTGCGGGGGGGACGATTACGGAGTGCACGCTGCGCGCGCCGACCGAGGTCCCTGCCGTCGGTGGAGCGGGAAGCATCTTCGTACTCGGGAGCCTCGCCGCTTCTGCGATGTGGTTCATGCGCCGCCGCCGCGACTGAGTCGTCTTTGGCCACGGGCTGCGAGGGCCAGCCCGCCTATGGCCAGAAGGAGGTTGGCGTTTGGCTCAGGGACGGGCTGGGTAAGCAGGACGCCCGATGTCGATGTGAAGCTGTAGCCCGGGGGCAATTCAAGGTCCATCAGCGCGTTGTCATGAAAATTCGCGTACGAGATATAGGCATCGCTGCTGTACGCGGCGACCTCAGTGATTGCGGTGAGCCAGAAGCGGTCGCCCGGGCTCGCCGTGATGGGGATTGTGATGATCTGCTCGAAGCCGGACGTGGTGCTGCGGATCGTATCGAAAGAGACGAAGCCTAAGGGCGAGCCGATGAACGGGCTGTTGGAGGGGATTTCTTGAACGAAGAAGTCGGATGTGCCCTGAAGTTGACCACCCGGCGTCTCTGAATAGTTGGCTGAGGCGGAGTGTCTGGCTTCGGCGGTGACCGAGTCACCCAGGAAGGGACCGCTATTCGCCCTGATGTTGATCACGCCGCGGGCGAAGCTGCTAACCCGTCCGTTTGCGCTCGTTCCTTCGAACGAAGGTGTCGGACCCAGGTCGATATAGCCATTCATCCTCAAACGAACGTCGACCACTATGGGAGGAGCTCCGGCTGGGCCCGTGATGACGAATTCATCTTCGATTCGAAAGTTTCCGGAACCGCCAGGCGTTGCAAACTGCCCCCCGACCGATCTGGCAAGAACAGCCATCAAGCCCGTCGAGAGCGCCCCGTTTGCAATGCCTCGACTTGACCCTCGCAGGCGAATACTGCCGAGGGCCAGGGCCGAGGCTGATTCGGGCTGCACCGACTGGACCGGTGAGAAGGAATCGGCGGACGCGAGAGCGGACACGCTGGGGGTGATCTGAAATTGAGCCGCGGCGGGTTGAGTGACTGCGATGAACGCAGCCATTCCAGCCAGGACCCAAGCGGGTGATCTCAAGCGCGGCCCGGGGTTCATACCGAAGCCAAGTGGTTGACACATTTTCATAAGAACCTCCTCTCCCTCATCTGGGAGTCGGTTCCTAGCTTTGGCGGGAATGGCGAAGTCAACAGTGAGGGGGTTCACACAGCGGTCGATCCCGCCTTCAGCCTGGTCAGAGCGCTCCTGGAGGGCGTAAAGAGCCGAAAACGAATGAGAATTAAATATGCCGGGCCTGGAGAATCCCATTATCATGGGCGATTCTGCAGGTGCTGGCATCCTCCTAGACGACTGGGGGCTTTGCGGCGCGCGACTTCTTGGCCGGCTGCCGGCGTTCACTCTTTCGAAAGGACAAAGCGTCTTGCGCGAACCGAAGGGGGCATCCGAGAGCGCCGTAGACGAGAGCCCCCTGGGCGCGCGAGAGAATGGCGTCATCTGGACCATCTGGTGGACCTACGGTGCCTTCTATTTTTGTCGCACGAACATCGCGGCTGCGGTTCCAGGGCTCAAGGCTCCGCTCGAGGACGGTGGGCTCGGACTCGACGCCGCCTATGTCGGCCTGATCCTGGCGTCGCTCAAAATGGCCTACGGCCTCGGGCAGCTTTTGAATGGGCAGCTCGCAGAACGCTACAAGCCACGCAAGCTCCTCGCCGTCGGCATGTTGGGGTCAGCGCTCCTGAACGTCGTGTTCGGCTTCTCGACTGCGGCCTACTTCCTTCTATTCGTTTGGGCTTCGAACGGATACGCGCAATCTCTCGGCTGGACGCCGAGTGTCCGCGTCCTCGCAAACTGGATTCCGGTTCGGCATAGAGGCCGCGCGATGGGCATCGTGGGGACGGGCTATCAGGTGACGCTCGGGCTCTCCTTTCTTCTTGCAGGAACCTCGGCTGAATATCTCGGGTGGCGCGCGGCGATGTACATCCCGGCGGTCGTGCTTGCTGTTTCGGCCGTCTGGATGTTAGTCACGCTCGAGGACAGTCCTCCTGAAGTGGACCCGAGCGGGGCTTCCGAATCCGTCGGTCAGGCCGCGGCCACGGCAACAGCCTCGCCGGAAGGCGAACCGCGCCATTCCTGGCGGGAGAATTTGGCGGGGACGCTGTCGAATCGAGCGCTTTGGCTGATGGGTTTGTCGCTCGGATTGCTGAACGCGTCGCGTTACGGATTTATTGATTGGGGGATGGCGCATCTCATCGAAGTGCAGGACGGAGGCATAGGCCGAACCGCGATCAAGTACGCGGTTCTCCCGGTGGGTGCGATCTTCGGTTCCTACTTTGCCGGGTGGGCAAGCGACCGGTTCTTCGGGAGCCGCCGCGCGCCTATGATCGTGATCCTGCTGCTCGGGCTTTCTGTTTCGACCCTGGCCTATGCCGAGGTCGCGCGAACGAGCGTGCCGGCCACCATTGTGCTTCTCGGCATCATCGGTTTCTGCATTTACGGCCCACAAGTTTTGCTGGTTGGCACGGCGCCTTCAGATCTTGCAAAGCGAGGCACGGCCGCGGCTGCGGCGGGCTTCGTGAACTTCATGGGATATATGGGCGCTGCCTCCGGCGATATCATCACGGGCAGCGTTCTTGATCAGGACCCGATCGGCGGTTGGCAGACTGCGATCTACATCTGGGCAGGGTGGTCACTCGCCGCTGCCTGCACCTCCGCGTTGCTGTGGAATGCAATGGCGCGAGACTGAAACGATCGAGGCTGATTCGAGATCAATAGGATTTCGAGACCAGCCCCATCAAACCGAAGCGTGAGGAAAGAGTGCGAGCGATTATCATTGGAGCGGGGCGGGGGAGCCGCCTCATGCCGACGACGGCGGATACCCCGAAATGCTTCGCCGAGATTGGTGGACGGCGAATCCTCGACTGGACGCTCGAGGCTCTTCGCAAGGGCGGCGTTGATGAAATCTGTTTCATCGGCGGGTACCGCATCGACTGCGTCCAGCGCGACTACCCCGAGTTCGAGTTTCGACACAACTCGGAATGGCAAAACAACAACATCATGGCCTCGCTTTTCTACGCCGAAGACCTGATGAACGAGCCCTTCATTTGTTCCTACTCGGACATTCTCTACCGGCCCGCCGTGGTCGAGTCGCTAATGAAGAGTGAAGAAGATATGACGGCTGGGGTCGATACGGGCTGGGTGGCTCGATACGACGGGCGGACTGAGCATCCGACGAGTGATGCGGAGAAGGTGACGGCCAAGGACGGCGTGATTACCCGATTCCATCGCGAGATCGAAGACGAGGACGCGTACGGCGAATTCATCGGCGTTGCGAAGTTCTCGGAAGCGGGGGCGGCGCGACTTCTTGCGCATTACCACCGCTGCCGCGATGAATATGCAGGCCGCCCCTTTCGCGAGGCCGAGGTCTTTGAAAAGGCCTACTTGCTTCACCTCCTCCAGGACATGGTCGAGGCCGGCGAACGGATTGCACACGTTGATACACCGGGTGAATACATCGAAGTCGATACCCAACAGGACTTCGAATACGCCCAAAAGAATTGGAGCTAAATCATGGCAGAACTTTTTCCCGCTTCCGTTGTTGGTTCGATGCCCAGGCCCGCCTGGGTTCGCGATTTGATCGCGGACGACTCCGAACATTCGCCCGAAGAATACGACCGCCTCATGGAAGCGGCGGTTCGTTCCGTTGTCGCCATGCAGGAAACGGCTGGACTCGATGTCGTCACGGACGGCGAATGGTGGCGTAAGTCCTATATCGGTGTGATCGCTGAACTCGCCCACGGCTTTGAGCTGAGTGTTGATCCCACGGACGGACGCCCCTGGACGATCGTGACGGACAAGTTGGCGCCAAAGAATCCCGGCTTCATTGCGAAAGAAATCCGCCTGCTGAAAGGCCTCACTGATAAGCAGGTGAAGGCGACGATTCCCGCACCTGCGCTGTTAGGCGAGCGCATGTGGGATCCCAAGAAGTCTTCTTCGGCATATCCGACTCGGGAAGCCTTCGTCGAAGCCTGTGTGCCGATTCTGCACCGCGAGGTCGAGCTTTTGAAGGAAGAAGGCGTGTCGATCATTCAGGTCGACGATCCGCATCTCTGCCTCTTTGTGGACCCTGAGGTTCGTTCGAACTACGACGATGCGGACCGCGCGGCGGATTTCGCGGTCGAGATGACGAACCAGGTTGTGCATGGGATCGATGGCGTGCGGACCGCGGTTCATCTCTGCCGCCGGGCGGGCGCGAGAGGGCGAGGGGAAATCGTGCATGCGGGCGGTTACGACCCGATTCTCTCTCAGCTGAATCGTCTCGCCGTGAACCACCTCACGATGGAGTTCACGACCCCGGGTGCGGGGGAGATGGCCGTCTTCGAAAAGCTGCGCGATGACTTCGAGATTGGTCTTGGTTGCGTGAACTGCAATCCTGGCGAAATTGATTCGGCGGACGAGATCGTGGACCGTGTGGAGATGGCGCTTCGCTATCTCGCCCCCGAGCGGATCACGCTCAATCCCGATTGTGGATTCGCACCGGGCTCTGCCGCGGTGGTCAGCACGGACGAGGTCTACACGAAGCTCACGAATGAGGTCGAGGCGGCCAATCGGCTTCGCGAGCGGCACTCGCGCTAAGGGCGAGTCACTAGGGTGATCGAAAAGGGGCGATCGGAAAGGACGGTCGGCTAGGAACGGTCGCGGATCTCGGTTCCTGTACCCGCGGTGATGAATACCGCGGTTGCGGAGCCTTTGATATCCGCCGTGTGCCAGACGCCGGGATCATTGATCGCGCATTCGCCTGCTTGCAGCGTGACCCGAGACTCTTTCCCCTCTATTTCCTGGACGAGTGTGATCTCTCCGGAGACGCAGAGCACGACTTCGTGGCCCTGGGGATGCATCTCCCAGGTGTCCCACGGCTTGCTAAATGTGTGCATCGAGACGAGGCGGCCTTCGACACCGTCTTTCTCATTGCGTTTTCCATAGGCCTCGTACCATTCGATTCCGTCGAAGGGGGGTTGGACGAGCGCCGTCGCGCCGAGGCCAAGATGGAGGGGCGTTTCGCTGAGTCGGTGTTTAGTCATAGTCGCGGCAGTCTACACAACCCGAGGTCAGCGGTACTTGCGGTGTGTTAGCTGCGAGCGGCTTCACCGGAGCTGCTACGCGAATCCGGGGCTAAGGGGAGTCGCACGCAAAAGACAGTGCCGTGGTCTCCACCCGGCTCGAACCAGATTTCGCCGTCGTGCTCCTCGGCAACGCGTTTACAAATAGCCAAGCCGATTCCGGTTCCTTCGAATTCGTCTCGACTGTGGATGCGGCCAAACATGTCGAAGATCTTCTTGTCAAAGCGGGGGTCGATCCCGATCCCATTGTCGCGAACGAAGATGATGCTCTCGCTCTGCGGCTCTTCGCTAGGCCGTTGGCCTATGTGGATCTGTGGGGGGACTTCGCGCCTGAACTTGATTCCGTTCAGGATCAAGTTCTGAAAGAGCTGTTGAAGTGCGTACTCCTGACCGAGGACGGTCGGCAGCGGGTCCACTGTAATGACTGCGCAGGCCTCGTGTGTGACACCTTCGATATCGGAGAGAGTCGCCTTGATGAGGCCGTCGAGCGCGATGGGGACTGGATGCGCGGCTTCGGTACCCACTCGGGAATATTCCAGGAGGTCACGTATAAGCGTTTGCATCCGCTTCGCCGCGTCCGTCATGAACCGCAGACATTCTTTAGCCTCGCTCGAAAGCTGGTCGGCATGTTTTGTTTCCAGGAGATCGGCGAAAGCCACGATACTGCGAAGTGGTTCTTGGAGATCGTGGGAGGCGACATACGCGAATTCGCCGAGCTTCTCGTTCTTGGCCTTGAGTTGCTGCGTCCGCTTAGCGACGCGTTCCTCAAGCGAGTTGTTTGTGGCAACGAGTTCGGAGAGAGAATTGCCGAGGCGTTCGAGCAGGGCGTTAAATCCCAGGGATAGGGAGCGAACTTCGGCGAGCGAACTCGATTGGCGGACTCTCTGATTTGGTTTCGAAGGCTCGATCCCCTCGACATCTTCGAGGAGCAGTCCAATGGGCCGAGCGACGAGCTTTCGCATGACCAAGGGGAGGAGGAGAACGAGGGCGAGGCCGCTGAGCACGATGTTCCTGAGGACTGAATCTTGAAGGTCGTTAATAGACTGGCTGAGGTGCTGCAGGTTGGCGCCGAAACGAAGGGTGAGGCCGCTCTGCTCGATTTTGATGGACTGAACGACAGGGACTTGCCCAGCTCTTTCGACGAGCTCGTCTCCCATCCAAATTTCAAATCCATCGAGATCGTCTATGTAGAGCACACTGCGCAGGCTTTCGAGGGGCAGGGTGGCGACGATGATTCCCTCTGGCAGATTGCTGCGTCCGATCGGAGCGGCGACTGAGATCCAGACGGTGTCGCCGTATTTTTGAGCCGTGATCAAGGATTGGAGTCTGTTTTCCAGGATCTCGCCTATGTCCTTGATGTCGGCGATGGAGACGAGCGGCTCCTCGAAACGGCGATAGAGCGGATTCGCTTCAAAGTCGTAGGCGGATAGCTGGACGGGTTGACCTTCCCAGGTGACGTGATCGAGATAGCGCCGAAGCTCTCTCAGACGGTCGTCTGGCTGCATGACCCCTTGGATCAGGACAGAATGGCGACCGAGGTCGCCCACGAAAGTCGAATGCCGCCGCATCCAAAGTTCAGCGGACCTTTCTAGTTCGTGAAGTCGATGCTTAGCTTGCTCATCCTGTTCCTGTGCGGCGTATTCTCGAAGTGTTTGCCGGGCTTGCCAGGAAGAAATCCCCGACAGCACGGCTGTGACTGCGAGTGTGCCTGCGAGGACAACCCCGACGAGTGAGAGGCGCATTAGTCAGCCGCCGGGACGCGGTCGGGGTCAAGTTCGATGAGGCCGTCCGCATTAAACCTTCCCATTGTCAAGTCGGAAAGCCCAAGCGCTTCGTGGGCGTCGGCTCCGCCGGTTGCAGGGGAAGTGAAGGGAGATCGATAGGTCTTCACAAGGCCTTCGACCGGGCCCTCAATATTTTCCAGCGCTTCGCGCAGCCAGCGTCGATTGGCGTCGCTGTCCGGACTCCAGGGCAAGCCGCGGGCGGCTTGGTGAAGGAGTAGCGTAAGGTCGAAAGCATGGATGAAGCCCGGCGCCGCTCGCATCTCGCGAGGGGCGTTCGCCAAGCTAGGGGTCTGACGGGCGGCAATTTCAAGCGCGCGTTCGAGGAGTGGCGTCCGTGCGGAAAGAAGAGAGACCTGTGTTTGGATCAAGCTCAGGTCGAGTTTCTCGAGCGCCTCTTTGCCAATGCGCCCAACGAAATCACCCCCTGCGATCCCCCAATGGCTTCGAATGGGCAGACGCTTTTCGGAATCCAGCTCGGCAACGACCCTTGCGAATGCGGCTCCTTCCTCCGTGTTGGCAACGAGGAAGAGGACGTCGGCATCTGCTTGCTGAGCGTCTTCGACTAACTCCGCTGCAGTGGTTTCGCCCATGCCCCAGCCGAAGCGGCCCACGCCGGCGAGGCTTGCGCGGCTGTTCTTGATCGACTGGGTCATTGTGACCAGGTTCGAGTCACCCCAGCCCGTATCTTCGAGGAGAAGGTAAGGCCGTCTAAAGCCCTCTTGTTCGACTGAGAAATGCGTAATCGCGAATCCGGCTTTCGCATCGTCTACGGAGAGGCGGAATATCCAGTTCTGCGGTTCCTCGCCGCGAGTGATCGGAGTGGCGGCGGCCCAAGGGACGAGAACGGGGAGGCCGCTCGTGTTAATAAAGCTCTTCAGCGCAAGCAGTGGAGGCGAATGCATGCCGGCGATGATCGCGAGCGCATTGGGGTCCTCGGCGAATTCGCGGAGATGTTTTCGGCTCCGGGGTGTGCTCGCGCGGTGGTCTCTGACAATGAGTTCGACTTCGCGTCCGCCTAATGTGCCACCGACGGTGGCGAGCGCGGCTCTGATCCCTCGCTCGATCGACAAGCCGGCATGCCGCGAACCGCCGGATTGGGACGCATCAAGGTAGATCCGAACAGGGGCGGAGGTCGGGGGAGGGGCTGCCGCCGCCGCAGATTCCGTTTCAGCTGCCCAGGAAGAAGTGGTGGATGGGATGAGTGAGGCGACGAGGCCTAAAATCAGAATCCATCGCCTGGCGGTAGCGAAGTGTCTCTGCAAGAGCTGCGAGCCTTTGTCCAAACGTTCTCGCGCAGAGATCAAGATCTCTTGTCCTTTCCGCTCAGAGCACGGGAGTCGCTCAGCGATTCGCGGAGCTCGGCCCCGCACGGTAGGTCCGATGGAGCGATGGGGAGACCGCGCCAACGCCGTCGGCTCGGAGTGATCCTATTAGTGGAGCCAACGTGCGGATTGTCGCACAAAACGGCGAATTCGGTGCATGAGGATCCGGCCGGTTCGGACCCTGGTCCGCCTGGGCCGATTTGGGGGCGATCTGCCCCGCAGCTACTCGCGTGAGCTTGACCCAAGACGCTCGAAGATCGCGTCGGGTGTATCCGTTATGTTGGCGGAGGCGTTGGTCGCTAACCGCCCGAGTGCCGAGGCGATTGAGGCGGAGACTGCGGCCGGATCGTCGACTCCCCTCGCCGCGAGCTCCTCGGGCATAACTCGAGTGAGCACGACGGTCATCTGTTCGAGCGTGACGGAAGCAGCCTCCAGCCCAGCGGACTTGAGTGCGAGTCGGACTGTGCCCCGAGCCTCGATGGTGCTGAGGTCCGTCGTCTCTTCGAGCTGGCTACAGGCCTGTGTGAAGATCGGGGAGGCTGCCATGGATCACGCCGCTGCCTTTTCAAAGTGGCGAAGACCGGCTGCGCGGACCCGGGCGATATAGAACTGAGGCGGAACAAAGGCCAGCCAAAGCGCACCGGACGTGACGAGGCCGAGTGCCCCAATCAAGATCGAGCCAAGGGACGTGGCTGTGATGGAAAAGCCCATGAGGTTGAAGGCGACGCCGAATACCGTGATCGAATCGGCGGCCAGAATAGAAATTCCCCAAAGCCGCATTCGATCTGTGACGACTGCGTCCGCAAGCCCGAGTTCAAGCCGCTTGCGGAGCATTCGGTAGTAGCGGATCGACTCGAAGCCGGCCCAAGTCATTGGGATGAAACTCAGATAGACCTTTGCGGACCAGGGGCCTGATTTGGGGTCTTCGAGGAAGGCCATTAGTCCGGGGCCGGTCACTTGAAGTAGAGCGAGCCCGACGAATCCCAGAATGATCGACCCGAGAAACACGCCCGCCCAGGTTTGCCCCGGACGGAAGACCCGACGCGTAAAGCCGGCGAGGGCGCCCATGCCAAGAATGCTCGTGCACATGTGCAAGACCAGGACCGCGCAGCGCGCAGTGTCCGACAGGCCCTCGGCCCGAGTGATGATGGCCATCAGCGGATATCCGATGCCACCCATGCAGAACAGGCCTAGTCCGAGGAGGAGTTCGGCGATGCCTCGCGTCTTGTAGGCGAGTATGAGGAGTCGCCCACCGACAAGCAGGCTCGCCAAGATGAAGAGTCCAGCGCCAAGGGCAGCCACCATCGCCATTCAAAACTCCAGTCAGCCGCGCTTAAGATGAGGGTGTCCCGTCGAGGGCGGTCCTGAGGTACATCGAATGACCGGATTGCTTGCTTGAGAATCAATCCTGCCGAGGTGGTGGGGATGGCTGGAGCCCGCGCGCTCCCTTTTCATCGGACGAGAATGCTCCGTCGCCGATGAAATTCAGTCGCTACTGCAAGCGGCGCATCGCCGTGAATGAGATTGTGAACCCAGCGCTCATGAGGAGGAGCCCCGCGCCCATCCCCGCGAACGCCATACGGGCGCCGAAGGCCTCCGAAGCCAGACCGATCGCGAAGGTGCCGAGCTGCGCCGCGTTCATTTGCATGGCGACCAGGCTCATCACCCGACCGCGAAAGGCGTCGTCGACATAGGTTTGTGAGAGCACGTTCGAAAGCGAGTTGCGGAGCGATTGACCGGCACCGATCAACATCAGAAGCGGAAAGCTGAGCCAGACTGAATCGGTGAGGGCGAAGGCGATGATCACGATTCCGAGCGCTGCATTTCCGAACAGGACAGTCCGTCCACGATTTCTCGCATGCATCGAAGCGATCCGCAGAGTACAGGCGAGCGCGCCGAGGCTAACGACGCTCATCATCGTGCCGAGGACTTCGGGGCCCCCGCCGAGGACCTGTTTGACGAAGCCCGGAAGCAGATGCATGAAGGGCATCGACAGAAAGGTGAAGACGAAGTTGCTGAGGACGAGCATCCAGACTGCGGGATGACGGGCCACATATCGCCAGCCCTCGATCAGCGAGGCGATGGGGCGCTTTGGGTCAGGTGCGCTGGCATCGTCGGGGGTCGCCGTGGCTCGACGGTTCGGCTCGGTGAGTCGCGCGGCGCGCGAAAGCGCGAGCGTGGCGACGACGAACATCGCGCTGATCGCACCGTAGACGTACTCGGTTTCGGTCACGCCCAACGCGAAACCACATGCGGCGGGCATCACAAGGCGAACGACATTCATTCCGCCCATGTTAAGGGCCGCTGCATTCATCAGCCGCTTTGGACCGACGATCTCAGGAATGATGGACTGCCATGAGGGGGCGAGGAGCCCGAAGATCCCGCCCTGGGCGAAGGTCGAGACGAGCAAATGCCAGAATTCGAGCCGGTCCAGGTAGAGAAGGATGCCCACGCCAAAGGCGAACGCTGCCATCAGACTCTGCCCGATCTGAACCACGCGAAATTTCGGCCAGCGATCCGCGATGACTCCGCCGTAGAGCGTGGCGAGGATGCCAGGGACGACGCCGGCCAGGCCAAGTCCGCCTAATGCCGCGTAGGAGCCGGTCATCTCGAAGACCAGGTAGCCTCGCACCAGGATGAGGCTGTTCGTTGCGCCGAAGACGGCGAGCGAGGCGATGAAGAACCAGCGAAACCCGTCGTCGGAGAGGGAGTCGAAGGTCTTTCGTCGCTCGTCCGTCTCGGCAGGCTCGGGATCGGACTCGGAATCAGAACGAGGAGCGGGGCTCCTTTGGGTCATGCGCGCATGGCCTAGTCGGCCTGCGGGGCGCTTGCCGGGGCACTCGCTTGAAACCAAGGATCGCGCTCGGCGAAATGGTCGTTCCGGCGCACGGCTCGGTACGCGTCCAGCAGAGCTGGGAGCTGGCGAGCCACGCTCCCGTGGAAGAGCACGCCGTCGGCTCCCGCGTCGAACTGGTCGTTGATCCTGTCGGCGCAGTGGGCGGCGGTTCCCAAGGCCGCGGAGTCGGTCATCCAGTTGTCCGGGAACATCGCCGCGACTTCCGCGGTCTCGTAGCGCGTGAAGTCTTGGTCGGCGGTCTTGCCGTCCGCGAAAAGCGGATGTGCACGAATCGATTCGAGCAGCGAGGCATCCCACCCGTTGACCTGGCAGAGCAAGTTGCCGAGCCATTCCACTTGGACATACGTGAGCAGCCGAGCGGGGCCGATCGCCGAGGTTTCCTCTTCGCTTTGGTCCGCCGCAACGACTAGCGTTGACCAAATCTTGCAGGATCCGGGCGGCCTTCCCGCCTCTTTCTCTCCCGCTCGGACCAGGGCAACGGACTCTTCGACCGCCTGATTGGTGAGGAACGGGTGAAGCAGCATGCCATCATAATGACGTCCAGCGAGGGTGAGCGTCTTGGGGCCGAGCGCGCCGAGAATCAGAGGAGGCGACTCGCGAGGTGCCTCGTTCATACGCAGGAGCGGGTAGTTCCCAAGCGCGTTCTCGCCCGAGAAAGTGCCGCCGTTCCAGAGGCTCCGCAGAAGCTCGGCGACCTCACCCAACCCCTTCAGGTTTGCGTGGCGGGTGCCATAGATATGGTAGAGCCCATCAAACCCACGAGCGAAGCCCATGGCGAAGCGCCCGCCGCTCAGGTGACTCATCGTGGCGCCGAAGGAGCAGAGCTCGATCGGATGATGTGTCGGATAGTTCATGAGGCCGGTGGCGATCTTGATATTGCGCGTACACGCAGCAGCGGCGCCACACAAAACTTCGACGTTCTTGAAATCGTATCGTTCGGCCGGCCAGATCGAACCCAGTCCGAGTTTTTCGGCCAGAGGCGCCTCCTCGAGAATACGCTCGGGATCGTTCACTCTTCCTGGCAGGGTGTACACGCCTAGCTCGGGAAACTCTTGTGACGGCATTGGGCCGCTCCTCCTGGATGATCTTGGTTGGTCTTGAGTGGTCCTTGATGTTAGGCGTTTTCTGGCGAGATGGATCGCCGCAAGAATGCCGCGTGCGGGATCATGTCGTCCGGGTTCTCGGGCCATTCGGCCTCACCGAAATGAACGGCTCTGGCTACGACTCTCGACATGATCGTAGCGTGGCGGAGGCCGGCGTAGACCTCGTACCAGGGCATGGCTTCGATCTCGACGCCCGAGGCGTCGCGGTAGATTGCGCGGAGTTCGTCCGATCGCATGAGGTGCGGGAGGGTGGGGCGACCCGAAGGCGCGATCAGGTCCTCGAAGAAGCGATGCATGAAGGCCATCCAGCCCAAGTCGACGCCTCGGGGCGCGATCCCCGCCATCTCCCAGTCGAGGGCCGCTACGGGTTCGAATCCGTCGTTCGCGTAGAGGATATTCGCAAGCCGCGCATCGCCCCAGCTGATTACGTCCGGACCATGATCCTCAGGCCAGGTTCTCTCTAGCCAATCGAAAGTCTCTTCGATCAGAGGGACTCGCAACCCCGGCTTGCCGTCCTCGCACATCCATTTGTAGTACGCGCGCTGATGGTTGAAATGGCGTCGCATCGCGGATTCGCCCGGCTCGTCGAATTGGAGAAAGTCGACGTCCAAGGGCTCCGGATCGATTGCATGCAGTCGTGCGAGCAAGCGCACCGTATGCTCCATGAGCTGGCGCTGCTCGACTTCGTTCGCCTCTTGGAGCCATCCTGTGACAACGTAGGGCGGATTGTCGGCAGGAACGCGCCCTTCGACCCGGTCCATCACGAAGAATGGGGCGCCGAGGGGCTCGGGGTTCGGCTCGAACCAGCGCACGTGGGGGACGGGGACGTCAGAATGCTGCTCGACCAAAGCGATCACCTGGGCCTGCAGTTCGAGGTCGTAGGTCGGGAAGGTCGGCTTATCCACGCCGGCCGGGGCCATGCGTCCCACGAAGGATCCCTGCTGGGCTACGCCGCGTTCCTGCCAGCGCACATCAAAGATCAAGGTCTCGTTCGTCATCCCTGTTGCGGAGGGGCTTGTCACTTCGCCGACTTCTGGGGCGGCGTCGGCGGGGAGCTTCGTGGCGATCCATCGCTCGATTTGTTCCCGGAGTTCCTCTCGGCTTCGGCTTGAGCGCGTCACCTTCGCTGCGGTCATGCCCAGCTTCTCCCGTAGCGATCCCGACTCGTCACTTCGGTTACGGGGCGTCGGCGAGGAAGGCCCATCTTGCGCGCGGGATAGCCGATCGGGAGCGTCGCGAGGGGGACGATGTGCTCGGGCAGTTCGAGTGTCTTCGCGAGCGCACCCTCGGGAGCGAAGAGCGGAAGATTACTCATGAGTGAGCCGAGGCCGAGGGCGTTGGCTGCAAGGAGCACGTTTTGGGCGGCTGGAAAGATCGACGAACCCATTTGCTCGAAGGGAAGCCTGTTCGTATCTCCGCATAACACGATGATCACGGGGGCTACGGCAAGACCGGTCATCGCCCAACGATCGACCGATTTGAAGCCCGGCGCCTCCTGGTCATTTGAGAGGTCCCTTGCGAACCCGACCCAGGCGGCCCGTGCGCCGTCGGCGATCTGCTGGCGAACGCTCTCCTCCTGCACGACGACGAAATGCCAGGGCTGTCCGTTCATCGCACTCGGCGCATGTGTGGCGGTTTCGATGATGCGTTCGATCAGTTCATCCGGGACGGGGTCGGGGAGAAGCTCTCGAGTCGCGCGTTGGCGCGTCGCAAGGTCGAAAAAGGAGGGGGAAGGCTCGGTCATGTTGATCTGTTTCCTGAAGTGGGTGGTCGCCCTAGAGAGTTGACTCCGTGGGCTTCTATTCAGTCGCGCGGGCATCGAGCGCCGCGCGGATTTTGCGATGTTCCTTCTCGCTGAGCTGGTAGCGGCTGAAGGCGAGAGCACCGATTCCGTAGCAGACCAGCGGCACGCCTCCCATCAACGCGATCATCGTCGTCTTAACGAAATCGCTCTGGTCGGGATCGTTCGGGATGAAGCCCGAAGCTTGGAGGGCGAGCCCGACGCTGCCGACCATGATGGCACCTCCAAGCTTGTTCATAAAGCTCCAACCCGCGAAGTAGGCGCCTTCTTTGCGCTCGCCGGTCTCGAGTTCGTCGCTGTCGATGATTTCGCTTTTAAGGGTGTAGCCGAGGGTGTTGGCGCAGGCGTTTGCTGCTCCGGAGAACAGCGAGGCGACTGCGATGATCTCCCAGTCGCCCGGGCCGACGAAGATGGCAGAGCCGTATCCGACCATCGCCATCACGATCGAGATGAGCACGAGTCGTCGCTTCTCAAAATGGCGCGCGAGACGCAGCCAGATCGGAATTGAAATGAGGGCGGTAATGAATGCGATGCCAAGAAGGAAGGGGACGAGGTCAGAGGGGGCGAGTTCGCGTCCGCCGATCGTGAGCTCGGGGTCGCCCACGACGTATTCCATGACGAAGGGAATGAGGACACCGATTCCGCCCGCGCCGATCGCGTCGATGAAGATGACAAGGAGGAAGAGCCGAGCGTGTCGGTTCCCGATGACGTCGCGAATGGCCTTGATCGGATTTTGCCCGCCGCGTCCGCGGAATTCTTCGCGTTCAGGGGGGAGCAGCGAAGTCCCGGCAAAGACCATTAAGAGCGTGGCGCCGCCGACGACCCACGCCATGGTTGTTGTCGGCGCGACGCCTTGGCTCACAATCCAGGTCCCGAGGATCCCTGCGACGAGCATTCCCAGGGTCTTCATGAGCTGTCGCGCACCAAAGATGCGGTTCCGCTCCTGGGCATCGAGGGAGAGCTCTGCGCCGAGCGACATGTGCGGAACTTCGAAAATCGTATGGGCGGTATAGAAGCCGAGGATGGCGACGGTGATCCAGGCGATCAGTGCTCCGCCTTCGAAGGTCGCCGGGGGTGACCACGCCATCACGCCAAAGAGGGCGATTAGCGGCGCGCCCGCCAGAATCCAAGGCCGCCTTCGGCCACGGCTCGACATCGTTCGGTCACTCAGGTTACCGACCATCGGGTCGGAAACCGCATCCCACATCTTGGCCAAAAAGAAGATCGAGCCGATCGCCGCCGGGCTCGCGCCGAGATCGTCGACGGCGTACTTCATGTACATGATGAGGATCAGCATATACGCGTACATGACTGGGGCGGCGGCGAGCCCGTATCCGATCAAGGCGCGGGTCGGGAGCCGTTCTGGTTCGTTCAAGCGACCTCCTTGCCCTGAGTGCTATCGGGCGACAATCGCGCTCCCGACTCTAGTTAGCTCGTGTCGAAACGTCACCTGGCGGGCTCAGGCTCGATTGGCTGCTCTTTGGGGCGGCTGAGTTCTTTTTTGTAAGGGCTGACCGTGAAGTAGGGTGAGTTCGAAGGTGTAGGGCGTTACTCCTCTGCCCAGGTGGGGCGGTCGCCGATGATTCGTTCGGACCTAAGGTGATCGAGCTCTTCCTTTGTTAGTCCGAGGAGGCTGCCGAGGATCTCATTGTTATGCTGTCCTAGGGTTGGCGCGGGGCCCGGAATTCTGTGGGCCGTCTCGCGGTCGAAGCGCATAGGTAACCCGTAGTACGCATGCCGGCCGGCGACGGGATGTTCGAGCGTTTCGAAATGGCCTCGGGACTTCAGCTGTTCGAGCTGGGCAGCGCGGCGCCAGGGTGTCACCGGCGCGGCAGGGATACCTCTCTGGGCAAGGGTGCGCGTCGCGTCCATGGCGGATCGCTGCGCGCTCCAGGAGGCGATCCACTCGTCGATTCGGTCGTGCTCGGCGTTTCTTTTTTCATAATCATCGAGGGCGAGTGCCCAGTCGGCGCCGCCAAGCACGTCGACGAGCGCGCTCCACTGCACATCGTCTTCGACCGATAGAGCGAGCCAGGGCGCATCACTTTCGCCTTCATTCCCGACGGCGGGCGCGCTGGGGTAGACGCCTTGCGGAGCGCGGGCGAGGGATCGGTTTCCCGTGCGGGAGAGCAACGTTCCTGACACATCGTATTCGGCGATGGGTTCGGCAACGAGATTGAGGGCGGTCTCCACGAAGGGCAGCTCGATCTGGGTGCCGCGCCCGGTCTGTCGACGATGGGCTAGGCCGAGCAGAGTACAGAAGACCGCGTGCAGCCCCGCTTGCGGATCGGTGGGCCCTCGCGCGTTCATCGGCAATTGTTCCTGCTCGGCCCCATCGCCATAGCCCGTCAGCCAAGCCATGCCTGAAAGCTGCTCCATCGTTTGCGCGAAGCCCACGCGATCCCGCCACGGCCCGTCGAGTCCAAAGGCTGGCATGCGCACGAAGACGAGCTCGGGATTCGCCGCGGAGAGTCGCTCCCAGTCGATGCCGAACTGATCCATCACGCGCGCCGAAAAGTTCTCGATCATCGCGTCGCAATGCCCGGCCAGGCGGAGTAGCAGTTCGACTCCTTCTTCACGGGTCAGGTCAAGTGTGATCGATCGCTTGCCGAGATTCGAGGCGGCAAAGGTCGGCCCGAACTCCCACCACTGATCGTCGGCCGGGGTTTTTACCGAGCCGAGTCGCATACCGTCTGGCCGCTGCACCGCCTCGACGTGGATCACCTCCGCCCCGAGCAGCGAGAGCACGTGGCCGCCCCAGGGCCCGGCCCAAAAGGCCGTGCAGTCGAGGATGCGGAGGCCTGCGAGGGGGAGGTCGCTCGGAGTGTTATGTGCTGCGGCCTGTTCGTTCTTCGAGCCGGCGCTGTCCGAGCCCGCCTTCGTGGTGCCCGCCGCTGCGTCGCGCCGGTCGGGCTCTTCCCATGCTTCGGCCGCGTGGGAATTATGCGCGCCGAGGCGCGGCGAGGGCTCTAAGGGGCGCGGTCGCCAGGCATCCGGCTGATAGGGCACGCGGGGTTGGAGGAACTCGCCACGGGGATTGCGCACGAAGGTCTCGCGCTCGCGGAGATGGTCGAGCGTTGGGAGCATCGCGCCATGGCCGATCGGCGCGACGGGGATGCGTAGGAGCTCGGCGCGTTCGAGCAGGTCCGCTGTGGAATGCAGTCGCGTGTAGCTCCGAACCGCATTCCGGATCTCGTCCGCGCACATGAGTCGGCCCATCATCGTCTGGAGCTCCGACCGTTCTCGGAGATCGGGTCGATCGATCAGAACGCAGAAATCCTGCCATTGCTGACCGGTGAAGACGCAGAAGCCGATATATCCATCGCGGGTCGGCTCGATCCCGGGGATCTCTTCGGAGGGCGGGACCTCCCAGGTATCCGAGAAGCTCCCCCAGACGTGGGCCATGTTCGTGAATGTCGGGGCCATCGCTTCGAGGAGGGATAAGTCGACGAAGCGGCCGCGTCCGGTCTGAGCGGACTGCTCACGTGCCGACAGGGCGGCGATCGCGGCGTAGAGTCCGCCGGTATATTCGCCGAGTTCGCCCCCGGCTGCGAGAGGCTCACGTCCCGGCCGGCCGTGGCTCGCCGTGGAACCACACCAAGCCTGGAGCGTGAATTCGTTGGCCGGCCAATCCCGCCAAGGGCCGTTCGATCCGAAAGGGCTAATCGAGATCCAGCTCGCGTGGGGCTGAAGCGCGCGCAGAGCGTCGAATCCGAGATCGCTGTCGCCGCGTCCGCGTGATACGTCATCGAAGACGAGCCCGCAGCGAGCATAGAGCCCGAGAATCGTTCGACGCCCCGCGTCGGTGGATGGATCGGCGACAACCGAGCGCTTCGAAGCGTGGAGGTAGCGGAAGAGCACACCGTCGCCGGCTTCGTCTCTGCTCTTCCCAGAAGCGGACCAGCCTCGTCGTGGATCGCCTTCCGGCGGCTCGATCTTCCAGACGGTTGCTCCAGCATCGACGAGGAGCTTTCCCGCATAGGCACCCGCCAGACCATGGGATCGGTCGACGACCTGGAGGTCATGCAGCGGTAAAGGGGCTTCGTTCCCTGCGGCTTGGCTCGCAGCTTTCGCTTCGCTCATCGATTCACTTCTCCCTCATGTCTGGGCGAAATTCTAGCGGGCGACGAGCATGGCACGGGGCGCGGGGCGTCGGGGCGAGATACGGGCCCAGGCCAACCGCGACGGAGGAGGGGGCGATGTACCTCTTGGTTGGGTGGCGATTCTCGGTGGTTTAAACCTACGTATTGGCTGAAGGCTGTTGGAGCCGATCCCATCGACGGCGCGTGGCCTGGCGGATTGCTTGGAAGAACGCTCACGAAGAGCACAGTTCTAGGCGAAGTGCGCCGATGTAGAGAAGCCGAGTAAAAGGTTGAGTGAGGGCTCTTCGAGGGATCATCGAACCCGAGTCGGTGGCTCCGCTGAGAACAACAGGAAGCTCACCCGAATGGCTGATGTGATGGAGAACGAGAGTCGAAAGCGGTCTGGATGGCGAACCGCCTTTCAGCTGGTGGGGCTTTGTGTTTTTCTTGCGTACCTGTTTCGGTCCCAAGACCTGCTGTTGGCGACGCTGAGCAGTCTAGGTGAGTTGCGATTGCTCGACTTTGGAGCGGCTTGCCTTGCGATGCTTGCTTCCCAGCTTTTGGTCGCCCTGCGAACTCGCAAGCTGCTTTCGATCGTCGGCTTCCATTTTTCGTTTCCAAAGCTGGCGGCCGACTGCTTGCGGGCGGGGACGCTTAACACGATCAGTCTTGTGGGGACGGGCGACGTCTACCGAATCGCTCGGTACCGTGAAGCCGGGGTCCCGCTAGGTGTCGCAAGTGCCGTCGTTGTGCTCGATCGCCTGATGGGCATCGGCGTACTGGTCGTCTTGTTCCTCTGCGTGGGCCTCGGCAGCCTTCAGTCTTCGTCGCGGATCGAAACGGGGTTCCTCGGGTTCGTGGCGATGATCGGGGGGGCCGTCGTCGGGATCGCGCTGATCATCCTGTTCTTCTCCTTGAGCGAGAGATGGTCTCGGGGGCCGCGGTTTGAACGTTTGCGGTCATCACTTCCGATGCTCAGGGAGATTGCGCAGGATCCTGTCGGGGGCATTCAACTCGTCGCGATTTCTGGTTTCGCTATTCTGATGTGGATTCTTTCCGTGGTCCTTCTTGGACGAGGCATGAATCTTTCTGTTCCCATCATGGGGTACTTTGAGGCTGTGCCGCTTGTTGCGCTTGCTGCGATGCTGCCGATCACAGTTGGGGGAATCGGGATTCGCGAGACGGGCTATATCCTCCTCTTGGGACTCTATGGGGTATCAGAGACAGCCTGCATCGCATTGGGCCTCGCTCAGTACGCGACCTTCGTGATGCTCGCCTGTCTTGGCGGCTGCCTCTTTACCATGCCCGATCGATTCTCAAAGAGGCCGCTTCTCCGCACCTCGAAGGGCTGAGACTTCGCGGAAGTACTCGGTGGTCCTTTTGCAGTCGAGGCCTTTTGCTAAAATCGAGCGTTAGGCCAGTACTATGAGCCTGCCTTCATGGAGTCGCTGCCGAGCGAGGAGTAGCCCGGGTCCATGAGCGCGGCGTCCGTTGATCCGTCGATCGCGATCAAGGGATCACCGCCCGCCATCACTTCATCCCAGCCGTCGCGGAAATCTTCGACCGACGGCTCCTCTGCGCGAAAGCCGGGGTACACGCTTGTGGTGACCCGCGCCGCACGTCCGCCACCGACCGTGAATATGTCTCCTGAGACGGGACAGTCTTCGTGGACGAGCCAGCCGACCAGCGGCGCGACCTTATGCGGCGGGAACATCTTCTCCATCCAGCTGCGGATTTCTTCGTTAGGCACGCCCGCAGCCATGCGGGTGTAGGCGAGGGGCATGATTGCGTTGACCTTGATTCCGAACTCCGTGCCTTCGCGCGCGAGAGAACGCGAGAGCCCAATCAGCCCGGCTTTAGCGGCGGGGTAGTCGAAGCTGCCGTCCACGCCGAGCGCGGTGGCCGAGCTGGTGTTGACGATGCGTCCATATCCTTGCGCCTTCATGGCGCGCCACGCGGGGCGCAGGACGTGGAAGGCGCCGTAGAGATGGGTCTTGAGGACCGCGTCGATGCGATCGTCGCGGATGTCTTCGAAGGGGCCCATGCCGCCACCGATTCCGGCGTTGTGGATCACGATGTCGACCCGCCCCCAGAGATCGAGGGCTTGTGCGACGATCGCGGCGCCGCCCTCGGATTCGGCAACAGACTCAGCGTTGGCTGCGGCGACGCCGCCGGCCGCCAGGATCTCTTGTGCGACCGCCTGGGCAGGGCCTTCGGAGCGGCCCCGGCCGACGGTGTCTCCGCCGTAGTCGTTCACGAGCACTTTCGCGCCGCGCGCTGCTAGGAGGAGGGCATGCTCCCGGCCGAGTCCGCCGCCCGCGCCCGTTACAATCGCCACCCGCTCATCGAATCGAAGTTCTGTCGTCATGGCGGTGATTCTCGCATTTCACGAGGCGGCTTCGCACGTTGCCGCCCGCGAGAATTCGCCGTCGACCGCTCAGATAGGTCGGCTTAGCGGTCGAGGTCGGGCGCTCTTTGGATCCGCTAAATGCATGTTTTTAAAAGAATAATGTCCTCTCTCGGTTTGATAGTTCGCTCGGCGGAGCGAATGTTCACATGCGAGGGTGAAAAATCCTGGACTAATTTCCCCACTCAGAATAGGGTGATCGTGTCTTTTAGCTCTCTGGGAAGGAGCCCACGATGTATTTGTTCCGAGTATCGCTTGTCGCGATCTTGGCGGCACTCGTTTGTTCGACGTCCGCCTCCGCAATCACTTACCAACTTTTGGATCATGGCTACGGCGCTTTGGGCCCCGATTACGGCCTCCGCGTCGATTCTGCCGGCGAAGTCTTCAGTGTCGAGATCGGCAGCGCGAATATCATTCTCGACTGGGACGGCGGCTCGACGGCCACGATCTCAGGCACGCTGAACGCCAACACCGCGAGCGGGAATGGCGGCGTGGGCCCGACTTGGACGGTCAACTACGTCCTCACCGGAGTCACGGCCTCCGGCGGCGGTTTCGTTGCCACAGGTGGCAGCGGCGTGCTGACCGACCCCTCGGCGAACGACACGGCGCTCGTCGCCGAGATCAACGGATCAGGCTACGCGTTCCAGCTCCTCGCTGATGGCCATCGGCTCCCGGGTGATAACTCGAGTCTGGTTGCACGCGGCTGGCTTCTGCCCCCGAGTTCCACGGATGATTGGCTCGTACGCGCGGCCGTTATCCCGGAACCGGGCACGGCACTCCTGCTCGGGCTCGGTCTCGCTGCTTTGAGCGGCGCTCGACGACGTTAGGCGACCGACTGCCAAAGCCGAGCGCTTCTTGCTCAGCATAAGCATGAATAGAACGCGGGCCGGACTGAAAAGTCCTGCCCGCGTTTTTCTTTGGCCGAAAAAATCTCAGAAAAGAAAGAGCAGCTGAAGGAGAGACACGACCTGGGTTTGTTTCGTGAACCGCGTCCCTGCGCCATTGATAAATAGAATCGCGGAGGGGGAGTCTGCGAAGGCGCGCTGATAGACGACCTCTGCGCGGAGGCTGATCTCGGGGCTAAGCGCATAGTCGATTGTGCCGGTGAGCCAGACGAGCCCTTCGGTATCGATCTGGTTCCCGTCCGAGAGAAAGAGCGCGCCTTCTGTGCGGAGAGCAGCGCCGACCCGCGAAGTGAGCTGCTTTCGTGCGGCCAGCGACAGCAGGAAGGTCTCTGTGTCGCCGCGGTCCTGGAAATCGGTATGGCCCCATGTGCCGTTGACCCAGAAAGAGAAGGAATCGTCGGGATCCCAGAAGGCTGTGAAGTCCAGCATATGGCTCAGGTCGCGCTCGGAGTCGCTGCCTAACGCTGCGAAATGGCCGACGAGGGGGCCTTCTTCTACGAGGTAGGTCGCACGGACGAGCCATTCATCACTTTGCCAGCCGATCTGCGCGAGGCCGGATTTGCCGTTGTTATTGTCGAAGTTGAAAGCGCGGGCGTTGTTCGCGACGCCCAGCTTCCAGCTGAATCCCTTGACGGGGCGACCGCTGATCAAGAGGCCATCGTGGTTGAAGGGCTGGTAGAACCAGGCCAAGCCTCGGGTGATATTGAAATTTTCGCCGACGTAGATCGTCTCGGCACCGACGGGCGTATCCCATCGCCCGAGGCGAACCTCGACGCCTTCGCCCGCGTCGACTAGATAGGAAGCGTAGGCGCGCTGGATCCGAGGGGTGTCGCTGCCGTTCCGAGGGTCCGCCGAGACGCCATAAAGGAAGCCGAGGTCGAGTCCCCAGCGCGACTCCGCCGTGGCGCGCTTGTCGATCCCGATATGGAGTTGGTCAATCTGGAAGGTGTTGTGCTGAACGGCGGGAAAGAGCGGTCCGTTGTTGCGGCGGCCGTTGTTGTTGGGGAAGCCGATCTGTGGATCGAAATTCGGGTTGTTGAAATTGAAGTTGTAGCTGGTCGCGAGTCCGAGCTGGAGATCGAAGAGCTTGAGCGCTTGGATCAGCGTCCCTTCCTCAGAGTCGTCAAAGGCCGGCTGGCTCGACCGCGCTCTTCGCTCTTCTCGGGCCAGGCGCGCCTTCGTTTCGTCGAGCTCTGCGCGGTCGCGCGCCGCGTCGCCTTCCAGCTCCTCCACCCGAGATTCGAGCCGCTCCACCAGCTCCCGAAGCGATTCGGGTTCGGCTTCTTCGGCTGCGGAGCTCCAGGATGGCCCCAAAAGCAGGGCGACGAGAAGTCCCCACAAAGATGTTCGGAACATCGACAATTTTCTCAAAATCCTCATGCATAACGGGAAGTTGCGTGCGCTCAGGGGGGATGGTCCCCGCCTCCAATCTACACGGGAAAATGGCCTCGCGTCCGGCTCTTCTCTCCGCCCATCGCACATTTTCCGGGAATTCCCGAATCCAAACGCGTATCGCGCCCGTATCAACGAGCAACCATGCCTATGAACCGCCAAAATAGATCGCGCGGCGGAAGGTACAGCCGAGTTGAGACGCGCCCTGTGGATCCTGAGCTACAAGACCGCCTGAAGCAATCGGATACGGAGGCTCTTCGGGAGCTCTACCGCGAATTCAGCCCAACCGTGTTTGCGCTTTGCCTGCGCATGCTTCGGGATCGCCAGCGCGCTGAGGAAGTCATGCAGGATACGTTTTGGCAGATTTGGTCGAAGCCCGACCAATTCGATCCCGCACGGGGGAAGCTCTCGACTTTCCTGACTCAGGTCGCGCGGAACCGATGCCTCGACCGCTTACGCGCAGAGCGATCGCGAACGGAGCGCGTTCGATCCGCGACGGAAGAGCTTGATCCCCGGGACGTGATGCATGCCGTCCCGACGCCCCTTCAATCCGCGATCGACCTCGAAGATCGCCATCTCGTTCGCCGTGCACTGTCCGGCCTCGAAGCGAAAACCCGAGACGTCGTCGTGCTCCGCTATTTCGAAGGACTCAGCCATATCGAAATTGCGGAGCGAACCGGCTCTCCACTCGGCACCGTCAAGACGCGCGTGCGCCGCGGTCTCCTACAGCTGCGAAAAGATCTCGCGGGAGCGATGCCGGTATGACCGAACTTGCTCTTCAAGACGTCGCGTTTCTCTACGTCGCGGACGAACTCGATCCCGCCGAACGAGCTGAGATTGAGCAGCGCCTCGCCGCCGGCGATCCCGCGCTTCAGGCAGCTCTTGACGAGGCGGCAGAGCTGCTCGGCATGCTTCCTCTTGCGCTCGAAGCGAAACAACCGCGCGCAGGAATCGAGACGGAACTGATCGAGCGCGCTGAACGGCTGTCGGGAAGCGGAATCAGCGCTGCCTCGACACCCTCTTCAACTTCGTATGCAGCCGAGACATCCGCGTCGACCTCTGGGAATATGACTGAGCCCGCTGGCCGCGTGATTCCGCTCCGCTGGGTGGGGGGAGGTCTTCTCGGACTCGCTGCGAGCATGGCACTAATGTTAGGCGGCGCATTCATTGCCTCAGAGCAGTTAAAGGGGACGGGCGGCTCCGCCGATCCCGACGCGTCAATTGAGGCCGCGTTCCGCGCGGCGGAACTCCGCAACGCTGAACTCACCCGAAGTCTGGCCGACCTGCGCCTCTCTGAATCAGAGATCCGCATCCAATTGAGCGAGAGCGAAGCGGACCGCCGAATTGCGGAAACGGCCTTGCAAGCGCTTAAGCAGGCACAGCAGGCTACTCCGCAAAGCCAAGAGCGCGGCTCCGAACTCGCCGCCTCTGCAACCTCGGACAGCTCCGACACCTCGGCCACCACAAAGGTGGCTGATCTTCAATCTCGGATTGGGCTTCTCGAATCGGAGCTCGGCGCGGCGCGTGCTCAATCTGCGCGCTCAAGGGCTCTGCTCGAAGAAGCCGTCGCCGCGGGCGAGCAGATCGCCGCGGTCAGTCAAGATTTGACCGAAGCGCAACGGGCTCTGGACCTTGTCCGCGCGCCGGATGTCGGCATAGTTGACCTTTTCCCCACTCGCGAAGATGGACCAAGTTCCGCTTCCGTCTTCTGGGATGCGGGGCTCCGCGACTGTTACCTCCACGCGAACGGGTTGGCGCAGCTGAGCGGCGACGAGCGCTACGCCCTCTGGATCGAATTCGATGCGGGACGTGTCGTCCGCGTGTCGGACTTCGAAGCCGACGGGCGAGGGAATGCCGAGTTCTTTGCGGCGCTCCCGCAAGGCGAGGGCGAGATCAAGCGAACCTTCGTGACGCTGGAGACGGAAGCTCGAAGGAGCTCGCCGCGGGGTACGGTCGTGCTCCAGGAACTCGCGCGCGCCGGCAGCGGCGGGAGCGGCGAGCCAGCCGGCCAGCAGCGTCGCCGTTATCGCCGGCGAACGCTCTAAGGCTTATCACGCCAGAGACCGGGGAAGGACGGCCAGGCTGGCAAGGGCGTCCCTTTATGCATTCGTAAATTCCCGATATCGCTAGGTAATTCGAATAACGAGTCAGTAATGGCCGAAGTGCATTGTCTCTCTGTCCAAAGCGGATCCTGGGAAGAGGAGAGGCGTAATGGCCGTCGTGCGCGATGGCTGGAGCACTTGACTCAAATGATGACGTGGACAAAAAACGCGGTAACTCGATTTTCGCTGGTCTGCCTAGCGACCCTTTTCGTTGCTCAATCGGCAACGGCGATCACATACGTGTCCGACTCTTTCGAAAGCTCTGCTCTCGACGGTGGCTCGGGGTGGACCAGCGCAGCCTGGGACGGCGCTTTCCATAGCTTTGGGACTCCCGGGCTGAGCTATTCGGATTCGAACGGCGAAGTCCTTGAAGCATCCGGCGGACGGCTGAGGAGTTCGCCGATCACTCAGTCGACCTTTCGAGAGCGCACTTGGGACACCACGACCGCCTTGGCCTCCGGAGCCGAGACCTGGGTTGGTTTTCTGGTCGAAGACAGCGCCTGGGTCGAGAATATTTTGCCTTTCGCGCTGTCCAACCGGGGCGTACCCACGTTACGCGGTCTTGGGATTGGTCTTCGGTTTGGCTCGGCCACGATCAGCGCATTCGGTCTCGGAACGAGCGAGAGCTACTACGGTTCAGTGGGTGAATTGAACGATGGCGAAACCCACTTCGTTGTCGGGCGCTTTCGTTTTTTCGATGGACAGGACGATGAGATCTCTCTCTGGGTCGATCCCGACCTAGCAGGACCGCTGGAGGCCGACGGTGTGCACGTGATGCTCAACTTGAATCTGCCGGCGGCGTCGTACAATTATTTCGGGGTCAACAAGGGATCGGGTGGTTTCGATAATTCTGCAGTCGATGAAATTCGCGTGGGAAGTGACTTCTCCTCGGTCGCGATGCCCGTGGTCCCAGAGCCCAGCAGCGTGATCTTGATCGGTCTCGGCCTGTCGGTGCTGGCTTCCAGAAGACGCGATTTTGCGGACTCTTAGGCGAGGGGGCCTCGGGAGTCCCAATTCATTCGGACTATGCGGCCCGCGTTGAGGGAAGTTCCAATTGCCGCCGCGACCCCGCGAGGGAACTTGCCGATTCACACCCCAAGTTGCGGTTGGCCGGCGTGCGAACCGTGTTACGGTTACGGGGTTAGTTCCACCCATGCCCGCCTTGGGCAACTCGAAAGGTCCGCGGTCAATGCTCCTGGTGAATCGTCTTGCTGTCTCTCTTTCCGCCGTGCTCGGCTTGTCCTTGTTTCTGGCCCCCGCTGCCTCAGCCGTGGTGCACTCCTATACCGTCACAGGTTCCGTGCTCTTTCTATCGGTTGAGCCGGGCTACTTCCTCGATGACACGCCGGCGTTTTTTGGCGGCGAGACCTTTGTGCTGACATTCGATCTGGACGACGCGTCGCCACAGACCAGCACGAATGGGACGACAGTCGCAACCTATGGCGCGGCGATCTCGAACTGGAACCTGACGTTTAGTAATGGTCCCGTCGCGACGGCTTCGACGGGCGGCGTCCTCGCCGCGATCGGTACGGGGGGCGGCGGACTTCACCAATGGTCGAACACGTACTTTCTGGGTTCGCCGACATTCTCCACCTCGCTCGTTCAGACGATCTTTGCCACGGACGAAAATACGTTCGAGACGGAGGTCTTCGAACTACAGACGGTCGATTTCAGCATGTTCGACTTGCAATCCACCGGTTACTCTTCGACACCGCCCGAACTGCTTGCCCCCACTTTGGCGGTCTTCGAAACGCCCGATCTTGAGATCATCTGGGCAAGCAATGAAAGTTCCGCGACGATCGCAGCGACCATATCGGTCTCGGGCGTGACCGTAGCTTCTGGGCCCGCTGCGGTTCCCGTCTTTGGCTTTCCAGGGCTGGCGGTCTTGGTTGCGGGGCTCGGGGTTGTGGGTGGTACGGCCGTACGCCGCCGCTCCGCCGACCGCGACGAGCGTCCTTAAAGCTCGGACTGCACACATCCGTAATGCGCTGATGATACGAGCCGTCGGAACTTGTCGAGCACCGACCCCGGCCGCAGCACGGGCTCAGCTGTCTTCGAGTTTGTCTGGCGCGCCTCGATTTCCTCCGCGCTGAGGCTTATGTCGAGCGATCTCGACCGAGGGTCGATCACGATCTCGTCGCCATCCCGGACGATCGCGAGCGGTCCGCCTCGGGCGGCCTCGGGTGAGACGTGGCCGACGAGAATGCCGTGCGAGACACCGGAGAAGCGCCCGTCCGTGATCAGCGCGACGTCCGCGCCGAGGCCACGACCCTGAAGCATGATCGTCAGCATGACCATTTCGGGCATGCCGGGTCCGCCGGCCGGCCCCACGTTCCTGACGACGACCACGTCGCCGGCCAAGATCTGATCGTCTCGAATCGCCGCGAGTGCTTCGGCTTCGCTCTCGAAGACGCGCGCCGGGCCACGAAACTCGCCCCGCTCAAGGGTCTTGCCCGAGAGCTTCAACACGCAGCTCTCGGTCGCGAGGTTTCCGCGGGCGCGGACGTCATCGCGCAGGGGAAATCGGTTTACCAACGACAATGCTCGTATTGCCACGGTGATGGGCTGCGGACGGGTGGGATTAATCCCGACCTTCGATACTCGCCGCCCGGCGTTCACGCGATCTGGAACGAGATCGTTCTCGGCGGCGTTCTCGAAGCGAACGGGATGGTGAGCTTCGCTGAGTTCGTAACCGAGTCGGATGCGGAGGCGATTAGGCAGTACGTGCTATTCGAAGCGGCTCGGTTGCGGGCTTCATCTCCTGCAGACGCAGATTAGAGTAGAGGCTACGGGAGGCGTCTCAAGATCAGGCAGGGCGTTTTGGAGGGCATGGAGTTTCCTGATTGTTGTGAAAAAGTCACAGCCTGAGTGCGCGGTAAGCCCGCACTCCCGAGAACCAAAACTAGCCAGTTTCTCGAATAACGAGCGTCGAGTCGTTCACGCACGACCGAAGCGTGGACCTAATTCGCTTCAGCGTTTTCTGTTTCATATGCCCATGTGGAATGGACGGCGTCCCGTGACTCTTTGTCCTTCTTGACTTTTTATCAATTCGAGGCATATGCTGTTAGGTGTCCGACGGTGGACGTGTGAGCTGTTGAAAAGCTGAAGATGTTAAGAATCAGGGAAAAGGGGCGAAGATGAGAGATCAAGCGAGCCAAGGGCGCGACAGAATAGGGGTTGAGAAGGAGCGCCAGATTGGGCGCTCCTTTTTTTTGAGGGGTAGGGCTTCGAGTCATGGCCGGAGACAGGGTGCGGAGAGAGCTCTGCTTTCAGTTCTTCTTGTGACGGTGTTGGGGCTGGCGGGGCCGTTGACAGCCACAGCAGAAGGCAACAGCTACTGGGATTTCAAGTTCTGGGGCCAACGTCAGCTCGCGATCGAAGTTCTGTCGAGTCCTGCCGACCAGGTGAGCGGAGGCGACGCGCGCGTTCAAGTAAGGCTCCCCTGGAGCGTCTCGCCGCGACGTGTTCAGATCACGCTGGATGGGCGCAACGTCCGAAACGAGTTTAAGCGGATTCGAGGCACTCGGACGCTTGAAGGCGTGGTTTCCGATCTGGCGCTTGGGGAGAACGTCCTTAAGGTTAAGGCTCGAAAATATAGACGGCAGTACCTCTCGAAAACGATCACGCTCACGAACCATCCGGCGAGTGGGCCGATTTTTTCGGGCCCCCAACAGGAGGTCTTCGCCTGTGCTGACGAGGGCGACCGAGCGAATGCCGAGCTTGGTCCGGCGATCGATGACGATTGCGCGGTGGAGACGGTCGTCTCGTGGAAATACCGCACAACGGGAGATGCTTGGGCGGATTATGTCCCCGGCGATCCGCGACCGAGCGACCTGGCGCAGACGACGACGAAGGATGGAAAAACCGTCGATTATATCGTTCGCTGGGAACGCGGGACGCTGAATAGATTCATCTATTCCATCGCTGTCCTCGAGCCGAATGCACAGGAGCTCGACGAGCCGGACTTGTCTGCCTGGAACAAGCGCTTGATTTACTACTTCCAGGGCGGTGTTGCGATCGGTCATTATCAGGGCGGTCCGAGTGGCCGACGAATGCTCTACGACCACGGCCTGTCGCTTGGCTATGCGGTGGCGTACTCGACGGGAACCAAGACCGGAACGCATTACAACCTTCAAGTCGGCGGCGAGACGGCCATCATGGTCAAGGATCGCTTCGTGTCTGCGTATGGGAACCCCGACTACACGGTCGGCGTGGGTGGATCCGGTGGCGGTATCCAGCAATACGTTTACGGACAAAACCACAAAGGCCTGCTCGACGCTGGCGTTCCTCAGTACTCCTATCCTGACATGATCACGCAGACGATTCATATCGGAGACTGCGAGCTGATCGAGCGCTGGATGGATATAGAGGTTCTTCAGGGCAATGCGAAATGGGCGTCATGGGCGAATCGGTCATTGCTCGAGGGTCTGAACGCGATCGACGGCTTCCCCAATCCATTTGGGCCTTTACTGCCCTTCATCCCGCCGGGAGCCAGCGAGTGTACAAATGCCTGGCGTGGCCTTTCTCCGTTGGTGCTGAATCCTAATTTCGGGACGGCACCGGGGATTTCTCTCGCAGAGCAGATCTCGACGGAGTGGACTCATTTCGGTGATGCTGTGAATATTTATGGCGTTGCGGAGGATGGTTTCGCCGCGAGTACCTGGGATAACGTCGGCGTTCAGTACGGTTTGGGTGCGCTGATCGAGGGTGATCTGCAGGCAGACGAATTTCTTCGGCTTAACGCGCAGATCGGTTCGTGGAAGAACGAACCGGAGATGGTTCAGGAAGGTTGTCCGTTCTTTGGCGATTGCCCAGGCGGGGCAGATGTGGCCGGGCTTCCTCCGATCCCCGATATCTATCCGAACTTGATCGATCCTTGGAGCTGGCGAAATATGGCGTTGTCCCCGGATGGGGGCATCACGCCAGCGCCGCGGCGCGAGGCGGATCCTGGCGCGATCGAAGCGGCCTATGATTCTGGCCTCGTCAACCATGGGGACGTGCAGATTCCGTTGATCGATTGGCGAAATTACCTGGAAGAAGAACTCGATATGCATAATTCGCATCAGTCTTTTGCGTCCAGGCAAAGGCTGCTCGACTTCGACGGGGATGCTTCGAACCAGGTTGTTTGGTTCACGGATGAAGGCGAATTCGATCAAACGCCGATGGCGTTCGAGGTGATCGACGAGTGGATGGCGAATATTAAGCGCCGACCTTGGAAGGGCGTTGCGAGGAATAAGCCCGCAGCGGCAGTCGACAGTTGTTTCGATGCCGAGGGCGAGCTGATCTATTCCGGGGCCGATGCTTGGGACGGGATTCTGGATGACGGTGCAGAGGGGCCCTGTGCCACGGCTTTGCCCGTCTACTCGACCTCGCGGATCGTCGCGGGCGGTCCGATCAACGGCGATGTTTTCAAGTGTGAGTTGATTCCGGTGGGCGATGCGATCGATGCAGGCCTATACGGCGATGTCGTGTTCACGCCGGTTCAGCTTGGCCAGCTTGATGTGGTCTTTCCGAACGGGGTCTGCGACTACGCGCAGGGAGACGCTCGACGCCCGTGACATAGCGAGGGCTTCCGAACTCTTTGGTGCCAACAGGTCAATCGGCCCGTCTGCAGAGATGCAGGCGGGCCGATCTCTTTCAGCACCCGGCGGAGTTAGCGGAGATGGGACTGCTGCGGCCGCTGGTACGAGATTGGCCGTATTCTTAATGAGCTTCGCGTAGGAAATGCCTGAATCGTGAAGCACTTCACAATGGGCTCCGCATTAGGCCGATATAGTTTCGAGACTTAAGTCGCGCGTCGTCAATTCCAATGCGTGCGCAGTCGGGGGCACTAACTGCCGAGAATGATGAGTCCGACAACTCCACATACAGAAAACCGCAAAGGATCAAATGCCATGCGATACTCGACGGTAATGCGAAAGCCCTCCATCAGCGGACGGGTTCGGCGCCGCTGCAGCCTTCTGCTCACCACGTTCGGGATGATCGCCTGCGCTTCGCTATTCGGAGCATCGAGTGCTTTCGCACAAGTCGAATTCGTTGAGTGGCCTACGGTCAACGCCGGCAGCGGCGGAGGGATCACCGCATCGGCCATGTACACGATCAATGCGGGGACGGTGAGCTCGACCCTTTTTACACCCGACGCCCCTCTTTTTGTTGCCGACTACGCGAGTACGATCCCGATTCTCAGCTACGCCTCTTCTGCTCTTCCCGCGGATATCGACTCGATCATTGAATTCTCTCCGCCGCTCCCGCTCGGATCAGTCCTACTCGTATTGGACGTCGATGTGAGTCAAGAGACATTTATCTTGGAGAGTGAGGGGGCCGCGCTCGAATTACTTGAACAGGTCGAAAGTACCCTCGGCGCCCAGTCCGTGTTCCCGAGCTACGACGAAGTCAGCGGAGAACTCATCGCGCCCGGCGTCAATAACCTCGTCGAGGTTTCGGTCTTTGACCTGGAAGGGGTCAGCTCGATTGACGTCGCCTTTCTGAACGGCCAATCGGGGTCCGGAGGCGCTATCGCTATTGCCGTTCCGGAAGCGGGCTTCCCCCTTCAACTCAGTTTCGGATTGATGGGCGCGCTTGCTGCTCGACGGCAGCGCGCTTCGAATTCAGTCGCTAGCCGTCGAGCGGGATTTCGTGCTCAATGAGTTCGGCCTTCAGCGTGGAGAGGTTGCCTTCGAGCGCCGGGATGGTCTCCGCCTTCAGCCTCTCGAGGAGTTTCTGAATCTCGCGACCCGACATGGACATCTTGAAATCCTTGTTGGCGGAAACCTTGTCGAGAATGATCCGAACGTTCCCGTAGAACGAGTTGACGCCGGACAAGATCTCGGGCGGCGTTGTCAGCGCCGAGGGGGAAGCTTTGAGTGCTTCCCAGACGAAGAATTGGGGATGCTCCACCTGTGCGTCGCTTTTCCGATACCGGTATCCCTTGTCGAGATTCTCGATGATCTGCTCGAGCGCGGTGACGTTCTGGGTGAGCTCGTTGTGGAGCGATGTCCGTAGGTAATAGTTGTCGCGATCGGTTTTGATCGCTTCGTACTTAATCGCGGTCTCGAGGGCTGCGTTGGCTGCGAGGTAGACACCCAGCACCGTCGACAAGACGACGACGAGGTTCCCAATCCAAAACTCCCAGTTGATCTTCTTGTCGCCCACCGGTCGGGTTGCCTTTCTTCCAGCGCGCGGTCGAACGCGCAGCCCACTCAAAAATGTCTTGATCGACATGGCCTCTTTCTCTTTAACGACTTCCCGGCGAGACCGGGAAAAGCTCGGCCAGACAATAGCGAGAGATTGGGAATGGGCCCCGGTTGGCGGAGCTCTAGAGCGCGTGTCGCTGTGTAGGGCAGGGCAGGGCCTCACTAAACACATGCCGAGCCACAGCGAGCCAGACCCCATGACCGCAGGCATTGCATGGCGCAGTGCTTCTGTCGCTCGCGCTACTTCAGAGCCCGAATTCGCTGAGCTCTTTTTCGGAGTCAGGCCGAATTCCTAATTCCCACCGAAAGAGACGGCTCGCTTCCTCGATTGGAAGATCGTTGATGCTCGCGATTCGCCGCCGCATCAGACCATTTTTCGCGAATTCCCAATTTTCATTTCCATAGGATCTGAACCATTGGCCGCTTGCGTTATGCCATTCGTAGGCGAATCGAACGGCGATGCGGTCTTCTGAATAGGCCCAGAGCTCTTTGCAAAGGCGGTATTCGATTTCGCTCGACCATTTGCGCGAAAGAAACTCAACCACTTGATCTCGACCGTGCAAAAATTCTGAACGGTTTCGCCAAACCGTATCCGGCGTGTAGGCCATCGCGACTTTCTGCGGATTTCGACCATTCCAGCCATTCTCGGCCGCGCGTACTTTTGCTTTCGCAGTTTCCAAGCTGAAGGGCGGGAACGGCGGCCGTGCCTCTTCCGCCGCGGCAGTTTCGTCCTTTGTGATTTCTGTACTCATAACGACCTCACTTGGCGCAGGCGCTACGCGCTACGCCCGAGATTGGTAAGGACGCGTTCGGCGATCTTACCAAGACTCAAATTTTGATCCATCGCCTCTTGTCGCATGCGTGAGAATGCCTCTTCCTCTCCGAGGCCAAGCCTCTTCATCAGGAGACCCTTCGCCCGCTCGATATCACGCCTTTCGCGAAGCCGCTCCTGGGTTTTCCCCAACTGCATGGAAAGTTGGTCCCGCTCTTGAAGTTCTGCTTGGTGAGACTCGAATCGCGCGACTGCCACTTCAAGGATGGTGCGAACGCGGGTCGTGTCCAGCTCGTGAACGACGTAGGCCGATACGCCGGCGCGGAGGGCCTTTCGCATGCTCTCCCGATCGGAACGATCGACAAAGAAGGCAATGGGCCGAGGGTTCACCTCCGTGATGCGCCGCATACTCTCGAGTGTGTCGCGGGTGGGCGAGTCTTGTTCGATCAGGATGACTTCGGGGGCATGCTCGGCCACTATCTGCTCGGGTTCCGTCAGATTGCGGAGTGAGATCACTTCGCAACCATCTAGCTCAAGTGCACGCTGCAAACCGGCCGCGCGTGCGTCGTTCGAATCGATCAAAAGCACACGCAAATCGCCACTCTCTCGCTTTCGTGCTGTCAGGATAATCTTTGCCTGCCCTTGGTTAAGCAAAAATGGGGCCACCCCGATTGCCTCGCATACGAGCCTTGGAGTCTGTCCCGAGCCTTTCGAAGCGAACTCCCTGCTTCTGTCTACGGCAGGTGAGGCGAAACTCTGTGCACCTCGGTCCTAAGCATTTAGGCAGAGGTGGATACATCTGAGCCGCAATGACACATCGACGACTCAGTTGGGCGGACCCCTTCACGCCGATCCGCATCGAGCGTTTTGGCATGCTGATTGCTTTCTTACAACTTCGATGAGACAGGAACCGACGTGTTTCCTGCGAAAGCAACGGCGCTTTCTCTCGCAAGAGAGAAGTGCCGTTTTTTTATGGGGCGCGGCTGAAAGCGCGCGTGCAAGGGGAAGAATGTTGACGAAAGAAGAAGCAAGGCAAGTGATTCTGGCGGCAAAGCAGAGCAAGGGGCTCACATACTCCGACCTGGGAGAAGCGACCGGTTGCGACAAAGTCTTCATCGCCGCAGCGATCGAAGGTCAGGCCAGCGTGACGAGTGATGTCGCAAGCAAACTCACGGAAGCCCTTTCTCTAGACGACTCGGTCGCGACTGCCCTTGAGTCCTTCCCGATGAAGGGGTGTCTTGAAGACGCCGTGCCCGTCGATCCCTTGATCTACCGCTTCCATGAAATCACGCATGTCTACGGGACGGCGATGAAGGCCGTGATCCATGAGATGTTCGGTGACGGCATTATGAGCGCCATCGACTTCGAAATTGACATCAAGCGTCTTGAGGACCCGAAAGGAGATCGGGTCGTTGTGACCTACAACGGAAAGTTTCTCCCCTACCGCAAATGGTAGGAAGTCTCACTTGCGCCCAGCCTATTCAATCTTAGAACGAGGACACGCGAATGAATTTCGATGACGACGAAAACGAACGACATAGCGGCGAGCATGGCAGCCATCTTCAATGTGAAACGGCGGGCTGCGCAGACCATGGCTCGAGCGCCACTATCTTAAAGGATCCCTATGCGGCGACGGAAGAGGAGGCGAACCAGAACCTGCCCACTTCGCCCGAGGCGGCGATGGATCGTGCGATCGAGAGCACTGTGGTCCGCGCGCTTTTCAAGGGGAACGAGATTTCGCGCCGAAGCTTCATGAAAGCGGTGGGATCAACCGCAGCAGCAGGGCTCATCGGGAGCATGTTTCCCATTGAAGCCGCGAAAGCGATGGCAAAAGAAGGAGGTCCGATCGAGAAGAAGGACCTAACGGTTGGGTTTATTCCCATCACCTGTGCGACGCCCATCATCATGGCTGAGCCGATGGGTTTCTATTCAAAGCACGGATTGAATGCGAAGGTTAAACGCGCGGCAGGCTGGGCCATGGTGCGCGACTGGGCGATCACGGAAGAAGTCGATGCCGCGCATATGTTGAGTCCGATGCCCCTGTCCATTTCGCTGGGCGCAGGGTCTGCGCAGGAACCGTTCCTGATGCCCGCGGTTGAGAACATCAATGGACAAGCCATTACGCTGGCCAATAAGCATAAGGGCGTCAAAGAACCCAAAGACATGAAGGGCTTTCGGTTCTGCGTCCCCTTTGATTACTCGATGCACAATTATTTGCTTCGGTACTACCTGGCTGAGGGGGGGCTGCATCCTGATAAGGATGTGCAGATTCGCGTCGTTCCCCCGCCGGAGATGGTGGCCAACCTGAGAGCCGGAAATGTCGATGGCTATCTGGCGCCGGATCCGTTTAACCAGCGGGCCGTCTACGAGAACGTTGGCTTCATCTTTAAGCTCTCGAAAGACATCTGGAATCGACATCCCTGCTGTGCTTTTGCCATCTCGAAGAAGTTTGCGGAAGACAATCCGAATACGTACTCCGCGCTCTTTCGTTCAATCGTGGAAGCGACGCATTACGCGTCTAAGCATGACAACCGAAAGGAGATTGCGAAGGCGATTGCGCCGAAGAACTACCTCAACCAGCCGGTCACAGTGTTGGAGCAGGTTCTTACGGGGCGCTATGCGGATGGTCTCGGAAATATTCAGAACGTGCCTGACCGCATCGACTTTGACCCGTACCCGTGGCACTCAATGGCAATTTGGATTCTGACGCAGATGAAGCGATGGAACCATGTCGATTCCGATTTCGACTACCAGAAGGTCGCGCAAGAAGTCTATATGGCATCCGAATGCGACGACATTTCTAAGGAGCTGGGATTCAAGACGCACGATTCCACCATGTCGACGCATCAATTAAGCGGTGGACTCTTCGACCCGACGGACCCGGAGGGTTATTTGAAGAGCTTCCCGATTAATAATTTGGGCGCGTAAGAGGGGCTTTAGGAAGGCTGTGTGGTGAAGTTCGCCGTGCAGCCTTCCTCTCGCTCTCTTTGACTTGTTTTACTCCATGGCCCTTTACCGCAGGAAGATCAAAGACCGTGTCCAATAAAAGAGGATCTGCTCTCCTTTGCTTCGGAATTATTTGCTCGTTCATCTTCGTCTGGCAGCTGGCGACGATGTCGAAACCCTTCGATGTGGGCGCGCGCTCCGAGAGCGAACTCGAAATCATGGTATTCAACGGAGACATCGTCGAAGACGCCGAGGGGAAGTACATCTTCAACCCGAATAAACAGAAAGGCCTTCCTTCTCCGGGTGTGGTTTTCTCGAAGATCACCACCGAGCTCGGTTCTGCTTTTGAAAAGAAGGGCACGAACGATCACGGAATCGCGCATCTTGTCTTCTATACCGTCACGCGATTCGCGATTGGCTTCCTCGTCGCCTCGGTTGTGGCTGTCGTTTTGGGCGTCGCAGTTGGTCTATCGCCCCTCCTTCTGGGCGCGCTAAATCCGATCATCCAGTTACTGAAGCCGATCTCGCCGCTCGCTTGGATGCCTCTGCTGCTCTACACGGTCCAGGACCCACAGATGACTGCGATTCTCGTCGTCTTCATGGCTGCTCTTTGGCCTACGGTTGCGAATACCGCCTTCGGCGTCAGCTCCATTAAGCCTGATTATCTCCGTGTCTCGAGCCTGCTCGAATTGTCTTGGGCCCGGCGACTGTTTACGGTGATTCTCCCCGCAGCGGCGCCCGCCATTATCGCTGGGCTTCGGATTTCCTTTGGCAGCGCGCTCGTCGCTGTTGTTCCCGCCGAAATGCTCCTTGGAGAACTCGGTGTCGGGTACCTGACCTGGATCGAGTGGAACAACCTCGATATTGCAGGCGTCCTCTTCGCGATCCTCGTCGTTGGGGTTGTGGGGATGATTCTGGACACCGGCTTCGGTGTTCTCGCTAAGACTGCGAGCTATCCCGAGTCCTGACCGCGAACGTGCCTCGCGACGGATTCGATCTTCGACGTGGGGGGCTTGATATCAGGCATCACGAATTTTTACTTTTCACACCGAGCAAGGATCAAAATGAGCGCGCTGTTAAGCATCGAAGGACTCGAGAAAACTTACCCGAAACGGGAGGGAGGCGGAGATGAGCAGGGCGACCTCTGCGTCTTTGAAGATGTGAACATGACGCTGGGTAAGGGCGAATTCCTTTCGATCATCGGGCACTCGGGATGTGGAAAAAGCACGCTCTTGAACATCATCGCGGGTTTCGAAGAGCCGACGAAGGGCGCTGTGATCCTCGACGGTCGAGAAATCGACCGTCCGGGTCTTGATCGAATGGTTGTTTTTCAGAGCTTTGCGCTCATGCCTTGGTTGACCGCCTTTGACAATGTGCGCATTGCAGTGCGTGCCTCCCATGCCGACTGGGAAGCGGACAAGATCGACGCATACACGTCGAAATACATCAAGATGATGGGACTCGAAGGTTCGGAGAAGAAGCGACCCGCCTTTCTCTCCGGAGGCATGAGGCAGCGTGTGGGGCTGGCCCGCGCCTTTGCGGTCGACCCGAAGATGCTTCTGCTCGACGAACCCTTCGCCCAAATCGACGCGCTCACGCGGGGGGTGATTCAGGACGAGCTGATCCGTATGTGGTCAGCAACTGAATGTGCGGTGTTCATGGTGACGCATGATGTGGACGAAGCCATTCTGCTCTCTGACCGGATTGCGCTGATGAGTAACGGACCCAACGCGAATGTCGCTGAGACCATCGAGGTGCCGCTGCCGCGCCCGCGCACCCGGGCCAAGATGATCGAAACGCCCGAATACATGGAGCTTCGGACGCATATTCTTCGCTTCCTGATCGCCCGGCAGAAGGGGGGCTGAGGTTAAGAAATGGGCCGGCGGCGACGACTCGGTGCGAGGCATCTCATGCGCAACTTGGTTTCCTAAGTTCAAAAGCTTCTGGCTGATCGGCGAAAAGTCATCCGCAAGAGCCATTCCAGTGAGTTTCCGGCCCTCTTGCGCCTGTTTGTAATGCTAGCCTGCGGCGGTCGCTGCCTCAGGCCCTGCGTTGCTCAAGCGTTGAGAGAGAGGCGACGTTTTCGCATTCGGAAATGAGGGATTTGGAATGACCGTGCATAGCTTTAGCTCTCGTCGTCTTCGAGGAATCGTGATCGCAGCGACCCTCGTCGGACTCTCGCTCGTATTGTCTTTTAGTGCGGCGCAGGCCCGTGAGCCCAATGAGTATGAGCAGTACATGGTGGAGCTGGTTAATCGAGCGCGTCTCGATCCCGAAGGTGAGGTCGCCTTGCTTTCGACCGGAAGCCTGAACGAAGGGCCCCCGACCCTTGGCAGCTACCCGTACACGATTCCCGCCGGCCCGAAGCAACCCGTGGCGATTCATACTGAAGTGATCGACGCGGCCAGCGACTACGCGCAGGCCCTGAATGACGTTGACCAGTTCTGCCATTCTTGTCTTGGCTCGAGCGCGGAGAGCAGGATGACGGACGCGGGTTATGTCCCGGCGCTGAGCGACTTCGCCTTCTTTTCCGGCGTCGCGGGGTATACCTTGGCCTACGGGGGCGCTCAGGATCCTGGCTGTACGGGGGGATGTCCGATTTATGTCCCTGGCCGTGAAAACCTTTCGTTCCGCGGAGAGGGTCCGCCGAACGGGATGATTGACAACCTTCTGGCCGCTGTGGATCAGGCGCATGTCGGCCTGTTTAACGATTTTACCGTCCCGACGCGCGGGCATAGAAGCACGATGATGTACGGCGAGTGGCGGGAAGTCGGAATCGGAATGAACGAGGGGCTCGATAATGGAGGAAGTTTCGACTCTCTCTATATCGTTCAGGACTTCGCGCATCGCTCGGATGTCGGCCCCTTCCTGACGGGTGTGGCTTACGATGATGTGGACGAGGATGGGTTCTATACGCCCGCCGCCGGTGAGGCGCTGGGTGGCGTGCTCGTGACGGTGTACGAGGCGGGGACGGCCAACCTTGCGGGAACGGCGACGACCATGACCGCGGGCGGCTACAAGGTGGAGCTTCCGGTCGGGAACTACGATGTCGTGGTGAGCGGTACGGGAATCAGTGAGAGCTACACGGACGTCGCGATTTTGGGCAGCGGGCCGGGGGGGATTGGTGAGAATACCAAGCTCGACTTCATCCCCGTTCCCGAGCCTGCCATGCTTCTTTCGCTCGGCGCGGGTTCGCTCTTTCTTGCGATGGCCCGGCGTCGCCGCGAGCAGGGATGCTAGGCGAGTTCAAAGGCTAAGCTTTCGCCCGCCCGCGTCGCCGAGCCCCGCGAGCCCGAGGGCGAGTAGGAGGGCTGTGCTGGGCTCGGGAATGACAGCAACTTGAACTGCGATTGCGATCAATACTTACAGAACAGGAGAGTCTCGATGCCAAAACTCAATGTTGCCTCAGCCACGCGCACGCTCAGGGTTTTACTTCCCTTACTCCTTGGCCTAGTCGTCGCTCCTGGGATGGCTTCCGCTGTCATCTTTTTCGGACCTGTTCCGTATCTGTCCAGCAGTGATGTCCCGGTCGGTCTCTACGCGAGCGGCGTTCCCGATGCCCTCGATGATTTTGAGGATTTTACGCTCGATTTCGGAATCGTCGCGTCGGGAGGGCAACCCTTGGGATTGTCGATGAACGTAGATTCCGTAGACGAGGACGATGGGGTAGTCGATGGCAATGGTTTCGATGGAACGTCCTGGTTTATCGGCGACCTCGGCAATTTCTCTGAGCTGACATTCAATTTCGAATCGGTCTCGGGTGCTCTTCCGACAGCCGCCGGAATCGTGTGGACGGATGGCGCCGCCAACCATCAAGTTGTTTTTGAAGCCTTTGGGCCGGGGGGCGTCTCGCTTGGGATGATTGGGCCTTTCAGTCTAAGCGACGACTTCAACACGGGAGAGACCGCGGAGGATCGATTCTTCGGTGTGTCGGACGACGCGGGTATTCAAGCCATCCGTATTCGAAATCAGGGCGCCTTTGGTGGGCTTGAGGTCGATCATGTGCAGTTCGGAACGGCCGTGCCCGAGCCTTCGGCGGCCCTTCTCGTCGGTTGCGTTGGGCTGCTCGCGCTCAGCCGACGAAGGGGCTGAAGGCCGCGTTCCGTACACCGGAAGGGACGGCCTTGTCCGCGCCGACCTAATCCTGTGAAACGATGAAGTTCAACTGCGCGTCGAGCCGCTCGTAGTAATCGCCGTAGTTCAAATAGTGGCGATAGCTCGATGAGAGCTTGCCGTCAGTTGCCGCATCCGTCGCGACCCACGCGCCCCCGGCCTCTTTGCAGTATTCGCTGGTGAGTGAAGGGGAAGGCGTCAACTCGTCATCTTGTTTCTGATATTCACGGGTCAAGGTGTTGTAGAGGTCCAAGGCCCCTTCGGCTTCGCGTAGGTCGAGGCTGATCTCGAAACAAGCGCCAGGAAATGAGGGCAGATTCAGGGTTGTGCTCTCCATGATCGCGATTTCAGTTCCGCTCTGGGCCGAGACAGAGTCTCTGCTCCGCAGTCCGATTTCATCCGTGTCAGTCGCGGATCGGATCTAGCCCCGAGTCCCGCGAGCCCTAGGCCGAGTAGGAGGGCTGTGCTGGGCTCGGGAATGACAGCAATGAAGGCTTCTCTGAATCCATCGGGATTGAATCCAGACCCAACTACGGTCTGACCGTCCGCGGAGACGCCAAGCGCCTCTTCTAGCTCCCATCCCGTGAGATCGACTCCCAGCGTGGTGAGGAGGACCTGCAGCGATTGAATCCCGTTGGTTGCGTCCCATACAAAAGCACTCAGCCCGGCAGTTGAATCGGAAGTGCTTTCTCCGACGACGGTGGTCCCATCAGCAGAGATGCCGTGGGCGACGCTTAAGGCGCCTGCCCCTGTCAGATCTCCGATCCCTCGTATCCCGTTATTTGCATCCCAAATGAAAGCCTCTATCGCCGCTCCACTCGCAGAAGGGCTTTGTCCGACTACGGTGGCTCCGTCGGCGGAGACGCTCCTGGCATTGTTAAAAAATGACAGGAAAGAGGAGCCGCCTAGACCGCCGATGTCCTGCATGTCCCCGTTTGTATCCCATACGAGGGGCGTTTGACCGGTAGGAGAAGAGCCCGCTCCGACGATCGTGGTGCCGTCTGCGGAGATGCCGCTGGCAAAGCTGAGGAAGTCTCCTCCCGGTAGGTCCCCGATTCCCTGCATTCCGGTCTCTGCATTCCATAGGAATGCCTCGGTACCGGATGACGAAAAGCTCTGTCCGACTACGGTCGTCCCGTCTGCGGAGACACCTTTGGCTAGGCTGCCGAAAGCCCCTCCTGGCAACTCCCCGATTCCCTGCATTCCGGTATTTGCATTCCATACGAATGCCTCGCCTCCAGAAGCCGATGTGCTCCATCCTACGACGGTGGAGCCGTCTGCGGAGACGCCGAAAGCCGAGCTATCGAACAAGCCTCCCGGTAGATCTCCCAGTGGAGTGAAGGAGGCGGCGCTTGCGGTCGCGGGAACTCCAGTTACTGAACCTCCTATCTGTTGGGCGCATGATTCGCCGCGCCTAACCCGTTGGCCAATCCGCCAGGAGGGGCCTAGGGGCTGCTTCGGCCCGGGAGCGAGTTCGCCAGGAGCGCCTCAGTGATCTTCGACGCACCACACGTTGATATCGTAGGAGCAGGGGAAGGTTTCGAGGGTCCAGGGCCATTCGTCGCCCGTGGCGTTCATGCCGAGGTAGGCAGTCGAGCCAAACTCGTTCGGCGTATTGTCGGACCAGCGGCTGCACTGAGAATATCCGACGACGTTGACGTTTCCTCCGATATTCCGGCTACCCGTTCGGACCCAGCCGCGATTGGGATTGCCCGTGGGCGGTCCCGATCCCGAATCGTGCTCGACCAAGCCGCGGCGGGTGTCGTAGACAAGCTTCGAAGGGTCGCTGATCTCGAAGAAGTTCGCGAAATGGAAGCCCGGATCGCATGCCGCGATGGGCTGGTCGCCGTAGAACTCGGCGGCCGTGAGGTAAAAGGAGCGTTTCTCTGTGCAGTCCTGATCGTCGCAGAGATTGCCGGAGAGCTCCGCTGTATTGTCGACGCTCATTCCCTCGGACTGGGTGATGACATTGTCGGCAATTGCGACGCGCGGGCCGATCCCTCTAATACCGTCGCCGCCGTTCCGAACGATTCGGGACCGGGTCACAAGACTGTCGTCGGCGATCTCGATCCCGCCCTGCGCATTGTCGGTGACCGTGACGAAGTCGACGGCGGACTCCGCGTTCAGCCGGATTCCGCTATGTCCTGCGCCGCGGACGAAACCGTTTCGAACGGTGGTGCGGACAGCTACGGACCGATCGTCCTGGGCGTAGATCGCGCTGCCTAGACCGTCTCCGACGCAGGAGACTTCATCCTTGTACGAAGTGCATCGTGCAGTTCCGACGATTCCGAAGCCATTCAGGTCGATCGTGACATCGTCGGCGGCGACCAGGATACCCGTCGTGCCTGAACTCCGGAGCTCGAGGTTGCCCGTGAGTCGATAGCTGCCCGGTTGTGTGAGCGTTGCGGGGTAGCCCGGGAGGTCCCCTGGCGTGATGCCGCCGCTTGTGACGCTGGTTTCGTTGATTTCGATGACACCGTCGACCGCCGCCGCGGATCCCGCGAAGGAAATGAAAAGAGGAGCGGCAGCGATGAGAGAGGCGAGTCGGCGCAAAATGGAATCCCCACTTGCGAGACGACGATCGGAGGACGCCTCGCGAGGTCTGCACGTGCGGAAGCATCGCGCAGTTTTCTGACGGCCTCGGTTCGAGGAAACATTCACCGCACCGGGTCGACTTGACGATCGTATATGCGCTGCGGGGGTGCTTTGATGAACCGGTTCACACAGCGAAGGATTCCGCCGCCAAGCAGGGGCTCGCAGCAGGAGTCTTTGACCAGGAGGGCTAGGCCGCACGCATATCCTTTGGGTCGCTATCATGAAAACGGCGTGGCCGGACCCGCGGGCGCGTGAAAACGGAAGAGAGACGTCGGAAATGGCACGGAGCGAAGCGCAGGAGGGGCACGAAGGGCGGAACGAGGGGGCGATGCGTCCGCTCCACAGATTCCTGGTTTTCATCGCGGCCCTGGGTGGCGTGCTTTTTATTGCGCTCGGGGCCTATCTCTTTGCGACGGCGCCTCCAGCAGTCGCGCCCTGGACGCGTGAGGTCGATGCACCGATCGGCCGCTTTGAGGCGATCAGCGCCGTCATTGACGACGACCTCTACCGCTTTAGCGGGTTCGTTGAGGAATTGAAGGCGACGCGAGCCGCGTATCGCTACCGAGGGGCCTCGGGAGCATGGGAGAGGCTGACGGATATCCCGGTCCCGGTGACCCATTGTAATGCGGTCGTCGATGGACGTTTCATCTGGATTGCGGGCGGATTCGTCGGCGACGACCCGGGGAAGGCGACGGCGGCCGTCTGGCGCTACGACTCGGAGACCGATGAATGGACTGCGGAACGGCCGTTGCCTGAGCCGAGGGCGGGTGGGGCTCTCGTGAAGATCGGACGCCGACTCCATTATTTTGGCGGTTTCGCCTCGGATCGGGACAGCGTGCGCGGGGACCATTTCGTTCTTGATCTCGCGCGAAAGGCGGGCTGGCAAAGCCGCGCGCCCCTGCCTTCGCCGCGCGGACACCTCGCGGGCGCTGAGCTCGGGGGACTGGCCTACGCTGTGGGGGGACAGTTGCGCCACGATACCAAGCCCCTCGACCTTCGATTCGTGCATGCCTACGACCCGCTTAAGGACGAATGGTCTGAGCGTGCTGCGCTTCCTTCGGGTCGCTCCCATGATGAGCAGAGTATTCTGGTGGGGAACGGCAAAATCGCGCTGCTCGGCGGACGCGACACGTCTTCGCTGCGCAACCGCTTCTTCCGGCGGCGAACGCCCGGGGCTCCGCTCGATAAAGTGACGGTCTACGATCCTGAAAAGAACCTTTGGACGGAAATCGCGCGCCTGCCGGAGGGGCTCATCGGCCCGTCCGCGCATCTGATGGGCGACAAAGTTTGGTTACTCGGGGGCTCGACGAATGGAGCGTGGGAGCCGCAGCGCGCGACCTATTCAGTTCCGGCGCGGCTATTCCTGGGGGAGAACCGATGAGACGAGAAGAGACCCGAAGAGACTAGGCGAAACTAAGCGAGGCAGGCCTAACGGGCGAATCCGCTTTAAGTGCTTCTTCTAGGCTTTCCGTCGTTTGGCGCCCCACGACCGACCAAGCGAGGCGGGTCTCGAAGGTTTGGCGCGCTCCCTTGACGAAACGATCGTATGATTCGGGGTCGCGCCAGACGTCCATGATCTTCTGAGCGTACTCTTCGCCGTTTGCTTCTGCGTCGAAGGTCAATCCGTTTTCCTCGTTGATCACCGCTTCCGAGAGCCCGCCGGTTCGCGCTCCAAGGACGGGCAATCCATAAGCGTTGACCTCTCCGACGACGGCGCCGAAGGTCTCGGCGCGGCTCGGCATGAGCATGAAATGGCAGGCCTCAAACAGTTCCGTGAGTTGCTGCTTTTGCTTCGGGATCGCTTTATTCAAGAAGCCCGTCGCAATGGCGCCGTCGGGGATCTGATCGCCGGTTTTCCCGACGATGTAGAGCGTCGTGTCGATGCCGGCGCGGCGTAGCGCGGCGAGGGTCTCAAGCGCGACGGGGCCTCCTTTTCGCTCCCAGTCGGAGGCGATGAAGAGCAGCTTGAGGGGGCCCTTCGCCCGCTTTCCTTTGACGACCGAAAGCGAGGGCGTCTGGTCGACGTTCGCGCCGAAAGGAATCACCCGAATTTTCTCTGGGTCGGCCCCCGCATCCTCGACCGCCGAACGTGCAGCCCAGTTGGAAGTGAAGATGAGGCGGCTGGCCCGGGCGTACGTCGCGCGTTCCGCTTCGGCGAGGCGGTCGCTAAAGGTTTGACCGTAGTAGCCGCGCATGAGCGGAACCGTCGCGTCGGAAAAATAGACCAGCGGAATATCGGAAGGAACATATTTGACGAGATGGGGAGCCATGACGGCGTACACGACGTCGACGGGCGATCGTCTTAGGTCGGCTTCGATTGCCTTGGCAAACTCGGTCTCCGGCACGTCGCCTTTCGGGAAGAGTTTGCGCTGGACCCGTCCGAGGAGGTTGAATTTGGGCTGAGCGATGAGACGATGGGCTACGACTTCAACGGTCGCGCCCTGGTCTCGTAGCGCGCGCGTCATGAAATAGGGAACGCCCGAGAACGTCGTGGCTGTATCCGGATCGTGTTGGCTGAGGAAGCCGATCTTCATGGGAACTTTCGATTCTTTTCGAATGTGAAACACAATTATAAGCATGTTTCTTCAGCTGTCTGTGCGGATTCATCCGGTCCTCGTAGTGATGCGTTCAACATATTTTGCAGACAGCGCAATTGCCCCCGAAGGAAGAGGGGGGCAGACCCGAAAGGCATCATCTTTCAATCGGCAGAAGACCCGCCTAACCCACCGATGTCCCTACGGATAGGGTTGAAAGCGAGGTTCTAACTTGCGGGTCGCTCGCGTAGCCTGGACTGAAGGCCGCAATCGCGTTGGCCTATTCGACCAGCGCTCCCAGTTCATCCAGCAGTTCGGCTCGGCTCGCCGCGCTCCATGAGCGTGACATGGAATCCGAACCATTGTTCGGGGTCGAGCACGAGCTGTCGGACGGGGTGGCTCGCCTCGTCTTCGTTGCCAGCTGTGCTGTCGTATTCAAAGGCGATCCGGTAGCCCTTTTCGGTGAGCCAGGTCCGCGCGCTCTCGAAGTCCTCGATTTCCCAGACGAGGGGGCCGATTTGGCCGACACCGCGCCCAGCAAATGGACCTTCTCCGTTGACGGGTGCGACGAATTCAATCGAACCGTCAAAGTCAGTCGAAGATAATACGGGATGGTTTTCAATCGAGATGGGCTTAGGCAGGTTCGTTCCCAAGACTTCGTTGAATTGCTTTGCCGCCTGTTCGATTTCATCTTCTCTGACGACCAACTCGACGCGATTGAATCCTTTGATTTTCATTGAATCTCCGTTTCGTTTCCGTTCAGCGGTTCGAGTCCGCTGAGGATCAAAAAGATACGCCTCGAGACCCGCCGCCATCGACGGTGAGGATCTGCCCACTCACGTAGCGTGAGTCATCCGAAGCAAGGAAGGCAACCACGTCCGCGACATCTTCCGGCCGGCAAATACGGCCGGATGCAGCGGAGTTTTCGAATTGAGTGAGTGCGGCCTCGTCGAAATACTTCGCCGTGGTTTCGGTGAGGACGAAGCCCGGAGCGACGGCGTTGCAACGGATGCCGTCGACGCCATATTGCGTAGCAGTATGAATCGTCAGGGACTCAAGCGCACCCTTTGAAACTGCATAGGCAGAGCGCGCCGCGATGCCGACCCGGGCCGCACCGGTGGACATGTTGATGATCGACCCGCCGCCGGTCCGACGCATGACCGGAATACCGTGTCGACAGGACCAAATTGCGGCCATGACGACAAGGTCAAAAGTGCCTTTCCAGACAAAGTCGGGGGTCGTCGCTGTCCCTGCGTCTTCATCAAACGCCGCGGCCGCATTGTTGTGGATGACGTCGAGACGACCGAAATTCTGAATCGCGGCGTCGACGGCCGCCTCGATCGTGCTCTCTTGCGAAACGTCGCCTGGACAGCCAGTCACGCGGTTGCCGTGCTCCGCGACCGCACGGTCAAGACCCGCAGTCTCGCGATCGACGAGGACGACGCGCGCCCCTTCGGAAATAAATCTTCGGGTGGTCGCCGCGCCAATTCCGGAGGCCGCGCCCGTCACGATCGCTACTTTATCACTCAGTCTATTGGTCAGTCTTTCGGTCGGTTCGGTCAAGGGATGCTTCCAATCGTCGGGCAGTGGGTTGAGCCGCTCTGACGGCATCCGTTCCGGTACTCTTTTCGCTCAAACGGCGCGCTCCAAAATGGCGCCCGACCATCCTGAAGTCACGATCGCGCGCTCGGCGTCCTTAACCTGAGTCGTTGCCGTACGGCGAACCTGACGAACCCCTTCGGCGAAAGAGTTCAAGCCGTGGATATAGGCCTCTCCGATCAGACCGCCATGCGTGTTCGTCGGGAGATCTCCCGCGAGTGAAAGATGGCCATCGCGAATGAAGTCTTTGGCTTCGCCGAGGCCGCAGAAGCCATAGGCTTCGAGCTGGAGATGAACTGCGCAGCTATAGGCCTCGTAGATCATGGCAGCATCGATGTCCTTGGGCTGCATGTCGGCGAGCTGGAAGAGTCGCTTTGCGGCTGATCGGGCCTCGCTCATCTGCGAAAGGTCGTCGACATAATGATTGGTCGCGATCTGCGCGCCGTGACCGCCGCCCTGTGTGGCCACGACGGCGACGGGGGGCTGCTTGAGATCCTTTGCGCGTTCGAGGCTCGTTAAAACGATGGCGACGCCTCCGTCACTTTCCTGGCAGCAGTCAAAGAGACGAAGGACGGGCTCGATGATCCAGCGAGAGGCCTGGTGATCCTCGAGGGTGATCGGTCGCTCGAAAAAATGGGCGTTTGGATTGAGCGCGGCGTACTCGCGCTGTTGAACGACGACGCGGCCGAAATCTTCGTTCGTCACCCCGTAGCGATCCATGTAGACCCGCGCATTCAACGCCTGCCAGGACATGGGCGTCATCGCACCGTACGTGAAGCACCAAGGAATGTCCGTGGATCCGCCGCCGGCCGCGGACTTGATTTCGCCGGACGCATCCCCGAAGCGATATTCCGAGCGCTCGTTCATCGCACGCCAAACGACGACGACCGAGGCCAAGCCCGATTGAATCGCCGCTTGCGCCATCGCGATTGAAGCCATCGTTCCCGCGCCACCCCAGGGCACGCGAGTCGAGAATCCGATCTCGCCCATCCCCATGGTTCGAATCAGATCAACATCTTCGTTGTTGTCGATCGTGTAGGTCACGAGCCCGTCGACATCGGCGGGGGTGAGGCCTGCGTCTTCGAGTGCGGCCTTTGTGCACTCGGCTGTGAGCTGAAGCTCGCTTCGTCCCGAGTTCTTTGAGAATTCGGTCTGGCCGATTCCTGCAACCGCAACTGCTTTGGTGAAATCCATAGGGTTTATCCTCGCGCGATCCGGCGTCGGATCAGTCGGCAGGTCGGAAAATTGGAATCCAGTGTCCGCCCTGAGTCGCTTCGAAGTCGACTATGACGGGCATGCCGAGCGTGACGTCTTCGAAGGCGATGCCGCGGAGATTCGTGAGTAGGCGCGGGCCTTCTTCAAGATCAACGAGGGCCACGATCAAGCCTTCGTCGAACATGGGAAGCGGCGGATAGACGGGCTTGATGAAGGTGTAGACCGTTGCCCGCCCGCTCATGGTTCGCGGATGCATATCCGTCGCGAGGCATTGGTTGCACATCGGGATCGGCGGATGATGGAGAGCATCGCATTGCCTGCAGGCGAGGATGCGAAGTTCACCTTCCGCAGCGCCCTCCCAGTGGAACGCGTTATCGCGATCGATATTCGGTGCGGGGCGGATGGGCTCTGACTCTGACATCAAGAGGCTCCCTACGGTGGTTTCGAATAGGATCGATCCTAACCTGATCCTATTGGCAGGTCCATCTGCAATCGGGCTCCGCTGCGTGATGGCAATGACCCTCCGATTTTGGATCGAGCACCCGAAGCGCTCAGCATGGCATTTCCGTCATGCGATAAAGGGTGCAATAATCAGGGGCAGGCCTGGATTACGTATGATTCGCCCTTCGCCTTTTGGAGCCACCCACTTTGACCTTGCTTGTCATCTACATTCTGATCGCGGTCGGAGTCTCGTTTCTCTGCTCGATTCTGGAAGCGGTTTTGCTGTCCGTCTCGCCGTCCTATCTGGGCGCGCTCAAAGAGGCGAAGCCCGAGCTCGGGAAGAAAATGGCGGTGTTGCAGGAGGACATCGACCGTCCTCTGGCGGCGATTCTGACGCTCAACACGATCGCTCACACGATCGGCGCAGCCGGGGCGGGCGCGCAGGCGGCGGTCGTGTTTGGCGATGCGTCGATCACGATTTTTTCGATCGTATTGACCCTCATCATTCTGTTCGCCTCCGAAATTATCCCGAAGACGCTCGGCGCGACCTACTGGAAGAGCCTTGTCCCGTTCGTCACCGCCGTATTGCCGGGGCTGATTTTGATTCTCACGCCGCTGGTGTGGGTCTCGCAATTGCTGTCGAAGTTGATTTCCGGCGGCAAGCCGAAAGGTGCAGTCACCCGCGAAGAAATTGCAGCGCTCGCTGACATTGGTCGGGAGCAGGGCGTCGTCGGCGAGCAGCACAGCCGAATCGTGCGCAACCTGTTTCGTTTCAACGAACTCACAGCGGAAGATGTGATGACCCCGCGGACGGTGGTCTATGCGTTGCCATCCAATACGACCATTGCCGAAGTCGTGCGGGATATTGAGAAGCTGAGGTTCTCGCGGATCCCGGTTTACGACGAGACCATTGATCACGTAACGGGGATCGTTTTAAAGAACGACATCTTCGCAGCCGGCCTTAAGGGCGAGATGGAAACGACGCTCGACGCGCTTAAGCGGGATGCCATGCGCGTGCCAGCCGAGACGTCGCTCGAAGACTTCTTTGAGAAGCTCTTGGAAGAAGACGCGCATATCGCCATAGTGGATGACAAGTTCGGCGGGATGGACGGCGTGGCGACGATGGAAGATGTTGTGGAGACGCTTCTGGGGCTGGAAATCGTAGACGAGATGGATGGGACCCCCGACATGCAGGCGCTCGCCCGACAGCAGGCGAAGGAGCGTGCAGAGCGATTGGGGCTGAAGGCTGCGTACGCGGAAGACGCATCCGACCGCTCTCCCGACGAGTCCACGGGACTGGAATCTGAGCACTGACTCGTACCGTAGCAAGAACGAGCCATCCATTAAGCCTTCGCTTTTGCTAATTCTGTTGCGATGCCTAACTCGACCCGACAGTGCAGCGCCTGCCTCCTTACCCTATCCCTCATCGCAGGTATGCTGAGTTTATTCGGTTGCGGAGGTGGCGGGCCGTCTCCGCCGACCGAGGCTGAGCTGGCCGGAATAGAGGCGAAGCGGTTTCTGATCGCGCCACTGAACGTCGCGAGTTCTCTGCCGCCGGAGATCGAGGGCTCTTCGAAGATCGTCATGACTGCCCTCGTCGAACATCTTGAGTCTCATGGCAAAACCATTCAGCAGCTGCGGTTCAAAACTGGACGCGGGCTGTGGATGGACGCCATCGGCCGAGTGGAAGCTGAAAAGAAGGAGAGAACTTTCGAATCGGCGGCGAGGGTTTATGCCCAGGAGATCGCCAAGGAGGTGGAATACGATCTGCTTATTATCCCGACGCTCTATGTTCAGAACGCCAGGGTCTCGCGTCGGTGGGCGAAATGGGACGATGCGAAAGAGCGGATCCCTTTAAAGGGCAGACTGACGGGGAATATGAGATTTGAGCAGGTGACGGGCACGACGTTCAAAGCCGCGTCGATTATGACGGCCATATACACGCCGGCAGGGCAGGAAGTTCATACGAAGAAGCGCGGGCTTCAACTCATTGAGCACATTGAAGTCTCAGGCGGAAAAGGCAGCGATCGCAATACCAATTACTTTCAGCAGGTCATGAACCAGCCCGCGATTGAGAACACCGAACTCGTCCGAGCCGGCGTCGCCGCTGTGCTCTACCCGCTCGTACCGCATGAGAAGGCGGTCAAACCTGTCTCGAATGACGAATCTGACAAGAGTGAATAGCATCTCGCGTATGTGCCACTTCCCTGCAGAGCTCGGATGGCCCGCTAGAAGCCCACTGACTCGCTTTCGCGCCGGTCGATCAACTACAGCGATCGCAACTTTATGTTTTCTGTTTCTACTCGGATCGGGCTGCGCAGGGCCCGGGGAGGCTCGCCGACCCAATGTCGGCCGCCTCGATTTGACCGCTTGGCATGAACTCCGTGGAGAGACCTTCGTCCTCTATTCTGATACGAACCTTGAAGACCTGAAGCAATTTGCGCTGGATATTTCGCGGTTCGTCGCCGTCGTCGAGAAGGTCGCCAAACCGTCTCCTCCAAACGCGCCAGCGAATTTTTTCCTCCTGAGTTCCGAATCCGAGCGCCTCTTTGTGGGCGAGTCATTGTATCTGGGTATTGCAATGCCGTCGCTGTCCGGATGGGACAGCTACGTCCGCGGATCAAATCATGATCCGGTTCTGCGCCAGACGCTCCTTCATGAGTTCAGCCATTACCTGACACTCCGAAATACATCCGCTCAGTATCCGAAGTGGTACAAGGAAGGGTTCGCTGAATTTCTCAGCGCGACGCGCGCACGTGACGATATGATGGAGGTAGGCGGCGTACCGCATGGTCGCGTCGATGAACTCTCACTCCGCCGGGCTGAGAGCATTCCAATCGACCTGGAAGAAACTTTCGGATTTGCGCAGAGTGGTCAATATCCGCGCGACTTCTATGCCTCCTCCTGGGCTGTTGTGCACTATCTCAACCAGACATTAGGCGGTCGGAATCGACTGAGCCGAATGCTTTCGCTCCAAATGCGAGGCGTTCCGTGGCGAGAGGCGTACAACGCAGCCTTTGATGAGCCTCCTGCGAAGCTCGCTGCGAAAATCGGCCGACATGTCGAAGCCATATCGAAGGGGGCGCCGGCCGCTCGATACTATCTCGACTTGGATCAGCTCGAAGTCGAGACTGAATGGGCTGTCCTAAAACTCGAACCTGCGGAAGTCGCACTCGTTTTCGGCGAACTCGCACTTCGAAGAGCGGATTCGGGCTCCCAAACACAGCACCACACAAAATTGGCCGCGGCACTCCTCGAGAAATCTCAGGAATTGGATCCTGGCGATCTCCGGTCCGCTTCTGCGATGGTCGCATGCCTCGCCCGCCAAGGCGATTTCGAAGGGAGCCACATGAAATTGCTCGAGATCGATTCGTCTGCCGTTCGTGCCCACGAGACTTTGAACCATTTGGGGAGAGCCTATCAGTTGCTTGCCGCTGGCTTTGCGGACCAAGGGACGGAAGGAGTCGACGTCGAAGCGTTCAATCAGACTGCACGGGCACTGTTCGAACGTGCGCTCGAAGAAAACGCGCGATCCGCCGTGAGCTGGGCCGGACTCGCCCGTGCGCAAATGATAGAGAACGACCTCGTAAACGCGAAGGCTTCTTTCGAGGCGTCTATGGGGTTGGGGGAGTGGGATTCTGAATCGATGCTCGATCTCGGAGAGGTTGAAAATCGGCTCGGCCACACCCACATCGCGCGCGAGTTGTGGCAGCAAGTAAGCACTCTCAGCCGAGGCAGGCATAGGAAGCGTGCGAAGGCGCTCTTGAAGACGCTCGTTTCTGCAAGGTCTGACGCCGGCTCGAACAACTCTTCGCCCTCCGACCCTGACCACTGATTCCCGGGAGGGGGCGATTCCTACCCGGCGTACGCCAAGTTGTGGGAGGCGAACGGATCAGCGGTCGCCGGAGGCGCGCTTGAATCGACGATCCCGCCCAACGCGCTCGCTGAGGTGCCGCTATCGTGTCCCTTGAGATGACGATACCCCTTACACGACGGAGCGTGTTGCGCGCGCTCACAATCCTCCCAGCGGCCGCGCTCCTGGCACCTGCGCGCCCCTCGGTCGCGCAAGAACAGCGCCCCGCGATCCCCGAGGCCCCGAATTTTCGGATCGCCGTCGGGTCCTGGTCTTTCCACATGCCGATCTGGCGTGGAGAACTCCCGCCGGGAGACCTTCCCGCGCTGATTCGGAAGGAGTACGACGTTGGCGCGCTGGAATGGAGCAGCGAGCTTCTTCGGGCTCTCGGCGAAAATCACCGTCCCCAATACCAGGCACCCCGCGACGCGGCGCTGGGGCGGGCACTCCGTGCGCGCTGCGATGCGGCAGGCGTCGAGTGCACTTCGCTGCTTGTGGGCGGACCGGCTGTGTTAGGCGATTCTTCGTCCGTTAAGCGCAAAGAAGCCGTTTCCCACTACCTCAGTTGGGTCGAGACGGCGGCGGCGCTTGGCTGCGACGCGATTCGGATCAACGTCTACTCCAACCTGCCGCCGGGGCCCGATCGCGATCGCCGCGCTTTCGATCTTTGTGCCGAGGGCGTGCGGCGTGTGCTCGAAGGAACACGGGACAGCGGTGTGAACGTGAATCTCGAGAACCACGGCGGCATCTCTGCACGCGCCGACTGGCTCGCGAAGTTACTCAGAGAGGTCGATGACAAGCGTCTGCGGGCCATTGTGGACCTGAATAACTTTCGCTGGGATCTTGATCTTCCCTACGCGCCCGACCGCGATTCGGCGCCGCGCTGGTACGATCGAAAGCGCGGAGTTGGGGAACTCGCGCCCTGGGCGCATTCCGTCAGCGCCAAGGCTTTCGCGTTCGACCATACGGGATGGGAGTCGTCGCTCGATTATCCCGGCCTGATGAAGATCCTGCTTGATGCGGGCTTCCGCGGTGACGTCGTTGTGGAGTACGAGGGCGCGGAAGACCCGATCGAGGGCGTCCGGAAGACCGTAGCCATGTTGCGCCGCCTACGAGGGGCATTGTCATGATGATGAGCGGGCTTTCCGCCACGATCAGTTGTCCACCGCCTATGCGATCCGTTCGCTGTCATCGTCACGGCCATGCGCGTATCGCCAAAGGCCTATTTCCAATTCTCTTGCTCTTTCTCTCGCTCGTGTTTGGGGTCGGATGTTCTGAGAACAGCCAGGAGCCGACGGCTGCTTTCGCGAAGGCCCGCGCCGGCGGCTCGTCCGCGGATCGCGAGTGGCGCACCTATCTCGGCGATCGCTCCGTCAGCCACGCATCGCCGCTTGACCAGATTCACCGCGAGAACGTGGCTGAACTTGAGCGAGCCTGGGTCTATGATGCCGGCGATCTCGCCGAAGGAACGAACAGCCAGATCCAGTTCAATCCACTCGTTGTGAAAGGCGTCCTCTACGGTGTCTCGCCGTCCTTGCGGGTCTTTGCTCTAGACGCTTCGACGGGGGACGAGCTATGGAGCTTCGAACCCGATCTTGAGGTTGCGATCTGGACGACAACGCGCGGTGCGGTTTATTGGGAAGACGGCGACGACGAGCGTCTGATCATCGGCCTTGGCACGCATCTCGTCGCGCTCGATGCGCGCACGGGGCGGCTCATTCCCGGTTTTGCGGAGAAGGGCTGGCTTGACCTTCGAGAGGGACTCGGGCGAGAGCCAGGCGAGGACCCGATGGGGGTGGTCGCGACGACGCCCGGGAGCCTCTTCGAAGACCTGATCATCATGGGCGGGCGCGTCGGGGAGATGCGGGGTGCTATGCCGGGTCATGTCCGAGCCTTCGACGTGCGAAGTGGAGAACAGCGCTGGATCTTTCATACGATTCCCCAGCCCGGGGAGTTTGGCTATGAGACCTGGCCTGCCGATGCTTGGCAGAGGAGCGGCGGCGTGAACGCCTGGGCGGGATTCGCGGTCGACCCGGAACGCGGCCTCGTCTTCGCGCCCACGGGCTCACCAACCTTCGACTTCTACGGCGGCGATCGCGCCGGCGATAACCTTTTTGCCAATAGCCTGGTCACGCTCGACGCGCGGACGGGAGAGCGGCAATGGCATCGCCAGATCGTCCGGCACGACGTCTGGGACCGCGATCTGCCCTCGCCGCCGAATTTGGTGGAGATCGATCGCGGGGGCGTGCGTATCCCCGCAGTGGCCCAAGTGACGAAGTCGGGGGACACGTTTCTGTTTCTTCGAGAGACCGGCGAGCCCTTGTATCCGCTCCGCGAGGAGCCCGTGCAAGGGGAGGGCGTTTCCGGCGAAGTGCTGGCGAAGAGCCAACCTGTCCCCACGCTCCCTCCGCCCTTTGTGCGCCAGGGCTTCACTCTGGACCTCGTGACGGATCGCACGACCGAGGCGCAAGACGACGTGTTGAAGCGCGCGCGTAAGATGCGCTTCGGGCATCTCTACGATGCGCCGAGCAGCCAAGGGACAATCGTGTATCCCGGTACGGATGGGGGCGCGGAGTGGGGCGGTGCCGCTTGGGATGACGAGACGGGGCTCCTTTTCGTGAACGCGAACCAGGTCCCGTCGATCCAACAGCTCGTCGAGGCCCCCGCTGAGTTTGATTCCGCGACGTCTCTCTCGAGCGCCTACCTGATGTTATGTTCGAGCTGTCACGGTCTCGATCTTGCGGGCGACGGGGGGCGGATTCCGTCCTTGCGCAACCTCGACGAACGAATGGGCTTTCTCGAGACTTACCGGATCGTACGCGACGGCCGCGGGCATATGCCGGGATTTGGTCACTACGTTCCGTGGTACGGCGTCGGGGGTATTTCCTGGTGGGTGCGTCAGGCGGAGCCCGAAGACTATCCGTCCACCTGGCCCGAAACCAAGGGCGAGAAGACGCCGCTCTTCGCCGGCTACCAGAACCTGCGCGATGTGGATGGCCTTCCGGGTTCGAAGCCGCCTTGGGGAACGCTGACCGCGATCGACCTGGCGGCCGGCGAGCATGCGTGGCAGCTCCCGTTCGGCGACTACCCGGCTGTGTTGAAGCACGGGCTGAGGGGCCTCGGCTCCGAGAACTACGGTGGGCCGGGCGTGACCGCAGGCGGCCTCCTTTTCATTGCCGCAACGCCAGACGCGCGCTTGCGCGCCTTCGATAAACGAAGCGGCGAGCTTTTGTGGGAGTCGGAACTTCCGGCCGCGGGCTTTGCGACGCCCGCGACGTATGAGGCCGGGGGGCGACAGTTCGTCGTCGTCGCGGCGGGTGGCGGGAAGCTCGGCGTGGCTTCCGGCTCGAAATACGTCGCGTTCGCGTTACCGAAATGAATCGTCGAATAGGATGGTTATGCAGGGGCGGCGGCGTAGTTTACCCGTTCTCTACTGATGGGTGGTTTTGACGGGCGCTCAGCCAGGGAGCAGGAATAAGGCCATCGAGGTCGTCTGACCGAGAAGGTCGACAAAAGGGTCGATCTCCGCTGGATCCGTTCCGTCAGTTGTTGTTTCCGAAGAATCGGCAGAAAGGGATCCGATTGGGTCTAATAAGTCGAAGGCTTCGGGGGCGCTGCGCTCCGCGGTCCAGCTGCCCAACCTCGAACGACATTCAATCCGGAGCCGGTCAGTCGCTGCGCAGCTGGGCCAAAAGTCGGACCGCGGCTTCTGTCGTTTGGGTCTGGGGGCTCGTCGGAATATCAGTGAGGACGCTGGCCAAAACGGATTCGGCCTCGTCGATGCGTCCCCAGGCTTGCCACAAAGAGGCGAGACTGACTGCGACTTCGATCTGTACCGCTCGGTAGCTCGTCTTCTCACGGGATCGCTCGAAGGCGACTTTCCAGGCGTCTTCACGCGCCTCATCGTTTGGGGCGACCCAACCTCGAAGGACGTGAAAGCCGGGTAGGCAGTTGACTTCGCCGCTTTGTTCAGATTCCTCAAGTGCATGGGTGATGATGGCGCGGGCGTCGTCGAATCGGCCCACTTCGACCATCCGTTTTCCTGCGATAAAACGAAAAAAGGAGTTACCGAGCCGTGAAGAGGATTCGATGACTTCGAGGGCGGCGAGGGTCTCGTCGGCGACAAGATTCGGTTCTTCCAGGTCTGTCGCCGTCAGGATTCGGCCAACGCCTTGCCACATAGGGAACTTATGCTCGTTTGCGAGCTTTAGGGCACTGCGGCCAAAAGCGGGGCCGCCCTCAAGTGCGTCGCATAAATATTCGACCACGGCGGCGAAACCGTAGGCCGCCGTAATGCTGTAGGGATGCTCGACGCGCCGAGCGCATTCAATAGCTTCCTGAGCTCCTTGCGTCGCGCGGGTCGGCTCAAGGTTATGCCAATCCAGCATCGCGATGAGGGCTGTGCAATTCGTGGGGACATCGATTCCTAGGTCCTCGACGAGTGCGCCATGCTCGGAAGGATTAAACGCGTCGAGTGCACGCTGTGCCGAGGCATACGATTCCTCGTAGTTCCCCGCATAGTAGGCGGCGTTGGCGAGAGTGTGCTCCCCGGCGACCACGAAGCGGGAATCCTCGACCATTTCCGCCTGACCAAGCAGCTCTTTCGAAAGCTGAATGCTGCGCGGAACATCACCTCTCATCCCGGCTCCCCACGCGCGCGCCCAAAGTGCCGCCACACGCGGCCCATCGTCACCGAGCGCGTCACAGAGTTCGAGCATTCGCTCGTAGTTCCGTTCGGCGGAGAAAAAGGCTTCGCCGTCGGACGCGTGATTGCCGAGCGGGACGGTTTGGCTCAGTAGAAGCCCCTCGCCCTGCAGGCTGGCGACGGCGGGTGTGAGCTGTGTGTAAAGGCTGAGCTCTAATCGGGCCATCCCGGGCTTGCCCAGGGTTTCGATGAGCTGGAGCCCGCGGTTTGCGTGGATGGCGGCTTCGCGCGCGGCCTGACGTCGGTTCGCTTCCTGTGCGGCGAGGGCGCGATGCTCGATCGCGCTTTCGAGCTCGCCGGCTTCTTCGAAGTGGACGGCCAGCAAGCCCGCAGCCTGCGCTCGATTGTGTTGATGGGCCTCGACGAGCGCCTGCGCAAGGGCAAGATGGAGACGGATACGAAGGGCCGGAGGCAATCCGTCCAAGACCACGTCGCGATGGAGGCTATGCACGAAACGATATTTTGATGCGATCGTTTTGTCGGGATAGCGCTCCGCGCCCGCAGGCACGATCTGGTTTCGGTCGACAAGCGAGGTGCAGAGCGGCTCGGCCTCATCGATGTCAATGCCCAGGCCTGCTGCGACTTCGAGCGCAGTGAATTCCTCGCCCGCGACGGCCGCGGCCTGAATCGCACGGGCCTCCGGTTCACTGAGTCGAATGAGCTGACTTTTAATCAGGGAATGAAGATCGCTCGGAATGCCTGCGCTTTTCGACAAGAGGTCTGCATCGCGAACGCCGAGCCCCGCTTGTTCATCGAGAAGTCCCTGATCGATTAAGTGATCCACCATTCGAATGAGAAACAGAGGCGTACCCGAGGTTCTCGTCAGGAGCCAATCAGCGAGTTTCGAGGAGTCCGTGCCGTCTGGGAAGCGGCGGTCGAGATAGACGCGGATGGCTGCATCGTCGAGCTGCGGAAGTTCGAGCGAAGTGCAGAGGGCGTTCGCGGTGGCTTCTTTAGCGAATTCAGCGGCAAGACCCTCCGTTGCGGTTCGCATGGTCACGATCACCATGAGACGCGCCGTCTCGCGACGTCTGGACAAGGTTTCGAGAAAATCAATCGTCGCGTGATCGCTCCAGTGAAGGTCCTCAAGCAGGAGCAGGGTGGGGGCTTCGAGGGCGATCGCTTCCAGGACTCGACAGGCTTGCGCATGGAGGGTCGAGCCCCGCGACGTGACAATGCGCGGTGTCATGGACTCTTCGCCCCCCGGTCGGAGCATTTCTGCCCACTCCGCCGCGTGGCGTTTGAGTTGTGCCGTCGTTATGCGATCGGTCCGAAGTAGCCCATCCAAGGCCCCGAGGAGTGGTAGGTAGGCCTCCCCCTCGCCGGACAGCGACATACATTGGCCTCGAGCCACCGCCGCCCCCGACTTCGTTGAGACGCGAGCGAATTCGTCGACAAGCGCCGTCTTACCAATTCCGGGCCCGCCTTTGATCAGAAGGAATTGGCGCCGCCCTGCGCAGGCCATCGACCATTGGCGATTGAATTGGGACCACTCCTGCGTTCGGCCCACAACGTTGGTCTCGGCTTCCGTCGGAATCGTATCGGCCGCCGCTGGCGTGCCGATGAATCGATATCCCCGACCGGCTGCGGCTTCGATGTAGCGCGGGTCTGCGGCGGGATCGCGGAGGGCGTGTCGCAGGTCGGAAATACAGCCTATGAGCGTTGCACGGGTTACGGTCACTTCCGACCAGACGCCAGCGAGCAGCTCGTCGTGGGTGACTAACACATGCGGCTGCGTGGCCAAGACTTGCAGCACGCTGAGCGCTTTTGGTCGGATCCGGACGGGACGGTCGAGGCGGTATAGCCGGCCCTGGTGAGAGTCCAATCGAAAGGGCCCAAAGTAGATTGAGCTCGCGTTGGGTTGTCCTGAGGCCATGTAATGAAACTACCACTATTTGCCCGGAATCCTGCCAACTGATTGATATTGAAAGCGAATTATTCGCATCGAATTCGCATCTGAGGGGCACGAATGCAACTTCATGATAGGCAATAGGAAATATAGGCGTACGCCCCGAAAAAGTTGCGTTTCGAATACCGAGCTACGTGCTCTGTGTGTGAACGCACTTACATGAAGGTCGTTGCGGGCGTCTTAGATTTTTCTGACGAGAGCGAAAAGCCTTGAGTCGTTGCACTCGAGCGCCGGAAAAAAGGGGCAAGGATGACAATGATTTGTTTTGCGCTGGGCGGATGTGTTGTGAGCCGCCGTCTTCATGATCGGCTCGCCGGTTTCCCGTCCCTTCTCTTATCGACTCTTGTGCTGCTCGGATTAGGTCCGGTTTTGCTCGTGCAGAGTGCGACTGCGCAAGACATTCTTTCGACCTCGCCCGATATCACGATCGATTTGGGCACCGGCGTAATCGTCGCTGACGAGGAGATCGCCCTGGACAACCAGATGGGCGTCGTTCTTTTGGACGCGAGTCTGGACTTACCCGAATACACTGATCTGACCGGGCTGGGCCTCGCAGTCGGAGGCGACCGCCTATTTGCCGTGGAGACCTGGAGCAGTTTTCCGGGCGGCATTCATGCTCGCCCTGGAGATGTGATTCGTTTCGATGGGACGACCTATACGGTCGAGTTCGGGGCGACTGCGGCGGGGCTGCCGGCGGGCGCGAAGACCGACGCCGTCTCATTGAGTCCTCAGGGGCTCTTGCTTTCTTTTGATATCGCCGTTGACCTGGGTGGTGGCCTCGTGGCGGAGGACGAGGATCTCGTCGAATGGAATGGCAGCGCGTTTTCTTTGCGATTTGACGGTTCGGCGGAGGGCCTCGATCGAGCGCTCGATGTCGATGCGGCACACGATCTCGGCGCGGGTGCCTTTCTCCTCTCTTTTGATCGGACGGGGCAGGTCGGGGGTGTGACTTTCTCCGACGAAGACGTGCTCTTGTTCGACGGAGATGGATGGAGTCTCTCCGTTGACGGGAGTGGAGCCAACAGTGCGTGGGGCCCCGCCGACTTGGATGCCGTGATGGTTCCGGAACCGAGTGGATTGGCTTGTTTGGCGTTTGGATTCTTGATGTTAGTCGCCGCCCGCCGTTTTCGGCAGACTGCCTCGATTGGGGTACTGCTTGCCGCTGTGAGCCTTTCCGCGACGTCTGCCGAGGCGAGTCAGGGCGCAGTGGAGATTAATCAGACCTGTGCCGTTGCGACGGGCTGCTTTGCAGGGGATTCGCCCGGGTTTCCCGTGACCTTGACTGAGGGAGGCTCTTACGTGCTGACCGGAAGCCTCACTTTGTCGGGGCAGGGCAGTCCAACTTCGATGATCCAGATTTCGGCGAATGACGTGACCCTCGATTTAGGTGGGTTCGCGATTCATTGTGCCGGTTCTGGCGGTGGCACTTGTTCAGGCGCGACGGACGGCATCTCCGGTGCGGGGAGCGGGATCACTGTCCGGAACGGAATCGTTCGCGGAATGCCGGGGGACGGTGTGATCATCGCGGGGTCACAGCTCCGGGGTGTGGGTTTGCAGGCGATCGGGAACGGGGGCGCCGGACTTTCACTCGGAGATGGGTCCATCCTAGGGCAAGGGCTCTACGCCGGGATTCTCGTTGAGCGGTCAATCGCTTCGGGCAATGGCGGTGTGGGGATCGCGGTGGGGCGAGAGAGCCTGGTGCGGGGATGCGTATCTCGCGGCAACGCAGGCCGCGGGCTTTCCGGAACGGCTTCACCGATTGGTGGGTTTGCGTTTTCTCTGATGAGTGGATATCTGGATTCGGTCGTTCAGCTGAACGGAGATACGGCGGTCGTGGGACTCCTCGACATGGGCTCAAACCTCTGTGCCGAGTGCCCCTAACGCCCAACTAACGAAACCGAAATCCCCGCTCTTTTTACGAACGGTCGAGCTCGAAGAGCGCCGTTCTTGGTCTAAGGCATTGGCTTTTGGAGTTGTCGTCGCAGTCGTCGACGCATTTAGTGAGAGGAATAGAGAATGAAGCGTTGCAATCAAGTCTTCTTGGCCGGAATAGTGGGGATGACGCTCCTGGTCAGCCTCTCTGCTCACGCGGGGAGCGGTGTGGTGGAGATTAGCCAGAACTGCGCGGTCGCCACCGGCTGCTTTACGGGTGATCTTCCGGGCTTTCCGGTCACGATCGATGGAAGTGCTGGGACGAGTTATGCGCTCACGACGGACTTGATTGTCCCGGATGCAAACACGGACGGTTTGCTCCTGGCCGCCAATGATCTTTCGATTGATTTGGCTGGCTTCTCGATCGTTCAAGCCGGTTGTGTCGGTGGAACTTCCGACTGCGTTCCGACGAGCGGGAACGGCAGCGGAGTAGCGCGGACGAGTTCTTTGCAGCTTGGCCAAGCCGTTCGGAACGGCTCTGTTGTGGGCTTTGGGGTCGCGGGTGTGATTCTTGGTCAGCAGTCGCGAATCGACCGAGTTCGCGCGAAGTACAACCGGCTATTCGGCATCCGCGCGGCGACGGGTTCAGTCGTCACCCGATCGAGTGCCGAGGGAATGTCCGGCGCGGGATTTGAGCTTGGCCCAGGTTCCGTTTTGGCGGAATCGGGGAGCGTGGAGAACGGCGGCGACGGTGTTTCGATCGGGACGGGTTCTGTCGTGACGGACCATGTGTCGACGAATAATGGAGGGGATGGAATTCAAGTGGGGAGTTCAAGCGTCGTCTTCGCGGCGCTCGCGAAGGACAATGTTCGCCACGGAATCGTCACGGGGAGCGGGGCGGTCGTGGGCGAGAGCGCTGCGGTGAGCAACGAGATGGACGGGATTCGCGTCGATCCCGGATCGGTCGTCGCGCTCTGTACGACCATCGACAACGACGACTCGGGAATCAACGCAGCCTTTGGGTCGACGGTCCGGCAGAACAGCCTCTCTCTCAACACGGGCTTTGGTTTGGCTCTGCAGTCGACGGCGAACTATCACGAAAATTTGATGACGGAGAACGGGCTGGGGGCTGTGAGCGGGGGCGTCAACATGGGGTCGAACGTCTGCGACGGAAGCACGACATGTCCGTGAACAGATTCCTCGAGAAGCGCTTTAGAAACTTGGCGAACGTTGATCAAGATGGGGATGGGAAGAAGGCAATGAATCACTTCATGGGAAAAGAAAACATAGGCTGGATCTTGTTGGCCTCCCTCGTCTTTGTTTCTTCGCCGACCTGGGCGGAGGATGGCCAGATCGAAATTAGCCAAGTCTGTGCCGTACAGACGGGCTGTGTTTCGGGTGACGCTCCGGGGTTTCCTGTGACGCTCGACGGAAGCGCGGGAGCAAGCCATGTGCTCACGAGCGATTTGGTTGTGCCTCTTGCGACGAATGGGATTGAGTTCGTCGCCTCGGGGAGCTCTCTTGACCTCAATGGATTTCGCATCGTTCGCTCCGGCTGTGAAACCGCGACGACGAATTGCACGCCTCTCGCAGGAACTGGGAGCGGGGTGAGTGCTTCGATCGGCGTGACCGGAATCTCTGTTCGGAATGGGTCCGTCGTGGGAATGGCAGCATCGGGAGTGCAACTCCGTCAATCCTCGCTCGTCGAAGATGTTCGCGTCCGCTGGAACGCCAACCGTGGAGTCTCAGTGTCTGCTGGATCGACCTTGAACTCCGTTGTCGCCTACCAAAACGGACAATCCGGGATTGTGGTCTTCGAAAGTACGGTGCGTTCCGTCGCGACCGCTCGAAACGCAGATTGGGGTTTGGACGGGGTTTCATCGACCGTCTTCGGCTCGACTGCTTTTCAAAACGGAACGGTCGGTTTTAGATTAGGCGCGTCCTTCGGGGCTTACCTCCGCGCTTCCAGCGCGTACGCGAATGGTCAGGCGTCCCCCAGCTCGAGTAATTTTGGAATCGGGTTGAATGTTCTCACCGTGCACTTCTGCGCCTCCGGCGCGAACGGCGGAAGGGGGTTCACGAATTTTGACGGAGGCGTGATTGCGCATTCGGCTTCGTTTGCCAATCAATTCGAAGGAATCAGGGTCTTAGACACGCTCGTTCAGGGCAGCACCTCGCGGGACAGTGGCGGCGATGGGCTCCTGATGGATCAAGGGGTTGTTCCGGCGAGCTCCAGCTACCGAGGGAATACGATCACGAACGCGGGGGGCGTCACCGTCTCCGGCGGGACGAGTACGGGTGCCAACTCGTGCAACGGATTGAACTTCTGTCCATGAGGCAACAGGCAGTTTGGGCTGCCGAGCTGATTGTGCTCTTAGGGAGTCGGCGGAATCTGCGGCTTCAATTCTGCGGCGTAAGTAAAGGGGGACGAACAATGCGATTCACACGAATCTTCCGAGGGGTCGTTTTCGCGGCAGGCCTCACGGCCTTTGCCGGCACTGCTGGAGCGGTCGTCTTGCGGCATGAACACACGGATTTGCCCGACGTTGGTGGGCAAGATCGCTGGCGAACGGAAATCACTTTTGAGCAATCGACTTTTCTGGCAGGAGAGGGTTTTAGCCTGCTCTTCGATCCGATGAGCCACTCGGCTCTCGCGCCCCCCGCGTCCGCTGGAAGCGACTGGGATCTTCTTGCTCTGCAACCCGACGGACTTTTACCCAGTTACGGGGCATTCGATGGGCAGGTTGTGAGCGGCCCGCCGGATCTCTCCGGTTCCTTCGCGATCGAATACACCTGGCTCGGTCCAGGTGAGCCGGAGGCGCTTCCCTTCGTTTACTACGACAGTGACTTCCGCACGCTGGAATCAGGAGAGACGGTGCCCGAGCCCGGAGCGATCGCGCTCGCGATTGGGCTCGTGGGCGTCGCGGCTGCTGGCCGCCGAGCCCGATCCAAAGCTCAGAAGAGCCAGAAGGGGCAGAGGGGGATGATTCGATGAAGAGGAATTTACTTCGATGGGTTGGGATTTTTACCGGCCTCGCTTGCCTGGCTTTGACCTGCGAACTTGTGCCGGTCGAGCATACTTTTGAAAATGGCTCCTACACTTTGACCTACTGGCAAGTCGGTCAGGAGCGGAATGGCCGAACCCAGGTCGACGTCCGGTTTGCAGCGCGGCTCGAAAGTTCGCTCGGAACGAATCAGGTCAATCTCGAGGCCTACGCGTCGAGCAGCGATGCGGCGATGACATTGCCCGAGGACACACTTCGCTTTTCGCCCCTCGCGGCCGGAGAGGAGGCCGTGAGCCTCGACTCGTTTACGATCCGGCAGGACCGGACCGTGCCCTTCGACCCGACCGCACTCAGCTTCGCCTTCGCCCAAGTTACGCCGCCCACGCCGGCGGGCTTTGCCGGAACGATCGGGGCTCTGGGCGGCCAGATCGATCGAAACCTTGGCCAGGTTGAGCTCGACTTCGCGGTGGGTGCTCTTCCCTCGGACACCCCCATCTCGATCGTCCCTTTGAAAAACCTCGGCTCCGGGGCGTTTGAGTTCCTGCCCGATGGATCCAGCTTCTCCGCGCCGGTCGAAGTGACGATTTCCTACGCCGGAGCTCCGCTGTCTCCGAACGTCGACGAAAACGACTTCACGATTCAGCGAATTGAAGACGACGAAACGCTCACCTCTTTGCCCACCACCGTCGACACCGCAGCGAAGACGCTGACCGCAACACTTACGGGGTTCAGCCGATACCGCCGCGCGAGCGTTTTGTGCTCGAACGAACCCGGCGACCCGATTTGTATGTTCGGTTTTCGGGGCGTCGAACCGGAAGGGCCCGGCGAGTTGGACTCGAGCTTCGGCAATAGCGGCTGGAGCGTGATCTCTTCGAGTACGATTCTTGATAAAGCGACTGACCTCGTGCTCCAGCCCGACGGCAAGATCCTGATTGGTGGCAACAATAACCACATGATCGTTTGGCGTCTCCGAGAGGACGGCACCCTCGATACGAGTTTTAGCGGCGACGGCGAGGCACGGGTGCAAGTGGGTCTCCAGAGCTTTGGGGACGCGCTCGCTCTGCAGGACGATGGAAAGATCCTCCTCGTCGGCGGGGCAAACGATCCGCCACCGACCACGACGGATGTCGACCCGGTCATTCTTCGATTCGACGCCTTTGGACAGCTCGATCCCACATTTGCAAATAATGGCGTGCTCCTCGAGCAGGATCCGAGTGCGTTTCGAAACTTCGCGGTCGATCTCTATCCCGGCGGTCGAATTCTGACCCTCGGCAATGGAACGCTCTTCCAATATCTAGAAGACGGTTCGAGAGACCTCAGTTTTGCGAATGACGGTGTCCTCTTTCCCGCGCCCGGTTTGGGCTCGTTCATTCAAGTTCTCGGCGAGTCCAGCTTCCGAACGAATGGCAGTCAATCCATCAAGCGAGTCTCCGACCTCGGCGTTACACAAGTCAATGGAGGATTGGACTTCGGCCATCCGCCGCGTTCGGCGAATGCGGTCGTCGGAAACACGATCTTTGGAATCCAACAAGCGACGAGCACTGAAGACGCGGGCCTTTACTTTGCGAGGTTCTCCAATTCGACCTT
>JBGCEJ010000004.1:0-271713 GCA_045106235.1 Myxococcota bacterium
CAGGTACCGAACCGGGAACTCGAAAAAGAGTTCGAGATCCCAGCCCGCATCGGTCTTCTCAACTTGGATTTTCCGGAGGGCTCTGGCCGCGCGCGCCTGGGCCCGAGCGGGGGAGGGGAGGAGCCCTGCCAGTGTTGGAGCGAGTACGAGGAAATAGACGACTCGCATAGAGCCCCGCACGGTCTGGATGGATGCCTTATCTCCAGATTGCACTCCGACCCCTGTCCTTCGTTGATGGCTTGGCGAGGTGAGTTCAGTCACGCCCGTCAGCAGAACCTTCGGATCTGATCCATCGGAGATTGGTGACGCCCGCTACAGCATCATGATATTTTTGGGATAACTTTCACAAATAATGTATCATGTTTTAAACCGAATTCGGCGATGAGTCATCTGATGGAAAATGTTCGAGTCCAGCCCGGGCGTTCTGGCCGCCCCCAAGTTCGATCGAGCTCTCTTCCGAGGAGCGGACGTCGAGGGGGTGGTGCGAATTCGGGTTCGCTTGGATCTGCGACGAGAGCCGGTGGACTCGGACTTTGGAGCCCGCATGCTTGGATAGGCGCGGTCTGCGTGGTCGCCCTCTTCGTCGGCTGGAGTCGCCGGGGTGAACTTGATCTCAGCCCCTCCGATGGGCTCGGGTACGCCTTGGGGATCGCGGGGCTGGTAATGATGGTGCTTCTGCTCGGCTATTCGCTTCGCAAGCGAATGAAGCTGCTGCGGGGCGCGGGCAGTCTGCGGACGTGGTTCGAGATTCATTTAATTTTGGGGCTACTTGGGCCAACGCTGATTCTTTATCACTCGGATTTCGGGTTAGGGTCCGCAAATGCTTCGATCTCGCTGGCCTGTGTTTTGGTCGTTTCGGGAAGCGGCGTCGGCGGGCGATTCTTGTACGGCCGGATGCACCGTGGGCTTGCGGGGGAGCGTCGCTCTGTCGAAGAGATGGTTCGTCGAGCGCAAAAGGCGCTTCCGCCGATCGAATCCGAACTCGCGATGGCGGTCGGCGCGGAGTCGGCGCTTGCGGCCTATCAGGGATTCTGTGTCGGCGCTGAGCGCGGTCTCCTGGGATCTTTTCGAGCCTTGCTCGCGAGGCCGCTCGGGCTGCGCTGTCGCATGCGTGTGTTGGCGATGCTTCAGGGGAACGCTTCTTTGGGTGCACCGAGAGGGGGGAGCGAGGAGGCCAGGGCGGCGCTGCAGGTTTTTACGGGCTTGATGAGTCGGGCAGCAGAGCTCCGGCTCTTTGAACGTCTCTTCGCACTCTGGCATGCGGTGCATATTCCGCTGACGATCATCCTCTTTATCTCGGCTGCGATTCATGTGATCGCGGTGCATCTCTACTGATGCCGTTCGCGCGACAGAGTGTCGATTCGTGCTGGGGGATTTGGAGTATCTGGCTTCTGCTGGGTGTGTTCTCTGCGAGCGATGCCGGGGCGGTGGATTGGGAGCGCATGGTGATGCCGGGACCGCTTGTCGCTGCGCATGAGGAGGAAGAAAAGAGCTGCGCTTCCTGCCACAAGGCCTTTGATACGGATGCCCAGCGTGCGCTCTGCTTGACTTGTCATGAGGACGTTTCGGCGGACATCTCAGCCGATATCGGTTTTCACGGCCGCAATGATCTTGCTCGGAGTGGTCAATGTAAGAGCTGTCATTCAGACCATCTGGGCCGGGATGCGGATATTCATGGCCTGAGCGAGTCGACCTTTGATCATCGACAAACGGACTATCCGCTCCTTGGGCGCCACGGTCTGGTCGCGTGTCAGGATTGTCATGAGCCGGAGCTGCCTAAGCGAGAGGCGCCGAGCGAATGCATCGATTGCCACCGTACCGACGACGCTCATGACGGAGCGCTCTCCGAGGACTGCGGTCAATGTCATGATGAGTTGCGCTGGAGTACGACGCGCTTCGATCATGCAAAGACGAGTTACCCGCTGACTGGCGCGCATAGAGAGGCCAGCTGCGAAGGTTGCCATGCAGGCGAGCGGTACAAAGAAACACCCCAGACCTGCGTTTCATGTCATTCGATGGACGATGCCCATCAGGGGCGCTTTGGATCTGATTGCGCGGACTGTCACTCGACGTCGGGCTGGCAGAAAAAGAGCTTCGATCACGGGAGTGAAAGTGGGTTTCCGCTGCGGGGCGTTCACGCGGAGACCGAATGCAGCACGTGCCATCGAGCGCCGCCCGGTGAGCGAACGCTACCCGAGAACTGTGCGGGCTGTCATTCGAGCGAAGATGTTCATGCTGGGCGATTCGGGATCGATTGCGCGGGCTGCCACTCGGAAACGGCTTGGTCGCGGGTTCAGTTCGATCATGAGGCCGCTTCGGATTTTGCGCTCAAGGGCGCCCACGCGGAGTCTAGTTGCAACGCTTGTCATACCGGTCAGGTGGATCAAACGAACGAGAAAATCGAGCTGTCAAGAAGCTGCGCAGGGTGTCACGGGGATGATGATGTCCATAGTGGGGAGCTGGGGACAGACTGCGCAGCGTGTCATTCCGAAGACTCTTTTTCTTCACGCGTCCGATTCGACCATGACCTAACGCCTTTTCCGCTTTTGGGGCTTCACGCGGTGTCTTCTTGTGAGTCTTGTCATGTTGCGGATAAGACCTTTCAGGAAGCCGATCTGGACTGCGTGAGCTGCCATCAGCAAAAGGATGTACACGATCAGACCCTGGGATCCGACTGCGCCGTCTGTCACAACCCGAATGGTTGGAAGTTCTGGCGCTTCGATCATTCTGCGTCGACCGATTTTGACTTGAACGGCGCCCACGCAGGCGTGGAATGTGGGGTTTGCCACAAGACGCCGATGACTCCGCGGACGCAGATCTCGACAAGCTGCTCGAGCTGCCACGGCTCGAACGATCCGCACCGGGGAGGGTTTGGGCAGCGCTGCGGTGATTGTCACGGCGAGGAAGCTTGGAAGCCCGCGCAATTCGGACGCCGGAAAGGAAGGGCAAAATGAAGCCGTTCACAAAATTGCTCGTTATGTGTGTGCTGGCCTTTGGTCTGCTCAGCCTTTGCTTGAGCGGGCCGGCCGAGGCGCAGTCCTCCCTTGAGTTTGATCATGACCTGACGCGATTCCCGCTCATCGGAAAACATGAAATCGCCGATTGCGAGAGCTGCCATATCGGGGGGCAGTTTCTGGGCACGCCCACCGCCTGCCAGTCCTGTCATGGCAGCGCCGGTGCGCGTTCTGCCACACGGCCATCTCCCGCACATATCCCCGTGCAGACCGGCTGCGAGGACTGCCATTCGCCACGATTCTGGGAACCGGCGCGGATGGATCATTCTGCAGTGGGATTCAATTGTGAATCTTGTCATGTGGGACGCATGGCGGTGACGAAATCGGCGAATCATATCCAGAGCTCGAATCAATGTGGGGATTGTCACGGAACGGTGCGCTGGGAGAGCGCACGTTTTAGCCATTCCGGCGTCTCCGGGAACTGCTTTTCCTGCCATAACGGCTCAATCGCAGAAGGGAAAAATCCGGGCCATATCGCGTCGAACAATGACTGTGAACTCTGCCACTCGACTCGGCGCTGGACACCGGCCACCGGCTTCGACCATTCTGGAGTATCGCCTGGGACTTGCAATTCCTGCCATAACGGGAGCGTTGCAACGGGCCTCCCCTCACGACATTTCAGTACGAGCTTGTCCTGCGACGCCTGCCACAACACGCGCGACTGGGAACCTGCGGAATTCGATCATGCGGGGGTGGCCTATCCGGGGGACCACCGCGAAGAGCTGGACTGTCAGGAGTGTCATGGTGGGAACAGTCAGCAAGTGACGTGGAGCGCGCCTGCTTATCAGCCGGATTGCGCGGGCTGCCATGCGCGTGACTACGAGCGGGATAAGGACGATCACGGAAATCGGTCCGTGAGTGAAAACCGAAACTGCGCCGCTTCGGGATGCCACAGCGTTCGAGATCCGGACTGGGACGATTGATGTGCGAATGAGGGCGCATTTGAACCAGGCTGCTTCGCAGCCTCTCGGCCGAGCGTGTAGGCTCTGCCCTTCTGTTGAGGGTTATTCCGTTGAGTTCACCAGGTCACAGCGCAATCGAACGAGCCGTCCTGGCCGTATTGCGTCCATTGATAAAAGTGGCGCTCAAGCGGGGGATGGCCCACGGGCGATTCTCGGACCTCGCGAAAGAAGCCTACGTCGATGCGTCCAGGGAGCTGGCCTCCGAGCCGGGCAAGAAGCCAAACGCCTCGCGGATTTCGATTCAAACGGGACTGACACGGCGCGAAGTGGGGCGGCTCCTCAAGGACGAGGGCGTCATCTCGAAGGATTCTCCGCGGACGCGGTTCAACCGCGCAGCGCGTGTGCTCGGGGCATGGTGCGAGGATGCTGATTTTCGGGACGGCCGCGGGGGGCCTGCAGCGCTGCCGTTTGAATCGGAGGAGGATGTGAGCTTCTCGGATCTTGTGCGGGCGCACGGAGCGGATGTGCCTCCGCGTGCGGTACTCGACGAGCTGCTCAGCGTCGGAGCCGTGCGCCAGCAAAAAGACGGACGCTTTCGCCTTTTGGAGCGTGGCTATGTGCCGCGATCCGACGAGGACGAGAAGCTGGCGATTCTGGGCGCCGATGTCGCGGACTTGGTGTCGACGATCGAACACAACCTCGATCCCGAAGCGTCCGAGCCGTTTTTTCAGCGCAAGGTCAGCTACGACAATCTGCCTGCCGGGTACTTGCCAAAACTGCGTGCCCTCGTTCGCAAAGACGCGCAGCAGCTTCTCGAAAAACTGAACCGCGATATGGCCAAGCAGGATCGCGATCTGAAGCCGGCTTCCCGTGCGGCTCGAGTCGGTCGGTCTGCCCAGGGATCCGAAGCAGAGGACCGGCATCGCGCGATGATCGGCATCTATTTCTATCAAGAGGAACTCGACGATGAAGACGCCTAACGCTCAGCGGCGCTCCACGCTTGCTCGACATTTGCTTGGTGTATTGATCGCGACGACCCTCGTGTTCGGTTGTGGTGGCAGTGATGGTCAGACTGCGGACAACGGCGGGATCGGCGGGACAGGTGTTTCCCAGGGCACGATCTCGGCCTTCGGCAGTATTTTTGTGAACGGTGTGCGCTGGGATTTGACTGGCGCGAGCGTGGAGTTGGATGGTGTCGCCGGGGATGCTTCGGATCTTCGCCTCGGCATGAATGTGCGGGTCGTAGGCGAGTTCGCCGGAGACGGTCTGAACGGTACGGCGGCTTCGGTGCGTTTCGACGATTTGGTCGAAGGGCCAATTGCGGATGTGCCTGTCCTCGTGATGGCAGGGGGGACTGAGAAGTCCTTCACGGTTCTGGGGCAGACGATTCTGGTCGATCAGGCCCAGACCATCTTTGCGGACGGGGCGGACTTTGATGCTCTGGCAATGGACCAGGTGCTTGAAGTCAGCGGGTTCGCAGCGGGGGCGAACACGATTCGAGCGTCGCGGGTTTCTCTGCGCGGACTCTTTCCGGCTGTGGACGAGGTTGCGCTTGAAGGGGCTGTTTCGGGGCTGATCCAGAATCCCGATGGCAGCGGTCTCTTTGAAATTGCGGGGATCACGATCCGCTACGTGGCGGGCACCGAGTTTTCGGGCCTCGCGCGAGGGGACCTTCTGAACGGATTGCAAGTCGACATTGAAGGGGTACTCCGGGCGTCTGGAGATGAAATCGACGCGGAAGAGGTGGAGCGAGAGGATCAGGGGCTCGGCCAAGACGATGCCGATGAAGCGGAGATCGAGGGGTTGGTCTCGAATTTCGTGTCGCTTTCGAGCTTCCGAATTGATGATCAATTGGTTGACGCAAGTGGGGCGACTCTTTCGCCATCGGGCTTCGTGGTCGCAGATGGACTTCGCGTCGAGGCGGAAGGGGAGTTGGTCGGCGGCGTCTTGATCGCGGAGGAGCTCGAGTTCGAGGACGAAGAAGAGGACGACGTGCAGATCGAAGCGGCGGTTTCCGCGGTCGATGGAATTGCGCGTTCGCTAACGATTCTCGGGATCGAGGTCGCTGCGGATGGGGAGACCGAGCTTGAGGATGAGCGAGACGGTGATGAGAGCTTCGAGTTCGGTGAGATTCAGGTCGGCGACTTTCTGGAGATAGACGGGGCCGAGTTGATGGGTGGCAGCGTGCGAGCGATTGCGATTAAGCGTACGACTGGGTCGGATGTTGTCTTGGAGGGACGTGTCACCGCGCTCGATGAGATCGTTCCGTCGCTCTCTGTGCTCGGGCGAGCGATTCCTCTGGACGCGGGGACCGCGTATTTCGACGATTCCGAACAGAGCCGGACGGAGGAAGAGTTCTTCCGCACGCCAGGAGACGTCAGCGTGGGAGACTTCGTGGAGGTCGTCGATGCGGACGCAGCCTCGCTCGAAGTGCTCGCTGAGGCGGACGAAGTAGCGCTCGACGATTAGGGGAGATGCGCAGCTTTTCTTGCGCGAAAACTTCATCCCTTGAGGAGGAACATCCGGCCAGAGCAGGCTAGAGAGGTAACTCCCTGGTCTGGCGCTGGTTTTTCAGTTGATGCCTCCGGGCGGGCGCGTTCAGCCCCTTCAGCGGTCCCGCCCGAGGGATCTCAAAGGCCGCATTCGGTGTCCCAGAACACGGCCGGATCCGCAGGAAGCTATATTCTGCTTGGCCGTCCTTCGGGAACGGTCTCCCACGCCGCAGCCTAAGCGTCTTTCGGCGCACGACAGGCTCATGTCACCTTATCCGTGGCTTCGGTCACTTACATGATTGGCGAGCGTCCGAATGTTTCGGGGAGCGCCGCGGAGTTTCTTTCGAATATGCAGCTGAGTATGAAGCCGATCATGACACGCCCGACTAAGAACCGATCCTTTCGTCCTCACGGGCGCCGTACTCTGGTTGCGGAGGTTGCGGAGGTTGCGGAGGTTGCGGAGCCTGTGAAGCTCACGAGCGGACGCTGTGTTCTCGCGCTGGCTCTTCTTGCTTTTGCATTCGGTTGCGGTGGAGGCGGTGGCAGCGGCGGCGGTGACGAGGGCGGCGGCACGGGTGGCGGCGGCGGTGGGGGCGCGACGCGTCCTTCCAATCTGACCTGTATCGCGCCCGACCGGCCGCTCACTGCGACGGGCGGCGGTGGTGGGGGCAGCGGAAGCGGCGAGCTCTCCGACGTTCAGCTGGTCCGCGCCTTCGATAGCCAGACTTTTGACGGTTCACTCGCGTTGATTCAGCATCCCACGATTGACGCGCGTTGGTATGTGGTCAGGAAGGGAGGCGAGCTCGACACGTTTCTCGAGACGAATGTGGCGAGTACGCGCAGCCGGGCGGTCACTGTGAACGTTCTGTCTGGGAGTCGCGACGAACGAGGGCTGCTCGGTATGGCCTTCGATCCGGACTTCGCTTCGAACGGCTTGATGTATCTCTCTTACGTGCGTCCCGGCGCCGGCGCTGGGATCTCGACGATCGGACGGTATGTCAGTAACGATAATGGGCTGACGTTTCAGGAAGACGGTGCCGATTTTGAAGTTCTGAGCATCGAGCAACCTGCTAGCAACCATAACGGGGGCGGGCTCGCCTTTGGCCCGGCTGACGGATATCTCTATGCCAGCTTTGGCGACGGCGGCGGCGGCGGAGATACCTACGAAAACGGTCAGAATCTGCAGACGCTACTCGGCACGATCCTGCGAATCGATGTGGATCGGGACGGCTATTCGATTCCGCCGACCAATCCCTTTGCGGGGCGTCCTGGGGATGGACGCGAGGAAATTTGGGCTTGGGGGCTGCGGAATCCGTGGCGCTTTAGTTTCGATCAAGTCTCGGGCGATCTCTGGATAGGGGACGTGGGCCAGCGAAGCTTCGAAGAAATCAACCGCGTCGCGCGTGGCTCGAATAACGGCGGGAATTTTGGTTGGCCGATCAAGGAAGGTAATTCCTGTTTCGACGGCTCGGATTGTGAATCGCGCTCAGACCTCGTCGACCCGGTCTACGATTATGGGCCCAACGAAGGGCGATCCGTGACAGGCGGTTTCGTCTACCGCGGTACGAGTCTGTCAGGCTTTGATGGCATCTACATTTACGGAGACTACGTCGACGACGTCGTCTATGCGCTCTTCGGAGTGGAGAGTGGCAACCCCACGGCGATGGAGATTGCCGACTACAGCGGCGGTCTAGCCGCTTTTGGTCAGGCTCGCAGTGGTGAGATGTATGTCGTCGACCTGGGAGGACGAATTTTTCAGCTTCAAGGAGATGGCACCGCGCCGCCGCCGGTCGATCCCTTTCCGACAAAGCTGTCCGAGACGGGATGCTTTGAGGCAGGGAATCCGTCGGAGCCGATGTCCGCGCTGATTCCTTACGAGGTGTCATCGCAGTTCTGGTCGGATGGTGCGGTTAAAGAGCGCTTCATGGCTGTTCCGAATAACACCAATATCACGGTCGATAATGATGGCGATTTCGAGTTCCCGCGTGGGACCGTGCTCGCTAAGACTTTCCGTCTCGGCTCTCGGTTGGTTGAAACGCGGCTCTTTATGCGTCACGACGATGGTGACTGGGGCGGGTATTCCTATGAGTGGGACGCGAATGGTCTAGATGCGACGCTGCTAGAGGATTCCAAGGAAGCCAGGATCAATGGTGTGGACTGGTACTTCCCGAGTCGGAACGATTGCTTTCGGTGCCATACCGACGTAGCTGGAAGAAGCTTGGGGCTAGAAGTGGCTCAGCTCAATTTTGCGATTCGCCATCCTGACGGCGTGACTGAGAATCAGATCGATCGTCTCGTCGATAGCGATGTCATCGACGGCGGCGTTCCCAACCTCCCGTTGGGTAAGGACTTGATGCCGAGCATCGATGACGCCAGTGCGGACGCCGAGAGCCGCGCCCGCGCGTACTTGCATAGCAATTGCTCCTACTGCCATCAGCCCGACGGTCCTGGCCCGGGTCCCATGGATTTCCGCTTCTCAACGGACCTAGACGACGCGGGCATCTGCGACGAGGCCCCGACGCGCGGAGATCTCGGCGTTGCCGGGTCGCGGATCGTCTTTCCGGGCGAGCCTAATCTGTCAGTCCTCCTGCTGCGGATGGAAGACACGGGCGCCAATCGAATGCCCGGGTTCGCTTCGGAGCTGATCGATGCAGATGCGGTCAGCGTTATGCACGACTGGATCGACGACTTGACGGTCTGTCCTTAGGCCCAGGACTCGCTTTGCCTCGGTCGTGGATGGGCCGGGGCGGCCTTGGTGTTGTTAGTGCTGCTTGCGCTCGATGCGCTCGAGGAGCGTGACCAGCATGCCGTGGGTACGCTCGGGCGAGATTGAAAGCTGCTTGATCGTGGCGGGCTGCTCGGGCGTTCCGTTGTCGAAGGCGTACATGATTTCGAAGCCTTGGCTTTGGACCCATTCCTTTGCGTCATCGATGTCCTCGACTTCGAACACGACCGTGAAGATATGCTGGCCTCGCTCTTTGAGGAGGTCGCTGACGACATGGTCGTCGCCCTCGGGATGAACGATTTCGATCCCGGCTTTCCAGTCGACGCGGCAGTCGAGGACGCCTTCCGCAGGTTCGCGTTCGAAGTTGAGTCCGCCGAGAAGGGCGGAGAGGTCGTTTTCTGCGGCATCCGGATCTTCGACGAGCAGTTCGATGCGATTGAGTCCCAGCAGTTTCATGGTCGCTTCCTATGCGTCGTCTCGATAGACGACGCTTTGGGTGTGGGGAGTGAAGCTGTTGATCGCCTCGAGTAAGGACTCGGGTGTCCATGTGTCGGGCGAGTCTCGTTCTTGGTCGACTTCGAGCGGATTGAAAACGGCCAAGCGATTCTTTTCGAGGTAGAAGACCTCACCGTTCGAGCCCGCCCGGTTCTGATCGCCCTCGATCTGCACGAGGCCTTCGAGGCAGAGCGCGACGATCAAGGCCGCCACGTTCTCGGAAGGCTGAAGCGCAGCCGCGAGTCCTTCGGCCATCTTCGCCGCCGCGCCGCCTTGCTTGGTGAACGCATCGATCGCCGTCGTGACCATTCGCGTCTCGGTCGCTGCGGGGTTCACTGCATTTACGGTGATGCCGAATTCAGCGAGGTCGCGGCTTGCCACGTTTGTGAGGCCGAAGACGCCGCCCTTGCCCGCGGCGTAGGCACTCTGATTCGGGACGCCGAGGAGTCCGGCGCGGGAGACGAGGTTCACGATTCTTCCGAAGCCACGCTCCTTCATATGAGGGGCGGCCGCGCGCATGCAGTAGAACGTGCCGTGAAGATGGCTGCGCACGACGCGATCGAAATGTTCGGGATCCTGCTCCCAGAGCGGGGCCGTTGCGGAGAGTCCGGCATTGTTGACGAGGAAATCGATGCGCCCCCAATTCGTGATCGCCGCGTCGATGATCCGTTTCGCGCTCGCCCATTCCGCGACGGAGTCCAGGTTCGCGACCGCAGTCCCGCCCGCCGCGCGAATTTCTTCGGCGACGGTCTCTGCGAGGGCGGGGGCGGATGCAGAGGAGGGGCCGGAGGCGGGCGAGGCGGTTTCGCCCGAAAGCGCGGCGCCGAGATCGTTGACCACGACGTGTGCGCCGCGTTCGGCAAGGGCGAAGGCGGTCGCTCTGCCGATCCCCCGTCCCGCACCGGTTACGACGGCGACGCGGCCTTCGAGGGAGTTTCGATTCGGCATTCGTGGCGTCCTCCGTTTGATGCGGCCTACCCGACGATATTAACGAGTCGGCCGGGAACGACGATCACTTTCTTTGGCGCTCGGCCATCGAGGCTTTTCTGAACGTTCTCGAGCGCGAGGGCGCGCTCTTCCGCGACTTCCTTCGAGACGTCGGCGGGGACCTGGATCTCGCCGCGCTTCTTCCCGTTGTGCTGGACGACGAGGGTGATTTCGTCATCCACGAGCTGACTCTCGTCCGCAACGGGGAAGGGCACGTAGGCGAGGCTCTCGCTATGGCCGAGTAGCGCCCAGACTTCTTCCGCGAGATGCGGCGCGAGGGGCGCGAGCATCAAGATGAAAGCCTCGGCGGATTCGAGGGGCAGAGGCGCATCGCCCTTCGTGATATCCCGCGCGAAGACCATGAGCTTCGAAATCGCGGTATTGAAATGCATCTCCTGCAGGTCTTCGGTCACGCCCGCGATGGTCTGCGCCGTGAGCTTCTGCTGCTCCTTCGTTCCTGCGCCGGCGACGGGCGCGCGAAAAGTTTCGCGCTCCTCGCCGTTTTTGTCGCGGGACTCGTCGTGGAAGAGTCGCCATGCGCGCTGAAGGAAGCGGTAGACTCCCTGGATTCCGTCGATGGACCAGGGGGCGCCCTTGTCGAGGGGGCCGATGAACATCTCATAGAGGCGCATCGAGTCTGTGCCGTGGTCCCGAATAACATCGTCGGGACTCACGACATTGCCGCGGCTCTTCGACATCTTTTCGGTCACGCGCTCAAGGGGCAGCGTCGCGTCGTTGGGATGGACGGGCTCTTCCGCGTCGTTGAATGCGACCTCACCGAGCTGTACCCATCGGGCTTTCAAAGCGCGGCCATCGCTTTTTGCGACGGGGCCTTCGTCGGTGTCGCGGACATCGTCTGAAACGAAACGCGTGGTCGCGGCGCCGGGGTCGTCGCTTACGTTGTCGTCGTAGTAGCGAAAGCTCTCGCCGAGGATCATGCCCTGGTTCACCAGGCGCTGGAAGGGCTCCCGGGTATGCACGAGTCCGAGATCGAAGAAAACCTTATGCCAGAAGCGCGAGTAGAGAAGATGGAGCACAGCATGCTCCGCGCCGCCGACATAGAGGTCGACGGGCATCCAGTACTTCTCGGCCTCTTCGGACCAGGGCGCCTGATCGTTCATGGGATCGAGGAAGCGGAGGAAATACCAACAGCTGCCCGCCCACTGGGGCATGGTGTTGGAGTCGCGCAGCACCTTCCGGCCGTTCTCGTCGGTCGTCTCGATCCATTCCGTGACGCGCGCGAGTGGCGCTTCGAACCCTTCGCCGCGGGGCTTGAAGTCTTCGAGCTCGGGGAGGGTGAGCGGGAGTTCGGATTCGGGGACGAGGGTGAGCTCGCCGTCTTCCTGGTGGAGGACGGGGAAGGGCTCGCCCCAGTAGCGCTGGCGGCTAAAGAGCCAGTCGCGCAGTTTGTACGTGATCGTGCCTTGGCCGACGCCTTCGGCTTCCAGCCACTCAATCATCTTGGCCTTCGCCGCGTCGGTTTCCAGTCCGTCGAGGAATCCCGAGCCCGTGGCGAGCCCGCCGCCGGTATAGGCCTCTTCCTGAACGTCGCCGCCGGCGACGACTTCCACGATCGGGAGGTCGAAGGCCTTCGCGAATTCCCAGTCGCGGCTGTCATGCCCGGGGACGGCCATGATCGCGCCTGTGCCGTAGCCCGCGAGCACGTAGTCGGCGATCCAGATCGGAATCTCTTCCCCGTTCACCGGGTTCTTTGCCGTGGCGCCGGTCGCGACGCCGGTCTTCTTCCCGACTTCGGCCACGCGCGCGCGCTCGCTCTTTCGGGCGGCCTTGGCGACATAGGCTTCAACGTCGGCGCGGGCGGCGTCGGTCGTGATCTTTGCGACGAGAGGATGTTCCGGGGCGAGGACCATGTAGGTGGCGCCGAAGAGCGTGTCCGGTCGTGTTGTGAAGACTTCGATCTCCGTCGCCGCGCCGTCGGCTTCGGAGCTGCCGTTCACGGCGAAGCGGACATGCGCGCCCTCGGATCGGCCGATCCAGTCGCGCTGCATCTTCTTGATGGGCTCGGGCCAATCCAGATCCTCGAGATCATCGATCAGACGGTCGGCATACGCAGTAATGCGTAGCATCCATTGCTTCATGGGCATGCGCACGACGGGATGGCCGCCGACTTCGCTCTTGCCATCGATGACTTCTTCGTTCGCCAGAACCGTGCCGAGCTCGGGGCACCAGTTCACGGGCACTTCCGCTTGATAGGCAAGGCCGCGCTCGAAGAGCTTGCGAAAGATCCACTGGGTCCACTTCACGTAGTTGGGATCGGTCGTATCGATTTCCCGCGCCCAGTCGTAGCTGAGACCCAGGGACTGAAGTTGGCGCTTCAGGTTGGAGATGTTTTTTTGCGTCGTGACTCGGGGATGGGTTCCCGTCTTGATCGCGTACTGCTCCGCGGGCAGGCCGAAGGCATCCCAGCCCATGGGGTGGAGCACGTTGAAGCCGAGCATGCGCTTGAAGCGAGCGGTGATATCCGTCGCGACGTAGCCCTTGGGATGACCGACATGCAGCCCTTCACCGGAGGGGTAAGGGAACATGTCGAGCACGTAGTATTTCGGGCGCGAGGGATCGACTTCAGCTCGGAAGGTTTCGTGTTCCTCCCAGAACGTCTGCCACTTTTTTTCGAGTCGGGATGGGTCGTAGGCCATGGCCCGCAGAGGATGGGCCGACCCGCGGTTTGAGTCAATGAATTCAGGCAATTACGCGATTTCTCAAGGGACGCTTCGGCCGCTGGGCTTCGTCGCCGCTACGCTGGGGGCATGGCTGCAAAGAAATCGGATGACATGACCGTCTACGTCGTTTCCGACGGGACGGGGGATACCGGCAGCGCCGCCGTGCGGGCGGCCATGATTCAGTTCCGCCACCGCTGGCGAATGCATCTGTTTCGAGACACCCGAACGATTTCCGACGTGCGGCGTGTGATCGAACAGGCCCAGGCGGCGAATGCGCTCGTGGTCTTCAGCCTCGTCGAGGGGGAAGTGGTCGAAGCTCTGCTTCTCGAAGCCGAGGAGCGGCACGTCGTCGCGGTCGACCTGCTCGGCCCTTTGATCATGCGCGTGGCGCAGAAGCTGAAGGTCGAGCCCAGGCATCAGCCCGGTCTCCTGCATGGTTTTTCCGACGACTATTTCGACCGCGTGGACGCCGTCGAATTCGCCGTTCGCCATGACGATGGCGCGAATCTTCGGACGCTTCACGAGGCCGACATCGTCCTCACGGGCGTATCGCGTACTTCGAAGACGCCTCTTTCTATGTACCTGGCACAGCAGGGCTTTAAGACGGGGAATGTCCCGCTTGTGCCTGGCCTGGAGCCGCCGAAAGAACTCTACGAGCTCGACCGGAAACGGGTTTTCGGTCTCACCGTCGATCCGAGCACGCTGCTCAATGTGCGGACGGCGCGGCTGCGTTCAATGCGCGCTCCATCCTCGACGGCCTATACCGATCCGGATCAGATCATGCTCGAGCTCGACCGGGCACGAAAACTCTGCCGAGCGAAGGGCTGGAAGCTGATCAATGTGTCCGGCCGTGCGGTTGAGGAAAATGCCTCGAAGATTATCGACGCGTACGAAGTGGCATTCGGCGTCTTGCAGCGCGGCTAGCTTCTAAGTCCGCGGCGGACTTGGTCGGTCTAGTCGGCCTAGCCGGGATCCGCTTCGCTGGTCTGCTCGCTTCCGCTTTTTTCTGAAGCGCCTGAAGCGCCTGAGGCATCGGAAGAGTCGGAAGAGTCGGAAGTGTCGGAGGGGCAGCGCGAGATAAAGGACCAGGGGCTTGAGATCTCCGCGCCGGCGCTTCGTGCTCGGCCCGCGACCTGACGGTCTCCTGTGACCACAAGGAGTCGCCCGGGGGCTTCGGATCGGCGCGCCCGACGGACGATCCAATCGTCTGCGGACTCGACGAAAACGCTATGAACGAGGGGGCGGACCGCCGGGCTGGTGGGCGCGCAGTCCTGAGGAATCGCGACGGGTTCGGCCCAGACCGACCAGGTCGGCAGCGACCCGTCAAAGGCGACCCAGAGACTATCGTTGAGGCCCGGCCAGCTGCGGACGCGTCGGAGAAGCCGCTCTCTTGCGTCGCGCTTCCACCAGCCCCCTTTGCGCTCGTTGCCGAGTAGGACCGCGTGGAGCACGTTGAAGCCATCGACGAGGATGATTCGCGGCTCTTCCCCAGCCCCAGCCTTCGTCTCGGTCGGGTCCCTTTCAGACGGCCTTGAGGTGGCCTCTGCATTCGAGCGTTCGAGGCCCGCGAATTCGGTATCGATCATCATTTCGACCTCGCGAGCGGCTTTTCGGTCCATGCGTTGTGCCGCGCTCCCGGGGCGCCAGCTCGATAAGCCGCGCCAGACGAGGTGGATGAGGTAGATGAGGTAGATGGGGTAGATGACGTCGATGAGATCATCGAATCGGAAGCAGCGTACCTCGTTTCCACCGGAAGCTCGGCCAAAGACCCGCTTTCAATGGAAGCCCAGCCGAGCCCGAAGACGATCGTGGCGAAAACCGTGACCAGCGTCTCCATCAAGCCATCCTGCCGGGCTGCCCCACGCGATCCGTAAGCCGCCTGCACGACGGCCTCGGCCTCCCTGGAACGCAGCGCAGCTTCCGCATGCGCGTCGTCTAATTCGTTCGCGATCCGGCTTGACCGAGGCTGGGCTGCGGGGTCGGTCTCGGACCGAGTGGGTCGAGCTGTTCCGGCGATTCCGGTTGTTCTGTGGGTGGGGCGGGGATGCGTCATGGCTGGGGGCCTCCGGTGGATCTTGGTTTGGCTTCGTCGATACAGAGCAGGATGGACGGAGGACGTGACAGCGCCGGTCACGAGGGGCCGGGCCCCCGCGCGAATCCGGTTGCGGGGGTCTGTTAGCTGCCTTATTCACAAGCCGTATGAGCAGAGAAGAACGCAATCAAAACGGGGGCATACGGCGTATCGGGCTGGTCCAGATGCGCTGCGAGGCCGACCATGGTCGGAATTTTTCGGCCGCTCAGGATGCGATCTCCGATGCAGCCGCGCGGGGCGCTGAAATCGTCTGCTTGCCCGAGCTTTTTCGCACGCCGTATCTCTGCCAGAGCGAGGACCATGCGCGCTTTGAATGGGCCGAGTCGATTCCGGGTCCGTCGACGGCGGCGCTGTCCGATCAGGCCGCGGATCTTGGGATCTCGCTTGTTGCTTCGCTCTTTGAGCGCCGAGCGGCTGGGCTTTATCACAACACGGCGGTGGTGATGGATGCCAAGGGGGCGCTCGTCGGTCGCTACCGGAAAATGCATATCCCCGACGATCCGCTCTACTACGAAAAGTTCTACTTCACGCCCGGAGATCTCGGATTCGCCGCGCATGAAACAGAGGCGGGGCGGCTTGGGGTTTTGGTGTGTTGGGATCAATGGTTCCCTGAGGCCGCGCGGGCGACGGCCTTAGCGGGTGCTGATTTCTTGTTCTATCCGACCGCGATCGGCTGGCAGTTTGATGAAGGCGACGCGATCGACGAAGCGCAGAGGGACGCATGGCAAACGATTCAGCGCGCCCATGCCATTGCGAACGGGATCCACGTGATCGCCGTGAACCGCGTTGGGCATGAACCGTCTCCCGAGGGCGGTGAAGGGGGCGGCATTAACTTCTGGGGGAGCTCTTTTGTGGCGGATCCCTTTGGGCGTATTCTGGCGAGCGCTCCGGAGGACGCGGAGGCAGTCCTGGTCACGGAATGCGATCTTTCGCTTGGGGAGCGCATTCGGCAGGAATGGCCGTTCTTTCGCGATCGGCGCGTGGATGCCTACGCCGGCCTCAATCAGCGCTTTCTCGATCAGCCGGACGAAGACGGACGTTAGTTTTGTCGGAGCGCGAGGTTGGGGCGGATGAGAGTGGGGTGGTTTTATCTGCGGCGAAGTCGGCGCTGCGCTGGCCTGCGGAATGGGAGCCGCATCGTGCCACATGGCTATCTTGGCCGCATAACGTCGAAACCTGGCCCGGCCGCCTAGCATCCGTCGAAGATGCGTTCTGCGAAATCGTGCGCGCAATTCTTCCGGGTGAACGGGTCGAGATCAATGTGTCCGACGGCGCGATGGCGAGTCGCGTGGGAGCGCGGCTTCTTGGGGCCGGTATTCCGGATCTGGACCGCGTTCGCTTTCACGAAGTTCCGACGAACGATGCATGGATTCGGGATCATGGCGGGATCTTCGTTGAGTGCCGCGATGCGGCTTCGGCTTCGGCTTCGGCTGAGGAGGTGACGACGGCCGCCGCGCGGGGAGCCGTTGTGGATTTTGGGTTCGATGCCTGGGGCGGGAAATATCCGCCCTGGGATTTGGATGCAGCGGTGGGCGCGCGTATGGCCGAGATCGCGGGCATGCCGCGTCTTGGGGAGTCGCGGGTCCTCGAGGCCGGCTCCATCGACGGGGACGGGGAGGGCACGATCCTCACGACGGAGTCGTGCTTGCTGAATCCGAATCGGCATCAACCGGGCCAGGATCGGTCGCGGGAGGGCTTGGAGCGGATGTTGGCTGAGTCGCTCGGTGCGCGGAGTGTCCTTTGGCTCGGGGAGGGGATCGAGGGCGACGATACGGACGGGCATGTCGATGACCTGAGCCGGTTCGTTTCGCCGGGGCGGGTTGTGACTGTGGTTGAGGAGGACCCTCAGGGCGCTGATTTTGAGGTTCTCGCTGAGAACCGTCGGAGGCTTGAGGGGATGCGAGATGCGGAGGGGCGTGCGCTTGAAGTGGTTCCGCTTCCGGTGCCCTCTGCGATCGAGGGGCCGGAGGGGCGGCTGCCGGCGAGCTACGCGAATTTCTACTTCTGCAATCAGGCGCTTTTGCTGCCTGTTTTCGGTGTCGAGCAGGATTCTGAGGCGATCGAGCGGCTCTCGAGCGTCGTTTCGGATCGGCCCGTGATCCCGATTCCAAGTCAAAACCTCGTTCTAGGATTGGGTTCGGTCCATTGTCTCACTCAGCAGGAGCCGGACTTCTTGGTCGGGGACTGAAAGCTGATTTTGGGGCTTTCCTGGGACATCGCTCCGGGTTTCCCTGCAGGGAAAATCTCTTTTTCGGAATCTCTTCGGACCGCGCGTGAAGTGGATCGGTCGATCATCTTTCCACCTCTCGCTGGATCAGGTAAACCCCAAGGGCGATTGCGTTTCGACGGCTCCCGCCGGGCACGTTTTCGCTCAATCCGGGTCGTATTTTCGGCCCGGAAACGCTCTCGTCTCTCGATTTAGCCAGGCTTCCCGCCCAAAGGGGAAGGGGTTGGTTCGATCTAGGAAGACGGGCAGCCAGTAAAAGGGGTCTAGCCCATGGATGTTTCCCGACATGACATCGTCATCGTCGGTGGCGGTGGAGCGGGTCTACGCGCGGCAATTGAAGCCGCAGAGAACAATCCGACCGCCTCGATCGCCCTCGTATCCAAGGTCTATCCGATGCGAAGTCATACGGTGTCCGCTGAAGGCGGCGCCGCGGCAATCGCACGCGAAGACGACAATCTTGAACTTCACGGCTACGACACTGTCAAAGGCTCCGACTTTCTCGGCGACCAGGACAGCATCAAGTACTTCGTGGAAGAAGCGCCGAAAGAGCTCGCGCTCCTTGAGAACTGGGGCTGCCCCTTCTCTCGGAACGAAGACGGTTCGGTCGCGACGCGCGCCTTCGGCGGCATGACGACGAAGCGCACGTGGTACGCGGCCGACAAAATCGGCTTCCACATGCTGCACGCGCTCTTCCAGCATTCGATGCGCTTCAAGAACATCGTGCGCTACGACGAGTATTTCGTCTCGAAGCTCCTCGTCGACGGCGGAACTTGCCGCGGCGTGGCTGCACTCGACATCCGAACCGGCGAGTACTCGGCGATCCTCGGCAAGGCCGTGATCCTGACGACCGGCGGCGGCGGTAAGATCTTCCCGTTCACCACGAACGGCACGATCAAGACCGGCGACGGCATGGCACTCGCCTACCGCGCGGGCGTCCCGCTGAAGGACATGGAGTTCGTTCAGTATCACCCGACGGGACTTCCCGGCACGGGCATTCTGATCACGGAAGCGACGCGCGGGGAGGGCGGTTACCTCCGCAACTCCGAGGGCGAGCGCTTCCTGGTCGAATACGACTACGGTGTCGGCAACAAGGCCGAGCTCGGTCCGCGCGACATGATCTCGCGCGCGATTGTGCAAGAGATCGAAGCCGGTCGCGGCCTGAGTGGCGCCTACGGCGACCATGTCCATCTGGACCTCACGCATCTCGGCGAAGAAAAGATCAACTCCCGACTGCCCTTCGTGCGAGAACTCGCGAAGACGTACGTCGGCGTCGATCCGGTCACCGACCCGATTCCGATTCGCCCCGTTGTCCATTATATGATGGGCGGGGTCGACACGGACATCGACGGCGCCACCGAGCTTCCGGGCCTTTACGCCGCGGGCGAGACCGCTTGTGTCTCGATCAACGGCGCGAACCGCTTGGGCTCGAACTCGCTGACGGAATGTCTGGTCTTCGGTGCGGCAGCGGCGCGTCACGCGATGAAGTTCGCGGACGGCGGTGACGACATCAACGAAGCCGCGCTTCGCTCGCAGGTCGAGGAAGAAGCTGGACGCGTTGAGAACCTACGCGGTCGCAAGAAGGGCGGAGAGAAGATCTCCGAAATTCGACGCGAGCTGAACTCGGTCATGGAGAATGCCTGCGGCGTGTATCGCCAGCAGGACACCATGCAGGCCGGTGTTCAGGCGGTGGCTCAGCTTCGCGGTCGCGTTGCGGACCTTCGGCTCGAGGACGAGAGCAAGGTGTTCAACACCGAACTCATCACCGCCCTCGAACTGGCGAACATGGTCGAAGTCGCCGAGACGCTTGCCGTCTCAGCAGCCCATCGCAAGGAGTCCCGCGGCGCACATACGTGCAAGGACTTCACGACCCGCGATGATCAAAATTACCTGTACCACACCATGGCTTATCACGAAGCTTCCGGTCCCCGACTGGGGAAGAAGGACGTCGTGCTGGGACACTGGGTACCTGAGGAGCGCAAGTACTGATGGCTGATAAGACGATCGTCATCACGCGATTCGATCCCGACAAGGACGAAGCCCCGCGGAAGCAGGAATACACAGTCCCGTGTGAGCCGAACTGGAAAGTTCTGGACGCCGTGAACTTCATTAAGGACGAACTCGACGCGAGCATCTCGTATCGATGGTCCTGCCGAATGGCCGTTTGTGGTTCATGCGGCATGATGGTGAACGGCGAGCCGAAGCTCACCTGTAAGACCACGCTCGACGATTACGGCGATCGCGTCGACATCGAGCCCCTGGCCAACTTCCCCATCGTTCGTGACCTAGTGGTCGAACTCGACGGCTTCATGCATAAGTTCGAGTCCGTTAAGCCCTGGATCATGCGCGCCAAGGAGAAGGCCGAGGACAAGGCGGCGTACCACGAGACGAAGGGCACCTTCTCTCAGAGCGCCGAAGAGCTTGGCAACTTCAAGCAGTTCTCCATGTGCATCAACTGCATGCTTTGTTATTCGGCATGCCCCGTCGTGGCCAACGAACCCGAGTTCCTCGGGCCAGCAGCCATCGCCCTCGGCCATCGATACAACGTCGATAGCCGGGATGAAGGCAACGACGAGCGGAACGACATCTTCCGCGGTGAGGGGACGGTCTTCAGCTGTTCTTACGCCAACGAATGCTCGGAAGTCTGTCCCAAGAACGTTGATCCCGCCGCGGCCGTCAATCAGGCCAAGTTTGGTGCGGTGATCGATTGGGCGAAGGGCCTTGTCCTTCCCCGAGGAGGCTCGAACTAATGGCTGGACCAGCACATCCTCACGCGATGGCCCCGCCGACCCCGGGCCGCACCCGCGTCGCTCCTCCGCAGACGCCGTCGACCTGGTTCGGCTCGAAGCGGATGATGACGTACTTGCTCTTCGACGCGACGGGGATCGTTTATTTCCTCGTCGGCTTCGTTGCGATCCGCCTGATCCGAGACCTCGGTGACGGTCCGCTCGCGTGGGCACGCGCCATGGAGAGCCTCCAGAACCCGATCTATATCGCGTTCCACGTGCTCTGCCTGATCTCGGTGATCTTCGTCGCCGTGCGCTTCTTTCGCTTGTTCCCCAAAGCCCAGCCACCGGCCATCGGCCCGCTCAAGCCGCCGCCGGGCTCGGTCATCCACGCCATGCTCTACGTGGTCTGGTTCGCGATCACGGCCGGCATGACGGCCATTCTCGCGGGAGTGATCTTCTAATGAAAACGATACTTCTCAAGCTCGAGCCCATCATCTGGCTCCTCTTCGGCCAGGGCATCCTGATCGGAACCATGCTCCTCACGGGCTGGATCCTCGTCGTCGGCATCCTCGTCCCAATGGGCATCGTCGACGCCGAAGCGCTCTCCTACGCGCGTGCACACTCGCTCGCCACGGCTTCCCTCTTCGGCTTCCTGCCGATCGGAAAGCTGATCCTCGCGGCGCTCCTCGTCCTTCCCTTGTGGAAGGGGGCGCATCACGTTCGTTCTTTGCTGATTGATTTCGGTGGGGGCGAGCGGGATGGGTTTGTCGGGACTGTGCTTTATCTCATCGCGACTGTTGGGAGCGTGATGGGGATTATGGCGGTGGTTGGGCTCTAGAGGGCTGTTAACTTAGTTCGCAGCCGGGAGGCATAGAGAGAACGTACATCCGTTCCCGGAATCTGAACGGAATTCGATACGGCCTCCGTGGTCTTTCGCGATCCTGTGACACATGGCAAGTCCTAGCCCAGTGCCAGACCCCGCTTCTTTCGTGGTGAAAAAGGGCTCGAAGAGCCGTTTCTCTAAGTCTGGATGTACGCCTGCTCCATTGTCCGAAACTTCGACGAACACCCATTCCTTCTCCGTTCGAACAGATACGTCGATTCGGCCGTTTGAGGCCGGAAGAGCCTCCGCAGCGTTCTTGATTAGGTTGAGAAGGATTTGGTTGAGAGCGCCAGGGTCGCCTGTGACAATCGGTGGATTGCCCGGAGTCGCTGCTGAAACCTGAATTTCTGCATTGCTGAGATCGTGTTGCAAGAGGCTGAGCGTGGCTTGAGCCGAGTCGTGCAAGTCGACGTCGACTAGTTCGCCTGCCTTTCCGGGTGCGGCGAAGTCTCGCAGTTCGACAACGATTTTGTTCGTTCGTTCGAGTCCTGATGAAATGATATCTGAGAGCTCGACAAGTATGTTTGAGAGTTCTTCGACACCAATGGATTCGATGTGGGCTTGTAGGGCCTCACCGTTTCGGGCTGCATCTCCTGCGTTACCCCAATCAATATTCGAAGCATATTTCGCGACGTCAACGATTTCTTGTATTGATACTTTTAGCGATCGCGATGCGTTGAGGGCAAAGTTGACCGGGTTGTTCACTTCGTGCGCGACTCCGGCTGCAAGCTCGCCAATGGCGGCAAGGCGTTCAGACTGAATCAGACGTCCCTCGGTTAACTCGAGATCTAAGATAGTCTTCTGCAGTTCCTTATTCTGATCGTGCAGCATCGCTCGAGCTTGATGAAGGTTCGCGTGGGATTTTGCTCGTGCCAGTAACTCGCGCGGGTGGAAAGGCTTTGTCACGTAGTCATCCGCGCCCAGCTGGAGACCTGCAATTTTCATCTCGCTGTCGGCTTTCGAGGACACGAGTACAACGGGGATTTCTCTTAGCCGTTCGTCGCCCTTGACGGCGGCGCACAGCTCGGTGCCGGAAAGCTCGGGCATCATAATGTCGCTGAGTATGAGGTTGGGCCGGTAGTCTTCGAGGATTTCTAGGGCTTCTCGGCCATTTCTTGCGGTTCTAATTCGGAAGTCTCGCTGAAGGATAAAGCAGATTAGTTCCCTCATGTCCGCGTTGTCATCCGTAATGAGTACGCTTGGGCGCTCGTCGTCCGCGTCTGGTGAGAACTCTTGTGGTTGAGGGCCCTTTTGACCGTCGCTCCGATCTGCCGTTCTTTCAAGCTCGGCGTAGGGAGTTGTCTGCCCCGTAAATCTAGGATTAGAGGTATGCGATTCCCTGTCGACTCCCTCGAATTCGGTTCTGGCGACGCTAATCGAGTCGCCGACGTTGACCTCGCCAGATTCGCTCGTCGTAAGGACAAGTTCGTCACCTTGGGCATCAGGCTCGCCGAACGGCAAGAAGAAGCGCATTGTCGCGCCATGGCCTACGCCCTCGCTCTCGGCCCAGATTCTGCCACTATGGAGCTCGACGAGCTCCTGCGTAAGAGAGAGGCCAATGCCGGTTCCTTCGTGATGCCGTGTGGCAGACGAGTCTACTTGTGCGAATCGGTCGAACACGCGATTGAGCTGGTCTTCCGCGAGGCCGACACCCGTGTCTCGAACGAAGATTTCGACGCCGTTCTCGTCCGGCCTAACCCCTACGGTAATTTCCCCGCCCTCGTCGGTGAACTTGAGTGCGTTGCCAAGGAGGTTTACAAGGATCTGTTCTACCGAGTCCTTGTCTGCGTAGAGCGAGGAGTGCATCTCGAAGCTCTCGGCGCGGAGAAGTATTGACTTTCTTTCAGCCATTGGGCTCGCGCCATCCACAATGTCCGTAACTAGCTCTGCCAGATCGACGGCACCTCGGCGAATTTCGAACTGATTGCTTTCGAGCTTTGCAAGGTCGAGAAGGTTGTTGATCAGCTTTAAGAGCCTCTGGCCGTTCACATGCATCGTCCGGAAAGTCTTCGCAGCTACTTCTGATACCTCGCCGTAGTCTCCGGATCGCAAGCCCTCTAGCGGGGCTAGCATCAGGGTTAGGGGCGTTCTCAGTTCATGGTGGATGTTTGCTGAAAAACGAGTCTTCGCTTGGTCGAGTTCCCTGAGGTGGGCTTCCGCTTCGACAAGTCTTTGCTGCTGCGTATAGTCTTTGAATCGCATCCGGTCGAGAAAAAAACTGCAAAGGACGGCTTCGACGGCGGCCGCGATCACGAAGAAAGAGTTGAGACCATGCGCGTTAGGTATTTCGCCGGCACTAAGGAAAGGAACGGTTATGAAGATTCCCGCCATTGTGCCTGCGGATAGAACGGCTTCCCCCGCGGACATTGGAAGTAAAACGCCCATTCCGAAAAAACACAGAATCAAGCCGGCGTAGTATGCGTCGGCGATAACTCCATCGGCGTAGATCAGAGCTAGCATTCCGAGTCCCAGCGAGTAGGACGCGCCCATCATTGCAATGCGCGGAAATCTAGATGTGGCGGCATAACTTATTGCAAAACCTAGATTGATCACCATCCGGGTTCCTAGAAAGTCCCGGAACTGTTCCTCGAACGTGAGATAGTCAAGAATTAGGAACAAGTTTTGGATGATCACGCCCATGACAATCGCCGAGCGTGTGGCCGCGCCGATTCGCTGACGGCCCAATGCTGTTCGGTACTCATTGTACTTTTGCGCCGAGAGGTGGTCGGGGCTCTTGGCGGAGATTGCAGGTGGGCCGTTAATCCCGGTGTGGGGTTTTTTGACCTCGTTTTTTTGTAAGGTTTCTCCACGGTCCATCTGTGGATAATTCGGCGCTGCAACGCCAATTCTTGAGTTTTCGCGAACTACGCGATGTTTTGCTTATGAGAGCCTGAATTTCGGGTGCGGCCGCCAAGCAATAGAGTCGGGAGGAGATGAACATCGGCAATCAGGCAGACAGTCATCACCACGGCCATAAGGATCCCAAGGTTTTGGATAAAGCTGAAGCTCGACAGCGCTAATACGCCGAAGCCGACTCCGACTATTACTGTCGTATAGGATAGGGCGGGCAGAACCGTCCGGACTGCCGAAGCCACGGCCTGGCCTTCGCTTTCTCGGGGCCCAGCTGTGAAATACGCGTTTCCGAGGTGGACGGTATCGTCGACTGCTATGCCAAGAGCCAGACTACCCACTAGCACCGTACCAGCGTCGAGAGGGAGTCCGATGAATCCCATCACCCCATAGATCCCGATCAGCGGAATCATATTGGGGATCAATGTTGCAGCCGCCGCACGACCGGATCGAAATGTTGCTAGCAGGACGAAGGCGATTGCTAGGAGCGCGGAAGACAATCCGACTATCTGGCTGCGGGCAATGGCGTCCTGAGCTCGAGCAAACTCAAACATTACGCCAGTCGCTCGAGCGCTCGTGCCCGGCGGGCCGTTCTCTTGCCACCATTTTTCGGCCAATGCCGCCGTTTCGAGAATTTCCGACGACCCATTGTTGTCGACTCTGAGGATTACATTCGCCGCGCGACGATCGGTCGAAACTAGGTCAGCTATCTGTTCGACACTTTCGAGTAGGAGGAGGTACTGCTGAACGGCTTTGGTTGAAGCGGGGAGTCCAGCTGATGGCGAACTAAAGCCCTCGTGAATTTGTCGAATCGGATCGGCGATGGAAACCGCTTTTCCAACATCGGGTAGCAGCTCAAGGTAGTTGTCGAATTTCTCGATCGCTTCAAGTGTGTCAGGTTCGACTACTAGTCGCTCTTTGTACTTATCTTCGTTCGACCACTCGATTATTACGTTTACCGGGCTGATTCCGGAGAGTCGCTCGCGAATTGATTCATAGTCGTCTCTGGTAGAGGTCCCGTCCCGGAACCAGCGTGTTGCATCGGTGTCGATTTTTACAGAGCCGAGGCCGAGAGCTGCTACAACTGCAAGTGTTGTCCATAGCGAGACTACTAGTTTCGGATGCCTAGAGGTATGCCCCGTGATGATCGGAGCCAAGCGTCTCGAAATCAGATCGAATCCTCGCGGGCGGCGTTTCGCTAACGGCCATATTGTTAGGATCGCAGGTAGAGCAGTTAGGGCGAGCGCGAGTACCGCGAGTACGCCGATTCCTCCAAAGGTGCCGACGTTTCTGATCGCGGAGATCCCCGTTAGGGCCGTCGCGACAAATCCTATCGCAGTAGTAAGGCCTGAAAGTGCGATGGGGGTCGCGACATCCTCAAGCTGATCGTTGTGCTCTGCTTCTTTCGGAATTTGCCGCGCACTGGCCGCCGTGATCATGTGCATGCTGTAAGCGGCGGCAAGTGCGAATACTACTGGGGGTAGGATAACCATTGTGAAGCTAACGGGAGTTCCTACGATGCCTATCGCTGCAAACATAATCCAGTTGCCGAGTCCGCCCACCGTAAGGACCGCGAAACCTGCACGAAAGGACCTGAAAATGATGGACACAAGCCCAAACACGATAGTGATCGTGATGGGGCCGAATGCGAGCAGTTCGCTTCTTGTTTGACGGCTAGTCTCTCGCTGGAAAACGGGGACGCCGGATATCCAGTGATCGTCCCACGTTTCGGACAGTCCGGCTGCGAGTTTTTCGACTTCCGGTACGACCGACTCGTAGTAGAGAGGCGCATCCTGTTCAAGGACTACGTTTATCGCCAGGACAGTAGAGTCTTCCGAGATGAGTGTTCGCGGTAGAACTCGGTCAGAGAGGGCCCGTCGAAGGATTTTGTCGGTCGATTTAGCCGATGAACCTTCGAAATTGGATGCTGCGGGCGAGAGGTCTAGGTCCCCTGTTTCGTTTACAGATATTATCGGCTGAGTAGAGATGCTGTCTACTCTCCGGACCCCTTCTAGCTCGCTCAAGTGGGATGAGAGCGACTCTATTGCGGCGAGCCGAGCTTCTGACTTAGTGGTATCCGCCTCGGTTGCTACGACGATTATCTCGTCTCCTCCGAAGAGCTCCAAGCTTCGCTGATAGTACGCCCATGATTCTGATGCTTTGTCCAGCACGCTCTCCGTTGACGTTTCGACGGCGACGCGAACAAGGGCGGGAGTAACAAGAAATGCGAGCAGTAACCATGCTCCAAGGACGCGTTTTGGAGCCGACGTCGATACGCGTACGATTGCGCGTGGTAGGCGTTCGCGAGGGGGGATGCGAAGTGGGGCGACCTTCAAACTAACGGCGCCCGTAGAGAATTCGGCTGCGCAACTAGATCGCCTGAAGACACCGTATTAACATCTTTTTAAACCACCAGCTCAAGGTATGCAATATTCGAGTGGTCGTCGGTGTAGACCTTTTCGACCCGCACCGGGCGGCTCGCCGATGCTTTGCGAGACAACTCCCTAAGGTCTGAAGGCGTTCTGTAAATGAGTCTCCAGTCCATGAAAGTGTCCATATAGGCACGTCCCCAATTGGCTGGCGCAAAGTTGCCTACTAAGAGTCTGCCGCCTGGAGCGAGCGATTCGATCATCTTCTTTAACAGTCGAATGCATACGGCGTCCGAAAGGTAATCGAAGAGACCTGCGGCATAAACCAAGTCAAGACCTTCAAACTTGATCCGCCCCGCAATCAGGTCTCTAACGTTTCCGTTTACGGTTGTCGTCTGAGAAGACGGCTGTTCTCGCTCTACCAGCTCTATTGCCAAAGCGTCTTGATCGAGAGCAATAATCTCTGCCACGTCAGATCTCTCTCTCGAAGTGAGTTCCTGTGCTTCCCTCAAGTGTCCGCAGGCGATCGCAAGCACTCGGGCGCCATTTTGTTCGCTCCCAGCTAAGCGAATAGCCGCTGTTAACCGATTGCGGCGGTCAATTACGCTTAGTCCGCTTGGGGAATGGGAAGTTGCTTGAAGTAGTCTGCGCCCAACTTCTGACGTGCCTTCTGGTGCGAGTCCGGAGTAGATGAAGTCGAGCATGGCGGCATCACCGGCGAAGCCACGGGGCTTAGCGAGGGCTCGAGCCGTGTACGGGTCTTCAGAGAGTATTCCTGCAGCTTTGTGAGCTCGGCACATTGGGGCGATTACTTCAAACCATTCACTCTCGGAAACCCGCGACTTAACGCCCATCAGCTGAGCAGTCAGATCGCGGATAGCCGCGTTAGTGGAAGCCTGAGTTTTGCCTAGTGTGGAGACAAACGAATCTAGAAACGATTCAAGGGTTAGTTGCTCCTCGCTAAGGTTGCGAGAAATTGACTTGCCGTCGGCATGGGCTGGAGTTGTTGCGATGGAGTTCATCTTAGGCTCTCGTGGTCAGGGCGGCGCCGGCTGCTCTACCCGCCGCGGCCAGTATGTATTTCAATGCCCGAATGTTATATCAGACCACGATATACGATTGTTGTGAAAAAGACACGGTTCAAATGAGATTGCGAGGGTGGGGGGGCTGAGTGGGGCCCCGAACAGGCGAGTTTCCGAGACTTGATTGATGAATTGCTACCAAAATCAAGTAGTTGCGGCTGGGGAATGCCTTGGGTGATCTATCTGGATTTTGGATAGAGGGCTAGTAGTGCCGATGGCAAACGCGTCTACAAACTCAGGGATTGCCGAGCAAGAGCGAAGACTCAGTAAGGCTTTAGAGTTCTGAACTCACTCGAAGGAATGCGATCGTTGACTTTAGAGTCATCGGATTGCAACCTTCGTTCTGGTAGCAAACTTGTGTTTTGAGAGTAGATCCTAAGGGGATTCTTGTGGCCTCGGCATCGGCAAAAAGCCTCGGAATTATCGAAACCGGACAGGCGGTCGTGTCGAAGCGCCTACAGAACGCGATCACGGTTGGGGTTCCATCGTTAGGCCTAGCCGTGGCGCTAGTTCAGGGCATTCATGTTAGTGCTACGTCCGCCGTTATTGGCGCCGTTGCTTTTCTGGCGACGGGACTAGGAGCTGGGGTAGGGCTTCATAGGTATTTCACCCACCGCGCTTTCGTCTGCGGTCCTAAGTTACGGACTGTTTTGGCAATATTGGGGACGTCTGCATGGCAGGGGCCAATTTCCCAGTGGGTGGCCGACCATCGGCGTCATCACCGCTTTGCAGATACCCCGCTAGATCCGCACTCTCCTCACTGGCGAAACGAGGAGCCCCCGAAATCTGTTGCTGGGGGTTTGTTACATGCCCACCTGGGTTGGATGGTCCTGGGCGATGTGTCCGCCCCCTCCCGTTACGCCGCAGACATCATCAATGATCCGATTTCGCGTTTGGTGAGCAGGTTTTATTGGCCAATCGCCATCTTGACATTGGTATTGCCTGCCTGTTTGGGGGGCTTGATTGGAGGCCGCGAAGAAGCAATCAGTTGTCTGGTATTCGCAGGATTCGCTCGGGTCGCTGCAGTTCAACATCTTACATGGGCCATCGCCTCTTTCGGTCATCGCTTCGGGGAAAAGTTGCCGGAGGGGAAAGACGAGTCTCGCAATAGCAAGATCCTGGCTGTACTACTGATGGGAGAAGGTCTTCATAGCTTCCATCACTGCAACCCGAGCTTGGGAGTCAATCAGCCAGAGGCGCTCGACCTCGGCGGGAAGATCCTTATCGGACTTGAGCGCCGACGGTGGATTTCGAATTTGAAGAGATAGAGACCGTCGAGAGTTGCCTCCTAGTGTGGCCGAATCTATCAGACTGCCGTGCCCCTATTGTTGCGTGCTGCGGAAGGCCCAGTAGGAAGGGAGTGTCGCGTGCAAGCTGGGAGAATTTGAGCTCACTGTCTCGTGGAATGGCCCTAGAGGGCTCACATAGTCTGGGGCAGGGCTGCTCGGCCTTCATTAAAAGGCATCAAGACCAATCTCTCGCAGGCGGCGGGTTGCTCGTCGAAGCGATTTCTTTAGAAGAGTGTCATGGAGTGAAGAGATTTCGTCTTCGGGGATGTCTGGCCTGCCGCCGATTTCTACGATGTCGGCGACGGCATAGGCCTGCCAGCTTGGAGCATTGAGGGATCGCTCCTTTTTATAAGCTGAGCCTATAAGTTTGATTGCGTCGGCGTTCTTCCCCTTGGCTTTGGTGAGCAGGCCAGCGTATCTATAGAACGAACCAAGGTACGCGACTCCATATCCGACGGTTGAGCATTTGTCAGCGATCGGCAGGACTATCTCATAGAGGGCGTCGACATGTTTTTCGTAATTGAGGGCCGCCGAGACTTCGGATAGCAGGCCTAGGCCCACTCCTCCACCTGGTTCACGTGCCATGAGAGGGATGTGTGAGATTTCGAACTCCTCAACTAACGATGCGGCCCTGTCTAGTTGGCCGTCATCCCAGTAGAGCCAGGGCAACGCCGCGGACCAAACGTACATACTCTTTTGCTGCGCGGAATATGCTTCGACTAGTGCGATCGATGTGCCCGACTCATCTTGCTCAATCGAGCGGAGGACTGAGTGGCATGCGAAGGTTTGTAGGAGGTTTTGGTCGGTGTGCTCGCCTGCTCCGGTGAGAAACTCTTCCGACAAAGTCTTCCCCTCTTCGAGATCGCCTCTAAGCATGGCTAGCATCGCGTCGGTAGCCTTTGGGTACCAGTTGAATTGAGGAAGCATCGTCTCCGCAGCGATTTTGCGGTACTGCTCGTTTTGGATTTCAACTTCTTTCACGTTGCCGAGTTCCAGGTTCGCAGTTATCGATCTAGTATGTTGCAGGAGAATCGCGGGAGTGTCGCGCCTCTCGTGCGCGAGCTCTCCTAGTTCGTTGATGAACGGCATCCGGATTTCGGCGAAGGCCGGCCCGTGCAGGGATTCTGCTCGCGCCGCTAAGGAGGCGATTAGTGCGTCGGTGTCGCTGGAGGCCCTTGCGCACTGGAGGGCTTTTTTTGCCAGCTCTTCGGTTACTTCAGGCGACTCAGACCACTGCCCTGCTTGTGATAGTCGCGCTAGGAGTAGGGCGCGAAGAGGGGAGTCTCCGTTAGGAAGGTCTCTGAGGGACTCTCTTAGTAGGTCTAGTAGCTCCCTGTCGTAGATGCCTACTTCGATCGTTAGGAAGTCAGGCGCTAGTGCTAGGGCGCACGATGATAGTAAGTCTACGGAGTCTATCTGGCGAGCGAGGTCTGCTGCTCGCAGCAGTAGCTCGCGCGCTCCCAGCCTGTCATTGGTATAGATTTTTGCAAGTGCTAGTTCTTGCATGATCTTGCATAACTCTTCTGGATTCGAGCTCCTGTTCAGCTGTTCAATTTCGAGCGCGCGTAAGAAGAATGCTGCTGCCTCAGTTAGGGCGAAACGAGACGCCGCGCCGCGACCTGCTAGAACTGCGTAGCGACGTGCTTCGTTCGGTTCGGACAAGGGGAGGGCACTTGCTAGGTGGTGCGAGATCTCAGCTGCTCTTAGGTGGTCTTGTGATTGGTCGATGAGGGCTCTCGCGACTCTCAGGTGGAGTTTCTTTCTTTCCAGCGGGTCTAGCGTGTGGTAGAGCGCGTCTCTTAGAAGCGAGTGGGAGAACGCGTAGCTTGGGCCGTCCTCAGAAATGATCCATGCGAGCTTTGCTGCCGAGAGGTTGTTGATGGTTTCTTCAGCTGAAGTGTCGGTGATATCCGCCAGCATTTGGATCGCGAACCGGTCGCCGATAGTAGATGCAATTGAGAGCGTTGATTTTGTTTCAGGAGGTAGGTCGGAGAGCTGTCGGGAAACGATTTCGCGCCCGCTCAGTGGTAGCTGCTGAAGTATCGCGTTGGGGGATTCGATGTTGTCGGGTGCATTCATATTTCGGATTAGGTGTGTGACGTAAAATGCATTTCCGGAGGTTCTGTCTCTGAGGACGCGGCTTAGGTGGCTTCGGTTCTCATTCAGCGGGTCAAGCATCGCGGATATGTCAGCCGACGATAGGGGCGAGAGCTCTATCTTTTTGGTGCGGTTAAACGAGGAGATTTCGGATATTCGCTCCCGGCGCTGGTCGCTTACGGAGGGTGGTCGGTGCGTAGCAATTAGGAGGATTGGTTCGCGGTCGAGTTCTTCTGCAAGGCACGACAGCAGGGAGAGTGAGTCGGGGTCTGCGCGATGAATGTCCTCAAGCGAAATAATCACTGGAGGACCTTTTGGTATTGCCTTGATTGTCCTTATCCATTGAGTGATGACCGAGAAACGGTCGACAAGGATTTCTTTGGGATTAGATGGTCCACTACTTCCGCTGAGTTCGGGGAATACACTGCGCAGAGCTTCTGAAGTCTCCAAGAGAGAGCTGCTGGAATAGTCCGATGAAAGGGCAGCGCGGAGTAGGGTAGTCCAAAGCCAGAACGGCGGGCTGCCTTCGATCGTTGGACTCTTGACGGATATTGTTTGTACGCTTCCGTCGTTGGCCGAAATGAACTCTGAGAGTATACGAGTTTTCCCGATTCCGGCTTCTCCGCTTATCAAGACGACTTGTGCGGCCTTGTGCTTCACTACGTCTCGGAGTGAGTCGGAGAGCGCTTGAATGTCCGCGTCCCTTCCTACGAAAGGTATTTCGCCCTGTGTTTGAGGGGAGCGGGTGATACGATCTTGGGAGATGGACGGAAGGAACCGATAGCCTCTGCCGCGGACTGACTGTATGAATAGGGGCTTGGATGCTGAGTCGCCGAGTGCGCGACGAATCTCCATGATTGTGGTTGGGATCGTTGCATCACTTAAGCTAGTTGTTTTCCATACTTCTGATAGTAAGAAGTCGCGACTGACTACACGATGGCGGTTGTTGATCAGGCAGACCAGGGTGTCAAGAGCTCTCGGCCCTATCGATACCGCTTCTCCGTTTTTCGAGAGGCTGTACAAGTCTAGGTCTAGTTCGAATTCTAGAAATCGGACGGTGCGCATTGGCTTTCGAGTTGTCTCCACGGTGGGGGCGCATTCGTGGTGGCGCGGTTTCGCAATCGAGTCGTCTTCTGTTGACGTTTGGCTTGTTTCGAGACGGAGTTTCTCATTCCTGGGGATCAATAGAAGATCAATGTTGGCTATCTAGAGGAAGGTTCTGTTCGTTTGTCCCTCTGGGGTTCTGGGATGGCGGAAGCACTTGGTGGGGCTTTGGAATCGGAGGCTTGGATCAGAATGCGTCCTTTTCTGTAGTACTCGCCCTTGGGGCGTAAGGCGTGTCCGAGGCGGGACGATGAGTGATGTTTTTCTTGAATTCATAGATAGGCTTTCTCTGCCAACGATTCTCGACGTCCTTCAGGAGTTGCGCTCAGTGGTCCCGTCAGGAACGGAATTGCAAGCTCAATTCTGCGGGCGGTGTATTTGCCGGATTCCCGTCAGCTCACGCACAAAACCATCGATAGAGCCCTTTTCGCAGACGGATAGCCATTGACAGCTTTCTTTCGTCGGGGACCTCAGAGCTGAGGGGTAGATGTCGAACGCAAGATTTGTGGGGAAGTCGAGTGTGTATGGGCCGGGCTCTCCTCGATCTGTGTAGTCGCGGGGGCTCTGGCTCCTGCCCGATTCCTTCGGGCATACAATTCTATTGAGATTTGTGGTTGCCACCGAAACGGCTTGGCTACGAATTTTGTAGCTGCAGCATTCTCTCTTGGGCGGGGCACCCCGGGGATCTCAGAATTCATTGAGGGAGCGAGGCGGTTACTCCGTAGGGTGCGCGATAGATCTTTTGGACCGTCAATCCGCCCGCGGAATCACGATGTACGGGCCCACTCCATCCAACACTCTCTCGCTCCCGCATCCGGGGCACCCCGCGATCCCGACGGAAACCGGCAGCGTTGGGCCCGCGCGCAACGATCTGCCGGCCTCATCGCGGGCCCGCGCTTGGACGGGCTCAGTCTGTTCGATCCGCCGAAGATCCGAGCCGTCGATCGATTGCTGGACGGATTTGGGGCCCGTGGCGATTCGGCGGCCCTCCCGGCTGACCTCTGTGCCGGCCTGGCTTGGCGTTGCGAAGGCCAGGAGGGTGAGGGTGATCAGGGCGGCAGTGCGGGACATGGGGAAGCCTTCGTGTCGATGGTGGAGCTCGTGTTTTGGGCATCGCGTAGAGGTCGCTGCCGGGGATCGCGTCTTCTATGATCAGAAACGAAGATCTGTTTTCTGCATTCGAGTGGGCGACGTATTGATGTCCTCTTGAGTGTAGTTGAAACGATGCGCTCAAGGTTCGATTTCGGATCTAGGCCGCGTGAAGACGGCTTGAACGACCAATTTGCACACGCTTTGCGGCTCGCGGGACGGTCGGGCCACTCCATAAAAGGAATACCCCCATGAACTTCGGCTTTTCCGAAGAACAAGAACTACTCCGCGCGGAAGTGCGGAAGTTCCTTGATCAGAATGCTTCGCTCGAACGCGTACGCGAAATCGTTGAACAAGAAGACGGGCCGGCGACGGATCCTGCTCTGTGGGCGCGAATGGCTGAACTGGGCTGGGTTGGTCTTGCTATGCCCGAAAAGCATGGCGGCGTGGGACTCGATCTTGAGACGCTGCTTGTGGTGCTCGAGGAGACGGGGAGGTCGCTCTTTCCTTCGCCTCTGATTTCAACGGTGATCGCCGCCAAGGCGATCGAGCGGTTTGGGACCGAAGACCAGCAGACAAGATGGATCCCCGGGCTCGCGGATGGTTCGAAGGTGGGGACCTTTGCGTTTCTCGAGCGAAGTGATTCGCTCACGGCGGCTGGCGTTGAGACGCTGGCCAAGCCCGACGGCGATGAGCTTGTGCTCTCGGGCGAGAAGCTTTTTGTGACCGATGCGGGCGCTGCCGATCTGATTGTCGTTGCGGTTCGGAGTGGTTCGGATGCCGAATCGATTTCGCTTGTCGTCGTCGAGAAGGGGGCGAAGGGGGTTGAGGCCTCTGACTTCGCTGCGATGGATCTCACGAAGAGAATCGGGAAGCTGACCTTCGAGGAAGCGCGCGTGAGCGCGGATGCGGTCTTGGGCGAGCAAGGCAACGGCTGGGACGCGGCTCAGTGGCTCCTCGATCTCGGGGCGGCGCTTGTGACGGCTGAGGCTGTGGGTGCCGCGGAAGCGGCGCTTAACATCACGACTGAATTCGCGAAAGAGCGGATTCAATTCGACGAACAGATCGGCAAGTTTCAGAGTGTGAAGCATCCGCTTTCTGAGATTTACGTCGATGTCGAGTCGTTCCGTTCGCTCGTCTACTACGCGGTATGGGCGCTCGATCAGGACGCCGACGATGCGCGGATCGCGGTCTCTCGGGCGAAGGCGTACTGCGCGGATTCGTTTCCGGATGCCGGGATCATGGGTGTTCAGCTGCATGGCGGCGTTGGGTACACCTGGGAATACGATATTCAACTCTATTTGAAGCGTTCTAAATGGGTTCGCCCGATTTTCGGTGATGCCGACTATCACTACGAACGTGTCGCTCAGCTCGGAGGTCTCTAAAGATGGATTTTCAACTCTCGGATCAAGAAGAAGCTTTCCGCGAGGAGGTTGTTTCCTTCCTCGATGAGAATCTTCCGGAAGACGGCGAGCGCACGCCTGAAATGATGGCGGATTGGAGCAAGAAGATTCGCGAGAAGCGCTGGGTCGGATTCTCCTGGCCGGAAGATGTGGGCGGCGGCGGCGGCTCGATCATGGAGCAGGTGATCCTGAAAGATGAGATGGCAAAGCGAAAAGCGCCGTCCCTCGGAAACTGTTTCATGGGACTCGCTTGGGTCGGCCCTTCGATCATTCAGTACGGGACGGAAGAGCAGAAACAAAAGTACATCCCGGATATTCTCGACGGTAAGTATCAGTGGTGTACGGGCTATTCCGAACCGGATTCCGGTTCGGACCTGGCGAGCCTTAAATGCAAGTGCGAGCGCGAGGGCGACGAGTACGTTGTGAACGGTCAGAAGATTTGGACCTCGATCGCGATGTGGTCGAAGATGATGATTCTTCTGGTGCGAACGGATCAGGCGTCCGAAAGCAAGCATGACGGGATTACGTGCCTGCTCGTTGAGATGGATACGCCTGGGATCGAAGTGCGGCCGATCAAGAATATGAGTGGCGGTGCAATGTTCGCGGAGGTGTTCTTCGACAATGTTCGCGTTCCGGTCGAGAATCGATTGGGCGCCGAGGGAGAGGGCTGGAAGGTCACGATTTCCGCGCTGGCTTCGGAGCGCTCGTCGATTGCGGAAGTACATGGTCTGATTCGCAAGATCGGTGAAGTGAAGGAGCTCGCTCGGGAGACGATTCGAGGCGGGCGCTCTATGAGTGACGACCCGCGGATCCGGCGACGAATCGCTGAGGCGGAAACGAAGATCGAGGCGATGCGCCTGAACGGGATGCGCTTTCTGACAAAGCAGTTGAAGGGCGAGCCGCTTGGGTCGGAGACTTCGATTAACAAGTTGCATCGCGCTGCTCTTGAGATCGGCCTCGGAGAGCTCGCGCTCGAGATCCTGGGTTCCTCGGGGACCTTGATGGGAACCGAGGAGGAGAGCGTCGACGGCGGGGCTTGGGCGAAGTTCGCGTTGAACTGGCCTGAGGTCGTGATCGGCGGCGGTACGCCGAATATCCAGAAGAATATCATCGCCGAGCGCATGCTTGGCTTGCCGAAGGACTGATTCGAGTGCGAGATGCTCTAGAGGCTCGACTTCAGGAAGCGCTTTCGACGACCCATCTGGAAGTAATCGATGAATCTCACCTTCACGCGGGCCATGCCGGCGCGAAGGATGGGGGCGGTCATTTTCGCGCGGTCATCGTGAGCGAGCAGTTCGCGGGCTTAAACCGCGTAAAGGCGCAGCAGCTGGTCTTCGGCACGGTCTCGGAATGGATGGGGAAAGAGATCCACGCGCTGAGTATGAAAACGTTTACTCCGGAGCAGTGGGCGGATGAATCCTCGTCCTAGCGGGGGCTAGGTCTGTCGCGCCGTCAGTCGGGCTGACGGCGCGTGAGTTTTCAGACATTCCTATGACCTCGGAACTATACCGAGTGTGCATCTGTCACTTCTTGAAATGAGGGGATGGAAAGGAATGTTATGCGTCTTGAAGTCTGGATCGCTGTTTCCGTTTTCGGGATCGTCCTTGGTTGCCGTACGAGTCAGCCTGGCGACTTTGCTGACTTGGTCAGGGAACGACCGCCTTCTGCCGCGAGGTCAGGTGAGTTCCCGGTCTTTGAGAGTGACCGTCAGGTTGAAGTCTACCTCGCCGAGTCGAAGTCCTTCCGGCAAGCCGTGGCTGACGAGAGTGCCAAGGTCCGGCGACAGCAGCTGCGCATCGATCTAGAGGCCTCCGCAGAAGAGCTTGAGGGCGTCTTCTGCGATGTCGAAGAAATGGTCGTGACGGAGAGTTCTGAGGGCGGGTTGTTGGCGCCTGATGTGGAATCAGTTGCATTTGATGCGGCGTCCGTGGACATGCTTGGGGTCGCTCAATTTACACCAAACCTGGAAGTGTCATCGAACGAATCGATTACCAATAATCAGGAATTCGGCGTCGATGAGGGCGACATTGTTAAGAGGGTAGGGCGGTACCTCATCGTGTTGCGACGTGGGCAGCTCTATTCGGTGGATATGGGACGCGGGCCGGCGGCACAGATGAGGGTCGTCGATCGGCAAGATGTATTCCCATTTTCGCGGGAGCACCAAGCCTGGTACGACGAGCTGCTCGTTTCGGACGGACATCTCTTTGTTTTGGGTTTTGGCTACGAAACGGAAGCGGCTGAGCTTGCGGTTTTCGAACTCGGGCGCCGGGGCGGCATCAAGCATCGCGAGAGCTACGCAATCCGGTCGAATGATTACTACTCCGGAGAAAATTACGGCGCTCGGCTCGTGGATGGGAGGCTGGTCTTCTATTTGCCGCTCGACCTTGAGGAGGCCGAAGGCGAACAGGGCTTGAGCTGGCCTGCGTACAATACCTATGGACGATCGGGGGAGCTGGGAGACTGGGCGCCGCTGGTGGGATCGCTTGAGATTCTGCGCCCGATTCAAGATGGGTTTCCGACGCTTCTACATACCATTGTCGAATGCGTTTTCAGCGACCGGGGGTTGGATTGCTCAGGGGTCGGGATGATGGGCTCGTGGAATGCTGTGCATTACGTGAGTCGGTCGGCCACCTATCTCTGGGTCGAGGGGCCGAGGACGCGTCATCTTGCCGAAAGATCTGAGGCAGAGCGGTTCAGCGAAGCGGTGCAAGCCGCTGTGCGCGATTGGCGGGAAGACGAGGCCGGGGTGCTGTTTCGACTTCCATTTGATGGTGGCCCGATTGGGGCAATTCAGTTGGATGGCGCTCCCATCAATCAATTCTCGTTCAGAGAAGTCGGCGATGAGCTCGATGTCCTTCTTCAGACAAAGCCGGACCGCGAGACGGAGAGAACGTCAAGAGAGTGGGTTCGTGTGGCGCTCTCGCGGTTCGATGATCGCGATGCGCAGGCGAGTCGTGATGAAGTCGAGGGGCTTCCGTCCGCGTTCGGATACTGCAATGCGCATCGATTCGTGGGTGAGTACTTACTCTACGCCTCTTGCGATGGACGCGAAATGCTCGGGAAGGCCACGCGGCATGGGGTCTATGCCGTGCATTTGGAATCAGGGCGTCCAGCGGAATGGCTCGAGACGGGTGCAGATACGCAGAGGATTGAACCGGTGGGAGGTGATGTCGTCCTCGTCGGGGAGACCTATGGGCCTATCTATGGCCCCTCTTCTTTGAACCTGACTCCAGTCTTGTTAGGGCGAGAGGCTGTGCAGGCGCCGACTCTGACGCTTCCGGATTTGACTGAGGCGGAGGGGCGGAGTCACGCGTTCAATTATACGTCGAATGGGGACGGCGATATCGTGTTTGGCCTTCCCGCGAACCGCGCGCAAGATGATGAGGGCGAGAAGGAAAAGGATGCCTATTCAGCTTGGTGGAATCGGACTTGGGAAAGTGAAATTGCCTACTTTTCGATGTCTGAGAGAGGGGCGGTCGAAGAACTCGGAAGCCTGTTTGAGGATGCCGAGCTTTTGGATGAGGATGAATGTTCCGTTTCATGTGTGGACTGGTATGGATCTCTTCGTCCGATCTTCCTGGAGGGTCGCGTCTTTGCTCTGATGGGGAACTCGCTGGTCGAGGGAGTGCTCGGAAGGCGTGGCATTCGCGAGGTTCAGCGGCTCAGTCTCGCAAGAGACTAAGGCCGCGTGCGGCTTCGCGAGATGCCCCCTCTCGGCTCTAGCTCTGCGTGATTCCTGACTGAAAGATCGGCTCTTGCGTCTGCGTTCCGGCGTTCTTTTGCCCGCTCGTTCGCACGCGCCGCTCGGCGACCCAGACGAAGAGCGCGGGCGAAAGGACGACGTCCGCGACCAGCGCCGCCACGATGGAAATCGAGGTGACGATCCCGAAATGAAGGAGCGACGAGAGCGAAGCCAGTCCGAAGGAGAGGAAGCCGCAGATCAGGGCTGCTGACGTGAAGAGCACGGCTACGCCTGATGTCGAGAGTGCCCTATGCATCGCTCGCCGCGGCGTTTCGCCATCCCGTTCGAAACGGACAAAGCTATGCGCCATATGGATGGTGTCGTCGACCGCTAGGCCGATCGCGATGCTGCCGACGAGAAGGGTGTAGACCCCGAGCGGGATGCCGAGAAAGCCCATCATCCCCATGGCGAAAACGATCGGCGCCATATTGGGCAGGAAGCTCACGAGACCAATCCGAACATCCCCAATCATCGCGATCATGAGCAGACCGACGACGAGGATCGCGAGGCTGTAGCTGGTCTTGAGGCTGTCAATCAGGTTGATGAAGACGGCGTTTCGGAGCTCGTAGATTCCCGTGAGCTCGACATCCGCAAGGCGACTCATCTTGTGTTCGGCAAGATGGTGCACTCGTTCTGCGAAGGGAACGGATTCGAAGGCGTCGCGGTAGTTAACGCGAACGGACACGCGGGCCGTTGTGTAGGTTGAGTCGACGAGCTGCTCGACGTCGTCCATGCCACTGTTTTCGAAGAGGATGAGCTCCTGCGCGACAAGGCGAGCGTCGGCGGGGATTTGGTATTCACTTTCCCTGTCTTCGTTCAGAGCTTGGTTGATCTCTTTTACGACGTTGTGAAGGCCGGTGACCTTGCCGACGACAACGTTTCCCGCGTCGAGGGCCATGATTTCCTGTTCGAGCTGATCGAGTCGGCTCAGCATCTCTGGACTCTGAAACCCGCCCGTCTCCTTGGACTCGATCATGAGCTCGAGCACGTTGGCCCCGCCGAGTTCGCCGTCAATGAGATGAGTTGCCTTAGTGATTTCGGCGTCTTCGGGGAGCCAGCCGAGAGGGTGATGGCTTGTATAGAGCTTGGTGATCCCGAAGGCGGAAATCATCATCAGCACAACGAGTCCGAGGAGGATCTCCCGGGGGCGGTCCATCGCCCACTCACCGACGCGAGTGACGAACTGCTCAGCACGGCTTCGCTTTTGGCTGCTCTGATGACCTTCGAAGTCGAGCGGTAAGAGGACAAGTAGAGCTGGCAGCAGGACGAGGCTGAAGAGTGCCGCGAGTCCGATGCCAATGGGCGCAAAGATTCCGAGTTGAAGGATCGGGGCAAGTTCGGACGGAATGAAGGACATCAGCCCGGCCATGGTTGTCAGGGCGGTGAGTAGGATCGGCGGACCCGCATGGTCGATGGCGACTGCGACCGAGTGTGCGCGCCGTTCGCGAGCGGGGTCGTAGGGCGAGGCTGCTCCGGGTTCGTTGGACGTAAGATGATGTCGGAAGAGGGTGGCGACGTGAACGGCATAGCCCACTCCGGCAGCGAGAAGAAACGCCGGGAGGATCTGCGTGCCGAATCCGACGGGAAAGCCAGTGAATGCCATTAGGCCGAGACAGCTCGCGAGGGAGAGGAGGACGACGGAGAGAACGAGTGCGGCGATGCTGACACGTCGAAAGACGAGATAGAGCAGGGCGAAGACGGCAAGCGCGGCATAGCCGAGTACCTTGGCGAAATCGCTCTTGATCGTGCGGCTGACGACTTCGCCGACCACGACACTGCCCGCGAGTTCGATCTCGAGCCCGGTCGACCGGAATGCTTCAATCCGCTCGCGAACGGAAACGAGCATTTCAGCGTCATCCATGCTGTTCAGTCGTCGCCGGCTGGGTTCCGCGGCGAGATTAAGTTCTGCAGTGTCATCTTCGAACCCGGAGATCGCGCTTTCGTTCTCTACGCCCGAATCGTACAGCTCGGATTCGAGAATGATCGCGGTCCATCCAATCGAGTCGCCCTGGCCGGCCTGCGCTTCTGCGGCGTTCTGCGAATCAATCGCTTCGCCGATCAGATAGTTCTCGTAGAGCTTATGCGTGCGCACGAAATGGTCGAGTTCGTCCAGTTCCGCGGCTGAGCTCGGCCACTCTTCGAGGAGCTCGCCGATATGGAGTTCGTCGCCGTCGGTTTGTGTTGCGCGGACGTTGACGAGGCTTGTTATGCGGTCGAGGTGGAGCACGTTTTCTTCGAGGTCCGCGTGGAATTCGGCGAGGTGCTCGAGGAACACGGGATCGGCGACGCGGCCCGGCAGGCGCACTGCGACGACGATTGGTTCGCCGCGGCCGAATTGGTCGCGAAAGCGGTCGAAAGTGACGCGGGTGGGGTGCTCTTCGTCGAGAAAGCTCTCGAAGGACGTATCGAAGCGGAGGGCGGTGATCTGGCTGATCACGAGGGCTGTCAGCAGGATGGAGGCGAGAGCGACGAGGCCGGGGGATTGACTGACGAAATGGCCCCAGCGAGAGAAGAGGCGTCGGAGAAGGTTCGGTCGCGATGTGTTTTGCATGGGATGAGATTCGTATGAATCGCGGGGGCACCGTATGAAGAGGTTCACACAGCCGTGGTTCCCTCGGGGAACAGCTGGGGTCTCGTCAGCTTTGATTTGACATCGTAAAGTTTACGACGTATATAAATCAGATGCCGCGAGCCGCCCTTTCCCAAGACGAAGTCGATGAGTTCCGAGATGCGCTTTGCGCTTCGGCGACCGAGCTCTTCGCCCAGGACGGCTATGAGGCTGTGACGATGCGCGCCCTGGCGAAACGGCTCGGGTGCAGTCCTATGACGCCCTACCGCTATTTCGAGAATAAGACGGAGATCTTCGACGCGGTTCGATCCGCCGCGGCAAGTCGATTCGCGGATGCGATCGAGCAGGGCGGGCGATCGGATAAGGATTTGCGGCAGAGTCTTCGAGCGATGGCGCAGGCGTATATGAATTTCGCCCTCGCAGAACCATCGGCCTACCGCATCCTTTTCGAGTTGGATCTCGGTGAACGGGACGATCGGCATGATCTCGAGAGCATCCGGGGCTGGACGATTATGCGCGATCGGGTCGAAGAGGCGATCGACGCCGACGTCTTGAGAGGCGACCCGGATGTGGTGGCTCATCTCTACTGGTCGGGAATCCATGGGCTCGTCGCGCTTCACCTCTCAGGAATGCTCGTCTTCGGCCATTCACTCGAGGAACTCGTCGCGGCGTACTGCGACCGGGAGTTCGGCCCGGTGGCCGGCCCCGCCGCCGAAGAACCGTCTTCTTCCTCTGCTTCTTCCTCTGTTTCTCCCTCTGCTATCACGCAGATCAAATGAATCTCTATTGAAAGGATCATCCATGTCCAATTCCGCACGAGAGGGCTTCGTTTCAATCAACCGACCCAATCCGGTTGAATCCGATTCGGTGATTTCCCGCGTCGAAGGGGAAATTCCGCGCGAGCTGAATGGGACGCTCTATCGAAACGGCCCGAACCAGAAAATCTCTCCAGAGGCGGGGAGCCAGGCCCTGCATTTCTTCGACGGAGACGCACTCGTACATGCCATTCGATTCGAGGACGGAAGCGCGCGCTACCGCGGCCGATACGCCCAGACCGAGAGCTTTCTTCGCGAGCAGAAAGAGGGCGCCTACGCGATCGGTGGCCTGAACGTCAAAGCGGACCGCCCGCTGGATACGCCTATGTCGAGTCATCAGCCCAATACGAATATCGTCGCGCATGCAGGGCGACTATTTGCCCTCGCCGAAAATATGCCGCCCTTCGAGCTTGATCCGGAAACCCTGGAGTCGAAGGGGCTTTGGGACTACGACGGGAAAATGTTAGGCATCTCGACCACGGCGCATCCGAAAATCGATGGCAAAACGGGCCAAATGTGGATTCACGGCTATCAGCCGCTTGAGCCCTTCATTTCTCTCTATGCTGTCGAACCGGATGGCAGCGTTTCCCTCGCCGAATCCCATGATGCGCCTTGGGCGTCGATGATGCATGACTTCGCGATTACTGAGAACTACGTGATCTTTCCTCTGGGCAGTATGACGATGGATCTTGGGCCCATGCTCGCAGGGAAACGGTTTAGCGAAGCGCTTGCGGGCTTTAGCGATCGACCCATGCAGTTTGGAATTCGCAGCCGCGAAGCAGGGAGCGAGGTGCGATGGTTTGAAGCGCCGTCGGCGGGATACATGTTCCATCCGGGCAATGCCTATGAAGAGGATGGGAAAATCTTCATGGACGCATGTACGTACGAGTCGGCGCAGGGGCTGATCAATGGTCTTGATACGGCGCGGACGGGGGTTGGCCTCGAGGGCGTGAAGTCGAAGCCCTATCTCTACGAGTTCGACCTCGCTTCGGGAACCTGTAAGGAAACGAAGTTCTCGGATAATGCTGCTGAGTTCCCGCGGATCGATGATCGGCTTGTGGGCTACAAGAACCGGTTTGGCTATGCGGCGACGGCCGAGGGCGGCGAAGACGCTGGTTCGGTCTTCCGTCGGATCTCAAAGTATGACCGAGAGGGCGGGGCCTCTGTGCATCGGCCTCAGGTCGACGGACAATGGGTCGGTGAGCCCGTGTTTGTACCGCGGAGTGCGGATGCGGCCGAGGACGACGGCTTTGTTCTGAATTTGGTTCATGACGCGAACCGGGACGAGACGGCCGTGGACGTGTTGGATGCGCGGGCCATCGACGCGGAGCCGCTTGCGCGATTGTGGCTCGATGAGCGCGTACCGGTCGGCTTTCATGGGAATTGGTCGCAGGCGGAGTAGCCCAATCGGCATGAAGCGATGTGGCTGCGGAGCGACGTAGCGACGTCCGCTGGCTCGCCTGCGCCGGGTCAGCCCGCCTGGGCGAGTCGGAGAGCAACCCAGGGTGCGAAAACGAGAAAGCCGGGGAGCTCCGAGAAGATCTCGAGGAGGAACCGGTTGGACTCGTCCCCGATTGCGAGATCGGTGGGACGCTGGGGCTTCCAGCGCGGGATGCTGCGTTTGTAGCGGAGGTAGTCGGCGCCGTAGCGGATTTCGAGCCGCACCTCTTCGAGCTGGACGACGACGTCAAAAATGAGGATCGACCAAGCGAAAGAGGCAGCGCACGCGGCGAGGGCGAACGGAATGTCGGAAGCGAGGACGCCTCCGGCAATGATCGCTGCGCTTCCGACGTACAGGGGGTTGCGGTTGATCGCGTACGGGCCCGTGGTGGCGAGGCTCTTAGGGCGACTCCGACCATAGCTGTTATGGCAAGCGGACCAAGCGCGAAGTGCGACTCCGGCGGCGGCTAGGACGAAACCGCCGATGAGCGTGGGGCGAAGTGATGTGGGATCTGCGGTCTGGGCTGGACCTTCGGTCGTCGCGATTGTGACGATGAATGCGATCAGCAGGGGAAGTCCTGCGAGCGGATTGCGGAAGAAGAAGATGGCGCGGCGGAGTGTCATGCCCCTGAGGCCCGGAATACGAGCGTCTTGATCATCGACTCGAACTCGGACAGATGGGCCTCGAAATAATGCTGCTCCGGGGCGTTGAACTCAAAGCGGTACATCCAGTCACCGAGGGGGCAGCCGTATTCGAGCGTCCGTTTCGGCAGGCCAATTGCGTTTCGGTATCGGTAGTCGAGGCGAAAACAGTCGCGCCCGCCGACTCGGCTCGGTTTGTTCGAGATGACCTCGAAGCCGCCCACGCCGTCGTCGAGGCGACGGCTATCGATCGAGAGCTCAGCAATTTCCTGAAGCGTCATGTCTTGCCGAATTCTTCGATTCGTTCCCTTCACGATCTGAGATTTCGGGAAACGCCGAAGGTAGATTTCTTCCAACTCGACCCCGTGTCGCGTGAAGAGCCAGACGCCCGCGAGCGTTGAGTAGCTAGAGGAGCCCCACCCGACGGGCAAATGCGCGGCGGCTTCGATCGTCGCCATCTCGAAGAGTGTATCGGTCTTCTGGATTGGCGACCAGATGGCGGCACATCCGACGTTGACCAAGAGGAAGAAGGTCAAGAGTAGGGCGGGGCGAGGATGCGAGTTGGGTTGTGTTATTCGCTTAGGCATGATGATTAAGGGCGCTCCGCTTTGAGTTCTTCGAGATAGCTCCGAACATAGTCAGCATCTCCCGCGCTCGGCGCGAGTCGGAGATATCGCTGAAATAGGCGCGTCGCTTCGGCTGTGTCTGCGGGGAGTCGAGTGCCGCTCGGCGCCCGGTAATGGGTCATCGCGAGTTCGCGGACCGAGTCCGCGTGGCGGGAGTCGACTTGGATGGCCTTGCTAAGCGCCTCTCGAACCATCTCGACCGTCGGTGCCGGCTTCCCGGGGATGGGGTTTGCGCGCTGCACTTCAAGGGCCTTCCCGAGGAGGTACCAGGATTTGGGATCGTTCGGATTTGAGTGCGAGGCCAGGCGAGCCGTATTCGCGGCGGTGTAGGCAAGGCCCGCGGCGAGCTCGAGTTCGGATTGTCGCTGTGTCACGCCGTGGAGCATGCGACGAAAGCGCTCCGCGGGCATGCGTTCGCCTCTCCCCGCGGAGTTTGTAGACGGACTCGAATCGCTCCGCTGGATGAGCTTTCGGTATCCCGCGATTCGCGCGGTCATCGTCGGCGGTGGGATGAATGTGGTCCATGCCCAAGGCCCCTGGGTATGAATCTCGGCCAAATAATCGACCGTACCCTGAAAGAACTCAGGTGTGCCGCGAATGTCATAGCCCGCGTCTGCGAGGACGGAGAGGCCTTTCTTGTCCGCCTGGGTTTCGAGGGCGGCGGGGAAGCCGACCGCGGAGGAAATCTCGAGCGCCTGCGCGAGGAGCTTCACGCCTGAGCCGTATTCACCGCCGACCGAGGCGCCGATGCCGACCCAGGCCATCGTATCCGCGCGGAGCTTCTCTTCGCGACTCGCTCGAAGGGCATGGCGGTTGACGACATGAGCGAGCTCGCGAGACAGGACGGTCGCAAGCTGTGTTTCGTCCTTCATTCGAGAGAGCAGCGCGGTATGCAAGTAGATCACGCCATTCGCAAATGAATAGCCATGGATGCGGACGTCTGAGATGACCGCGACACGCGGCTCCACGCCAGCGGCGACGAGCTCAGTCGGTGTCACACGCGCCAAGGTTTTTCCGAGATAGGCATCGAGCGCGGGATCCGCAAAAAGCAGCCCGCTGCGCTCGATCTCATATTGAAGTTCGCTGGATTTTTTCCAGAGGTAGCGCTCGTCTTCGTCGAGGGTCGCCGAGTTCAGCTCGGCGCTCAGGGTCGGAAGCGGCGTGTACGGCGTCGCGCAGCCCATAAATAGAAGCGCGAAGCAAAGGGAGAGGGCGGAGATGCAGGCGTTCATTGTTATTCAATCCCTTTGAGAACGAGGTCTACAAGCGCGGCGTTTGCTTTCGGGTCGCGCAAATCGGATAGCGGCATGGAGACTTTGTTGAACCACAAGATGTCCCCCGTTCGGCTATCGATCAGCGCGGCCGTGAGTTCTGCAGGTGTGCCGCCCGGGCCTCCGTAGCTTCCGGTGTACAGAAATGCGGCGGCGCCCACGCCGATCAACGCCTGGCGATCTGCGGTCGGGACATAGTCCGTCGCCGTCATGAGCAGGAATGCATCGGCGCGAGTTCCGCCGAGGAGGGCCGCGGCGTCCTGGCCGAGGGTATAGTCGAATTTTTCGATGCGTTCGGGGAAGGCCTGGGTAATGTCATAGGTGTGGCGCAGGATCGCTTCCTTGGCCGATTCGAAGAGAAGCCAGCTGTCGGAGGCTTTGTCGCTTCCTGCGGCGGCCAGGCGTCGAGCAGGGTTCTCGCGCCCAAGCCTGAAGTCCGGTCGCGGTCCTCGCGTTCCGGCGTAGGGTACGAACGTCTTGCCGAGCGCTTCGATGCGGGTGCGGACTGCGGACTGCGCCAGTTCGTTGGCGTCGTCGCTCCAGTCCTGAACCTCCTGCTCGATATCACCCGAGGACATCGCATACACCGCGACGAGCGGGGGTACGAGCGTGACGGATTCGATATGTGTCGACTTCGCCGCGAAGTTAGGCACAGCCCGGTAAGGGGGCAGCGGGGCGACGCATGCGCTGAGGAAAAGAAGGCAAGCGAGTCCGAGAAGGGCGATTCGGATGCGGCCGGGCCAAGGGGATGGATTGGGGAAGCTTCGGTAGCCGGACGTAAGAGAAGACATGGTCGAAGCGCTTTCCTTTTTGAAGGTATTGTTAGTTCGCGGAGGAGGGGATCTGCGTCTTGAGCAAGTCGGCATAGAGGCCGATGCAGAGAGAGACGGTGACGCCTGTGAGCAGAATCTCTTCATCCCCAGAATGCAGATTGGGTGCGGCATCGAGAGCGAAATGGGCTCGCTCTTTTCGCTGGGCAAAGCGGAAGACGAAATAGCTGGTTGAGTCGAGGAGGTGGGCGAGGGGGACCTCCGCAATTGATTCGACTTCCGTGGGCTCCGGCGTAAACGCGACGGGCGGTTCGATCAACGCGATGACCGGCGCGATGCGAAAACCACTGTGGCTCACGTAGTCCCCGAGTCGGCCAAGGACTTCGACCCGGTCGGGTGCAAGGCCGATCTCTTCCTCTGCTTCGCGGAGTGCGGTCGCGAGGGGATCGGGATCTTCCGCGTCGGCGCGACCGCCGGGAAAGACCCAATGTCCGGGAAAGGAGATGTCGGGATGGCGCTTGGTGAGGACGACGGTGGGCCCGGCTTCGCGGAGGACGATGCCGATCAGGACGCTGGCCGGTGTGGCCTTTGCGCGCTGTTCTTCCGTCACCCGGGGCTCGACGTGCGGATTTTCAAGTTCGGTCTGCGCGCGCCCGGTCGCGCTTTCGAAATGCGCACGCAGGGCATCCGGGCTCGGCGCAAGCGCAGGAGATCGAAGCGCGGTCGTCCCTATGCGCGTCTTTTCGGCGGCATCGAAGCGTCGGCGCATTTCGGGATCGATCGAGTCTTTGCTCATCGTCTGAGCACGATACGCGGTCAGCGTATCCTTTCAAGGGACTCTTGCGGCTTTGAGGGCTTAGACGCCTTCAGGAACTCCGCCCCGACCCAGGCAATCGTCCTTGGCCATGAAGTTTGTGCCGCTGGGCATGCGGCAGCGGACGATGCTCGCGTTGACATTCTTCGTCGAGAGCGAAGTCGCGCTGTTCCACCACTCCTTGGATTGCTCAACGAGGGGGTTGGGCGCTGCCGCCTCTCCCTTCGCGGCTTCCGCCTTCGAAGCCTTGGCGGATTTCGATGAGCTCGGCATTTTCGAGCTGGCTTTATCGATCTCGTCGAGCGCCATGCAGCCAGGCAAGGCCAGCAAGGCGAGGAGGCTGAGGGTGAGCATTCTTGACGGGCGCGAGTACTTCATGTCGGGCTTATCGACCAAATCGCGAATCGCCTTGAATTGCCCACGACTTGCCTGTTCGAGAGATCACCGCCCCTTCCTCGGTCAACCAAGTAGGCTCCGCCTCTAGAGAGCAGCGCTCGGTCGCGCCTTCACCGCGTCGTACCAGCGCTTCGTATGTTCATGGGCATCCGTCGGGCCGAGTTTGACCCAAGCCGAGAAGTCGACGAGGACGAACGCGGTGATATCCGCCGCGGAAAAGGCGTCCCCCGCCACAAACTCGGATTCGCCGAGACGCGTGTTCAGCATTTCATAGAATTCGAGTCCCCGCGCATGGCCTCGCTCCGCGAGTTCCGGGATCTGCGCGTAATTCGTCGGGCCGGTGATCGCGCGGTCCGTCATTCCTTTTGACCGGTTCCTGAAGGCATCTGCGACCGGCCAAAGCCCTTCGAGCTCGACGCGTGCGTTCCAGTTCGCGACGGCGCCTTTTTCCTCCGGCGTCCGGCCGAGGAGCGGCGGGTCTGGAGCGAAGGCTTCGAGGTAACTGGCGATGCCCGCGTTTTCGCTCAGGCAAGTGCCGTCGTCGAGCTCGAGGACCGGGACGGTGCATCGCGGGTTGAGGCGCCGAAAGTCTTCGCTGAGCTGCTCTCCCTTGCCGAGGTCGATCTCAATGGTCTCGATATCGAGGCCTTTTTCAGCGATGAACATCCGGGCGCGGCGGGGGCTGGGGGCGGTTTGGCAATCGTAGAATTTCACGAGGACTCCTAGGGTGCAGCGAGGGGAGAGGGGCGCGCTTGGGCGCGGGCGGAGTGTACCTCGCACGAGCGACCCGGAGAATTCCTCTCGAATGAACTGTGGCGGGGGCACGAAGCAGCCCTGGTTCGAGAAGGGCCTCTGGGTTTGCCCGAGCGGGTCAACTCTGATACCCATGCTGAAAATAGAATATGGATTGGGGTGTCCTGTCCAGCGCAGATCAAGGAGCGCTGATGGCAGGCAGTGTCCCCGGGGTGGCGATCGCCGCTCAGGGCACGCTGCGGGAAGCCGGTGAGAATCCGGCACGAGCCCGTCGCTGTAATCAGGTGTTGGGACTGAGATCTGAACGGATCGAGGTCGCCGACGGGATACACGCAAGGAACAAAGCCACTGGCCCGCACGGGCTGGGAAGGCGCGTGGATCTTCAGCCTGAAGAGTCAGAAGACCGGCCCCGATTCAAACTCGCTCTTCCTCGTGGAAAGGGAAGGGGGGATCATGATGTCCAGCCGCGCGTGACGCTGCTTCCGCCCAGGGCCGCTTGGCGCCGTCGAAAGACGGAGTTGAAGGCTCAGTCAGGAGCCGAGGCGAAGCGCAGACCCGACTGAACTCTGAAGCATCCTTCCTCTCCCTCGCTCGAGCCTGAAGCGAAAAGGATTGAGAGGGTCGGATGCAGCTTCTCCAGAATAACATCTTGGTTTTATCGTTCTCGAGCGCAGCGCTCTGCATGCGGAGCCGCGCACGCGGCCAAGTGCGCGAACGCGCGCGCTTAGGGACCCAGGCGTTTCGGGCATCGGTGTTGGCGGGCTTCTGTTTCGCCGGGCTAGTCGGGTTCGTTCCCCCTGCCGCCTATGCGGGGCCCTTCGCAGATGCCGGTCATGCGCCGACGGCCATGCTTTCCTGGGCGAGCGAGGTCGAGATCTTCGTGCGCGGCCCGCTGGATATCGCCTCGCCGGGTTTGGGCCTCGCGAGTTTTGGGCTTCCCGAGAATGCGCTGGGTGAGAGTTCCGCGGGGACCTTTGATCTGGTTTCGCTCGGGGATGGGGGCAGCGCGACGCTCTACTTCGAGATGGGGATCGGCGATGGCCCCGGCGATGATTTCGCGGTCTATGAGAATGGCTTCTTTGCGCCCGGCGGTTTCTTCGGAGAATTCGCCTTTGTTGAAGTCTCGACGAATGGAGTGGATTTCGCGCGTTTCGCGGCAGAGAGCCTTCATGATTTCATGGTCGGTGGCGGCGAGGTCATCGACCCAACGGACTACGGGAACTTTGCGGGCGACCAAGTCGAAGGGCTCGGAACAGGCTTTGATCTCGCGGAGCTAGCAGGGGATGCGCTCGTTCTCGGCGGACTTCTTGATCTCTCGGACGTCCGCTATGTGCGTGTTGTGGACGTAGTCGGTGACGGCTCTACGCTCGATGCCCTTGGATTTCCGGTTTATGACCCCTATCCCACGGCTTTCGGGAGCGGCGGTTTCGACCTTGAGGCGGTTGGGGTTCTGCATGAAGCGCCCGAGCCTGGCTTTGGTTTGGCGTTAGGCGCAGGGCTTTTCGCTCTCGCGGGAGCGGCGCGCCGCCGGTTGCAATGACTCGGGCGGACTGGAACGCGCGGGGCCGCTTCGGCCACGTGCTGCGAAAGGCCGTCTGGCTCGGCGGCCTGGTCGGGTTCAGCGGGGGACTTCTCTTCGGCTTGGCTCCGAAGCTTGCGGTTGCCCAGGCGAGTCGTGAGGGCTCTGCGGGGGCGAAGGCGGAGGCAGTGGTCGAGCCTGCCGCCAGCTCTGACGTCGATGCCGACCCCGGCTCCGATGTTGAGGAGATGATTGTTTACGGCGTTAAGATGGGCGAGTTGGATGCCATCCCGGCCGCTTCGACTTCGACGGTGTACGTCGATGATTTTCGTGCGGAGAACAAGGACCTCGCGGCGCTGCTTGAGAAGACGGAGGGGCTGAGCGTGCGGCGCTTCGGCGGGCCCGGGGATTCGGCGGAGCTTTCGATTCGCGGATCAAGCCCCAACCAGGTGGTGGTGACGCTGGACGGCATTCGAGCGAATAGCGCGCTGACCGGAGGCTTTGATCTTTCGCGGGTCTGTCTGCCCTTAGTCGAGCGCGTCGAAATCACGCGGGGTGCCGGCAGTACGGAGCAGGGGAGTGGGGCGGTCGGCGGCGCAGTGAACGTCGTCACCCGTACAGGAGAGGGAGGTCCCGGCGCGCGGGCCGAGTTTTCTGGGGGCGCATTCGAAACCTACGAAGGCTCGCTTCTCGTTTCGGGAGATATCGGGCGCTTCGATGTGGCGGCGGGGTATTGTGGTTTCTCGACCGAGGGTGATTTCGAGTTTCAGCGGCCCGTCGAGATCGCAGACGGCATTCCCTCCGAGTTTACGCCGGCATCGGTCGAGCGGATCAACAATGAACGGGTTCAGCATGGTGGGAACTTCGCGATCGGGATGCCACTCGGGGCCGGCACGCTCCGCTTTTCGGACTACGTCTTTTTCTCCTCCGGCGGCGAGCCGGGCATCGATTCGTCGAGCGGTGAAACCGCGGGTCAGCTCACTCGCGCCCATAGCCGGGACGTAAGTAACCTCGCGCAATTGCGCTTCGAGTCGCCGAGCCTTTTGCGGGAGTCCGGGGAGTTGGACGCCGCGATCTATCATCGTTTTGAGCGTGCACGCTTCCGCGAGGTGCTGCCTCAGTCTCTTTTTACCGATCCGATTCAAACGGATGTGCGTTTCTCCACGGCGGGGCTTCGGTTGCACGAGGCCTGGAGTGATTCACTCTTTGGCCAGGCGAATGATCTCGACATTCGTTTTGACTACGCCGCGGAGACTCTCGACAGCGACGATCAGGAAGATCGCGATCGCCATCGAATCGGCGCCGCGCTGATCGATTCGGTCGGCCTCTTCGACGAAAAGCTCACACTCTCCGCCGGCGCGCGCCTCGATTGGACACAGGGCTTCGACCCGCAGCTCCTTCCCGAAGTGGGCGTTGTCTACGCACCCTTCTCATGGCTTCGGATTCGAGGTCACGCCTCGCGCGCCTACCGCGCTCCGAATTTCGACGAACTCTTCCGCCCCGACGATGGATTCATTCGCGGCGAGCCAGACCTCCAGCCGGAGGACGCTTGGAACTTCGATGCGGGCGTCGAACTCGCGATCGCGGAGCTCGGGCCCTTTTCGGATCTGAAGTTGGGCGCATCGTGGTTCCGCCGCGAGATCGATGAGTCGATTGTCTTCGTGGTCAAGACGCCGCGCACGATTGCGCCGGAGAATACCGGGTCCGCGACGAGCGGCGGTTACGAACTCACCGCGGCGGTTTCGTGGACGCGCTTTCTATCGATTTCGGCGAACCACACGCAGACGGATTCGCGTCGGGACCGCGGTGGCGCGAGGCTCGCGGGGCAGGCGAGCGAAGAAACGACGGGCCGCCTCCGGGTCGGGCCGGAAGAGGTTTGGAAGCTTGTCGCCGAAGTGCAGCGGGTGGGGAAAATGCTGGTGAATACGGGAGGCCTTAAGCGCTTGCCCGCGCGGACGGTTTGGAACGCGAGCGCCTCAGTGGACCTCGCGGCGCTGTCCTTTCTTCCTGTGAACGCCGTCTCGGAGGAACTTTGGGTGTACATCGAGGGGGCGAATCTGAGCGATGTTGCTGTTCGCGATTCGATTTCGTTTCCTCAGCCAGGACGTCGCGTGACGGCGGGCGTGGAGGTTTCGTGGTGAGTGGGACGACGCGTTTCTTCCGTAGTTTCATGTTGGTTGCGTTTTTGCTTGCTTCGGTCCTTGGGTGCGAGGGGCAGGGCGATAGCGGCGGCGATTTTCGGGTGGAATTCCCGGGCAGCTCGGACTGCGCTGCTGCGCCCGGGGTGTTCCCTTCTGGACTCGCGCTGGTTCCGAACGCTTCGGGTCTTGCTCTGCTGGTGGAGAATACGTTCGCAGGGCTTCGGACGTATTCTTTGAATGGTGATCGACCCGAGTCACTTTCCTTCGCGAGCCTAGGCTTGGATAGTGATGGCGATGGTCGCGACGATGTTGAGGCGATGGAGGAGATCATTGGATTCCCGTTGAACTTGGAGACGGGCAACGTCTCCTTGGCCTCGGACTCGGTGGCGCTGATCAGCTCCAGTAATATCGAGCAGGTGATGATTGCGGATCCGGTGGTCGGCCAACTTACGCAGGTTCGCGTGGTGGTGGATGCTGGGATTCCTCCCAATCGATATCCTCTTCTTCCCGCGCCGGGAACGACTGCGATGCGAACCGCCATCTCGACGCTCACTTGTCTATTCCCGGACGATGAATTCGATTCAGGGGGACGACCTCTCGGATCCGAGGACGTTTGTGATCCCGACGACATCGGGTTTCTGTCGAATCTGACCGCGGGAACTGCGGTGGCGGGAGGCCGGCTTTTCGTCGCGATGTCGAATAACCGGAACGGCACCCGATATTATCCCGGCGTCGTGCTGGTTTTCGACTGGGCGCAGTCGGGGGATGAAATCACGATCAGCCCGAGCGTGGAGACGCCCCTTCTTTGGACGAGTGGCTACAACCCGAGCGGGGTCGTGCGCGTAGAAACACCCGGCGGACGTGAGGTCGTCTTGGTGACGAATACGGGAGCGATCGGTTCAGGGGCGGGGGCGAGCAATGTCTTAACCGAAGCTTTTGTCGATGTCATCGACCCGAATGAGCCGCGAATCGTTGCCCGGATCCCGCTTGGATTCGCGGGGCCGGGCCTGGAAGCGCCGGCCATTGACCCAAGCGGAGGATTAGCGTGGCTCGGCGCGACCTCGTTGCGACAGCTTTACGCCGTCGACCTGCGCGCTCTGGACGATGATGCGCTCTACGCTCCTCTCTCCGGAGGAACCGCGATGGAGGACGATCCTGCAGTCACGCTCGACGGTCTTGACCTTGTGGGAAGCGATGCGCGGGTCTTTGACGCCGACCGGCCTCTTGTCATTCCCGCTCGGACCGATCGCCCTGCGCCGCCCGAATGTCAGGGCCTAACGTCCGTCGCTGTGAATTCAGCGGGAACCGAAGCGTATGCGACCGATTTCTGCGATGGGACACTTACCCGGGTTCGCTATGACCTCCGTCTCGCTGATTCAATTCCCTTTGATCAAAGCGAATTCCAGATCGGTGTGCAGACATCGCCCTGGGCGCCGTCGGGGGCGCTGACTGATGAGAAGAGAAATCCGAGCCTGATTGCCGTGCGGCCGGGGCGTCCGGGAGTGGACTACGAAGGTCCGGATGTTTTTGTCGTGATCGGGCTTCCGGATTCAAACCTCTGCGCGGTCAGGGTCGAATCGGAAGCCCCCGTCGAATAGCTCAGGAAGCAGTGGCGAAGCCCATCGCGGCGGGCTTTGTCTTGGCCGGGCGAATCGCGCTCGCCAGCGAGTGCAGGAGTGCTTCCGTTTCTTCAAAGCCGATGCATTCGTCCGTGATCGACACGCCGTAGCGAAGCGGCGTGTCGGACTCGCCGTTCTGCCGTCCCGCGACTAAATTGCTTTCCAGCATGACGCCGAGGATCGCGCTGTCGCCAGAGCGAATCTGGCCTGCGACATCGCGGAGAGCGAGGGCTTGGCGGGCGGCTTGTTTGCCGGAGTTGGCGTGGGAGCAGTCGATCATGACAGAGCGGCCGGTCAGCTTCTCCGAGACCGCCGCGACGGACTCAGCATCGAAGTTGGTGCCCGCATGACCGCCGCGAAGGACGATATGGGTATCTGCATTGCCCTTCGTCTTGACGACCGCGGCTGTGCCGTCGTCCAAAACGCCGAGGAAGCTATGCGGATGAGCAGCGGAGATCGTCGCGTCGATTGCCACGCCCGTATCCCCGTTGGTCGCGTTCTTGAAGCCAACGGGCATGGAAAGGCCGCTCGCCATTTCGCGATGGGTTTGGCTTTCAGTCGTTCGTGCGCCAATCGCGGCCCAGGACACGGCGTCGGCGAGGTATTGCGGCGAGATCGGGTCGAGGAATTCGGTCGCGCAGGGCAGGCCGATTTCGTGGATGGCCATGAGTAGTTTGCGCGCGCGGATCAGCCCCTCTTCGATATCGCAGGAACCGTCGAGATGGGGATCGTTAACAAGGCCCTTCCAGCCAACCGTCGTCCGAGGCTTTTCGAAGTACGTGCGCATCAGCACGATCACGTCGTCCCGGAGCGCCTTCGCAACCGGAAGGAGCCGCTCGGCGTATTCGAGGGCCGCCTCGGGGTCATGCAAGGAGCAGGGCCCAACGATCGCAACCCGCCGGCGCACGTCACTCCCATGAATCACATCGCGAATCGCGGCCCGCGCCCCCAGGACGAGCTCCGCCGCCTGCGCCGAAATCGGATGCGCGCGCTTGACGTCCTCCGGCGAAGGCAAAGCCGCGATCGAGATCAAATTCCGATTTTCAAGAGAAGACATCACTCACTCCACATAAAGAAAAAGGCCCCGCGAGAAAAACTCACGGGGCCTTAGAAAGTCTGGGTCGTCGAATCTATCTCGCGACGCACTTCCCTAAAGCCCCGGTGGTAAACCAGCCGCCGTTGTAGGGGGTGTAGGTAAAGAACGAATGCGCAAAATAGATCTCAGACATCGAGCGGAGCCTATCTGATCCTCGGAATCGGTCAAGCGCAGGTTCGCGCTATTCGCCGCTGGCCGCGACCTTCGCCTCAAGGGTTGTGAGGAGCTCTTCGCTGCCGAGCTGGTTGGATTGCTTGGATCTGCCGAGGGCGAATTCGGGGCCGACGACTTCAGGGCCTTCGCCCGGCGGGAGCGGCGGCGTGTAGTAGCCAAGGGCGTAGCTCCCAAGCGTGTAGCCGAGGAGATCCTGGAGCTCGGGGTCTAATTCTCGGGCGATGTCAGGAGGGCAGGCCAGGTATTGATTCTCTTCCTGGCGGAGCCAGCCGAGCGTATAGGTCATGTTGACGCCGATCCGGTCGCCGTCGGATTCGTTCGCTCCGCCGCCATGGAAAACGCCGCCGGTATAGACGAGGACGGAACCCGCATCCATCTCCGCATAACAGAGTTCCTTCTCCTCAGGCTGGCGATTGTCGGGCCAGTCGAGACTGCCGGGGACAACCTGGGTGGCACCGTTCTCTTTGCGGAAATCCGTGAGCGCCCAGATCGTGTTGAATTGCGGTTCGATATGCGAGAGATGTGTGCCCCAGGCCCATCGATCGCGGTGGACGGGTTGGACTTCTTGCCCGGGGCGAATGCGGATCACCTGACTGAGGTGAAGCTGGATACGCTCGCAGTAGGGGGCGAGGAATTGACGCGCGGATTCGAGGATCGCAGGCTGCATGATCATCTCGCGACTTTTCTCTGAGCGGGAGACGAGAGCGCCGGTCCGCGTGGTGTGGCGTCCGCTGAAATCATCACTGCCGGTCGCGGTGGCATCGATATAAGGCTGCACTTCACTGAGCGCCTGGTCGACGTCCGAGGCCGAAAAAACACCGTCGAGAATGACTGCACCGTCGCGCTTTAGAGTCGTGAGGATCTCTTCGGTCGAGGCCGAGTTGGGCAGGTGGATCAGCTCAGACATGACGGGCTCCCTCTTGGGTTTTGAGACCGGGCCTCGCAGAGGCGAGGCGTTCCGGTTCGGCGGAGGCGGACAGTATGGACCGCTTTTCTTCGCCGTAAGTCTGCCGGAGATGGGGCCGCCGCGCCGCTCTGGACGGGCGACTGCGCGTTCCGGAGCGGCGTACGCAAAAGCGTCCGTCTCCTTAGGCCTCCGAGTCTAAAACGGTGCGGGGGGAATGCGCGCGAGGGCTACTCTGACGGACTTAGGAGGCCTAATTGTGACCGAAACTCGCCATACGTTCTGCCGGATTTGTGAATCGCTTTGTGGACTCGAGATCGACCTCGACGCCGCGGGCAAGGTCGAAGCCGTGCGACCGGATCCAAAACACGTGGAAACCGACGGTTTCGCCTGCGTGAAGGGCCTCAAGCAGCATAAGCTCTACGGGTCTCCTGACCGCCTTAAATATCCCATGAAGCGCGTGGGCGACCGCTTCGAAAGGATCAGCTGGGAACAGGCGCTCTCGGAAATCGGCGCGAAGGTGAAGCAGCTGAAGGGCGATCACGGTCCGAACTCGGTCGGGATGTACGTGGGCACCGCAGCCGGGTTCAGTCTGCTGCATCCAATCTTCGGTCAGGGCTTTATGCACGGTGTGGGTTCCAAGAGCATGTACGCCTCTTCAACCCAAGACTGCAGCAATAAATTCGCCGTGGCGCGGGAGGTCTACGGTTTTCCCTTCACGCAGCCTTTTCCCGATCTCGATCACGTCGAGTGCCTTTTTGTGGTGGGTGCGAATCCGATCGTTTCGAAATGGAGCTTTCTGCAGGTCCCTAATCCGGGGAAGCGTCTCAAGGAGATTGAAGAGCGCGGAGGCAAGGTTTGGATCGTTGATCCGCGGCTCACGGAGACCGCAAAGGTGGTGGGCGAGCATGTCGGGATCCGACCCGGGACGGACGTTTTCTTCTATCTCTCTTTTCTGAACGAATTGATCGAGAGCGGGGGCGTGGACGAAGCGCTTGTTGCCGAACATATGCGCGGCTTCGAAGCCGTTCGTGCGCTCGCCGCCAGCTGGACCCCCGAACGAACCGAAGAGGTCACCCGCATTCCTGCGGAAAAGCTGCGCGAGATGGTGCGTTCCTATCGCGAAGCGAAGGGCGCAGCGCTTTATTCCTCCACCGGCGTCAATATGGGTGGCAACGGTGCCCTCGCTTTTTGGCTGCAGGAAGTGATCAACGCGGTGTCGGGGAATCTCGACCAGGTGGGCGGTTTGCTTGTCGGTCGCGGGATCATCGACTTTGCGAAGTTCGGCGCGAAGTCCGGTTTTGGGTTGCGCGAGGATCGCTCGCGGATCGGCGGCTTTGCGTCGGTGAACGATGCCTATCCAGGGGGAATTCTTGCGGATGAGATTCTGACGCCGGGGGAGGGGCAGCTGAAATCGCTCTTCGTCACGGGCGGGAATCCTCTGCTCACGATGGCCGGGGCAGGGAAGCTCCGCGAGGCGTTTAGCAAGCTCGAGCTGCTTGTGACCCTCGATATTCTGCCGAACGAAACCGGGAGTCTGGCGCATTATATGCTGCCCGCGACGACGCCCTTTGAACGGCCCGATCTTCCCTTCGCCTTTCCCCTATTGATGGGGATGCAGTCTCACCCCTATCTCCAGGCGACGGAGCCGGTCCATCCCCCGGACGGGGAGCAGCGTGACGAGGCGAGTATTTATGTCGATCTCGCGAAGGCATGCGATGCACCGCTTTTTGGTTCGAAGGCGCTGCAGCGCTTGCTTGAATGGTCCATGAAGCGCCGCGGCGAGGAACGGCCGGGAGTGCCGCCGTCGCTGCCTCAGGAAGGGCTGATGAGTCTGTTGCTTCGGGTGACCGGGAACGGCAGCTTTAGGAAGCTGTTAGGCGAGAGGCATGGCCGCAAGCTTGAGCCCCAGCAGGCGGGGATTTACCTCGGGAAGAAAGTGGCGAAGCCCGACGGGAAGGTGGATCTCGCGCCCGATGTTCTCCTGGCGCAGGCTCGGGAGCGGCTTGAAGCGGATTTCGCGAAGGAGCGTTCCGCTCCGGGGCAGCTGAAGCTGATTACACGGCGGCACGTAAAGACGCATAACTCCTGGACGCATAACGAAGAGAGCTTCGTCTCAGGGACGCGGACGACGAACTATGTGTACATGCATCCGGAGGACGCGAAAGCGTCGGGTGTCTCGCATGGCGAACTTGCGGATGTGACGTCGCGGGGAGGGTCGGTCCGGATTCCGGTCCACCTGCATAACGAGCTGCAGCCCGGCACCGTGGCGATCCCCCATGGCTGGGGACATCAGGCTGCGCGGGGGCTTTCAGTCGCGAGCAAGACGACCGGGGTCAACGTGAACGTGCTCGCGAGTTCCGGGCCAGAGGAGGTGGAGGGCCTTTCGGGGATGTCCCATCTGACGGGCATTCCCGTGGAGATTACGCCGGCGGCGGGCCCGCTCGCTCCGACGACCTGGACGGGGCTTGGGAAAGAAGTCGAGGGCGACGCGTACGAGCCGGCGCTGCCTCTGCCCTAATTGGTGCTTGGGCCCTAGCGGCGCAGCCTCTGCCCTATTGGCGTAGCCTGGGCCCTAGTGGCGTAGCCTGGGCTCTAGCGGCCTGAGACCGGCGAGCATACTAGATCACGAAATCCGAGAGCCATCGTTCGAGGGAGACGTGAAAGCCCGAGGCGTTCTTGTGTCCGCCGCCACCGAGTTCGACGGCGTATCCCGAAATGTCGAAATCGCCGATGGAATAGATCGTCGCGTAGACCTCCGTCCCCTCGACGCGGTAGACGAGGCCCCAGGGATCTCCGTATTGCGCGCGATCCGCGAGCTCGTGTCCGATCTGGCTGCGATTATTCGAGGCGTTCACGGCTTCGACGCGCTTCGTTCCCATCGCGACGGGGCGTGCGTGTTCGAGGCGGCGTTCGACTTCCATGCGGTTGGCGCGGAGGATCGGCTTTCCTTCGTCGACGAGCTGCGTGATCGGTTGGCTTGCTAGGCGATCCCAGACTTCGAACTCGCGCGGGTAAGAGGCGAGAGCGGCGTTGACCGCATCCGAGTCGGGCAGGGCCCAGTTCCAAAGGTCTTGGTCTTCGACGTAGCGAAGCAGCTCCGGGACCTCTTCGCCGGGATGAAAATACTGCCAGCTGAGGACAGCGCCGGAATGGCTGAGGTCGAAGTGAAGTTCATGCCCCTCGGCTTCGACATCGTTCACCACGCTGAGGTCGCTGGTCAGTCGTGCGCGGGCGGTGACGTGATGGTCGAGCACGACAACTTGGGCTGCGACATCGCTGAGTTCCTGGAGCTCATCGAGAGCGGGTGCGATATCGACGAAGGTCACGAGGGCGTCGCGGCATTCGTCCATGTTGACGCGGTCCTCATGCCCCCGCGCGATGTAATGACCGTTGTCGCCCCAAGCGCTGCGCACAGACCAGACGGCGCCAAAGCCGTCGGGACATCCAGCATGGTAGAAACAGAGTTTTTTCACGACGTTACGATTCCAAGACTCGCGGCATTAACCAGGTGGCAGGAGAGCCGAACACGCTCCCCAAAAGACTTGCGGAGCGTGACCTTTCAAGATCGGGTGTTTTAACCTGGAGCTTGAATGCGCAGCGCGGACGCGCGCCGAGTGTAGCGGCCGCACCCGCCGGGGAAACTCGGGCGGCCGGGGCGGGCTCGGAAAGTGCGAATGACCGTCCGCAATTCCCTTCGATGCCCCGGATGACCTGTATTCCACGGGACGCCGATTCAGGGCTGGGGTAGATTCTCGGTCCCGCGGAGACCCTCATGTTTCAACCCGCAGAACGCATCGCCCTCGCGGCACTCGACCGAACGATTTCGGCCTCGGACTGGCTGCGCTTGGTCTATGGCTTGAAGGCGGCGAGCGGAAATGACCCCGGTTTCTGGTGGCTGGATAGTGCGATGCACGATTCGCGGCTGGGACAGCATTCCTTCGCGGGCGCGGACCCGTACCTCTGGCTCCATGCGCGCGGAAAGCAGGCGGAGATAGAAGTCCGGCGGTCTGTGCGTCCCGGGCTGCCGCGCGGCTTCCACCGCTTTCGCACCGATCCCTTCGAATGCGCCCGCGCCTTGCTCCCGCGCGCGGACTCGCTTGTCTATTCGAGTCGGACTTCGACGCGCGCGGGGAATCCACGCTGGCACGAAGTGGACGGCCTTTCGGCGGGACTCGATTTTCCGTTTCTGGGCGGGGCCGTCGGCTATTTCGGGTACGAGCTGGGCGCCGAGATCGAGCCGCGGATTCACTGTGAAAACCTCGACGATCTAGAACTCCCGGACCTTTCGCTGGCCTTCGTGGATCGGGTGCTGGCCTATGACCATCAAACCGAACAGCTCTGGATTTTCGGTCTCGGTTTCGGGGATGTGCGCTCTTCGGGAGACGAGGCGCCCCGTGAGACGGCGGTGGCGAGGTCGCGCGCCGCCGCGGACGAGATGGCTTCTCAAGTCGAGACTCTGCTTGCAGAGGCCCCGGAAGCGCCGCCGTTCACGCCTCCCTTAGCGCGTTCATCCGACTCAGCTTCTTCTCCTTCCACGTCCGCCGCGCCTTCTTCTTCTGAGTCGGCCGCGCCTTCGGCGCCGGCAGACGAAGTGACGGGGAAGGGCGCGCCGCTGCAAATTTCGTCGACTGTGGATGCGAGTAGCTACACGAAGTCGATCGACCTTGTGCTTGAAGAAATCGCCGCGGGCAATGTCTATCAGGCCAATTACAGTCAGCGCCTCACCATCGATGCGCCGCTCGACCCTTGGCAGATATACACTTCTTTGCGTGCGCATAACCCCGCTCCCTTCGGAGCGTATTTGGGGCTGCCCGGGGCAGCGATTCTGTCGAGTTCCCCTGAGCGCTTTCTGCGGATGGATGAATCGCGTGCTGTGGAGAGCCGGCCGATCAAGGGAACACGACCCCGAGGCGACGACGCGTTTTCGGATGCGCAGCTTGAGCGAGAGCTGGCCGAGAGCGAGAAGGATCGCGCTGAGAATTTGATGATCGTGGACCTCGTGCGGAATGATCTGGGTCGCGTCTGCGCGCGGGGCTCGATCGAGGTCCCCGAGTTGATGAAGATCGAAGCGTATGCGGCGGTGTTTCAGATGGTTTCGACCGTGACGGGAACGCTGGCGACGGGGCGGGATGCTTTCGATCTCGTGAAGTCGAATTTTCCACCGGGCTCGATGACCGGAGCGCCTAAGCTGGCTTCGATCAATCTGATCGAGAGTCTTGAGCAGGTTCGCCGCGGCGTCTATGCGGGGGCTCTGGGGTATCTCGACCTGCGCGGTGGGCTTGATCTTTCCGTCGTGATTCGAACCCTCGTTTGGAAGGACGGGCGCGCGCATCTGCATGTGGGGGGAGGCGTCGTTGCGGATTCGTCTCCAGAAGAGGAATACCTGGAATCCCTCGACAAGGCGCGGGCGCCCCTGCGCGCGCTTGAAGCCGCTCTCCAGCCGAGTGCGTCCGAAGCGTGAAGCAGAGGCGGATCTACGTCGATATCGACGATGTGCTCTCGGCGACGATCGAGCGTTTGATTGACCTGCTTGAAGACCACCACGGTCGACGCGTGGAGGTCAAAGACGTGCTCCATTTCGATCTCGAAAAATCCTTCGATCTTTCGTCTGCGGAAATTGTGACGTTCATGGAGGCCGCGCACGAAGATGCGGTGATCGAGTCGATCGTGCCGGCAGAGGGGGCCGGCTCGGTCCTGGCCGATTGGCAGAGCGACGGGGACGAGATCGCGTTGGTGACGGGGCGGCCGCCGAGTACGAATGCGGCCTCGAAACGCTGGCTTTCGACGCATGGGCTCGCGCATGACGCGCTCCATCATTTGGATAAATGGGGGCGGCCTAGTTGGAATCAAGCCGGCTTGCCGGCGCTGCGATTCGATGAAATTCCGGCGCTTGAATTCGGTTTTGCCGTGGAAGACAGCCTTGATACGGCGGTGCGTTTGGTCGAAGAATTTGATCTGCCCGTTTGTTTGATGGATCGGCCCTGGAATCGGTCGACTGAGTCGCTGCCCACGAATACGCGGGATCGACTCTTGCGATGTGCGTCTTGGGAAGATGTGGCCGATGCATCTCGGTCTTTGGGCTGAACGAGCACTATAATTGTGGTTAGGCTCGCCTCTTGTTTGTGCAAGCGACGAAGGATGAGGGAAATGCGCGGGGGGAGAGACGGATTGGGGCGATCGGTGCGGGGCATCGCAGCTGCGTGGGGGGCGATGCTCCTTGCGAGCTTGGCGACGGCGGGGCCGCTCGATCCGAGTCGCGTTTCAGGGGATGCCGCGCCCAGACTCTCTGCGACGGAGAAGGCCGCGGCGCGCGCGCTCGGAACGGCACAGAGGGCGATCGAATCCGGGAATCTCAGCGAAGCACGAACGGCGCTGTCGGAATTGAGCGGGGTGAAGACGCTCTCGGGGTACGCCGAGTGGTTGCGGATTCGGTTGCTGCTCGAAGAAGGAAAACCCAAGGAAGCGTATTCCGCGGCAACGAAAGCCGCGGAGGCAGAGAAGGGCGCTGCGCTGCGTGCGGCGCTCGGGGTCCTTCAGGGTGAGGCGCTGGCCGAATCAGGGGACACCTCCGCGGCGGAGCTTGCGTGGGGCGGGGTGTTGAAGAGTCCGGCGGCGAAAGATTCGGCCGTTCGCCAATCCATCGAACTCTCGATTGTGGCCGCGCGCCAGAGACGAGGAAGCCTCGATCCCACCCTCGATCCGCGCGTCTTGCTCGACGAGACTTTCGCGGAAACAACGGTGGCCGCGCTGAACCCGGATACGACGCCGCTCACTCCGAAGCAGGCGCTTCGTGCGGCGAAGAAAGCGATGGCGAAGCGGCATACTGCGCGGGCGATCAAGCTTTTTGATGAGGCCCTTGCGGGGAAGCTAGGCGCACAGGACGAAAAGGCGGCGCGGCTTGGGCGCGCTCATGCTTACTTCAAAAATCGAGACTATCCGGACGCGGAGAAGGCTTTTCGCGCGCTGAAGCCGGACGCAGAGGCGCGTTTTTGGCATGCGCGGAGTCTCGCGCGGGTGGACCGGATTGCGGACTCGATGAAAGCGTTTGAGGCGTTAGGCGCGTCGACGAAAAAGGCCGATGCCAAGTGGGCGAGTTGGGCGCTCTATTTGGTGGGGACGCTCTACGAGGGGCGGGATGATCTTCCGCGAGCGATCGCTGCGTACAAGAAAGCAGCGACGTTCAAACAGTTTTCGGATCGGGCGCGGAGCGCACTCTGGCGACAGGGCTGGGCGGAGTTTCGGAGCGAGGAATACGCCGAGGCGCGAAAGACTCTGGGAAAATACGCCAAGGGGACCGAGGACCCGGTCTCTCAGCTGCGGCCGCGGTACTGGGGCGCGCGAGCGGCGATGAAGAGCGGCGATCGCAAGTCCGGCGAGGCCACGCTGGCCGCCATCGCGCGGGATTATCCGCTCACTTATTACGGTTGGCGCGCGCAGGAGCGCTTGTCTCCGGGGAAGACGCGGATTGTGGGTGAGCCACGGAAGCTCGCCGTCGGGACGCGCCGGGTGGATGAAAAGGCGACGCGGCGGGCGGCGCTTTTGATTGAAGCGGGGCTCGATGATCTTGCGCGGGATGAGCTACGCCACGCCGCGACGACGGCGCGCGGACTCTCGGACCGAGTGCGTGTGGGCGCTTTGATGACCGAAGTGGGGGACTATCATCGAGCGAACGCACTCGTATTGGACGGCTACTCCGATTCGCTTTCGCGCGGGCTTCAGGAAGGTCAGGAAGCGCTTTGGTGGCTGTCCTGGCCTCCGGCCTACCGCGAGGTGATTGAGGCGAATTTCCCGAAGAACGCCAAAATCGATCCCGAACTGGTCTGGGCGATCATGCGCGAGGAGAGCCATTACCAGGTCGAGGCGCGCTCGAGCGTCGGGGCCTTGGGGTTGCTTCAGCTGATGCCGGAAACCGCGGCCCAGCTCGCGAAAGAGCGCGGAATGCGGAACTTCAAAGAAGAGCAGCTCTTTGACCCCGAGCTGAATATCACTCTGGGAGCGGCCTACCTCGCGCAGCTCGGCGCGCGCTTCCCCGGTCGGCCCTCTGCGGCGATCGGCAGCTATAACGCTGGCCCCCATAAGGTTGCGACCTGGCTCCGCGGGGAAGATGCCAAGCTGGAAGACGATGTCTGGGTGGAGAGCATCCCCTACGATCAGACCCGCGCCTACGTGAAGCGCGTCCTTCGAAGTCTGCATGCCTACAAGAGTTTTTATCGGTAGCCGACTGCAGGGGGCGGATACTACGCTCTCTCCTGTTCTGCGCCGCGGGGTCCGCCCTTCGCCGCAATGAGGAGAGTGTCGATGAGTGCTGCCCCCATGACCCGAGACCAAGCGATCGCGATCCTGACGGGACCGGGTTCCCCTTTCGAGATTGAAGAGCAGGACGTGGTCGGGGTTTCGATGCCCGTCTTCAAGCAGCGCTTTCCCTCGCTGCGCGCGCTGCTGCAGAAATCCCTGGACTTCGGTGAGGGGGAAATGGCGGTTTGGGATACGGGAGAGCGCTGGAGCTTCGCTGAGCATGAGCGATTGATTGCCTCCGTGGCGGCGGGGCTGCGCGAGAAGCACGGGATCGGGAAGGGGAGTCGTGTGGCGATCCTCGCTTCGAACTCCCCCGAATGGGTGCTGACGGCTTGGGCGACGCTCACCCTCGGCGGCGTCGTGGTGGCGATGAACGGTTGGTGGCAGGCGGACGAAGTCGCATACGGCCTAACGCTTGCTGAGCCCGATCTGCTCGTCTTGGACCGCGCACGAAACGAGCGACTTGCGGATACAGAGATCGCCACGCCGACCCTTCTGATCGAAGAGGATTTCGAGCGCTACCGGTCGTTCGACCCGAACGCGGCACTCTCGGAAGAACCGATCGACGAGGACGATCTCGCCGCGATCATGTTTACGAGCGGCACGACGGGTCGGCCGAAAGGCGCCATGATGTCGCATCGGAATTTCGTGGCATTCATCATGCTGAGCATGATGAACGGCGCGATCGGGCGTGTGATGAACCCGCCGGCGGAAGGGGAGGTGTCTGCGGCGCCGATCTCGATGATGTCGAGTCCGCTCTTTCATGTCTCGGGTTTTCAGGCGGGAGCGCTGATGGCGCCGGCGAGTGGCATGAAGCTCGTTTGGACGACGGGGCGTTTTGATCCGAAGAAGATCTTGCGGCTGACCCTCGATGAAAAGGTCACAAGGCTCGCCGGGATTACGACGCAGCTCTGGCGCTTGATCGAGGACCCGGACTTCGATCCGGAGAAGTTTCGGCATGTGCGTTCGACGGGGGGTGGGGGCTCGGCCTTCTCGCCTGACCTGCAGAGAACGCTGCGTGAGAAGCTGCCTCAAGCAGCTCACGACTTTAACGTCGGCTACGGCCTAACGGAATGCAGCGGGCTTTGTGCGATGGCGAATGCGGAGATGCTCGAAGCGTTTCCGGATACGGCGGGACGTGCTGTGCCAGGGAACGATGTGGCGATTCTGGACGATGAGGGGAAGGCCTTGCCCGAAGGCGTTGACGGAAATATCTGCGTTCGTGGGCCGAATGTGATGCTCGGCTATTGGCGCAATCCCGTGGCGACGGAGGAGGCCTTCTTTCCCGGACGCTGGCTCCGCACGGGAGATATCGGGCAAATTCGGGACGGCCTGATTTTTCTGGCCTCGCGCAAGCGCGACATGATTATTCGGGGCGGGGAGAATATCTATCCGCTCGAGATCGAGAACCGCATCGACGATCATCCTGCGGTGGAAGAGGTGGCCGTCGTCGGCGTGGAGCACCGGGAGCTTGGCCAGGAAGTCAAAGCGATTGTTGTGCTGAAGCCCGGCAAGCGCGTCGAACCCGAGGCGCTCAAGACCTTCGTGGCGGAGACCTTGGCGTACTACAAGGTGCCGACGTACGTGGAAGTTCGGAGCGAGCCGCTGCCCCGGAACGCGACCGGGAAGGTGATGAAGCCCGTTTTGCTGGGCGAGATCGAAAATACCTTTCAGGAAGAATAGGGCTCCCAGGAAGAATAGGGCGGCGCGGAGACGATCTGGGTCGGCGGGAGGATCGCCTGCGCGCCTGGGGATTCGGTATGCTGTTGGGCCGTTTGAGGCTGCGGCCTCGGGCTTCGATTTCTGCGCAGACCTGCGCGTTAGATCAATCTGTCGAACGAATGCTTCGAAGGCAGACGCCAAACACTGACAAGCTTACCGGAGAATGAAATGGGCAAGGGACCGCTCGCGGGCATCAAAGTACTGGAACTTCAAGGCATCGGGCCAGGCCCCTTCTGCGGCATGATGCTCGCGGATATGGGCGCCGAAGTGACGCGGATCGATCGCGCGGATCGCGTCGACGGCAGCGGCACCATGCCCAAGGATATTCTCGCCCGAGGCCGCAAGAGCCTAGCGGTCAACTTGAAGTCGCCGGAGGGAATCGAGACCGTCCTTCGCCTCGTCGAGAAAGCGGACGTGGTGATCGAGGGCTTCCGCCCGGGCGTGATGGAGCGCCTCGGCCTTGGGCCGGATGTCTGCCTCGCGCGGAACCCGAAGATCGTGTTCGGTCGCATGACGGGTTGGGGCCAGGAAGGACCGATGGCGAAGGCCGCGGGCCATGACATCAACTACATCGCGCTCGCGGGCGCGCTGCATCCGATGGGTCGTGCGGGCGAAAAGCCGACCCCGCCGCTCAACCTGGTCGGCGATTTCGGCGGCGGCGGCATGCTCCTCGCTTTCGGCATTGCGTCGGCGCTCGTGGAACGCGGGACGTCCGGAAAGGGCCAAGTGGTCGATGCAGCGATGGTCGACGGCGCCGCGACGCTGATGGGCTTCTTCCATTCGATGGTGTCGATGGGCGTTTGGAGTGAGGAGCGGGGGACGAACCTGCTGGATACCGGCGCGCATTTCTACGACACGTACGAGACGAGCGACGGGAAATTTATTTCACTGGGCTCGATTGAATCCCAGTTCTATGCGGAACTGATGGAGGCCCTCGGTCTTGCGGGTGAGGAACTGCCGCACCAGATGGATAAGGCGGGATGGCCCGTGCTCAAGGCGCGCTTCACGGACATCTTCAAGACGAAGACCCGGGACGAATGGTGCGAGATTATGGAGGGCACGGATATTTGCTTCGCGCCCGTGCTGGCGATGTCCGAAGTGGCGGACCACCCCCATATCCAGGCCCGGGAGACCTTCGTTCAGCGCGACGGCATGACGCAGCCCGCGCCGTCCCCGCGCTTCAGCCGAACCGAGCCCGAGCTAGATCTGCCGCCCTCGATGCCGGGGCAGCATAGTGACGAGGTTTTGACCTCCTTTGGTTTCGGGTCAGATGAGATCGCGAAGCTGAAAGAGGGCAAGGCCATCGCCTAAGGATGGAATCGCGATGCCCCCCGTGTTCGATTTTCTGCCTGGGGGCATCGCATGCGTTAGAGTCCGCGAAAGACGAAACCACCAGGGGGTCCCATGAATCCGAAACTTGCGTCCATTGCCATCGCTGTACTGCTTGTCTTCATCTTCGGTCAGCGTTTTGTACACACGGTTCCCGTTGGGCATGTGGGCGTGGCGAATCTCTTTGGTCAGGTGCAGGAGCATTCCTACCCTGAAGGTTTCCACATCGTGAATCCGCTCTTGTCCTGGACGAACCTGGATGCGCGGCAGGACACGTTCAAGATTACGCAGCTCGAAATGCCGACGCGGGATCAGCTGCTTTCCAAGGTTGATCTCAGCATCCAGTGGCGGGTCGACCAGAGTAAGGCTCCGGAGATCATCCGGAGTACGGGCGACAAGGATCGCCTCATTCAGGTCCACCTGATCCCGAAAGCGCGCTCTTTGGTGCGCGAGTTGGGAACCAAGATCGAGCGCGCTGAGGATCTCTTCAAGGACGAAGTGCGGGATATGCTCGCGACGCGTCTGAGCGACGAACTGTCGAGCTATGTTGCAGAACGCGGCATCCTCGTCGATTCAGTTCTACTTCGGAACATCAACCTGCCGACGGTTCTCGCCGAAGCGATTGGCCGCAAGAAGGAACGCGAGCAGGAAGTCGAGCGCCAGCGCGCGGAGCTTGAGCGCGTGAAGCTCGAGCAGGAACAGCAGGTCGCTCAGGCGGAAGCCTCGCGACGTGCCGCGGAAGAGGACGCGAAGCGACTGCGGATTCTCGCGGACGCGAAGGCCTACGAGATCTCAACGATTAATAAGGCCGCGTCGGGCAATCCCGCCTATATCCAGCTCCAGTCCCTCGATGCTCTGAAGGAAATGGCCGACGATCCGGCGGCGAAGATGTTCTTTATGGACGGGAACTCGACGAATCCGCTGCCGCTCTTGCATATGGGCGACGCGGCCCGGAAATAGCGCCGAGCGCGGCGTGCCGGGGAGCGGCTACTTCCAAGCGAAGACGGGCTGCTCATAATGGGCCACCCGGGTATGCCGCCCGGCCAGCAGGACCTCGCGCATCTGAAAGAGGATCGCGGCGGTCGGGCTATGGATCAGAGTCCCGAGCATCGGCACCGAGAGAACCGGGCGATCGCTCTCCGGAATCTCGCGCAGCACAGGAACCTCGGGCTTTTCGAGGACGTTCAGCGGGACGATATGGACCTGCTCCACTTCATTGGGGTCGGGGACGGGCTCAGCGGCTTCGTCCGCCCAAACTACGATGGGTGTCATTCGAAAGCCCGAACGGGTTGCGAAATCGTCGAGGCGGCCGAGGACGTTTTCTTTGGGCAGCGCGATCCCGACTTCTTCGTGGGTTTCGCGAAGCGCAGCCTCGATTTCTGTCTCGCCCGCATCGAGGCGTCCGCCCGGGAGAGCCCATTGGCGCGCGTGACGCTTCAGGTGAGCGGTCCGCCGCGTAATCAGGAAGCAGGCCTCGCCCTTCTCATTGGGTGTGATCACGAGCGCGACGGCGGCGGGGCGGAGCTCGGGGTCCCTTTGCTCCTGGAAAGGGAAGCCGTCGAGTCGCTCCTGGATCAGGGTGCGTAGGTCAGGTTCGAAGAGGCGGCTCTGGGGATTCACAGCAAAACAGCATAGGTCGATTCCTCGGTCTGTGCTTTGATCCCGCGGAGCCGTTTCAGCCCTTCGAGAGGGCCGGGCGGGCGTACGAAAACAACGAGGATGTGTATGGACTGGGAAGAGGCAAAGGCGAGCGCCCAACAAGCATTGGCAGGCACGAAGCGAATTCGACTCCCCGGGGCGCCCGAGGGCGCGGAGGCCGTTGAGCTGGCTGCGCTCGATTGGGGCGGCGATGGGCCGCTGATCGTGATGCATCATGCGAATGGTTTTTGCGCGGGGAGCCTCGGAGAGGTGGGGGTGCAGCTCAGTCAGGCGGGGTTCCGCGTGATTTCCTTTGATGCACGAGGGCATGGCGATTCAACGCCCGTCGTCCCGGGCGCCGAGCCAAACCCCTATGCCTGGGACACGCTGGCGGCAGATTGCAGCGCCGCGACCGAAGCCATTCTTGAATACACGGGGCGGGACCGGATCGAACTCGCGATTGGCCATTCCTTTGGTGGCGCTTTAATGCTGGCTGCGGCGAGTGCGGCGCCTTCGCATTTCGGTCGGCTCTTGCTTTGCGATCCGGTGATCTTTCCTCCGCTGACTGCCGCGGAGCGGGCCGCTGCGGCGAAGGGCAATAAGCTGGTTGAGGCGACGCTGCGGCGCCGCGATCATTTCGGATCCCGGGTTGAAGCGTTTACGCATTGTGGTTCGCGCGGGCTGTTCAAGAATTTCACGCCGACCGCGCTGGCCCTGTATGTGCTGGAGGGGATGCGACCGACCGGAGCCGGGGCGGGAGCAGGCGCGGATGCCGCTGTGGGCGAGGTGACCCTCAAATGTGCGCGTGAGGTTGAGGCCGCGATTTTCGGGGGCGGCGGCACGCTGGATCTCACGGGGCAGGTCGATGATTTCGCGCCGGAGGTTCGGATCGTGCATGCGCTCCAAGGCAATTTCTCTCGGGCGGTCTACGATAGACTCGTCGAGCCTATGCAGGCGGCGCGGGTCGAGAGTCTCGAAGCGGGGCATCTCTTTCCGATGGAAGAGCCCGTTCTCGTTCTCGACCGCGTGCTGGAAATGATGGGGCGGGGCTAGAGCGCTTCGCCCATTCCTTCTTTTCGCTATTCCCTTACGTTTCAGATTGAAAGTCGATTGCTATGCCGAATGTGCCCGAACATCCTGATGTCCTGCGCCCCGAGGCTTTCGCCGTTTTCGGCGAAGCGAAAATGGGCAAGGCGACGCTCTTTGAATCCGAACGGATTCTCGTCGGTCTAAACGCCTTCGAACCGGGGCAGGAGCATGCGCTGCACGCCCATGAGGGAATGGACAAGGTCTATCAGGTCTTGGAAGGCCAGGGGCGCTTCTTGCTTGAGGACAAGGAACTGCCGATGGAGCCGGGTGTGATGCTGATTGCGCCCTCGGGCGTGCCCCACGGCATTCGAAACGATTCGGACGCGCGCCTTGTGGTCGCAGCGATTCTTGCGCCGGGGCCCGGGAAGAAATAGCCCCGCGCGTCCCTAGGCGCGCGAGCCCGGCTTGCCCGCTTTGCTTGCTCTACCCGCTTTGCCCGATTTACCCGCCCGGAAAGGCGATACGAAGGGGCTATCGGCTTCGAAGAATCGGTAGGGGAGGGCAGCGGCCTTCGTGATGCCGACGCGGGGCCCGGATTCCACCCGGGCGGCCGGTTCGCCGCTTGGCGGGGCATGTAGCGTCAGCGGTGGACGCAGCAGGCTCACACCGTCCTGATCGAGCCGGAGCCCCATCGCCTGGCCCAGGCGACCCGGTCCGCGCGTGAGTGCAGGCTCCTTCGCGTCCGCGGCGAGCCCGCGCAGCGCTCGCATCCGCCCTTGTCCTTCGAGCGGCTCCGCCCCTCGCAGCAGCACCGCCGCAGCATACCCGGGCGTGGCGCACACGACGTTGACGCAGGTGTGAATGCCGTAGCTCCGGTAGACGTAGAGTCTGCCGGCGGGGCCAAACATGGTCTGGTTCCGCGGGGTCTCACCGCCATGGGCGTGGGAGGCCGCATCGCTGCCATCGCCGCGATACGCCTCCACTTCCACGATGCGAACCACAAGACGCTCGCCGTCCTCCAATCGATGGACGAAGCGGCATCCGATTAATTCCTGAGCGACGATGACGGAATCGCGTGCGAAAAATGCTTGAGGGAGTGGCTTTCCGAGGGGCATGTCGGGAGTATTGTGCAATCGGTGGCCCGTGACTTGTGAAATGCGACGTCGGATCGGCTTGAGGGTGGAGCCGGGTTGGCCGATGGCAGTTATCATGCAGACGGAGCGCGTGAGACGCGGGCTTCAGGCGAACGATCGGTGAGATGGGGAGATCACGGATGAGTGGCTCGAATCGCGGGGCGGACCAAAATCAGCCCTCGAATGTGGATGAAGAGGCCTTCGACGAACCGCAGGCGCCGGATTCGCCCTATCTCGAACAATTCGGGATCAACGCCGGCTGGGTGGAGGAGATCGAGGACCAGTTCCGCGTCGATTCCGCCTCAGTCGACGAGAGCTGGTCGTCTGAATTCGGTGGCGCCGTCGAACCCCGGAAAATCCGCGATCAGATGCTTCGCGGAGCCCCCAGCCATCCTGCTTCACAGCCGGCACCCGCTTCGGCCGGAAACGAGTCCGCCTCGATGGGCGCCCGGGCTGCGCTCGGCACTCAGCATCCGCCCCTCGCAGGCGATATGGCCCCGGGCGGAGAAGGCGTCTCGCCCGCGGTTGCGGCGCGTTGGCCCGACGGTCCGCCGACGGATGCGATGCTGCTGCATGAAGCGGATCGACATGCCCGAGTACTGCGTCTGATTCATAGCTACCGCGCGCGCGGACATCGCATCGCGCAGAGTGATCCGCTCGGTGGGCAGTCGACATATTTCCCCGAACTCGATCCCGCGCATTACGGCTTCGGCGACGATAACTTGGACGAGCCTTTCATCGCGGGCGATTTGCCCGGCGGCTCGGTGCAGACGCTGCGCCAGATTCTGACGCGACTGGGCAAGACCTACTGTGGTCCGATCGGCGTTGAGTTCACCCATGTTCAGGATCCCGGCCGAAAAGCCTGGCTCCGCGAACTGATGGAAGAGTCTCAGAATCATCCGAATCTCGAAGACGGAGAGCGGCGCCGGATTCTCGAGAAGCTCGCTGCGGCGGAACTGTTTGAAAACTTCCTGCATACGAAGTTTTTGGGGCAGAAGCGCTTCTCGCTTGAGGGCGGCGAATCACTGATTCCCTTGCTCGACCATATCGTGGAGAACTCGCCGGCGTTCGGCGTTCGCGAAGTGGTTCTCGGCATGGCCCATCGCGGTCGCTTGAACGTACTCGTGAATGTGTTGGGTAAGAGTTACGAGTCGATTTTCTCGGAGTTCGAAGATTCGCCGGATGTGGATGCGCCCTTTGGCTCAGGGGATGTGAAGTATCACAAGGGTTTCTCGAGTGACCGCGTTGTCGAGAGCGGCGAGCGGGTTCATCTCACGCTGACTTCGAATCCCTCGCATCTTGAGGCGGTCGATCCCGTCGTGGAAGGGCGTGCGAAGGCGAAGCAAGTGCGCGCAGGAGACGCGGACGGCGAAACGATCGTCCCCGTCATTATTCACGGAGACGCTGCGTTCGCTGGACAGGGCATCGTTGCCGAGACCTTGAACCTCTCGCAGCTCGTGGGCTACTGCACCGGCGGTACGATCCACGTCATCGTGAACAATCAGATTGGCTACACCACGACGCCTGCGGAAGCGCGCTCCACGCTCTACTGCTCTGACGTCGCCAAGATGATCCAGGTCCCGATTTTTCACGTGAACGGGGATCATCCCGAAGCCGTGATCCATGCGACGAAGCTCGCGATGGCCTACCGCCAGCGTTTCGGCGACGACGTCGTGATCGACATGGTCTGCTATCGCCGCCACGGACATAACGAAGGTGACGAGCCGGCGTTCACCCAGCCGCGGCTCTACCGAAAGATCCGTGAGAAGAAATCCGTTGAAGGGCTCTACCGCGAAAAGCTCGTCGCCGGGGGACGTCTCTCGCGCGAAGAAGCTGAAGCGATCGAACAGCGCCGCAACGACGAACTCCGCGAAGCGCTTGAACTGATTCAATCGAAGCCGCCGGGGCCGGATGAGCCCTATGAGCCGCGCGGTCCATGGACCGGCTTCTCGCGAACTCGACCCGATGAAGATGCCGAGACGGCCGTCTCGATCGAACGCCTCGGCCAAATCGCTGAAGGCGTCGCGCGGGTGCCCAGCTATTTCAACGTGCATAAGAAGCTGCAGACGATCATCGATACGCGCGGCAAGGTCGTCTCTGAGGGCCTCGGCATCGATTGGGGCATGGGAGAGGCACTGGCGTTTGGGTCGCTGCTCCTTGAAGGCGCGCCGGTTCGGCTCTCGGGGCAGGACTGCTCGCGGGGGACCTTCTCGCATCGCCACGCGACGCTCGTCGATCAGGATTCTGGCGAAGAGTATGCGCCGCTTGACCATATCAGCGATAACCAAGCGCGCTTCGAGGTCTATGACAGCCTGCTCTCAGAAGCGGCGGTGTTAGGCTTCGAATACGGCTACTCGCTTGCCGATCCGAGCTCGCTTGTCCTTTGGGAGGCGCAGTTCGGCGATTTCGTGAACGGCGCCCAGGTGATTATCGACCAGTTCATCACTTCTGCCCACGTGAAATGGGGACGGATGAGCGGTCTCGTGATGCTGCTGCCCCATGGCTACGAAGGGCAGGGCCCGGAGCATTCGAGCGCCCGGATGGAGCGATTCCTGCAGACCTGCGCCGAAGACTCTATGCAGGTTGTGAACTGCACGACGCCGGCTCAGTACTTCCACGTGCTGCGACGGCAGATGCGCCGCGCGTACCGTGCTCCGCTTGTGATCTTTACGCCGAAGAGCTTGTTGCGGCATCCCAAGGCTGCGGCTCACGTGGAAGATTTCACGACCGGGACCTTCAAGCGCGTGATCGATGATCCGATCGCTGCTGCGCGCGCGGAGGATGTTCGGCGCGTGCTCGTTTGCTGCGGCAAGGTCTACTACGACCTGATCGAAGAGCGGAAAAAGCGCTTCGAGGGGCGGGAACATGAGATTGCCATCGTCCGCGTTGAGCAGCTCTATCCCTGGCCCGAGCGCGAGCTTTCCGATGTCTTCAGTCGCTACACGCGTGCGGATACCCGGATCTGGGTCCAGGAAGAGCCTCGAAACATGGGGGCTTGGACTTTTGTGCGGGACCGCATCCAGTCCATCGTCGGCGACAAGCATCGGGTTGAATACGCCGGGCGCGCCGAAGCCGCGAGCCCGGCCGCGGGCAGCCCGCGGATCCATCGTGCCCAGCTTCAGGCCTTTCTCGACGAGGCCCTCGGCGAAGGCTGAAGCCGTTCACAGCATTGCGGACAAGATGGCCTGCCTTGCGCTTTTGAGGCATCACAGATCGCTCCCCGGCACTGACCGGCGGGGCGATCTGCCGTATTGACGATGGGCTTCTGCCAAACGAGAATCCGAGGGCTGCTTGCGGGGACCGGAACCTTCCCGGCCGCGACTTGCAGAATTTGGAGACCTGAATGGACCTGAGCTACGGAAGCGAAACCGAAGCGTTTCGTAAGGATGTGCAGAGCTTTCTCTCTGCCAATTGGCCCCCGAGCGGTGATGAGAAGGATCTTTCCCGCGAAGAACAGACGAAGAACTTTCGAGAACGCGCCATTGAGGCGGGGTATCTCTGCCGCGCGATCCCGAAGAAATACGGCGGCTCCGAGCAAGCTCCTGATGCGCTGAAGGGGCAGGTCATCCGCGAAGAGTTTTCGAAGGTCCACGCGCCCATGGAACCGCGCGGGATCGGCACGATGATGCTCGTACCGACCCTGCTTGACCGGGGTGAAGAGTGGCAGAAGGACAAGTTCGTGGCGGGGACGATCCGCGGCGAAATCAACTGGTGTCAGGGCTACAGCGAGCCCGGCTCGGGCAGCGACCTGGCCAGCCTCAAGACGAAGGGTGAACTCGTCGGCGACGAGTGGGTGATCAACGGTCAGAAGATCTGGACGAGCTCCGCCGAAGTGGCGGACTACATGTTCTGTCTCGTCCGGACGGAGCCCGACGCGAAGAAGCACGCGGGCATCTCCTACCTGCTGATCGACATGAATCAGCCGGGCATCGATGTTCGACCGCTTCGCCAGATGACGGGTTCGTCCGAATTCAGCGAAGTCTTCTTCAACGACGTGCGCACGCCGAAAGACTGGATCGTCGGCAACCGCGGCGAAGGCTGGCTCGTTTCGCGGACGACGCTGAAGCATGAGCGCAACTCGATCGGCGCAGCCGCGCAGGTTCTGGCTCTGCATGAAGCGCTCGTCGGTCTCGCCAAGGAGCGGAAGCTGAATGGTCGCCCGGCGATCGAAGATCCTCAGATTCGACGCGGACTGGTCGAGGTCGAGGGGTATATCCGCTCGCATCAATACTCGGGTTTCATTCAGATGGCTAAGGATCTGAAAGACGAGAGCGCGGGCATCATCTCGATGATGAACAAGATCAACTCGACCAATATCGGCCATAAGATCGCCCATCTCGCGATGGAGATTATGGGCGACGACGGCCTGCTTGCGCCGGGCGGACGGGGTCTCGGCGGGGTGGCCCCGACGCAAACGGGACACTGGGTGGCCCATTACATGACAACCCTCGGCATCGCGATTGCCGGCGGGACCGCCAACATTCAGCGCAATGTCATCGCAGAGCGAGGCCTCGGCCTGCCGCGTGACTCCGCTGCGAATCGGAGCAAATAAGCATGGATTTCGATCTATCAGAAGAGCAGCGACTGCTGCAGGAAACCGTCGAGCAGTACATTGAAAACGAATGCCCTTTGGCACGTCTGCGCGAGATTTTTGACGACGAAGCGGGCTATGACGAGAAGCTCTGGAAGGGGCTTGCAGAGCTCGGGCTCGCGGGGATTCATCTTCCCGGCGATGTCGGCGGCAGCGAACTTGAGATTCTGGATCTCGCCGTCGTCGCGGAAACGCTGGGTTCCCTCGCGGCGCCCGTTCCGTTCCTCAGCCATGTGTTGGCGACGGAGGCAATCTTGCGCGCCGGCTCAGCGGAGCAGAAGACGCGTATGCTGCCGAGTCTCGCCAGTGGTGAACATCTGGCCACGGTCGCCTTGGCGGAAGAGGGCGGCGTTTGGCAGCCCGAGGAGTGGACCCTCAAGGGCCCGGATGGCACGACCGGGACGATCACTGGGGCCAAGGACATCGTCGAGTTCGGTGAACACGCCGACTATTTCGTGGTCGGCCTCGCGGGCGGCAAGTTCGGTGTCGTTGAGCGCAATGCCGCAGGCATCGAGGTCCAGCGCATCGAGGGCGCCGACCGAACCCGCCGCATCGCCCACGTGGCTTTCGAGAATACGCCGATCGAGGTTCTCGAAGCCGGCGGAATGGAAGCAGCGGAGCGCGTGCGCGACGTCGGTCTCGTTCTGCTCGCCGCGGATGCCTTCGGCGGCGCGGATAAGCTCGTCGAGATGAGCGTCGAGTACGCGAAGAACCGCGAACAGTTCGGCGTCACGATCGGCCATTTTCAAGCGCTGAAGCATCAGCTTGCGAATATGGCTGTCGAGGTCGAGCCGGCCCGGGGGCTTTACTGGTACGCCGCTCATGCCCTGGACCATGTCCCGGAAGAGGCGGCGCGCACTGCGGCGATCGCGAAATGCCATATCACCGAGCGCTATCAGCAGGTTGCCCGCGACGCGACCGAGGCCCACGGCGGGATCGGTTTCACCTGGGAAGGCGATGTTCAAATGTGGTTCAAGCGCGCCATGTTCGACCGGGTCTACCTGGGCACGCCCCGGGTTCACCAGGACCGCGCCGCGGCGCTCGCAGGCTGGTAGCGACGGACCGAGGGGTGTGAGACCGGCGACGGTTAGTCCGCCGCCCGCGTCTCCACGCTCAGCGTTCGCATTCGATTGAGTGCCGCGGCGATCTCGAATCGCCGCGGCCTCGCGAATGCGCCGGGATGGCGCCCTGAGGCTTCGCCCGGCCGGCCGAAGGGATCGAGCACGTCGAGTCCTTTGGCGTCGAGGATCGCTTCAAGCGCGTCGAGCACGTCGGCGAGGCTGAGCTCCTTCGTCATGATCTGCGTCGCCGCGAGATGGATGGCGGCGCCGATGGCCCGGGTCTGGCTCGGATCGAAGAGTTGCTCCACGGAGCGCAGGTCGATCTCCGTCGTGCCGTACACGATTTCCTCGCAGGCCCGGCTGGAGATCTTGACCTCTTTGCGCCCGCGCCGCGCCTCGAAGCTCTCCGGGACGGGCACGCGCGGAAGAGGACGTCGCACGGGCGCAAGAAAGCGCTCGTCCACGTCCTCGTCCCCGGCCTCCTCACTCGGTCCAGCAAGGGCCTGGGCACGCGCGGTCACGTCAAGCGGCCGATACGCCTTCATTTCAATCACGGTATCGGCGACCGAGAAATAGTCCCCCGAGCCTCCCATTACGAGCAAGGTGGAGAGGTCGAACTCCTCGTAGAGCGCGCGAACCCGGTGGAGGAACGGCGTGATCGGTTCATCCCGAGGATGAATCAGCGCCTGCATCCTCGCGTCTCGCACCATGAAATTAGTGGCGCAGGTGTCTTCGTCGAGGAGCAGGCCGCTTGCGCCGACTTCGATGGCCTCGGACAGGTTGGCGGCTTGGCTCGTGCTGCCGCTGGCATCGTCGGTCGAGAAATGTCGCGTATTTCTCGGTTCCGATTCGCCGGGCCGGAGGGGAAGCCGGTCGATGAAGGTTTGAATATCGACCCCACTGACGGAGCGGCCGTCTTCCGCCCGAATTTTCACCAGAGCGGGATCGCTCACGACGGTTTCGCGACCATCTCCCGGCACATGCGGGATCACGGATCGTTCGATCGCTCGGAGCAGCGTCGATTTCCCGTGATAGCCCCCGCCGACCAGCAAGGTCACGCCGCGGGGAATCCCCATTCCGCTCCAGCGATTCCCAGGCGCGCCGGCATCCGCATGCGGGACATCGAGCGCGACGCGGAAAGCGACCGGTGACTCGAAGGCGAGCGCATCGCCGCCGGCCATCGGCGCCTCGCTTGCGCCGGTCGCGCGGGGCAAGACCGACCCGTCGCCAACAAAGGCAATCAGGTCATGGTCGGCGAGCTGTGCGCGGATGCTTTCCTGATTCTCGACGCAGTCCACAAAGTGTCGCAACTCGGCATCGCCCTTGGCGTCGCGATCGATGAAGGTCTGGCACACGATCTTGGGGAGGGTCTCGACGAGGAGGGTGATGGCATCGCCGCCGCGAACCCGCCGGCCGTCAGCAGGCAGTCCGACCTCAAAGCGCGCTTCAATAAAGCCTTCGCCTCCCGCATTCTCGCCGAAGATGATCGCCGTGCGTTCAAGCACTTCGGGCCCACCGGCATCGATCGTGATCAGCCCGCCCTTGCCGGTTCCGCTTCGTTGCGGGGCAGCCGCGCGAATCGCTTTCCGAAAGGCGCGGGCAAACCAGGCGGCGGTGGCGATCCTGCGCGTCGGTCGCCCAGCGGAGTCGTCGGCGAAGGTGTCGTCGGGGATGCGTGCGAGGGGAAGGCTCACCCGGGCGCGGAGCTTTGAGGGCGAGGCGAAGGGGTCGGACTGGACGCGGTCGACGAAGAGGTCCCATTCCGAGAAGGCCCAATGGCCTTCGATGTCGCGGTAGGCTTTGTAGCCCCGTCCGTTTATCCGCTCGAGTGTTTTGGCTAATTCGAGGGATCCGGGCACGATTTGATTCTCTCCTGTCGCGTCGTGTGGAGGCGCGCCGTTCATTCTAGGAACTTGCCCGCGCTTCGCCCAGCCAGGTCGGGGCTAACTGGGCTCGGTCGGGCTCGGTCGGAGTGGTCCGAGTCTTCGGCCGTTTGGGATTGGCTGGACTACGCTTGCGGGATCTACGGTGCGCAGGCGCTTAGGCATGGAGGCTCGACATGACGATGACCCCGCGAATTTTGGAAGAGCAGAGCTGCTGGAATGCAGCGGATGTCTCGTCGGAAGCCACCTGGACCGAGAATCTTGCGCCGGCTGAGCTTGAGGAAATCGATGCGGCGCTCCGCATCGCCCTCGCGAAGAGCCACGATATTTTGGAAGTCGGCCGAGAGGATTTCCCGCTCCCGAATCTCGCGGGTCGGCTGAAGGCGGTCGAGAATGAGCTCATCAACGGAAGAGGTTTCGTTCGTCTGCGCGGGCTCGACCGGGACCGCTACGACCAGAGCGAAATGGAGATGATCTATTGGGGGCTCGGCCGTCACCTCGGTGAACCCTGGCCACAGAACAAGCATGGCCATGTCCTCGGGGACGTCACGGATCAGAATAAGGCGGCGGATGACCCCACGGTTCGGGGAAATGAAATCGGAGGCGCGGCTTTGCCGTTCCACTGCGACGGCTCCGACCTTGTCGGTCTCATGTGTTTACAGAACGGGATCGAGGGCGGGCTTTCAGCCGTCGCGAATTCAGTCGCCATTCACAATCAGCTCGTGCGCGAGTCTCCCGAATGTGCGGCCGCGCTCTATGCGCCTCAGCCTTTCGACTACCGCGGCGAGGAGCCTAAGGGCGGCCGCCCTTGGTACGAACTGCCTGTGTTTACGGAGTGGAACGATCGGCTTTTTGTGCGATGCATCCCGCCCTATATCTTGGCCTCCCAACGACACGAGGCTGCGCCTCGCCTGACCGAGCAAGCGAAAGCGGGTCTTTCGCGGGTCGTCGAACTCTCGGAGGATCCGAACTACCACGTCCATATGGAACTGCGTCCCGGCGATATGCAGTTCATCAACAACTATCATGTTATGCATGGCCGGACGGCGTATTCGGATGCGCGCGAGTCCGGTCAGATTCGCCATCTTAAACGGCTCTGGCTTGAGACGAGCGTGCTTGCCGACCGGCCGCCTCATTTTAAGAACGGCACCCAGTCCCATTGGAACGATCAGCGCAGCGCGAGCCGGATGCAGGTCGCCTAGCCATTGTCTTCGGGATGGCTTTTCCGCCCGGGTTCGATTTAGAAGGTGAGGGTCAGTTGGTTCTCGTTCCAATGCCGCGCGTCGGCGCCAAGGGGGCGCTGGAACGCGGCGGTTGAGAGCGGGGGATGCGGTGCGTCCAGGCCATGCTTTCGGGCGATGATCCGGAATAGATCCGTGATTTGATCGGCGAAATGCCCTTCGCCTCGCATGCGGGAGCCGAATCTCGGGTCGTTGAGTTTACCACCCCGCATGGCTTCGAGACGGTGGAGCACCTTCTCGCGGCGGAGAGGGCGATGCGTCAGTAGCCAATCGTCGAAGAGGTCACGCAGGCCATGGGGGAGCCGAAGCACGATATGCCCCGCTCGTGTTGCCCCTGCAGAGGCCGCCGCCTCAAGCAGTGCGGGCATCTCCGAGTCCGTCAGCCCCGGAATGATCGGCGCCACCATCACGCCGGTTGGGATACCGGCCTCCGAGAGGGCTTCGACCGCGCGCAGTCGCTCCGCGGGAGAAGAGGCGCGGGGCTCGAGCGCGCGCTGAAGCGACCCGTCCAAGGTCGTAATACTGAGCGAAACCGAGACCGCTTGGTATTCCGAAAGCGCCTTGAGGAGATCTATATCGCGTGTCACGAGCGCGTTTTTCGTGATGATGAGGACTGGGTTTCGGAACTCAAGAAAGACTTCGAGGCATCGGCGCGTTAGCCCCAGCCGACGCTCCACCGGCTGATAGGCGTCGGTCACTCCGGAGAGGGCAACCGGCTGAGGCTTCCAGCGCTTAGCGGCAAGCTCTTTGCGAAGGAGCGCAGGAGCATTCTCCTTCACGAGAATTTTGGACTCGAAATCGAGCCCCGCGGAATAGCCGAGATATTCATGGGTCGGTCGCGCGTAGCAATAGGCGCAGCCATGCTCGCATCCGCGATACGGATTCAGGCTGGCGTCAAAGGGAATATCCGGACTGTCGTTGAACGTAATCGCCGTACGGGAAGGGTCGGGAATCGTCTGAGTACGAAGGGCGTCCGTCGCCTCGAAAGCCTCTACTGCCTCAAGGGCTCCAATCTGCTCAAGCGCTTCGGATGCCTCAGTCGAGCCAGCCTCGCTTGGGTCCCCGGCGAACTCGGCTTGCGCGCTTTCGGTCGAATGCTGTGGAGAGGAAAGGGGAGAGGAAAGGGGAGAGGAGAGAGGAGACGGGTGATTGTCAGGAAAGGCCCAATCGAGATCCGGTTCGACGCGCGCCTTTTCAAAGCGCCCTGTCGGGTTCACCCGGGCTCCGCGGCCTTTGCGTGCGGGGCGCAGCGCGGCCGGCTCTATCTCGGCGAGACGCGCACGGCGGCGCTCAGGGCGGCGTTCAGGACGTCTTTCGGTATTTAGGCGTTCAGGGTTTCGGCGGGCATCGGCCTGGGGCGAGGGGGCACGCCGAGTGGGGTTCGCTGAAGGGGTGCGTGAAGCCATAAGGCGAAAGTAAGGCGAATGCCGGTTTCAGTCAACCGATAAGCGCGCTCACGAGGCCCGGCGCGGAGCAGGTGCGCGCTAATGCATCAGCACGTAGCGGTCGAGGTCGGGGCCCGCGTGGGCCTCGAAGCGCTGTGCGATGCGGAGTTCTTCCTCGATCTGCCGGAGTACGCGGTCCCCGGCGGCGAGGGGATGGTCTCTGAAGAAGGCCAAGATCTCATCGCTCTGTTCAGTGGGCAGAGCATCCGCCGTGACGGCGGCGACGCGCGCGAGCAGGATCGGCGGCATCTGGCGCTCGAGTTTCCGCCAGGATTTCTGCATGAACGTCCAGGTGGTTTCCGCACTTCCCGGATTGCCGAGCAGCGCCATCAAGAGGGCGGCCCGGTCGGGAATGGGAGCAAGAGATTCGTCGAGGCAGGCGCGCAAGCTTGTGCGGGTTTCTGCAGGCCCGGGGCAAGCGGCGAGCGCGAGCAAGGTGCGCAGCCGTGCTTGGGGCGTGGTGGCGTCGCGGGTCGCTTCGCAGAGGTGCGCATGCAGGGCCGCATCTCCGCGGCTTGCACCGAGCTGAAGGATGACCGCGGCGAGATCCGGGGGCAGCTTCTTTGCATGCTCGAGATGCTGGGTGGTTTGGGTTTGGCAGAAGGAAAGAACGCTTCTGACCTGGGCCATGCCACCGACAATGGAGAAGAGCCGCGCGCGACGCATTCGGTCCCGCTCGTTTTCTCCGCGTTTTGCGCGGGGGCCTATGTCTTCGAGTGCATTTCTGAAATGGGCATCGACCCAGCCGCGCAGACCGGACTCCACCGCAGCCCCGCGGCTCGGGGCAACGCGGCGAAAGACGGCGCTCAGGGCTGCTTCCACTGCGCGGAGCACGTCGGGGTCCTTTTCGGCGCGAAGGCCTGCAATCAGGTCGAGAAGGTCGGCGAGGGGACTTCGGCCGGACTGAGTGAGTGCGATTTGATGACCGACGAGGCCGATGCGTTCGAGTTCGCTGAGGCCGTCGAGATTCTCAAGGAGCGCTGAGTATTCGGATTCACCATGTTCGACCCGGAAGAACCCGGCGTCGGCGGCGTTTCCGTAAACAAAGGCATGGATGCGGTGAGGATTCCGGACCGAGTCGCTTTCGCCGGCCAGAAGGTGGCGCAGAACAGGACGCATTAGAGGGCCCGATTCGGCGCTCTCTTGTTCGGGGAGGCCAACCCGTCCGACCCAGGGAATGGGCCACGTCGAGGCGTTCCGTCCAGCGCCCCTTTTGCGGCTGCGCGCGGAAGGGGAGGTCTGGGCGGCAGCGGCAAGAAAGCGCTCTTGCTGAAGTTCGATCGCGGGGCCGTCTTCTCGCCGCGCATGTGCGACCCGGACGAGAGGGAAGCCCGTCTGAAGCATCCAGGGAGAGACGATCGCCTCGACGTCTTCGCCGGAGACCGCTTTAAGAGCGGACCAGAGGTCGGAAGCAGTCGCTGCCCCTTCTTGATGGCGCTCGATGTAGAGGCGGATGCCTTCGCGGAAGGTCTCTGCTCCGAGGTATCGCTCGAGCATCCGCATCACCGTCGCGCCCTTGGTGTACGTGATCGCGTCGAAGTTTTCGTGGGCTTCTTCGGCGGTGCGGATCGGAGGCGCGATGGGGTGGCTGCTGGCGAGGGCATCGAGTTTGAGGGCTTCTTCGCGGCGATGGCCGAAATCGAGCCAAATGCGCCATTCCGGCTGCCAGTCTTCGATGATCACATAGGCCATCCAGGTGGCGAAGGATTCGTTGAGCCAGAGATCGTTCCACCAGGCCATGGTGACGAGATTGCCGAACCACATATGCGCGAGTTCATGGGCGATGGTTTCGCCTGCGCGCTTTCGGTCGGCGGGGCTGGCTTCGGCTTCATCGAGAAGAAGGATCGAGTCTCGAAAGAAGACGGCGCCGGCGTTTTCCATCGCGCCGAAAGCAAAGTCGGGCAGGGCCACGAGGTCAAGCTTTGGGTAGGGGTGGGCCATGCCGAACCATTCTTCGAGCCGTGTTAGGCTTGCGGCGGCGGTCTTGCGGGCGAAGCGAGCGAGGTCCTTTCGGTCGGGCAGGGTGTAGATGCGAATCTCGGTCGGCGTGCCTTCGGGCTTCTTGCTGTACTTCGTTCCGCTGCGGATGACCTTGGAGGCTTCGAAGGGGCCGACGACGAAGGCGATCAGGTAGGCGGAGAGAAGGGGCGTCTCTGCGAAGCAGGTTCTTGTTAGGCCATCTCCCACTTTATGGCTCGATTCAACCGGGGCGTTTGAGATCACGGTTTGATCGCTTGGGGCAGTGATTTCGATCGTGTAGCGCGCCTTGGTGCCTGGCTCGTCGAAACAGGGGAAGACGCGGCGCGCATCGGTGGGACAGAGCTGTGTGGCGACCCAGGGTGCTTCGCGGTCACTTGATGCGTAGAGGCCGCGGAGGTCCTTTCGGACGCGGCCGCGAAAATTGAGTTCGATGACCAGCCCGCCTGCCGGCAAGAAGTTGTCAAAATGAAGCAGGATCGTTTCGCATTCTGGATGAAATTCGACCCGCCCCTTACCGAGAGGCTCGCCCGAAGGGAGGAAGGCGCGGACGCCGGAGACGCGGAGGTCCGCCGCGTGGAGCTCGATCTGGCGCTTGCGGCGGTCAAGCCGCAATGCGTATCGCGCGCTTCCGGAGAAAGCTTTGGCGGTCGGGTCGATCTTGAAGGCGAGCGCAATTTCTTGCGGCTGGATATCCGAAGCGAGCCGAATCGTGCGGCGGGGTTTCGCGGCCGGCTTTGATTGAGCCTTCGACGGGGCCTTCGTGGTTCGTTTTGACTTTGCGCTCGCGGCCAATCTTGCCCCTCGATCTCGGCGGCTCACCTGCCGATGAAAGCGCTTCTAAGGGTACAGCAGGAAGCGTCGCCGCGTTGAACTCTCTTTTGCGGCCCTTCCTTTATGTCGCCCTTGGCGTGACGGCCATCGCGCGGCACTCGCGGCGCGGTATCTTTCGCTCGGCCGCGCGAAGTTCGCGGCAGTCTGGGGGGCAAGGCATGGCGAGCAATTCCGGGGGCGGAGTGGGGAACGTCGCACGAGATCAATGGCAGAGTCGCTGGGGCTTTATTCTGGCCGCGGTGGGGTCGGCGGTCGGCCTCGGGAATATGTGGCGCTTTTCCTATCTCGCCGCGGAGAAGGGCGGGGCTGGCTTCGTTGGGCTCTATCTGTTCTTCACAGTTCTGATCGGGCTCCCGGTCATGCTGGCGGAGCTCACGATCGGCCGCGGTGCGCGGCTCGGGCCGATCGCTGCTCTGTCCTACTACGGCGGGCCTGCGTGGCGGGCGCTGGGCCTCGTTTTTGTGGGCGCAGGCTTTCTGATCCTGTCCTATTACGGCGTAATCGGGGGCTGGACGCTGCGCTATGCCGCGGAAGCCATGACCGTTGGCTTTCCTGCGGACGCGGGCGCACATTTTGAGAATCTCGCGTCGGGTTGGGACAGCTTGGGGACGCAGATCCTCTTTATGGCCATCACGATGGCCATCGTCTCTGGCGGGATCAGCGGAGGCATCGAGCGGGCCGCGCGGATTGCGATGCCCGCGCTTTTCTTCGTGATGGTGGGGATTGCCATCTACGCGGCGACGCTTTCCGGAGCCGGAGAGGGATACGCCTACTACTTGAACTTCGATCTGGAGAAAGCATTGAGTCTGGATGTCGTGGTTGCGGCGGCGGGCCAGGCTTTCTTCAGCCTGAGTCTCGGGATGGGCGCGATTCTGACCTTTGCAAGCTATTTGCCGCGGGAAAGTCATTTGGCGCGGGAGACCGTGGTGATTTCTTTTGCGGATTTCGGCGTGGCTTTTTTGGCGGGACTGATGGTGTTCCCGCTGATCTTTGCTTTGGGGATGCAGAATGAGATTCAAGGGAGCACGATCGGCGCGCTTTTTGTGGCGCTGCCGAAGGCATTCGCTTCGATGGGGGCGATCGGGCGGATCGTGGGCACGGGGTTTTTTCTCGCGCTTGTCGTGGGCGCTCTGACCTCGGCGATCTCTTTGCTCGAAGTCCTCGTTTCTTCGGCGATCGACGCATTCGGGTGGCAGCGCCGGCGCGCGGCGCTGACGACGGGACTGCTTGTGACCTTGGCGGGTTCTTGGTCGGCCTTCGATATCAATATTCTCGATCTCGCGGACAGCATTGCGATCAATCTCTTTCTCGTGGGCGGCGGCTTGGGCATCTCCATCTTCGTCGGCTGGGTGATGGAGGATCCGATTGACGAAGCCAGTCGCGGAGGCACGTCGAGTGGCGTCTATGCCATTTGGCGTTTCCTGCTGCGCTTTGTTGTTCCTGCGCTGCTGGTCTTTATTCTCTGGAATGGTCTACCCGAGACCTGGCAGAAAATTCAGACCGTTGCCGGGTTCGAATAGGGGCCGCGTGGTAGTCTCTCGCAAGGAACCGGTCGAGAACGACCGACGAAACGCCTGCGCGGGGATGCGCCGGCCCTGAGGAGATGAATCGATGGCCAGTATTTTCACGCAGATCATCAACGGCGAGATGCCGGGGCATTTTGTGTGGAAAGACGACGTATGTGTCGCCTTCCTGACCATCGCGCCGCTGAAGCCCGGACATACGCTCGTTGTGCCCCGCGAAGAGGTGGATTCCTGGACCGATCTCGAGCCTGACGTGATGAAACATCTCACGGGCGTGGCGCATTCGATCGGTCGGGCCCTCGACAAGACCTATCAGCCGGAAAAGGTCGGACTGACGATTCTTGGCCTCGAAGTTCGCCACGTCCATCTGCATGTCTCCTGCATCTGGAAGCCCACGGATCTCGATTTCGGGAACGCCGATGCGAACGCCTCGCCTGAGAGCGTAGCGACGGAAGCCGATCGCGTGCGTGCGGCGCTGCGTGAGATGGGCCACACCGAAGTGGTGGACGCATAGCGCCTTGAGCCTAACGTCTGAAGCCTGGGGCTGCGCCGGACGCGCAAGGCCTCCGCGCTAGTTCGGCGGATCGCCGATCTGATCGAAGCCGGCGAGGATCGTTTCGAAGCGTTGTGCGAAAAGGTCCCGCATATCGTCGTGGGTAAAGATGTAGGGGATATTGCGCCGGATGCCGGACAGGACGATCGGGCCGACGTCCTCAGGCGCCATGCCGCCGCGAATGAAGGGGCTGAGCGCTTCAGAGAGGCCGCTCGTCTTTTCGGTCGCAGCACGTAGCCGGTCCGAGGCGGGCAGGTTTGTGTCGATCGGTCCTGGGCAGAGCGTCGAAACGCCGATTCCAGCGGGCTCGAGTTCCGCGCGCATCGCTTCGCTATAGGCGACCACGCCGTATTTGCTGACCGCGTAAGCAAGCCCGCCGCCGTGGGAAATGAAGCCGCCGATGGAAGCTGTATTCACGATATGGCCCCCGCGATCTTGCTCGCAGAGGATGCCCATGAATTTCTGTCCGACGCGGAAGACGCCGTCGAGGTTTACATCGAGGACGAAGCGCCAATCGTCTTCGGTTGCGTCGCGCATTTCGCCGCCGAGATAGACTCCGGCATTGTTGATGAGGAGGTCGACGCCGCCGAATTCAGATTGGGCCGCCGAGGCGAGGGCCTCGACGGAGTCGTTCTTTCGGACGTCGGTGCGAACCGCGAGGCTGCGTACGCCGAGTCCGCGGAAGACTTCGGCCGTTTTGATTGCGAGATCTTCGTCGATGTCGGCGACGACGACATGCGCACCGGCTGCGGCGAGGGCCCTGCCAATTCCTTGCCCGATCCCGCTCGCGCCGCCTGTAATGACGGCGACTTTGTCTTTGAAGTCTTCCATTGTCGGGCTCTCCTAGATCGCTTCCCAGTTTGGGATCAGCATCTTCTCACCCGTATCCGGGCAGGTCGCTTCTTCGTAGATCGCGCGGACGCGCTGGCCGATTTCGACCTCGTTCGAAGCCTTGTTGACCACGTTGCCGAGGGCATTGCAGCCCGGCGCGCCGTCGATCGAGATCACCGCGACGTTGTACGGAACACGGTCCTTGAGAAGCGGGTGGACTGGGAACTGGACTTCCACTGCGCTCTCGACTGTCCCTTCTCCGGGCATCGTGCGGAATTCGAGTTCGCGGCATCGACATTGAATGCAGACATCCTCAGGCGGATGCTGTGCCGCTTTGCAGGATGTGCAGAACTGAACCTGCAGGCTTCCGCTCGTGAACCAGGGCTTATTGTCGGGGTTGAGTGCCGGAAGCAGGAAGCTGTCTCCGAGATAGCGTGACATAGAAATTCCTTTCTTTGAAAAGGGACTTTTAGAAGGATTAGGCGTTGCCGAAGAGGACGGCGCTGCCGGGCGCGTAGCCCGGACCACCGACGGCGAGGGAGAGGTCGACGTTCTTGACCTGGCAGGTCGAGTCACCGCGCACCTGACGCACGGCTTCGTTGACCATCTCGAAGCCGTGGATGTAGGCCTCGCCAATATTGCCGCCGCTGGTGTTGAAGGGGACGCGTGCATCCGGGCCTTCAAGAGCCCCATCCGCGACGAAGGCTTCGACTTCGCCGGGCTCGCAGTAGCCGAGTTCGCAGAGCGCCATCACGACCGGGCCTGTGAAGTTTTCATAGAGCTGAAGTACGTCGACGTCCGTCGGCCGCACACCGGCTCGGTCCCAGAGCGTCTTTCCCACCTTCTCGTAAAACATGCCCGGGAACCATTTCCCTTGGAAGGATGCGGAACCGATGTTTGGCCCCAGTCCTTGGGAGGTCGCGAGGATCGGAACGGCTGAACCCTTTAGGTCCTTCGCGCGTTCGGGCGTCGTCACGATGATCGCTGCGGCGCCATCATTTTCGGGGCAGCAATCGAAGAGGTGGAAGGGCTCGACGATCCAGCGCGACGCGTGATAGTCCTCGCGCGTCAGCGGGCTTCCGTAGCGAACGGCACGGGGATTGAGCTGAGCGTTCGCATAACACGCCATGGAAATGTCGCAGAGGGCCTCCTGCGAGATGCCGTGATCGTGCATGAAGCGTTTTGTTTGGAGAGCGCATTCTTGTGCGGGGGAAATCGCGCCGTACGGATGTCGCCAGGCGTAATCGCCTTCGGCCCCCGTGTTTCCGGCAAAGGAAGAGCCGAGGCGGTAGAACTGCCCTTGGGCAAGCGCGCGAAAGGCGACGACATAGTCGGCGTAGCCACCGCAAACCGCGGCATCGGCGAGTTGGACCGCTGCGGAAGAGTTGTTGCCGCCCCCCGCCCAGGGCGTGACGGACCAGCGTAGGTCGTCCATGCCGAGCGCCGCGGAGAGGCGGAGCGGATCGTTGCGCGTGTCCATGTAGGAAATGAGTCCGTCGATTTTCGAGAGCGGGAGTCCCGCGTCATCGGCTGCACGTTCGATGGCTTTGATCGCGAGCTGGAACTCGGTCTCCTGCGCACCGCCGCGCTTGTAGTACTCGGATTCGCCGACGCCGACGACAACAGCCTGGCCTTGCATGCTTTGATCTCCCCTTTGCGCGTTCCCCCCGGAGCGGGAACGGCGGGCTTTGCTGAGTGTGCTGAGCAGAAACTATACGCGGATGAAACGCTTCTCGGGGAAGGATTTCGCAGCTCTTTTCGGCGCCAAGCGGAGGCGAGGCGTCGTATAGTCCGTGGGAGCCCATCAGGAGAGGACGCAGCGTGAACAGCAGAGCAGCGCGGAACATTGATCGGCGGGAGCGCGAGCTCAGTGGTCTTGGCAGGGCGTGTCGGTCGCTGATGCTTCTTTTGGGTTGTCTGGCCCTCGGCTGTGCGACGACATCGCCCTTTAACCAGAGCTTCCTGGAACTACAGACACCGCATTTTGTGCTGACCAGCAGCCTGTCGGAAGAGGCGACCTTCGAGCTCGCTCGGAACCTCGAGTATTTTCACGCGGGCGTTGTAGATGCCGTGGGGCTAGCGGGTGAACCGCGCGCTAAGGGGCGACCCGCGATGCCCCGCACGCGGGTTCTCGTTTTTGACGATCGAAGCGTGGGGCGTCCTTTCGCCGTTCGGGGCGAGGCGAGTCAGATCATCAATCGGCCAGACGGCATGATTTGGGTTTTTCGCGCGGGACGGAGCTTCGACGAGCGCATCTCGACGCGGATTCGGCATCAATATGCGCATCAGTTGATTCGCGACCTTTCGCCTTCGGAGCGGCCCCTCTGGTATGAAGAAGGCGTCGCGCAGATGGCGGGGACCGTCGAGGAGGCGCTGAGCGGCGTCCGCATCGGCCGGATGGTGGATCCCCATCGTGCGCTGATTCAAGACTGGAGGCGGAGTACGCTGGCGCTCAAGCTCAGCAAATCGAGTGTGGCAGATGACTCGGCGCCGGCGCGCAGGCTCTTTGAGGCTCAATCGTGGGCGATTGCGCATACGCTGCGTTTTGGCGGAGACTCGCCTAACGCGAAGGGGCATGCGCTTGACCTCTATCGGAAGGCGCTTGACGAAGGCGGTCCTCGCGCAAGAGAAGAAGCGCGGAAAGCACTGGGGATCTCCGATGTTCTCCTTACGGAGCGCGTGTATCAGCATCTTGATCGGAAACGCCTTCGGGTTCGCTTGGTGAAAGTCGAGGGCTGGGACCCTTCGCAGCTGAAAACCATGCCGATTTCGGATGCTGAGGCGCGAATTCGACTGGCTGAGCTTGCGCTTGTGCTGGAGCGGCCGGGGCTCGCGGAAGAGTATTTCGAGCGGGCCCTCGCGGCGGAGCCAGGCCATGCCGCCGCACAAGCGGGTCTTGCTGAGGTTGCGGCGAAGGAAGGGCGGGGAGAAGATCTCGATTCATTCGCTGCGGCGGCGCTTGGCCCGGACGCGGAGGGGCGGGCCTCGAATCCCCGTGTGTTGCGTCATTTGGGCGAGGCCTACCGGATCGCGGCGGAGCAGGCGGCGGATGCGACTGAACGGTCTTCGCGGGTGGCCCAAGGCGAGCAAGCTTTTGGGGCGATTCTGAAATTGCTACCGAGGGATGTTGGGGCGCGGGTGGGGAGAGGTAGGCTTGCTCTTCAGGCGGTGGAGGAGGCGGGGCTGGACGAACGCGAGGCGGGTGCCTTACGCGCCTTGGAGTGGTTTGATGCGGCGGGTGCGCTTCGCCCAGGGTCGCTCTGGATTCGCCTATGGCAGGGGCATGCGGATCTGGCTCAGGGGCTTTCGCGGAGCGCTGTGCAGAGAGCGAAGGGAGTGATTTCGCGAACCCATGCCCCTGAAATCGAGCGTGCGGCGACGCGCCTGCTTGAAGCTGCGGGAAATCCGACTCGCTAAATCCAGCTCGCTGAAAGGCCTCCGCGGTTCTACCCTTTCGATTCATTGAAAGGGAGTCACCTATGCGCGCGGCGGTCCTGACCGGAGTCAACCAGCCCCTCGAAATCCTCGATGTGCAAACGGATCAACCCGGGCCTCACGAGGTCCTCATCCGAACTGCGGCCGCGCTGCTCGGCTGCAGCATCGTGACGGGCTTTGACGCGCTGAAGAGCGGCGAGGTCGCGCGCAGCGTGATTCGAATGAATGACTAGGGGCGCCGCGGGACCGGATCACGAAGTGATCATCGTCGGAACGGGTTTCTCGGGAATCGGTGCGGCGATTGAGCTGCAGCGAGAGGGAATCCGCGATGTTCTCTTGCTCGAGAAATCGGAGGTGGCGGGCGGCACATGGCGGGCGGCGAGTTATCCCGGCCTCGCGGTGGACATGCCCTCGTTCATCTACTCCTTCCCCTTCGAAATGAGCCCGGATTGGGATCGCGTCTACCCCAGCGGCGACGAGATCCGCGACTACACCGATCATTGTCTCGAAAAGTATGGCTTGAACAAGCAGATTCGCTTGAACGCTCAGGTCGCCCGTGCGGAATACGATGCCGATTCGAACCTTTGGCGCACGACGCTTGCCAACGGGGAGACGCTGACCTCGCGCTATTTCGTGAACGCGACGGGCCTTTTGGTGGAGCCACAATGGCCGGAGATCGAAGGGTTCGAATCCTTCGGCGGCACGCGAATGCATACGGGGCGCTGGGATCATGATTGCGCGCTTGCGGGACGCCGGGTGGCCGTGATTGGGACCGGGGCGAGCGCAATCCAGGTCGTTCCCGCCATCGTGGACGACGTTGAACATCTTGATATCTACCAACGCACGCCGATTTGGCTGATGGGGAAAGCGGATGCCGAAATCCCGGGCTGGCTGAAGCGCGTCTTTCGCGCGCTTCCCTTCCTTCAGCATGGGGTTCGGTGGCTGATCAACCTCATTGTCGAAGTGACGATGGGACCCGCGTTCATTCGCTACCGCAAAAACCCGTGGCTCTTTGAGAAACTCGAGAAGTCTTTGGTCGCGTCGATGCGCGAGCAGGTTCACGATCCGGCGATTCAGGAGAAGCTGATCCCGGAGTACAGCTTCTTCTGTAAGCGACCGAGTTTCTCGAACACCTACTATCCCGTGTTCAATCGCGACGACGTCGAGCTTGTGACGGACCCGATCGAATGCGTGACCGAGACGGGAATTCGGACGCAGGCGGGCGAGTCCCGTGATATCGATGTTCTGATCTGCGCGACGGGCTACAGCGTCTTTGACGAGACCGCGATGCCCGCATTCGAGATCCGCGGCGTAGGTGGGAAAAGTCTGGGCGAGTATTGGAGTAAGGCGCATTTCCAGGCCTACCAGGGTGCAACTGTTCCCGACTTCCCCAACTTTTTTCTCTTTATGGGACCCTATTCGGCAGCGGGGGCGTCGTATTTCACGATGATCGACACCCAGAGCAAGCACCTCTCTCGATGCCTCGTCGCGGCCAGGAAGCGCGGTGCGAACTATGTTGAGGTGAAGCAGGGCGCGCATGATCGCGATTTCGAATTGGTCAACGCGCGTCGAGGCGACACTGTGCTCTTCGCGGGGAACTGCGCGCCGGCCAACAGCTACTATTTCGACGCGCGGGGCGATACGCCGGGGCTTCGGCCCGTAACGGGGTTCGAACATTGGTGGAAGAGTCGGACGTTCTCGCTCGATGATTACCATTTTGAGCATAGGGCGGGCTGAAAGTTGACTATCCTCGTCGCGGAAGAGCGGGAGCCCAAGGTCCGCACGGAACAGGATGAACGAACGATGACGCAGATGACGCAAAGGAAGACACGCGATGAAACGATGGATGCTGAGCTTTGTACTTCTTGTTTGGGCCTTGCCCGCGTGTGCGAACGCTGAAATGGGGGGAGGCCACGAGAGCAAGCGCAACCGAGCGAGCTTTAACGTCGAAGCCACCCGCGAAATCGCCAATGACTGGGCGACGGCTCGGCTTTCGGTGAGCGCCGAAGGCAAGGATCCCGCGGCGATTGCAGACGAAGTGAACCGGCAGATGGCGGCCGCGATCAAGACGGCCAAGCGCGCAAGTGGTGTGACCGTCGAGAGCGGGGCCTATGTGACACATCCCGTCTACAACTCGAACCGAATCGTTCGCTGGCGAGCACAGCAAGAAGTCCGGTTGGAGTCGGCGGACGTCGACCAGCTTTCGGAGCTGATTGGGCAGCTGCAGAGCGACCGGGTGGTTTTGTCCGGGATCGATTTTTCCGTGAAGCGGGAAACCCGCGAAAAGATGGAAGATGAACTGGTCGAAGAGGCTTTGGCTGCGTTTCGTGCGCGGGCTGCACTGATTGCGAAGGGCATGGGGGCTCGAGATTGGTCGCTAGTCGAGATGAATGTGGGCCAGACGAATCAGGGACGACCGCCGCATATGATGCGCGGGCAAATGAGCCGCTCGTCGATGTCCGAGTCGGCGCCGCCTTCCTTCGAAGCGGGGACGAGTGACCTTCAGGTCAACGTGAACGGGACCGTCGAACTCGAATAGGGCGCTGGGGCGAGCGCTGGGTCGCGTGTCGGGCTCTTGGCTTTCGAGCTTTCTAGCTCTCTGGGGCTGGCTCGGAGCCTGAGCTCGCTGCCGCGGAGACGCGTTTCGCCTCGACTTCGAAGTCACCCGTGTTCAGGTGGGCGGAGGCGGCGGGGCCCTGTCCGTCCAGGTCAAATCGAAGCTGAACGCCTTGACCGTTGAATAGGCCGTCGCCGATTTCAACGAGCTTGTCCCGGGCGCCGGTCGCACGGCCGATTGTGAGCTGACTCCCTTCACGTCGAATAACGAGTTCGATGCCGACGACGGGGACGCGGTAGGCGCCCGCGAAACGGTCGAGGCGATGCGCGATCGGCAGGCGCATCAACTCGTCCGTAGTCCAGACCTCTCGGCGATTTAAGGAGGCCGCCCGGACGGCACGCACGCGTTCGACGGAGACGGGTGCATCCGCATGCCCCCAAGATCGTCTGAGGTAGGTCAAGAGCCCCGCTACTCCCGAATCATCGAAGCGCGGATCGTCGCCATGCCCCGGCATGGAGCCGTTCCATTCCTCGCCTAAGACCGTGAGGGGGCCTCGAAGGCCGTGGAGCGCAATTCTGATCAGCCAATCGTCGGAGTCGCGGACCCAGGGCGAGCGAACGAGCGGTGGCGCGAGCCCGGTCTGGCCGCGGCCGTTCTGTCCGTGACATGTGGCGCAGGTCGCTGCAAAGAGTCCTTCGCCCTTCGCCCGGAGGACCTCTTCTTCAGGGGAGAGGGCTCGGGCGCCGCCGGGTTGGGCATCTCCTGGCCATGTGATGCCTCGGCGGACATGGTCGGCGATTTCCGGTCGGGCCTCGGAGCGGCTGTCATCGAAGAGGCGAGGGCGCTCGCGGAGAACGACACGGTAGGCGCCTGGGAGCTGCTGTGCTTCGAGGAAGCCGGAAAGCGCGGCTTCGATCACGGGGCCTGCGACGGGGGCGTTGCCCTGCGTGACGGAACCGTCATCGCCTGCGGCGGCGCCGTGACTGGAGTCGCCCGCCAGGGTTGCGAATATCTGGGCGATGGCCGCGGGCGGGTCTTCGCTCGCGAGGCCCGCGGCATAGGCCAGGGTGGACACAGCTTCGATCCATTCTGTACTTGCCTCGTCTTCTGCACGCGCATTTTTGATTTCGGGTGCGAAGACCGCGAGCTCGAAACCCGCGAGGCCGGAGAGCGCGGCCTGCCGTTCGATGGGGCCGGCATCCCGAGCGGCGCCGAGGAGAAGTTCGATCGGGCGCTCGGCCGGGGGGAGATCCCCAAGTGCATGGAGCGCACCGAGTTGGACGCGCGGGTCGGGATCTTCGAGTGCGTCTTCAAACGCGGTGCGAAGGACCGGTCCTGCAGAGGTGGGAAGGAATTCGGAGAGGCGCAGAGCGAGGGTGCGAATCGGCGCAGCGGCGTCGGCTCGGGCGCGCTGCCAAGTATCGGCATCAAGGAGACCGCTCAGGGCCAGCGTCCAGAGCGCATGATGGCGACCGGCTTCGCTGAATGCGTCGAGCTGGCGGAGCCCGTTGTGAATGTCCTCTCCGAGTCCGGCTCCCGTGTGTTGCGCCGCGACGAGGCGTCGCTGGGCGCGTGCTCTCACCCAGGCGTTGGGGTGGTCGAGTCCGGCGAGCTGTTCCGTGGGCGTGGTGAGGGGCGGCGGGGCGTAGCGGATCGGGCGGTCTTCCCGGACGATGCGCCAGATGCGACCCGTGGCGCCGGGCGCTTCGAGACCTTGTTGGACCACGTATTCACGGAGATGGTCTGAGACGAAGTCGGCGTGCTGGATCACGCCGCGGTACATGTCGAGAATCCAAATCGCGCCGTCGGGGCCGACCTTCGCGTCGACGGGCCGGAAGCGCTCGTCGGTCGAGGCGAGAAACTCGCGCAGGCCGTGGACATCGTCTTTGTAGAGACGGTGAGCGGCACGCCAGTCGAGCTCTTGACGCGCGATGGCGAAATGCGCGACGGCAGCTCCAGCGGATTCGGGAATGAAAGCGTCCCCGACGAAGACTTCGCCGTATTGATCGCCGCGCTGGATGGCGAGTCCGCTCACCCCGGTGGGGTTCAGTTGTCGGCCGTTGGGACGCAGCGTGCCGGGTTGTCGGGCGCGGTTGAGTCCCGGCATAACACGAGCGCCGTAGACCTCAGCTCCGACCGTCAGGTCCACGCCGAGGCCAGGCTTGCGAATGCGTGCAGCGGTCGCCGGTTGCCTGAGTGCGTATTCGCCGGGGAAGGCATCGGCCTGGAGAAAGGTCGAGTTGTGGTTGTAGAAGAAATGCCCTTCATCGTCTTGGGCGAGACCCCATTGGCCGCGAAAAAGCGTGTCCTCGATCTCGAGCGCGATCTCGTCGCCCTGTCCCAGTCGAAAGCGCCGCGCGGATTTACTGTTGTAGATCCAGCCGTCGCTTGCGGGGAGCAGCGCGTTTTCGCTGTGCTCTACGTTTCCGGCATCCGCAGCGTAGTCTCCGAGGACGCGTTGCTCTTCCGTCGTGCACGTATCGTCCAGGTTCGCGTCTTGGCATAAGAGGAGCTTCGGTGGGGCACCGATCAGCACGCCCTCTGGAAGGACGGCGATCGCGCGCGGGAGCACCAGCCCGTCGAGGTAGATGCGGCTCGTATCCATTCGGCCGTCGCCGTTCGTATCTTCCAGGAGGACGACACGGCCGACGGGCTGATCTTCTCCTTCCGCCCTGAGGTTGGGCATATAACCGCGCATTTCGACGACGTAGAGGCGGCCTTGATCGTCCCAGTCCATCGCGACCGGGTCGACGACCAAGGGTTCGCTCGCGACCAGCTCGATCCGGAAATCAGGAGCGATCCGGAACGTGTCCGCTTCCTCTTCGGCGCTCAGGACGGGCGAGGGAGGTGCTTCGATCCCCGCCAAGATCTCAAGCGGATCGGGCGTCCGGAGCAGCAACCAGGCGGCAAGACCGAGAACCAGCGCCGTTCCGAGGATCCACAACGCTCGTTTCATGCATCTTTCCTTCAATCGGGCGGAAAATCGCTCTGCCAGGAGGGGCAGGAGGAAGGGGGAAAAGGGGAGATCGCCTCGGTCCGAGGAAGGGAGGCCATTCCGGCTTTGAAAAAATAGCAGAAACAGGTGGTTAGGAGATGATGCCGAGGTCGGATTTAGTCGATAGAGTCCGTCCTCGAATGAGCGAAGACCGCTCTTCGGCCGATGCCCCCAGCGCATCTGGATCCGCGAACGAGAAGCATTCAGAGACGAAAGAGACCGAACCATCATGAGTGATAATTCCTCCCTGCTATCGGGCGTCCGCGTCATCGAGTCGAGCCTTCTGGGCCCCGGCTTCGTGGCGACCTTCTTTGCCGACCTTGGCGCCGACGTGATCAAGGTTGAGCCCCCGGCCGGTGACTATATTCGCCAGATGACTTGGCCGATCGTGGAGGGCGTTTCGCTGCTCCATCTTCATACGCATCGTGGCAAGAAGAGCATCTGCCTGAACCTGAAGTCCGAAGAAGGAATTCAGATCTACAAGGATCTCGTCGCCGGCGCGGACATCGTGGTCGAGGCCATGCGGCCCGGCTCGCTGGCCAAGCTGGGAATAGGCTACGAGGACCTGAAGAAGGTCAATCCGAAGATCGTGTTCTGCACGCTCTCCGGTTACGGAGCGACGGGCCCGTACAAGGATCTCCCGAGCCACGGCATCGCTTTCGATACCTGGTCGGGCATCGTCCAGCCGATGGAAGATGACGAGGGCTTTAAGCGCATCCCCCCGATGCTCCCGAATGTGGGGATCAACGTTGGGCCGATGCTCGGTGCTGTTGCCGCGCTTGCGGGCGTGATCAAGGCCCGAGAAACCGGCGAAGGCTGCGAGATGGAACTCGCGCAGTCCGACGCGTCCGCCTACATGGACTGGTACCGCATCGAGACCAAGCGCGCGTACCTGCGGCCTGAAAGTGAAGTCACGGGAAATCCCGCGGACGATTACGAACGTCGACCGGCCGGGCTCGAAGGGATGTGGGGCGGCGTTCGCTACCAGATGTACGAGTCGAAAGATGGGCACGTGCTCTTCATGGCCTCAGAACAGGCTTTCTGGAAGAACTTCTGTGTTGGGCTTGGCCGAGAGGATCTCTTCGAGAAGTGGCCGGGTTCGAAGTACGCGGATCACGCGCGGGGTAATGTCGAGCTGCAGAAGGTCCTGAAAGAGATCTTCCTGACGAAGACCTGCAAGGAATGGCTTGATTTCGCGACCGAATACAACACGACGATCGGGCCGTGCAATGACGCCTCGACGATCGCGGATGATCCGCAGTTCCAAGATCGAATGGGCTTCTTCCCGGCCGACGCCGTGGGTTGCGAGCAGCTTCCGCTGCCGGTTGTTGTGAACGGCGAAAAGCCGACGACGCCCACGATGGCACCGACAGTCGGCCAGCATACGAACGAGGTCATGGCGGACGTGCTCGGCAAGAGCGCGGATGAGGTTGCTCGGCTGACGGATGCAGGCGTCTTCGGCAAGAAGTAGCGTCCGCGTTTCGCGTCGTTTGTTGGAATGATTGGATGAATTGAGGCGCGCGCGCTCTGAAAAGAGGCGCGCGCCTTTTTTTGAATTTGACACCCGAGATGATCGAAGTGTGCGGAGGTGACTCCGCCATGAAGGAGCCTTGAACAATGAGTGATTCGAAACGCCTTGAAGGCCAAATTATGATGATTACCGGAGCGGGCTCCGGTATTGGCTTGGCGTCCGCAGAGCGGTTCGTCCGCGAGGGCGCGACCGTCGCGGGCTTCGATATTACGGAGAAGCCGGACGCCTGGAGCGAGATTGAGGCGATCTCGCCTAACTCGACTTGGGTCACGGGAGATGTGCGGGACGAAGCCGCGCAGAATGCATGGGCTGCGGGCGTGAAGGAGAAATTTGGCCGGATTGACTCGATGCTGACTTCGGCGGGCGTCGTGGGCGGAGGACCCGTTCACCTCGTGCCGACGGAAGAATGGCAGCGCGTTCAGGATATCAACCTGACTGGAACGTTTCTCTCGGTTAAGGCCGTGATCAATACCATGCTCGAGCAGCGTTCAGGGACGATCATTACCGTCGCGAGCGTGGAAGGTCTTGAAGGCGCCGAGGGCGGCAGCACGTACAACGCTTCGAAGGGCGGCGTCGTCCTGCTGACGAAAAACCTGGCCATGGACTACAGCCGAATGGGGATCCGCTCTAACTGCATCTGCCCCGGCTTTATCGATACGCCCCTCTTTCGTTCCGTGGTCGATGCGCCGGCTCTGGCCGAATCTCGCGCCTCGATCATGGACCAGCACAAGATCGGCCGTTTCGGCAAGCCGGAAGAAATCGCGGGCGCGGCGTTCTTTTTCGCTTCTGAGGATTCGGCCTTTGTGACGGGGCATGCGATGCCGGTCGACGGGGGCTACGTCGCGGGGCATCGTCATGGGCATACGAAGTTGATGGGCCTTGAATAGCGCCCGCTCGCCTCTTGGCGCGATTCTTTGGGGAGAGGTTGCTTTCCCCAAAGTCGCGCCGGTCCGGCCTTGGGGATGTTAGGCCTCTTTGCGCCGGCTCCATTCGCGCCGGATGAAGTCATGGCCTTCTTTTGCCAGCAATTCTTCGTCCACGAACATTTTTCGCCAAATTTTGGTGGCCGCGGCGAGGGAAGGTAAGGCGCTGCCGAAAGCCTCGATGGTGAGCCAGCCGTCATAGCCGGACTCCGCGAGCGCATCAAAGGAGGCGTCCCAGGCCACCTGACCGCGGCCCGGCGTACTGCGATCGTTTTCAGAGATGTGAACATGGGTGATGGCGTCTGCGTGGTCACGGATCGCCCGCGCGGGGTCCTTCTCTTCGATGTGGGCATGGAAGGTGTCATAGTGGATACCGACGTTTTCGCGGTCGATGGCCCTCACGTAGCGGGCTGTGTCCTCTGTTGAATTGAGCAAGTAGATCTCGAACCGGTTGAGAAACTCGAAGCTGAGCGACACGTTCGCTTTCGCGGCGTAGTCGGCCGTCTCCTGCATCACCGCCACGCTTCGCGCAATTTCGTTCTCTGTGGGGGCTGAACCGCTGAACTCGCCGATCGCAGCGTAGAGAGGGCCGCCGAGCAGCGTCGCGCCGGCTGCTTCACAACAATCGACCACACGGTTGCTCGCGGAGACGGCGTTTTTGCGGATCTTCGCGTCGGCCGCGATGGGATCCTCTTCAGGCGTGCGGACCGAGACCGCCGTGCGCTCCAGTCCGATCTCGTCGAGACGACGTCCGAGCAGAGCGAATTTTTCGGGATCGGCGTCGAAAACAGGGAGCTCGACGCCATCAAAACCCATCGTCTTCAGCCGCGCATATAGAGGAAGCCATTGTTCATCGGCCGGGTCATCCGTCCAAAGAAACAGGTTCATCCCAACTTTCATTCTTTCTCCTCGGTCAAGTTCGGCTTGAAGTGGTCAGGCTGCGTTCGTTTTTCTCTTGCTTCTCGAATGGCCGAACACCTTAAATGCCTTGGGTCAGTACGAGACGCATCGTCTTGGCCCCGTGGGCGCCGAATACCAAGGCTTGCTCGATATCGGCTGTCTTAGACGGGCCGCAAAGGAACCAGCCAAAAGGAGACGGCCCGAGATCGATTTGGTCGTAGGCTTGATGCAGCGTCGGGACGAGGGCCTCTGCGCGCAAAACGATCACGAGGTGTTCTGCCAGGAGGGCAGCCGCCCGGACAGCAGGGCTGGTTGGGATATGCCAGACGGCTCCGTTTTCAACGACGCCCAGCTGACCTTCGAGTACGCAGATCTCGAGCGGCTCGAGCCTGCGAAGCCCCTTGTTCTTAAAGTCATCGAGGAAGCGGTCGCTCCGCGTAACCTGCGACCCCAAGCCGCGCGAAGGCAGCCCGTCGCATTCGGAGAAGAGATGCTCAGCCTCCGCGGGAGGGAGGGGCCAGCCTTGGCCTTCGGTCCAGCGGCCGTCGCGGTGGACTTCAAATTGCCCGCCCGCCTGTTCGATGCGAGCACGGAAAATGGCCTCCGGCTGGTCGGGCATGGGCGGCAAGAGGAAGGGCTCGGCGGCCGTCTTGGTCGCAAGCGGTGTCGCCGCCGCGTCGAGCGCGGCAAAGATCTGATCGCGCGCTTCGCTCATGATCGCGACTCGTTCTTTTCGTGCTCACCCAACTTGTTAGGCTTTAGCCGAGATTGGTAGACCTCACGAAAACTGCGCTTTGGAATTTCGGGCAGGCTCCGCTGGCGCGTCCAAGGGCTTGCGAGCTGCGTGAGCAGCATGTCGGGGAGTAGCCGCGCGATGCGTCTCCCGAGTCGACTGCCGACGCGGTAGAGGCGAGGGTGGCCGAAGGCATATTCAGCGATCGCAAACGCCCATCGCCCGGTTGGGCCGCGATGAACAGAGTGATGGCCTTGAGCTGCGAGGTCACTGCGCAAGGTAAGGAGCTGGTGATGAAGCGGAATTTTGACGGGGCAAATATTGCTGCAGGAACCGCAGAGGCTGCAGGCGTGGGGGAGGTCGCTGTGGCTTTCGGGGTCGCGGTTGGGTTCAAGGACCGAGCCGATGGGGCCGGGAATCGTCGCGCCATAACTGTGTCCCCCTGAACGTCGATAGACCGGGCAAGTATTGAGGCAGGCGCCGCAGCGAATGCAGGCGAGGGCGGCGCGGTAAGCGGGCTGGCCGAGCAAACGACTGCGTCCGTTGTCCACAACGACGATATGCTGTTCCTGCGTCTCTTCTCGGGAGCTGGGGGGCGCCGTTTCCCGATCGCCCACGCGGCGGGGGCCCCGGAAATGCGAGGTGTAGGTCGTGATGTGCTGGCCCGTCGCTGAGCGGGCGAGGAGGCGGAGGAAGGGCGCCAGGTCACGCTGTGCGGGAATGATCTTTTCGAGTCCGACCGAAGCGATATGAAGATCAGGGAGAGCGGTCCCGAGATCGGCGTTTCCTTCATTGGAGACAACGACGAAGCCGCCGGTTTCCGCGACTGCGAAGTTCACACCCGTCAGGCCGGCTTCCGCGCCGAGAAAGCGCCCGCGCAGTTCTTTGCGTGCGATGGCAGTGAGTGCATCCGGGTCATCGAGGCCGGGGGGGCTCCCCATTTCGGCTTCAAAGAGTTCTCCTACTTCTTCGCGTCGTAGGTGGATGGCCGGCATCACGATATGGCTCGGGGGCTCGTTCCGGAGCTGGACGATCCGCTCGCCGAGGTCGGTGTCGATGATCTCGATGCCGTTCCGTTCGAGGTGGGGATTCAGCTCACATTCTTCCGTGAGCATCGATTTGCTTTTGACAACGCGACGAATCCCGCGTTCCTCGAGGAGGCCCGAGACAATCGCATTGTGCTCCGCGGCATCGCGTGCCCAATGGACGATGGCCCCGGCCGCGCGCGCATTTTTCTCGAACTCATCCCAGAGTGCAGGCAGTCGCGTGAGCGCATCTTGCTTAATTCGGGCCGCGTCCTCTCGAAGCGCTTCCCAGTCCGGCACATCGTCCGCCGCGCGGTCACGCTTGGCCCGCACGAACCAGAGCGATTCGTCATGCCAGCGCGTCCGCTCCTCGTCGGCAACAAAGTGGGTCGCCTCGTTAGCGTGCGCCATCGAGAACCTCGTTAGGCAGGCAGGCCGCTTCAATGATCTCGGCCACATGCATCATGCGAAGCGGCATGCCGCGCTTAGTTGAAAGCCCCTCGAGATGCATCAGGCAGGATGCATCTGTCGAGGCCACGATCTCGGCGCGGGCACCTTGATGATCCGCGAGGCGGTCAAGTCCCATCCTGCATGAAACCGCTTCTTCGGCGACGGCGAATACGCCACCAAAACCACAGCATTCATCGCGCCGAACGAGGTCGACGAGTTCAAGGCCCTCGATCTTGGATAGGAGGAGGGCGGCGGGATCGGTCAAAGGCGCGTTGCGCGTTTCGGAAGGCGTTCCTTGCCCGAGTTCCCGCAACGCATGGCAGCTTGCATGGAGACCCACCCGATGCGCGAAACGTCCGGCGGGCAAGGCCGCAGACCCTCCCTCGTCCGACGCCAAGAACTCGCAGAGTTCCATGGTTCGGCCCGCTGTTTGTTCCGCCCCGGACCCCGCGACCCAGCGGGGTAGGTGGTGTCGGATCGTTGCGGCACAGCTTCCCGACGGCGTGATGATGCGGTCAAAGGACTCGAAGACCTCGACGTAATGCGCGCCGAGAGGCTTCGCGCGGTCGACCTCGCCCGCGGTGAGGAAGGGCTGGCCGCAGCAAGTCTGCGCTTCCGGGAAGACGACCTCATGGCCACAGGCTTCGAGGATGCGGAGCGTCGAGATGCCGACCTCGGGCTTGAGCTGGTCGATATAGCAAGGGATCATCAGGGCCAGGCGCATGACGGCAGTCTAACTCTCCTGCTGCTCTCGTTCCTCCGCGGACGCCGACATCAAAGAGGCCTCGCGCAGATAGTCCGGCGCGCTGCGGTCGATTTGGGATGTGGTTCGGGCGCGGAGCTTGGCGTTCTGCTCATCCATCGGGACGGTGGCCCAGAAAATATCTTTTTGGATCGCCTCGAGGCAGAGCTCGGCGACTTCCGAGAGGGGAGCGATGGGCACTTCCTGTCCGGCTTCCTTCGCCCTTGCGACATAGTCGGCGAGCGCGTCTCGGACATTCGCGTCGGCTGCGGGGTCGCCTCGGCCATAGCGATTGGGCCGGTTCGCGCCGGCCCGCCAGATCCCCGTGGCCATCACGCCGGGTGTTCGGGTCGAGGGGAAGAGGAGCGACGCACCGACGTTGGATCCGAGCTCACGCAGCTGGCCCCAGAGGCATTCCGTGAGCGTTGTGACCGCGGCTTTCGTAACCGGGTACATCCCACTGCTCGCCATAGGGGTGTAGCCGCCATTGCCCGAGGACGTGTTCACGATATGTCCCTCATCTTGCTCAACGAGGAGGGGGACGAACGCGTTCATGCCGTTGATGACGCCATGCACGTTCACGTCGATGGACCATTTCCAGTCGTTGAGATGATGCTCCCAGAGGTGGCCCGTCGCGCCCGCGCCGATTGCCGCGTTGTTGCAAATCACGTGGACGGCTCCGAATCGCTCCAGCGCGGCATCTCGGGTCGCGCAGAGGGAATCGAAAGACGTGACATCGGTTGGGATTCCGATCACGTCGTCCGAGCCGATCTCTTTCACGGTCGTGGCGAGGGGCTCCTCGACCACGTCTGCGAGCACAACCTTCATGCCCTCGGCGAGAAAGGCCTCACCGATCGCTCGACCGATACCGCCGGCTCCACCCGTGACCACCGCAACCTTGTTTCGAAGATCCTTCATCTCACGCTCCCTTTTTTTTCGCGCGTCGCCGAGGACGCGATTGATCGATGGCTTCGACATCCCGGCATGCGAACCGATTTGGCGACCCCGTTCCTCGGAAAAGCGTAGCGCGATCTACGGCTGATTCCGCGCTGGAACTCCGTCTATGAGAGTGCGAGCATTTAGGCGGGAGATCCTGTGAAACGCATACTCATCGTACTGGCCACGCTTCTCGTTCTTTTTGTCGCTCTGCCGAAACTGGCCTTCGAGCTCTGGCTTCGGGAGCAGCCCTCTGAGATTCGCGTCGCACTCCAGGGGTTTTCGACGCTGGAGTTCTTGTCGGCGGTGCGTCAGGAGTTTTTCCCGCAACCGATCGACGATAACGCGGCCTATGGTCGACGCGAATATGCTGCTCGGGGACATTCGCCCTGGGTTATGCGAAGTAGTCTCGATGGTCGACCGCGGATGCTCTCGCTCGCGCTTGGGCCAGAGATCTGGCTTGCCTACAGCACGGAGACGGCTTCCCTTCATCAGTTCTGGTCGGGAACGCTCGATTTCGCGGGGCCGGCATTCGATGCGCGGCATGGTTTCGAACCGATGAGTCAGGGACAAGCCTATTTGCAACCGGATCAGGGAACGGCTTGGCGGCGGGGTGATGTCGAGCTTGAAGTCGGATGGCAGGCGTATGGCGTCGACTCCGAAACGGAACGTGCCTGGCTTCGCTATGCCCTTGTCGATCCACGGGGGCCGTCCTGGGGTATCACGGAAAGTCCGGAGCTGTTGAGTGCGTCCGGCCGTGTTGGTCTTGAGCGCATCTTCGATGTGACACCGATTGCGGGCGAATCGGCCGAGCTCGAACTTGAGCTCGCCGCCGCCGGAAGGGATTTGGGCGGAGGGCCCGTGGCGAGGGGCTCTTCCGAGTTTGAGGTGGAAATCGAGGGGGAAGGGGAACTGACGGCGGGCCGTTTGCGCCTTAGGCCTGGGCGAACACGACTTGTTCAGTGGTTTACCGCGCCGAGTATTGAAATTCAGAAAGAATCAGGGCTATCCGAACCCGATGCGATTTTCGCCGATCACGACTGCGGGAGTTGTCATCACGGACGAGACCGCGTCGTGGGACCTGCTTGGGGCGAGATCGCAGGGCGCTATGCGGCCGCCAATGAGAAGGCGACGATGGCGCAGCTGGTTGCGCGAATTCGAGAAGGCAGCGTGGGCGAGTGGGGCGATGTCCCGATGCCGGCCCATCTCGCGATTTCGCGAAGCGAGGCCGAGGGCCTGGTCCGGTTCATTCTCGACGCGGAGCAGATCGACCGCACTTCTGGAATCCCGACGGTCGAAGACCGTGCGGCGGCGGGAGAAATCCCGGTGGCCGTGACTTTCGAGACGGGGAGTGAACCGCCGCCTGCTGAGCTTCATCCGTCGCTGCGGGCGACTTCAATTTCTGCGCCCGGTTTTACGCCGCAGGTCGGGGCGATGGCCTGGCTTCCCGACGGTCGGCTGGGCGTGAGCACTTGGGACCGCGACGGCGCTGTCTTCGCGATTGAGGGCTGGTCGGGACCGACGTCGCAGATGCAGGTTCGGCGGATTGCGGAAGGGTTGCACGAGCCTTTGGGAATGGCGGTGATCGATGATTCGATTTACGTGATCCAGAAACAGGAAGTGACGCAACTCATTGATCGCGACGGGGATGATTGGGTCGATGAATACCGCAACGTGGCCAATGCTTGGCCCGTCACGTCTAATTTTCACGAGTTCGGTTTCGGACTCGCGGTGAGCGACGGCGCGCTCTACGGCGGGCTATCGGTCTGTGTGCTTCGCGGGGGGAAGAGTTGTCAAAACCAAACCGCATCCCGGGGACGGCTATTCCGCGTGGACCCCGAGACCGGAGAATTTCGTTTTCTCGCCTCAGGATTTCGGACACCCAATGGAGTCGCAGCCGGGCCCGAGGGCGAAATTTATGTCACCGACAATCAAGGCGATTGGCTCCCCGCGAGCAAGTTGATGCGCGTGAGAACCGGCGATGATTTCGGTTGGCGCAAGCCGGGCGAGACGCCGGATCCAGCGAAGGTGACAAAGCCCGCGCTTTGGCTGCCCCAGAACGAAGTCGGGAACTCGCCTACGCAGCCGCTCTTTCTGAAGCAGGGCCCCTACGCGGGCAGCGTTCTCTTCGGCGATATCTTCAATGGTGGACTCAAGCGCGGGTTTCTCGAGGAAGTCGATGGCCAGCTGCAGGGGGCGGCTTTCCATTTTTCGGGTGGCTTGCAAGCGCCTGTCCATCGCTTGATTGCATCGGAAGAGGGCAGCTTGATCGCCGGAGAGATCGGCAGCCGCGGAAATTGGGGCGAGTTCGACAAGCCCTGGTACGGGATCGAGCGCCTCGACTTTGAACCGGAGCGCGCGTTCGAGCCGATGCGGGTGGAGATTCGAGAAGGCGGCTTCGAAATCAGCTTGAGTCGTGGGCTTGCTGAGGGAACGGAGCTCTTCACGGACGCAGTGACACTCTCGGATTGGTATTACGTGCCGACGCCGGAGTACGGCGGGCCAAAATACGACCTTCGCAATTTGAAGGTGAAGGCGGTCCGTATTTCGTCGGATCGGCGGGTGATTTCGATCGACGTTGCGGATCTGAAAGCGGGGCGCGTTGTGTACCTGAAGCTTCCGGAAGGACTTCGCTCGGAGCGGGGGGAAGCGCTTTGGGTGAGAGAGGCGTGGTATACGCTGAATGCCTTGCCGGGCGCTTCGGCGGCTTCCCTGACCTCCTCGGCTTCAGTCGAACCGACCGAGCCAGCCGCGTCGATCACGCTGGCTGAGCTGAGTGCGTCGGAGGTGCGAGCGGCTTCGGAAGGTCCGCCCGTTTCGGGTGGGCCGCCGAATACGCTGACCGCGGCGGAGCGGGAAGAGGGTTGGCGGCTGCTTTTTGACGGTGAGAGCTTCGAGGGGTGGAAGATCTACGGCGCCCCGCCGCGTGCGGCGGGGGAAGCGCCGGAAGGTTGGGTGATCGAAGAGGGGGCGTTCAAGTTCACCCGAGATGTCTCGCTTTTCGGACTCGTTATGAATCATTTGAACCCGTTTACGACGGCGGCGCTGGACCTGATGACGGAAGAGCAGTTCTCCGATTTCGAGTTCATGATCGATTGGAAGATTTCGGCGGGCGGCAATAGCGGCATCTTCTATTTCGTTCGTGAAGAAGAGGCGGCGCCACTTTCATGGGGCTTTGGCCTTGAGATGCAGGTGCTCGATGATGCAGCGCATAGCGATGGCGAGATTGAGATGCACCGGGCAGGGGACTTGTATGACCTGCGCGCTCGGGCGGTCGCCAACACAAAGCCCGTGGGCGAGTGGAATACGGCGCGGATCGTTTCGCGCGGAAACCAGCTTGAACATTGGCTGAACGGCGAGAAGCTGCTCGAGATTGAGCGCTTCTCAGCTGACTGGGATCGCGCGATTGCGGCCAGCAAATTCGCCGACACGGAAGGCTATGGGGCAGCGCGTCAGGGGCATTTCTCGCTGCAGGACCATGGCGACCCGGTCTGGTATCGCAATATCAAGGTCCGTCCGATTCAGATGCCGAAGTGATCGCGGATCGTTCTCAGCGTGAGGCGATCGCTGAGAAATCGTTTCGCGAGTCCGACCATCGTGGCTTCTTTGCCGACCGCATAGCGGAGCTTCGGTCGGGCTGAGGTGAGGGCATGGGCGACGGCGTCCGCAACGATTTCGGGCCCAGGTGATTTTGGCAGCGATTCGCGAATGGACTCTTCACACAGCTTTGCTCGTTCGGCATAGGCGGATTCTGGCGGCAGGTCACCCCAATCCATCACGTCGTTGAAGGCGGTGTTGATATCGCCGGGCTCGATCAGGCTCACGTCGACGTCGAAGGTATGAATCTCGTTCGCGAGCGAAAAGGCAAGCGCTTCGATGGCGGCTTTGCTTGCGGAATAGTGGCCTTGGAACGGAATGGGGACGCGGCCGGAGAGGGAGCCGACGAGCAGGATGCGCCCTTGGTTCCGGGCGCGCATTCGGGCGAGGACCGGGGTGAGGACGCGCAACACGCCGAAGAAATTGGTTTCCATCTGCGCGCGCGCGCGCTCAAGCGAGGTTTCTTCGACCGAGCCGTAGATCCCGAAGCCCGCATTGCAGACGAGTCCGTCGAGATGAGGTGTTTCGGCGTAGACCTTTTCGAGACCCGCTTGGACGGAAGCGTCATCACAGACATCCATCGGGATCCATTCGATTTCACGCGCACCCTGAGGACCGGCGCCGCGGGCTGCTTGAGAGCCTCCCTCGTCCGGCACGTGCGGGCGGCGGCTCGTTCCGAAGACGCGCCAGCCGAGCCCCAGCATCTTCTCGGCCATCGATGCCCCGAGTCCGGAGGAAGCGCCTGTGATCAGAACGGTCTTTGGTTGAGACAAGGAGTTCTCCAGGGGAATGCAGATGCGGCAGAGGAAAGGAAGGCCGTTTAGAGGCTGATCGTGATGCCGCCTTCGTGGGGGAATATGTGTCGGGTTAGCGGAGGTTGCGCTTTCGAATCAGCGGGATGATGACGGGCCAAGCGAAGATCAAGGGGTGTTTTCGCTGGCGTTCGGTCAGCTCAATTTTTCGCCCCGTATGACGTTCTAGCTTCCAGAGGACATAGGGTACCCAATCGCCGAAGGTGAAGGCCGTCTTGAGGAGTCGGACGAGACCGAGTCCCCGTGCATAGGATCGCATCCATCCCCAGCGGCGCTTCTGGGCAGCGTGGTTCGGGATTTCTACGGCGAAGGCTCCGGGATGTTCCGTGGCGGTCTCGAAATGACCTTCCGCCGCAAGAATCTTGAATGCGCAGGCGCCGACCGCGTCATAACGCGCCTCGTCTTCGTGGTAGAGCTGGAGGATCGAGTCGGTGGCTTCAGGCCGGCGCTCCGAGTCGTAGGTGTGCCGGAAGGCTTCTTGCCAGAAGGCGTTGAGAGAGAAGCGAAATAGACCGTCTCGGTGGGGAAGCTGGCAAGCGAGTCGTCCAACGAAGCTGATGACTGCATTGGCGATCGCGTCTCTAAAAAAGTGACGCGCGGCTTCGTCACGGCAAACGACGAGGCGTGCGGGTTGGGCGAAGCGAGCCCAGATGTAGGGATGCCAGGCGCGGAGGGAGCTGCCCTGGGCGAATGCTTCACGGCTGATGACGCCGTATTTCGTTCGGAGGGTCGTTGGCCCCGCGTCTTCGGCTTCGTTGTCGCTCGTGGGAACGGCGTACTCGCGTTCGAGATAGAAGACGTTTGGTGGGGCGATCGGGTTCACGAGCGCGGGGAGCCAGCTTTTGTAGGCGCTGCTGTATTCGTCCACGATGACCCAGAAATCGAGGACGCCTTCGTCGGTTTTTTTTCGGAGGCAGGAGCCGTAGAAAAGAACGCCGAGCACAGCGTCTCCGTGCTGAGCCGCGACTTCTTGGGCGAGCCACTCGACACTCTCGCGGACAGGCACAGCAAGTTCTTCGGCGATCTGCTGATGCAGTTCGTCTTTCGCCGACTGAGCCGGGGTGTCAGAAGCTGGGGAAGTGCCGCTCTGGTTCACGCTCGAACGAAATGCACCACTCGTTCAGCGGAGAGCGCGACGCTGCGGTCGGGGTCGGGCTGCCAGAGCTCACCGTCGACCGTGAAGCCGCAGTTCATGCGGAATTCGGCGTGCTCGACGTTGCGGCTTGTGTAGCCGTTCTCGGGCGTGACCCAATCGGCGGGCTTACCTCGGACCATGCCGACGATGGCGCGACCGATGCGCTCCGAGGGCGCGGCGATCGAAGTGAAGCGAACGCCGCCGGGACCTTGTCCCCAGAAGGGGCGCATGCGAGCGAAAAGGCGCGAGAGGGTGGAGGCCATCACGAGATGGAACTCGCCGTCGCTGACTTCTTCGCCGTCGAGGAGGATCTGGACCTTGTCCGGCGTCAGAATGCCGGAATGGTCTCCGGTAATCATGCGGCCCAGGAGGCCGGCGGTGACGAGGGTGGCGCCGGGCACACCTTCGACGATGCTCTTCTGGCCATCCTTGTCGAAGAGGCGATGGTTGAGTTCGATGGCGCGCTTGATGATGCCCGCGCCGAAAAACATGCCGTACTGGGCTTCTCTGTGGGCCCCGAAGCCGTAGGAGATGCGGAGGACCCGGCGGGGCTCAACGCGCTCGGCGATTCGGCCATCTTCGGCACAGTCGATCAACTCAGACAGACCGTGGAGCGGGTCCTTGTGGGCATCGAGATCCATTGCGCTCATGTTCGTGCGGCCGGCGCGCAGCGGAGCGAGGAGGGGGACATTGTCCCCGAAGACGCCGCTGCCCAAAATTTCCGTCAGGACATATTGGAGCGTTCCGTCGCCGCCATTCACGACGAGGAGATCCACTTCCTGGCGAGCCAATTCAGCCAGAGCATCGGGCATGACGCCCGCACTATCCGTCTCGACGTGGAGTACGTCGGGATGGCTGCGCAGGAAGCCGAGCATACGGCTGACCTGTTCTTGGCTCTTGCCGGCCCTCAAATTGTTCACGACGCCGATTCGCAAAGGTTGCTCCGCCTATCTCGTGACCAGGATCTTGACGCGTAAGGTGCTAACTCAGGCTCTTGGTTTCGCCGCCGGCTTTGGTCTGGTCAATCCAGAACGCATCCGATGGTTCGGCGAAATGTTGGAATCAAAAATGTGATAGATGCCACACCCGTCACACTGCGATTCGCAGCCTACCTTGCTTGTCTCCCAGCTCGAGTTGGAGAGTAAGTTTCTGGCTTACTCAGTCTCGCTTTCGAACTCTCGTTCCATCTACTGCGTCGTCAGTTCTGGGGAGGGACGGGGGTTCCGACGACGGCGGAATGCTACCCCCAATCCCGCTTTCCGCCCAGACCTCTGGGGGATGCTTTGTCTTCGGACGAACCTCGAAAAGGGCTGAGTGAGGGGACGCGACGGGTTGGCTGTGGGCGCGACAGGTTCGGTGTGGTTTCACCTCTACGCAAGGCCCCGCGAGAATCCGTCCGGAGCGGAGGCCGAGGCGCGGCGTAGAGTGCGTTTCGCGACCGTTCTCGCGGGTTTTTGCCTTCGGGGATGTTGATTCCGTGTTCAATGATTAAATCAAGATTTTTCGTCGAAAAGGCGGCTGGACCGCATTCTCGACATCGATCGCGGACTCGCAGTCGGAATTCAGGCCGGTTTCGATCGGCCTGAATCGAAGCTAAACCCACCTCGACGGGTGGGGTGCGCGGAGCAGGCTGCGACCCGAATTTGGGCTTGAAGCCGGGGAGATGAAATTGAACGCTGAGATTCGCTTTGCCCATCTCTCCGACTGGCATGCGACGACCTTGGCGGGAATGCCTCGACAATTTTTCCGAGGCAAGCGCCTTTCCGGATGGGCCTCCTGGCGATTTCGCCGGCGCAACGACCACCAGCCCGAAATCTTGGCGGCGGCGCAGCGCGATGTTCATTCGCAAGACCTGGACCGAATCCTCGTGACGGGGGACCTGACGCATATTTCTCTGCCCTCTGAGTTCCGCCGTGCCGCTGAGCAATTGCGCGCGCTCGGATCGCCGGAAGAGGTTTTTCTGATTCCCGGGAACCACGACTGTTATGTCCCCGTCGAAGCAGAAGAAGGCTGGGATCATTGGTCAGCGTATCTTCGAACGGACCCGAGTCTCTATGCCGACCCGGAGATCGCTGCGCTGTTGGCGCCCGCTCCCGGAATTGAGAAAGCGCCTTGTTATGCGGATTTTCCAACGCTGCGCATTCATGGAAACCTGGCGACGATTGGTCTTTGCTCCGCGATTCCGACGCCGGTCTTTCGGGCCGGCGGCGAACTTGGCGCAAAGCAGCTTGAGCGCTTGGAAGGGCTACTCCGTTTGCTCGGCGAGCGGGGGCTCTGTCGAGTCGTGATGATTCATCATCCTGTCGCGATGCATGGCGAGCCCGCGCGCCGCGCGCTCTGGGACGGTGATGCTTTGCGCGCTCTGATCGCGAGAACAGGCGCGGAACTCATTCTGCACGGTCACAAGCATAGGCGGCTCGTGAACTGGCTCGAAGGTCCCGGTACTCCTGTCCCCGTGATCGGCGTCCCGTCTTCTTCGGAAGTTGGCAGCAAGCCGGGAAAGCGCGCGCAATACCACGTCTACACGATCCGCCCCGCGGAGAGTTCTGCGACGCAGCGATTCGAAGTCTCGGCGGTCGCGCGCGCATACGATCCGTCGGCAGGGGGCTTCGTTGCCGTTCCTGAGCCTGTGCTCGCGCCAGGCGAAGCGCTGAAGGCGACGGCGACTTAGCCTCGCTGCTCGCGTGCCTGCTCGCGTGTCTGACTGCGTTCCTTGAGGATCTCTCGGACGAGAATAAGATCCGCAAGCTTGTCCACATCGACGGCCGCTTCGGCTTGTGGGAGCGGGACGGCGCTCACTCGGATGCCGACCACGCGGGAGACGCGCTCGAAGGCGGCTTGGAGGTCGAGGCGACGGCTGAGGAAGAGGGCGAGGTTCGTGAGTCCGAAGGCTCGGGCGATCCGCCATGGCTGCTTGCGCTGGCTTTCGACGCGTCGCCAAAACAGCGCGGCTTCTCTCGCCCCCGGCGTGCGGAAAAGAAAAAGGTTTGCGCCTGAATACGCCTCGTCCTTAAAGCGGAGATAGGTCCGCTTCGCTTCCGGGAAACGTGCTTCGATGGCCCGGCGCGGGACGAGGGCGAGGTGAAGGTCATCCGAGGAGGCGTCGACCGCTTTGAAGAAAGACTCAAGCATCGCATCGTCGAGAAGGGCGTGATCCGCGGTCGTGACGAGCACGGGCCCGTCTGCGAGTCCCGCCTGATCAAGGCTTTCGAGGACGCTTTGGCTCGGTGAGTCTGTACTGCGGACGATTTCGACCTGCTTGCTCGCCTGCCAAGTGCGGAAGTCGGGGTCGGACTCGATCAGTTCGGGGGCGTCGATGTTGACCAGGACGCGCTCAATCGAGGGCCATCCGAGAAGTCGACGGACGACGCGATTCAGCATGGGCTCGCCCTCGATCTCGAGGAGAGCCCGATGCGGTGCACCGGCCGCCTCGGCGAGTGGATCTTCACCGCCGCGACGGCCCGCAAGCACGACCGCACTGCGCGGGCCGAGCCCGCCCGCTGAACCTTGATCGGAGATGTTGGCCTCTGGCCTAACGCGCCGGCTGCGCTTGGCGAACGGCCGAATCGATGGCCCGGACTTCGCGGAGAAGCTGGTCCAGCTCTTCGAAGCTGATCTGGCTGGGGCCATCGCAAGGCGCCGCATCAATGTCGTGATGCGTCTCGATGAAGAGGGCGTCGATTCCGGCTCCAGCTGCCGCCCGGGCAAGAGGCGCCACGAAGCGGCGGTCGCCGCCCGAGGATCCGCCATTCGCGCCCGGGTACTGAACCGCATGCGTTGCATCGAAACAGACAGGCGCGAATTCACGCATCTGTACGAGGCCCTGCATATCCGTCACGAGGTTGTTGTATCCGAAGCAGGTCCCGCGATCGGTGACGAGGATATCGTCGCAGCCGAAATGCTTGAGCTTGTCCACGGCGTGTCGCATGTCGTGCGGCGCGATGAACTGACCCTTCTTGAGGTTGACTGCGATCCCGGCGGCGGCGCACGCCGCGATCAGATCTGTCTGGCGCATAAGGAACGCCGGAACCTGGATAATGTCGGCCACCTGAGCCGCAATCTTCGGCTGTGTCGCATCGTGGATATCGGTCAGAATCGGCATCCCCGTTTCCGTTTTCACGGCGGCGAGGGCGCGCAGGCCTTCATCGATACCCGGGCCGCGGAACGAGTCGTGCCGGGACCGGTTGGCCTTATCGAAAGACGCTTTGAAGACCACGGGGAAGTCGTGCTTCTCCGCGAGCTGCTGGATGGTTCGCGCGACCTCGACTGTATCTGCTTCGTTCTCGATCACGTTGAGCCCGCAGATCAGTACTAGCGGTGCTCCTTCGCCGACCGGAATTTTGCCAATCCGCATTCGCGTCCTCTCTTCTGAATTGCCCGTGGGCGTCTTGATTAACGCTCACGGTCCCCCGATGTACTTCGTCGTGTCTGAGTTGGAAGGCGGGTGCCTTCCTTGCCCTTGGATTCGATCCGCTGGGCTTGATCTGGAATGGGTATTCCAGCCAGGCCGACTCTAAATTGTCTTACTTGAATGCTGATCCGAAAGAAACGTCCTGTTCTCTCGTTATTCCCTGCTTAAGGCTGTGGGGGATTTGCGAATCGAAGCTGCGTGCGATCCATGGGTGCGTCGCGTGCATCGAAAGAAATTGGAGGGGTTCCCCAATGCATTTCTTCCGGGATTGGTTGAACGCCCCCCACGACGATCGTCCCAACTTTTTGCACGCGGCCGTAAGTATGCCTGGATCCAGCCAGGAGTCGAGGACCCGAGTGCGGCTCGGAGTCCCCCTCTCGCGAATCGGTGATCGAATCGGGGTGTAAAAGCCCCTCTTGTAGGGTCGCCTGGGCCGAGGCGGGGCTGAGGTCTGAAAAGGCGAGTGGTGTAGACTCAGCCGGCGACGAATCCCTTCGGCGGTGAGGGACATGGTGCTATCGAGGCTCCCCGCTACGTCCCGCGGGAGAGCGTGTGTCAGCGCCGCATCAAGAAGCGCCCATTTCGGCGGAGACCATGACCGAAACGAAATCCAGCCCCGGTTCCGAATTGCAGGCCATCCTCGACACGATGGAATGCGTCGTGCTGCCCCCGCGTCCGGGCGCCGTCGTCTCAGAGCGGCCGCCGATCGAGATCTATCTTGGGACCGAGCCTGCTCAGTACCGCGCGAACCGAGTTTTCGGCTATTCGATCGAGCAGGCGAGGGATCCCGGGCGCGAGGTCCGAATTCATCTCATGAGCGAGCTGCCGGGGTTTGATCGTCGCGGCTGGACGACGGGCTTTACGAATTACCGCTTCGCGATCCCTGCACTCTGTGGCGGCCAGGGACGTGCGATCTACAACGATGAGGATCAGATTTATCTGACCGATCCGGGTGTGCTCTTCGATCACGCCTTGGGCGATGCGGCGCATCTTTCGATTTCGGACACCGAATCCTCGGTCATGCTGATCGACTGTGAAAAGATGGCGCCCCACTGGACGCTGGATCAGGCGCAGAACGGCTGGAAGCGCTCGCTGCTGAAGAAGGCGGGGAAATCCACCGGATTGCGGGGCGACCTCGATCCGGGATGGAACGCGCGGGATGAAGAGTTCGAACCGGGGCGCAGTCACCTGCTGCATTACACCACGCTGCATACACAGCCGTGGCGCCCCTTCCCGGAGCGTTTCGTCTATCAGCGGGGTTCCTACACGCAGCTTTGGCATGACCTCGAACGCAAGGCCATTGCCGAAGGCTTCGAGTTCTTCACGCAAGTCGCGCCAAGCCTCGGTTTTAGACGTCGACTCGAAACGCTGCGCGGATTGCCGCTGAGTGAAATGGGGAGTGGAATCGGCGTTTCCGAGGAGGTGGCCAGCGCGGTCGATATGCTCGCGCGCCGCACAAAGTCTCGGACGTTAGTTGAATTGGTGCCGGACGTGCGCGGCGACGATGAGCAGGCTCCGGGCCGTTTTGGCCTCGACTCTGAGCGCCGCTTGGGTCTCCTTGAGTGGTTGGGGAAGCTGAGCGCGGGGGCAGGACAGGCTTCTGCAGCGGGTGAGAAGTTTGATGCGGTGTTATGCGTCGACGGCCTCGACGAGCTGCCGGCTTGGGATATTCCGTGGATCGTGGAGTCAATGTTTGCGCAGGCGCGTCGCTTCGTCGCGGTTGCTGTGCGATGTCCGGAGGCGGCGCCACGGAGGCGGTTTCTACTGCCGCCTCAAGGCACCGTGCATACGCCAGATTGGTGGCGATCGCATTTTGAGGCCGCCGCGGCGCGGCATCCCGAGGTGAGCTGGGAGTTGATCATGACGCGCGGGCGCAGCTTTGAAGCTGAGCGGATCCTCGTGCGGCAGGGCGGACCTCGGCCGGACCAGACGCCGCCGCGGGTCTGGACCTTGTCGGACGGGGCCCCCGGTAACGATCGGCAGGTCACGGCTTTGGCGGATGAACTCGGCTGGCCGAGTGAATCGGTCAGGCCGCCGCTCTCCGCGCTTTCGGCGCTGCCCTTCATGAGCCGGGGAGCGCATTTGCGAACGCTCCAGCCGGGGACGCGCGCGCTCGGCTCGCTGCAGCCGCCTTGGCCCGATTTGCTGATCGTCGCGGGGCGCGCAACGGCGCCCGTCGCACGCTGGATTCGCGAACAGGCGGGAGGCCGTACTCAGGTGGTCGCGCTCGGGAGTAAGGCGGCGACGCCCGCCTCGGAAGTGGATCTCGCTGTGACGGCGCGTTCGGCGACGCTCTTCCCGCATCCAAATCGGGTGGAAGTGGATCGGCCGCTCGTGCCGGCGAACGCCGAGGCGGGAGCGAGCGCGGGGCGCTGGCATACGCGCTTGTCCGGGATCGGCGGCCCGCGGATCGCGCTATTGTTAGGCAGCGGGACGCAGCGACTCGGCCTCGATGGCTCCGCCGCCGAGTCTTTGGGGCGCTTGGTTGCGGATAGCGCCGAAGGTCTTGGCGGCGCCGTGATCGTTTCTGCGAGCCGGAATACGGACCGCTCGGTTTTTGAGGGGTGCCTGCGCGGCGTGGGGAACGCGGCGTTTGTTTATCACGAGACAAAAGATCAGAGAGCAACGGAGCGGGCATGGCCTGCGGTCCTTGAAGCGGCTGACGTTTTCGTCGTGGCTGGGCTCGGAGAGACAACGCTCGCCGAAGTCTGCACGACGGGGCGCCCCGTCTTCTTGTCCCCGCATCTGCGGGTGATCCCCAGCCTCGCAGAGCGAATTCGCGACGGCTTGCTTGAGGCGATCGTGGCGCGTGCGGAGGCCCGGCCCGAAAACGATCGCGGGACAACGCGACCTCAGGAAGGGCTTGAATTGATCTGCGCGCGCTTGATCGCGCAAGGTTGGGTGCGCCCGCGGAAGGATGCGGAGGCGCTGCGCGGGCGTCTCGTTCGGGCAGGGCACGCGCGCTTATTGCGCGCACCGATTCGGGCGGGAGACCTCGAGGGGTTCTCTGGGCCACTCGAATCTGAAATCAAACGCGTGGCGGACGCTGTCCGGGAAAAACTGGGAGTGCCGTCGCGTCAGGAGAGCAGGGCAGATGAGACGCACGATCTTTAGCGATGAGCATGAACATTTTCGTGCAGAGTTCCGCCGCTTTGCGGAGGCGGAAGTCGTGCCGCATCTCGAAGCCTGGAACGAATCGGGGATCTCCGATCGTTCTGTCTGGAAGAAAATGGGCGACGCCGGCTTTCTCGGCGCGAACCAGCCCGAGGAGTACGGCGGGGGCGGCGTCGACTTTCTTTTTGACGCGATCATCATCGAGGAACTCGCCGACCTCCGTGCTCATGCGCTCCAGTCTTCTTTGCATAGCGATATCTGCTTGCCCTATCTGACCACCTACGCGACGGAAGAACAGAAGCAGCGCTGGCACGTTCCTGCGATCGCGGGGGATTGCCTGCTCGCGATTGCGATGACCGAGCCGAGTACGGGGTCGGACCTCGCTGCGATTTCGACGAAGGCGATTCGGGAAGGCGACGAATACGTCCTGAACGGATCGAAGACGTTCATCTCTTGCGGTCAGAACGCGGACCTCGTGATCGTGGTTGCGAAAACCGACCCGAGCGCGAGTCCGCCCCATGACGGGATGAGTTTGATCCTTGTGGAAGCGGGTACGCCGGGCTTCGAGAAGGGGCGCAACCTGAAAAAGCTCGGCCTGAAGGGCCAAGATACGAGCGAACTCTCTTTTTCGGACTGCCGGGTGCCCGCCGAGAACCTGTTAGGCAAGGAGGGGCACGGCTTTAAGATGCTGATGGAGAAGCTGCAGCAAGAGCGCCTCGTGATCGGGATCGGATCGATGGCCTCCTGTCGCCGTTCCTTCGAAGATACCCTCGACTACGTGAAGGAGCGCACCGCCTTCGGAAAGCCGATTGGGACGTTTCAAAACACGCAGTTCAAACTGGCGGAGATGGCGACGGAGATCGAGATCGGGCAGAGCTTTGTCGACCGACTTCTGGTCTCTCACGTCGCGGGGGACGAAATCGTTTCCGAAGTGAGCATGGCGAAATACTGGACGAGTGATCTGCAAAAGAAGGTCTCTGCCGAATGTCTTCAGCTCTTTGGGGGGTACGGCTTCATGGACGAGTATCCGATCTCGCGGGACTACGCGGACGCCGCGGTGCAGTCCATTTACGCTGGCAGCAATGAGATCATGAAAGTGATCATCGCGAAGCGGCTCGGTCTCGGTTGAGCCGCGGTTCTGGGCCGAATTCGGGCGCCGGGAGCGCTTCGGTCGAGGGTGCGGAGCCGGACGAGATCCGGCGGCTCGAGCGAATCGCTCGCGCGAGTTGGCCGGCCGCGACAGAGGTCGAACTCGACGGCTGGCTGCTCGGGATCAGCGGACGGTATACCCGCCGGGCGAACTCCGTCAGTCCCGTGGGAGACGGAGCGTGGCCGCTTGCGCAGCGAGTTGAGCAGGTCGAAGCGCGGTATTCAGCGCGCAGGTTGCCCACTGTGTTCAAGATGACGAAGGCCTCGGAGCCTGAGGGCCTGGATGCCTTTCTCGCAGCGCGTGACTACGGACGACATAGCGAGACGCTAGTCATGACGATACGGAAGCTTGCGCCGTCGAGTGACGCGTCGAGCCAGATTTTCAACGGCGGCAACGGCAACGGCAACGGCAACGGCGGCGGGGATGGCAACGGCGAGGGGCGCGCTACGGGCAAAAACGTCACCGGACAGATCGACGCTCGGCCGAGCGCTGCCTGGGTTGAAGCCTCTTGTTCGCTTTCTGGCGTCGCGGATGAAACGCGCACGGACTATCGGTCGATTCTTGATCGACTGGAATCCGGCCCATGCGATTCAGCCTTTGCGACGTTGCGCGCGGAAGGCGAGCCGTGTTCGGTGGCTCTCGCTGTGGTTTCCGAAGACGTTGTCTCCTTCTACCAAGTCGCGACCCATCCCGATTTTCGAGGCCGCCGCGCGGCGCAGGCCTTGATCGAATCGTTGTTGGAAAGGGCGCGCGGGCAGGGGGCGACGTCGGCGATGCTCAGCGTCGAAGCGGAAAATACTTCGGCCCGGCGACTCTACGAGCGGCTCGGGTTTCGCGAACGCTACCGGTATTGGTATCGCGAACGCTGAGCCGCGGGTCGACCGCGGCTCAGCATTTCTGTCGCGTTCAGCGCTCGGAAGCGACTGAAGGAGTTGGGGCTACCCGAAGGATTTCGTGATGCGCGTGATCGCTTCTTCGACCTTGTCGCGCATGCCGAAAGCGGAGAGGCGGAAATAGCCCTCGCCGCAGCTTCCGAATCCCGAGCCCGGTGTCCCGACGACGTTGCATTTCTCAAGCAGCTCGTCGAAGAACTGCCACGAGTCGAGGCCGTTTGGCGCCTTCATCCAGACGTAGGGCGCGTTGATGCCGCCGAAGGTGGTGAAGCCCGCTTTGCTGAGGCCTTCGAGGATCAGGCCTGCATTCGTCATGTAGTAGTCGATGTTCGTCTGAACTTCCTTGCGGCCCTCTTCGGAGTAGATCGCTTCCGCACCTCTCTGGACCGGGTAGGCCGTGCCGTTGAACTTGGTGTTCGTGCGCCGGCTCCAGAGCTGGGAGACCGGGACGGTTTGGCCGTCGGAACCCTTGCCCTTCAGTTCGTCGGGGATCACGATGTAGGCGCAGCGAATGCCGGTGAAGCCCGCGGTCTTCGAGAAGCTGCGGAACTCAATGGCGCATTCCCGAGCGCCTTCGATCTCGAAGATCGAGTGCGGCACGTCTTCGCTGATGAAGCGTTCGTAAGCGGCATCGAAGAGAATGATTGAATCGTTCGCCCGCGCCCAGTCGACCCATTTTTTGAGCTCGTCTTTGGATGCAACCGTACCCGTCGGGTTGTTCGGCGAGCAAAGATAAACGAGGTCGACGGGGTGGTCCGGGAGAGAAGGCATGAAGCCGCTCTCTTCGGTGCAGGGCAGGTATTCGATGCCCGCATAACGTCCGCCGTCGTTAGGCTGGCCCGTTCGTCCGGCCATCACGTTTGTATCGACGTAGACGGGGTAAACTGGATCCGACACAGCGAGCGTCGCGTCGTCCGCGAAGATTTCTTGGATGTTCGCGCTGTCACATTTAGAACCATCGGAGACGAAAATCTCGTTTGGGTCGATTTTGACGCCACGGGAGCCGAAATCATTTTCGGAAATGGCTTCACGCAAAAAGTCGTAGCCTTCGGAGGGGCCGTAGCCGCGGAAGCCGTCGGCGGTGGCCATCTCGTCGATGGCGTCATGCATGGCTTGGCGGACGGAAGGCGCGAGGGGAAGAACGACATCGCCAATGCCAAGCTTGATGACGTCGGCGTTTGGATTGGCCGTCGTGAAGACGTTCATGCGCCGTGAAATTTCGGGAAAGAGGTAGCCAGCGGCCAGCTTCAGGTAGTTGTCGTTCAGTCGTGCCATGGGTGGATTGGTCTCGCTTGATCCGTCGCTGTGCGATCGGAATGAGTTTCTGGGGCGAAGAAACGCCAAGGCTATCAGGAAGCCCCAGAAGCATCAATTTAAGCGAGGCAGGAAAACGGTCCGAGCGGACTCAGCCGATTTCGAAGCTGAACTGGTCTGTCTCGACCATTGCGGAGACAAAATCGTCGAGTTCGGTTTCGTCTTCGGTCCAGTCCGAGGCCGCGGCGATGAAAGAACCGATCTCCAGCTCGATGGGTGTGCCCGCCTCGAGCTGAGTGTCGAGCCAAGATGCAGTTTCGTTGATCTGGTCTTCCATGTTTCCCCCTCCGCGCGTGCCGCGGTGATGAGGGCTAGAGCAGGAAGCGTGCCAGCTTGCTGGGACTGTCTCTGCGGGCCGGCCTCGGTCCGGAAAAACGCTTTCAGAACAAGCGCTTTCGAGAGCGTAGCCTCGGCGTTGGCTGCTTCGTGGGCCGCAGAGTTTGGCAGGTGGACCGTTAATTGTTCCGATTGGGTCGGAAGGGAGCGGTGAGCTGAACCAAATGGGACGGTGCGGCCTTTCGCGGATCCCGGCGGCGGCGAACGGGCCCTGGCAGAGGCCGGCGGCGCTCTTTGGTGGGGGCGGCGCTAAAGTCTACGCAGCCATGGTGACGATTGAGAGTGAACCCGAGGCCGTGAGTTCGATGCACGGCGATTGGCGGGGAAGAACCCGGCGGGGATCCGACGGCATTTGAGTTGCGCGGCAACGTAAGGGACGGGAAAAGAATCATGCAGACCGCAGAAAATGAATCGCAGAAGACGGCTGGGCTGGCGCTGTACGGCTTCCCGAGCTGCCCCTATTGTCGCCGGGTCTTGGGAGCGATTGACGCCATGGGTCTCGAGATTCCGCTCCGAAATACGATGTCGGACGGGGCTTATCATGACGAGATCTACGCCGCGCTGGGACGCGGGACTGTGCCTGTGCTCCGGATCGAAGGGAAGGGCGGGAAGGTTCAGTGGCTTCCCGAATCCGCGGACATCATCCAGTATCTCGAAGAGCGATTCGGCGCCTAACGCGACTGCTCATTCTCCAGTCTGTGGAGAATCGTTTCGAGCTCGCCCTGTGTCGGTGAGATGATTCGAATCACTGCGCGGGACGGCTGGTCGTTTCGCTCGGCGAGGTCGATTCGGTCGACTCTGAAACTACCGCCGGACTGCGTGATGAGGTCGAGGGTGCGGTTGAGGAGGCCGGCATCCAAAAGGTGGCCTTGCAGTTCGAAGTCGGCGCTGGCGATGGCTGAACAAGGCGCTGCGAGTCTCTTGAATTCGGGTTGATCGAGGATGAGCGAGAGGCATTTGACGCCGCCGCCCGCGCGCATGAATTCGTCGACCGGGCAGATCACGGTTTCATAGCCCCAGTTCGCGAGCGACCTTTGGAGTTCCTCGCTGGCCTGGTTCATAAAGACCCGGTCATCTACGCGCATGACATTGCACGAGAATCCGCAGGCGTCGGCTTCGCTCACTTCGATGCGGGCGTCTTTCGGGACGCGCTCTTCGATGAGTCGTCGAGAGCGTTCATCGAAAGCGGGTGGAAAGTAGAGGACACGCCCATCGGGCATCGGAGCGAAGCAGGTGTCCAGGTGATAGAAGCGCGGATCGACGAGTCGAAGCGAGAGGACTTCGACGCCGAAGCGTTCGCCGAGTGCGGGATGGGTTTCGAGCGCGGATCGCACACCATAGCCTGCCCATAACACGGACTCGCCCGGAGCAAAGAGGGCATCCCCTTCGCCCTCGAAGGAGGCTTCTTCTTGAAGCGGATGGACGGCGAAGTCAGCATTCGCGAAATACTCTTTGAAGGGTGCTTCCTCACGGCTGCGTTCCGGCATTCTGAAGCGAGCCGGCACGGCCAGGTCCTCGGCGACAAGACCCGCGTTCGCCGTGAAGCACATGTCGGGGCAGTCTGGGGCGGCGGCGACGATTTCGACCTGAGCGGCACGCGCGTAGTGTTCGACGAGCGTTTCCCACTGCGCTTTTGCGCGGCAGCGATCAACGCGCCCCTGCTGGCCTTCCATCCAGGGGTTGATCACGTAGTTGACGTCGAAATAATCGGGCGGGCAAACAAGGATGCGCATGGGTTGTCGGGCCTCTGGAGGACGAAGGCCCTCTCTCGGGAGAATCGACCACTCGCCCGCTCTGCTTGACTGAGGGACGGGGGTTTAGACCTCGGTTTCCGAGGGTGGGGCAATGCTTGGCGAGGGGGCGCCGTGCTGTCTCCGATTTTGTTGGTTGATATGACCTCGCGTCAAGTTTTGTTCAGGTCTTTCGACGGCTCCAGGTCGGGCGATTCGAATGAAATCGGGCTGGAAGTCAGCATCTCTGACTCCGTCTTTCGATGGTCGGAGCAGGGGGCTTCGAGTATATTGACGAAGAGGAACGCGCCCCTCGAACCAGTCGGTTTCAGAGAACCGAATGGGTGTCGTTTCGTTGTTCGTCGATTTTCGTGGAAAGCAGATCAAACGTGCCGGCCGAGAGCGGAGGGCGCATGGGCTGTGCACCGCGCCTGGAGAACTGATGCGAAGCCGAAGCCCACTAAAACCACGGAAAGCACCACGGAAAGCACCACGGAAAGCACCACGGAATCGATTGATTTCCGGCTTGCTTGCTTTTATCGCCAGCGCAGGGCTGTGTGTGTCGGGGGCCGCCGCGCAAGAGGATGATGCGGCAGCCGAGCCTGCTCCGAAGGGGACGCAAGGCGTCTACGTCTATCTGGGGACGGGTTTCTCCGTCGTGGGCGAACAGAATACGGATATCCCCCTTGCGGACGATTCATTTCGAACCGCCGATCAGGATATCCAGTACGAAGATGCAGCGATCGCCGAGGTGGCCTTGGGCTACCGCTTTACGACGAATATCCGCGCCGAGGTGAACGCGAGCTACCGCGCCCATGCGGTCAAGGATCTTCCCGACTCTGGGCATCGCGGTGATATCCATGCGGTCGCGACCATGGCGAACATTTTCTACGACTATCCCATCGGGAAGGGCGGCGGGGACTACGACGTTCCGATGTTCGTTCCTTATGTGGGTGCGGGTGTCGGTGTGCTCTGGACCAAGCCTCGCTCGGAGCTGGAATTCCCGGCCGGACTGAAGCTTCGGGGCGAGAGCGCGGAATTTGCGTGGAATATCTTGCTCGGCGTCGAAGTTCCGATCACGGATTATTTCGGCATCCAGGTGGGCTACCGATACCTTGAGGCGATGGATCATCGCTGGAACCTGCGAGACGGTGCGCGCGCTGTGAGCGGCATCGACGGTTCCTACTTGGCGCACGAAGGGCGAGTCGGTTTCCGCTTCGGCTACTAGCTTGGGCGAGAACGCGCGCGTTCGAGAGCAAAAGAGCTCCTAAAAAGAGCTCCTATCCTAAAGGGCACGTAAAGAGCGCCTAGACAGCGCCTAGCGAACGTGGCGCGCCGCTCGCCGCCGCCGCGACCCTAGAGCCCGAGTTCGCGGTCTTGGGCCTCGGGATCGAGATGTTCGAACTGAATGATTTCGAGACGCTCAAACGCTTCGCGGACACGCGGGGTGATCAGTCCTAGCTTGCGAAGGTTCGGGACGATGCGCATGAAGAGCATGCTGCGGAACAATTGTCCCGTCGGCGATTCCATGATCGCATTTTGGACCTCTGCCTCGTTCCAGCCCATCGCTCGCCCGATCTCCGCGCCTGCTAGGCGGTTTCGCATCAGCTCGCAGGCGTAGATAATGAAGTCCTCGCGGTCGCGCATTTCGGCGGGGGAGAGATCCTTGAAATGGTCTCGGAGCGCGAGCACGCCGAACGCAACATGGCGCGACTCGTCCTTCATCACGTATTTCAGGAGATCCTTGAGCAGCGGTTCTTCCGTTGCTTTCCAGAGGCTTCCGAAGGCCGCCATGGCGAGGCCTTCGATGATAATTTGCATGCCCAGGAATTTGAAATCCCACCGCGCGTCTTTGATTGTCGCGTCGAGGAGTTCTTTGAGTGCCGGGTTGATCGGCCATTCCCACTCGAGCTTGGTATTTACGTAGCGAGCGAAAACTTCAACATGCCGCGCTTCGTCCATGGTTTGGCTGGCCGCGTAAAATTTCGCGTCCATCCACGGCACGGAGCCGACAAGCTGAGACGCGACGACGAGCGCTCCCTGTTCGCCATGGAGGAACTGCGACAGCTGGTTCGAGATCTGGGCGTGGCGCAGGCGCGCGCGTTCCTTCTCGTTCAGCTTTTGCGCCGGGCCATAGTCCGCGAGGGGGTCGAAGGCAGCGGGAACGATCGTGGGGGACTCAGGTTCCACGGCAAGACTCCAATCGAGTTGGGTCGTTCCGTTCCACTGCTCGCGTTTGGACTTTTCGTAGAGCTCGCGCAGCCCTTCTTTGACCGATCCGTAATTCCAAACGTAGTTGGAGTCAAAGGAGGTCAGAATCGTTTCGAGGTCCTGGTCAACGGAATCGGCTTCGATGGGCGTGGCGGCCATGGCTTGGGCTCCTTGCAGCGTGAATTCGCAGCGTGGATAAGGTAAATCGGTTCTGTGGTTCAAAACATGACGTGGGATTCAGGTTTTGGCAAGTCGATGTGCCCACCGCCGAAGCTGACTTGGAGTACGATGATCCCATGTCCGCCCACAGTCGTTCAATCAGTTCTCGATCAAACCAGACCGAGGAGAACCTTCTTTCTGCCAAACAGGGGACCTCTGCTGAGCCCGTGCACTCGGCCGAGCCGGAGCCCTCGGCGACCTTAGCCGGGCGTGGGGCTCCTCGGCCGCCTCAGCAGGCCCGGAGCCGGCGAACCCGCGAGAAGCTGGTAGCGGCCGCGATCCAATGTTTCGAGCGCCACGGCTTCGAGGAGACGACGACAGCGATGATTGCGGCCGAGGCCGGCGTCGCGGTGGGAACCGTCTACAACTATTTCCGGGACAAGCGAGAGCTGATCCTAGAGCTCCTGGACGGCACGATGCGCGAGGTGGCGGAAGAGACGATTGCGCAGCTCGATCCGGCCAGCTGGCAGGGGAGGACGGATCCCCGGGAGCGGACGCGCACGCTGATCGATGCGATTTTTCATACGCAGAAGCTACGTCCAGGAATCCAGAGGATTCTCTGGGCGCAGTATTTCAAGGACGACGATTTCAGGGAGCCTTTCGAGGCGATTCGCGATCGACTTCAAGAGGCGATCGATCAATTTATCGAAGCGGTGGCTGAGGCAGGGCTCGCGCGCGCCGATTTGGATCCGGAGATGGCCTCCTTCGTGATTCTGAACGCGGTTCAGTGGAATTCGACGCAGGCCTATCTGAGCGGGGACGACCGCTTTCTGGATGCGGCGGCCGAGGCGACCTCAGATCTTGTCGCCCGGTATCTCTTTCGCGCAAGTGAGGACTGAGGCTCAGGGAAAAGGTACAGCCAAGTCTCGGGTTCGCCGATAAAGCGAGAGATTAGCTTTTGGAGGGCTCGAAATGTCCAACCGATTTCGACAGATCGTGGCTGCCGTCGCGGCCGTATTACTTCTTTCAACCGCATTCACGACGACTGCGATGGCTCAGACACGCACGCAGGATGAGGCGGCGCATGCGCCGGCCGTCGTGGACGTGCTGCTGCTTCGTCCGGCCGGCTTTGTAAGCCTGGTCGTGGGGACAGGACTCTTCCTGGCCCTGACGCCGATCGTCTTGGTGACGCGCCCGCACGAAATCGCCAAGCCGTTCAATGAACTTGTCGCCCGACCGGCTCGCTTCCTCTGGAAGGATCCGCTCGGCGGACACTAGGCCGGACGTTCTTCGAGAACTCGGGTCCGAACCCGTCGCCTCGGTTCACGCTCGTTCGTGATCCGAGGCGTTCTTGCGTTCAGCGCCCGGTCAGCACAGTCATGGGGCTGTTTGATGGGCGACGTTGAAGGCGCCGCATCGGCGGGCTAGAGATGCCTCATCGTCTGGCGCACGAGCACGATGATCAGCGCAATCAGGCCGCTGTAAACGATCCAGAGGAAGACGGTCTCGCCTGTTTCGGAGTAGCGCGGGATCCCCGGGCGATCTTCGACGGCCCAGCGGCGAAAGCGAAGGCCGCCGAGTAGGAAGAGGGCGAAGCCAATCGCCCCCGCGATCGCGAGCCCAAGAGGCAATAATCCGGTCGAAAACGTCTCCATTTTAGGGGGATCGGCGCAACGGACCGGCAGCTTCATCGGGTCTAATCCCTAAGGGGGCTCAAAAAGTGCCCGCCCTCTGTTGCGGCGCGCGGGAGATCTCTAGTCGGGTTCCGTGGCAATGACCTATCGTTTGCGCGCGGGCCCACTTCGGAGGAGGCCCATCACAGGAGGTCCGAAGATGAAGCCGCAGAAGAATCCGATTCGTTTCCGTGAAGCTTGGCAGGGGATTCGGGCGCTGATTGCGGATCCCGATGACACATCCCAAGTCTTCAAGATTATCCGCGCACTCTCAGGGAATTCGGGCGAGCGCGCGTTTCAGCGCTTTCTTAACGGAGAGCACGGTCCGCAGATCCTGGCAGAGCGACGCTCACTCGTAACGACCTTGAGTGACCGGGCGGCGTTGATGGCGATGCCGGCGGGGTCTTTCGGACGAACCTACGCGGAGTTCACGGCGCGGGAAGAAATTACACCCGATGGGCTCGTCGACGCATCGGAGTCGGTCCCTGCCCAAGACGGTCCTGTCTGCCGCGATCGCGAGCTGTTTGGGACGCGACTTCGAGATAGCCATGACCTCTGGCATGTCTTGACCGGCTTCGGTCGCGATCTCGTCGGTGAGGCGGGCCTGCTCGCATTCACGTATCACCAGACGGGCAATCGCGGGATTGGTTTCATCGTGGCCGTCGCCTATCTGAAGGCTGGCCGAACAATTCCCGAGCAGCGCGTTGTGATTCGGGAGGGCTACCGCCTGGCGAAGCAGTCTAATTGGCTTCCTGGGGCGGATTGGGAAGCGCTCCTGCCGCTCCCCCTCGACGAGGCCAGGGCGCGCCTCGGCATCGTCCCCGTCAGCGACTACCCCGTTTTCCGCTCGGAAGGGGCCCCGGCCGTCGCATAGACCTGCCGAGGTCGATCGCGGAGGTCGCTCGTGCCGTCCCCGTCGCTGCGGTCCGTGATCAGGGTGATCAGGGTGGTGGCAGTGAGGCGGGTGAGGCGGTGATCGCCGTCAAGGGAGATGAGAGTGGCTGGGGTGGACGACGGGGGTCGAACCCGCGACCTCCGGAATCACAATCCGGCGCTCTAACCAACTGAGCTACGCCCACCACAGATCCGGCGCGCAAAGTACCGACGCGAGTCTGGGGTGTCAACGCGCCCTCGAAACCGGCAGGGAATGCGCGTACTGACCCTGTGTCGGGGGAATGCTCTAGAGGATCGCTGTCGAGTCCGTCAGAACTCCTGATTTCTCTCGGGAGACGCTCCGGCCTACGCCCGATTGTTTGCAGCGGCCGAAATGGTTCATTCCTAGGCCATGATTTTAGGGTCAAAAAACGGACTGGATGCAGGGCGGGGCGCTCTCGAGGCCCCGCGGATCTTGCTGGTGGACGATCGGCGGAGCGCGCTGCTGACGATGAAATTTCGGTTTGCGAGGCTGGGAATCGATACGACGATCTTCGATGAAGAGCCTGCGGCCTTGGCCGCGTTCGAGCATCAGCCTTCTCGTTTCGACGCCATCGTCGCCAGTCTGGCGATGCGACGTGTGCGCGGGGATGCTTTCGCGAAGCGCGCCTGGTCGATTGCCCCGGACATCCCGATCACGATTCTGAGCGGCCTTCCGTTTCAAGAGCGCGTAGAGGACGCTCCCATCGAGACCGATGTGTGCATGGTGGCGAATGCAGCGCCGCTATCCGAAATCCTCCTCTCGCTCGAGAGTCAGGGACTTCGCGTTCCGCGCGGCATGCGCAATGCCACCGCTCGCGAGCGTGTTGCGCTCTTTGCGGACTACGCCGCCTAGCTTTGGGGCTGGGCGGGGCGGGGCGCGGTGAAGGCGACCCGACCGGACGCGTCGCCCGCGGCGAGCATCCAGTTGGGGGCGTGATACGCTCGGCCGATGCCCGAACCCGATGCTGGCTCTTTTGGCTCCCTCTCGGTCCGTCCCTTCCGCATCCTGTTGACCGGGACGCTGCTTTCCTTCACTGCGTTTTTTACTTCGACCGTGGTTCAGGCGGTCGTGGCGTTCGAGTTGACCGGCACGAATACCGCGGTGGGCAGCGCTATTTTCGGCCAGGGGTTGGGCATGACCTTTTGCGGTCCGCTCGGCGGTGCGCTGGCCGACCGATTGCCCAAGCGCCGGGTGATCGCCGCAGGGCAGCTGGTTTCCTCGGCTTGTTTCGGGACGCTCGCGGCGCTCTACGCGTCGGGGTCGCTGGTCCTCATGCATCTGGTGATCAGCTCTTTTCTGATCGGCTGTGCGTTCGGCTTTCTCGGGCCGGCGCGCCAGGCCCTCGCAGCGGATCTCGTGACGCCGAAATGGGTGGGCAGCGCGATGGCCCTCACCAACGTCGTGAATACGATTTCGCGCGTGCTCGGTCCCTTCGTGGCGGGAGTTCTGCTGGCTTCGGAAGGCTTCGGGGCGGCAGCGGCTTACGCGACGATGAGTCTGCTCTATTTCGGTTCGGCGGTTTTGCTGCTTTTCCTGCCTCGCTCGGTTGTGCGAGACAATGTTGCAGAGACCCATGTGCTGCAGGATCTGACGGGCGGGCTTAGCTACGTCTGGGGCCACGTCGAACTGCGCAATCTGCTGATCTTTTTCGTCAGCGTCATGCTCATCGGCTTTCCCCATGTGACGCTGATTCCCGGTTTGCTCGAGAATCAACTCGGCCGCCCCGCTGAAGAAGTCACCCGCTTCGCATTTTTCTCAGCGATCGGTGCCTTCGCTGCCAGCGTCACCGTCGCGCGTTACGCGGACTCGGCGAAGGCGACGCGGATCTATAGTGGGATGGCAATTGCATTCGGCATTGCCTTGGTGCTGCTGGCCGGGGCGCCGGGACTGTGGTCGGGACTCGGGGTGATTGTGCTTGTGGGCGCCTCGAGTGGCGGGTTCCACGCGCTGAACGGGGCGGTGATCGCGCGGCGAACCGACCCGGAATATATGGGGCGTGTCATGTCGCTGACGCTGCTGGCCTTCGCGGGGTTCAGTTTGACGGCGCTGCCTTTGGGAATCCTGGCGGATGTCTGGGGTGAGCGGGTTGTGCTTGCGGGGATGGGCGTCGTGGTGACGCTGCTCTCGATTTATATGACCCGGATTGTGGCCCGAGATGCGGCGACTGCTGAGGAGGCTCGGCGGACGGTGGACGGCGCAGAAGGGACGGGGGGTTGAGGCGGCGGCTGCGGCAGGAAGGCAGCTGCGGCCCGCCGAATAGCATTTGGCTCCCGCGCGGATTCGTCGGGGGATTGTGTGTCGTGACACTCGGAGTCCCGAGCGGTGCGGCTCGCTGGACTCTATCTTCCAATTTCCGATGTCAGCGACCGCCGACTATGTCCCTTTTGCTGCAAAAGTAAACGTTCTTCTCGCCGAACAAGCGGCCGAGATGCAGACGCGGGGCATCCTATTCGACACCGACTTTGAACCGAGTGTCCTCCTCCGCGTAGGGGACGAGGGACCGTCCGGAGAAGTCGGAGCGGACGCAGCAGAGCGTGCGCTGCGCGCCATGCTTCGGTTCGTGTTGGGGACGGTGCCGGATGGCTGTCAGGTCTATTTTGCGATCGCACGGCCGGCGACGCCCGTGAGCGAATTGGGAGTAGGGGTGCTGACCCTGCGCTGGCAGGTGGCCGGGACGCGCCGCGGGGAAGCGGAGGCGGGCGTCACGCCGCTCCATCCGCGGCTCGGGGACGCTCAGGCGCAGATTGTGGGCCAGGATGCGCGCTCGGTGCGTCACGCATTCGAGGCAGCGGGTTGGCGTCTGAGTCTTGAGGCGGTTCGAGGCGGGGAGGAGATATGGCTTCGGGCAGAGGTCAAATGAGGCATCGAGCCAGGCGTTTGATCCGCGAATGAGTCGCTCCAGCGGGCCCGCCACAGGTTTTTTCGAAGAGCTGTATCCGATTTGTTCGAAGCTCCGTATTGAACGTCAAACGCAAATAAAAGATGCCCTGGACCGGCCCCGAACGAGCCGGCCGAAACGGAGATAAAATGAGCGAAAACCATCTCGCAAAAGACAATGCGGAGAGCCATTCCGAGAACAAGGCCGAGAACAAGGCAGAGTCGCAGGGGCTCCCCTTCGGCAAAATCGCACTCGGCCTCGTCGTCCTCGTCGGTCTGGTTCTGTTGGGGCGCAGCGCGGGGGCCTACGTCCCGCAATTTGCCGCCTGGGTGGAGGGGCTTGGTGCGCTCGGCCCGATCGTCTTTATCCTCGGGTACGCGACCGCCGTGGTTGCCTTCATTCCCGGCTCGGTGCTCACCCTCGCGGCGGGCGCGATCTTCGGTCTCTTCGAAGGGACGCTCTACGTCTTCCTCGCTGCGACGCTGGGTTCCGTCGCCTGTTTTCTGATTGCTCGGCACGGGGCACGTGAAGCCATCGAGAAGCGCATCGACGGTGATCCTCGATTCGCGGCGATCGACCGCGCGGTCGGAGAACAGGGGCGCAAAATCGTCTTTCTTCTCCGGCTCTCTCCCGCTTTCCCCTTCAACTTGCTGAACTACGGGCTTGGCCTAACGAAGGTGAAGCTGACGGACTATCTGATCGCTTCTTTCGGAATGCTCCCGGGGACGCTGCTTTATGTCTATACCGGGAAGGTTGCGGGAGATGTTGCGGCGATTGCGGGTGGTGCCCAAACCGAGAAGGGCGCAGGAGATTGGGCCGTCTTGATCGTGGGGCTTGTCGCGACTGCCGTGGTCACGATCTACGTCACGCGGATTGCCAAGCAGGCGCTTGATGCCGCGACCGGCGAAGAAATCTCAGCCGAATAGCACCCCTCTTTGTGAGTCGAGCGACGCCTAAGTCGCGCTCCTTGTCTGAATACATGCGCTTGCCGGAAACAGCGATCGCCCCCGGCCTCCGGGCCTCAAAGGAATTGGAATCATGGCGGAAAAAATCGAGATTGAACCCCGAGACGAATGGAACGAAAAACTGATCCAAAATGTGCATCCCCCGGATTGGCAGAATCCGACGCCGAAGGGCCGCTACAACCTGGTCGTGATCGGCGCGGGGACGGGCGGTTTGATCACGGCGCTGATCGCTTCGAGCCTCGGCGCCCGAGTCGCTCTCATCGAGCGGCATCTGATGGGCGGCGATTGTCTGAACGTGGGCTGCGTACCGTCGAAGGCAGTCATTCGCGGCGCCTCCCGGGTTTTTGAAGCCAAGCAAGCGGCGGAGCTCGGGCTCTCCGTGAGGGAAGATGATTTAGGTGACTTCGGTGAGGTGATGCGGCGCATGCGTGAGATCCGCGCACGGATCAGTCATGAAGATTCCGCGGATCGCTACTCGAACGAATTCGGCATCGATATTTTCCTCGGCGACGCTCATTTTGAGGCTGAGGGGAAGGTGGTCGTTGGCGACACGACGCTCGAATATAAGAAGGCGGTGATCGCGACCGGCGCAAGGGCTGTGGCCCTCCCGATCGAAGGGCTTGAGGAGACGGGCTATCTCGACAACGAGACCGTCTTCAACCTCACCGAACGGCCGAAGCGCCTCGCGGTCATTGGGGCGGGCCCGATCGGCTGCGAACTAGCGCAGTCCTTTCGTCGCTTGGGCTCCGAGGTGCATATCCTCGAGCGTGCGAACCAACTGCTCACGCGTGAGGATCCGGACGCTGCGAAGATTGTCCAAGAGGCCATGGTGCGCGAAGGCGTCGAGATGGTCTTCGAGTGTCAGATGCAGCGGATCGAACGCCGAGGCGATGAGAAAGTCATCCATTTGTCGTGTCCAGAGAAGGGTGAGCGCGAGCTGGTGGTCGACGAAATTTTGGTGGGAGCGGGTCGCGCGCCGAACGTCGACGGGTTGGGTCTGGAAAGCGTGGGCGTGAGCTTCGATACGCGGAAGGGCGTCGAGGTGGATGACCATCTCCAGACGACGAATCCGCGGATCTGGGCCGTCGGGGATGTCTGCATGCAGTGGAAATTCACGCACGCGGCAGACGCTGCAGCGAAAATTGTGGTTCAGAATGCTCTGTTCGCGGTGGGGCCGGTTGGTCGGAAGAGCCTCTCGGACCTGGTTATGCCGTGGTGTACGTACACCGAGCCCGAGATCGCTCATGTCGGTCTCTACGAGCGGGATGCGGCGGAGAAGAACGTCGAAATCGAGACGTATCAAGTGTCGATTGCGGAAGCGAATCGCGCGGTCACCGACGGGCAGGAAGAAGGGCTCGTGAAGGTCCATGTGAAAAAGGGCACGGATCAAATCGTCGGGGCGACAGTGGTCTCGGCCCATGCCGGCGATCTGATCACGCAGTTCACGATGGCGATGCAACACAAGATCGGGCTCGGGGCTTTCACGAACATCATCTATCCCTACCCGACTCAGGGGGAAGCGATTAAGCGCGCGGCTGGAGCGTATACGCGGACGCGGCTGACCCCGACCGTGAAGCGGCTCTTCGAAGCCTTCTTGGCCTGGCAGCGATAGCTTCGTAGAAGTGAAAACAGAAAGACGCGCCGTCCCGGCTGGGGCGGCGCGTCTTTTTTTGTTCAGGCGTACCGGTCTGCGGGAGATCGGAGCGGGTGTATCCGCGGTTATCGTGCGCGCAGCCGATCATTCAACGACCAGTCGTAGCCGAAATAGCTGATCGTCGCGCTTCGCCCGTTCTGGGCCAACCATGCCGCGTCTGAAGCATCCAAATAAGGCGTGACGGATTGCAGGACGCCGCCCTTCGATTCGAAGTCTTCTTCGAACCAGTCGAATATCTTTGAAAGCCGAACGGTTCGCGCGGAACGGTTGATGGCGATGCCCTTTTCCTCACTTGTGAGCCAGCTCTTCATGGCCCCGTCGAGATCGGCGTTCAGGGTGGCGGGAGAGAAGGGGCTGCGCGCAAGCGGAGGGCAGGAAGTGGAGGCGCAAATGATGGCGGCGTGGATCCGGGGTTCGCCCATCTTGCGCAGGATTTCATGCTCGATGCCGCCGAGAGAAACGGATTTGCCTTCGATGGTCGCGACTTCTAGATCCCAGACGGGTGAGAAGAATGAACCGATGTCTTTGATGCTGTCGACGGGGTAGTTCTTCACGATGAGGTCGATCGCGAGCAGGTTATAGGCATTGATCCAGAAGGCGAGCTTTTCATTTCGATCAAGGGTCGAGGGCTTCGCCGTTTCAACTTGGCGCACGAGGGATTTCAGCTCGGCTGATCGGGTGAGCGCCTTGTAGTCCACGCGGGTGCCGACGATGTCCTGGGTTGCATAGGTGTGCGTCGAAAGAAGCTCGCCGTATTCGCCGAGGTCGACCGGGGAGCCATTCTGGCCGGCCCAGGCGGGACCGCTCATTCCGAGTGCGCCCGCTAGGGTGAAGGTGAGGGCAAGGCCTGATGAAAGGCGCGAGACGAGGGAGGTATGGCCCGTGATCTTGTTTTGAAGGGTTCTTCGCAGTGTTTTTATCATCATCTTTCTCTGTGTTCCTTTTAAGAGGATAGCTGTGAAGAAATACGTCGGAGCGCTCCGAATGGGAACGTTTTCGGCCGTTCGGGCGGCGGATCATTCTGGACGGGCTTGGGTTCCCGGGGGCGTTTAATTGTCGCGGGGGGAGCCGGCGGATATGCTCCAGGTGTTGCCCCAAAACAAGGAGAAAGATCGTGAGATCGATGCAGAAGTCGTTGGCCGGAGCATTTCTTGTGAGTGTCGTGGCGCTCAGTGGATGTGGAGACGACGGCTCGAAGTCAGCCCCGCCGGCGACGAAGCCGAATGCGGCGACGGCGACACCCAAACCGAGTGAACCTTCTTCGCCTTCCGCTGTGCCGGCGAGTAAGCCGACTCAGCCCGCGGCGGCGGATACGCGCTCGCCCGAGGAGTTGGTGAAGGCGGGGCGAGGGGTGTACACGGCTAATTGTATCGCCTGCCACAATATGAATCCCGCAGAGGACGGGGCGCTCGGGCCGGCGGTCGCGGGCTCGTCTCTTGCGCTGCTTGAGGCTCGCGTGCTGCGCGGTGAATACCCAGAAGGGCATACGCCGAAGCGGCCGTCGAAGATCATGGTCCCGCTGCCTCATCTTGAGCCGAAGCTACCGGAGTTGGCGGCGTATCTCGCCTCAGCATCAGCAGGCTGAGCAGCGGCTTCTGTTGCAAGGCTGAAAATGAAACGGCCCGCTCTGCAAGTCGCAGAGCGGGCCGTTCTTGTTCGAGCGTGTTGCGCGGTCGCGCTTAGCTGTTCAGCACGTAGCCCAGGATGACGAGGACAAGCCAGAGGGCGAGGCCGCCATGGATCGTGCCCGAAACCGAGGTGAGCGGCTTCTGCGTCGCTGCGCCCGGGCCGATGAGGCCGTTGATCTCGACGAGGAGAATCAGGCCACCACCGATGAGCCACCACATCATATCGTTCGTGCCCGAGAGGAAGCCCGGCAGGTTGGCTGCCGAGATCATGAAGAAGAGCATCGGGATCGAGAAGAGGGTGTTTGTGCGGGAAGCCATGCCGGCCTTGCCGCCGCGTGCCGCCGCTTCCGGAATCGGATCACCGCCCGCCGCAACCTGTTCGGCGTTGGCGATGACGACCTGCTGTGCCGGCCAAATCACGAACCAGACGTTGAACCACATGAAGGTCCCCATCATGCCGCCCGTGAGGATCTTGGTCATATAGCCATCGTCCAGCGGAACGCCGAGGTGCAGGCGGTACGCCACGATCGACCAGCCCGAGAGGAACGTGAACATCGCGCCCCATCGGAACCACCAGAGAGCGTTCGGAACGAGGCCGCGGGTCATCGGGCCCTTCGCGGCTCCGGCGAGTTCGGTCCCAAAGAAGGGTGTCTGGATGAAGTTGAAGTAGTAGAGGACGCCGATCCAAGTGACACCGGCGAGCACGTGAATCCAGCGCAGCATGACTTCGAGGCCGCTGCCGGTTGTAATCAGATCCATTGGAAATTTCCTTTCGATAGGCAAAAACATGGGGCTCGCGCTGAGGCGAGACGCCTCTGATTCTATCTAGCCCGCGAGGGGAGTCTAGGGGCATCGCCGGATCTCCCTACGGAAAATCAGATCTCTTTTGCTTGGCCTCGGGTCGGGTCGGGCGCGGAGGCAGGTTAAGGGAGGTGAATTGCCTTCAGGCGCCGGGGACGGGCCGACTGTTCGGGGCAAAACAGGCGTCGGGGAGCGATTTTGGGTCGGGGGCGGGCGGATCGCCACGATCGTCTATTCTCCCGCGCGCGCCGCCTTGCTGAGCCCGAATGGGTTCGGCGGGAGTGGCTCTGCCCGCGCGTGGGTCCTCGACCCGTCGGGTGCCCCTTTGGAGATGTGATTCATGCAGCAAAGACAGATTCTCGTGACGAGTGCCTTGCCCTACGTCAATGCGGGGATCCATCTGGGACATATGGTCGAGCATCTGCAGACCGATATTTGGGTCGGCTTTCAGCGGCTGCGCGGCCACAATGTCCGCTTCTTTTGTGCCGACGATACGCATGGGACCGCGACGATGCTGCGGGCCCAGGAAGAGGGGCGTGCGCCCGAGGCGCTGCTCGACGAAATGAAGGCCGCGCATCTCGCGGACCTTGTGGATTTCGGTGTTCATCACGATCACTACAGCAGCACGCATTCGGCCGCGAATGAAGCCATTGTCGGCGAGATCTGGGCGGCGCTGCGGGCAGACGGTCGGGTGGATGAGCGGGAGGTGACGCAGCTCTTTGATCCCGAGGCCGGGATCTTTCTCGCGGATCGTTTCGTAATCGGCGGATGTCCGAAATGTAAGTCCGAAGGCCAGTACGGCGACAACTGTGAAGTCTGCGGGGCGACCTATGAGCCCGGGGATTTGATCGGGCCGAAGAGTTCGATCACCGGAGCCGTGCCGGAAGAACGCAGCCATGTCCATCTCTTCGTGAAGCTCGAGGGCTTTCATGAATTCCTCGATGAATGGACGCAGACGCCGGGGAAGGTGCCGGTCGAGACGGCGAATTGGCTGAAGGGCACGTTTTTGGCGGAGACTCTTCGCGACTGGGATATCTCGCGGCCGGCGCCTTATTTCGGCTTCGAGATTCCGGATGCGCCGGGCCAGTACTTCTACGTTTGGCTGGATGCGCCGATTGGATACATCTCGACGACGAAGGAATGGTGCGACGCGAACGGCGACCAGCTCGACAATTGGTGGCGCAATCCCGATTCAGAGATCCATCATTTTATCGGCAAGGACATCGCCTACTTTCACACGCTCTTTTGGCCCGCGATGCTAAAGACGGCGGGTTTCCAGCTGCCGACTTCGGTGCATGTGCATGGTTTTCTCACGGTGAACGGGGAGAAGATGAGCAAGCGGAAAGGCACCTTTGTCCTGGCCCGCACTTATCTTGAGCATCTGAATCCTGAATATCTTCGGTACTACTACGCGAGCAAACTTTCGGCGAAGGTGGACGATCTCGATCTGAACCTCGACGAGTTCGTGCAGAAGGTGAACTCTGATTTGGTGGGGAAGGTTGTCAATCTGGCGAGCCGCACCGCTCGATTTGTGAAGGGAAAGACGCTTCCCGAAACCTACCCCGCGGCCCGAGATGAGGGGCTTTTTGCGGCGGCGGCGGCGGTGGGAGAGGAGATCGCGGCGGCCTATGAGGCGCGGGATTCCGGTAAGGCGACGCGGCTGATCATGGCGCTGGCGGATCGCGCCAATGAATTCGTTGAGTCGAAGGAGCCGTGGACGCTGAAGAAGGATGCGGAGAAGGCGGAGGAGCTACTCGAGGTCTGTGCCGTTGCGCTCAATCTGTTCCGCCAGATTACGGTCTATCTCGGCCCGGTTCTGCCGCGGTTTGCGGCGGAGTCGGCGAAGCTGCTCGGGGTCGAGGGTGAGACGCGTTGGTCTGATGCGGCGACCCCGGTTGTTGGTCAAACGGTGGGGACCTTCAAACATCTGCTTGAGCGTGTCGATCCCGAGAAAGTGACGGCGATGGTCGAAGCAAGTCGCGAACTGGTTGCAGCGAATGCGGCGAAAGAAGGCGCGACGGGCTCTGCCTTTGCCGGTGCGGAAGCGCTCGCAGGTGAGCCCCTCGAAGCGGAATGCACGATCGATGATTTCACGAAGGTGGATCTTCGGATTGCAGAGATCGTGGAGGCGAAGGCGGTCCCCAAGGCGAATAAACTGCTTGAATTGACGCTTTCTCTCGGCGGGGACGAGCGGCGCACGGTCTTCGCGGGCATCAAGAAGGCATATGAACCCGAGGACTTGGTTGGGCGCTTGACGGTTATGGTGGCGAATCTGGCGCCGCGCAAGATGAAGTTTGGGCTCAGCGAAGGCATGGTCCTTGCGGCCGGGCCAGGCGATAGCGAACTCTTTATTCTCTCGCCCGATTCTGGAGCGAAGCCGGGTCAGCGCGTTCGTTAGGCCGGGGCTGGGCGCATGCGCGTCAATACGCGCCCGGCCCGGGGCCTAACGCTTTAGCCCAAGGTTGAGGATGCGCTGGATCAGCATGGGGTAGGTCAGGCCGGCTTTGGCTGCGGCTTCGGCGAGTTCTTCGAACTTCGCGAGCTCGGGGTTGGGGTTGGCCTCGAGGAAGTAGATTTTGCCGTCGTTGGAAAGCCGGTAGTCGATCCGCGCGTAGCCTTCGAGGGAAAGCATGCGGTAGATCCGCTTGCTCGCCTTTTCGAGCGCCGCGGCAACGCCCTCCGGAAGCTTCTTGGCACCTGAAATCCGCACGCCGTGCTTCTTCTGGTAGTGAACGTTGTGCTTGAGGCTCTCGGTCGCGATCAGCTCTTCGCCGGGCTCGAGTTCGTCGACGATGAGTTCTCGGGGCGGAAGCGCGATGAGGCGATCGTTGCCGAGGACGCCGACGTAGATTTCGCGGCCGGAGATAAACTCCTCGACGATGGCGTCGGTGCCGACGCGTTCATGCATGAAATGGACGCGGGTCTCTAGCGCTTCGTCGTCGCGCACGATCGAGGCCTTCGAGATGCCCATCGACGCCTCTTCGACGAGGGATTTGACGATCAGCGGGAAGTCGATCCGCTTTGGCCGCCGCACCCGGCGTCCCGTCCTGGAAACGAAGAATTTGGGGACGGGGATGCGGTGGTACATCGCCACCTTCTTGGACAGCGCCTTGTCACGAGCGAGTACCAAGCCCCGCGGATTATTCCCCGTGTACGGGACCTTGAGGAGCTCTAGGTAGGCGACGACGTGTTGGTCGTAGATCGCCTCGCCCTGAAACTCGTCGAGGAGGTTGAAGACGATGTCGGGTTCCCACTCTTCGATGGCGTGGCGAATCGGAAGGACAGCATCCCGCACGCCGAGTCGTTTGGTTTCATGTCCCAGCTCGGCGAGGGCCTGAAGGATATCGCTCTCGGTTTTGACGCGGTGGAACTCGCTCTCCGAAAGCGTGCTGATGTCCTCGGGTGGAACCAGGTCTTCATGCATCAGCATCAGGACACGAAGCTTCTTGCGCGCGGTTTTGCGGCGGCCGGACTTTTTCGCCGGCGCCTTGCTCTGCGACTTTGGCTGCGATTTTGGTTTCGTCATAGCGCTTGCCAATCCCTTCCGCGGTAGACGAACTCGGCGCTTCGGGCAGCGAGCAATATGGCGAAATCCACGACGAGCTGACTCTGTGGGCCCGTCGCGCGAAGCTGAAGCTCGGTGGCGCGGACGATCATTTCGCGCAGGACGACGTCGAGGGTGAGTTCATGCTTGCCCGTTGAGCGCCTCACCATGCGGCGAATCGAAGTTCGATGCTTGCGCAGGACGCTGGCCGCGGAGACAGAGCGGCCCTCGGTCTGGTCGGGCAGGCTGAAGAAGCGTAGTAGGTCGGTGTCGTACGCGCGCGACGCGAGTATCTGATAGCGGTCGCGCTTGGACTTGTAATGCTCGCCTAATGTCGTCTTGAGGCGATGGACAGGGTCGGGCTTTGCGCGGCTCGTGACGGGGGGCTTTTCGTTGGCGAGCTCGTGCATGAGCTGGTCGACGTAGCGGAGCTTGCGGAGTGCGGGCCAGCCTTGATAGCGATGGCGCCAGCGCGAACCCGGCGTCAGCCAGACGGCGAAGGTTTCGGCGAAGTCTTCGTCGGGATGGCTTTGGGCATACCAATAGGGAAGGTGGACGACGTATTTTCGGCTGCCGGGCTTCGGTCGGTAGGAGTCGGGGTAGGGCGTTGAACTTGAGCCGAAAAGCTGACGCCATTTCTTTCGGCGATGCAGTCGAAAGGCATGTTGCACCGCATGGCCAGCTTCATGACGCAGGAGTCTCAGGCATTCGGCTTGGGAGCTGCCTTCGACTTCGAGGATCTGCGCACGTTCGAGACGTTTGAGGCGCGGGTGCGCAAGGTAGAACGGGATCGCGATCCCGGGCACGCCATCGGGCGAAAACCATTCTTCCGAGAGCCAGCAATGTGGGCGTACGCGCAGCTCCCGCGCGGCAAGTTCGCTGTAGAGCCGCTCGATCGGGCGCTCAAGCCAGGTTCCCTCGAGCTGTAGGTCGAGATCACAGAGCCGCCATTCCAGCAGCTCTTGATTCGAACACTTCTCCCAGGGATAAGCCTCTTGCATGGAAAGAGTCTATCCCAGGCGGGGGCTGAGTTGGTAGGCTCAAGGCCGTGGGCAAGTCGCGCCGCCGCCCGTGTGTTTGAAGCAGACGGGCGTTCGTTTCCGAAAGATGAAAGTCTGATCCGATGAAGCTCTCGATCGCAGTCCCTCCTGGCCCCCAATCTCGCGCGCTGGCCGTGCGTGCGGAAGAACTCGGCTACGACCGCATCTGGTTCTACGATTCTGCGGGGCTGTACGAGGATATTTGGATTCATCTCGCGCTCGTGGCGGAGGCGACCGAGCGGATCGGCCTGGGCACGGGGGTGATGGTGCCGAATTTGCGTCATGTCATGACGACGGCCTCGGCGATCGCCACGATCGAGCGCCTCGCTCCGGGCCGTCTCGCCTGTGCCGTCGGGACGGGGTACACCGCCCGCGTTGTTCTCGGGCAAAAAGCGCTGCCATGGAAGACGGTTCGGACCTACGTAGAGCAGCTGCGCGCTCTGCTCCGCGGGGAAGTCGTTGAGATCGAAGGGCGCCCCTGTCAGATGATTCATCGGCCGGAATACGCGAAGGCCCGCCCCATCGAGGTCCCGTTCGTGCTTTCCGCGTTCGGTCCGAAAGGGCTCGCGATCAGCCAGGAAATTGCGGATGGCTGGATGGGTTTCTCGCCGCCGGCTGCGCATTTTGATTGGGCGATTCAGATGGTGAATGGGACTGTGCTCGCGCCGGGCGAGTCGGCGAATGCCGCGCGGGTGGTCGACGCGGTCGGGCCTTGGCAGGTGGGGGCCTATCACTTGACTTGGGAAGCGGCCCGGGAGAATTTGCCGGCGATTCCCGGCGGCGCCGATTGGCTGGCTCAGATCGAATCGGAGCGGCCGGCGGATGCTCGCCATCTGGCCGTCCACCACAGCCACTGCACCCATCTTTCGACCGCGGACCGAAAAGCCTTGGCGGCTTTCGGCGACGCGATCCCCTGGTCGGGCTGGGTGGGCGAAAAGGATGCGATTCTCGCCCGAGGCGAAGCCGCCGCCGCCGCAGGAACGACCGAAATTCTTTACACCCCGGCCGGAGATGACCTCATCGGCCAGATCGAAACGTTCTATGATGCACTGGCGCCCGTGCAGGGCGCAGGCGCATCTTAAGAGACCAGGAGTGAAACCCAAATGCTGACCAAGCTTGACGATTACCCGATTCATCAGACCTCGGAGCCCGTGGCGATCGTTTCAACGACGAACCGGAATCACTACGACCGCTATTGGTTCAACGGCTATCAGGACGATGGCGAGTTCTATTTTGGGATCGCGGCGGCGGTTTATCCGAACCAGGGCATTCTCGATTGCGGCCTCAGTATCGTGCATGATGGCCAGCAGCATTCCTTCCACGCTTCGCGCCGCGCGCCGGAAGAACGAACGGATTTGAACGTGGGTCCCTTCAACCTCGAGATCATCGAGCCCATGAAGAGCCTGCGCGTCACCATCGACGATAACGAGACGGGAATTTCCGCAGACCTGCTCTGGATTCCGCGCACCGCAAGTTTCGCTGAGGGCCATCAGCGTTCGGTTCGAAACCCCGCGTCCGGCGCGTCGCATATGGAAGCGACGCGCTTCAACCAATTTGGTCATTGGCAGGGCGAGATCCGTTACCCCGGCGGCTCCGTGAAGGTGGATCCCACGCGCGTTTACGGCACGAAGGATCGTTCCTGGGGCGTGCGCCCCGTTGGTGATCCAGCGCCTCCCGGAGCGCCGCCGCAGACGATGCCCCAGGTTTCGTTTTTGTGGGCGCCGCTGCATTGGAAGGATCGATGTACCCACGCGGGCATCTTTGAAAACGAATACGGCGTGCAGTGGCATTGGGACGGCATGATTATGCCGACCTATGACAGCCCCGACGATCTGCCGGGGGTCGAGGACCCGGCGATGCAGCCTTTGGCCGGGGTCGACTGCAGTCTGGAATTTGTGAAGGGGACGCGGCGCGCGAGTCACGCGACGGTTTCGCTCATGGACTTGATGGGCGGTCGTGAGGAAATCGAGCTCGAGCCGCTCTTGGTCTTCCGCATGAAGGGCATCGGCTATAGCCATCCCGAGTGGGGACATGGGCAGTGGAAGGGCGAGCTGGCGATGGCCGGGGAGTCTTGGAAGATCGAGGACTGTGAGAACCTTGAGATCCCGAACCAGCATATCCAGCAGGTCGTTCGCGCAACCTGCGGCGATGAAGTCGGCGTCGGGGTGCTGGAGCAAATCCATATCGGGCCGCATCGCAAATTCGGCTTCAAGGAATTCCTCGACCCGGCATAGTTCGGGCGGAGTTCGGGCGTAGTTCGGGCGCAGTCCCGTCTGAGTCCAGACGTAGTGAAAGGAGCCCCGCATGGCTGATATTTCGATGAAGCGGAAGCACGATCTCGAGGCGGATGAGGTTCGTGAGCGGATCGAGAAAGTCGCGGACAAGATCGCGGACCGGATCGGGGGCTCCTGGGATTGGGACGGCGACGAGGCGATTTGCGAGGCCAAGGGCGCGAAGGCGCGGGTCGGCTACGACGAGAAGGAAGTGTCGATGGACGTTTCGCTGCCGCGACTTCTACGACCGATGCGAGGGAAGCTCGAGTCGAAGATCGCGGAATACTTCGACCGCTATTTCACCTGAGCGCTGCGACCGAGGGACTACGGGCCCACGCGTCATGCGCGGCGCGGCCTCGGCTTCGCCGGGCTAGACGAATTTCGCGAATCGTCCCTCGCCTCGGTTGAAGAGGGCGAAGCCCGCGAGGAGCAGCACGGCCGCGAAGGCGATGACATACCCGAGTTCACCCGCGTCCGGCGATTTGCCCCAGATCAGCACCGAACGGTAGGCGCCTAACAGACCTGCGATCGGGTTGAGCATATAATAGTCGATCAGCGAGTCGGGGATGATGCCGGTTCGGCCGTGTTCGGTCTTCGCAAAATAAAAGATCGGGCAAGCGAGAACCCAGAGGCGCAGGAATGCGGTCACGATATTCGCGGTGTCTGCGAAAAAGAGTCCGCTGTAGGCGACGATGAAGCTCAGTCCGAGGGTGAGCGCCGCTTGGATCAGGATGAGTAAAGGGAGCCAGAGCAGCGCGAGCGTCGGCGGGCTCCCCGCGAAGGCAGCGACGGCGATGACGACGACGAGCGCCCAGAGCAGGTCGTAGAGACGCGCCCCGCAGATGGAAATCGGAATCACGGCCTTCGGAAAATCAGCCGACAGGATCAGGCTTCGGTGGCTGCGCAGGGCGCCGCTTGCTTGGCCGACGGTTTCCCCGAAGAAGCGCCAGGCGACGATGCCCGCGAAGAGGTAGAGGACGAATTCGATGGGGCGTTCCCCCGCCTGCCGGAATCCGATGCCGAAGACGAGGTAATAGACGGCGAGGGTGAGGAGCGGGTCGAGGAGGCTCCAGAAATGGCCGAGAATCTTGTCGCGATGGCCGGATTTCAGCTGTGCGGAAATCATCAGCCGGATGGTCTCCCCACGGGCGAATATGCGGCCAGCGGCTTCGGGGAGAGAGCGCGGTGATGAGCCGGTGGCGGTTGAGCCAGGGCGAGCAGGTGTCGGGGTGAGGGCACTCAAAGCCTGGCCGAGTCTATTGGATCGATGATTCCGGCGAAACCGCGGGTCTGGGGGTCGGGGGCGGCTCGGCTTCGGTACCCTGCGCCGCGACCATGCAGAACGCGCCGTCCGACGACATCCTGATCCGAGCCGAGGGGCTCTCCGTTCGGTACTTGATCCGGTACCACAAGAGTGATGTCACATTGCGCGAGACCCTTGTCCGGGTTTTAGACCCACGGCGTCGTGCGGGGCGCGGGGCGGGGCAGGGCTCCAGCGAGGGCGCAGGCACGGGCGCAGGCACGGGAGATGGCGGCCGCTGGTCCGGGGAGCATTGGGCGCTAAAGGAGGTTTCTCTGACGGTCTCGGCGGGAGAAGTCGTTGGGTTCGTTGGGCGAAACGGTTCCGGCAAGACGACCCTGCTTCAAACGCTGGCCGGCGTATTCGCACCGGATGCCGGGCAGCTCGAGCGGCGAGGTGAAGTCTCTTGTCTTCTCAGTCTTGGGGCCGGGTTCAATGGCAATCTCACGGGGCGCGAGAATGTGTTTCTGAACGGCGCTGTGCTGGGGGTGCCCCGTGGCAAGATCGAGGCGAGGCTCGAAGAGGTCATCGCGTTCAGCGATCTCGGCAATTTCATCGATGCGCCGGTTCGGACCTATTCGGCGGGGATGCGTTCGCGGTTGGGATTTTCCATCGCGATGCTCGTTGATCCCGATGTTGTGATCCTCGACGAAGTGATCCGTGCAGGAGACGAGGCGTTTCGCGCCAAGGCGGGGAATATTCTCGACCGCTTTCGGGATGGGCGGAAAGCCGTTTTGATTGCCAGTCACAGCATGGACCTGCTGCGCAAGCAATGTGATCGTGTCATCTGGCTCGACCGGGGCGAGATCCGGCAGGTGGGCGCCCCGGACGTCGTTGTCGACGCGTACCTCGAGGATACGCGGAATGAGCAGAGTCGAATCGGTGCCGCTTGATTCGGCGCTCGCTTCTGCGTCAGCGCCTGCTTCTGCCTCCGCGTCTGCGCCGGGACCGCGCTACGTGGCGGGCATCGTTCAATACGGCTCGGATCCGGGGCTCCGGGAATGCCTTCGCTCGCTGCGCGAGCAAAGCCTGCGCCCCGTTGGGATCATCGTGGTCGATCATGACGGCGGCGACGCGGCCCCTGCGGAACTGAAAGAAGAGGCTGCGGACGTTCTTTGGTGGGGCGGCCCGAACGCGGGCTATGCGGCGGGCGCGAACCGGATCTTGGCTCTCGCAGAGGAGCGCTGGCCGGAGGCGGAATATGTCCTCGTGCTCAACCCCGATATTGTGCTGGATTCGAACTACGCCGAGGGGTTAGCGGCGGCCTGCGAAGCCGACGAATCGGCAGCGCTCGCGGGGGGGAAGCTGATGCGGCCCGGAGCGGAATTGATCGACAGCGCGGGGATCCGAATGGATTCCGCACGCCGGTTCCGAGACCGCGGGAGCGAGGAGGCGGATCGTGGGGCGTACGCTTCGCTTGAGCCCGTCGAGGCGGTGAGCGGGGCGGCGCTTTGGTTGCGCCGGGCTTCGTTGCCGACGCTCTCGCTCGGGGGTGAGATCTTTGATGAAGATTTTTTTTCGTATCACGAAGACACGGATTTGGCCTGGCGGGCGCGATTGCTCGGTTTCCGCGTGCTCTATGTCCCTGGGGCAGTCGCGATCCATCGCCGCGGCTGGCAGCGAGATAAGCGAAACCGCGTTCCCGAGAATATCCGGCGGCATTCCTTCAAGAACCGCTACCTTGAGATGATAAAAAATGATCGGCTGGGCGCGATTCTTCGGGATCTTCCGGCGATTTTGGCCATGGAAAGCGCCCGGCTATTCTTCGCTCTCTTTGCAGATCGAGCCGTGCTTCCCGGCTATTTTGAGGCGGTTCGCCTTTCCGGGCGGGCTTGGCGGAAGCGCCGCATTCTTCGGAACCGGATCGAGCAAAGTCGCATCGAAAAGGGATGAACCCCGAACCGTTCGGGAGCGCGGGGCTTTGAGCGCCGCGAGCTATTGGCTGAGTTGAGGAGTAGGTGGGTGACTGATCGCGAACGCGACCAGAGTGAATCGAATCGAACGAGCATGCGCGCAAGCGAGCAGCCTTCCATGATTCGCATGCGCCCGAACTTCGAAGAATCGCCTTCGCTTCAAAGGCCGAACCCGGAAACGGCGCCTTGGGTCGACGTCGTTGTGCCTGTTCACAACGAATGGCATGTGTTGCGGCCGTGTCTCGAATCGGTCGAGGCCTTCACGGACTACCCGAATACGCGCGTTGTGATTCTGGACGATGGCAGTGACGCGTTCGTGAAGAGCCGGATCGAGGCCTGGGCGGCGGGGCCGCGTGCCTTGCCGGTGACGGTGAAGCGAAACGAGCAGGCGCTTGGATTCGTGCAGAATGCGAATCGTGGCTTCAATGAAACGAACGGCGATCTGGTGGCGCTGCTGAACAGCGATACGGTGGTGACGCCGGGTTGGCTCACGCGTTTGGTTGAGGCGGTTCAAAGCGACAAGAGAATCGCCTGCGTGATGCCGATGAGCAATCAATGCTCTTTTCATTCGGTCGAGATTCCGATGGGCTGGAATATCTTTCAGTTCTCCGCGGATCTGGGGCGCAGGATGAAGCGGACCTGCTTTGATGCGGTCACGGTCGGAGGGTTCTGCTTGCTGATGCGCCGTGAAGCCCTCGACGAAGTCGGTGTATACGACGAGATCTTTGGTCGCGGGTACGGCGAAGAGAGCGATTGGTGCATGCGCGCTCGAAGCCTCGGATGGCGCGTCTGCGGGACGGAGGACACCTTCGTCTACCACCGCGGGAAAGTCTCGTTTAAATCCTTCAAGGACGAGACCTTTCATCAGGGCAACTACCAGACCTTCATGAGCCGCTGGGCGAGCGAATACTCCATCGCGATGGATCAGTACAAGCGAACGGATGCACTCGCCCAAGTGCGCAACGCCTATATCCGCATGGAGTCGCCGAGCGCGCCGCCAGTTCTTTCCGCTTTCGTTGACCGCATGAAGCAGGGCGGCACGGGGCATGCGGTCACCGAAGCCAGCCGATTCGTTCGCGATCAGGGGGGCGCGCGTCAGATCCCGTCGATCGTGCGCGACCGCGGCATTTTGCGTTCGCGCTATTCGGACCATCCGATGCCGCGTGGGTTTCAGTCGGGGCGCCGTCCGCGCGTCACATATGTGCTCGAGAAAATGGCCATCGCTGGGGGCGTGCTCTCGATTGTTCAGCTCGTGAATCGGCTGACCCTGCTTGGCTGGGATGCCAAGATCGCGACGCATCATGACCATAATCAAGAGCATCTCGGCGCATATATGCTCTATCACCATCCTTTGGTTTTTCCGTCGAATGAAGCGCTGATCGAGAATTTTCCCGAAAGTGACGTGGTGGTGGCGTCTCTTTGGTCCACGGCCGAAACCGTCTCGCGGATTATCAAGCGGATGCCGAAGGCGGTCCCCTGGTATTTCATTCAAGACGACGAGACGCATTTCTTTCATGAGTACGACACGGCGGGCCGTCAAAAGGTCATCGATAGTTGGGGGCTGATTCCCAACCGGATCGTGAAGAGCAAATGGCTTCGCGAACAGCTCGAAGCCCATGGGCAGACGGCGGAAATCGTTCCGGTCGGCTTTGACCTTGATTCGTTCTACGCGGCGGAGCCCACGGAAGGCCGTCCTATGCGGATTCTTTCGATGGCTCGGCCGAAGACGCCGCGGCGGGGTTTCGAACGTTTGGTGCGGACGATGCGTGAGGTGAAGGCAAAGCGGCCGGATGTGGAGATCGCCTTCTTTGGCTGCGCGAACCTCGAAGACTACGGGCTTGATTTTGAAGTGACGGATCTTGGGGAAGTGCCGAACGAGCGACTTCGCGCGATCTACAACACGGCATCGATTGTGCTCGACCTTTCGGACTACCAGGCGCTCGGCCGGATCGGCCTCGAAGGCATGGCCTGCGGCGCGGCCACCGTGCTCACGAAGAACGGAGGGATCAACGAGTATATTCGCGACGGGGAAAACACGATCGCCGTCGACCCGGAGGATGAGCCGGAGATTGTGCGAGCGGTGCTTTCGCTCGTCGATGATCCGGCGATGCGCCGGCGCCTGATCGAGGCGGGATTCCAGACGGTGGAGCGGTATTCCTGTGATGTCGAGGCGCGGACGACGAGCGCGCTGTTCGCGACAAGCCTGGGGCTCAAGCCGGAATTATCGGCAGAGATCGCGCTGAGCGATGATGAACGAATCCTGAGAGGAGAGAGCGGGCCGAGTGGAGCGCTCGACGAGGGAGGTTCAACATGGGGTTCCTGAATTCAGTCCTGACATCCGCGCGCGAGCGAATGGGGTTTGCGAAGCAGATTGGCGAAGAGGAATTCAAAGCCCAGCGCCGGGCTGCGCGCGATCCCGTGACACGCAGCGGCGTGTGCTACGTCCCGATCCAGGGCTTCGAAAGCACGCGCCACTATCGAGACAAGCAGAACCTGCATCACCTGGGTCGCTACGAATGGGCGCAGCGCGTTCTTGCCGGGCGCTCCGGTCGCGGCAGCGTGCTGGACTGCAGTTGCGGCTCGGGATACGGGAGCCTGAAGCTCGCCCAGATTTTTGATCGAGTGGACGCCGTAGATCAATTCGCGGAAGCGATTGAGATGGGTCGTGAACGGTACGATGACCAGAAGATCAACTGGCATTGTGTGGCAGCGGAAAAATTGCGCAGTGTTTTCGGGGATGCGAGCTTCGACGCCGTCGTGAGTATGCAGACCATCGAATTCATCGAAGATGACCAAGCCTTCCTGGACGATTTATTTGCGCTGCTCAAGCCTGGCGGCGTTCTTTTGATCGACACGCCGATTAGAAAACAACGTGTGGAGAATCCCGAGAATCCGCATCACAAGCGTTACTACGGCATTGATGAATGGCTGGAAATGCTCTCGAGTCGATTTCGGATCTCGGCGTTCGGTCAGCTGCCTGAGGCCGATTTCCTCGAACGGTGTCAGATGCCAAGTCAGGGCTCCATCGTTTTCTGCGAGAAGGTCTCAGCCGACGAGACCGGGACGCAGTCCGAGTTGAGCGGCCAGCACTCCGCGTGAACGCGGGGCGGGAGCGACGGCTGCGCTGGGTCTTGCTTGCGATGCTCTGCGCGATCACTGCGTGGAACTACCATGGCTTGCTGCTGACGGTGGGTGGACGCTCCGCGGCGGGACAGACCCTGGGCGAGGCCCTTTACGATCCATTGGTCGCCTCTCCGATGCTGGGTGCGCTTGTCTTCGTCGCACTGGTGATTTGGCGTCGCGACCGGGTTGGCAATGCGCTGGGGGGGGCACCTGCCTGGGGACTGTCTCTGATCGGGCTTGGCTTGGGCTCGGGACTGCGCCTTTGGAGCCACGAGATCGGAGCGCCCGATCTGCTGATGATGTCCTTCGTCCTGCAGGTGGCCGGGCTAGCGGCAGTTTTGGGAGGGCGGGAGCTCTTGGCTGCGCTTTCGATGCCGCTCTTGGCGCTTTTTGTCGTCATTCCGCTTCCCGTCCTGCTCGTGCACCGCGTGATCTTTCCAATGCAGTTGGGCACGGCCGCGCTGACGTCGTTCTTGCTCGATGGGATCGGGCGAAGCCATTTTCTCGCGGGAGACCAGATCTTCACGCAAGGGATCGTCTTTCAGGTCATCGAGGGCTGCAGCGGGATGAAGTCGACGCTGTCGATTCTGCTCGCCGCAGTGGTCTACGCTGAATTGACGGGTGCGCGGCGCTTTCAGAAAGCGCTCGTGGTCCTATTGGCGGTACCCGTCGGCTTTTTTGCGAATGGCCTGCGCGTTTTGGCCCTCGTGCTCGGTGAGATCCCCGCGGATTCTGTCACGCACGAGGTGTATGGCCTCGGAATGATCGTTGTGGGCATCGTCATCTTGGCGATGCTCGAACTCCTGATTTCTAGAACGGTGTTTGCGCCGAAGGGGCTGGGGGCAAGCCCTGGAAAAATCGAAACCCCGGCGGCTGCAGCGATTGAACAGCCTTCACGGCTCTCTGGCTCTGGGCCGCAACGTGCCCTCGCATTGGGCGGCCTCTGCGCGCTCTCCCTGGGGCTTTCGGTTTGGCTCGCGATGATACCCCCGCGCTCGTTCTCGGAACCGCCGACCCTCAAATTCAATATCGAACGTCTGCCGAGATTGATCGATGGGCGAAAGGCTTCCGGGATTCGTAACGACGACGCCTTTCTGGGCAGTCTCGCTTTTCGACATCGGCTCTATCGATCCTACGCCTCGGACGGGGAGGCGCCGATCCGTGTCTTTGTTGGAATCGAGGACGATCTCGACCGAAGTCGAAACGGACTTTCGCAGAAAACCAGAATTCCTAGGTCCGGCTGGCTGGAGCTGACCGAGCTTGATGTTCCTGTGGAGCCCCTGGATGGAGTCCGACTCAAGGTCCGTTATCCACAAAATGAGATACTTTTGGAGCATTATCGAATGGGGTATGCCCCGTGGGCGCGGGAGCTGCTCTCGAGCTGGTTGGGACTTCAATGGTGGACGGGAGCGCGATCAGAGCCTGCTCTCGTGATCCGCGTTGAGACCGATATCACACAGGGGGATGAGGAGGCTGCTGAGCTGAGACTGCGTCAATTCAGCAAGAAGGTCTGGGACTGGTACAAAACCTCTGGGTAGATCAGCAAAAACACGCAATAATTGTGCGGCTTCGTTGTATAAATACGGAGTGAGAAGGAGGGGCGCGGACAGGCCCCACCAGATTCGTAGTCGGGATGACCGTCGATGTTCTATAATAACATTCGACATTCAACCGACGATCAACTGACCAGTCTTTCGAAGATTTGTCCGATTCGATGTTCTCTAAAATGGGACCCCTTGGCATGACAGGGGGATACGGAGAAAAAAATGATTTCGCTACGCGCTCAGATTGCGGGTTTCGCTGTTGCATTCACGGCGACGCTTTTCGTTGCTAGTTACGCCGTCGCCGGCGGAGTCGCCGGTCCGACTGAGGTCGACACGGCGGGTCTCTTCGATCCGGCGACCGAGAGCTTCTTCCTTTCGAATATCAACGCCGGCGGAATAGCCGCGATTTCCGTCAGCTTCGGGCCGAACGATTCGCAGCCGGTCGGGGGCGACTTCGACGACGACGATACAGACACGATCGGCGTCTATTCTCCGAGCCTCGGACTCTTCCTACTGAATAATTCGAACACCCCCGGCGCTGCGGATATCCGGTTTCGCTTCGGACCCACGGGATCCTCTTTCCCCGGTCTGGTGGGGGACTGGAATGGCGACGGCACGGATACGGTCGCACTCTACGATGCGGCGGGGGGCAACTTCTTGCTGCGCAATGCAAACGCATCCGGAGTTGCTGATTTCGTGACCCGCTTCGGTCCGAAGGCCTCGACCTTCACGCCCCTTTCCGGCAACTGGACGGGAACCACGGCCGACGGCATTGGCCTCTACGATCCCGCGAGCGGGCGCTTCTTCCTGAAGGACGACGCAGAGTCCGCCACGGGGGCTGTGACGACTGTTCGATTCGGGCCGACAAGCTCGTCCTTCCTGCCCGTCGTCGGCGACTGGGATGACGACGGCGTCGATACGGTCGGCTTGTTCGATCCCGCGACGTCTCGCTTCTTCCTGCGCAACACGAACGACGCGGGCGCGGCAGACCTCAACTTCCGGTACGGCCCCGCGCCGTCGACCTTCACGCCTGTGGCTGGCAACTGGGACGGCACGATCCTTCCCTGAACCTGCTGCTATGTGGGCATAGTTGAGACAGCGAAACAAACGACGGACCCCGGCTGACCTAAGTGTCGCTGGGGTCTTTCGTTTCAGGGGGCCGGTCAGCGTCTTCGTACTGAGCGAGCCTTCGACGGAGCTTTCGATTCTTCTCGCGGTAGGACGCCTTGAGGATCTTGGCATGTGACTTGAGAGTTGAGATTGTCTTTTGCTGCTGCACGGCCGATCGCGCCTGATCGGGAAGCAGTGCAGCGTAGGCGCCGAGCGGGGCGATCACGTCACGGCGAATCTGGTCGAGGCGCATCTGCGCCGTCTCTCGTTGTTTAGGATAACTGGGTGGGGCCTCTAGGGTCGCTTTGATCAGCGCCCAGTGACGGTCCAGCTGAGGGCCTACCTTGGGCAAGACGGCTCGCCATGGCTCCGGATCCGCTGCTTGAAATTCGGCTGAGCGCGCTTCTGCCTCAGCCCAATCTGACATGAGCCAATGCCCGAGCCCGTGTGCCCCGAAATATTCGCTGAACTTACCGCCGTCCTCACCTTCGCGAGCGACAATCATGGCGGGCGTTCCGAAGGCACAGGCGGTAATCGCTCCGTGGAGGCTCGAGCCGATATAGGCGGATGCGTGGCTGATCGAGGAGGCGAGGGCGGCCAGGCTCTCGGGGTGATCTACGACGAGCGGGTTCGACTTCATGAGTCTTCCCAGCTCAGCGGTGAGCAGATCATCCCCATGACAAGCGCCGATCGCGAGCAAGACCGGCACGGCATCGGCCTGACGACAGATCCTGTCGATGCGCTGAGCAACGAAGCCGAGTTCTTCGCCAAGATGGCGTTCGTTGACGTGGATCGCGATCGTTTTTTCAGGACGATGTGCATTGCGAGATTCGAGTGCACTCGCGTACGCGTCCTCGAGGGTGCGAGCGGAGAAGACCTTGGGCAGGTCATGCGCGGTGTCCGGGACGACCGTTGCGGCGCCATCGAAACCGGCCTCGCGGATCAGCCGTAAGCTGCGCGCATCCCGGACGGATACGTAGTCGCAGAAGGAGAGGCTCCAGGCCAGCAGGCGCGCGGAGTTCTCAGGGAGCGCTGCGGGCACGCCGGGGGCATTCCAGATCAACGGGGCGCCGTGCTGAAGTGCGCGCTCGGAAGACCCGAGCCAGAGTCGCGGGTAGGCCTGGAGCGCCAATTCAGGGGGCGACCGATACGCCTCGACCGTGGAGGGGGAAGCATGGATCAGATGTCCCCCGCCGATGATCAGACCGGAAAGGGAGGGGACGGCGGGTGAGGCGCTGAGCTGCGGCGGGGGACGGCTGGACACGCCGCCGGGGATCGGCGCGGGGCCGCCGAGAGGAGAGATAAACTGAACTGCTGACTCGCCGCTGTCCTTATTCGTTTGAAAACTGAAATCGTTCAGGCTCAGGCGTTCACGGAGGATGAGCGGAAACAGCAGGTCGCCGTAGTTCGAAACGTCGAAGGTCCCGTAGTGCTCGATCATCGTGTTTCTCGCGCAACCTTTTGATTTCGTCGAATAGAGCATGAGGCCCTCCTGATCCGAAATGCGTTCGCGCAGCTCGGTCAGGTGACGTCGACAATCATGGTAAGCTATCTGGCTCAGCGTATTAAGAGAGTTTTCCGGGGCGGCGCGTACCCGGGCGAAGGGGAAAAAATGACGACGGATCCAAACGCCCCTATTCAGGGTGGGGCGGATAAGATTCATTCCGAGTCCACCGAGTTTTGGGTACCCAAGGGCAGCCTCGATGTGCGCGACTACATCAAGCAGGACCATAAACAGGGAACCCATCACTTGGGCCGCTACACCTGGGCGCTTCCCGTCGTGAAAGGACGTAAGCGCATCTTGGACATCGCATGCGGCGCCGGTTATGGCTCGAAGCTGATGGCGGATGCGCACCCCGAGTCGGAAATCGTTGGCGTCGACTACGACGGGCGCGCCGTCGCCCATGCCCGGGAGCATTACCGGGCGGACAATCTTCGATTCGAGGCCGGAAACATGGTGCGTTGGGAAATCGAGAACGGGAAGAGCCTCGGCCAGTTCGACTGCATCGTCTCATTCGACACCATCGAACATCTCCTACACCGTGAAATTGCGCTCCTCAATTTCGCCGAAAACCTTTCGGCGGACGGAATGCTTCTGCTCTCGACGCCCTGCGGAAAAGCAGAGGACTTGCTGAATCCGGGTTGGGAGCATCACAAGATTGAGTACAGCTCTTTCTCGCTTCACAATCTGCTCCGACGCTTCTTCGGAGAAGTTCTTCATACGGCGGCCGGCACGCTCCCTAATCAAGCATTCTGGGATGAAGTCATTAACGGAGACCGTCCACGCTATCTGAATAAGATGAATCCTGCGGTTTGCTTGAAGCCGATTCAGCTCGCCGCAGAGACCGGGCGCGCGCCGCGTCCCTAAGCGGGGTCGGAGCCAACTGCCGGGAAGAAGACTCGGCGCCCCAGTGAACGAACAAGGATCGAGTATGGCCGACGTCCAAGCAGCTGCCGACAAAGTTGAACTTGTTATTCGAAAGGGTTCGGATTCCGAACTCAGTCTCGGAGGTTTGCGCTTCGTGGCCTGTCGTCGTGAGATCGACTCGGTGGACGGCGGGATTGCGCTCTATGTCTGGAGCGCGCGCGCCAGCCGTGCAGTCTCGGATCCGGGAATGGAGCTTCTTCGGTTCGATTTCTTCCGAAACCGTCCTCACTATCATTCGCCCGCGGACAATCAGGTCGAGACGCCGATTCGGCCGAGCGAAGGCCAAGACGCTCAAGCCTGGGGGATTGAACAGTTGACGCAGAACGCCGCCGCCCTGGTTGCGGAAGCAGGTTTCGACGGGATCTCCGAATCAATCGATCTCGAAGCCCTTTCGCAAGCCGTTCCGCAACTGGCGTCACTTTTCAGCAACCTCGACGAGCCGACCAAAATCTCCCGCTTCGAAGTCGACGCAAAGGTCTTCGAAGCCCTCCGCTAAGCGCCTCAAGCCAGCGCATACCGCGCGGCGAAGCTCCTCCACCCCATTGTGCTTGCCTCACAGCGAAGCGACAAAATGGTGGCCCAGGGCGGGCTCGAACCGCCGACACCTCGATTTTCAGTCGAGTGCTCTACCAACTGAGCTACCGGGCCACCGAAGGAGCGGAAGAGTACCCGACCCGAGGCCCCCGTCGAGAGACGAGGGCGCATTAAATGCGTCGAGAGGGTGAATCCCTCCGGGAATCAAGCTGGAAATTCGCTGCTCAGTTCGAGGCGGCGATCTCCGACTCGGCGGAACGGCCAGGAAGCTGCGGAAAGCCAACCTCTGGAGTCTCGGATGCGTCTGCCGTCGCGTCGTCTAGCGTTTCCGTGTTCGAGTCTGAATTCGCGTCCGCTAGGACGACCGAACCCGCAGCAACCAGCGCGCCGATCTGTCCCGAGAGCTTCACCGATTTCATGACGATATTCTCGATCGGCCGATCCTTCGGTCCCCAGCGTCCGACTTTATCCGTGGCGACCTGAGTGATCTCGTCCACGACTTCCATGCCGTCGACGACGCGCCCGATGACCGTGTAGCGACCGTCGAGGTAGCGGCTGTCTTGATGCAGGATGAAGAACTGGCTGCTGTTCGAGTCCTTGTGGCCCGTGTTGGCGATGCCGACGACCGAGCGTTCGAAGGGCGCTGCTCCAAATTCGTCCATCAAGCGGATCTTCGCGCGGCCCTGCCCATCGTTCGTGGGATCGCGATCGCGGGATTTTGGATCACCGCCTTGAATCATGAATCCGCGAATCACGCGGTGGAAGGTCGTGCCGTCGTAGTACTCCTCGCCGGCGAGCTTGATGATTTCAGCGACGGAGATCGGGGCGAGTTCTGGCATGAGCTCGATGTGGATTCGGCCCTCGATCTCGGGGCTCTCGATCTCGAGACTGAGAACCGGGTGGCTCGGGTCCGCGGGCCATTCAAAGAACTCATCTGAGAAATCTTCCACATCGCTCGGCTTGGCCTTCTGTGTCTCCGAGTCGATGTTATTGCAGCCCGCTGTGGCGAGTGCGAACACAACGGCGAGGAGGCCTGCGCGAAGGGCGAGCCGGTCCGAGGAGTGGAGCTGGCGGAGTCGAATGGAGGAGTGTGATAGGGTGCGACGCATGGGGAATACATCGTCCAAGTGCCTAAAGAAGCTGAGCATTAACCCTTCGATTCCGGCCGCGGCCGGGGCTGCGCAGAGCGCTCTGCGGCGCCGTATGCGGACGGCTTTCCTGTCGCTGATGGCTCTTACCCCGCTGACCCCGCTGATGGCTCCCCTCAGGCTGAAGGCTCTTTTCCCGCTGCTGATGGCTCTCCTTCCGCCGCTGATGGCTCCGGCCGTGGTCTTCGTCACGGAATCGGCGCAGGCCGCCTCGAGGGCGCCCAGCGCGGGTCGCGAGGGCATGGTGGTCTCGACGCATCATGCGGCGGCGGCAGCGGGTGCGCGGATCCTCGAGCAGGGCGGGAACGCCATCGATGCAGCCGTTGCGACGGCCTTCGCGGTGGGGGTCGTTCAGCCCTTTTCCGCGGGCGTTGGCGGCGGGGTCTTCGCGCTCGTGCGGCTCGAAGACGGGACGATGCATGCGCTGGACGCGCGGGAGACGGCGCCCGCGGCGGCGACTTCGACGATGTACCTCGAGCCAGGGGTTCCGAAATACGCCTCGGTCCGGGGGCCGCTGGCGGTGGCGGTGCCTTCGTTCGTGCCGGGGATGGTTGCGCTGCTCGAGAAGCACGGGACGATGCCCCTTGGAAAGGTGCTTGCGCCAGCGATTGAGCTTGCGGAAGAGGGCGTTGAGATCGGGCGCTACCACGCGCGCATGGCGGGCTTCATGCGGAACCGGTTCAAGCCCGAGCAGTTTCCCGAGACTTGGCGAATCCAGTTCGCGCCTTTCGATCCCAATGCGATGCAGGGGCAGCGACTGATTCAGAAAGATCTGGGCAAGTCGCTCCGCCTGCTCGCGAATCGCGGCGTCGATGTGTTCCGCGATGGCGTGGTGGCGAAGGCGATGGTCGCTGAGGTCCAGAAGCAGGGCGGGCTCCTTACGCTCGAAGATCTTCGCGCCTATACGCCCCGCTGGCGAAAGCCTGTGATGGGCAATTACCGAGGGTTCCGCGTGGTGAGCTTTCCGCCGCCGTCCTCGGGCGGGGCGGTCCTGGTCCAGGCGCTGAATATCCTTGAGGGGTTCGATCTGGGGAGCCTGCGGGCAGGGGGCGCGCCGGCGATGCATCTCGTGACCGAGGCGATGAAGCTCGCTTTCGCAGATCGCGCTGCCTACATGGGAGATTCGGACTTCGTGGACGTGCCGATTGAGCGGCTTGTTTCGAAGGACTACGCGAAGGCGCAGCGCGAGCGGATCAACTCTGAAACCGCGACGCGGATCGCAGCGCCCGGGAGCATTCCGGAGGACGCGGGGACGACGCATCTGTCGGTGACGGATGCCCAGGGGCGGGCCGTGGCGCTGACCATGACGATCAACACGCCTTACGGCTCGGGCATCACGGCGCCGGGGACGGGCGTGGTCCTGAACAATGAGATGGACGATTTCGCGGTCGCGAAGGATACGCCGAACTCCTACGGGCTCATCGACACGCGCGGCGCGAATCTCGTGGCACCGGGCAAGCGGCCGCTTTCGAGCATGACACCGACGATTCTCGACCGTGACGGAGCGCTTTTCATGGTCTCAGGGAGCCCGGGCGGGCCACGGATTATCTCGACCACGCTGCTCACGATTCTGAACGTGGTGGACTGGAAGATGGATCCCCAGGCGGCAGCTGCGGCCCCGCGATACCACCATCAATGGGACCCGAACCGCCTCCGCGTGGAGCCCGATTTCGCGGATGAGGTCGTTTCGGCCTTGAGGGCCCGGGGCCACGACGTGGAGCAGAGCTCCCGAACCTGGTCTGCGGCAGAAGTGATCGTCGTGGACCCCGACTCAGGCTGGCATTTCGGCGGCGCTGACCCGCGAACAGATGGGGCGGCAGTGGGCGTGGGAATGGGAGCCGAACTCGGGAAGGGGCGCCCGACTGGGGGATCTAGCTCCCGAGTTTCGGCGAAATAGCCTGCTGGCCGGCGCGAAACCCCGTCGTTTTTGGCGACAATTTTTCCATTTATGGGATGGGGTCGGAAGATCGTACGCGTGTAGACATCAGGGATAGGAAAGTGTCAAAGTTTTTTGCCTCGCGAGGCGAAAAAACCGCATTTTCGGCCAATTAGTTGATGAAACCCGCTCTCGATCCTGTAGGATGCTTCTCGTCAGGCGAGCAAACGGATCAACCCGTTGAAAGTCGACGCGCAGGAAACGAGGCATCCGGCGAGTCAGACTGTTGCTTTCAAGGGGAATATCGGCCTTATAGGGTTGATCCAGCCGCCCGACAAATCGGCCTGTTCTTGGGAAGGGGCAGGCCGGAACAGTCGCATGGCCGGAAGCGCGTGATACGGACGCGCTTCCGGCCCCGCACTGCCCTCGAAGTCTGAGGCACCCTCTGCTGAGTGGGGTTTAGGTGAGAAAGCCTGCCCCGTGGGAAGCTTGGTAAGTCCAACCGATCGGTGGGACGCGGTTTGTCGAAGAAATTGAGAGGTTTCCATTCACGTCATCGGCGCGATTGGAGGCCGCAGGGAAGCGAAGCCTCGAGCGCTGGTCTTCAACGCAATGATGTACCCGAACGCCCCCAGACGCGATTGCGGCTGGGGGCGTTCCGCATTTTTGGGATCGGCTCTTTATTTTTGGTTGGCGGTTGGCGGTTGGTGCTTGGCGGGCCGCGGGGCGGCTTCGCAGACCTCGAAGACCGCGCTTGGCCTAGGGATGGACCGCGCTGAGCGTGTAAGCGTCGAGTCGGAAGATCCGCTGCGCGACGCGCAGAACATCCTCGGGAGTCAGCGCCGAGAGCGCTGCCGGGTATTCCTGGGTGTGGTCGGGCCCGAGGCCATAGATCGAGTCCAGGGCCAGATGCGCCGCATGGCCATGATTGCGCTGGGACTCGATGGCGAAGCTGCCTGTGCCGTAGCGAATCGCGCGGTCGAGTTCTTCGGCGCTCGGAGGTTCGCTCACGAGTCGCTCGACTTCTTCGAGGATGCCCGCCTTGGCCCGGTCCATCTTCTCCGGGGCGGTTGCGATGTAGATCGAGAAATAGCCCGGGCAAAGCCCTTCGACGTTCGAAGCCGAGACGGTGTACGCCAGGCTTTGTCGATCGCGGAGTTCGAGGAATAGGCGGCCGCCCTGGCCGGCGAGCAGCTGCGAGATCAGCTCGAGGGCATGTCGGTCGGGATCGGAAAGGGTGACGCCTCGAAATCCGAGAACCAGATGGGCCTGGGAGCGATCCTTTTGCAGCGCGCGCTCGACGATCCCGGTCCCGCGCGCAGCCGGCTGAACAATTTCGAAGGGCGAGGTGGCGCGGGCCATCCCGGCAAGACGTTTTGTGATGAGTTCGCCGACATGTTCGGGCTCGACGTCGCCGACTACGGCGATCGCGGCTCGGTCAGCCCGGATCAGTTTCGCGGCATGGGCCCTAAGATCCGCTTCGTTCAAACCTTCGACGCTTTCGCGCTCGCCCAAGACCGTCATGCCGGAGGCGCGGTCTTCGAATTCGGTGCGGGTGAACTGCTGAAAGGCGCGCTGTCCCAAGCGATCCGCGCGGCGATCGAGGGCCGCCAGCGTTTCACGGCGTTCTCGTTCGATCTCTTCGGCATCAAAGCGGGGCTCGAGCAGAGCGTCGGCAAAGAGGTCGAAGGCCGGCTCGAGGGTTTCGGAGAGACAGTCGAGGGTGAGCCCGATGGAGTTGCGACCCGAGAAGCCTTCCACATCCGAAGCGAGTGCCTCCACCTCGCGCGTAAAAGCGGCGGCATCATGACGCTGCGTGCCTCGGGACCACATGGCGGCGGTGAAGCGGGTGAGGCCCGAGGTCTCAGGCGTCTCAGACAACAGGCCGCCGGGGCAAGCGAGGCGCATCGAAGCGATCGGGACTTCGGGGCGGCGCAGGACGTGGACCTGGAGTCCATTCGGGAGTGTCGCGTCGTAGCGCTCGCCCGCGCCGTCGAGGGTGGGGCGCATGGGGCCGAAACGGAGTCGGGCATCCATCTGCGGATTGCTGGCTGCGCGCGTTGAGTCTGAGGCCGCGGCTCGCTGAGCGTCCGAGCTCGAGTCCGACGCTTCCGGTTCGTCGACGGGCGGGGAGGGCTGCGCCGCGGCGCTCGCGAGGCCCGCCGAAATTGCTTCTCGAACGGATGCTTCGCTGATTTCGGGATCCGCAGCGTTCTTCGCCTCGGGAATCAGGGCGGCAAAGGTGAGGCCTTCGGGTGCGAGGTAGCGACGCGCCACCTCCTGCAGGTCTGCGGGGGTGGCCCTGCGTAGGGCCTCAATCGCATCGGCTTCCCGGGCCCAGCCGCCGCCCATGGATTCGTAGCTGCCGAGTTTGGAGGCGATGCCCGAAACGCTTTCGCGCTCGAAATGTTCGCTGGCCAGGAAGTTGATGCGGGCCCGTTCGAGCTCTTCCTCGGAGACGGGCTCGCGGCGGAGTCGGTCGGTTTCTTCGATGACCCGCTGGAGGGCCGGAAGGAACCGCGCCCCATCGGTTTCGAACCCGATGCTAAAGAGGCCACGATCGAGCGGTGTGTAGGCCCCGGCATCGATGCGGTCGACGAGGGCGTCTTGTTCACGGACGCGGCGCACGAGTCGACTCGACTCGCATTCGCCTAATAGGTAAGCGAGGAGGTCGAGGTAGGTCGTGTCGTGGTGTTCGAAATGAGACGCGGGCCAGGAGAGGTCGACGCGGTGACCGTCGAAGGCGCGTTCGAGCAGCGCGATGCGCATTTCAGTCTGAGGTGGCTCGGTGGCACGCTCGCGTTTTGCCTGGCCTATGACGGCGTCGCCGAAGAGGCGCTCGACTTCGGCTTCGACTTCCTTCGCGTCGAAATCGCCGACGGCCACCACCATGAGATTGTCCGGGGTGTACCAACGCTCGAAAAAACGGCGGACCTGCGCGGGTTCGAAGCCGGCGACGTTTTCAGCGGGTCCCAAAATCGGCTGCCCATAAGGATGAACCGGATAGCATGCCTCGAAGGCCAGATCGCTGAGCACATGCCCGGGCGTATCGTCGGAGCGGCGAATCTCTTCCAGGACGACTTCGCGCTCGCGCTTCACTTCTTCTTCATCGAAGATCGAAAAGCGCACCGCGTCGGTCAGGACGTCGAGTCCCTCGCGCCAAGCCTCCGAGGGCAAGGTCGCGTGATAGACGGTCTGGTCAAAGGAGGTGTAGGCATTGATCTGCCCGCCGAGGCCTTCGATGTCTCCCGCGACTTCCCCGACCGCACGGCGTTCGGTCCCTTTGAAGAGCATATGCTCGTGGAAATGCGCGAGCCCCTCTTCGCCAGGTCGTTCGTCGGCGGATCCGACGCCGGCCCAGATCTGGAGTTCGACGACGGGAGCGCGGTGGCTCTCGCGCAGGAGAAGGGTCAGTCCATTGGGGAGGACACGATGAGTCGTCGAGGAGGGGGTCTTCAAAGCTGCGCGAGAGTAACGGAGGCGTCCCGCCGCCGCCCGAATTAACCGCGGAGCGAGCTAGGCTCAGTTCATGACCGAGTTCGACGATGGCCGCGTGGGCGTCTATCTCCATCTACCTTTTTGCGAGCGGATCTGCCCCTACTGCGATTTCGCTGTGGTGGCCGCGCCGACCTTGCCTCCTGAACGAGAGGCGCGGTACGCCGACGCGATTCTGAGGGAGCTTGCTGCGCGGAAGGGGGATTTCCCCGGGCGTGAGCTTGCGACGGTCTATTTCGGGGGTGGTACGCCGGCCTTGTTCCGGCCTGAGACCCTGGAGCGGTTGATCCGGGCGGTAGCGGAAGCTTTCCCCGGGCAGAATGCGGTCGAGACGACGCTCGAACTGAATCCGAGCACGGTGGAGCTTGAGCGCCTGCCGGGTTTTCGGGCGGCTGGAATTGATCGACTCTCGATCGGAATCCAATCCTTTGATGATGTTCAGCTGAAACGTTTGGGGCGCGCGCATCGGGCGCCCGTGGCAAGGGAGACGCTGCGCGCGGCTCGGGCGGCGGGCTTCGACAATCTTTCGGTCGACCTGATTTTTGCGGGGCCAGCGCAGAGCCTCGCCGACCTCGACCGGGATTTGGACGAGGTGATCAAATGGTCGCCGGAGCACGTTTCGACCTATGAGCTCACCTTCGAGCCGGAGACGCCTTTCGGTCAGGCGTTGGCCCGCGGGCAGCTCGCGGCCTGCGATGAGGATCTGGCGGCAGAGATGATCGAGCGCATCGAATCGAGACTCTCGGCGGCGGATTTTGAGCGCTATGAAATCTCGAGTTATGCGAAGCCTGGGCGGCGGGCGACGCATAACGCGCGCTATTGGCAGAGGCAGGCGGTTTTGGGACTGGGGATGGGCGCACATTCGACCGAGGCGCGCTGCGCGGAACATCCGCATGGTGCCCGTCGGGCGAATGCGCGGAGCCTCGAGGCTTGGCTTTCGCAGATGGATTTCGACGCGGCCGGGGCGGGGGAGATCGAGGCCCTTTCTGCCGAAACGGCGCGGGGGGAAGCCGTGTTTCTTGGATTGCGGCAGAGGGAAGGTCTCGGGGCGGCGGGATTCGCGGCGGAGTTCGGCGGGCCGCCTCGTGCCTTTTTTGACGCGGAAATTGAGCAGGCGCTTGCCGCGGGTTGGCTGCTCGAGGAATCCGCGCAAGCGGAGGAGCAGGGCGGAAAACAAGGCCGCGCGCTCGATTTGCGATTGTCGTCGGAAGGGAGACTGGTCGCCGATAGTGTGGCGGCACTCTTCGTTTCCGGGGGACATGATGGGAGTGCCGCGGGCTGAGATTTGACGCTCCTGCGGGGCAGGGGTATCCCTAGGGACCGGGAGCATTGGGGTTTTTATGACAGGCATTCCGCCCACAGGGCGATCCGCGAAGGCCAATTCTGTTCGAGCACGGATTCGCAGCGCGCATCCTGAAGTCGAGCCGGGAGCCGAGGAGCTCAGCGAGCGTGAAGCCATGGTGCTTCGCGCGCTCGTCGCCGCCTATGTCGGGCAAGCTCAGCCGGTCGCTTCCCAAGCTCTCGCTGACCTGATTCCGGCGCGGATCTCCTCGGCCAGCGTCCGGAGTACCCTCGCCGAACTCCAGGAGGCAGGCCTCGTCGCGAAAGCGCATGCGTCCTCAGGGCGAGTGCCTACAGAACGAGGGCTTAGCCTCTTTATCGAGAACCTTCTTGAGCTTCCTGACCTGGGGCCTCACCACCAGCGTCTACTCGACCGGGCCTTGGAAGGCGTGGATGCGACCGAGACGCCCCGCCAAACCTCTCAGATTCTGTCGGACCATACGCGCCAGCTTGGCTTCGTTGTGGCACCCCGAGTGGAGCGACTTCGGCTCCGCAGCGTTCATCTTGTCCCTGTGAGCAGTGAGCGTGTCCTCGCGGTCCTGGTTGCGGAAAGCGGCGCCGTGATCCAGCGCATCGTTGCGCAGCCCGAGCCGATGCCTCAGCGCGAGCTTGAGCGGGTCGGGGCTTTGCTGGCCGAGCGGGTGGCGGGGCGAACGCTGATCGGCCTGCGGCGGCTTCTCGAGGGAGAACAGTCGCGGCTGCGCCATGAAGCGGATGATCTGATGCGCCGAGCGTGGATGCTCGGGCTGGCGGCTTGCCAAGGGGACTTCGGGGACGACGATTTGGTCATCGCAACCCGGCTTGCGCTGCTCGACCAACCGGAATTTGCGGACCCGGAGCGGATTCGAGGTCTCTTTTCCGCTTTGGAGACGAATCAGCAGCTCTTGGCGCTTTTGCGACAAATCGCGCGAAGCGATCAACCCGGGGCTCAGGTGGATCTTTCGATTTCACTCGGAGCGGAACTCGGGGAGCCTTCACTGCGGGGCTGCGCCTTGGTTGCTGTGCCCTACGGGATGGGCGGCGGAGCGGGTGGGGGCGACGGCGAGAGTGCGGTTGGGCTTGCGGTCGGTTTCGGCGGCGAGAGCGAAGGAATCGACGGGGATGAAGCATTGGGCGTGCTTGGGGTGATCGGGCCTCAGCGGATGGATTATGGGAAAGTAATTCCGCTGGTGCGCTACTGCTCCGAGTTGATGACGAGAAAACTGCAGGCCTAAAGCGGTCTGGCCGATGAAAACGATGGCAAGCAATAGCCGCGACCTGAGGGTCGCCCTGAATGCGCACGAGGTTTGGACGATTTCGAGATGAGCAATTCACCTGAAGACGAAATGAACGAAAACGGTGAGCCGAAGGGGCCCAAAATCCCTGCGAGCAATGAAATGGAAGAGGCGCTGCGCGAAGCCACGGAGGCCGTCGACGAAGACGGTGCCGCGGTGGCCCATGAAGCGGCTGCGGCTGCGGATGACGCCTCACCGGACAAATTGACGATCGAGATGCTCTCTGCGGAGCTCCAGGACCTCAAGAGCCATCACGAGGAGAAATCCAAGGAATTCGAAGAGCAGAATCAGCAGTTTCTTCGACTCCAGGCGGAATTCGAGAATTTCCGGCGTCGCTCTTTGAAGGAGAAACAGGAGAGCCTGAAGTTTGGGCACCAGAATCTCGTCAAGGATCTTCTTTCGGCGGTCGATAATCTAGAACGTGCCTTGGAGCATGGGGCGCAAACTGCCGGAGCGGAAGCCAAGGGAATCCTGGACGGCGTGGAGCTGGTGCACCGAGAGGTTCTCGGGGCGATGGCTAAACACGCGGTCTCGGAAATCGAGGCGGAGGGGAGACCCTTTGATCCGGCAGTGCATGAAGCGATGGGACAGATCCCGAACGGAGATGTTACGCCGAATACTGTGCTCAAGAAACAGCAAAAAGGTTATGTGATTCACGATCGGATGTTGCGTCCGTCGCGAGTCTTGGTCGCCCGAGAACTCACGCCCGAAGAGGGTGGCTCGGCGACCGACGAATAGGGCACCGCTTCCTCACCACACGGTCTGAGGGGTCGGTGGCGAAGAGGAAGAGGCGGGGGCCCAATATGAGCAAGGTCATCGGGATCGATCTTGGCACCACGAATAGCTGCGTGGCGGTCATGACAGGCGACCAGGCGGCAGAGGTGATCGCGAATTCGGAAGGCGCGCGCACGACGCCGTCGATGGTCGCCTATACCGAGAGTGGCGAGAAGCTCGTCGGTCAGATCGCGAAACGTCAGGCGGTCACGAATCCCGACCGAACGATCTTCGCCTGCAAGCGCCTTCTTGGTCGCAAAGCCGACGCGGATGAAGTCGTCTCTTTTGCTGAGATTGCCCCCTTTAAGATCGTCCCCGCCGAGAATGGAGACGCCTGGGTCGAGATTAACGGCGAGGCCTGCTCGCCGCAGGAAATCGCGGCGATGGTGCTCACGCGAATGCGCGAGACCGCGATGGAATTTCTCGGGGAGCCCGTTGAGCAGGCGGTGATTACGGTCCCGGCATACTTCAACGATGCCCAGCGCCAGGCCACGAAAGAGGCCGGCCGGATCGCGGGGCTCGAAGTGCTCCGCATCATCAACGAGCCCACGGCGGCCGCACTCTCCTACGGCATCGCTCAGGAAGAGGACCAGAAGATCGCGGTTTTCGACCTCGGCGGCGGGACCTTCGATGTTTCGATCCTCGAGCTTGGAGACGGCGTATTCCAGGTGCTGAGCACGAATGGCGACACCTTCCTCGGTGGTGAGGACTTCGACAATGTGATCGTCGGGGCGCTCTCTCATATGTTCGAGAAGGAGAACGGGTCGGATCTGCGGGAAGATCCGATGGCCCTGCAGCGCCTCAAAGAAGCGGCTGAGCGCGCGAAGCAGGAACTCTCCTCTGCGAACGAGACGGATATCAATCTGCCCTTCATCTGTGCGGACGACGAGGGACCGAAGCATCTCGTGCACACGATGACGCGGACGGAACTCGAGACCCTGGTCAGCGATATGGTTGGGCGGCTCGAAGGACCATGCCGTACGGCACTCGAGGACGCGGGCCTCGCGGCAAGCGAAATCGATCATGTCGTGTTAGTCGGCGGTATGACGCGCATGCCGCTCGTTCAGCAGAAGGTCGAAGAGATTTTCGGCAAGCCCCCGATGAAGGGCGTTAACCCGGATGAGGTGGTTGCGGCGGGCGCCGCGATTCAGGGCGGTGTGTTGACGGGGGAAGTGGAAGAAGTTCTGCTTCTCGATGTCACGCCGCTTTCTCTGGGTGTTGAAACCCAGGGTGGTGTTGCGACGAAGATTCTTGACAAGAACACCACGATCCCATGTTCAAAGAGCCAGGTTTTCTCGACGACGGAAGATCATCAGGATGTCGTGCGCATTCACGTCCTGCAGGGCGAGCGCGAAATGGCTGAGGACAATATGACCCTCGGCCGATTCGAGCTGATCGGCATTCCGCCGGCACCCCGTGGCGTGCCCCAGATTGAGGTCACCTTCGTGATCGACACGGACGGTGTGGTCAGCGTCTCGGCGAAGGATCTCGGGACGGGCAAGAGCCAGACGATCGAAGTCACCGCATCCAGCGGCCTTTCCGAAGATGAAGTGGAGCGGCTGGTCAGCGAAGCGGAAGGAAATGCGATCGCGGATAAGGCCCTGCGCTCTCTGATCGATCTTCGGAATAAGGCGGACGGTCTGATGTACTCCGCGACGAAGACGCTGGAGGAATTCGCAGAAGATGTGGATTCGACCGACGCTTCGCAGATCTCGACCCAGATCGAGAAAACGAACGCCCTCGTGGGCGGAGAAGACCCCGAGGCGCTCGAGGCGGCCATCGAGGAGCTCTCTCGCCTGAGCTACGGGCTGACGGAGAAGCTCTACGCCGCGCTCGGCGGCGCAGACGACCTCGAAGAAGAGGGCGACGAAGAATAATCAGCGGCGCCCGTTGACATTGGGGGCAGCGTGACGAGAGTTGCGCGGTCGCCGCCCGCAGGGAATCTGCCCCGGCCGTTTCGGTTCGGGGCTTTTCTTTTGGGGCGCGCGCGGTTTTCGTGGGCTGGATCGTTCCTTGGGAAGCGGATCCATCCCCAGCGGGTATGAGGGAGAGGCCGAGGGTGAGCAAGCAGGATTACTACGAGGTGCTCGGCGTCGACCGAGGCGTGAGCGAAGGTGAGCTGAAGAAGGCGTACCGAAAGCTCGCTCTGGAATGTCATCCCGATCGCAACCCCGACGATCCCGCGGCGGAGGAGCGCTTCAAGCTCGTCTCCGAGGCCTATGCGGTGCTCTCGGATACCGACAAGCGGGCCCGATACGACCAGTTCGGCCACGCGGGCATGGGAGGCCCTGGTGGCGGCCATCCCGGCGGCGACTTCGGCGATCTGGGCAATTTCGGCGATCTCTTCAACGATCTCTTCGGCGATATTTTTGGCGGCGGCGGCGGTCGCGGCGGGAGTCGGCGCGGGCGCGGCCAGCGTGGCGCTGATCTCCGGTACAACCTCGAGGTGGGTCTCGACGACGTTCTGAATGGTTGTGAGCCGAGCCTGCGCATTCCGAAGATGCAAAAATGCGAACCCTGTTCGGGCTCCGGCGCCTCCGAGGGCTCGAAGCCCGCGCGCTGCGGGCGCTGTGAAGGGACGGGGCAGCTCGTTTTTCAGCAGGGCTTTTTCCGGGTGAACCGCCCCTGTGATGCCTGCGGCGGAGCGGGGGAAGTCATTGATAATCCCTGTTCGAATTGCCGCGGCGCGGGTCGGGTCGAAGGGCAGCAGACGATTCAGGTAAAGGTTCCGCCGGGCGTTGAAGATGGTGCGCGGCTGCGGGTCTCGGGCGAAGGCGAGGCAGGCATCGCCGGCGGCGAGTCGGGCGACCTCTATGTCGTGATGGTGATGCGAGAGCATGATCTTTTCGAGCGGGACGCGACGGATCTCCACATCGAAGTGCCGGTGGCGTTCGTGCAGGCGGCACTTGGCGCGGAGGTTGAGGTCCCCACCTTGGACGGCAAGGTGCAGCTCCAAATTCCCGAAGGCACGCAGTCAGGGCGCGTTCTCCGCTTGAAAGGGAAGGGGCTTCCCCCCTTGCAACCCCGGCTTGAGAAAGAGCAGCTGATGAAGATGCGCGGTGATCTCTACGTGCGCGTTTTCGTCGAGGTCCCGACGAAGCTCAACGGACGCCAGCGAGAACTGCTGGAAGAGTTTGCGGATCAATCGGGGCATGAGGTTTCGCCCACGACCCAGGGCTTCGTCGACAAGCTGCGAAATTTCTTCGATTGAGAATTTGATTTCGGGTCATTCTGAACAAGGCCCGCAGCCCCTCGCGAAACTTGGAAGAGCTCGCCTTCGGCACTAGAATGGGCGCGCCGATCCGTTTGGGATCGTCATCTGGGGGATGGGGTCGATGACACGAGTATTCTGCGCAGCCGAAGCTGGGGAAACAGCCGTTGAAGCGGCCAACGAAGCGGCCAATGAAGCAGCCGACGTAGCAGTCGATGCAGCTGAAGCTGCCCAAGGTCGGAGCGCGCGCTCTGGGTCGGCTTGGTCCTTGGCCGCTCGCACTGCGGCTTTGCTTGTCATGCTCCTTCTTCTTTCCCTGAGCGGCTGCGCGCTGCCCGGGTTGATGTCGACGCCGAGCGTGCCCCTGGAAGAGCAGTCGCTTTTTGATGCCGCGTTGTCGCGACGGACTGCGGACCCCCGTGCCGCGCGCGCGGGCCTCGAGGCGTTCTTGGAGACGTATCCCCGCAGCCTGCTGGCGGGAGAGGCGCTTGAGAACCTGGCGCAGGTGGCTTTCGCTGAGGGGCGAAACGAAGAAGGGCGCAGGCTTCTCGGGCGGGTGATCAGCGAGCATCCGACGAGTGACCGGATCCCTTCCGTGCGACTGCAATTGGCGGAGGCGAACTACGCCCGAAACGATCGCCGTGAAGCGCGGGAAACGTTGGCCGCGCTCGACCTGGGTGATCTCTCTGATTCGCAGCGCATGTCCGCGCTTCGCCTTCGCGTCGCCCTCGCACAGACGCCGGTCGAGCGCTTCAAGTACCTTTCGATGCTTCGCGATACGCTGCGCAGCGAGATCAGCCGCGGCGGTCTTGCTGGGGGGCGCGACGCTGCGCCCGTCGCTTCGGTGGCGACGTTGCAGCGCCGGCTCGATGCGGTGGAAAATGATCTGCAGGGTTTGATCGCCTCCGCGGCGACGCCCGAGCTCGAAGAAATGATGCGAGGCCTTCGCGGTCGCTCGCCCGCCGCCCAGGTGGGTCTTGAACTCAGCCGCCGGGCCCTGGATGCGGGGCAATTTGACCTGGCGGCGAAACGGCTTGGGCGGACGGAGTCGCTGCTTAAGACCGATGCGGAATACGAAGCCTACGATCTTTTACAGCGCCGGCTTGCATCGCGCGTTGCCGCATCGAGTTCCGATGCCGAGCTTCCGCCGCTTCGGCAAATTGCAGACAGCATCCGCCCCAGCACGGCGGGCGCGCGGGGAACGGTGGGTGTCGTCCTTCCGCTCAGCGGGAGTTTTGCGGATTACGGCGAACAGAGCCTTCGCGGGATCTTGCTCGCATCCAACGTGTTTAGTGGCGACGCCGGAGCGGGTGGAGCAGGAAGCGACGGCAAAGCGATTCGGATCGTTGTGCGGGATTCCGAAGGCGACCCGGCGACCGCAGCCGCGGCGGTGCGCGAATTGGCGTCGGATCCGAGCGTGATGGCGATCGTCGGTCCGATCTTTAGCGACGAGTCACTCGCGGCAGCGGATGCAGCAGAAGGGCAGGGCGTGCCCCTGGTCACGCTGTCGACGCGGGAGGCGCTCTCCGAGGGACGTCCTCAGGTTTTCCGCACGCGCACCACGCCCGGCGATGAAGTGGAAGTGCTCGTCGAGCATGCGTTCAACGAACTGGGCGCGCAAACTTTCGCCGTGCTCTACCCGGAGTCGCGCTACGGGCGCGGCATGCGGAAGCTCTACTGGGACGCGGTCGTCGCGCGCGGCGGCCAGATGGTGGCGGCGTCGAGCTACGACCCTGCCTCAACGGATTTCTCGGGACCCGTTCGCGACATGATCGGCTACCGCTTCCTTACGAACTGGGAGCGCAAGGCGCTTCGAGAACGAGACGGATTGCTTCGGGCGATTCGAGTCTTGAAGCCGCAAGAGCAAGCTTTGGTTCGAAAGGCGGCCTACTCGCTGATCGGGCCTGAGCTGGTCCCGCTTCCGCCCGTCGTGGATTTCGATGTGCTCTTCATTCCGGACGGAGCGGATTCCGTTGCGATGATCGCGCCCGCCCTCGCTTTTCATGAAGTGAAAGGAATTCGCCTGCTGGGATCCAGCGACTGGGTGGACGAAGAACTTCTTCGCGTGGCGAGACATCACGTATCGGGTTCCGTCATCAGCACAGCCTTCTACGCCGAGAGTGATGTTTCGGTGGTCTCGGAGTTTGTCGGGGCTTTTACCCAGATGTACGGGGAAACGCCTGATGCCTACGCGGCCCAGGCCTTCGACGCGGCGAACCTTGTTTTCGTCCAGATGGCGACGGGCTTTCGTGATCGGGAGAGTATTCGTTCGGGCCTGCTCGATACGCGCGCGTACCCGGGTGCAACAGGAACGCTCACGATGCGTTCGAGTGGGAATGCGCGGCGGCGGCCCTTCCTACTTGGGGTTTCAAGGGGACGTTTCGAGTCGCTGGATTGAGTCGGACTCTTGCACATTACTGTTCTGTGTCGCTTGATCTTGCACTTGAATTGCCGATTTCCCGACATTTCAATTCGCAACGCCTGAAGGCCTCACGTATCTAAAGTCGCCTCTTTGCCGACCGTTAATGTCTCTATGGACATGAAGCACTCGGCCAACGAACTTCCGGAAGAACTCCCCGTCCTCGCGCTGCGCGAGTTTGTGGTCTTCCCGTATATGGTGCTCCCGCTTTTTATCACGCGGGAACGATCCATTGCGGCGATCGAGGAAGCGCTCGCGGGTGATCGACTCGTTCTGCTGACGGCACAGCGCAATCCGGAAACCGCAGAGCCGGATCCCGATGATCTCTACCGCGTCGGAACCGTCGCCATGGTCATGCGCAGCATGCGCATGTCGGACGGCCGACTGAAGGTCCTCGTTCAGGGCCTCGGCAAGGCGCGCATCGAATCCGTCATCGAAGAACGCGAGAGCACCTGGGTGCGTGCATCCGCTTTTGGTTCCGCGGACGAGAGTGCGGACGAGTGGACCGTGGAAGGCGAGGCCCTCACTCGGGCAGTACGCACGCGCGTCGAAGAACTCCTGCCGCTCAAAAATCTCCCGCCTGAAGTTCTGGCGATTACGACGAATGTCCAGAGTCCCGGTCGACTCGCGGACCTCGTTGCCTCGAACCTTCGCCTGCGACTTGAAGAAGCCCAGGAAGTCCTTGAGATCGAAGATGCCCTCGCGCGCCTTCGCAAGGTCGACGCGCTCCTGAAGCGCGAGCTCGAGGCCTCCACTCTCGCCGCCGACTTTCAGCCGGTGCCGCCTTCGGCGCCGGACGATCTTTCCCGCGACCATCGCGAAGCCTTCCTGCGAGAGCAGTTGCGCGCGATCCAGTCGGAGCTGGGCGAGGTGGACCCGCGCTCGGACGAGTTTGACGAGTACCGGATGAAGGTCGAAGAGGCCAGCCTGCCGGATGAGGCTCGGGAAGAAGCGGTGCGTCAGCTTCGCCGCCTTGAGCGGATGCATCCCGATGGCCCGGAAGCGCAGGTTGTTCGGAACTACCTCGACTGGGTGGTTGAGCTTCCCTGGGATCGATGTTCCCCGGATCGCCTTGGCCTCGACGAGGCACGCGCGATTCTCGACCGCGACCACGCTCATCTTTCGATTGTGAAGGACCGGATCCTCGAATTTCTCGGCGTGCGCAAGCTTCGCTCGGATTCACGTGGCCCGATTCTGTGTTTCGCGGGCCCGCCCGGCGTCGGCAAGACCTCTCTTGGTCGCTCGATTGCGCGCGCGATGGGCCGTGAGTTCGTTCGGGTTTCTCTCGGCGGCGTGCGCGACGAAGCGGAGATCCGCGGACATCGGCGGACCTACGTGGGCGCGATGCCCGGTCGGATTATTCAGGGGCTGAAGCAGGCGGGCACGACGAACCCTGTCATGATGCTCGACGAACTCGACAAGCTCGGTGCTGATTTCCGGGGCGATCCTTCGGCGGCGCTGCTGGAAGTTCTTGATCCCGAACAGAATAAAGACTTCAGCGATCACTTCCTGAACACGCCCTTCGATCTCTCGAAGGTGCTCTTCATCGCCACCGCGAATATGCTCGAACCGATTCCCGCGCCGCTCCGTGATCGAATGGAGATCGTGCGACTCTCGGGCTACACGCCGGAAGAGAAGTGCGAGATCGCGACGAATTTCTTGATCCCGCGCCAGATCGAAGAACATGGGATGACGCCGGAACAGGTGAGCTGGACCCGCAACGCGGTGAGCTCGATTTCTTCGGAATACACCTACGAGGCGGGTGTTCGTAACCTCGAACGCCAGGTCGCTGCGATTTGTCGCAAAGTCGCTCGAAGGCGTGCGGAGGGTGACGAAAGCAAGGCCGTCATCAATACGAAGAGCCTCGATAAGCTGCTTGGGCCACCGCCCTATCGCCAGGAAAATGCCTCAACGGAGCCGGAAGTTGGCCTCGTGAATGGGCTGGCCTGGACCGAAGGCGGCGGCGAAGTGCTTTCCTTGGAAGCGAATCTTTCTCAGGGGCGGGGCCTCATCTTGACGGGGCAGCTCGGCGACGTGATGAAGGAAAGTGGCCAGACCGCGCATTCCTACGTGCGCTCGATCTTGTCCGAGATCGGCGGTTCGGAGCGCGAATTCGCACGGCAGCAGGTTCATCTCCATGTTCCCGCCGGCGCGACGCCGAAAGATGGTCCTTCTGCGGGGGTCGCGATTGCGACGGCGATCGCCTCGTTGGTGACGGATATTCCGGTTCGCTCGGATGTGGCGATGACGGGCGAAGTGACGCTTCGGGGTCGAGTTCTTCCGGTGGGCGGCGTGCGCGAGAAGGCGCTGGCCGCGCTGCGATCGGGCATCAAGACAATCATTATCCCCGAGAGCAATGTTGGGGATCTGCGCGAGATTCCGAAGGAACTCAAGAAGCGCATCGAATTCATTCCCGTGCGACATATGCGGGAAGTCCTCGACGCTGTTCTGGTCGAGCCGCTTTCCTGGAAGCCGAAGAAGGCCCGCCGCGCGCGCAGCGCCGGCGCAAGTGCCGGGGCGCCCGCGCATGCGGCCCCCCGCGACGAAGACTAAGCGTTCTTCCCGCCTCGCGTCGCGTCTCGCCGGGGATGCCCCGGACGATCGGCGGATTGGAGGGTCGGAGGAAACGCTCAGCCGTGATGGCTCGGCCGGGTGGATCGCTCTAGGCTCTCGCCATGGCCCGCCCTCATTCCCGTCCCCGTCGCACCCTTGCTGATCTTGGAGAGAGCGCTCTCATCGCCCGTATCGCGCGGCGTGCAGGGCATCCCACTGAGAAGCGCTGGTCGCTCGCGATTGGGGACGATGCCGCTCTTCTGAAGACGCGCGCGGGCGAAGAGCTTGTCGTTTCAACGGATGCCCAGGTCGAGGGCGTTCATTTCCTCTTCGAGCGTGAGGGGCCCCGCCGCGTAGGCCGCCGTGCGGCGATCGTGAACATTTCGGACCTCGCTGCGATGGGCGCCACCCCGGTCGGTCTCTTGATGAGTCTTTGTGCCCCTCCCGAGATGGAATTGGCCGATTTCGATGCGCTGGTTGGCGGCTTCGTCGAAGAGGCGAAGCGTTATGCGTGTCCGCTTGTGGGCGGGAATCTATCCCGGGCGGAAAAATGCAGTGTGCATGTGACGGTGATCGGGCGCTGCGCCCAGGGCAAGGCGCTTCGGCGGGGTCAGGTTCGGCCGGGCGACGGACTCTACGTGACCGGGACGCTGGGGCGCGGCGCGCTGGCCCGGCTCGAGGCGGACGCGGGGCAGACGCCGCTTCGTTATGTACCGGCCGCTCGGCTCGAGGCGGGGCAGGCGCTCGCGCGCATGCCTGAAGCCGCCGGTTGCATCGATCTTTCGGACGGACTCGCGACGGATCTCGGCCAACTCCTTGGGGATTCCGGCTTTGGGGCCGCCATCGAAGCGCGCCGCTTACCCGCCCCCAGAGGCTTTTCCCAGGGTTGCGAAGGATTGGGCCTCGATCCGGTTGAGGTCCAAACCCGCGGCGGCGAGGACTATGAGCTCCTTTTTGCCCTTCGGCCTCGCAGGAACTCGCGCAAGGGGGCTCCTGGAGCTGCGGCAGGGGGCGGATTCCCGAAAATTTCGACGCTGGCGCGCCGACTGGGGGTTTCGGTGACTCGGATCGGCGAGGTGGTTGAAGAAGAGGGCATCCAGGGCCTGCCGATCGCGGCGAGCCGGCATCATTTCTGAGGTTTTCTTTGCGGATTTGAGGCTTCCTGCCGGTCAAGCCCAGCTGCGGGAGGGCCGATACACCCTAGGTGCGACTTTCACTCACTGGAAAATTCGTCATTGGTTCCCTCGTGGTTGCGGGGGCGACGTCAGCCGTTCCCGGCCTGGCGCGCAGTCTCGATATTGAGTTTGCGCAGTGGGGACTTCCCGCAGTTGCGCTCGGGCTCGGAGGCATCATTGGTGCGCTCTTGTCTCGGATGTTTGGCACCAAGTTCGCTGAACTGGGCCGCGTCACCGAACGCATTCGCAGGGGAGATCTGAGCGCCGAGATTACCCAGCGCAGCGCGACGGGACTCACCGACGAAATGGATGATCTCGCCGAGAGCCTGGCGGGCATGCTGGACGAACTCCGTCATCTTGTTTCACGGGTTCAAGCCACTTCTCATTCGGTGGCGACTTCAACCACGGGTCTCGACGGTGCGCTGGAGAGTCTGCGCCGCAGCAGCGACGGGATCGCGAGTACGGTGTCCCTCGTCGCGAGCGGTGTTTCGCAGGAACAGGAACTCCTCGGGCAAGCTTCTCATCGCATGGGGGAGATCTCAAGCGAGATTGATCTCAATGCGGGGCGTGCGCGAGAAGCATTCGGCTTTGCCGCCGAGGCGAATCAGAAAGCGGGCACGGGCGTTGAAGTCGCGCGCCTCGCGATCGAAAAGATGAAAGCGGTCTTCGAACGGGCCGAAGGAACGAGCGGCAAGGTCTTCGAGCTTGAAGCCAAGACGCGGCACGTTCATCAGATTACCGAGATCATTACGTCCGTCGCCCATCGCACAAATCTGCTTTCGCTGAACGCTTCCATCGAAGCGGCCCGAGCGGGCGAAGCGGGGCGCGGCTTTTCCGTGGTGGCGGATGAAATTCGGAAGCTCTCCGAAAGTGCGGGACGCAGCGCCGACGAGATCAGCCAGTTGATGCACGAGATCCAGGCGGATACCGCGATGGTGGCGGACGAAATGCGCCAATCGAGCCAGGTGATCGGGGAAGGGCGCGAAGACGTGAATCTGATCGCCAACGCGCTGGCACAGATCAGCAAGGCCGTCTCCGAGGCGGCCACGCGATCGGAAGAGATCTTTCACGGCGCGGACGGACACTCGCTGAATGCCCAGAGCATGGTCGAGGCCATTGAAGACATTGCCAAGGTCGCCGATGGCAATGGGCGCAGCGTCGCTGAACTGAACGCGACGATGGATGCCCAGGGTCTGACGATGCAAGAGATCTTTAGCTCTGCGAGTGCGGTGAGCGGTCTCGTGCGTGAACTGGAGAGTGCACTCACATTCTTCCGAACGCAGTCGCCGTCCGTTGCTGCGGTGACGCCGCCCATGCCGAACCGGACAATATCGGAGGGGCGAACGTCTACGGATCTGAATCTGAACGCGGCTCGGACTTCGAATGAAGCGCCCTCGCGTGTTCATGCTGACGGGCTTGCTTCTTCACCTGCTGCGCCGGCTGCTGAGCCTGAGATTGCGCAGAATGACGTGCCGGCTGCGGGCAGTGAAGAGGGCTCTTTGGGCTCGGATGAGGCGAACTGGGCATGAGTGCTGTGCTTGCGCCGATGGTGGACGAAGATCGTCTCCTGATGTTCCTTTTTGAGGACGTGCGTTATGCCGTTCCGATTGACTGGGTGGTTGAAGTCGCGGAGAAGGATCGCGTGACGAGCGTGCCGTCGCTTTCGCTTCCGGTCGGGGGCGTGATGAACTGGCACGGCGAGGCTCTGCCTCTCGTGGCGACGGAGCTTCTGTTAGGCGGCGGGCGAGATGAGGCGGGGGCAACGCCCTTTGGCGCCGCGACGACGGTCGGATACGCCCAGGAACAAGTACTTGTGATCGCGGGGAAGCCGGGAAGTCATGCCCTTTTGGGTATGCCGGTGGACCGCGTTGTTGGATTAGTCGATGGCAGCGGGCGGGTGAATGCCGCTCCAGGCGCAGGCCTAGTCATCGAAAGGCGGCCGGTTGACGGTCAAATCGTTCACATCCTTAATCCGGCGACCGTGGTGGCGCGGGGTGGGGAAGTGATTGAGGGCGCGACGTCTTAAGTTTGGACGCGCCCGATTCGGGGGAGAAAAATGGCACGAGTACTGATTGCGGACGATGCATCCTTTATGCGTCAGATGATTCGCGAGATCATTGAGCCGGAAGGCCACGAAGTGGTCGGCGAGGCGACAAACGGCATCGAGGCGGTGGAGCTCTACAACGAACTCTCACCGGATCTCGTGACGATGGATATCGTGATGCCGAAGCGATCGGGGATCGACGCGGTGAAGGCGATTCTGGCTGAACATCCCGGCGCAACCGTCGTGATGTGCAGCGCGCTGGGCCAAGAGACCCTCGTGATGGAAGCGCTGCAGGCAGGGGCCAAGGACTTCATCGTGAAGCCCTTCAAGCCCGACAGCGTCGTTGCGACCCTCGCGAAGGTCGTCGAGAAGAGCGACTAACGATGGGCCTGGATATGGCCAAATATCGACGGATCTTTCTCGAGGAGGCAGCAGACCACCTCGGAGAGATCAGCCATTCGCTGCTCCAGCTTGAAAAAGAGCTGGGGAGTGTGGAGGCGATCGATACCATCTTCCGGATGGCGCATTCGATTAAGTCGATGGCGGCATCGCTCGGCTATGACTCCGTTGCGGATCTTTCCCATAAAATGGAAGACCGCATGGAGCATGTGCGCACGGCGGGATGTGTGCGGAGCCAGGATGAGCTCGCTTTGCTCTTCCGCGCACTCGAGGCGCTCGAGGCGATGGTGGAAGCCGTGGGGAGCGAACAGGAACCCGCGCCCGCGGAGGAGAGCCTGCTCGCGGCGCTGGCGGAAATTCCAGAGTCTGGGCCGGTCCCCGCGCCCGGCTCTGAGGTTGAGTCGGCGGCTGCCCTCGCGCCTGAACCGGTGGGGGGCGAACCAAAAAAAGTACGCAGCTAGAGCCCGATGCTTCTGCGTCGGGCGTTGCGTCGGAACCGGTGAGCGCCGGGCCGGCGGTACGGCCCGCTGCGCCGATTGCTGGACCCGCGCCCCTGAATCCGACCGTGCGGGTGCGGACGGATACCTTGGACCGCTTCCTCTCTGCTGTGGGCGAGGTGATTCTCAGCTCCAGCCAGCTTCGCACCGGGGTCGCGCGGTATGCGCAGGATCCCGAAGTAGCGGACGGTTTCGACCGCGTCGATCGGCGCGTCGCGGAATTGCAACGCCGGGTCCTGGAGCTGCGCACGGCGCCCCTGGTTCGGGTGACGGATAATCTACCGCGCACGGCGCGACAGGTTGCTGAGAAGCTGGGTAAGCGCGTCGAAGTGGAGATTATCGGCGCCGAACTCGAACTGGACCGTTCGATTCTTGACCGGCTCGGAGAGCCGCTGCTTCATATCGTTCGGAACGCTGTGGACCACGGCATCGAGTCCCCGGAAGAGCGTCGGGCGGCGGGCAAGCCTGAGGTGGGGCATCTGCGCGTGGAGGCGCGTCGGCAGAAGGACTCAATCGTGATTGAGATTGCCGACGATGGGAAGGGGATCGACCTTGCATCCGTTGCGCGTCGGGCACTCGATGCGGGCCTGATCCATCCGGATCTGATCGATGATCTGCCTCCCGAAGAAGTGGTCGGATTCATTTTTCATGCGGGCCTCTCGACGGCGCAATCTGTTTCCGAGGTTTCGGGTCGCGGCGTCGGGATGGATGCCGTGAAGGCGACGATTGAAAGCCTCGGCGGGGACGTCGAGCTGCGAACCGAGCATGGCCGGGGCACGACGACACTTCTCTACGTACCCATTACCGCAGCAGTGCAGCGGGTCTTACTGGCGGGCATCGCCGAGGAGCGTGTGGCGATTCCGATCGCCAAGGTCGAGCGCATTCTCGAAGTCTCGGCGGATGCGATCGAGGAAGCGGCGGGGGAGTCCTTCGTCTTGGTGGACGATGAGCCCTTGCCGGTTTTGACCCTTGCGAATCAGCTTCGCATCGAGGTGAGCGAAGGGGAGGGCGGCGGCGTCCCCATTGTGCTCACCGATGTGCGCGGAGAACGGGTCGCGCTCCGGGTCGACCGCTTTGAGGGGCAGCAAGAGATCTACGTTAAGCCCGTTCCGGATCTACTGACCTCCGTGCGTATTTTGGCAGGCCTCACCGTGCTCGAAGACGGCAGCCCTGTATTCCTTCTTGATCTGAACCATTTGGTGTAGGGCGATGATCCGGAATCCTTCAAATCAAGGCGACCCGAATGGGGCGGGAATCAGCGAGGCTGAAAAGATCGCCCTCGACCGCGTGACGGAGCTCGCCAATATCGGCGCTGGGCATGCGGCGGATGCATTCGCGCAGATGGTGGGGACGACGCTCTGGACCTCGGTGCCGACTTTACGAACTGGAGAGCCTTTCGTGAGTCCCGGAGCCTGTGCGGTTTCGACGGCGGGCGGCGTGTTCTTTCAGCTGGAAGGCTGCCTTGATGCTCTGATCGGGATTCTCTTTTCCGAGTCTACGATGACGCATCTGGCGCGTCGCCTGATGAAGGTGGAGGCCGGCCCACTCGACCCGGAGATGGCGGAGAGTGCGCTGAAAGAGGTGGGCAATATTCTGGCCTCTCATGTGGCTTCAGCCGTGGCGGATACGCTGGGAGAGCGCCTTTTACCGTCGGTACCGACGCTCGTCATGCAGGATGTGGAGGAAGCGTTTCGGACCTTTGTGACCGAGGCCGTCGGGCCGGACTGCGTGCGCATCGAATCCGAGCTCTTCGACCCTGCGCACACGATTTGCGGCCGTTTGATCTTGGTTCCGACGCGGTTCTAGGGGCTTCGCTCCGCTCGCCATCCAGAACAGGTTCGGGTTTGATACGCTACCGCGCGCGGGGGACGGATTGCCGACCGCCCGCGAGGTGGAGAAAGCTCGCTTGGATTCAAATCGTCTGAAAGATCTATTGGAGTCCGTTCGCACCGGAGAAGTCGGTGTCGACGGAGCCGTCGACCAACTTTCGCAGCTGCCTTATCTGGATACGGGGCAAGCGCGCATCGATACCCATCGCGCCGTGCGGCAGGGCATCCCCGAAGTCATCTACGGCGAATCCAAAACCGCCGAGCAGATTATTGACGGCGCGCGCGCGCTTCGAGGCGTCGGGCAGGAAGTACTCGCAACCCGGGTTTCAGCAGAGAAGGCGACGGCCATTTGCGCGGCACTTCCTGAGTCCTGCTACGACGAAGCTTCCCGTGTGCTCTATCTGGGGGCGGAGGAAGTCCCGGTCCAGGGCAAGGGAACGATTCTGATCGTCTCCGCGGGCAGCGCTGATTTCCCCGTGGCCGCGGAGGCGCAAAAAGTCGCGCAGCGTTTCGGGAACAAAGTCGAACTCTTGCAAGACGTCGGTGTGGCGGGGCTGCATCGCCTTTTGGCCTCGCTTGACTTGCTGCGTTCCGCGCGGGTTTTGATCGTGGTTGCGGGGATGGAGGGCGCTTTGCCTTCCGTTGTCGGCGGGCTTGTGGATAAGCCCGTCATCGCAGTTCCGACGAGCGTTGGATATGGCGTCGCGATGGGGGGCATGGCGGCGCTGATGGGGATGTTGACGAGTTGTGCCTCGAACGTCACCACGGTGAACATCGACAACGGATTCGGCGCGGCGCATGTCGCCACGCTCATCAACCGGCTCTAAGCGAGAGCAGCGACGCACGCCTCGGCGCATCAGACGCCCCGGGGAGACGCTTGAGGGAGGCCTAAGTGGCACGGCGAGTACTGCATCTGGATGCCTTCTCGGGGGCGGCGGGAAATATGTTCATGGGGGCGCTGCTGGATTTGGGGCTTTCCCGGAAAGCGCTTCTCGATGGATTGGCGCCTCTCGGACTCGACTTCAAGCTTGTCGTGAAAAAGGTTGAGCGCTCGGGATTCGCCGCGCGCTATGTCGACGTGAAGGTTCCGGTTTCGGCGAAGCAGAAAAAGGCTGAGGCGAAGGCGCATGCGGAGGCGCACGCAGAGGCGCACGCGAAGGCGCATGCCGCCACCCACAGTCATTCCCATGATTCCGGCGGTGCGCATGAACACGGCCACGAGCATATAGGGCACGGGCATAGTCACGCCTCCGCCTCCGCTCCCGCCCCCGCTCATGCGCACGCCCACGGCCGGCGGTACAAAGAGATCCGGAAGCTGATTAAGCGGGCCAAGCTTTCCGCCTCGGTGAAAGCGCGCGCGCTCGAGATCTTCGAAGCGCTCGCTGAAGCGGAGGCCAAGGTCCACGGGACGACTGTGGACGAGGTGCATTTCCATGAGGTCGGGGCCGTGGACGCGATTGTTGACGTGACGGCTGCGGCGATTGGTCTGGACCTAATGAAGATCGGTCGAGTGACCTGCTCGCCGATCGCGGTGGGCTCCGGGACGATTGATTCTGCGCACGGAATCTTACCACTTCCGGCACCCGCGACGATGGAATTACTGGTGGGGTTGCCCACGGTGCCCGCGGGCGTGGAGTGGGAAACCTTGACGCCCACGGGCGCGGCAATCTTGCGAACCGTGGTCGACGAATTCTGCACGCTGCCGGCGATGACGATCGAGCGCGTTGGCTACGGCGCGGGGAACGATCGTCCGGGCCGGCTGCCGAACGTGCTGCGGGCTGTGCTCGGGCAGGGCGAGGGCTTTGAAGGCGATCGCGTGGTCTGCATTGAAACGAATCTGGATGATTTGGTTCCGGAGCATTTCGACTATCTCATGGAGCGGCTCTTTGATGAGGGAGCGCTCGACGTGTCGTTACAGTCTTTGCAGATGAAGAAAAACCGGCCGGGTTTTCTCGTCCGCGTCTTGGCGACGCCGCAGGATAAGGACCGCCTGGCGAGGGTGCTCTTCGCGGAGTCAACGGCGATCGGCGTGCGCGTTGCGGAGTGGGATCGCCTAATTCTTGAGCGCAAGAGTATCCGCTTGAAGACCAAGTGGGGCGGGGTTCGGGTGAAGGTGATCCGTGGGCCCGATGATCGCGTGGACTATTCGCCGGAATACGATGACTGTAAGAAAATGGCGAAGAAAAGTGGTCTGCCGCTCCGCGAGATCGTGGCTGAGGTGACGCGCCAGGCGCAAGAGGAAGGCGAAGCGTGAGCGAAGATCCCTCACCCTTCGACTGGGAACCTTCGCCTGACCGAGCGAATGGCGCCGCGGCTCTCTGTCTGCATGGCCTAACAGGTACGCCCTATGAAATGCGCCCCGTCGCGCAGGTTCTGCGTGAGCGGGGGTTTCGGACCCGCGCGCCTTGGATGGCGGGGCATGCGGAAGGGCATTTGGCGCTCGAGCAAACCGAGTATGCGGACTGGGTTGAGCTTGCGCGGAATGAACTTGCGGCGCTTCGGTCGGAATACGAGCGTGTCGTGCTTTGCGGAGTCTCGATGGGTGGGCTCGTGAGCCTGCGGCTTGCGCAGACTGAGGTCGTCGAAGGCGTTGTGACCGTTGGCGTGCCGCTTCGGCTTTCCGCGGCGACGCGATTCTTGCTTCCCCTCGTGCGTCCTTTTCTGCCGCATCGCACGAAAAGGGGCTCGGATATTCAGGACCCCGCGGCGCGCGCGCGTCATCCGGGATTGGAAGCGATGCCGCTTGCTTCGGTCCGTGAATTGATTCGGTTGCAGGCGGTCGTTTCGGCCGAGCTTGGGAAGGTGACGGCGCCGATTCTTATTTCACATGGACGGCTCGACCGAACTGCTCATCCCCGGGACGCAGAGGTCATTCACGCCGGCGTGGCTTCGGAAAGCAAGGAACTCTTCTATCTCGAACGTTCAGGGCATGTGTCCACCGTCGACTATGACGGGGAGGCGCTTGCGCGCGCGGCGGGCGACTTCCTTGACCGCTGCGTCTGCGGCTGAACGATTCAGCGAGACGACTCGATCCAGCCGAGATATTCGATTAAGGCGGCTTCGTCGTCGGTCGAAATGTCGCTGAAGCGAAGCCCGATGCCCTTGCGTGTTGAGCCTTGCTGCAGGCTCGAGTAGAGCACTTCGCCATCGAAGGACAGGGAACGCCCAAGCTCAGGCAGGCTGATTTCGCAGCGCATGGATGAGTGCGGATCGAAGGCTTCATCGGTCGTGATGAAGACTCCGCCCCGTCCCACTTCCGTCGCGACGCAGGGTAGGTTTCGGCCTTCAAGGCGCGCCGCGAGTCGCTGGGGGTAGCGGGTGAATCGGCGGTCCCCCGGCGCATCGATCAGCTTCCCAAGCCGGGCCACGAATCCCTCCGAGTCCTTCGGGTGGGCGAGATAGCCCGCCGCGCCGACGATCTTTGCGGCTTCGCGCCGACCCTCTTGCTTGGATTCATCGAGGAGCACCACCGGAATACGTTCGATCCCCGGGAGTGCGCGGGAGCCTTGGACGAAGGTAGCGCCATCACTTCGGCCTAACGTGTACTGAGAGAGGATGAGGTCGGGACTCATGCCTGCCAGCCGAACGAGCGCTTCGGTTTCGCTCCGTGCGGTGGCGAGTTGGTAGCCTTCTTGAGTGAGGGCTTCGCGGAGGGCGGCATTCTGGATCACGTCATTGCCGACAAGGAGAACCTTGGGGCGATGAGGACCAACGGGGCTGTCATTTCTTCGCGTCTCTTGGACGAGAGGCCGCTCGTTTTGAGCCTGGTGTCGTTGCCGCGTTTCTACAACCTGGGCACTCTTTTTGAGCGACTCGATTTTCGTTCCGATCAAGCAATCGAGATCGGATCCAGACTCGAGCGCGCTGGTGACGTCGAATACTCGGTCGTCCATGTTCTTGAGGGTGAGGCCCGAGAGCGGACCGCTGCTCGGCAGAATGGCTTCGTCGATGCTCTGCATCAGAACGCGGGTGCTGGGCGTTTCACCCTGGACAGGGAAGGCGAGAACGGAGGCGCCTTCGACTACTCCGACTTCGACGCCGAGATTCTTGAGGGTGCGGCCCGTATCACGGAGCTCCGTTGTCCGTTGCCGCCAGGCTTGGCGAATTGCGGCCTCGAGGGCGGCTTGGTCTGCGCAGCGACTCACGTTGAGCAGAGGCAGGCCGAAGACGGCGCGCGGACGCAGGCATTTGATCTGGTCGGGGCCGACCGTTGCGAAGATGACGCGTTCGATTGAGAGGGGGCCTGAGACGGATTCAAAGGGGGCCGCGCCCATTTGCATCGAGACCAGTAGGCAGCGACCGCCGGGCATTGGACGTGCGTCGAGACCCATGCGCTCGAAACGGGCGCGCTGTCGCTCTTGATGTCGATCGAGCTGTGGCTCGGCTGCGGACATGAACTTCTCCTCCGGGGCTCTTTTCGTCGGAGCGAAGGCTCGTCTTGACGGTCGTTCCTGCCGGATTTGCCTAGGCCTTGCAGGGCACATTCTTCCGTCCACCCGTGCAGATCGGCGGCAATTTGCCCAGGAGGCACCCAGAGACGTCTCAGGTGCGGGCCCCTTTGATATGGGGGTAAAGGCCTACTCTGATGTAGCCGATAACACCCATGTATCCATCGATGTGATCTGTGTCACGCCGGTGATTTCTGGAGCCCTTCAAATGCGTATTCGCCGATTCCTGACCGTGCTTGTTTGCCTTTCGACGCTTGCCTTCGCGCAAAACGTGGTCGCGGGCACGCCCGACGTGGAATCCGCTTCCCCCGAAATGAGTCGGGTTGGAGGCGAGGTGCCCAAGCCCAGCACGACGATGTTGTTCGTCTGCGGTCTCGCTGGACTGACGGCTGCGGGCGGTCGCAGTCGCGAGGATGAAGAGGGCGAGGAATAACTCGCCTAGCCGCCTCGTCCCGAAGAGATCCCGCCGCCGGAGGATCGCTCCCGCTCCCCAGACAATCGTGCTCGAAGCCTCTATGCTCCGCGAAGCCCGTATGACAGATCGATTCGAGGCCGATACTCGGTCGCGTTCGAACTCATTCGTTGATGTGATCGATCCCGCTGCGACGTTCTGCGTCGTACAGCGCCGCGCATCACGGGAATCGGAACCGTTTGGCCTCCTTGGATACCGGGAATTCTTGCAACGCACTTTGGTCATCTCGGCGCCGATCTGATTCTTCGGTTCGGTTGAGCGCTGAACCGCTCGGGGGCTTCGAATGACCTCCGATCCGATTTCGCCCTTGCCGGACAGTTCTGGGTCGAACGGTCCGGGAGACCGGGATTCGATTCATGCGCTCGGGGGAGAGACCGCGGGACGGCGGCCGATCTTGCGCTGGGCCTTGCCCTTGCTGGCGCTCGCTCTTGGCTTCCTTGGCTATCAGCTCCTCGTGGCGACGAAGGAAAAGCCTGAGGAACAAGAACCCGTCGTTATTTCGCCGTTAGTTCGCGTGATGGAAGCGACGCCTGAGGATCTTCGCTTGACCGTGGTGTCGAGGGGGACGGTGATGCCGCGGACGGAAAGCGATTTGGTCGCTGAGGTCCGCGGACGTGTTGTCTCAGTGTCGCCCGGGTTGCGTGCGGGGGGTGTCTTCGCGAAGGGGGACGAACTTCTTCGGCTCGACGACCGGGAGTTTCTAATCGCGCGGGATCGGGCGCGAGCGACGCTTGAGGTTCGCAAGAGCGAAGCGGCGCTCGCGATTTCCGAGGCGAGAAGGCGGCGCGAACTCGCCCGCCGGGGTGCGGCCAGTTCCGCTGACCTTGAGCAATTCGAGAATCGGGAACGCGTTGCCAACGCCGGGTTGATCGAAGCTGAATCCGTGCTCGCGCAAGCCCGGCTTGATCTCGAACGGACGAGGGTGCGCGCACCCTATGACGGTCGCGTGCGGGAACGCAACGTGGATGTCGGTCAGTTCGTTTCGCCGGGCTCTAAGCTCGGGCGCATCTTCGCGATCGACTATGCCGAGATCCGGCTACCGATTCAGACCGACGATTTGGCGCACCTCGAATTCCAGGCGGGGGCGAGCGGCATGCTCGAGAGCGCCGAGGGCACCGGGGTTCGACTCTCTGGAAGGCTCGGCGGTCAGGAACTGTTCTGGCCAGCCCGGCTTGTGCGCGCTGAGGCGGCCATCGATGAACGCACGCGGATGCTGCATGTCGTGGCCCGCGTTGACGACCCTTACGCGCTCAATCAAGAATCCGGCGATTCGGACACGGCTGCAGACGAGGCGGCTTCCAGGAGCGGTGCGAACTCCGAGGAAGTGGCATTGGCGCGAACCCCGACGGCGCCACTCCCGTCCGGACTTTTCGTAAAAGCGGAGATTCAAGGCCGCGCGCTCGAAGACGTCTTCGTCCTGCCGGTCATGGCGCTTCGGGATGGAGACCGGGTGTTCGTGGTCGACTCAGAATCGCAGCTTCAGATCCGTCCGGTCCGGGTTGCACGCCGGGATCGGGATCATGTCATCGTTGATGGGGGCGTCGCGCAGGGTGACCAAATTGTAGTTTCGCCGCTTCGAATCTACTCCGAAGGCATGAAGCTGCGCGTCGTCGCAGCGGATCCGTCATGAACCGCGCGATCGCCTGGTTCGCTGAGAACCACGTTGCAGCGAATCTTCTGATGGCGGCGATCTTGATTGGTGGGCTGATGACGGCGCCCACGATCAAGCAGACCATCATGCCCGATTTCGATTTCGACTATGTCTCTGTGACCGTCGTGTATCCCGGAGCATCGCCGGAAGATATCGAGAAATCCGTCACGATCCGGATCGAGGAAGAAATCGAAGATGTCGAGGGGATCGAGGAGATCACCTCTTCTGCGAATGAGGGCGCGACCAATCTGATCGTCGAGCTTTCTTCGGGCACGGAAATCTCGAAGGCGCTGGACGAAATTGAAAGTCGCATCGACGGGATCAGTACCTTCCCTGAGGAGATTGAAGAGCCCCTCGTCTCCGAACTTCAGATGCGCATGGGCGTGATGGATATCGCGATCCATGGGCCGCTTGATGAAAAAAGTCTGAAGGCGCTCGGGCAGCGCACCCGGGACGAGATCGCACGACTCCCCGGTGTGTCGCAGGTCGATCTCTCGGCGACGCGGCCCTACGAGATTTCGATCGACGTGTCGGAGGCGGCCCTTCAGAGCTACGGACTCCGCTTCGACGATGTGGTCGCCGCAGTGCGCCAGACTTCGGTGGATATGCCGGGGGGCGCGGTGCGTACGAATGCGGGCGAGATCCTGCTGCGGACGGATAACCAGGCCTATTGGGGGGCGGAGTTCGCAGATATTCCGCTTCTGGTCCGGGACGACGGCACCCGGGTGACGGTCGGCGAAGTGGCGACGGTGGTGGACGGCTTCGAGGAGAACATCAAGAAGACGGCCTTTGATGGGGATCCCGCGGTCTTTGTCCAGGTCTACCGCGTGGGCGAACAGCAGGCGCTCACGGTCGCGGCCAAGGTGCATGAATACCTTGAAGAGGCTCGGCCCCGTCTACCCGCAGGCGCGCAGATGACCGTATGGGATGACGACTCGCGCTATCTGGCGGGGCGGATCGACATGATGCTCGGGAACGCCTTTGCGGGTTTCTTTCTCGTCATTCTCCTGCTGGCGGTTTTCCTCAAATTCCGAATCGCTTTCTGGGTGGCGATGGGCCTTCCTGTCTCGGTCGCCGGCGCGCTGATGATCATGCCCGCCGTGGGGATCGACATCAATATCCTCACGGTCTTCGCGTTCATCATGGCACTGGGGATTCTGGTCGACGACGCGATCGTGACGGGCGAAAATATTTTTACGCATCAGAGTGCGACGCCCCATGATCCGTTAGGCGCAGCGATTCGCGGGACGCAGGAAGTGACGACGCCGGTGATCTTCGGCGTGCTGACGACCGTGGCTGCGTTCGCGCCTTTTGCTTTGATCGAGGGCGATGCGCAGTTCATGGCGGTGCCCATGGGTGGGATCATGTGTATCTCGCTGCTCTTTTCACTCGTCGAGTCGAAGTTGGTCTTGCCTTCGCATCTGGGACACGGTTCTGGGGTTGGGCAGGCGCCGCGTTTCGCGTTCAGTCAAGCCTGGGCCCGGTTTCAGGATCGCGTGAACGCCGCCCTCGACCATTTTTTGACGACGCGTTACAAGCCGGCTGTTCTCATGGCCGTTGAATACCGCTACCTCACGATCGCGATTGCGCTTGCCATCTTCATGATCGCGCTCGGGATGGTGGCGGGGGGGCGCGTTAAATCCGTGATGATGCCGTCGAGTGAGGCGGACAACGTGTACGCGCGGGTCACGATGCCTTTGGGAACGCCGGTGGCGGAGACCGAGGATGCGGTCGCACGGATGAGTGCGGCACTCCAGACGCTTCGAGAAGAGCTGGCGGAGGATCGGCGACCCGATGAGCCGCCGATGGTTCAGCATGTGCTTACCCTGGTCGGCTCCCATCGCGGGGACAGCCCGACGGATCGTCCGGGGGAGATCGGTCAGCCTCATCTGGGGCAGGTCACTGTGGAGCTCGCGCCATCGGAGCTGCGTTCGACGGATGCGAGTGAGATTGCCAATCGCTGGCGAGAGCTCACGGGGGCGATTCCGGGCGCGGAGGAGCTCCTCTTTACGGGAAAGATGCATCAGTTCGGGGATCCGATTTCGATCGAGTTGCGGGGCGAGGATATGACGCAGCTGAAAGAGGCCGCGGCGGAGCTGACGGACGCGCTGGCTCGCTTTCCCGGCGTGAGCGATATCAGCGATTCCCATCGTGATGGCAAGCAGGAGCTGAAGATTGCGATTCGTCCCGAGGCGGAGTCTTTGGGGCTGACCGTTCAGGATGTCGGGCGGCAGGTTCGTCAGGCTTTCTACGGAGCGGAGGCGCAGCGGATTCAGCGCGGGCAAGACGAAGTGAAGGTGATGGTTCGGTATCCGGCGGACGAGCGTCGCTCGCTGCGGGATGTCGAGACTTTGCGCATTCGTTTGCCAGACGGGACAGCCGTTCCTTTCCCGTCGGTTGCCCACGCGGAGCTGGGGCGGGGTGCCGCGTCGCTGCGACGGATCAACGGCGAGCGGCGCGTACAGGTGACCGCAGGGCTCGACGAGACGGAAGGGAATGCCGTCGAGATCTCCGAGGTGATCGAAAGCGAAGTCATGCCCGCGATCTTGATGCGCTATCCCGAGGTCGCCTGGGGATTTCAGGGCGAGCAAAAAGAACGCATCGAAGCGATGGGGAGCCTAGCGACCGCGGCGAAAGTTGCTGTGATGTCGATCTTTATCCTGATTGCGGTTCCATTGCGATCCTATCTGCAGGCGATCGTGATCATGCTGACGATTCCGTTCGGCTATGTTGGAGCGGTCTTCGGCCATTGGATCTGCGACTACGAGATCAGCTTCTTGTCCCTGGTGGGGGTGATGGCGTGCGCGGGGGTCGTCGTGAATGACAGCCTCGTTCTCGTCACATTCATGAACCGGTTAGGCGAGGCGGGGCAGAGCGTGCGGGAGGCGGCCGTTGCCGCAGGTGGGCGCCGGTTTAGGCCGATCATGTTGACCTCCGCGACGACTTTCGCCGGTCTTGTGCCGGTCATGCTCGAGCAGTCGACTCAGGCGCAGTTCGTGATTCCGATGGCGATTTCGCTCGGTTTCGGTGTACTTGTCGCAACCTTCTTCACGCTCCTGATGATTCCCGCCGCCATGGTCATCGTCGAAGATGTACAGCGCTTTCAAGCGCGCATAACGAATCGACTGCTTGGGGACGCGACGCAGCTCCCCGTCCCCGAGGCGCCTTCCAAGGGGTAGGGCTCCTGGTCTTTTTTGGCGGTCATCGCGATGAGCAGCACGGAAGCGTTCTTTGGGTGAGTGCGATCCGCGGGATCCCGTTTCTGTGGGGATTCTGCGAGGCGCTTCGGTACTACGCGCAAATGCGCCGCCGACTGACGCTTGGGCTGGCAGACCCGGTTGTCGCGAACCGCTTTCTGCCTTCGGGCATGGCGCTGAGCGCGGGCTCGCTACACTGCGACGATCGAGCGAACGCTTCGGTTCTCGCGGAGGCGTGAGGAGTGACGCATCGTCGCTTTCCTCTTCCTCAAGGAGAATTCCGCTGCGTTCCGAGGCTCCGTCTTCCGTCGCCCCTTGCGTGGCGCAGTCCTCCGCCGAGTTCGCTGGACTCTTCGCGGAGCTGGGTCTTATGGAGAAGGATGCCCCCGATCCCGAGGCTTTCGTTTTGTGCGAGCGAGAAGGAAGGCTTGATCTCCGACCCCCGGGCGAGTCGGCGCGGGCTGGGATCGTCGCCGCTTTTCCGCCGGATCAAGGGAACGCGGGTGGGAAGCAGAATCCTTTGGTGCGCGCGTTCGGGCCCCGCATCACGGCCGTTTATGATTTGACGGCGGGGCTGGGGGCGGATGCCTACCGACTCGCCGCCGCGGGCTATTCCGTGCGGGGCTTTGAGCGGAATCCGGCGGTCTATGCGCTTCTGGCCTCGGGGTGGGCCCACGCCAAGCGTTCGGGGGCGGTGCCCGGGGCCGTGATCGAGCGTCTGGATTTCGAATACGCGGAAGCGAAGGGGATGATGGGCGAAGTGCAGGGCCTCGACGTCGGGGTCTATTTCGATCCGATGTATCCGCCGCCCAAGCGACAGTCGGCTCTGCCAAAGAGGGAGCTCCAGGTCCTTCGCGCGCTCTTACCCGTCGATCATACTGAAGCTCCGGCGGCGCTTATCCAAGCGGCGCGTCAGCGCGCGGCGCGCGTCGTTGTAAAGAGACCGCATCACGCAGAACCGATTCTGCCAGGAGCGAGCTTTGAACTCGAAAGCAAACTCGTGCGCTTTGATGTGTATATGAACCCCGAGCGGATGTCGGAGGGGAAGAAATGAGTCTGCTTTGGGCATTCGTACCCGAACTCGCTGCGGCGGGGGAATACGTTCTGGACGCGGACGAGTCACGCCACGTGACGGCACGGCGGCTGCGTGTGGGCGACGCGCTGACGCTGTTTAACGGGGCGGGAAGCACGGGAGAGGCCCGAATCGAGGGGCTTTCCAAGCGCGCCGTCCAAGTGGTTGTGGAGCGGGTTGAAGAGAACTCAGCTCCGGCTTCCGCCTGCGTGCTCGCCACGGCGATTCCGAAAGGGGACCGGCTATCGACGATGCTGCAGATGCTGACGCAGCTGGGGGCGGCGAGCTGGCAGCCCTTGATCCTCGCGGACTCCGCCGTTCGCTCCCTCGATCCCGAGTCAAAGCGCCTTCAGCGGATTTGTGTCGAGAGCGCGAAGGTGGCGCGGAGGCCCTGGTTGCTTTCGGTTGCGAAGCCCTGCCGGTTGGACGAATTGCTTGAGGCCCGGGCTTCAGAGGGCGGCGACGGAGCTGTTTTCTTTGGGGATCGCGAAGGCGCGGGTTCAGGGCTGAGCGCCTCGGCCGAGTTGGTGTTGATCGGTCCCGAGGCGGGATTCACGGAAGAGGAGAGGGCGCGACTGCTCAGCGCGGGAGCGCTTCCTTGTTCGTTCTCGCCCCATAATTTACGTATTGAAGTGGCAGCGATCGGTGCGGCGGTCGCGTTGAATCTCGTGTCGACGAGCGCGGCGTTGGGCCAGGGTGTTTCAGGGGAGCGGGTTGGCGATGGATGACTTGTTAGGGCGAATCTTGCGCGCACCGGTTTACGATGTGGCGATTGAGTCTCCTCTGGACGCGGCGGAGCGGCTTTCCACGCGCCTCGGGAACCGGATCTGGATCAAGCGCGAGGATCTCCAGCCGATCTTTTCCTTCAAGCTGCGTGGGGCTTATAATCGAATTCGAAACATCCCGGAACGGGACCGTTCGGCGGGTGTCGTGGCCGCCTCTGCAGGCAACCATGCACAAGGCGTTGCGCTTGCGGCCGCGCGTCTCGGCGTAGACGCCAAAATCGTGATGCCGCGGACGACGCCGCTCATTAAGGTGGAAGCCGTCCGCCGCTTGGGCGGAGAGGCGATTCTCGAAGGGGATGGTTACGACGACGCCTCGGCGCATGCGCGGGAGATCGAAGCCGGGGAGGAACGCATCTTCGTACATCCCTACGATGATCCCGATGTGATCGCGGGCCAGGGGACGGTGGGGATGGAGATTCTCAGGCAGCATGCGGGCACGCCCGACGCGATCTTCGTGCCGGTCGGCGGCGGCGGGCTTGCTGCGGGCGTGGTGGCGTACGCGCGTGAAGTCGCGCCGAACGCAAGGGTGATCGGGGTGGAGCCCGACGATGCGGCATGCCTCGCGGCGGCACTCGGGGCGGGCGAACCGGTTGATGTAGGGCCGGTCGGTCTTTTTGCGGATGGGGTCGCTGTCCGAAAGGTGGGCGCTTTTCCCTTTTCGATTCTTCAGGAAGGCATCGACGAGGTGGTGACGGTCAGTATCGACGAAATCTGCGCGGCCATCCGGGATGTTTTTGAGGACACGCGCTCGATTGCGGAACCTGCCGGCGCGCTCGCGGTCGCGGGGATGAAGAAGTGGATTCAGAGGGATGACGTTCAAGGCGCATCGCTCGTCGCGATCAACTCGGGCGCGAATATGAACTTCGATCGGCTTCGGCATATCGCCGAACGGGCGGAGTTCGGCGAGCAGAGAGAGGCGCTGCTCGCGGTCACGATTCCCGAGGAGCCGGGCTCATTCCAGACGCTCTGTCGGGCGATCGGCGATCGCTCGGTCACGGAGTTCAACTACCGCATCGCCGAGGGCGCGGCGGCCAAGGTCTTCGTTGGCGTCGCTTTGGGAGGAGATGCGTCGGCTTGTGTTGAGGTCCAGTCCGATCTCGAGCAAGCCGGGTTTGCGGTGGTCGATATGACCGGGAACGAAATGGCCAAGCTACATGTTCGGTACATGGTGGGCGGACGGGGCGGTCAAGCCGAGCGCTCGGATCGTGCCGATCACGCCCAAGAACGTCTGTTTCGCTTTGAATTCCCGGAGCGGCCCGGCGCATTGATGCGCTTTCTGGACCGAATTGGTGGACGCTGGAATATCAGCCTTTTCCACTATCGAAATCACGGTGCCGCTTTTGGCCGGGTGTTAGTGGGGCTCGAAGCGGTCGGAGGCGACTGGGGCGATCTCGAGCGTCGCTTCGACGAGCTTGGATTCCCCTGCGTCGAAGAAACGCATAACCCGGCGAACGAGATTTTCCTTCGTTAGGCAGTGGGTGCCGGCCACCGGATGAGCGGCCACCGGATGAGCGTCCGCCGCGGGGGCGCTGGCTACAGCAGCCCGCGCAGGCGCCGGAAGTCCTGCCGGATATTCCACGCAAAATAGGGACGGGTCAGTCGCCCGAGTCTCTTGCTGCCTTCGAAATGGACAAAGCGGCAGGCGTTCGGGCCTTCGGGCCGCGCGGCCATGCCGACCTGCCCAAAGCGCGACTTCATCAGGCACCATCCGGGCCGCAAGACCGCGTCGAAGGCCATCCAAAATCCCGGCGGCGTGCGTGCTTCGAGCTGAAGGGTATCGCCCTGCCGTGAGAGGATACGGAGGTCCGTCACGCCGCCTTCGAATCGTTTCGTGTTGCCCTCGAGGTCTGCAATGAAGGACCAGAGCTGTTCGAAGGGGACATCGAAGCGGGTCTCATCAAGGGCGACATGAGGCAGTGCCGCCGCGAGCGCGCGCATTCGTTCGACGGGATCGAGCTCCGCGATCGGCCAGGCGTATGCCTCGGCCTGGATTCGGTCAAGGTCGGTGTTCTGAGCATTTTCGGGCTCTGTCATGTTTTCCATCCTTCGCGGAAGGCTTCCCGCGCGCGATGCAGTCTGGATTTGATCGTGCCGCGGACGAGCCCCAGCTCCTCCGCCGCTTCGCTTTCGGAGAGTCCTTCCAGATCGCGCAAGATCAAGATGGCGCGGTGGTCCGGGGGAAGGGTGTCGAGGACGCGCGTGACGTCGCTGCGGAGTGCGGGGTCGAGGGGACGCGCCGGGCTCAGGTCGGTGTGTTCGGTCAGGGGCTCACGGCGTCTGCGTTCGGCGTGACGAATTGCTTCTCGGGTGGCGATGCGCCTGACCCAGGAGCGGAAAGATTTGGGATCGCGCAGGCCACCGAGATCGCGCATTACCTGGATCATCGTCTCCTGCGCGGCGTCGGGGCCCGCGTCGAGGGCGATCGAGCCGCAGAGCCGGCCCACCCAGGGGGCGAGTGCGTCGAGCACATTGCCCAGGGCGATGAGGTCGCCGTTCTGGGCGGCGCGAATTTGGTCGAGGGCTTCCACTGAATCAAGGGGAGGCGAGGGGGCGAAAGGTTCCCCGGGTGGCGATTTTTCTGCCCCGGGATTCACGCCTTTTCGGCGGTCTCTTCGCGCAATCGGATCGGGCTGAAGAGTTCCGGATATTTGCCCTGCTTGCCTGCATAGAAGGCGCGCACGGTTTCCATATCGGCGTCGACGTCACCCGAAGGTTTGAAGGCAGGGCCAAAGCCGCCGACTTTTTTAGAGTAGTCGAGATAGCTCATCACGACGGGGACCCCGGCGGTTGTTGCGATATGATAGAAGCCTGATTTCCAGTACTCCGCGCGAGCACGGGTTCCTTCGGCGGGGACGACAAGCCCGAGCTCTTCGTGGCCGGGCTCCTTAAAAGTCCGGGCCATCGCGAGGACCATATTCTCGCGCTTATGGCGAAAGACGGGGATGCCGCCGAGGGCACGCATGATGGTTCCCATCGGCCCGCGGAAGAGGGTGTTCTTGCCCATCCACGAGATTTGGATCTCGAAATACTCGGCGAAGGCGAGCAGGTAGGGGAAGTCCCAGTTCGACGTATGGGGCGCCGCGATCAGCACATACTGCTTCGGCTCGGGGCGGACGCCATCCGGCTTCCAGCCCGTCATTGAGAGGAAGAGGCGTGCGATTGTTCGCCGAACGGGCCGCTTTGACATGGCGGAAGCTTAGCCCTCTCGACCCACGGCGCTCGTCGTGTGAGCCGTCTACACTCGGGCGTCCATGACTTCGAAGCAAAGATCGATCCTCGTCCTCGCGCTGGTGACCCAGGGCCTCTCCGTCGGCCTGACGTACGGCATTTTTCCGGTTTTCCTGGTCCCGCTGGAGACGCTTTTTGATGCGCCGCGGACGCAGATCGCGGCGGGTCAGATTCTGATCATGACGGCGCTCACCGCGGGGAGCATCTCCGCAGGCGCTGTCCTCGATAAGGGCTATGCGCGGAATGTGCTGCTCGGCGGGGCGCTCTTGCTAAGCGGCTCGCTTGCCTTGGCCAGCGTCGCTCCGAATCTGATCGTTCTTGCGATCGCAGCGATCGGGATGGGGTTTGCGGTGCCTTCGGTGGGGCCGCTCGCCGGGGCGACTTTGATTACCCGGAATTTTGATGCGGAGCGCGGGCGGGCGATGGGCCTGATGAGTATGGGGCCGCCGATGGGTTCCGGCTTGCTGGCGGCTTTGGCGGGCTGGACGGTGATCTCTTACGGCGTGCGTACGAGTTTTCTGATTTTTGCGGTCCTCGCCGCCGTCGTGATGGTGCCTCTGATCGCGTGGATCGTGCCGGCGCGTTTTCCTCAGAAGGCGGAAGATTCCGACGAGCCGGCGCTCGCCATGGGCGACGTAATTCGGATGCCCGTTTTCTGGTGGACCGCGAGTGTATTCGCGTTAGGTGCTGGTGTTTCAACCGGATGGACCGTTCATATCGCCGCGTTCTTCGGTGAATCCGGTCTCGATGAGACGCAGCGTGCCGGATTGCTGGCCGCGGTTTTTTGGATGGGGGTGCCAGGCGCTCTTTTCTTCGGGTACCTGTCGGATCGGGTCTCCCTTGAACGGCTCTATACCTTCATGCTTGGGGGGCAGGCCGTTGGATACCTGCTTTTCTCGATGGTCTTGCCGCCTGCGGCGGTGGTTGCCGTCGGAATCGCCCTCGGCTTTATGACCGGGGGCATGATCCCGCTCTTTCTGGTTTTTCTCGGGAAGCGAATGGGTCCGGAAGCCTTTGGTCGCGCGATGGGACTCTCTAATTTATTGATGCTGCCGGTGATGGCCGTCTCGGTTGTCATTGCGGCTCGCTTCTTTGAGGCGCAAGGGAATTATGTGGGCGCATTGCGGATTTTCGCAGTCATGGTGCTTTTCGCGATCGTTTGCGTCTTTGGGTCAAAGCGGAGCGCGGAAGCTTCGGCGCTTGCGAAGGGAACAGAAGCGGTATGACGCGGGAATACACTTTTCGAGACGCGAGGCTCGAACCTAAGATTCTGCGGGCCTTGAACGTCGGCGGCGGGCTTGCGGACAAGATCGGCCTTCGTCCTTCGCTTGATCCGGATACGTTGGTTGCGGCGGCGATCAAGGAAGCGGGTTCGGATGCATTCGGGAGCGATAGTTACCGCGAACCCTTAGAGCGCTACGTCGACGCCTTGGAGTCCGAGGCGAAGCTTTCGACCTTTGGGCGGATCGCGCTCGGGAAGATGCTCACGAAGCAGCTGGTCGCCCGGATCAAGCTCTTCGAATGGTCCGAGGCGAATAAAGCCGCGGCGAGCGAAGAAATCCGACGCCCCTGGGTCATCCTAGGGCTGCCTCGGACGGGGACAAGCATTCTCTCGATTTTGTTAGGCCTGGACCCGATGGCGCGCCCTTTGCGTCAATGGGAGGGGCAGAGCGTGGTTCCGCCTGCAACGCTCGCGACTGCCGCCGAGGATCCGCGCATCGCTGCCGCGGGCAAGCAATTCGAACAGCTGCATGCGCTGAATCCGCCTTTCAAGGCGATGCATCCGACGGGCGCGATGCTGGCTGAGGAATGTATCCCGCTGATGATGATGGACCTCCGCGCGCTGGGTCTTGAGACCCAGGCCTACGTTCCGAGCTATGGGAAATGGCTGCAGGAATGCGATATGTCCCCCGCGTACGTGCAGCATAAGCGCGCCTTGCAGGCGCTTCAGACCGGGCAGCCCACCGAGAGCTGGGTGCTGAAGACGCCGAATCATCTCTGGTGCCTAGAGACGCTGCTGGAGTTCTATCCCGATGCGCGATTGATCTGGACACACCGCGACCCGGGGCCGGTCACCGCTTCCGTTTCCAGTTTGAATTCGACGCTGCAGCGGGTGTTTACCGACCATCATGATCCCCATGCGGTCGGCGACGAATGGCTGAAGAAGCTCCAGCATGCAGTTCGGAGCGGGATGGAGTTTGACGCGAAGCAGGGCGGGGCGGACTGGTGTGCCCACGTTCTTTACAGCGACCTCATCTCGGATCCGCTGGGCACGATCCGCAAGATCTACGACCAGTTCGGCGAAACGCCGAGCAATTTGCATGAGCGCCGGGTTGAGGCTTGGCTTCGGGAGAAGCCCCAGACCTCCGAAGGGCGTCATGTCTACGATCCGAAGGATTTCGGATGGAGCTATGGTGGGCTCGCGGAAGACTGGGGCGACTATATCGACCGTTTCAATATTCCGGCGGAGAAGCGGTAGCCGCGAAGCGCTTCGCGGCGTCGACGGACTCAGAGGCGCCGACTCATCGCTGACTAGAGCCGCTGACTAGAGCCACCGACTAGCGGCGCTTGAAGTTGGGCTTTCTTTTTTGAGCGAAGGCTTTGGGGCCCTCCTTGGAGTCTTCGCTCGCGAAGACGGCCTGGCCGTAGTCGAACTCGTAGGCGAGGGCTTCGTCGAGACCCATACCATCGGTTTCGTGCAGCGTACGGGTGATCGCTTCGACGGCGAGGGGGCCATTGCTTGCGATGACTTCGGCGATTTCCCGGGCCTTCGTGAGCGCTTCGCCGTCCGGGACGACATGTCCGATCAAGCCGATCTCGAGGGCTTGTTGGGCGGTGATATGCTTTCCCGTGAGGAGGATTTCAGCGGCCTGGGTGTACGGAATTTGCCGGGGCAGTCGAACCGCCGACCCCGCCATTGGGTAGAGCGACCATCGCGCTTCGGAAACGCCGAAGCGGGCGCTCTCTCCCGCGACGCGGATTTCCATGCCCTGCAGCAGTTCGGTCCCTCCGGCGATCGCGACGCCTTCCACCGCGGCAATGATCGGCTTCGTGGGTCGATAGCCGCGAAACATCCCTTTCCAATGGATGTCGGGATCCTCTTTCATGCGAGCCATGACGTCGACGCCCTTATCGACATCCCCGTCATCGCCGGCCATGCCCTTCAGGTCCGCCCCCGAACAGAAATTGCCCTCCGCTCCGGTCACGATGATGCATCGCACATCCGTGTCTTCGGAGGCCTCGCGGTAGGCATCGTAGAAGCGGATCAGCATGGCCCCGGTCAGCGCGTTGAAGCGCGCGGGCCGATTCATGGTCAGAGTCATGATGTGGTTTTCTTTTTCGACGACGAGATCAATCATAGGATTCCAATGATGTGTGAGGCGTGTTAGGGGAAGATCGAACGACCGTTCTCGAAGAGTCGGCGGATGCGTCTGCGGTAGCGAACCAGTGGTCGCTGCTCCCAGGTGCGAATGCGATGTTCGAATTCTCGGTCCGCCGCGTCAAGGGGACGGGGAGCGACCAGGGCGGCGAGTTCAGGACCGTCGAGCACATCTCGTTCGAAATCATGGATTGAGAGATTCTTCGCGAGAGAGTCGGCCTGACGCTTGAGGGCGTCTTCATCTCGCCTTTGCATGGCCTCGAGAACGGGCTCGATCTGGGTTTTGGCCTCGATCGTAAAGCCGGCTTCGTAAAAGAGGGGATGGGGGCGAAAATGCAGGATTGCAGTAGGCCTTTCGTGGACCATCGCCTCGAGGACGACACTGCTCGGGGGACTGATGACAGAGGCGGACTTCGCGAGTGCTTCCTGAAAAGAGCCTCCGGACTCAAAGCAGGCCTCGGGCAAGGTGGCTCGAATTCGGGCCTCCAGTCCGCCGTCGAAAAGACGAACCAACACTCGCCCGGCGTAGGGGCGGAGGGCTTCCGCGCAGCGGTCGAGGGCTTTCGCGAGGGCCGCATGATCGCTGGGGCTGAAGGCTGCCGTGCGCGCGCTGGTGAGCAGGAAGTCGAATTGGATCGGCGTATCGGAGGGGAGTTTGGTTCGAATGCGATGATTCGAATAGTGGCAATAGACGAGTCCGCGTCCTCGGTTTTGTTCTTCGATCCAGCTTGACTGCGCCGGGCTCGTGGAGGCAACGGCATCGTGGATGAGGGGTTTGAAGATGGATTCCGCGGCTTCCGCTCCGGGCTGCTTGAGGCTGGGATTTTGATGGACATTGGCCCATTCGAGGGGACCATCGACAAGCAGGAGCGTCGGGATCCCCCGACGCCGCGCGATGAGGATGCATCGATTGATGTCCGGGCGAAGGGCGTTCTTCGCGAGGACGAGTCGGCAGGTGGGGAGGACGCGGCGGATTTCACGATCGTTTCCCGGTTTCACGAACACGAAGATCGGCTTCATGCGAGGGGAGATCGGTCCGACGAATGCCGTGAAAGCGCTTTTCCCGCAGAGCACGAGGATACGATCACGGCCGTGATCTGAACCCGCGACGGGGTTTTCGACCGGGCGGCCTTGGTAGAGGCCATGCTTTTCATCCGCAGTGTTCTGGTCGATCCATCGTCCGAGTTCGCGGTAAGCGGTCTCCTTGGAAAGCGCGGCCGCAGCGAATTCACGGCCTGCGGTTCCGCGTCTTGCTCGCTCACGGGGCGAGTCGATCCACTCGGAAAGGCGACGAATCCATGCCTCGGCTTCGTCTTCGATGGCGATGCCTTGCTCGCCCGCGCGCTCAAGCCCTTCGGCGCCGATGGCGGTCGTGATGAGGGGGCGTGCGTAGGCGAGGGCTTCTACGTTTTTGATCTTGAGGCCGCTGCCGAAGCGGACGGGATTGACGGCGATGTCGACGTTAGGCCAAAAGTCTTCGATGGTTTCGAGAACGCCGATTTTTCGGATACCTGTCGCTTCGCTTTGCCAGTCTTGGCAGATCTGACCAGCGACATGAAGCTCGATACGGCTGCCGAAGCGATTTTGGAGCGTCGGCCAAACGTGTTCCAGGAACCACTCGAGCGCGCTTCGATTGGCTTCGTCTCTGCCGCCCAGGAAGCCGAGCCGAATCGGCAGGATGGGTTCGGTTCCGCCGGCTCCCCGCGTGCCGTGTGTTTCGACGGGCGTTGGGGCCCGGTCGAGGGCTTGCATCTCCGGGAGGTCGATCCCGTGCGGAACCACCAGGACGGGCGAATCGGGGAGGGCGGTCTTGATCAGCTCTCCTTCTTTTTCTTGGATCGCGAGGATGGCATCGAAGGTTGCGAGCGCTTTCATTTCTTCTTCCGCACTCATGTCGCGTGCGATTTCTGCGCCTGCATCGCGGTAACGAGCGGCTCTCTGATGCAGGACATCATGGGTGTCGATGACGAAGCGCGTGTTATCCGGCAGCGGAGTTGGGCGAGGATGCACCGTATGGATGAGGCGCAGGAACTCGACGATGACGATGCGCGGGCGGTGTTTGCGGAGGACGGACTGGACGAAGGCGCGTCGTGGCGCTGATCGCGTGGCGGTGGCGCGGAGGGTGTCTTTGAGTGATCTCGATTCTTTGGTGAGGCGAGGCGCTGAGAAGCGATCGAAGCTGGTTTTTTCGGCCGCGCTGAGTCGCCCCACATAGGCGACATGGACTGAATCGCCGCGCTCGACGGCATAGTCAATCAAGGCGGCGATGCGCTGCTCGGAACCGATGGAGCGTCGCCAAAACATGCGGTCCGTCACGAAAAGGAGGTCCGTTCGGGCTGCGGGCTTGCTTTTCGGCTGGTTTCTCCGCATGGGGCTCAGTCGGAGGTGGGTCTTTTTGCGGAAAAGACGGAGGGGAATTTGGGATTCTCGAGTTCGATCTGTTGTGCGTCGAGGTCGAAGGTTGCCGCGCGCTGATAGAAATCGGTGAAGCGGTCGAGGGTTTGTTCGAGGTCGAGATAACGGGCGACCCAGTCGCGCCCGCGGGCGATGAAGGTCTCGCGCTCATCCGTCTTCGAGAGCAGGCGCATGATCCCCTCGGCGATTGACTTGGGCTCGCGCTCGCATTCTGCGAACTCGATATCGGGCCGGCCGATTGCGTTCGATTGGCCCTCGAAGGGGGTGAGCAGGACGGGGCGCGCTGAGGCCATCGCTTCGAGGACGACGTTAGGCGTTCCGCCTTCTCGGGCGGTGGGGAGGACGACGAGATCGGCTGCAGCGTAGACTTGGTCGAGGTCGTCTCGCACTCCAGGGAGGTGAACGCGATCGGGGTGAGGCGAGTCCGCGATGAGCTGTTCCAGGCGAGCGGAAAAGGCGTCGAGGTCCTTGCTGTTTCGGTCGTGGCGTGGTCCCACAAGGGCGAGTTCCGCGTCCGGGAACTGTTCGAGAACCTGAGTCCAGGCTTCGACGAGCAGGTCGCTTCCTTTGCGCGGGGAGATGGCGCCGACCGAAAGGATGAGCGGGCCATCGCCCTGAACGCCCAAGCTGGCTCGTGCGGCCAGGCGTTCTGCCTCGGAGTGGGGGCGGTAGAGCGTGAGGTCGACGCCGTTCGGAATAACCGCGATCGGGACCTCTACGCCGATATTGCGGAGGTAGCCGCTGATTTGTTCGCTGCTTGTGACGACACCGTCGAAGCTGTTGTAGAAGGTTCGGACCATCCAGGTCTTCAGCCGGCGGATGAACTTCGACGGATGCGTGATGGGGCGAGCGATCTGGATCGCGTAGACGAGTGGGATCCGTTCACGGCGGAGTCGCTGCAGCCAAAACAGGGATTCGAACCGCTCGAATGAATGGAGCTGAATCAGGTCCGGGCGTGTTTCCGGGGTGCGGCAGAGCAGGAGGAGCGAGCGGAAGAAAGTCGATGTGCGCCGAACGCCTGTCTCATCCGGGAGGCGGACGCGATGGACCGGCATGCCTTCGACATGGTCCGTCGGGATCATCTGGCCGAGGGGGTACCGATCCCAGCCGAGGGCACGGTTGTCCTGGCCGGGCTCGTGGAATGCGTCCTTCGTCCGCGCGGTCCCGGCAAGCACCCGGGCCTCGACGCTGCGTTTCCGCAGGCCGGGCTGATAGCGCATGAAGCGGAGGGAGCCGCCCCCGAAGGTCGGGTAAAAGATGGCGAGGGCGAGGCAGAGCTTGAGCCCAGGGATCTCACCGAAATCGTCGCTCAATGCGAAACGCTGCGCGCGATCTAGAAGAGCATCGCGTCGAGCGAAATCGCACCCGGCCCGATCAGCAGGAACATCACGCAGATCACGGCCAGATTGATCGTGTACTCGGCACCCGGCGGATCGTTCGTGATCAGGTAGCCGGCGCCGCGGTGACCGACGATACCGGCGACGGCCATCGTGACGATCAGGACGACGCAGGCGGGCCGGGTCCCGAGGCCGAGGGCCAGAAGGGCGCCTCCGACGAGCTCGGAAATCATGGCCATCCGGGCCTGAACGGCGGGCATCGGGACGCCGAGGCTTTCCAGCCAGCTGGCGAAGCCATCGAGGGATCCGTTGCCCACGACGCCGATCTTGCCGAGAGCGTGGATGATGAAGCAGACGCCGATGAACACGCGCCCAATCAGCAGGGCGAGGTCGACGAAAAGCGGGTTGGTTTCAGTGAGCAGGGCGCCGAGATCCATGTCTTGTGAAGCTCCTTTAAGGTCCTGGCGGTTTTAGCACAGGGAATCCCCGGAGACCGGGCCCGGGAAAGGGCCGCCGGCGATTGAGACCCAGGGCAATCCCCTCCATACTCCCATCTCAGCCCGTCCTCCGCCTCCGGAGGTCGGTCGGATCCAGAAAGAAAGGCCGAAATGAGCGCGTCTGCCAAGCCCGTATTCGAACGTGTCGAAGCCACCGCGGATTTCCCTGCGATGGAGCGGGATATTCTGGAATTCTGGGAGCGCGTGGACGCTTTCCGGGAGAGCAATCGCCGCCGAGAGGGCGCCGAGTCCTTCGTTTTCTACGACGGGCCGCCCTTTGCCACGGGCAAGCCGCATTATGGTCATCTTCTCGCCGGCACCATCAAGGATATCGTGCCGCGCTTCTGGAATATGCGAGGGCATCACGTCGAGCGGCGATTTGGTTGGGATTGTCACGGACTGCCCATCGAGGCGCTCGCGCAAGAAGCCCTTGGTCTGGCGGGCACGGGCGAAATCCTTGAGCGCGGCGTCGACGTGTTCAACGAAAAATGTCGCTCCATGGTGGACACTTACGTCGAAGAATGGCGGCGCACGGTTTCGCGGATGGGGCGCTGGGTCGATTTCGACAACGACTACAAAACCATGGACGTCGATTTCATGGAATCGGTCTGGTGGGTCTTCAAGCAGCTCTGGGAGAAGGAGCGCGTCTACAAGAGCTACCGGATCATGCCGTACTCTTGGAAGCTGGCGACGCCGCTGTCGAACTTTGAAGCGAATAGCAACTACAAAGATGTTCAGGATCCTGCGATTACCGTCCGGCTGCGCGTGAAGGATGCCGCGTCGGCAGCTCGGATCTCGCCTTCGCTGGCCGCGGATCATGGGCTCTTTCTAACGGCTTGGACGACGACGCCCTGGACGCTGCCCGAGAATCTGGCGCTCTGCGTCGGAACGGACATCGACTACGCGGTCGTGGAAGATCTCGAGAGTGGGGACCATCTCGTTTTCGCCCAGGCGCGACTAGGGGCGTATGACAAGAAGCTCGTCGACGCGATGGCTGAAGCTGGCGGCAAGGCGGACGACGAGGCGGCCTGGGTCGGCTGCGCGGGTGAAAAATATAAGTTTGTTAGGCGCGTTGCGGCGGATGATCTCGTTGGGCTCTCTTACGAGCCGCTCTTCCCGTATTTCGCGGATCAGCCGAATAGTTTCGTCGTCGTCCAGGACGGGTTCGTTACGACGGAAGACGGCACGGGCATCGTGCATATCGCTCCGGCCTACGGCGAGGACGATTTTCGGATCGGGCGCGACGCGGGGATTGATCTCGTCGATCCGCTGGACGAAGAAGCGCGATTCCAAGAGCCCGTCTCGGACTATGTCGGGCAGGGCGTGAAGGATGCAGATAAGGCGATCATCAAGCGTCTTAAGGAAGAGGGGAAGCTCGTTCTCCAAAGCACGATTTTGCATAGCTATCCCTTCTGTGAGCGGACGGAGACGCCGCTGATCTACCGCGCGATCGAAGCCTGGTACGTGAAGGTGGAAGACCTCCGCGACGACCTGGTTGCGAATAACGAACAGGTTGGATGGGTTCCGCAGAACGTGGGCGCGAATCGCTTTGGTAATTGGCTGAAGGATGCGAATGATTGGAATATTAGTCGCAACCGGTTCTGGGGCTCCTGTATCCCGGTTTGGGTGAACGTAGAGGATCCCGACGATACAATTTGCGTCGGCTCCCGCGCGGAACTCAAGGAATTGTCGGGCGTCGATGTGGATGATCTCCACAAACATGTCGTGGACGAGATCGTGATCGAGCGCGACGGGAAGACCTATCGCCGTACGCCCGAGGTCCTCGACTGTTGGTTCGAGTCGGGGTCGATGCCGTATGCGCAGCAGCATTATCCTTTCGAGCGCGAAGGCGAACTCGATTCGTTCTTCCCGGCGCATTTTATCGCGGAAGGGCTCGATCAGACGCGCGGGTGGTTCTACACGCTGCTGATTCTCGGGACGACGCTTTTCGGGAAAAGTCCGTACCAGAACGTGATTGTGAACGGACTCATCCTCGCGAACGACGGCAAGAAGATGTCGAAGCGGCTCCAGAATTATCCGGACCCGACGGAGATGCTCGATCAGTTTGGCGCCGATGCTCTGCGCGCCTATCTGATCGATTCCCCGGTTGTGCGCGCCGAAGAGCTGCGTTTCGACGAAGCGGGCCTGAAGGAAATCGTTCGGACCGTTGTCCTTCCGTACTGGAATGTTCTCTCGTTCTTTACGACCTACGCAAGTCTGGACGGCTATGACCCGCGGACCTGGGAAGCGGCGCCAGTTTCCGAGCGCGCAGATATCGACCGCTGGATCCTTTCCGTTTTGCAGAGCCTTGTACGAGACGTAAACGACGAAATGGAGGGGTACCGGCTCTACACCGTCGTTCCGCGGCTTGTCACATTCATCGACGACCTGACGAACTGGTATGTCCGCCGCTCTCGAGCGAGATTCTGGAAGAGTGATGATGATGCGGACAAGACGAACGCCTTCGCGACGCTCTATACGGTTCTGACGACCTTCTCTGAGGTGCTGGCGCCCTTCATGCCCTTCTTGACCGAGGGTGTGTATCAGCGGCTCGTTCGCCCAGTGGATGCCGACGCGGCGGAGAGCGTGCATTGGCGGGACTATCCCCAGGCCGAGACCGAGTTGATTCAGGCGGACCTTGAGCGGCGCATGGCGACCGTGCGAGGCGTTTCGACCCTCGGCCGCCGGGTACGCGAGGACCATAAGCTGAAGGTGCGGCAGCCCCTGCGCGAGCTGACGGTGGTGCATAGGGACGCTGGCGTGCGTGAGGATGTGCTCGCGGCGGCGGAGCTGATCGCAGACGAGCTGAACGTGAAGAAGGTTTCGGTCGAGGCGGACGAGAGTGCGTTTGCGACGGTGACCGTGAAGCCGAACTTCAAGACGCTCGGAAAGCGCTGTGGGCCGAAGCTCAAGCAGATCGGTCCTGCGCTTTCGGCCTGGGGCTTCGAAGAAGTGAGCCGACTTGAGGCCGGGGAGTCGATCGAGGTCGAGGGCGAAGCCCTCGCGCTTGAAGATGTGATTCTGCAGCGCGCGGCCGGCGAGGGCGCCGCGACGGCGAGCGACGGCGAATACACGGTGGTGCTGGATGCGACCCTTGATGATGCGCTTCGGCGAGAGGGAATCGCCCGGGACGCGATCAATCTCTTCAATAACGTCCGAAAGGATAAGGGGTTCGCGGTTTCCGACCGGGTGAAGATCGGCTGGGCCTGCGAGGAGGCGGAAGTCGCCGCCGCGCTCGAGGAGTTCGGCGAACTCGTCGCGCGAGAGGTTTTGGCGGGTGACTTTGCGTCGATGACCGTGAGTTCGGATGGGGACGAGACCGAGTTGGCGGGCGCTACGCTTCGCTATGCCATTGCGCGGATCACGGATCTCTAATCGCTCGCAGCCGTATTCGACAGTCCTTATTTAAATCACCTTTCGTTAGCCCAGCGTCTGCGGGCTTCTGAGGAGCCCAGCTTGGCCGACTCCGTTTCCTACGTTCACCAAGAGACCCTTGAAGTCGAGGGCGACAAGAAGATCCGAATCTTGCGCATCGATCACGGCAAGCCGAACTCCATCTCCGAGGCGGTTTCCGACGAAATGATGCAGGCGCTCGAAGACGCGGATGGCTCTGCGGATGCGATCATTATTCTCGGCAAGCCCGGGATGTTAAGCGGCGGCTTCGACCTTCCGACGATGGGCAAAGGCGCCCAGGCCGCTCACGATATGGTGAAGGCGGGAGGGCGCCTCTTGATGGCGATCTACGGGCATGCGAAGCCGGTCGTGGTGGGCTGCACGGGGCATGCGATGGCCATGGGGGCATTTATTGCGATGTCCGGCGACGAGCGGATTGGTGCTTCCGGGACCTTTAAGCTCGGGATGAACGAGACCGCGATCGGGATGACGCTGCCTGATTTCGGAATGGAACTCGCTCGGGCGCGGATCTCCAAGCGCCATTTTGACCGCGCGATTGTTCATTCAACGATCTACGACCCGGAAGGGGCCGTGGAGATCGGGATCCTTGACCGCCTCGTGGCAGCGGACCAGGTGGAAGCGGCCTGTGTTGAAGCGGCGACGCGCCTTGCCCAGCTAAAGCAGCCGGCCTTCCGGAATAACAAGCGCCTCGCCCATGGCGATACGGTCGAGCGGATTCTTTCGACTTTGGAAGAAAATATGGCTTCGCTGATGAAGGTCGATTAAATAATGCAGCTCAACGGCATCGCACATATTCAGCTCTCGGTCCGCGACATGGAGAAGACGCGCGCCTTCTGGGCGCCCCTCTTTGAACTTTTCGAGATGCAGATTCTGATCGACAGCGAGGCCTATTTTTACGGCATCGGAAGCCGGACCGGTCTCGCGTTTTCTTTGGTCGACCCTGAGTTAAAAGACGATGCTTTCAATCAGCGCCGCGCGGGGCTGCATCATCTTTGCCTTCGCGCCCGCGAACGAGAGCAGGTGGATGAGATCCATGCCTTCGTCGAAAAACTCGGCGCAGAAATTGTTCATCCACCCCGCGAAGATTCATTCGGTCCGGGGTACTACTCCGTCCTCTTCGAAGATCCGGACGGAATTCGCATCGAAGTGAACCACGTCCCCGGGCGAGGTCATCTCAAGGCCTAGAGCGCAGCCACCTCGACCGGGATGCCGTTCGCGACATGGGTGCCGGAGGGGACGTCGAGAATCGTCTCGTCTGTCAGGTAATTCGAGCAGGCGCCGGGCTGTTTTTCCTGAGCGACGGAAAGGCGAACGCCCTTAACTTGATGGCCGAAGCCGTGGGGAAGGCTGACGACCCCGGGCATCATTTCGTCGGTTACCTGACATTCGACTTCGATCTCGCCCACGCGGGAGCGAACGCGCACGAATTTCCCGCTCTCGAGGCCGAGTCCCTTCGCATCATCGGGGTGGATCAGCAGGGTGCATCGGTTCGGGCCCTTCGCGAGGGCCGGCAGGTTATGCAGCCAGGAGTTCATATTCCGAATCTGGCGCCGTCCAACGAGCACCATGCGATCTGCGCGGCTTCGCTCCTCAAGCCCTTCTGCAAGCCGGGGCAGATCTGCGGTGACGTATTCGGGAGCGAGCTGGATTCGCTCGAGGGGCATGCATTCCGGAAGCCGGTTCGGCTGCAGCGGGCCGAGGTCGATACCGTGTTCCGCTGCGCGTAGCTTTTCGAGATTGAGCCCATCGGATTCGTCATCGAAGCGGTCACCGTAGGGCCCAACGCGGACCATGGCTTCGATCATGCGCATGGGGCCGTGTGCATCCTGGAGTTTGGCGAAAGCCTCGTCGGGGGTGATGTCGGGACAGGCTGTGCCCGGGCCGACGACCATCGCGAGGAGTCCCTTGATCATGAGATCGTCGACCTGTTGCCAGGTCGCGCCCGCCATGCGCGCGCCGAGATCACAGAGGATCTGCCAATGGTCGCGCTGATCCGTATTGGGCTCGAAGAGTCGGGGAGACCAGCGCGTAAAATTATGCACAGTCGTTGTCTCAAACAGGAAATCGTAGTTTTCGTGCTCGAGTTGGACTGTGCTTGGGAGGATGAGGTCCGCATGTCGGGTCGTCTCGTTCAGATAGATGTCGATCGAGACCATGAAGTCGAGTTCTTCTAGCGCAGCGGACAGACGCTCTCCGTTCGGAGCGGAGAGGACCGGATTACCCATCACCGTGACGAAGCCGCGCATGCGCTGATCGCCGGCGCTCGCTTCCTCGATTTCCTCGGCCATGACGCCGCAGGGGATCTGAGCGGTGACCTCGGGAATCTGCCTTGCAGCGGTTTTGTATCGGCCGTACTCGAAGGACTCTGCGGGGCGGCCGGCCTCGAAGCGGCCTGTTGCGGGGCGGGTGAACATCATGCCCCCTTCGGCATCGAGGCGGCCCGTGAGGATGTTCACGACGTAGATGAGCCAGCTGGCGAGGGTGCCGTATTCCTGGGTACAGAGGCCGATGCGCCCGTACCAGGCTCCCTTGGCGGCACAGAAATCCCGCACGAGCCGTCGGGTGGTTTCGGCGGGGATGCCCGTTGCGGCGGCGACCTTTTCAGGGGTGTACTCGCTCGCGAAGCGCTGGATCTCGTCTACGCCGTCGGTGAATTCCGAAAGGCGCCCGAGGTCGACGAGGCCTTCGGCGAAGAGCACCTGGCAAACGGAGAGGAGGAAGTAGGCGTCCGATCCCGGCTTGATGAAGATATGGTCCGTGGCGACTTCGGCGGTTTCGGTCCGTCTTGGGTCGAGGGTGACCACGCGGCCGCCCCGGGCGACGATTTCGCCGAGGCGCTTCTTCGCGTTGGGGCCAGACATGAGACTGCCTTGAGAGACAAGAGGGTTGCCACCCATGCAAACGAAAAAGTCGGTGCGCTCCAAGTCGGGGATCGGGAACATCCACGGGTCCCCGGTCATGTTATGCAGCGCGACGTTCTGGGGGAACTGATCCATGGTCGCGGCGGAAAAGGAGCGCTCGGTGCCCATGCCGTTCAGGAAGGGCGGGATGTAGAGCTGTCCGCCGACGTTATGCCCGGTTGGGTTGCCGATATAGAAGCCGTTCGCGTTGGCGCCATGCTTTTCTCTGATGTCAAGCAGGCGGGTTACGGCGAGATTCATCGCCGCGTCCCACTCGATTTCTTCCCAGGTCCCGTCCGCGCGCTTCCTGATCGGTTTCTTGAGTCGCTCGGGATCCTCGTAGATTTCCTTCATCGCGTAGGCTTTGGGGCAGAGGTAGCCCCGGCTGCGCTCGTCTTCGGGATCGCCTTCGATGCGCAGCACGCTCCCCGCAGCGGGATCGATCTCGACGCGGAGCCCGCAGCTCGCTTCACAGGTCGGGCAGGAACGATGAACAATCTGGGTGGGGCTCGTCTGGGCGGTGGCGGCCAACGTGATTCTCCTGGGCGGTTCGGCCCAAAAGCCTAGCTAACCTCGCGCCGAATCAGCCCCTCCTGAACCGCGGAGGCGACGAGTCGTCCGTCTCGCGTGTAGAAGAGGGCTCGGCCGAGTGCGCGTGAGCCCTTGAAGACGGGCGCCTCCTGGACGGCGTAGATCCAATCGTCCAGCCGGAAATCGTCGTGGAACCAGATGGCATGGTCCAGGCTGGCCGACTGAACCCCAGGGCTCATCACGCGGTAGGGCATGGGGTGGAGCGCAGCGACGAGAATCGTGAGGTCGGAAACCCAGGTGAGGACCGCGGAGTGGATGCCTTGCTCGTCGGGCATGGGGCCACGACTGCGCAGCCAGCATCGGAGAGCGGGCTGTGTGTGATCGCCGGGCGTCATGTCGAGCCCGCCTTCGATGAGGATCTGAATGGGCCCCACGCCGAGCTCTTCATCGCTGATCTCGATACCGCGCCCGACGAGCGCCCGTTGAATGCCGGCTTCGTACTCTTCGCCGAAGGGTTCCGAAGGGATCTCGACCTCGGCTTGGTGGCCCTCAGCAGGCTCATCGATGTGGAAGGACGCGGAAAGCTCGAAGATCGGCTTGCCTTCCTGACGGGCCGTCACGCGTCGGGTGTTGAAGCTACGGCCTTCACGAATCCGTTCGACGCTGTAGTCGATCGGCAGCTTTGGATTTCCGGCCCGCAGGAAATAGCCGTGGGCCGAGTTCATTTCTCGCTCGCTCACGGTTGCCGCTGCGGCGCGCATTGCCTGCGCAAAGACCGAGCCGCCGAAAATTCGGCCATTCCGGGAAAGCTGGCTATGGCCCCGGAAAACGTCGTTTTCGCCGCCTTCGAGAATCAGGTGATCGATCAGGTCGCGCAGGGCTTCGTCGGGTTTGGCCATCATGGTGAGCAGAGGGGTAGCGAAAGGGGGGATACTCAGCCGGCCCCGAAACGGATATTGTTTGGGCAGGTTCTGGGCGGGTCCGTTTGCAAGCGACGGAGCATTCCCCGCGAGTCCCGATCAAACCCTGAACAATGGGCGCCGACGAAGGTGTCCACCCGCGCAAGCACGGGCGCACGAGGAATTTCCCCGATGGCCGAACTGCCTTTCCTGCTCTTTGATGCCGACAATCATTACTACGAAGCCGAAGACGCTTTTACGCGGCATATCGATCCGCGGATGAAGAAGCGCTGTATGAACTGGGCCGATGTGAATGGCCGCAAAGAGCTGCTCGTTGCGGGCAAGATCAACCGCTTTATCCCGAATCCGACCTTCGATCCGGTCGCGAAGCCGGGCTGCCTTGACGATTATTACCGCGGGATCAATCCGGAAGGGAAGAGCATCCGCGAAGCCTTTGGCGCGCTTGAGCCGATCCGGCCGGAATACCGAGATCGCGAGCTGCGTCTGAAGGTCATGGACGAGCAGCGGATCGAGAAGGCCATCTATTTCCCCACTCTGGGTGTCGGGATGGAGGAAGCGCTGAAGGACGATTCGGAAGCGGTGCATACCGCGTTCGAAGCTTTTAATCGCTGGCTCCTCGACGATTGGGGCTTCGCCTATCAGGAGCGCATCTACGCAGCGCCTTACATCTCGCTGATCGACCGGGATCGCGGGATCAAGGAACTCGAATGGGCGCTTTCGAACGATGCCCGTTTTGTTGTTATGCGTCCGTCGTTCGTGTACAACGCCGCGGGCGGCCGGTCCCCGGCGGATCCCTATTTCGACCCCTTCTGGCAGATTGTGAACGACGAAGGCATCACCGTTGTGTATCACGGCGGCGACGCGGGGTACGGCAAGTATATGGACGATTGGGGAGAGGGCGGCGGAATTCAGAGCTTTAGCAACTCGCCGCTGCGCAGTATCTCGATGGCCTATAAAGCGCCCTATGACTTGATGGCCGCCTTGATCTCTCATCGCCTCTTTGAGCGCTTTACGAATATCCGGATGGCGAGCATCGAGATGGGCGCGTTCTGGGTCTCCTGGCTCTTTCAGGCGATGGAACGTTCCTATAACCAGGAGCCGAATGGATTCTTCGAGGATCCGCTTGAGACCTTCAAACGCCATATCTGGATTGCGCCTTTTCATGAAGACAGCATTCTGGGCTTGAAGGACATGCTCGGGGCCGACCGCATGTTGCTGGGGTCGGATTGGCCGCACGCGGAAGGGCTGCCGGACCCGACGGATTTCGCACTTGAGCTCGACGGCTTTACAGACGGCGAAGTCAAGCAGGTGATGCGGGACAACGCGCTGGGCTTGTCTCAGCGGCGACCCGTTTAGCGCTTCGACGATCTCGCCCGGCTACCCCGCCCGACTACCCCGCCCGACTACAGCTACTCGAAAAATACTCAGAGAGGGAAATACCCATGCATGCTGCTCTGCTTGAGCAAGACGGAGAAGGACTCACCTATGTCGAGGATCTTCAGATTTCCGATCCCGGACCACAGGAGGTCCTCGTCAAGGTTTCGCATTGCGGAATTTGCCATTCTGATCTCACGGTGGTGGATATGCCGGGCGGGCAAAGACCATGCGTGTTAGGGCATGAAGCGGGCGGCGTTGTGGAAGAGGTGGGCTCGTCGGTCACGCGTCTTGCGAAGGGTGACAAGGTGATGCTGACGCCGCTCTCGTCCTGCGGGCTCTGCTACTACTGCGTGCGTGAGCAACCGGCGCTCTGCGCCGAGGCGCAAAGCTTCATGACGGGGCTGCGGAATGATGGCAGCTCGCCGCTCTCGCGCGCCGGTGAGCAGGTCTTTCAAGGCTTCGCGGTCGGTGGCTTTGGTGAGTACACCGTCGTCAATGAAGGACGTGCTGTTAAGGTCGAACCGGATACGCCTCTCGAAATCGCCTGCGTGATTGGCTGCGCGATTCAGACGGGCGTCGGGGCCGTGCTGAACACTGCCAAAGTGGAAGAGGGCGCGACGGTCCTCGTGACTGGGCTCGGCGGAATCGGGATTTCGATTGTGCAGGGCGCGCGGCTCGCGAATGCGGCGCGCATTATTGTGTCGGACCCGGTTGCGGAGCGGCGCGACTATGCAGCCAACTTCGGAGCGACGGATGTGCTTGATCCGGGTCAGGACGACGTCGTCGCTAAGGCGATTGAGCTCACGGGCGGCATTGGGGTCGACTACGCATTCGACGGTGCGGGGCATTCGGACCTGATTATGCAGGGGATCAACGCCTGTCGGGTCGGCGGGACGATGACGATGGTCGGGGCCGCCATGGCGCCGCTCGAGATGCCGATGCCGGCGCTCTTCCTCACGCATGAGAAGAAGCTGCAGGGCTGCCTGCTCGGCTCCTGCAATAGCCATCGCGATATCCCGCGCTTCCTTGCGCTCTGGCGGCGCGGGGCGCTCGACCTGGAGAGCATGATCAGTCATCGCCGTCCGATCGCCGATATCAACGAGGGGATGGAGGATATGCGGCAGGGGCGCGGGCTGCGTACGGTCCTCGAGCTCTAGGGCCCCTTACGGCTCTCTCCGCCGGGAGGGGATCCTTAGGCGTTCTCGCAATGCTCTGGAGACGTGCTGAACGGGGAGGGTGTTGTGGTTGATTTGCCCGCCTAATGCGCGGTACTCGCCTTCGGGCGAAAGTCATTGTTATTCGGGCGATGCCGTGAGAGGCTTTGCATATGGCGCAGCTCCAAATGAACACGTCTCTGTTGAGCATCCCCGCATCTCGCCTGGGCGGTGTGCGCGCGGCGCTCGCGATCCTGGTTTGTTTATGGGGCGGGGTTTCTCTACCTGCTGCAGCTGCTGAGGATCTCACGAGCCCAAGCTACCGACATCGTGCGGGCACATTCTCGGCCTCCGTCGCGACGGGGCTGACGAGTACTGCGAGCCTGTCGGAGGTGGGGGAGAGTTCGGCCTCGGTTGGAAGCAGCTTCTCTGTGACGCCTGCGGGGAGTGCCGCGACTCTGACGTCTCTCCTACGCGGCTTCTGGGTCATCGCAGCAGGGACGTTCCCCTCCCTCGATTTGGACGGGGATCTGGCCCAGTTTTTTCTCGATGAAGATGATGACGGTGATGGGCTGCTCGACGTGCACGAAACCGGGACGGGCATTTTTGTTTCGGCGCTGAATACGGGGAGCTCTCCGGTTGCGGCAGATTCGGATGGTGACGGCTTTTCGGACGGTGCTGAAGTCGCTGAGGGGACCGACCCGAATGATGAGCAATCGTTCCCGGCCCCGAACCCCGCGGTCCCGAGCCTGAGTCCGGGTTCGCTCAGTCTGCTTTTGATCTTGCTTTTGTTCGTGGCCGCGCAGTCGGCCGCGTTTGTCCGGCGGAAAAGCCGGCGGAGAACGACATGATGAAGACTCAACGTCTCTTGGCCGCGGCATCCAAGTGGGTGCTGCTTGTGGCTCTGCTGGTTCTTTTCGCCGCACCGAGCGCCCAGGCTCAGGTACCTACGCAGGTGCCGTTTCAGGGGTTGCTACTCGATTCGGGCGGTCAGCCACTGACGGGCTCGGTCGACCTCCAATTTGAGCTCTTCGACGATTTGGCGGCGGGGACCTCCCTTTGGGCGGAGGCGCAGCCGGGTGTCATGGTCGTCGACGGGGTCTACTCGGTCACGTTAGGGGCAAGCACGCCGATCACCGCAGTGTTGATCGAAGGGGGATCCGCCTTCTTGGCGATTACTGTGGATGGGGAACTGCTCACGCCGAGGCAGCAGCTCTTGGCGGTCCCCTACGCACTCCGGGCCGCTGAGGCGGATAACGTTGGGAGCGTTTCGAGCGTCTTTATCGAGCAGATGATTGAGACCTTTCCTTTTGACGGTGCGCCGCCTGGAAACACGGATCCGTCGGAAGGGACGGGCGACACGGATTCGGACGGCATTCCGAACTTTGTCGACCCGGATAACGATAATGATGGGATCTCGGATGCAGAGGAATTCGCGGAAGGATCGTCGATTAACCTCGAAACGCCGAGCATTAGTCTCGTTCAGACCGCGGGTCCTGTGATTTCATACCTCCCTAACGTGCTCACCGTGACGGGCACTAATCTGGAGACGCTCTCCGCTGTGACCTTTGGTTCAGAGTCCCCCCTACCGACTCAGCTCACGGATATGACTTTTGAGATTTCGGTGACGCCGAACGAACTCAACCCTACGCTGACCGTTCAGGTGAGCCTGCCGAACGGCGAGATGGCGACTTCAAGTCCACTTCCGATCGTAAACGAAACGCCCGTGATCGATCTTGTGACACCGCCCTTCGCCGACGGGTCCTCGGGGCAAATGGTCATCGACGGCTCGGGCTTTGCGCCGGGGGTCACGGTCCAGTTCGGAAGTCAGACGTTGACGCCGAGTATGGTCTCGCGGACGTCTTTGACAGTGCCTTACGGCGCTGAGCCGGCCGGGCCGAAGCAGCTCGTTGTGTTTCATCCAAATGGGCTCGATAGCGGCCCGCGAACCTATAATGTGGCGGATCCTGCTGGAGGGCGTTTTGTTTTCGTCACCGCCGGTCTCTACGACGGGAATCTGGGCGGTTTGGCAGGCGCGGATGCGATCTGCCAGGCGGAAGCGGACGCTGAATCACTTCCAGGGACGTACCTTGCATGGCTCAGCGATTCAACGAGCTCGCCGTCCACGCGCTTTAGTCAGCAAGGCAGTTTTTTCCGGGTGGATGCGGAACCGATCGCGTTTTCTTGGGCCGATCTGATCGATGGCACGATCGAGCAGCCGATCAATCTGATGCCGTCCGGTGTCGTCGCGACCGGCGTTGTCGCCGTCTGGACGGATACGATGGACGACGGCACGGCCATTCAGGGCGGCGTCAATTCGTGTCAGAACTGGACGAGCTCGGGGACATCAGGGGCGCCGGTCGGCTTGCTGAACAACACGACAAATTGGAGCAATGTGCCCGGTCTCGTCGACGGCTGTTTCCGCACCCGTCGATTGTACTGTTTTCAGGAGTAGCCAGCCGTACGCGGAAGCGATGTCGTTGCTGAGCAGGTGAAATGAACTTGCTCGATGCGTCCCCTCGCGCGCGCTAGCGGCTCGGCAAGTCGATCTTGTAGAGCGCGGCAGCGTTGTCCTGGAGGATCTTTCGCTTTCGCGTTTCGGTCCAGTCTGCGGAGACTTCCGCGATGTACTCCTGCACGTTCGGATAGAGGCAGGTCGGGTGGGGGAAATCGGTTTCGAAGAGGACGTTGTCCTCTCCGATCTGATCGATCAGCTTCGTGGGCGCCGTCTTTTCGAACCAGAAACAGCCGTAGACATGGTCACGGAAATACTCTGAGGGCTTCTTGGTGAGCTCAACCTCAAGATGGGCCGCGGTTTCCTCCCATTCGTAGTCGATGGATTCGAGGACGAAGGGGATCCAGCCTATGCCGCTTTCGACGGAGACGATCTTGAGCTTGGGGCAGCGCTCGAAAATCCCACTGAGCAGCATATTCGAGATCACCCGGGAGTTTTCGACGAAGAGCGCGGCCGAGCCAAGCGCCAGGCGCCGCCGCATCCCATTCGAAGGCCAGGCGGCACGGCCAAACATATTGAAGGAGGTCTCACTCGCGCCAATATGGAAGTTCACGGGAAGCTCGGCGTCGTTGCAGGCGTCCCAGAAGGGCTTCCAGGCATCGTCGCCGAGGTCGGGGAGGCCGATGCTATCGGGATCGCTGCACATGACGATGCCCTTGAGGCCCATGGCTTTTGCGCGTTCTACTTCTTCGACGCTTTGCTCGATATTCCACCACGGCATCAGCGCCATGGGAAGAAGCCGATTGCCGGAGTCGGCCTGGATTTCGGCCATCGCGTCATTGTAGATTTGGGCGCAGGCGCGGCGGAGGTCAGAGTCTTCGACCTTCATGAAGTTCTGGCTGCCGAAGCCCGCGACATTCGGGTAGAGGATCTGGGCGTAGAGGCCGAACTCGTCGAGGAGGCTGACCCGAGCCTTCATGTTGTAGGAGGCTTCGTGGACGTCTTCGATTTGGTAGCCGAAGAACTCGGTGCCCCGAGATTTGTTGCCGTCCTTGCGAATGACGCTCGAAGGGTTCGTGGTCGAGATCTGGATATCGCGGTCGACGATCCAGTTCCGTTCCGCGCCTTGGCCTACGACGCGCGGGAGGCGATCCTTCATAGAGGCGGGAGCGCGGGAGGTCCAAAGATCGTGGGGCTCGGTGATATGGGCATCGACGTCGATGATCGAGAGCGCGTCTGTCGAAGGAGTGGGAGCAGCGGCCATTGGACTACCTCGCGGTTCTGCGGGGCGCGCCCCGCGGTAGAGTCTTCGCGGCCGCAGGCTGAGGTATGGATCTCAGACGAGGGCACACCCGAAGCATAGGGCCTTCGCGGGGCCTAGGCCGAGGCGTTTCGACAGGCCAGGAGCATCGATCCCGCAGTCCGGAAAAGCGCTTCTTCTTCGGGCGAGTAGAGCGTGTCCTCGATGGTGACGATGCCGGTTCCAGGGCGCGATTTCGAGAGGCGCTTTTCGGTAAAGCGGCGAACCAGGCGGACGCGGGAATCGGCGCGGACCGGGGCGAGGAGCGAGAGGCCGTCTCCGCCGAGTCCCGCGATGAGAGCGAGGGGGCCCGGGAGGTCATGGGAGAGGCGGGCCGAGATCGCGAAAATATGCGGCGCGCACGCGGCGATGCCGCGGAAGAGGGACGCTTCGGCGATTTCTTCATCGAGGTGATGGGGATAGGGGTCCCATCGACGTGCGAATTCCATCACCTCATCGCGGCGGACTTCGAACCACGGACTCGTGAACTGCGTGCCGACCTCAATATCGTCGAAGTAGATCTTCGTGTCTGCGGGTTCGCTCATGGGAAGGCTCGACGCGTGAGGGGGATGGGGCGAGGGCGGGCAGTGAGAAAGGGCGGTTGGTTAGGGAGGCGAGATGTGAACGGGAGCGGGTCCGAATTCGAGCCCGCTCCCGCCTAACACCCTACGCGCAAGGAGTGCGGCGCCGGTCTAGCCCTTTGCGGGGCCGCCCGAGAGCGCTGCCTTGCCGATGGCCGGCTCCACGAATTGCGTGAAGTTGGGGCCGCGGCGAAGTGCGTGGCCGCCGTCAACGTTGATGGCGCAGCCGGTGACCCAGCGTGATTCCTGGCCGACGAGGAAGCGCGCGAGATGAGCGACGTCTTCGGATTCGCCGACGCCGTCCATCGGTGTGTTCTCGATATACGACTCGTAGACTTCGCTTTCCCGGGGCACGCCTTCCATGATCTCGGTGGCGATGAAGCCGGGGCGGATCGAGTTGAAGCGGATATGGCTCGGGCCGAACTCGTCGGCGGCGTTCTTCATCATCTCTTCGATGCCCGCCTTGCCCACGGTGTAGGCGCCGAAATAGAGATGCGTCGTGCAGCCCGCGATGGAGGACATGCCAACGAAGGAACCGCCGCCGGCTTCGACCATGAGCGGGACGGTATGCTTCACGCAGAGCATCGTGCTGACCACGTTGAGGTGGAGTACGCGGATGAACTCTTCGGTGTCCTGCAGGTGGTAGGGGCCCATGCCGCCACCGCCGCCCGCGTTCGCGACGCAGCCGTCGAGGCCACCGGTGGGCTTCGCGGCGAAGTCCACGATCCGCTTCACATCATCTTCGCTGGTGACGTCGCCGGCCGTGTACTGGATGCTGCCGCCGTGTCCCAGGTTGGCTTCGATCTTCTTCGCGGCGTCCGCGAGTTTCGATTCCGTGCGACCGCAGATGGTGACGGCCGCGCCATCGGCTGCCATGCGTGCGGCGCAGGCCGCGCCGATGCCGGTCCCGCCCCCGGTGACGAGAACGGCCATGCCCTCGAGTCCGCCGGAAGGAATCGATCCTTTGAGTTTTTGGGCTGCCATGTCTTCTTGTCTCCTCGAACGGGTTGGGGTGGGGCGGGTTCAACGACCTCGCCGCGTGGGAGGATACCCCGATGAAATCCGGCGACCATGCCCGAATCCGTCGGATCTTGGGCTGGGTTTGGGCCATGCAGAAAGCCCCGATTGCGTTACCGTCGAGCTTCCCCTGACCGGTTGGGCGGCATCGATCGATGTCCCCGAAAGCGCGGGCCCTCGCGGAGCGGCCCAGGCAGCTGGTCTCACGCGCGAAGGAAAAACCATGTCGATTCGATTGACCGTACAGCTTCCCATCAAGGCCGGTGAGGCCGATGCTTTTGAGAAGTCCGCCGCCCCGGCGCTGGCCCGAGTGAAGGCCGAAGACAAGGGCTGCGAAATGTACGACCTGTTCAAGAGCGTCGACGACGATACGCGCTTCGTCATGGTGGAGAGCTGGGCGACGGCGGAAGATCTCGACGCGCATATGACCTCCGCCGCGATGGGCGATGTCGGTAAGGCGCTGGGCGGGTTCATTGCCGGCGCGCCGGTCATGCATAAGTACGAAGACTGATCGAAGTTTTTCAGATCGAATTCGCTTGATGCCCTGCGAAGCGCAGGCGATCAGGCGAAGAGGAGTTTCCGATGGCCGATGCGCCTGCCTACATGATCGCGAATTTTGTGATTCACGATGCCGACGAGTACCGCAAATACGAGAAGGGCTTCTTCCCGATCTTGAAGAAGCATGGCGGCAGCTTTCATACCTATGACGACAACTCGGAAACTCTGGAAGGCGACGGGTCGCCGGAAGGGCGCATCGTGATCTTTCAGTTCCCGAACGAAGCCGCCGCGCGCGCATGGTGGGCCGATCCCGAGTACCAGGCGATCTCGGAGTTCCGCCGTGCCGGAACGAAGATGAACTTCCTGCAGCTCGTTCATGGACTGCCGCCGCGCGATTAGTTGCGGAGATAGGTCTCGGCGAGGAGTTCGTAGGAGCGCAGCCGGGCCTTGAAGTCGTAACAAATCGTCACGATGCCGAGCAGGTCTGTGTCGTAGCGCTCGGCGATTTCGTCGAGTTCTTTGGCGACCTGCTCGGGGCCGCCCGTCGTCGCGCGCATGCCTGAGTGTTCGAGGAAGCGGAGCTCTTCGGGTGTGAATTCGTGTGCCATGGCTTCTTCCGGCGGGATGATGCCGGGGCCGCGCTGATTTCGGGCCATCTGGAGTCGCGACACTTTCAGGCTCGAGGCATGCCAGTCGGCTTCTTCCTGGGTTTCGGCGCAGAGGACCTGGACCGCGATATGGACCTGAGGTTTTTCGAGCTGCGCCGAGGGTCGGAAATGCTTGCGATAATGCTCAACGATCGCGGGGCCGTTCGCGGCGTTGCCGAAGAAATGGGCGAAGCTGAAGGGCAGCCCGCGCTGGGCCGCGAGTTGGGCGGAGTCGACGCCTGATCCCAGCAGCCAGACTTCCGGGATGCCTTCGGTCGGCGGGCCTGGACGGAGCGTTGCGAAGGGATGTTCCGGGGGCAGGGTATCCCCGAGGTAGCCGATGAGGTCATCGACCTGCTCGGGATAGGCGCGGACATCGTTGGGTTGGCCGGGATAGGCCATCGCGACGGCGGTGCGTTGGTCGCCACCGGGCGCACGGCCGAGGCCGAGGTCGACGCGGCCGGGGAAAAGCGTCTCAAGCATGCGGAAGTTCTCGGCGACCTTGAAAGCGCTGTAGTGCGGCAGCATGACGCCGCCGCTTCCCACGCGCAGCGTCGACGTGGCGGCTCCGATCTGGCCGATCAGGATCTCTGGGCTCGTGCTGGCGATGCCCGGAAGATTATGATGCTCAGCGACCCAGAAGCGCTCGTATCCCATCGCCTCGCAGGCCACGGCCAGCTCCACGGATTCCCGGAGCGCATCCGCGCCCGTCCCGCCTTTTCGGACGGGGGATTGTTCGACGACGGTCAGCGTGAGGGGTTTCGGCATGCTTGGAGGGTACGGAAATTCGCCGCGCCCGTCCTGTCCCAGCGGGCGACCGTGATACGCTTTTGAGGCGATGGCTCGGTCGCTGAGGTCCCCGTCGGGGCCAGGCGCGTCCGGGCGAGCCTAGAATTCCGCCAGGCCAAAAAGAGGAGAAGCCGATGCGCGCCGCATGTTTTGTCGAGACAGGAAAGCAGATGGAAGTGGCGGAGCAGCCCGACCCAACCCCGGGGCCCGGAGAGGTCGTCCTTCGCGTGGGCGGATGCGGAATCTGCGGCTCGGATCTGCATGTGACGGAGCTGGGTGGTGCGGTGCCGAAGGGCGCCATCATGGGGCATGAGTTCGCTGGCGAGATTGTTGCGGTGGGGAAGGGCGCGGCGGGACCCGACGGGCCGTGGCGTGAGGGAGACCGGGTCTGCACGATGCCGGGCATCAGCTGTGGGACCTGCGCGCGATGTGTCTCAGGAGATGTCATGGGATGTGCTTCGCTGCGCATGACGGGCTTCGGAGATATCGGCGGGGGGTATGCGGAGTACGCGCTGGCCGGGGATCAGATGACGTTTCGTTTGCCAGAGAGCGTCTCGACCTCAGACGGTGCGATTGTGGAGCCCATGGCGGTGGGCCTCCATGCGGTGGACCGGGCGGGGCTCACGCCGGGCGAAGATGTACTGATTCTAGGGGCAGGGCCGGTTGGGCTTGCGGTCGCGGCCTGGGCGAAGCTCCTGGGTGCGCGAGAAGTTGTGGTGAGCGATCCCGCGGATCATCGCCGCGCTCTGGCGCAGAGTCTGGGCGCGACCTCCGTGATCGACCCGCAAAAGGAAGAGCTGGGCGCGGCCTTCGAGAAGATTACGGGGCATGCGCCGCGACTTGGTTTCGAATGCGTGGGGCGCCCCGGGATGGTCCAGGAAATCGCGAATATTGCGGACCGGGGGGCGACGATTCTCTCGGCGGGCATGTGCATGGCGATGGACCCGGTGAATCCCCTGGTGATGGGGACGAAGGAGCTCGCGATTCAATTCGTCTCCTACTACCGGCGCGGCGATTTCGCGCTGACGGTGGATATGCTGGCGGCGGAGCGCCTCGATCCGCTGCCGATGGTGACGGACCGGATTGCGCTCGACGCTCTGCCCGCGGCCTTCGAGGCGCTCCGCACGCCCTCGACGGAATGCAAGGTGATTGTCGAGCCCTAGGGCTCCGGCTTGAGGGTGAGTGGGCTTGTCTTTGGCCTCGCCCTTGGCCTCGCCCTCGCCCCAAATCGTGAGTTAGAATGACGGGCCCGGGTGGCGGGCCACGAACGAGCCTGCGCCAGCGAAAGTGGAGAGAAGATGAGCAAGTCTGAGTACGGAGTGGCGGACGCCGCAGCGGTTTCGAACTGGAGTGATACGGCGGACGTCGTGATTATCGGGCTGGGATGCGCTGGTCTTACGGCCGCGATCGAGGCTCGCGAGGCGGGCGCCGACGTGCTCGTGTTCGAACGAGCCAGTGGGGGCGGTGGCGTGACCATGATGGCGGCGGGGCATCTCTACCTCGGCGGTGGCACCCGGGTTCAGAAAGCCGTCGGCGTCGAAGACTCCGTCGAGGATATGTTCACCTATCTGATGATGAACACGCCCGAGCCCGACGAAGAAAAAATTCGGCTCTACTGCGACGAGAGCGTGGAGCATTTCAATTGGCTCGTTGAGCACGGCGTTCCCTTCAACGACACGATGTACAAGGGCAAGCACGTTCTTCAGATGACCGACGAATGCCTGATCTGGTCGGGCAACGAAGAGGTCTACCCCTTCCGCGAAAAGGCCAAGCCCGCACCCCGAGGCCATAAGGTTGCGCAGGTCGGCGAACTCGGCGGCGCAAAGATGATCGAATGCCTAACAGCGCAGGCCGTCGATCTCGGCGTGCGCATTGTTTACGACGCGCATGTGCATGGGCTGGTGCGCGAAGGCGGGCGCATCGTGGGCGCGAGCTACCGCGTCTTCGGCGAAGAGAAGGGCAGCGTCCGCGCGAACAAGGCCGTGATTCTCGCGGCGGGGCAGTTTACGCAGAACGATGATCTCTTGAAGGAGTATCTCCCGGAGCTTCTCGACGAGGCCTACACGCGACAGTACACGCCGAACGATGACGGAGCGGGGCATCAGCTCGGCAAGGCCGCGGGCGGGGTGCTGAAGCATATGGATGGCGCCCTCATGACGGCGGCCTTCTATCCGCCGGAGAGCCATATCAAGGGCATCCTCGTGAACAAGGAAGGCAAGCGCTACGTCTCCGAGGACTCCTATCACTCGCGTTCCAGCATTATCACGACGCAGCAGCCCGACCGGACGGGCTGGCTCATCGTCGATGAAAAGACCTACGCGGTTGAGCCTCAGCATTACGGGGCGTATCCCCTCGTCGATGCGTTCGAGACGGTGGAGGAAATGGAGCAGGCCCTTAGCTTGCCCTCGGGCTCACTCGTGGAAACGATGGCGAACTACAATAAGCACGCAGCGAACGGCGAGGACCCGGAATTTCACAAGGGCAAAAAATGGCTCACGCCCCTCGATAACGCGCCCTTCGCGGCCCTCGACGCGTCTGTTGGCGCGGCCACGTATATGGCGTTTACGCTGGGTGGTCTCGATGTCACGATCGACGCCGAAGTCGTGGCGGAGGGGGGTGGCACCGTGCCCGGGCTATACGCCATTGGCGGCTGTGCTTCCAATATCGCCCAGGACGGCACGGGCTATTCGAGCGGCACCTGCATTGGTGAGTCGACCTTTTTTGGCCGACGAGCGGGGCGACACGCGGCGGCGAACAGCTAGCGCTTTAGCGAGGGACGTCGCCCGCGAGCGTCGTGCGGTGGAGTACGCGCAGATGTCCGTCGTAGCCGCCATCGGCGAAATGCATTGTCGATCGGTTATCCCAAAGGACGAGCATGTCCGGCTCCCATTTGTGCCGGTAGACGAATTCATCTTGGGTCATATGCTCGTAGAGGTACCGGAGCAGCGTGAAGTTTTCGGCGGGCGTTAGGCCCTCGATGCCGACGGTGTAGACGGGGTTCACGAAAAGCGATTTCCGACCGGTGGCGGGATGCGTTCGCACGACCGGATGCGTTTCCGTCTCTTCCGCTTCTTCCGACACGACGATCTTCATCGTTCGCTCGCCGGTTTCTTTCGCGAAGACGCCTTTCGGGCCATAGGCAAAAGAGGCGCTGTGCTTTGCGCGCAGGCCTTCGAGCATGCCGCGGAAGGTTTCGGAGAGCGCCTCCCAGGCGCGGTGGCCGTCGGCATAGAGCGTGTCGCCGCCGACGGGCGGAATCACTTTCGAGTGGAGGAGCGTGCCTGCAGGCGGGCAGGACTGGAAACTCCAATCCGAATGCCAGGCGGCGCCGAAATTCTGGGCCGTCTCGTTCGGCTCGCGGCGAAGCTCGAGGATATTCGGGTGGCCATCCATGGGCTCGATAAAGGGGTCGGCGCCGAACTCACCGAGCGCGCGCGTGAAGGCTTCGAGTTGCTCCGGGGTGAGCGTTTGGTTGGGGAAGACGAGAAATCCGTGCTTCGCCCAAGCCACGCGGAGGGACTCAGCCGTTTCCGTCGCGACCGGATTCGCGAGGTCGAGTCCCGTGACGCGCGCGCCGAAACCGGATTCCATGGGGCGGATCTCAATGTCAGCAGGGGACGTTCTGATAGAGGCGGAGGAGGGGGCACTCATGGATTTTCTCCTGGGGCGATGGACCCCTCGATTCTACACCGCGGAAGCGGAGCGGAGCATTGCCTGGATTGGTAGACTTTTCTGACTCGGGGTCGGCGCTGTCCGGATTTAGAGCAACCGGTTCGGCCGCTTGATCGCCCCTTGATCTAAATGGATCGGAGAAATGATGGACGATGTCCGAAGCGCTTTGAATTTGCCGCCCTGCTGTCAGGTGGGTTTCGTCTACCCCGATCTCGAGGCCGCGATCAAGCTTTTCGAGCCGCTCTTCGGCGAGTTTAAGATCGTTTCGTATGGACCGACTGAAGGCGCGCTCTACCGCGGCAAGCCTGAGCCCTACGAGCTTCGTATGGGGATCGCCTATACTGGAGACCTTGAGCTTGAGCTGATCGAATGGGTGAGCGGCAAGACGCCGCATAAGGAATTCCTCGACGCGGGCAAGACGGGGATGCAGCATCTCAGCTTTACCGTCGAGGATCTCGACGATGTCGTCGAGCGTGCGAAGCCCCTGGGCTTTGAGGCGATTTGGTATCACGCCATGAGCGATGAGATTAAATACGCCTACCTCGAACGCAAAGACGATCCTGTTCTGATTGAACTTACGCAGCGTCCCTGGTCCGGCGGCAACGTCCAGCTCGACGAGTAGGGAACGAAATGAGTGCTGAACCGCGTGTTCTGCTGAGCCTTGATATCGACGGCACGATGGAGGTCGGAGACCCGCCGGGGCCCATCCCCGTTGCGAAGATCCTAGAGGCCAAGGCGAAGGGCTATATCGTGGGCAGCGCATCCGACCGAGTGATGAGCGACCAACAGCGCCTTTGGGATCGAAACCAGATAGAAATGGATTTCGTCGGTCATAAACATAAGCTCGACGAAATCCGTGCGCGGTTTCCCGAGGCGGAGCGCTGGATTCATATCGGCGACGGTGACGCCGACCATATCTACGCTTTGCAGCACGGCTTCGAGTTCTATTGGATGGACCAGGTTCCCGCCGACGGAACCGAGGGCTGGATCTTCTAGGCGTTCGGCGCGGGAAAAGGCGGAGGGATCGCTGCCCGCGCGGAAAAGGCGACGAGTACCCGACGGCGCCCCTCGAAGGATCGGCTTCCGTGCATGACCAAGTGGCTGTCGAGAATAGCGATGTCCCCCTGCTGCCATTCCAGCGCCGCGCTTAGCTCCCCAAGCCCCGCCGAGTTCTCCGCGACAACCGGAAAGCTCAACGCCCCTTCTTCGCTCCCGCGTCGCTCTGCGCCGCGCTGCGAAGCGCCCGCGGCCCCGCGGCGCTCTGCGCCGCGCTGCGAATAGGCGGTGCGGGTTCAAGGTCAGAGCATGACTCGAAATAGCCGCATCTCGGACAGCGGATTTTGCATTTCAGCCCGTCCATCTGATGCGAACAATTCAGGCAGACGTAGCGACTCGAATCTGGATTCATGGCGACCCCCTTGGCACGAGAACATACCCCAGCGCGCTGCTGACTTGGTCGAGCCGGGCGCGGTGTCGGGCCGCGCGCTCAGGCTCAGTCCTCGGCCTCAGCGCGGGCCTCGCCGTCGAGTTGGAGGCGGGCGAGGTCGGCATAGAGTCCGCCCTCGGCGACGAGTTCGTCGTGACGGCCTTGGGCGACGATGCGCCCGCCGTCGACGACGAGGATGCGGTGGGCGCCGCGGACGGTGGCGAGGCGGTGGGCGATGACGATGGTGGTGCGGCCGGTCTTTAGCCGTTCGAGGGCCTGTTGGACGAGGCGCTCGCTTTGGGAATCGAGGGAGCTGGTGGCTTCGTCGAGAAGGAGGATCGGGGCGTCTTTTAGAACGGCGCGGGCGATGGCGACGCGCTGGCGCTGGCCGCCGGAGAGGGTCATGCCGTTTTCACCGAGCGCTGTGTCGTAGCCTGCGGGAAGATCCCTTGCGAATTCGTCGACGCGGGCGGCGGCCGCCGCGGTTTCAACGTCGGCATCGCTCGCTTCGGGGCGGCCGTAGCGAATGTTCTCGCGGAGGGTTTCGCTAAAAATGGCGGTCTCTTGCGGCACGATGGCCATGTGACTTCGGAGGTCTCGTGGATCGGCTTGGCGGAGATCGACGCCGTCGACGCGGATGGTGCCCGCATCGGGATCGTAGAAGCGCATCAGCATGCGCAGGACGGTGCTCTTGCCGGCGCCGGAGGGGCCGACGATGGCCACGGTCTCGCCCGGTTCTGCGCGAAAGCTGAAGTCCTTGAGGGCGACGACGTCGCGGCGGGTGGGGTAGGCGAAGGAGACGCCCTCGAAGGCGACTTCTCCCCGACCGGGGGCAGAGAGGCGGACGGGGTTGGCGGGGGCTTCGATTTCGGGTTCGATGGCAAGGAGTTCGAAGAGGCGCTCGGCGGCGCCTGCAGCGAGCTGGAGATCGCCCCAGACTTCCGTGAGGGCCGCCATGCTCATGGCGGAGAACATCGCGTAGAGCACGAATTGGCCAAGCTGGCCGCTGCTCATGGTGCCTTCCAGCACGTTCTGAGCCCCGACCCATAAGATGCCGGAAATAAACGCGAAAACGAGAAAGATGACGAGGGCCGTGAGCACGGCCCGGGCGAGCAGGCGGGCCCGGGCGGCCTGGAACGCGGTCTCGACCACATCGCGGTAGCGGAGGCGATCGGCGGCTTCGTGAGTGAAGGCCTGGACGGTTTGAATGAAGCTCAGGGCTTCGCCTGCGAAGACGTTGGTATCGGCAAGGGTGTCTTGGCTCCGGCGCGAGAGGCGGCGCACCATACGACCGAAGGCCAGGAGTGGGAGGGCGATGGCCGGGATCGCCAAGAGGACGAGGCCGGAGAGCTTGGGGCTCGTGTAGACGAGTAGTCCGACGGCGCCGACGAGCGTGAAGGCGTTGCGCAATGCGATCGAGATCGTGGAGCCGACGACGGTCTTGATCAGGGTGGTGTCTGTGGTCAGTCGAGACTGAATCTCGCTCGTATGGTTCTTTTCAAAGAAGGCCGGGCTCTGCCCAACGACATGATCGAAGACCGCAGAGCGCAAGTCCGTCACCACGCGTTCACCAATCCATGAGACGAGGAAGAATCGAAGTGAGCTGGTCAGGCCCATGAGCAGCGCGACCCCGATCAAGCCCATGAAATAGGTATCGAGCTTCTCGGCGTTCTCGGTGGAGAAGCCCTGGTCGATCACGATGCGCACAGTCAGGGGGACGATGAGCATCACGCTCGTCGAGGCAACGAGAGCGAGTAGCGCTCCGACCACGACGCCGCGGTAGGGGAGAACGAAGGGCAGGAGCGATCGCAGCGGCGTGAGCTTGCGTCCCTTCGGCCGGCGCTTCGGATCATCGGCTTCAGCGGAGGAGGGGGCTGGATCCGAGGGCATTGCAGGCGTTGCAGTCGTGGCGGTCGTTGCGTGGGGCGTGGAATCGGTCGAGGAACTCAGGGGGATATCCAATCGGAGCGAGTTTGAAAGGCGCGCGCGGAGTCTACCCCGCAAATTCGGGGAGGGGGCGACGCCTTTGATTTGGCTAGTCTCGGAGCAGCGGTGGGCGAGCTGAGTTCGGCGAGCGAGAGCGCAGCCCGGCCATGCGGCCGCGGGGAGCGAAAGGGATGAGCGATGAATCGAAGCCTTGAAGGCAAGGTGGCCATGGTGACGGGAGCAGGGCCTGGGATCGGGCGGGCGACGGCGCTGCGGTTCGCGCAGGATGGCGCGGACGTCGTTGTGGCGGCGAGGCGCGCCGAACCCCTCGCGGAGCTGGCGCGTTTCATTGAAGGGGAGACGGGGAGACGCGCCCTGGCCGTTCCCTGCGATCTGAAAGACCTGGCGGCCTGTACGGCGCTCGTGGATCAGGCGGTTGCTGAGTTCGGGCGACTCGATGGGCTCGTGAATGTGGCGACCTCGGGATTCAAGCGGCAGAAGATCGCCGGGATGGACTGGACGAGCTATTTCGAGTCGCTCCAGCTGAATGTGATCGGCACGATGCAGGTCTGCGGGGACGCGGCTTTGCGGATGGCGGAGACGGGCGGTGGCTCGATCGTGAATATCGGAACGCTAAGTACGACGGCGCTGATTCCGAAGAACTCGGAATACAGTTCGACGAAGACCGCGATGATTTCGATGTCGAAGACGATGGCACGGGAGATGGGGCGGCAGAATATTCGCGTGAACATCGTGACGCCCGGGTATACGACGGGGGACGATCTAGACGGCCTTTTTGAGCGCATGGCCAAAGGGGCCGGGGTGACCCCGGAGGAGATGAGCCAGCAGATCGCGGAACAATGTGAGCTCAAGCGGCATGTGGATCCGGAGGATATCGCCGAGGCGTGTCTCTTCTTGGTGTCGGACCGGTCCCGGAATATCACGGGCATCGAGGTCGACGTGACGGCGGGCGCGATGGTTCGTTAGGCCTGTGTGCGGTCGAAGATAGGCGCGATGCGCGGGGAGATGCGGACGCCGCGCGAACAGCGAAAAGTGAAAAGGAAATGCGACATGAGTGATGCAGAGAAGGTGATTGAGCTGGACGAGCCGGTGGAAGGCGTGCGGCGAATTACGCTGAATCGGCCGGATAAACGCAATGCGATGAATAACGCGCTTCGGGGGGAGCTTCTTTCGGCTCTGCGCGAGACGGACGGAGACGATCATTTTCGAGTCTCGATTATTCGGGGCGCGGGGAAGTGTTTCTCTTCGGGGTACGATCTCGGCTCCGATCTCGGGTCGGATCAGCCCTATTTCACCTCGAAGGTGGGGATGCAATGGGCGCGGCACGTGACGGAGGGTTGGATGTCGATCTGGGATCTGGCGAAGCCGGTGATCGCGCAGGTCCATGGGTACGCGATGGCTGGCGGGCTCGAGCTCGTGGGTGCGTGTGATCTGGCGTATGCGAGCGAGGGGGCGAAGCTCTCTCATCCCGTGACGCGATTTGCGCTGCCCGATTTTGATTGGTTCCCGACTCATCTTTCGCCGCGGCATGCGATGGAGCTGCAGGTTGCGGGGCGCGTTTTTAGCGGAACCGAAGCGGCGCAAATTGGACTCATCAATCAAGCCTTCGCCGAGGAAGAGCTAGAAGCCAAGGTGCTCGCGATTGCCGGAGGGATGGCTCAGGTTTCGACCGCGGTTCTGGCTGTGAATAAGCGCGCGGTCTACACGGCGCTCGAGGCGCGTTCGGCGCGGTCGACGATCCGGACGCTCGGCGACTTGCAGGCAGGGCCGCATCTCTCGGCGATGGGGGCGGATGAGATCCTGAGCCAGGTGAAGGGCGGGAAATAGGAGATGGCTTCTCGGTCGAACGCGCTCTCGGTTCCGGCGAACGCGGAGGCGATTTATCCGGATTGGTTGTCAGGGGTCTTGGATGCGCGGTACCCGGGGATTCAGGTTGCAGAGGTGACCATCGCGGACGCGGCTGAAGTCACGAATTCCCACGCCTGGCTCGAAGTGAATTACAGCGCGCCCGAGGAAGCCGCGCGGCTGAACGCCCCGACCTCGATCTTCTGCAAGCTCTTGCCGAATGATCCGGCGCGTCGCGTGGCGATCGCGCATACGCAGATGGGACTCCGGGAAGCGCGCTTCTACGATTCACTGGGTCCGAAGTTGTCTATGCGGATCCCGAAGGTCCATGGCGTTTGTTTCGAAGAGGCCGGGCAGGGCGAGGGCGCCTTCATCATCCTGCTTGAGAATTTGGTCGAAGCGGGCTGCACCGTTTCAAGCGGCCCCGAGAGTCCGACGCCGGATGCAGCCGCGAAGGCCCTCGAAGATCTGGCAGAGCTCCACGTGCGCTTCGAGGATCCCGCGCGGCGGAAGGCTGCGGCGGGATGGGTTTGCGATCCGGACCCGCCGAGCGATTACGGTTCCCTTCGGCTGCAGGAAGGCCTCGATCATCATCGCGAAAAGCTAAGCCCGGCCTTTGCCGAAATGTCCGAGATCTACATCGCGCATCAGGCGGCGCTGCATGCGGTTTGGGCTGAAGGGCCGAAGACGGTGATCCACGGGGATCTGCATATCGGCAATCTCTTCGATGATCATGGGCAGACGGGATTTTTGGATTGGGGGCTCGTTGTAGTGAGCACGCCGCTGCGGGATGTGAGTTATTTCTTGAATATGTGTCTTTCGATCGATGACCGAAGGGCGAATCAAGAGCGCCTGATCCAGCACTATCTGGACGTGCGTCGATCGCTGGGCGGGGAAACGATTTCCTTTGATGCGGCCTGGCGAACGCATCGCTTGCAGGCGGCCTACCTCGCGCCGGCATCCTGTCAGATCGTGACTTTTCCCGAAGACGTGACGCCACGGCGCAAGAAGTTCGCAGCGGCCTTCCTTGCCCGCGCCGAAGCGGCGATCGAGGATCTCGAAAGTCGGTCGGCCTTGCGGGAATTCGCGGGGATCTAGCCGGCGGCGCGCATGGCTTTCGTGACATGCGCCCATTTCTCGCGGGCGGCCGGGTCTTTCCATTGGTCGGCGGCGGTATAGGAAGTGATCCGCACGTTCGGGCCCACGTCTTTGTAGCGATCGACGAGGGTTGGGCCGAGGTCGTTCCAGCTTGAGGTGATCATGTAGGTGTCGAGGATGTCGTCCGAGATCAGCTTCAGCATGCCGGGGATATCGCCGCGCTTCTGCAATCCGTAGATTTCGTCGGAGAGGCCTTCATAGCCATGATGATCGAAGACGGGGGCGTAGGCCCGGGTCGAACCGTAGAAGGCGATCATCATACGGGAGTGTTCCCGGGTCTTGCTGAGTTCCTCGTCCGTATCTCCGACGGCGGTCATGACCGGAATCGAAAACGTGATGTCCTCCCGGCTCCGTCCGGAGCGGGTGAGGCCTTCGTCGATCGAAGGGCGCTGCACGTTCTTCACAAAACTGGGCGAGTGGAAGGGATGGATATGCACGCCATCCGCAACTTCGCCGACGAGTCGGCTCATGTAGGGGAGAACGGCGGAGATATAGACGGGGGGCGCCGGCACGTCGATCGGTCCGGGACTCCATTGGTCCGGGAGCAGCGAAAAATTGTAGTACTTGCCCTCGTAGTGGAGTTTTTCCTCGCCCGCGAAGGCGCGGAAGATCGCCTTCACACTCTCTACGTATTCCTTCATGCGCGGTCCCGGCGGAGAAAACTCGGCGCTATAGCGGCGTTCGATATGGCCCTTGACCTGGCTGCCGAGACCGAGAACGAAATTGCCGCCGGTGGCCTGGGCTAACTCCCAGGCGATGCCCGCGGTGACCATCGGGCTTCGGGGAAAGGCGACCGCGATGCCGGTTCCGATCTGCAGTCGCTCCGTGGAAAGGGCAGAGGCGGTGCAAGCGAGATAGGCCGACTTGCCCGAGTCGGTCCACCACACGCCGCCGAATCCGGCTTCTTCTACTTCGCGTGCGTGCTGGCCCGAGCCCTTGAGGTCGGAGGGATGAGCGATGATATCGAGTTCCATGGAGGAGGTCCTTGTGGCGGTCGTTCGCAGTTGGCCGTTCTTCGTTAGGCGTTAGCCGTTGGGCTTTGCAGGCGCCATTTCAAAATTATTAAAGAGCACGTTGTAGGCGTGCCAGGTATTCCAATGCTCCGTGAGGTAGCTGATCTCGCCCTTCGCGTTAAAACGGAAGACGAAGCAGTACACGTTGGTGTAGTCCTGCCCCCCGTGGGTTTTGGCGTACATCGTATGCTGCCGAACGACGAAATCCCCGTCCGCCAGGAGCACGAGGTCTTCGTTGCGAATCGTCGAGACATCGTAGGCATCTGCACCGGATTTGCCGCGTTTAGGCGGGCCACTTGTTGCCCCTGTGAGGATCGCATTGATGGCGGCGCGGCCCTTATGCTCGGTCTCGCCGGGCGTCGCGCCCACGTAGGGGAGTCCGTTCCACCAGGCGGCGTCTTCGGCGAAGAGCATCGACTTGTCTTCGGGGTTCGCGGTGTCGAAGAGCCGATGAGTCACATCGATATTGCGCTGTTCTTCTGGGGTGTAGTTGGGCATGGGAACTCCTGTCGTTAGGGCGGGGCTTTGGCGGCTGCGGTGCTGCGTTGGGACTGCTTTCGGGCTGTTTTGTGCGGGTGAAGGCGTCCGAAGTCTACTCTTCTCCGTCGTCCGAGGGGACCGAAAAAGCCGCCTGGTAACGGGCGAATCGAGTGCGCAGGGCTTGCCCCGCTTCATCCTGGCTCGCTCGGGCATAGCGATGGGCGCCGTGTCGGTCGGCGGGGTTGGCGTCGAGAGCGCTTTGCATCGCCGCGCGCGCCCGCGTACCGAGGGACTTGCCGAATTTTGCGTAGAGCCGTTCGGTGGTCTCGATCGGCTCGGTCTGGAAGTCAGCGAAGCGGCTGTGATGGATTTGCTCTTCGGGCAGCGCCCCTGCTTCCGTCCAATCGACGAGCCGGTCGAAGGTCGTGGCGTAGCGATCAAGATGCGCCTCGGCGATGCGTCCTGGGTCGACATGGTCGCTATGGGCGAAGCGGAGGTTTGCGATCAGGTTGGTCAGCGAGGCGAGCAGCGTGACCGGGTCGCGGTGGGTGACGGCAAGCCTCGCGTCCGGGTAGAAGTTGAGGACCGTGGGCAGGACGTGCAGATGGACGGGGGATTTGAGTACCCAAGCCGTGTTCGCTTGAGCGCGCTGACGAATTTGAAGGACAAGGCGATGCATCTTGTAGGCCGCATGCATTTCCGACTGGGCGAGTCGGGCGGCGAAGCTGGGCACGTGGTAGCGGGCGGTGAACTCCTCGGATTCGAAGGCGAAGGACATCGCGGAGAGGCATTCCTTCGGTTTTCGTCCGCCGTATTCATGGATCGAGAGGAGGCCGGAAACCAGGCTCTGAGGTCGAATGAGTTCGCGATTGGCGAGGTCGATGCGTGGGTCGTCGGCGAAGGGGTCCTGCCGGGTGTGCGCGTCTCCGCGGATGCTATTCGGCGCGGGGGGTGGAACGGGGAAGAGCAGCTCCCAGGCCTCGGGGACACGATGTTCCGGGTCAGCGGCAAGGAGGGTATGCAGGATCGTTGTTCCGGTTCGCGGTGCGCCGGCGACGAAAAGAGGCGCACGGATTTCTTCGTCGAGGGTGCTGGGGTCCTCGCGGATGTAGCGAAGGATCTCGATCCGGACCGAAAGTAGCCGAAGGAGGAAGCGTCGGGTCAGGATGCGGCCCACAGTATTTAGCTCGGCCTCGCGGTTGAGCGAGTCCAGGAACGCGCCGAGGTTCTCGAGCGCGAAGGCGGCTTCGAATTCGGGATGGCCGAGCGCGCGGTCGATCTCTGCGGCCGAGCGTACCCCGAGCCCGGCTTGTGCGGCTGCTTCTGCGACGAGTGCGTCGCGTGTGAGAGGGAGTGCTGCTTCTTCCGCCAAGAGCGCGACTTCTCCGTCCAAGATCGCGCGGACCGCTTTCGGGCGTTCGGGGGGCGACCAGCTCATGTGCGAAAGCGCCAGGCGAGATGCGCCTTTCGCCGGTCGATGTCTGCGCGGCGTTCGGCGGGGGTGACGGGGGGCGTGTCCGCTGGGAGCTGAGCCGCGAGTTCCGCGAGAGGAATGACCTTGGCGCTGGGGGTCGGGTCGCTTTTGGGCCAGAACCAGCGAAAGGTGAGGAGTCCTTCGGGATGCGCTCCGGTATCGAGCCAGTTGGGCACTTCGGGATCCTGATGGCTCAGCACGAGTCGGACGCGGCCATCGGAACTGGGGACGACCTGATTTTGGTTGATAGAGGTAATGCGGTGGACGGGATCAACCTGCTCGAACCAGCCATGGGTGGCGAGCTGAAGGCCCCAGTACCTTGCTTCCGGAATATCTGTTTCGATGAGCAGGGCTTCGTCCGGCTGGAGATTCCAGAAAAGAAAGGCATACCGTGCATCGCTCAGCCCCTTGGCGACGGTCTGCTGCGCCGCGAAGGTATTGTCTTGCGCGGCCGCGCGATGCTCCTTCATGTAATCGTTCCAACCGAAGACGGAGGATTCCACTTGCTCTAGGGCATGGTCGAGCTGGGCGGCGACGTCCTCCGAGCGGAGCCGCGGCGGGGTTGGGATCTCGTCCAGACATTCGATGGTGAAGACCGCGGGTTCGGCGGGCTGCCAGTCGACATAATATTCGCGCAAGGAGAGAATCGCGACGCCCTCCGGAATCGAAATCCAGCCTGCTTCGCCTTCGTCCCCGCCGATCTTGAGTTCGAAATCGTCTCCGGGCCCCAGACCGAGATCGACGGAGTTGATGGCTTTCTTCGTGCCCCATTCTTTCATATGCATGAAGCCGACACGAAAGGTCATCACGAAATGTTCGCAGGAATGCATCTTTCCGCGAACGCGGTAGCGGCGCTGGGGATCGATTTGGACGTGATGATAGGCGTTGTCTTGGTTTGGACCGCCCCACTGGGTGAAGAGGTCGTTTGAGCGGTGAAAGAAGGGCGCCGTGGTGTCGGCATGGGCGCCGGCCCAGCCGAGCCAGCAGGAGACCTGGTCCGCGAGATGGGCGATGCCTTCCGTCGCGTCGCCGGGATGCTGTGGGAAATCGTCTTCGAGGATACGTTCGCCCAGCTTCTCGATCCGCTGGCAAAATCGCTTCCAGGCGAGGACATCGGGGGCGTTTTTGGCTTCGCTGGACATTATGACCTCATGTTATGCGATTAGGGACAGGGGGTTCTTGAGGGGCGCGTCGCGGGCCCGCTAGGCGCGCATGATGCCGCCGCCGTCGACCATGAGCGTTTGGCCCGTGAAGTATTGGCTGGCATCGGAAAGCAGGAAGGTGACGACGGGGGCAATGTCGGCTTCGGGGTCGCCGTCGCGGCCGAGGGGATGGTCCTTGTACATCTCGGCAAAGGCTTTGCCCCGCTCGCTGTTCTCGTCGACCACACCCATGCGGTGGGCGACGGAGGCGGGGCAGACGCAATTGACGGTGATGCCGTATTGGCCCCATTCCCGGGCGGCGGTGCGGGTGAGGGAGCGGACGCCTTCCTTGGCTGCGGAATAGGGGCCGTAGCCCGGGGCGCCGGTATTGCCCATGGAGGATCCCATCGTGACGATGCGCCCACGTCCGAGCTCGCGCATGCTGGGCAGCACGGCTTGCATCAGCCAGAGCGTACCTTTGGGGCCCGTGTCGACGACGAGATCGAAGTCGGCTTCTTCTACATTTTCGAGCAGGGTGACCGGACGATAGGACTGGGCGTTGGCCACGAGGCCGTCGATTTTGCCGAAGGCTTCGAGGGTGGCGGCGGCGACGTCGAAGCTCGACTGTCGTTCTGAAACGTTGGCCTGCATGGTGCGGTGCGGTACGCCTTCGGCCGTGAGCTCCTCCGACACCGCTTCGAGGCGTGCCGGCTTTCGGCCGGTAATCATGAGTTCCGCGCCGGCTCGGGCGAGAACGCGGACGAGGCCCAGGCCAATGCCTCGGGTCCCGCCCGTGACGATGATGGTTTGACCGGCAAAAGAGGGGATCGTATGCGGCGAAATTTCCATCGCCTCATCATAGCGAGCGGGCTGGGCGATGGTGGTTGGGCTGCGGGCGTCCGGAACGCTGTGATTCAGCTTTCGGGAAGCGCCAGTACGTTCACGAGCGCGCTTGCAGTGAGGCGATTTTCGCGGCCGTGATCCCGCAGCTCGACGCGGATCATGCGGGCTTCGGGTTGGCCGATCCAGCTCGCTTTTCCGAGCACCGGCCCGACGCTGGCCGAGGAGAGGAATCGAAGGTCAAGTCCTGAGACCGCGAAGCGCGCCGCCGCGGCAGGTTCCTGCGTTCGCCCCGCGAGGTCGAGTGCGGCGCATTCGATCAACAAGGCGACAAGGGCGCCCTGCATGATCCCTTCCGGGTTGAGGAGGGCCGGGCGCAGCGCGAGTTCGACGCGGCCCGGACTGTCGACGCGGGTTTGGATGCCGACTTCGCTGGCCAGGGGTTGCTGAAGCGGATGGCTTTCGATGATCGCAGGGGTTTGAAGCGCTTCGAGGGGCGGCGCGTCTTCTGGCGCGCGGGGCACGCGGACGAAGGTGGTTTCGCCGTACGCGAAGTCGGTGGCTGCGCCGGATTCGCCAAGGTCGGTTTGGATGCGCGTGCCGGTTGTGACCAGTTTTCGGCCGGTTCGGATTCGCTCAGCCTGGACGAGGAGGCGAGCGGGCATCTCGGGATGAGGGATGCGGAGAGACAGGTCGCTGGTCATGAGAGCGTCGACGCCGGCGATCTCGCGGGTCAGGAGGCCGCCGACGAGATCGATCGCGGAGGCAATGATCGTGGCTCGCAGGACCCCGGCCTCGCCGATCTCGGGATAGGGCTGGATGATCAAGGGGGTTTCGGAATCGCCCGTTCGGGAGAAGCCGTACCGCGTGAAGAAGGGAGGGGCGCTGTCAGTCATGGCCCGAGAGTCTAGTCAAATTCGAGTGCGGAATGGACGACCGCGCGCGATGGGAATTCCGTATGCTCAGGGTCCATCACGGTAGGAGCGGAGAGAGATGAAGCTGGGACTCGCGATCGAATATGCTGGCCGAGGTGTGGAGATCCCCCTTGAGCGGATCCTGCGCTGTGAGGCGCTCGGCTACGACTCGGTATGGACCGCGGAGGCTTATGGCTCCGATGCGATTACGCCCCTTGCGTTTGTCGCGGCGCATACGAAGAAGATCCGGTTGGGCACGGGCGTGATTCAGGTGGGCGCGCGGACGCCGACGATGACCGCCATGCAGCTCGGCACCCTGGACGCGCTGGCGGGGGGCGGTCGGGTCATCGGCGGGCTCGGTCTCTCCGGGCCGCAGATCGTGGAGGGATGGTACGGAACGCCGTGGGGCAAGCCGAAAACCCGCCTGCGGGATTACGTGACGATCATGCAGAAGATCTTCGCGCGCGAAGGGCCCGTGACCCATGACGGCGCCGAGATTGCTTTGCCGTATCAAGGTCCCGGTTCTGCGGGGATGGGCAAGCCGCTCAAGTCGATCATGCATTTCGAGGACAAGCCGAAGATTTGGCTCGGTACGGGTGCGCCTGCCATGGTGAAGATGACGGCAGAAATCGCGGACGGCTGGCTCGCCTTTGGGATGCGGAAGGGCAACGTCGAAAAGTTCCGCGCTTGGTTCGAAGAAGGCTTTGCAGCGGCCGGCGGTGGCAAGGGCTACGACAATTTTGAGATCCAGGGCGGTGTCTCGGTCACGCTGACGAATGACGTGAAGGGCGCGCTCGCGGCCAACAAGGCGTTCGTCGCGCTTTATGTGGGCGGCATGGGACATCCCGAACTCAACTTTCACAAAAAGCGGATGCATCGAGAAGGCTGGGGGGAGGCGGCAGATCGGATCTTCGAGCTCTTTCAAGCGGGTAAGCGCGACGAGGCCGTTGAGGCCGTTCCCGACGAGTACATCGACGAAGGCGGTCTCTACGGAGACGAGGAGCGCATCAAAAAACGGTGGCGCGCGCTCTGGGAGGATATGCCTTATACGGGCCTCACCGTTCGAACCGAGCAGGAGGAGGCGTACGAACTGATGGCGGATCTTGTGGGAACCCGTGATCGGTCCTGATTGGGGCGCTGCGCTGCACTTCACTTCACCGCACGGGGCTGCGCCAAGCTCGCCTAACTCGTCTAGTCCGCGAAACTCGACAAAGGCACGACTTCGCAGATGGGCTTTTCAATCTCGCCTTCGGGCATGAGGAAGCGCCAATAGAGGGTGCCGAAAGCATGGCCCTCCATGTCAATCCAATTCGGTACGCCGGGATCGCTCTGGGCGACGACGAATTCAAAACGTCCGTCGGCGTCGGCGACCATTTGCTTTCGGTTGAGTGAGCCACTTCGGTAGCGGTAGTCCGGCGCCTGCAGGAAGCGGTTCCAAAACATGACGTTGGCGTAGACGCATTCGGGCCATCGGCCGCGGACGACCAAGGCCTGGTCCGGGGCCAGGACGACGAGACCCGCGCAGTAGGCGTTGTCCACGGCACCTGCGCCGCCACCCTCGCTGGGGACCCATTTCATGGGCTGGGGGAGTTCGTTCGGAACCAGGGAGAACCATTCCGGTTGGGTGCTCGGGTCGGGTGCGGCGGGGCGGTCGAGGGTCTGTCCGCGTACGAAATGCATCGCCGCTTCGAGTTTCTCCGCAAGTCGTGTCGGTCCGAGCGGGCGTGGGTATCCGGGCTCGTCGAGGCATTCGATCTCAAGCTCGACGCTGTTATTGGGGTCCGCCATGCCGCAGATTTCGCCCTCCCAGTAATGGCGCGAGATTACGCAGTTGGGTTTCCCCGGAATCATGCTCAGCGCCCCGGGGCCGGCGTTCTTTTCGATCAGGATCTCGAAGGAACCGTCTTCCGCGACGGGGAACTCCGTATGGTTCAGAGCGGAGACGACATCGTCGTTCCAATCCCCCTCGTGCTTGCCCGTGTAGACGGTGAAGCTGATATAGACCTCATTATTCATGCGACCACGAATGCGGTAGCGGCGCTCGGGGTCCAGTGGCGCGCAATGCGACGGGTTATCCGCACCTTCGCCGCCCCATTTAAGGACCGGGCTCGCGAGCGGTGCGAAGCGGGGCCGACTCGCGTCGTTGTCGACCCAGACATCGAGTGCCGTCTTCATGAGGTGAAGCAACATATGCTCCCCCTCCGCGATCTCGGCGTCATCCGTGATGCGGCGCTCTTCGGAGAGGTACTCGGCATCGACCTGCCGGACGAGGTCGAGGAAATCATTGAGCGCGGTTCGGCTCGGGATCGTGTCAGACATTGCGGGGACTTCCTTAACTCTTCTGGGCGTCTTTGAACTGCGGCGCGCGCTTTTCGAAATTTGCTTTGATGGATTCCAGCTGGTTCGCAGAACCGATGAGCTGGCCCTGGAGTTCGGCTTCGAGGGCGAGGCCGACTTCATCTTCGACGTTCCAGGTTTCGTCGAGGAGGCGCTTCCCGCGCTGGATCGCGTCGGGAGATTTGCTCGCAATCTCGGAGGCGAGATCCATGGCCGCCGCCAGCGGGTCTTCCGAGACATGGGTCATTAGTCCAAGCGCCTTGGCTTCTTCGCCGCTCAAGACGCGTCCCGTAAACGTCAGCTCTTTGGCGACGTCGAGGGGAACGAAATTTCGCAGCGTCTGGGTAATGCCCACGTCGGGGATGAGTCCCCACTTGATCTCAAGAATGGAGAAGCGAAGGTCGGGGGCAGCGAAGCGGATATCTGTACCGAGGGCGATCTGGGCCCCCGCGCCAAAGGCGACGCCGTGGAGCGCGCCGATGACCGGGATCGGGACCTTCTTCCAGATCACCGCGGCGCGCTGAAAAAGGTTCTCCGCGCGAGTGTCCTTGCTGGCGAGCGTGCCGGAGACGCCATCGTCTTTCGAGGGGCTGCCCATGCTTTGGAAGCTCTCCATGTCGAGCCCCGCGCAGAAACCGCGGCCGTTGCCGGAGAGGACGGCGGCGCGAATGGGGCCCGCTTCGAGGAGTGATTCACCCGCCTCGGCGATGGCCTTCCACATGTCCGGGTTCACCGCGTTCATTTTCTCGGGGCGATTCAGTCGCACGTCGGCGACGTGATTGGAAACATCGATGGTGACGAGATCGGACATGGCGAGGGCTCTCCTGTGCTGCGGAGGTTTCGAGGAGCCGCAAGTATAGAATGAATCGACTGCGAAGGCGGGGGCGTTCGCGGGGCTGGGGATTCACTAGGCTTTTGTCTCGGTAGCTCTTGGTCGAGCGGAGGGGGAATCGATGAGCGTTTTTCAATCGGATTGTTGCGCGGGGCGGGTTGCGCTTGTGACCGGGGGAGGGACGGGGATTGGTCGTGAAATCGCGCGAACCCTCGGCCGTCATGGCGCGCGCATCTGTATCGCGAGCCGTCGCGAGCCCGTCCTCGAGGCGGCCGTAAAATCCTTCGCAGAGGAGGGCATCGAGGCGATGTGGCTGCCCTGCGATATTCGCGAGCCCGACCAGGTGGAATCCGTGATCGACGGTGTTCTCGAGCGCTTTGGTCAGCTCGACATCGTGGTGAATAATGCGGCGGGAAATTTTCCGGCGCCGATTTCTGGACTTTCCTACAACGGCTTCAAGGCCGTCGTCGATATCGACCTCCGCGGGACGTACAACGTTTCCAAGGCCGCCTTTGACCGCGCGCTCTCTTCGACTGGAGGGCATATCGTGAATATCTCCGCGCCCTTCGAGCGGATGGGCGTCGCGCTGCAGGCGCATTGTGCGGCTGCGAAGATGGGCGTCGATTCGCTCACCCGGACCTGCGCCGTGGAGTTCGGTCCGCACGGCGTGCGCGTGAATGGCGTTGCTCCAGGCGCGGTGGGGGATACGGAAGGGCTTGCGCGGATGGGAAGCGGTGATGAACGCGATGCGCGCTGCCCCCTCGGTTATGTGGGGGAAGCGCAGGATATCGCGAATGCCGTGCTCTTCCTCTGCAGCGAGGCGGCTTCGTATATCTCAGGGCAGGTGATCTGCGTGGATGGCGGGAGCGCCGTGGACGCAAGCCAACTGAGCCTCTGAGGGCGGCCTCTTGAGACTTGAGATGCTTAGCCGTTCTGCTCTTTGGCGAGCGCGGCGATCTGCTCTTCCACGACCCCGATCAAGCTCGCGGCGCGGGGATAGCCTGCGTATTGCGCGATCATGAGGAGCAGCTCGCGGATTTCTTCGGCGGAGAGTTCGCCGTTTTTCATCGCCGCCTTGGCTTGGATCCCGAAGGTCATGGGCTCGCCTTTTTCGGCAATGATGCCCATGAGTAGAAGTCGGCGGTCTCGAATCGAGAGCACGTCGCGGCTCCAGACTTCGGCGAAAAGCTGCTCCAACATAACATCGGTAAAGACATTGCCCTCGGGTGGCGTGACGACGTCTCCCGCGTAGACCTTCTTGATCATCTCGAGTCCGCGTTCTCGTCGTTCTTTATTGGCCATGGGTAGAGGGCTCCTTGTTTTTGTGTATTCGAGAGAAGGCCGCCTCTGCATCCGAGCTTGGGCGGCCCCTTCATACTACGCAAAAACGAGAGTCCGGCCTACGACCGGCTGGGATGGCGCTCGGGTAGGACGCAGTAGGCGCCTTCGGAGAAGCCCTGGTCCGCAACATCGAAGCCGCGATTGAAGCGGGCCCGAAAATTCTCCCAGGCAATCATGGCCGTGAGTTCAACCAGCTCTTCGTCACTGAAATCCTCGCGAAGGCGCGCGAGCATCTCGTCGGTCGCGATCGCAGGGGTCGCGGTGAGCGCGGCGGCGTAGTCGAGGACGCGCTTCTCGAGTTCCGTGAAGGCACTTGACTCGGTGTGGTTTTGGAGTTCGAGGAGCTGGTCTTCGCGGATGCCCTGATCTCGGCCAACGGCAGAGTTGATATCCAGTCAAAAAAGGCAGCCGATCATCGAAGCGGTCTTCAGGCAAGCCAAGGTCTTGAGAGAAGCGGGGACGGACTGTGCTCGCTCAATACCCATCTCGAATCCACCCGCCGCGAACATCGTGTTCCTGCTTTTGGCCATGATGCGGAGCGGAGCGGGGACTGCGCCGAGCTTCTTTGCTGCGGTTCGGAAAACAAAGCGTTGGATGAGGTTTGCGTCTTGATCTTCTACGCCATCAATTCGGGCCATTAGAGCGTCTCCATTTGAGGTGTGTTTTCTTGTTCGTGTCGGCTGAGCATCCACGCAAGGACCGGGAGCAGGATGCCTGGGAGGTAGACCCCCGGCAGGTCGAGGAGCCAATGGTTATGGCCGAGGGTGCCGCGCAGGGTGTCGTACGCATGGAGCAGGGCGTGGGCCGCAAGGAAAAGGGCGGAGACCGCGGTGAGGGGGAAGCGGAAGCGTGGGCTTCGTTCTGCCCAGAGCAGCGCGATGCCCGTCGTGAGAAACGCGCAGCCGATATCGCGCACGAAATGCGGATTGAAGGGGCCCGTATCCGGGACAGCGGCCGGGAGCTCCGTGTACCAATGCATGGGGCCAGCCAGCATCCAGAGCGCGTTGCCGACGGTAATCAGGCCGACTGTGAGCAGTGTCCACTGGATCCAGCTGCGACCGGGGCCGTCGGAGGTCGCCCGCCGCGGGGCGTCGCCGAGGCGTCCGGGACGAGGGGTGTGCTGTGATGAACGCATTGCGGAAATCTCCTTGCGACACGGCGCGAACACGAGGGGGGCGAGCATCGCAAAAGGTTCCCGAATGAATTGCGTCTTTCCTTGGGCCGCGGGGACGCGTATCGTCGAGGGTGTTGGTGGTTGCCCACGTACGCTTCGATCCTCCGGTTGAAGTGGGGCGGCTCGTCCTTGGGGGGGCATGAGATGGTGATTCACGGGAGCGCGGACGCGGCCTATTGGCCCGTAGCCAAGGCCTTCGAGGAACAGATCGAAAAAAGCGGCGGCGGCGCGGCCGTCAGCGTCTACTTCGAGGGGCGCAAGGTCGTCGATCTTTGGGGCGGGGTGCGAGACCAGGTGGGTCGGCCCTGGCGCGAAGACACGATGTCGATGTCCTTCTCGACTTCGAAGGGAATCACCTCGACCCTGCTGCATATTCTCGTGGACCGCGGCGAGCTGCATTACGACGCGCCCATCGCGAAGTATTGGCCCGAGTTCGCCGGCGGCGGGAAGGGCATGATCAGCGTTCGAGACCTGATGACCCATCGCGCGGGGCTCTCCCGCTTGCGGCCTCTACTCGAAGACGGTGAACAGGTCCTCGACTGGGACTATATGGTCGAGCAGCTAGAAGCCGCCGAGGCGCAGCCGACTCGGGATAGCGCTTATCATGCACTGACCTATGGATGGCTGACCGGTGAGTTGATTCAGCGCATCACGGGCAAAGATCTTCGGGACGTGATTCGAGAAGAACTGGCCGAGCCCCTTGGCCTGGATGGCCTTTATATCGGGGCGGATGACGACGCGGTCGAGCGCGCAGCGCAGCTCTCAGGGAAACCAGGCGGGTCGCGGCCCGCTGCGATGCGGAAGATTTTTTCGGAGCAGACGGTCGACCGCCTAACGTCGTTCCAGAAGTTCTTCGGTTCTCCGCTTGATCTCCGGCATATGCTGGATGCGCTGGTTCCGCCCGGCGAGTCGGACGTGCTTTTCGATCCGCGTATCTTGCGCGTTCCGGTTCCGGCGGCGAACGGTCTCTTTACGGCCCGCTCTCTTGCACGGCTATACGCCGTCTTTGCGGAGGGCGGGACGCTCGACGGGGTCGAATTGCTCTCACGCGGCATGATTCCGAAGATGAGTAAGCTGCAGGTGAAGACGCGAGACCGCGTGATCCCGATCAATATGGGCTGGCGCCTCGGCTACCACACGGCCTTCACCACCAAGGGGCGGCTGCCTTCGGCGTTCGGGCATTTTGGCTTCGGGGGTTCGGGGGCCTGGGCAGATCCCTCGCGTCGCCTCTCCGTGGCGATGGTGAATAACCGAGTCGGCGGGACGCCCTTCGGCGATATGCGCATCGCATCGATTGGTTCCGCCGTGATCGCGGCGACCGATCGGCTGGAGGCCAAGCGCGGCCCCGCGACAGGACGCGCGCCCTTCGGCGACGAAGTTCTTTCCTTCGGCTAGCCGCCGAGCCATGAAAAAGAAAAAGGGCGTCCGGACCTGAGTCCGAACGCCCCTTTTTTTTCGGGTGCAGCGTCTTTGTCAGACCTACTTCTTGATCGCGGCGCTGGCGCCCTTCGCGGTCTTCACGATGATGCTCGCGACCTTGTACGGGTCGGCGTTCGACGCGGGGCGTCGATCTTCGAGCCAGCCCTTCCAGCCGGCTTCGACCGTCGCGATGCCGATGCGAATCGATGCGCCTCGGTCGGACACGCCGTAGCTGAACTGATCGATCGACTGCGTCTCGTGGGCACCCGTAAGGCGCTGGTTATTGTCGGCACCGTAGACCGCGATGTGGTCCGCGACGACGGGCTCGAAGGCCTTGCAGACCTGCTCGAAAGCGGCCTGGCTACCGCAGGTGCGGAGCAGGGTATTCGAGAAGTTGGCGTGCATGCCGGAACCATTCCAGTCGCCCTTGATCGGCTTGGGCTCGAGGTTAATCGAGTAGCCGTACTTCTCGGCCGTTCGCTCGAGGAGGTAGCGCGAGACCCAAGTCTCATCGCCCGCCTTCGCCGCGCCCTTGGCGAATACCTGGTATTCCCACTGGCCGCACATCACTTCGGCGTTGATGCCTTCGACGTTGAGGCCGGCATCGAGACAAAGGTCGAGATGCTCTTCGATAATCTCGCGGCCGATTGCGTTCGCAGCACCGACCGAGCAGTAGTACTGGCCCTGCGGTGCGGGGTAGCCACCTTGCGGGAAGCCGATCGGGGCATTGTTCTCGTTGTCCCAGATGCAGTATTCCTGCTCGAAACCGAACCAGAAATCCGAATCATCGTCGTCAATCGTGGCGCGGCCATTGCTCTCGTGGGGGGTGCCGTCCGCGTTGAGGACTTCGCACATCACGAGGAAACCGTTTCGTCGACCCGGATCCGGGTACACGGCGCACGGCTTCAGGAGGCAATCTGAGGAATTGCCCTCGGCCTGCTCCGTCGACGAACCGTCAAAGGACCACATTTCGACATCTTCAAGCTTGCCGCTGAAATCGCTGACGATCTTCGTCTTGCTGCGCAGACTTTGGGTCGGCTTATAACCATCGAGCCAGATGTATTCGAGCTTTGACTTCGTGCCCATCGGGGGATCTCCATTCCTTCGTTCAGTTGTGCTGAGGTGGTTATCGGGACGCTCCGCAGAATCAGGTCCGATGACCCGAAGCGAAGCCTCCGTTCAGAAAAATTGTGTTCGTGCTTGGAGCCGGTCGGCCCAGATGGGATCCGACGACGACTGAGACTCTACCGTCTCTCAAGCGTCTCACGAGTACCACAAGCAACGACTGTGCCAAAGGCGGAACGCAAACTCAATCACTTTGCGGCCGGGCGAGGGCGGGTCAGAGCGAAATGAGTGGGGTTTCAACCGCCCCAGAGACGGCGAGAGCCCGGTCTCATCCGTTGAAAGCCTGATGGCTTCGGCAGCTCTGCCCATGATTTGGGCGGTCTGCCTCGGAAATATGCAGCCGAGACGGTTCGCGAAGGTCGAGTTGGCGCATCTTGGTTGGCCGGAGAAGTTGGGCGTAGAAAGAGCAGGGCGGCCGCTCTAACGTCTCTAAAAAGAGACTCGGAGTCGGTTCAGGAGCGCGGTGCTCCCGTGGGTCGACCCGCTTGCTCTGATCTGTGGAGATCCAACGATGGCCAGCCCCCTCCCGCTTTCAACGCCCATGGACCGTGCCCCCGATCCGGGCCTTGCTTACACGCCGATTCCGAAGGAGCGCTACACGAGCTCGGCGTTTGCGGAAGAAGAGTGGGCGCATATGTGGACGAAGACCTGGGTCTGCGCAGGGCGGGAGTCGGACCTCGAGCGACCCGGCGACTATTTCACCTTCGAGCTTGGACCGGAATCAATTCTGGTCATCAAGCAGCCCGATGGCTCGATCGGCGCCCGCTACAACGTTTGCATGCACCGCGGTAATCGCCTGCGTGAGCCCGGGCGCGGTCACGCCGAGAAATTCTCCTGCCTTTTCCACGGCTGGGAGTACGCGGTTGACGGCAGCCTGATTCAGGCGCAGGACCCGGAGTGTTTTCCGCAGGGCGTTGACCCGAAATCGCTTTCTTTGCGGACGGTGCATTGTGATACCTGGGCGGGCTTCGTCTTTATCAATATGAATCCCGAAGCGGAGCCCTTGCTCGACTATCTCGGCGTGATCCCGGAGCATTTGGATCCCTACCATTTCGAGGATTGGAAAGTCAATTTCGACTGCACGATCGAGATCGAATGCAATTGGAAGACCAGCGTCGACGCTTTCAACGAGGCCTATCACCTCGCAGCGACTCATACCTGGACCCTCGCGTTCAGCGACGACACGCGCACGCTCTACGATTGCTACGACAAGCATACGCGGATGATTTTTCCCGAAGTTCAGGCCAGTCTTCGCCATGACGGGGCGAATACGGTGACGCCGGAAATCAAAGAGATGTTCCTTGAGCGGATCGGGATTGCGGATTTCGAGGGCAGCCCCGCGGAAGCGCGTCAGGCTTACGCCGAGAAACAGCGGCAGATCGCGCCGAGCATGGGGGCGAAGCTCGATGATCTCAACGAAGCCCAGCTCTGCGATGACTTTCACTACACCGTCTTTCCCAACATGACTTTCAATACCCACGCGCTCTTTACGTGGGTCTTCTTGCATCGTCCCCATCCCACGGACCCGAATCGCATGTACTTCGACTTCATCAGTCTGATGAATACGCCGAATGCGGATGTGCCGCGCCCGGATCGCAAGTTCTACTCGACGGAAGCCGGCGACACGCTTGCGGGAGAATGCGAGGGCGGCGATCTACTCGACGAAGATCTCTACAATTTGCCGCGCATCCAGGCGGGGATGAACTCTCGTGCATTCGAGGATCTTCATTTGGGTGAGCAGGAAATTCGAATTCGCCATCATCATCGCACCCTTGAACTTTACCTTGAGGAAGGGCGCTCGGCGGCGACCGATGGCTGATGCGGATCGGCGCTGGTTTGAAATTCCGATCGAACTGCCGGAGGAGGGCGCGAACGCGCGCTTCGTGATCGAAGAGACGCCGCTCTTGCTGTGTTACGCAGAGGGGCAGCCGTTCATCGTTCGAGATGAATGTCCGCATGTGCGCACTTCGATGCAGGGTGGATTGATCAAGGGAACGGTTTTGGAATGTCCGCTTCACGGCGGGAAGATGGATGTGCGGGACGGCTCGCCTGTGGCGATGCCGATCCGGCGGCCGGGGGTTTGTTTTCCCGTTCGAGAAGAAGCAGGAAAATTGCAGGTCGGACTTCCGGCCTAACGCGAAAAGAGGGTCTGAATATGTACGATTTGGTAGTGCGGGGCGGAACGATTGTGGACGGGACAGGTGCACCGTCCTTTGTGGGCGATGTCGCGATCAAAGACGGCCTCGTCGCCAAGGTCGGAGAAGTGACGGAGTCGGGGCGCGAAGAGATCGACGCGGCGGGGAAGATCGTGACGCCGGGCTTTGTCGATATTCATACCCACTACGATGGCCAAGCGACCTGGGATGGTTTGCTCACCCCGACCGCGTGGCACGGTGTGACAACGCTTGTGATGGGCAATTGTGGTGTCGGCTTTGCGCCGGTCGCGCCCGGGAAACAGGAATACCTCATCGGCCTCATGGAAGGGGTTGAAGATATTCCAGGCTCGGCGCTCCACGAAGGGATCGACTGGCAATGGGAGACCTTTCCTGAGTATCTCGACGCGCTGGATAAGCGCGAGTATGCGATGGATATCGGGACGCAGGTCCCTCATGGGGCAGTGCGCGCCTACGTGATGGGCGAGCGCGGTGCGAAGAACGAGCCGGCGACGCCGGAGGATATTGCAGGGCAGGCCGCGGTCGTGAAGGAAGCGATTGCAGCGGGCGCTCTCGGTTTTTCGATGTCGCGAACGATTGTCCACCGGGCGGTCGACGGCGAGGTGGTCCCCGGGACCTACGGCGCCGAAGACGAGATTTTCGGGATTGCGCGGACGCTTGGGGAACTCGGTGAAGGGATCGTGGAGCTCGCTCCGGCGGGCATCCAGGGCGAGGATATGTCGGCGCCGGACAAGGAAATCGACTGGATGCGGCGGCTCTCCGCGGAGACGGGGCGGCCGGTCTCGTTCGCGCTCGTTCAGCATGATGTCGCGCCCGAGGACTGGAAGCGCCTGCTTGATCTCTGCGACGAAGCCGGAGAGAAAGACGGTTCAGATCTGCGCCCTCAGGTAAGCGCGCGGCCGAATACGCTGCTCATCGGGCATCAATCCTTTCATCCTTTCAGCTTTCGTCCGACGTACATGAAGATGGCGGAGCTGCCTTTGGCTGAGCGGGTGGCGGAGTTGCGCAAGCCCGAGGTCCGAGCCCAGATCCTCGGCGAGGAATCGTATTATGCGATCCCGCAGATGAAGGTCGTTGTGCAGATGATCGAGAACGGGATCGATAAGATCTTCCGCCTCGGAGATCCGCCGAATTACGAGCCGGGTCCGGAAGAGAGCCTTAAGGCGATCGCGGAGTCCCAGAGCCGCGATCCTTTTGATCTGCTTTACGATTGGTTGCTCGAGATGGACGGGAAACAGCTTCTGATGCTGACCCTGCTGAACTACAGCGACTACAACCTGGATGCGGTTCGGGAGATGCTTCTGCATCCGCGAACGGCTTTTGGGCTCGGCGATGGCGGCGCGCATTGCGGCGCCATTTGTGATGCGAGCATGACGACATCGCTGCTCGAGCATTGGGTTAAGGGCCGCTCGCGCGGTCCGCGACTGCCCATCGAAGTCGCAGTCAAAAAGATGACGGCGGATACGGCGGCGCTCTATGGGCTCGGCGATCGCGGTCAGCTGAAGGCAGGGAAGCGAGGCGATCTAAACGTCATCGATCTCGATCGGCTCGAGAATCAGCTTCCCGAAATCGCGAACGATCTACCGGCAGGCGCGGGTCGCTTCATTCAGCGTGCCCGGGGCTACGAGGCGACGGTGGTCGCCGGCGAAGTCACCTTCCGGGAAGGCGAACACACGGGGGCGCTTCCGGGGCGACTCGTTCGGGGTGCTCGGGATTAGGGGGCGGCGGGCTCGCCCGTCTCACCCGCCTCACCCGCGGCTACCAGGTATCGATGAAGGACCGCGTGCCTCGCTCGATGGGGCCCGCGGCGTTCATCGCCCGAAGAAGGGAGGCTCGGGTCTCCGCGGGATCGATTACTGCGTCGAATTCGAGCTGACTGGCGGCGTTCAGGGCCTTGCCCTTTTCGTACATCACCCCGACGAGCTTCTCGAAGAGCGCATCGCGTTCGGCGGGGGTCTCCTGCGCATCGAGCTGTTTCTTGAAGCCGAGGCGAACCGCGCCTTCGAGGCCCATGCCGCCGATTTCGCCTGTGGGCCAAGCCGCGATATAGAAGGGGGCAACGAAAGATCCGCCCGCCATCGCCTGCGCGCCCAGGCCGTAGCCTTTGCGCAGAATGATCGTGAAGACCGGGACTTTCAGGCTCGCGCCCGCGACGAAGAGCCGGCTGACTTTGCGGACCTGGGCCTTGGCTTCAATCTCAGGCCCGACCATGAAGCCCGGCGTGTCGCAGAGTGAGACGAGGGGTAATCCAAAGGCATCGCAGAGCTGTAGGAAGCGCGCAGCCTTTTCGGCGCCCTCGTCGTCGATCGCTCCGCCCAGATGCATGGGGTCATTCGCAAGAAGGCCGACCGGGCGGCCTTCGATCCGGGCGAGGGCGGTGATCATACCCACGCCGTAGGCGCGCCTGAGCTCCATCACGGAATCCGCGTCGAATAACGTCTCGATGACTTCGCGCACATCGTAGACCCGGCGGCGATTCTCGGGAATGGCGTGTCGGAGCATGCGTTGATCCGCCGCTTCCCAGTCCTTCGTGGGTCCCTGGAAATACGAGAGGTAGCGCCGGGCTGCCGCGGCGGCTTCGACTTCGTCTTCGACGACCAAGTCGATCACCCCTGCAGGCTCGAGCACCGAAACCGGCCCCACTTCTTCCGGGCGATGCACGCCCAGTCCGCCCCCTTCGATCATGGCGGGGCCGCCCATGCCGAGGCTGGTGTTCTTGGTCGCGATGATCACGTCCGCGCAGCCCGCGAAGGCGGCGCTCCCGGCAAAACAAAATCCGGAGACGACGCTCACGCGGGGCACTTTTCCGGAGAGTCGTGCGAAGTTTTGGAAGCTCGTCACGTTCAGCCCGGCGACGAAGATATCGCTGGCGTCGGTATCGTTCGGACGCCCACCGCCGCCTTCCGGAAAGAAGACGACCGGCGTGCCACGCTCCTCCGCGAGTTCGAGAATGCGATCAATTTTGTGGTGGTGGAAGAAACCCTGGGTGCCGGCGAGGACCGTCGCGTCCACGACGAGGACCGCGCAGCGCGCCGCTTCCTCTCCGAAGGTCGACGCATTGAGGGTGGCGAAGCCCGTGATGATTGCGTCGCCGGGCGTCTTGCGTTCGAGATCTTCGATAGGGCGTACCTTGCGCATCGCTGCGACGGCGAGTCCGCCGATTTCAAGAAAGCTATCGGCGTCGCAAAGGGCGTCGAGGTTTTCGCGTGCCGTACGCTGCCCCCGACTTCGTCTTCGCTCGACCGCCTCTGGCCTGGCCGCATCGAGGAGCAGCGCATGCCGGGCCTGCACTTCGGCAAGATCGGGACGAATCAGCTCGGGATCGATCACAGCCACTTCTGAGGCGTCCCGTTCGATGCCCTGTTCTGCGATCATGCTCAGCAGCAAATCGCCCTCGCTGACAATCTGGCCCGCGGCGGCAAATATGGATGCGATTCGGCCGTCCGCTTCCGCTTCGACGACATGTTCCATCTTCATCGACTCAATGATGCAGAGCGAGTCGCCCGCGCGGACATGAGTCCCCGCTTCCGCTTGGACTTCGAGCACGGTCCCGAGAAGCGGAGCGAAGCAGCCTGTCTGGCCGGCGGGGAGGCGCTGTGATTCTGGCGTTGTCGCCGCGGCTGGGGGGTGGGCGTGGGAGGTCGTCGTTGATCCCTCCGCTTCGCTCGAAGCGGCTTGCTGATCCCGGGCTGCATGGAAGACCTCTGCGGCGCGGTGGAGCTCGGGCGCGCGCGCCGCGATGAGGTCCGTTGTGAGGGTCTGCTTTTCAAACTCCGGGAGAGAGAGCAAGGCCCGGAGTGCATCGAGATTCGTCTCGAGCCCTTCGATTTGAAAATCCTCAAGCGCCCGAAGCGCTCGTTTAGCGAGGCGAACAGGTTCTTCGGATTCGGTCTGAACAATCAACTTCGCGATCATCGAATCGAAGGCGGGATGGGCGGATAGTCCTGCACGCATCGCCGTGTCAACGCGGATCCCCGGGCCGACGGGCGGGCGGAAGGTTCGGATTTCCCCAGCGCTGGGTTGGGGGAGGCCGGCCATGTCGAGGGTCTCGGAGAGAATCCGCATTTGGACGGCCTGGCCGCGGGGGGCGGGCGCGGTGGAGAGTCCGAGGGCTTCGAGAGGTTCGTCCTGGGCGAGCCGGAGCTGGACTTCAACCAGGTCGATGCCGAAGACTTCCTCTGTCACCGTATGTTCGACTTGAATGCGCGGGTTGACTTCGATGAAGAAAAACGCGCCTTTGGAATCGACGAGGAACTCGACCGTACCGATGCCTTGATAGGCGATGGCCCTTGAGAGTGTGAGAGCTGCGTTCTGTATTTGTTCGCGGAGGGAAGGGGAAAGGCCATGTGCGGGGGCAATCTCGACAAGCTTTTGGTGTCGGCGTTGCAAGCTGCAGTCGCGGTCCCCGAGCGCCACGATGTTCCCCTGTTTATCCGCAGCGATCTGAACTTCGATATGCCGTGCAGATTCAAGAAGCTGCTCGCCGATCAGCGCGTCCGACGAAAAGGAACGCTTCGCTTCGGAGCTGCATCGGGCGAAGGCTCGGGGGAGATGCTCAGCCTGCCGCACGATGCGCATCCCGCGGCCACCGCCTCCGGCTGCGGCCTTCAGCATGATGCCTCCGCCGCGCGGCTGGTTTTCGAGCAGCGCGAGAAGCGACGTCTCGTTTGCCGGGGCCGCAACGCCGTTGAGTACGGGCACGGTCGAAGCTTCAGCAAGCGCGCGTGCGTTGGACTTGTCGCCGAGCTTGGCGAGCACTTCCGGACTTGGGCCGACAAAGAGAATGCCCGCGTTCGCGCAGGCTTCCGCCAGTTCGGGGGATTCGCTGAGAAATCCGTAGCCGGGATGGAGCGCATCGCAGTCTTCCGCCCGGGCGACGGCGATGATCGCCTCGATGTTGAGATAGGCCTCTGCCCCGCGTCCCGACAAGGCGACTGATTTGGTCGCTCGGTATTCAGCGACGAGCTGCTCATCCTCCGGCGCATAGATTGCCACGGTTTCGATCTCGAGCTCGGAGGCGGTGCGGGCGATTCGGGCGGCGATTTCACTGCGGTTGGCGATCAGGAGGCGCTGCATGGATGAATCCCTTTCCTACGCGGTGGCTTCCGGTTCGCTCGAAGCGGACTACGGGACGTTAGCCAAGGACACGTGGGGACAAGATGCGGAGGTGCGCGGGATGGGTGACTCTCGGGCTTGGAATCATCGCCCGTCCATAGGCTCGTGCGGAAACCGAGAGGCGATACGGAGAGAATAATATGTTGGATCTTGATGCGGATGCACTGCTCACCACGACGCGCGCGGTGCGCAAGCGCCTGGATTTCGAGCGACCCGTCCCCCGCGCCTTAGTTGAAGAATGTCTTCAGATCGCCTTTCAGGCGCCCAACGGTGGCAACATGAATAGTTGGCGCTGGATCGTCCTCGACGACCCTGAGCTGATCGGGAAGGCCGCTGGGATCTATAATGGCGGCCTGGATGACTATGTCGCGAGCTTTGATGAGGCGGGCTATCCGGGCGCGGCGGTTCCTGGGGCGGACAAGATCGATTCATCGGTAGCGCATCTTCGGGAGAATTTTCACCGCTGTCCCGCCGTGCTCTTGCCGCTGTTTATGGGTCGGACGGAGGAGTTGAACGTGATGCTTCAGGCGAGCATGTGGGGTTCGATCATTCAATCCGTCTGGAGCTTTATGCTCGCTTTGCGCGCGCGCGGACTGGGCAGCGCATGGACGACGGGGCATCTCTGCCGAGAGAAGGAGATGGCGGAGCTGCTTGAGATCCCGGACTACTACACGCAGGTCGGACTCTTCCCCATCGCGTATACCCTCGGGACTGACTTTAAGCGGGGTTACCGAAAGCCCGGCGAAGAAGTGATTGGTTGGAACGGGCTGCCCTGAGAAGGTGTTAGCCAGGTGTAGTCCGGGGGGGTAGGCCGGGGATTAGGCCGGGTCGAGTCGGACGCGGACTTCCTTTGGGCCGCGCAGGACGCAGCCTGCGAATTCGATTTTTGCCCCTTCGACGAGTTCCATCTTAGGGAAGCGTTCGAATAACATCTTGATCCCCGTTTCGAGTTCGCGTCGGGCGAGATGGGAGCCGAGGCAAAAATGCACGCCGTGACCGAAGGAGAGATGCTGATGGTTATTCGGGCGCGTCGGGTCGAAGCGGTGGGGATTCTCGAAGACGTCGGGGTCGCGGTTGCCCGCGGTGAGGCCAAAGAGCATGGGGGCGCCGGCGGGGATTTCAACGTCGTGGAAGCGGATGCTCTTGCTGCAGGCTCGGGGTTGTAGCGCGACGGGAGGCTGCCAGCGAAGGCCTTCTTGAACGAGGTTTTCGCGGTCTTTGTCGCTGCCTAACGCGAAGGCGCGCATGCCTTCGTTCGAGAGGGTAGCGGCGAGAAGGCTACCGAGATTCTTGTACGCCGTATCTGAGCCGGCGGGAAAGAGCAGTCGGCAGAGCGAGAAGACGGCCTCGTCATCGAGTCTATTCCCTTCGACTTCCGCGGTGGCGATCACCGACAACACATCGTCTTCCGGCGATTCGCGGCGTCGTGCAAGCAGGGGCCGCAGATAGTCCGTGAATTGATCCCGCGCGCGGAGGGCGCCCTCTGGGTCCCACGGAAAATCAATGATCTTCAGCGCCCATTCCAGAAAGAGCGGCTCGTCTTCAACGGGGAGGCCGAGCAGGCGCATAATGACCGAGAAGGGGAAGGGCCGGGCGAATTGTTCGACCAGGTCGACTTCGTCAAAAGCCGCCAAGGCTTCGACCCGGCGTTTGGCTTCTTCTTTGATCGGGCCGTCGATGAAGCCCGCGATTCGCCGAGGGAGGAAAGATCGCGAGACGATCGCGCGGTTGATGCGATGGGCGTCGCCGCTCATGCATTGCATGTTGCGTCCCATGCTGGGCTCGGCGGATTTGCGGTAGAAGGCCTCGGAGGCGAAGTGGATTTCGTCGGAGAAGGCTTCGCGAATCGCTTCGTAGCCCGTGATCAGGTAGGCGACCTCGCCGTGAAAGAGGATGGGGACGACGGGCCCATGCGCGCGGGTGGCATCCAGGATCTCATGGAGGTCCGGGGCCTCTGCGTAGGCGAAATCCAGCTCGGGGAGAATCGGTTGGGCCGCCATGGATGTGCACCTCCGGCGCAAGAATAGGGAAGAGGGCGCGGAGTTTCGCTCGAGAGGTAGCCGACCCTTGTTTTAGAAGTTATAACAATGTTCAACGATTGAAACTCCTCTTAAGTCGATAGGTAAGCGTTCTATGACTTCAGTAACCCCTGGGGGTGTCGCAGCACCCGAAATCGCCGACGCAGGGCCCAGAATCGAGCAACGCCGCGAGCGGCAGCGAAATGAGGCCCGGCGCACGATCCTCGATGCCACTGAGGCCTTGATGATCGAGGCGGGTGGGCCCGATTTCTCAATGCGTCGCCTCGGCGCGCAATCCGGATATTCCGCGCCGACGGTCTACCACTATTTTGGGGACAAGGATGGCTTGATCGAAGCACTCCTGGAGGAGCGCGTCGCGCGGCTCGCCGAGCAGCTCGAAGAGGTGAGGCCGACGGATGATCCCCGGGCGAATTTGCGGGCAATGCTGCTCGCCTATTTTGACTTCAGTGCGGCGCAGCCGACCTTTCTTCGTTTGATGTGGACCTTGTCGAGCAAGGGCGAGAGTCGAATGCCTCCGGCGATGGAGCGGGTGCGCGCCTGTGTGACCGACGCGGCGGATCGTTTCGGAGAGAGTGGGCAGCTTGGCCCCTTTGATTCCGGAAGTGCAGGACAAATTCTATGGGGCCTGATTTACGGCTTGGCCTCGCTTCGCATGACCCAGCCCGAAATGAACCTGGATGACGACCTCGCGGGACGCGCGCTCGACGCCTTATTCCTCGGTATGACCGAGATGGAGAAAAAATCGTGACGATCAAGCGCACGAATCTGATTTTGAACGCGACGCGCAAGGTGTTAGGCGCATCGCTGGCTCTCCTGTTCTTGGGCGTGGTGGGCTGCTCCGAAGAAGAGCAGGTCGTGGAAGACTTATTGCCCGCAGTGTCGGTGGTTCCGATTGTGTCTGTGGATCTCGAAGAAGAGATTCGGGCGAGCGGTGAACTGAAGGCGCGCTTTCATACCGTGATCGCGGCGGAAGTGGCGGGCCGGGTGACCGGGCTCACGGTGGACGAGGGGGGTGAAGCGGCGGAAAGTACGGTGGTGATCGAGCTCGATCCCCAGCGCCGCAAGCTCGATCTGGCGGCGGCACGCGCGCGGCTTTCCCAGGCCAAGGCCAACTCACGCAAGGAAAGCAGTCAGGCCGCACGAATCCGGAAGCTGCGTTCGGAGAGTGTCGCCTCGATTCAGAAGCTGGAAGAGGCGGAGACGATGCTGCTCCTGGCGGAATCCTCGGTGCGCCAGGAAGAGGCGGCGGTGGGCGTGGCTCGGCGCGCGGTTTCCGATGCGAGCGTCTCGGCTCCGTTTTCGGGCGTCGTAGCACGTCGGCATGTCGAGCTCGGCGAGTTCGTACAAGTGGGGACGCCGCTCTTTGAGCTGGTTTCTTTGAATCCGATGGAAGCCGAGTTCAGCCTGACTGAACTGGATACGGAGCGCGTGCGCGTGGGGCAGGTCGTCACGATCTCTGTGGGCGCCTTTCGGGACCAGACTTTCGAGGGCAAGGTCAGCTTCGTGGCACCGACGGTGGATCCGAGTACGCGGACGCTGCGCATCAAGGCGGACGTGGACAACGCGGAGGGGCTTCTCCGGCCGGGACTCTTCGCCCGGGTCAGCCTCGGCGTGGATCGGCGCGAGAATATTCTGATGGTGCCGGAAGAGGCGATTTTGCAGCGTGCAGGCGGCGCTTCGGTCTACCTCGTGGTCGAAGACGATAAGGTCGTGCGCGTTCAGGTCGAGACAGGAACCCAGTCCGGAGACCAGGTTGAAGTGCGCGGCGACATCAAGGCGGGCGACCGCGTCGTGCGCCGCGGTCACGGGGGCCTGGCGGACGGCATGGTCGTCGCGGTGAAAGAGGGGACGCGCCCGCCGATTGCACGCGCCGCGACTCCAAAAGCGGGGACGGACTCATGAGTCTTTCTGACGTTTCGATTGAGCGCCCGGTCCTCACTTGGATGCTCATGCTCGCCCTCGCCACCTTCGGCTATATGGGCATCGACCGCCTTGGCATCGATCGCTATCCCGATATGACTTTCCCGTTTGTCGGCGTGATGACGAGCCTGGAAGGCGCCTCTCCGACGACGATGGAAGATGAAGTCGTCGATGTGCTCGAAGAAGCCTTCGCGACCATCGAAGGCGTTCGCCATACCTATTCCGAAGCAACGACTGGCGCAGCCCGGGTGATGCTCGAGTTCGAACTCGATCACGATCTCGACGTGGCGGCGCAGGATGTGCGCGACAAGCTCAATATGAGCATGAACGATCTCCCGAAGGACATGAATCCGCCGATTCTCGGGAAAGCCGATTACTCGATGTTCCCGATCATCTACGCGCCGATCACGACAGATCTGCCGACGACGGAAGCCTCGGAATACATCGATCGGCACATGAAGCCGGTGATCGAGAGTATTCCCGGCGCGGCGGGGACGGAGATTTACGGCGCCCTGGAACGCAATATCCGAATCTGGATTGATCCGGATGCGCTCCGAGCGCGGAATATGGCCGTGAGCGATGTCTTGCAGGCGCTGCGCCGAGAGCATGTGGATCGGCCCGGCGGTTTCGTCGAAGGGCGAAGCGTCGAGTGGGCGCTGAAGACCGACGCCGAGTTCCGCACCCTGGAAGAGCTTGAGCGCATGGTGATTTCCTGGGACGGCGATGCGCCGATTCGTCTTGAAGATGTCGCGCGGATCGAAGACGGCTCCGAAGACGTCCGCACGGCTTCGCACATGAATGGCAAGCCGGGCATTGCGCTCGCTGTGAAGAAGCAATCGGACGGCAATACCGTTGCCATCGTGGATGAGTTCTATCGGCGGATGGATATTTTGCGCGAGCGGACGCCGGACGGGATCGAGATCGTTGAGTCCGCGGGCTTTATCGATAACTCGGAGCTGATTCGGGAGTCTTTTGAAGAGACCGTGTTTGCGCTGATCTTCGGCGGGCTCCTCGCGGTGTTCGTGGTCTTTGTCTTCATGCGCCGGGCGCGTCCTACGATGATCGTGTTTCTCGCGATTCCGCTTTCGCTGATCACGACCTTCGGGATGATTTGGATCTTCGATTTCACCTTGAATACGATGACGCTTCTTGGGCTGACGCTCGCGATTGGCGTCGTGATTGATGACGCCATTATCGTGCTCGAAAATATCGAGCGACATCGCGAGGGGGGCCTGAACGCAATGGACGCTGCCCGCTCGGGCACGCGCGAAATTTCTTTCGCGGCTGCGGCGGCGACCTTTTCGGTGGCGGCTGTATTCTTGCCGGTCGCTTTCGCGACGGGACAAATGGGAAGCTTCCTGACCGAGTTCGGGATTACGGTCTCTGTGGCTGTGATTATTTCTCTGGTCGTCGCGCTTTCAATCACGCCCATGTTGGCCTCGCGCATGCCCCCGCCGACGCCGCGAAAGCCGGGCGGGATGCACGAAAAACTCGAGGGTGGTTTCCGAGCGATGGAGACGACCTACGAACGGGTGCTCGACTGGACCCTGGCACATCGTCTCGCAACCCTCGGCATCGCCGCTCTGGCAGTCGCCTTTGCGGTGTTCGCGGGGTCGCAGCTGAAGGGTGAATTTTTCCCCTCCGCGGATTCAGGCTTTGTCTCCGTGAAGTTTCGAACGCCACCCGGCAGCTCCCTTGAGAACACCGTCGATATCCTGGAGCAGAACGAAGCCTGGATGATGGCGCAGCCGGAAGTCGCCTCCGTCTTCGCAGCGATCGGTTCGACGAGTATGAGCATAGGCGGGCCGAGCGACGGCTTCATGAATGCGCGGCTCTATCCCGCCCTCGAACGCGAACGCAGCTCTTTTGAGCTGATGCGCGAAGCGCGTAAGGCACTCTCCGAAATTCCGGGGCAAGAATTTGCCGTATCGGACCCGATGGCGTCGAGCGACCGCGCCTTTCAGGTGGAGATCGTGGGGAGCGCGAGCCTTGAGGATCTCGACTACTACTCGACGCTGCTGATGGAACGAATGAAGGCCGAGGGCGGCATGGTGGATGTCGACAAGAGCCTCCGTGTCGGGCTGCCTGAAGCGCGGGTCGTGCCGGACCGCGAGAAGGCGGCGGCTCTGGGGATCGACGCTGCGACGGTGGCCGAAGTGGTGCAGGCCATGATCGGTGGCCTTGAAGTCGCCACGTTCCGTGACGGCGAGGAGCGTCACGACGTTCGCATTCGGATGGAAGAGGGCGCCACCTCGACCTTGGATGCGATTGGCGGCCTCTCCGTGCGTGCGCGAAATGGTGAACTGGTCGACCTGCGCAATCTCGTGCGCGTCGAAAAAGGCGCCACCGCCGCATCCATTACGCGAACGGACCGCATGCGCAGCGTTGAAGTGATGGCGAACCTCGAGGGCCTCGCTCTCGGAGACGCGATCGCCCGGGCCTACCGAATCACAGAAGAGATTCTGCCGCCCACGCTTTCGCTTCGCCTGACCGGCGACGCGGAGGCCATGGGCGATTCGGTCAATCAGTTCAAGCTGATGTTCGGCCTCGCGATTCTGGTGATCTACATGGTCCTCGCGGCGCAGTTCGAGAGCTTCACACAGCCGCTGATCGTGATGGCGGCGCTGCCTTTCTCGATGGTGGGGGCGCTCGGCGGACTTTGGATTCTCGATATGTCGCTGAATATGTTCAGCTTGATTGGGATCGTCTTATTAATCGGGTTAGTCACAAAGAATTCTATTCTGCTCGTGGACTACGCGAACCAGCTTCGCAGTGAGGGGATGGAAGCGGAAGAGGCAATGCGGAAAGCAGCGCCTGTTCGGATGCGTCCGGTCTTGATGACCGCCTTGTCGATGATCTTTGGCGTGCTGCCCGCGGCCTTTGGTCTTGGGCCGGGTGCGGAGACTCGGGCACCGATGGCGGTAGCGACCGCGGCGGGGATGTTCTCGTCTATGCTCCTGACGCTGTTGATCGTCCCCGTCTTCTACCTTGGGCTCGAACGGGTTCGCGATTACTTGACTTTGAAGCGCAAGGCGGTCCTCGGTGGCGGTCACGCCACGGCGGATTCGGAAAAGTCGGCGAAGACGGAACAACCCGCCTAAGGAGCGGGGGGCGAGGGCGGGACCGTGTCGCAGTCAGATTCACTCTCGGTCTTCGTGGCCGCAGATTTCGTTGAACCGGTTCGTGCGGAGTTGGCGCGCGCTTTTCGGGTGACGTTTGCTACGTCAGAGGATCCGCTTGCCGAGCTCGCGGCCAGTGGCGACCCGCATGAGGCGTTGATCTTCTCGCTGGATTTGCCTCTGCGCGCTGAAACGATTGAGTCGCTTCCGGAGAGCGTGCGCGCGCTTGCGACGTACTCGGTTGGCACAGACCATATTGACTTCGCTGCTGCGAAGGCGAGGGGGCTCGCAGTCTTTCATACGCCGGGCGTGCTCGCGGACTCGGTCGCAGAGAACGCGATCTTTCTGATGTTGGCGAGTGCGCGACGGGCGACGGAGAGCATCGAGCTGATCCGCAGCCGCGCTTGGCCCGGTTGGTCGCCGACGCAGCTGGTCGGCGCGCAGCTTTCGGGGCGCACCCTCGGCATTTTCGGCATGGGGGATATTGGCGAGCGGATCGCGACCCGGGCGCAGGCGCTCGGCATGCAGATTCTGTACTGCAATCGAAACCCGCGGCCGAGCGCGGAGGCGATCGGCGCGCAGTTTCGCGATTCTCTCGACGCGCTGGTTGCGGATTCGGATGTGCTGATGCTGGCGTGTCCCTCTACGGAGGAAACGCGCGGGATTCTTGGCGAGGAAACGCTCCGGAGGGCAAGGTCCGGACTGATTGTGGTGAATATTGCGCGGGGCGACGTGGTCGACGATGAAGCCTTGATTGCGGCGCTACGCGGCGGACGCGTTTGGGGTGCGGGGCTCGATGTTTTCGCGGGCGAGCCGAATGTGCATCCTGACTATTTCGATCTGCCGAATGTCTTCATGGTGCCCCATATCGGGAGTTCGACCCTCGAGGCGCGGCTGGGCATGGGGCGGAGCCTGATCGAAGGGCTCTCAGCATGGTCGCGCGGCGACACGCCCGAAAATCGCTGCGCCTAATTGGGACGCTGCCTAACGGGCGTTCTCGCTCGCTGCGCGGCCGGCTTGGCGTCCAAAGAAGGTGCAGTCGCCAAGGGACATGCCTGAGCTGTAGCCCTTGCCCCAGCGCGGCAAGCCACAGGCCGTGCGGCCCGCGGCATACAGTCCGCCGATTTCGCGGCCATCGCTGGATAAAACTTCGCCGGTCGGTCGCACGCTTAATCCGCCGAGGGTGAAAAAGGGGTAGTAGGCCTCGCCCAGATGGCAGGCGAGGGCGGCGAAGGGCGGCTCGTTCAGCGGCTTCATCCATTTCGCGTCTTTGTTGTAGAGCGGGTCCTCGCCTTTTTCTGCGCCGCGATTATAGACCTCGATTGTCGATGTTAACGTGCCGGCGGCAAGGCCGAGTTCGGCTTCCACTTCGTCCCAGGTCTCGCCGACCGCGGCAATTTCGATTTTTGCGTACTCCGAGGGCTGCTCGAAAAGGGCATCGTCGACCAGGAGGTAGAACTTCTCGCCGATTTGGCTCGCGATGAAATGCGCCACGCGCCCGCCGTAGGCGTCTTCGTTGATGAAGCGCGCGCCCTTATCGTTGATCAGGATCCCTTTGACATGGTTCTCGGGAGGGTAGTAGGGGAGCGTGAGGAAGAGTTCGTCCATGTGAATGGCCGCGCCCCCCACGCTCATGCCCATCCGGATGCCGCTGCCATCATCGTACCCGCCGGAGAGGCCATCGTCGGCGAGGCGCTTCCTGAGCGGCGCGTATTGCCGGAGCATCTCTTCGTTGAGTGCGAATCCGCCGGCGCAGAGGATGACGCCACCCTTCGCGCGGACGAAGCGCGTCTTGCCGCCGGTGGTGACGATGACGCCGATCACACGGCCCTCCGCGCCGACGATGAGGGACTGGGCGCGGGTGTCGAACTGGACATCGACGCCGAGGGCGTGGACCCGCTTCGTGAGCGCTTCGAGGAGGATGAAGCCGCCGGTTTCGCCGATGGCCTCCGGGAGATGGCCGCGGGGGCAGGGCTTGGCTTCATCTTTGAAGGGCCAGGCGAATTCGCTGCCCGACAGGATGAGGCAGTCGCCCGTTCCCGGCATAACAGGCTTACCCGGAATGTACGTGTCGCGGTACGGGATGCCCTGGGCCTTCAGCCAGTCGAAATGGTCGAGGGCGCCGTCGGCATAGAGTCGGACGCGTTCTTCGTCGGCGTCGGGGCCGCCCGCCATCAGCATGTAGCGGTAGAAATCTTCAGTGTTGTCTTCGAAGCCGTTGGCTCGCTGGGCGGAGGTTCCGCCACCTCCGCCAAGATAGATATCGCCGCCGGCCATCGCACTCGTGCCGCCGCTGCCGGAGGCGACCTCAAAGAGTGTGACGGACGCGCCGGCTTCCGCCGCTTCGATCGCGGCGGAGGCGCCGGCGGACCCAAATCCCACCACGACGACGTCGGTTTCGAGATCCCACTGAGGGACGTCGGATTCGGGGCAGGGCTGGCTGGGCGAGTAGTTTGAGCTCATTTCAGTGCGTTCTCTTGCTAATCAGCGGCGGTGACATTGGTCCTCTTCACGCTAGCGTAGAAGGTCCGCCTTCAAGGGGCGAAAGGCGGGATGATCTTTGTGGTTGTCTTAGACGAAAAGGAGCGAGTATGGGCCTGAGCAAAACGGACGAGCGAATTCTGAGTGGGCAGATTTGGGATGATTTCTGCGACCGGCTCAAGGCGGCGGGGGCGCAGGTGCGTTCCGAGGGGACACCCAAAGATGTAATGAACCAAGCCCTCGGGTATCGCTATCTGAGTCGCCTGCTGCGGGGCGGCCTCGAACGCGCGGTGGACTATGCGGATCCGCAGTACCCCGGTTTTTATCGTCTCGCCGACGACACAAAGAAGGTGTTGAACGATAACCCCGACAACTACTATGAAAACTGCACCGTCGACTGCGAATTCGACTACCGGATCTACGGCCATCGCGGCACGGTGAAATGGTTCAGTATCGGCGTGAAGGGTGGTGCCGGAGATGTCGGGGGGATGTCGAGTACGGGTGAGATCGATTCGAGCCAGATGACCTTCAACGACGACGGCACTTTCGAGATCTTTATGAGCAAGACGAAGAAGCCGGGGAATTGGCTGCCCATGACAGACGCCTCGAGCAATATCGTCGTGCGGCAAACCTTTGGGGATCGTACGAAAGAAGACCGCGCCCAGATCTCGATTGAATGCCTCAACCCGAAGCGGCCGAATAACAATCTCGACCCGGAGAATTTCGAGGCGCAGCTAAATGGGGCGCTGATGTTCCTGGAGAGCACCCTCGACATCGGCCTCCTCTGGACCAAGATGTATAAGGAGACGACGCTGAATCAGCTGCCGTCTCACGACCAGCCCATGCTGCATGCCGCGGGCGGAGATCCCACGATCAACTACTACCAGAGTCATTGGGAACTGGCGCCGGACGAGGCGCTTGCGGTGACGATCGAGGGCCTGCCTGAATGTCAGACGTGGAATCTACAGCTGTCGAATTTTTGGATGGAGTCTCTGGAGCATCGATTCTTCGATATCTCGGTGAACAAATTTACGGCGCGCTATGAGGACGACGGCAGCGTTCGGATTCTGGTCGCCCACGAGGATCCCGGACCCGGACACCCCAACTGGTTGAATACCCTCGGCCATAGCGAGGGGGGCATGTTGGGCCGGATCGTGGGGGCTTCTGGGGGATGGCCCGAGGAATGGAAGACTGAGGTTGTGAAATTCAAGGACGTGGCGAAGGGCTAAGAGGCGATTCCCGGGGCAATTCGCCCCGGAACGGATCTTTGAACCGGTCTCGTGTGCGCAACTTGAGCGCAGATCGTATCTTTCGGGTATTCCGACCGTCACATGCGCCGCGCGCGATGCACTTACAAATGTGTAAATGATCCCAACGGAGAGACAAAAATGTCGATCTTCAGTCGAGACAAGAAAAAGAAGCCCGACGCCACGAAAGCGGGAGCGGAGACGTCTCCGCAAAAGGTGGGGGTCGTTTCTGCGGTTCTGCCCACCGGCGCAGACAAGGGAGAGCAGACGCCTTTCTCGGATGTGGTTTCGAAACGCTTCGGCCCCTCTGCAAAGAGTGCGGCGGATGCCGACACGCTCGTAGAGCCCCGGCAGGCCGCCTCGGTCAATCCCGCCGAGGGCGTCGAGCATGAGCATCAGAACATCAAAACCCTTTTTACCTCCGAAGAACCGGAGCTGGAGACGGACCCCATGGCGAATATCGGACGAGCAACCACGATTACGGGCAACATCGTTGCTGAAGAAGACCTGGAAATTCACGGCACGATCGAGGGGTCGGTTCTCCTCGATAAGCATCAGGTGACCGTGGGCGCCGAGGGCGTCGTGCAGGCGAGCGTTGAGGCGAAGGTCGTGATGGTGCACGGCAAGATCACGGGTGATGTAACGGCAACGGAACTGATCGAAGTGAAGCCCGGCGGAATCGTCGGGGGTGATGTGAAGGCGCCCCGAATGATCATGCATGACGGCGCTGTGATCGTGGGTGGTCTCGATATGTCCGCCGCGCTGCCGACCGGAAGCAACGCACAGAAAAAAGCCAGCAAGACCGATACAGGGTCGTCAAAGCAGGTAAAGACGGCGGCAAAGAACGGCGACCGACCCGTCCTTAAGAAAGTAGAGCTGCCCCCGGTCCATGCGGTGGCGGAAGGACAATCGCCGCAGGGTTAGCGCTCGTTGGCTGCGCCCCGCGAGACGAATGCGGGAAAATCGTGAAAAGGCCGGATTCCCTGAGCAGGGGGAATCCGGCTTTTTTTGTCTAAGCTCTGGGAGCAGAGGGAAAACGGCTGCGGGCAAGGGTCCGTCTCGGTCGACCCGAAGGATTCCCAGGAGCGAAGTGCATGTTTCACGGTTGGTGGATGGTCTCCACTCATTTTCTCGGGCAGCTCTTCATCGTGGGATTTTTCTCGTACAGCTACCCCTTGATCGTTGTGCCGGTGGAAGAGGAATTCGGTTCCGGAATGGAAGCGATCAGCTTCGGCATGATCGGCTGCAGTGTGATCGGCCTGGTTCTGCCGCTTTTTGTTGGGCCCCTCGTCGATCGCTGGTCCGCGCGCTGGCTGATGCTGATCGGCGCGGTCACGACGGCGGCGGGTTTGATTGGACTGTCGTTTTCCCAAAACGTCACCCAGTTCGTGATCGCGATGGCGGTTCTGATCGGCGCGGCCAATGTTCTGCTGGGGCCGATTGCCGGATCTGCAGTGATCTCGCGTTGGTTCGTCGCTTCGCGAGGTCGCGCGCTGGGGCTCGCCTCGATCGGGACGTCCGTCGGCGGGATTTTGATGCCGCAGTTTTTTTCCTGGGGGATCGATGGCATTGGCTGGCGGGCGGTCCTGCAATGGACGGCTTTGGCGGTTGTGCTGGTCGTTGTTCCGCTCTTGTTATTCGTCTTCCGCGACCGACCCAGCGATGCGGGTATGGAGCCGGAGGGGGGCACGGCGGCGGCCGAGGCGGCGGCGAAGGCGGGGCCCGATCAAGTCGATTCCAACAGCGAAATCTTCGGCATGCGCGATTTTTGGATCATGAGCGTATCGCTTGCACTCTTTCTTTCCTGTTATACCGCCGCGCTCAGCAATCTCCCTAAATACGCGGCAGACCTTGGGCTGGATGGTGCCGCACGCGCTGAGCTCGTGACGCTCCTCGCATCTTGCGGTTTGATTGGGAAGCTCGCCTTCGGCTACTTGGCCGATCGGGTCCCGCTCAAGCCTGCCTTTTGGCTGGCCATCATGTTGACTGCGGCGGCCCTTTGGACCTTGTCCGAAGAGCCCAGCTATTCTTGGATTGTTTTCAGCGTCTCCCTGATGGGGCTCGCGTCGGGCGGGATTCTTCCGGTCTGGGGTTCGCTGGTGGTCGCGATTTTCGGGGTCGGGAATTTCGGCCGAACGATGGGGTTGCAAGGCCCGGCGATTTCGCTGGTCGCGATGCCGACGATTTGGCTGGCAGGGCGCCTCTACGATTCGACGGGAAATTACGTTCTGGCCTTTCAGGCCTTTACTTCGATGCTCTGCGTCGCTGCGCTGGTTCTCACTCTACTCCACGTGCCGAGTCGAAATACGGGCGAGGCGGAGGGGTAGACGAATATTCGCTCCCTTCGGTGAGGGCGTCTTGCTGAGTCTGTAGAAAAGGAAATTGTCGTGGCACATGATCTCGTCATTCGAAACGGACAGTTGATCGATGGGACCGGGGGGCCGTCCAGGCGAGCGGATCTTGCGATGGACGGGGATACGATTACCGAGATTGGTGAAATCGCCGAGCCCGGACGCAAGGAGTTGGACGCGGCGGGGCATGCGGTGACGCCGGGCTTCGTCGATATTCATACCCATCTGGACGCGCAGATTGGTTGGGATCCCTACCTCACACCGATCAGCTGGCATGGTGTGACGACGGCCCTGTTGGGCAATTGTGGCGTGACTTTCGCGCCTGTACGCCCGAACGCGGCGGGGACGCTCGCCAGCATGATGGAGACCGTGGAAGACATCCCCCGAGACGCAATCCTGAATGGTTTGCCCTGGAACTGGGAGAGCTACGGCGGATACCTGGACGCGATCGAAACGAGTGCCCCGGCGATCAATGTGGCGGGTCTCGTGGGGCATTGCGCCGTTCGCTACTACGTAATGGGTGAGCGTGCCGTGGACGAGCAGCCCACCGAAGCGGAGCTCGAGGAGATGGCCGAAGTCGTCGGACGCTCAGTGGAAGAGGGGGCGGTCGGTTTTTCAACTTCTCGGATCATCGGCCATGTCCTGCCTGACGGTCGCGACGTGCCTGGAACGCATGCGGAGCATGCTGAGCTGCTTCGATTCGCGGAGGCGGTGAAGGGTGCCGGGGGCGGCCTGATGCAAAACGTGCTGAACCTCAGCGGCGATTTTGAAGGCGAGTTGGACCTGATCCGGAAGCAGGCCGAAACGAGCGGAGACCGCGTACTTTTCAGCATTACGGCGGGGCGTTCTGATGCGTCGGGGCAGCTCTTCAATGATCGGATCGCGGCGATGCGCGCCGACGGGCTTGATGTGAACGGAATTGCGATCCCGCGCGGTTCGGGATTCGTTGCGGGGCTGGTCAACACCTTACCTTGGAGTCATGGGCGCTGGGAAGCCTTTGCGGCGCTTGACTTCGCGGGGCGCGTGGCCGCCCTCGACGACCCGGCGACGTTCAGCGGACTCGTTGAAGATGCTTCCGCGGATCAGGGCTATTTCGGAAGGGTGCCGCTCTTCTGGCTGGGAGACGACGACACGCCGAATTACTTGTTCGATGAGGAATGCTCCGTCGCGGCGATGGCGGAGCGGGCGGGGGAAACGCCTGCGGAAACATTTTTGCGAATCAGCCGAGACTCCCGGGGTAAGGCGCTTTTCGTGATGCGCCTGTTCAATCCAAATCTGCGAGCGGTTGCGGATTTGATTTCCAAGGGCGACGTTTTTCCTGGATTAGGGGACGCAGGGGCGCACGTCGGCCAGGTGATGGACTCGGGATGGTGCTCTTTTGTCCTGTCCCACTGGGTCCGCAACGAGAACCTTTTTCCCGTTGAGGAAGCCATTCGGCGGATGACGTCGGCACCGGCCCGAATTCTCGGATGCGAGGATCGCGGCGTGCTTTCGGCGGGGATGCGTGCTGACGTAAACGTGATTGACCTTGAGCGCGTGAGCGAACGCATGCCGGAGTACGTGCATGATTTTCCCGGCGGTGCCGGTCGCTTCGTTCAGAAGGCACACGGCTACCGCGCGACGTTCTGCAATGGTGAGATGATTCTTGAAAATGATGAGCTCGTCGGCGCGAGAGGCGGAAGGGTTTTGCGCTCATGAACGTGGACGGCCTCCCTTCGGATTTCGATTTCGACCCCTTTGAGGCAGCGAGCTTCAAAGACCCGTACCCCGCCTACCGGGTACTGCGCGATCATGCGCCGGCCTATCGTCGCCCGACGGCAGAGGGCAGAGTCTGGCCGCATTACTGGATGCTCTCGCGGGCGGAGGATGTGAATGCGGCGCTTGCGGATTGGCAAACCTTTTCATCCGCGCGAGGGACCTTAATCGATACGGATATCTCGCTGATTCCGCCCAACATGTTCAATATGGATCCGCCGCGGCACGATACGCTCCGCGGCATCCTGGCGCGGGTGATGACGCCCGCCCGAGCATCCAGTCTGGAACCGGGCGTTCGCGCCCAGGCTGAGGCGCTTGTGGATGCATTTGTGTCGAGGGGCGAATTTGATGCGGCCACGGAGTATGCGCAGCTGATTCCGACGCTCACTATGTGTGAGTTGATGGACCTTCCGACCTCGGATCGTGCGCAGTTCTTGGAATGGAATTTGGCGACGCTTGCAGGCTCTGACTTTACGAGCGAAGCGGCGCTTTCCGCATACGCAGAGATGGAGGGGTATTGGACGAACCTCGTGTCGGATCGGCGCGGGCGCGGCGGTTCCGATCTCATCTCGCAGATTCTAAATCAGCCCGTCGACGACGAGCCTCTTTCGGACGAAGAAGTGGCGGGCTTTTGTTCTCTGCTCCATGACGCCTCCCAGAATACGACGATGAACATGATTGCCGGAGCGATTCTTGCGCTGGCCGAGTTTCCTGCGGAGCGAAGGAAGTTGGTTGAGGAGCCGGAGCGCTGGCCCTCCGCTTTGGAAGAGATCCTGCGATTCGTTTCGCCGGTCCAGGGATTGGCGCGCTCGACAACGCGCGATGTTGAGGTCGGCGGCGTTGTGATTCCAGAGGGAGATCAAGTGCTTCTTCTTTACGGTGCGGCCAACCATGATGAGCGCGTCTTTGATGAACCGGAGCGACTGGATCTCGACCGAACGATTCGGTCGCATTGGACCTTCGGGCACGGGATCCATTTCTGTCTAGGGAACGCCGTCGCTCGACTGGAGACGAGGGTCGCGCTCGAGGTGCTTCTTGAGCGGGTTCCCGAGTACGCCGTGCGGTCTGAGGACGTGATTCGAAATCAGCTGGTTCCGACGCGGGGGATTGCGAGCGCGCCCGTCGAATTTTCCACGGGCGCGGGAGCCGGGAGATGAGTATCAGCGCAGTCGACACCGAATTTGCTTTCGACCCCACAGACGCCGCTGCGGCGAAGGACTTCGAGCGACTGGCGCGGATCCGGCGGGAGAAGCCGATTTGTCGCCCTGCGGAGAACCTCGTTCTGTTCGCTCGATACGCCGACACCGCGGCCGTCTTCAAGGATTCGAAACGCTTTTCGAGTGTGGGCGATATGCGGGCGCCCGGAGTCGTCGTGCCGGAAGCGGAGCGATTCCTGGGTGAGCTGGATGCGCCGCTTCATCCGAAGATTCGCCGGATTCTTCTGAAGGGCTTCACTCGCGGAGGCGCTTCCCATGTGGAGTCCTGGATCCGTGACTATGTGCGGGCGCGGCTTGGGGCGATGGCGCAGCAGGGGCAGGGCGACCTCATGGCAGACCTAGCGGTGGGGCTACCCGGGTCGGTTTCGGCGCACGTGCTGGGCCTTCCGGCGGAACTTCATGCCCCGGTGATGGGATGGTGCCTGGAGCTTCTGCATAGCGCTTGGCCGACGACGGGGGCGACGCCGCGCGGTGAGGGCATCGCCGGATCATTTCCGGAGTTTGCGGCCTGCCTCGACGAGCAAATCCGAATCCGCGAAAGCGGTTCGGCGGAGGCGGAGGATTCCGCGGACCTGCTGAGCATTATGGTAAACCTCCGTGACGCATCCGGCTGGGGAATCGGAGCGCATCATGTTCGAACGTTAGTTGTGAATATTCTCGCGGGGTCGCTCTCCACGAGTTATATGCTCGGCAACTTGCTCTACCGCGCGCTCCGGGAACCGGCGTTCGTTGCGGCGCTGCGCAGTGATGCGCAGAATCTGCCTCGCGCGGTCGAAGAATCGCTTCGGCTCGAAGCCCCCGTCACGTTTCTGATGCGGACGGCTCTGGAAGATGCCGAAATTGGGGGCGAGGCGATTCGTCGCGGTGAACATCTGATGCTGCATATCGCTTCGGCCAATCGCGACGAGACGGCTTTTGCTCACGCCGACCAGTTTCGCCTCGACCGGGAGGGGGAACCGCCGCATCTGGCCTTCGGGGTGGGGCCGCATATTTGTCTTGGTAACCATCTGACGCGGGTGATCGGTCGGGTCGTACTCGAGGAATTCCTTGAGCTGATGGAGCGGACGCCCTTCGAGCTTGAGCCCGACTACGTCTGGACCTGCGTGAACCACCTTCAGGAGTATGGTCCCGAAGCTCTACCGGTGAGGCGTAAGCAAGCGATTGCCTAGACCGCGGGACAACTCCCGCCGTCCACCATCAAAGTATGACCCGTGACATAACGTGAGTCCTCGGAGAGGAGGAAGCGCGCGGCGGTTCCGATATCCATCACTGAATCGCCGAGACGGGCCATGGGATTGCGCCCGAGGACGCGAATGCTGAGTTCGGGATCCATTTCCATGGCGCGCTCCATCGCGGGAGTCGCTGCGAGGGGAGCCAGGGAGTTCACACGAATCCCGTCTGTGCCCCATTCTCGTGCGAGGGCACGAGCGAAGCCGCGCTGAGCGCCCTTGACCCCGGCATAGGGTGTGAGTTTTGCCTTGCCCTCGAATCCCGCTTCCGAGGTGAGGAGCAGAAATGAACCGCCTCGCACGGCCAGTGCGGTATGGCTGGCCTTGGCGAGGGCGAAGGCCGCTCGGAGGGCCACATCCACGTGGTTCTGGAGGTCGTCCAGGGAGACGTTCGTGAAGTCCACCGGCACGGGGGAAAGCCCGCTCGTCGCGTTGTGAACGACGCCGTCGATCCGTCCGTCGGTCTCGAGGATCTTCGCAACGGCTTCGGCGACCGCATTTTCATCGCCGGCATCGCAGGCGACGAAGCGACCCGAACCACCCGCGGCATCCACCTCGGCGGCCACTTCAAGTCCTTCCTTCTCTCGTCGCGCCGCAATCCAGACGCGCCATCCCGCCTGGCCACACGCGATCGCGATGCCGCGTCCAACCCCTCCCGTGGCGCCGGTAACGACAATGGTCTTTTCCGCATCGGCTTCGTTCAGCATACCCTTCGCGCCGCTCATAGCGATCGTCCTCCATCCGCGGGGAGAAGCCGCCCCGTGAGCCCTTTGGCGTCCTTAGAAAGGAGCAGTCGAATTGATCCCGCGACTTCCTCCTCGAGGCTTCCCGGGAAGAGGTCGAGTGGCGGCTTCGGGAGAATCACGTCGCTTGTGACGAGGCCGATGGGCGAGGACACGAGATTCGCACGCACGCCGCGAGCGCCTTGGGAAGAGGCGACGGAGCGGATCAGGGATAAAGCCCCGTCGGCGACCGCAAATTCCGGCGTCCACCCCGGCGCATCGAGGGCCGCCGCATTCTGCACGAGTCCCACGATCGAACCTCCATCCGCCACCCGTCTCGCGGCGGCACCCAGCGCAAAATTCCAAAGCAGGAAGGGCGCTTCGAAACGCGCCCGCCACTGCTCTCCGCCGAGTTCCATGAGAGCCCCTTTTTGAGGAGCATCGTTCCAAGGCGCCACGACGATTCGACTTTGCGGCGCTTCGAGCCCCGTCTTGTTACGCCAGGACTCGAAGGTGTCCGTCGCGCCGAGTGGGGGCAGCGGCTCGAAGTCAATCTCGGCCTCTCGTGCGAGCGCGCTCGTTAGGGTTCGGATGGCGTCACAGTCGCTGCCCAGAACAAGAATTCGATCAGTCGACATTCGTTTCGGGACCTTCCTTGGTGCCGCAGATCTGCGGAGAGGCCTAAACTGTACCCCTGTTATCGGGTTGCCCGAAAGGCGGTTTTGGAAGGCAGACAGGATCGTTGACAAGGGCGGCGGGCTTAGTGGTCGAGGAAGACGCGGAGAAGGAGAAGGCATGGAAGAAGCATCTGGACGTTTGGCGGGGCGTGTGGGGATCGTGACTGGGGCGGCTTCGGGGATCGGCCGAGCGACGGCGCTGGCTCTGGCCGACGCGGGCGCCTCTGTCCTGGTGGCTGATCTGAATGAGGCGGGCGCTCAGGAAGTGGCTGAGCTCATTTGCGATACAGGAGGGCAGGCCAAGGGGCAGCGGGTGGACGTCGGCGAGGAAGACTCCGTTGCGGAAATGATCTTGGCTGCGGTGAGCGCTTTCGGCGGACTCGATGTTCTGCATAACAATGCGGCGGATTCGAGCCCGGACTGGATGGGGCGGGACGCGGAGATCGCTTCGCTCGACATGGAGGTTTGGGATCGTGCGATGCGCATCAATCTTCGAGGACCGCTCCTCGGCTGCAAGTATGCGATCCCGCATTTGATCCAACGCGGAGGTGGAGTCATCGTGAACACTTCGTCCGCGTCGGGGCTCGTCGGCGACGATATTCGCGCATCGTACAGTGCATCCAAGGCTGGCTTGCAGTCGCTTACGCAGTCGGTGGCGACGCAGTACGGAAAGGCCGGGATTCGCTGTAACGCCATTGCGCCCGGGGTGATCGAGACGCCCGCGCTCGCCGCGAACGTGCCGGCTCCGGTCGTGGCGGCGTATGTCAATAACACCCTCACGCCGCGACTCGGTCGGGCGGAGGATATCGCCGCCGCCGTTGTCTTTTTGGCTTCGGATGATGCCGCTTTCATTACCGGACAGGTCTTGTCCGTGGATGGTGGGCTCTTGGCGCATCATCCGGCGATTTCCGATATCCGCGGTCTTTCGGGCTAGGCCGAGCGCTCTATTCGTCTCCGAGATCCGGTGCCCAGGCGGAGCCATTGATATGCGAGCCGCCGTCTACGAAGAGGGTGTTGCCGGTCAGGTAACGACTGCCCTCGCTGGCGAGGAAGAGGGCGACGGGAGAGATATCGTCATAGCAATCTCCGATGCGCTCCATCGGGTTCGCGATGTCGGCTGCGGCAACGAGCTCTGGGTTGGCTGCCATCGTCGCGGCGAAAGAAGCTGATTTGGCCGCGGGGCAGATGATATTCGCGGTGATTCCAGTGGGCCCCCATTCGCGCGCGGCGGTTCGTGTGGCGGAGCGAAGAGCTTCCTTGCTTGAGTTGTATTCGGCGGTTCCCATATGTGCATTGACGCCATTCAAGGAGCAGAGGTTGACGATCCGGCCATAGCCTTTGGCTTTCATGATGGGATGCGCGGCCATCATCGCCCAGAAGGGCCCGAGGAATCCCATGTTTAGACCGTGTTCCATCAGCGCTTCGGTTTTCTTTTCGATGCGCCCCATGCGGCCGCCGCCCCAGGCATTGTTCACGAGGATGTCGAGGGTGCCGAATTTTTCGACGCTGCCTGCGACCATGGCCTCGACGCTGTCTTTCGCAGAAGCATCGGTCTCGAGGAAAAATGCGCGGTCGCCGAGGGATTCGGCCGTGGCCTGACCCGCTTCGACATTGCGTTCCGCAATGACGACTTGGGCGCCTTCTTCGACGAAGCGGCGCGCGATGGCTTGGCCGATGCCGAGCCCCGCTCCAGTGATTATGGCGACCCGATTTTCAAGCTGACCCATGACGACAATTCTCCTTGCGAGGACTCTGACTTTAGCCAGCGCCTATTTTAGTACGAAAGAACGAGCCCTGCGTGCGCGGAAGATGAGGATGAAAAAGAGCAGGGTGGAGGCGGCGGATACGGCGGCGCCAGCTAGGAATGGGGCAGGGCGATAGCTCAGCTCGATCTTGCGGATGCCCTCACCGACGTTAAGGGCGAGCCGTCCGCGGTCGGAGCTCGGTGGGGCGAGCACGGCGGTCTCGACCCGCCAGCCGGGATCGAAATTCTGATTCAGGATGATCTTTCCAGCGCGCCCGTCGGTCTCGATATGGAGTCGGTTGGGGCTCCAGTCAAAGCGCCGGATGACCTCTCGAGGTTCGCCCGTCATGAAGGCTTCCCCTCGGTAGATGGGGCTCGTCTTTGCGAGCGCCCGGCTCGGGAGGCCAATTGTTCGGTATGTCCGCAGGACGCCGCGATTCGAGAGGATCACGGGGAAGGCCGCTCCCGGCCAATTGGGATGGACGGGATAGAGCGCCGTTTCTTTATAGCGAGGGAGGAAGGGCGAGCGCGTGAGATGCTGGAAATCCGGGGAGGCTCGGGCAGTCTCGATTTCGATGGGCGGGACGGAGAAGGCGACTCGGAAGAGGGCGCCGTTGATCAATGCGAGTTCCAGGCCGACGAGTCCGACGATGAGGAAAGTGACCCGCGCAGGGGCTCCGGCAGATCCGGGGAGAAAGCGCGTTCGGATCCAGTCTTCGAGAGACGAGAGTCCTTGCCCGGCGAGGAGAGCAACTAACAAAAGGACAAAGACGTTGAAGCGCGTCGGCACGCGGAGCGCCGAGAAAAAAGGCAGAGCATGGAGCCTCTCCCAGAGGTCGAAGGGCGCAGCAGGGCCGAGCGCAATCCAAAGGAATACGCACGCAAGGCCGATCAGGGGGAGCGCTGTTTTTGGCCGAGGAACGAGGGAGAGTGTGGCCAGAGCGAGGACGGACCAACCCACATACGTGCCGACATTCAGAACGAAGGGCATCCACATTTCGGGATCATGGGCTTGCGCGGTTGAGACCCACATTTGAGACAGGATTTGAAGCGCAGTGGGTTCAAAGGGCGCGCCATAGAAGTTGATGGCGGCGGTTTTACGAGGGAAGCGGCTGACCACGTCGAGGACGGGGAGTAGTTTGAGGGCGGCGATGCCCGCGCCGAGGAGGCCGACGGCGAGAAGCTCGAGGAGTGGAGCGGATTTTCGCTCCGTCGCGGCGAGGACAGCCGAATACGCGGCCGCGAAGAGGGTGAAAAAGGCGAATTGGTACGGGCCACCGTCGAGAAATAGAAAGGCGTAGAAGAGTCCGCCCAGGGCGATGCGGAATGGACGTGAAAGCTGCGGCGAGGGGTGGAGCATGGCCAGGATCAGAGGCATCCACGCCATCGCGATCCATTCGAAATGGCCGTGGGTCAGGCGCTGGGCGTACACGCCGCCCAGCGAGAAAACGATCGCAGCGAGCCAGGGGGCAGCGCCGCTTTGGCCCCGCACGATCGCGAGCCTTCTCATTCCGATTTGCGAAAGCAGAAGATAGACCGCGATGACGATTTTGATTCCGGGAATCGTGCCGAAAAGAAGAACCGGGAGGATCGAAGGCGCGAAGCCGTGGCTGAGGCTGTTGCCCGCGAGGGGGACGCCGCCCCCGAGATAGGGGTTCCAAAGCGGTAGTTGGCCGAATTCGAGGAGGCTGATTCGCGTCGCTTCAAGCAGGCTTTGTTGATAGTCCCAATCCCAGAACCCCCAATTCCCGAAATGCCATCCGACCCAGCGCAAGAAGAGCGCGTCGAGAATCAGAAGGCCAATCCAGGGCATCAGCTGGGTCTTGCGAAGCATGCGGCGCGACACGTCCTGTTCCGCTCTCTAGCGGCCGGGTGACAGGGCTTTGATCAGCGGCCTGAAGATCACGGACTGCGCCAAGGGATCAAGCCATCGGTAGAGCCGTCCGGAGACTCGAATGGGTTTATTGGCTTCCGCCGCTTCGATCCCTTCACGCACGACGGTCTCAGCGTCGTACCACATGAAGTCCGGCATCCCGGCCTTCATGTCGTCGAGTCCTGCGGCAGAATGAAAGTCCGTATGGGTGAAGCCGGGGCAGAGCGCCGAGGCATGGACTCCGGAGCCCTTGAGAATCAGGGAGAGTTCCTCGGTCAAGGCAACAAGGTAGGCTTTCGACGGGCCGTAATGTGCACCCGCTGGGCGAGCGAGGCGTCCCGCGAAGGAAGAAACGTTAATGATGCGTCCGAAGCCGCGTTCTCGCATGGGCGGGACGAAGTGATGACACATATGTGTGACGGAGAGCATCATCAGCTCCAGGAAGGTGGCTTGGGGGGCCCAGTCCTTTTCCTCGAAAAGCGAGGGGCCTGCGCTGCCGGCATTGTTCACGAG
>JBGCEJ010000005.1:0-233960 GCA_045106235.1 Myxococcota bacterium
TCCCCTCCCCCGCTCGGGCCCAGGCGCGCGCGGCCAGAGCCCTCCGGAAAATCCAAGTTGAGAAGACCGATGCGGGCTGGGATCTCGAACTCTTTTTCGAGTTCCCGGTTCGGTACCTGCGCCATTCGCCCTCAAAGCCCAGTCGAATGCTGCAGATTCAGATCGACCCGATCGACCTCGGCCCGACGGAGAGACTGGAAGGCCCTCTTCGCTCGAACCTCCCGATCCCGCGCGACGAGCCGACACCACTCCTCGAGGTGGCCTACGACGCGTCGCTGCCGCGAGAACCCTTCGTCGACCTACAATTTTCGCAGTCCCTCGCGTTCGAAGTCGAGCAAGGCACGAACATCCGCAGCATCCGCATTCGGGCGCGCATTCCCCAGACCAAACGAGAGAGCGGGGAAGAGGCAACCCGCGGTGCCGTCCTGCTCAGTCGCGCGCGCGATGCGATTCGCGACGGCAACATCGACCTCGCCATCGCCCTGCTCTCTCGCGTAATCGAGCTTCCCGAAGAAGAAGCAGCGGGAACGCTCAAAATGGATGCGCAGGAACTCATTGGCCTAACCCATGAGCGCCGAGGCCAACTGGCCCATGCCCAGGCGGAGTACGAGGCGTACCTGAAGGCCTATCCGGAGGGCCCCGCAGCCGACCGGGTGCGACAGCGCCGCGACGCGATCGCCTCTGCAGAGGATGCACCGCGCGCTGCGCTAAGGCAGGCCGCCCAATCCGGAGCCACCGATCCCGAAACGATCCAGCGTGAGATTTTCGGGAGCCTGGCCGCCCGATATTTCCGTTCCGAGCTGATGACCAGCGAAGCCGGCGACGATTTTCTCGCTTCCAATGTTCTCGCCGATCTCGACTTGGCTGGGCGGCTCGAGTCCGAGACCTGGACGCTGCGCGGCGATCTGACTGGGACCTACGATTTTGATGTCGCGGGCGAGGGGCGAAGCAACGACCCCAGAATCAGTCGCTTCAGCCTGCAGTTCGAAGATCGAGTTCATGGCTGGGAAGTCACGCTCGGGCGGCAGCGACGCAACGACAGCGGCGTTCTGGGACGATTCGACGGCGGTCGGGTCGCGGTCGAGCTGGGAACCCATGTCTCTCTCTCCGCTCTGGCGGGCCTTCCGGTGGAACGGACTTCCGACAATCTTCCAAACACGAACGCGGTCTTCGGTGCCGCCGCAATCGACATTAAGGAGATCGGACTCGAGGCCCTCCAAAGCCAGCTCTTCGTCGTCGGCCAGGAACGAAGCGGACTCAAAGATCGGATCGCGGTCGGCGGAGAAATCCGGTACGCCGGAGAGCGCAGCTACTCCTTCGTGTACCTCGACTACGACGTCCTCTTTAACTCCCTCAACACGTTCCTTGCCTCCGCGAGCTATCAAGCAGCGGATCAAACCGACCTGCGGCTTCTCTTCGAAAGGCGCAACGCGCCCGTGCTGACCCTCGAAAGCGCACTCCAAGGGCAGCTGGCCCGGGACCTGGACGCGCTTCGCCGCACTTTCTCCGAGAGTGAAATTCGCGACCTCGCTCTCGACAGAACCGCCGTCGCGTGGTCGGGAAGCGCAGGAATCACTCACCGACTCTCCCCTCGGTACCAGCTCTCCGCTGACCTCACCCTCAGCTACCTCGAAGGCACCGAAACCTCTGCCGGTGTCACTGGAAATGACGCGAGCGGTCCTGACGGCAGCGGCACCTTGCAAATCGTCGTGAATGATTGGTTAATCGAAGGCGGCGTCGGCAGCCTATCGACCCGCTACTTCGAAGGCGAGACCTTCCGCTCCGTCTCCGTCAACGGCTATTCGAGCTTCCGTCTCCCCGAGCGCGTCCGTCTGATCCCGCGACTCCGCTGGGAATGGCGCGACTCCGAGATTCTCGGCGCCAGTTCCGTTCTCCGCCCCAGCATCGAAATCGATTGGCGATTCAAATCACTTCTCTTCAATGCCGAAGCCGGAACGCAGTGGCAGGAGCCCCTTTCCGGAGGTGATGAACAGGCCGAATCGAACTATTTCGTGGAGGTCGGCTTGCGATGGGAGTTTTAGATCAAACAACACGAATGCAATACGTCTATCGAAGTGGGATCCCAAGATGTCGGCGTTAGGCGAAGTTGCCCTCATCTACGGGCCAATCCTGTTCCTCCTTTGGTGGTTCTACGCGCGTCGTATCCGGTCAGCATCACACGAGGCGGCCGCAATTCTCCGGGTCTCGGAAGGCGCGGGGCTGATGCAACCCGCCTCGCTGCATCCCATCATCGACTCCTCTAAATGCCTCGGATGCGGTGCATGCGTCGAAGTCTGTCCTGAAAAATCAGTGCTCGGACTCGTCGGTTCAAAGGCTCGACTCATCACCCCCGCTGACTGCATCGGCCACGGCGCCTGCAAAGAAGCCTGCCCTTTCGATGCGATCCGACTCGTCCTCGGAACTGAAGAGCGCGGAATAGACCTCCCGATCGTCTCGGAGGATTTCGAATCAAATGTGCCGGGCATCTTCGTCGCAGGTGAGCTTGGCGGAATGGGGTTGATCCGAAATGGGATCGAGCAGGGTAAGCAGGCCATCGAGTCCATCGCGCGCTTCTGCGATGGAAATCTCCAGCGCATGGCAACGCCCCCTCAAGATCCCGACAGCACAGAGACCGGCGATCTCCTGGATGTTGTCATCATCGGAGCCGGACCGGCCGGTCTCGCCGCATCCCTCGCTGCGAAAGAACGCGGGCTTCGCTTTGAGACACTCGAACAAGAATCACTCGGCGGCACCGTCGCACATTATCCGCGCGGAAAGATCGTCATGACCGCCCCCGTCGATTTGCCCCTCTACGGGCCCGTCGAGCTCAAGGAAACGACGAAAGAAGCCCTCCTCTCGCTGTGGGAAACCGTCATCCAAGACACCGGAGTACAGATTCAATACGGCGCGCGAGTCGAGCGAGTCGAGCCTCTTTCCAACGGACTTTTCATGGTTCAAGCAACGACGCGGCGCCTTCGCACCCGAACTGTCCTGTTGGCAATCGGCCGCCGCGGCACACCCCGAAAACTCGGCGTTCCCGGAGAAGCCGAGAGCAAGGTTCTTTATCGTCTCGTCGACCCCTCGCAATTCGCAGGCCAGCATATCCTTGTTGTCGGTGGTGGAGACAGCGCACTCGAAGCCGCGGCGGCCCTTTCCGAGGTGTCGGGAACAGAGGTCACCCTTTCCTATCGAAACGATACGTTCGGACGTGCCAAACCCAAGAACCGATCCGCGGTATTGCAAGCCGCCAAGGCGGGACGTCTACGCGTAGAACTCAGCTCGAAGGTTGTGGCCATCGACGGAGCGAGTGTCGAACTCGAGACGACCCAAGGCGCAATCCACCTCGACAACGATGCAGTGATCGTTTGCGCAGGCGGGATCCTGCCAACCGATTTCCTCCGCAGCATCGGCATCGAGATCGTGACAAAGAGAGGAGAAATCGAATGACCCCGCCTTTCCCCCAATGGCTCGTCCTCCTTATCCTTGCGATCGAGATCGCAGCTCCCCAAGCGAGTGCCGATCCATCCGATGCACCCGAGCCGCCCCTTGAACCCGCGACCGAAGCAAGAGTCGATGTCCCTGCGGAGCAGGATCCGGCGCTCGAGAACGCAAAGCGCGCCCTGCGACGAAGAGATTTCGAAGACGCCGTCCGAATCTGGCGGACAAGCGCGGACCGAGGCTCCTCGCGGGCACAGTACCGCCTGGGTTCCGCGTACCGCGTGGGGCTCGGTGTAGAGAAGGATCTCCCCCTGGCAATCACCTGGCTTGAGCGCTCCGCCGAAGGCGGTGAAGCGGAAGCGCAATATGATCTCGGTGTGCTCTACCAAAGTGGAAGCGGCATCCGGCCGAATCGCGAGAAGGCGCTGGAATGGCTTGGACGGGCCGCGAGAGGCGGACACAAAAACGCAGCGAAGCGTCTCGCAGAGATCCGGTCGACGAATGCGTTTACCCTTTCCTCCGCTCGCGTTGGTACTCATCGCGATGCCCCGACCCACGCCCTTAATCAGGCGATTCGCGTGGGCGACCTCGATTCGGCACGGGAAGCGCTCGCACGCGGTGCTCTCGACGACCCGACTGAGCAAGCCGCTGTCGACCGCACGCCCCTGCTGCTCGCGGTCGAAATGCGCCGTGAAGAGATCGTCGGACTTCTACTCAAACAAGGTGCATCACCGAACCCGGCTTCGCCCCTCGGCGAGTCGGCGCTTCTCCTTGCGATTCGCGGGGGGCAGAACGGAATCGTCCGACGCCTTCTCGAAGCCGGCGCGGGCCCCGAGTCGCCCTCCCCCAGTGGCACGCGGCCCTTAATGGAGGCAGCTCGGAACGGAGACACCACGACGGTCGCACTCTTACTTGAGCACGGCGCGCGGGCTGACGCGAAATTGCCGGATGGCACGAGCGCCCGGGATCTCGCTCGCCGCTTCGGTCATACGCAGGTCGCTCAGACGCTCCGCGCTGCGGGCTCCTCGAGCCGACTCGATTCAGACAAGAACCGAGCATCCGCCCCGGCATCCCTCGCACATCGCGGCCGTGACGGCGGCCTGCCGGCTGTGATCGAAGCCGCTCGGCGCGGGGACGTTGGCCGACTTCGCACGCTGGCGGAGGCCGGCGCGAATCTCCAGATCGTCGATCCGGACGGCGACACCGCACTCCACCGCGCGGCCGAAAGCGGATCTCTAGAAGCCGTGCTTTTCCTCATCAGCGGCGGGGCAGCCCCGAACACGCCGGGACGAGCCGGCTCGACACCGCTCATGCGCGCAATCGCCTCCTCGGCCAAGGGCGTCGAATCCGTGATGGAAGCCCTTCTTGCGGCGGGGGCCGATGCCGAACGACTCGACAAGAACGGAGCGGGCCTCGTTCAGTACGCCGCGCTCGCTGCCACCGAAACAAAGCTCGCACTGCTCCCCGAGAAGTCGAAAACCGGTCCTATTGCGGCGGCGGCCTTTGCACAATCCATGGAAAAGGCAGCGGCCGCGGGCGAGACGGATTCGCTGAAGGCCCTGACTGCCCACGCCCCGCCAAAGACAGATCGCGGCCCGTCGCTCTGCGGAGCGCTCTCCGCCAATCAGCCGGATAGCGTGGATCTCATCCTTTCCCTCACGCAGTTCAGGACAGGGCCTTGCCCCGACGGAAGCGATGCCTTGATGCTGGCTTCAAGGCTGGGGCGGAAAGCGTTCGTCAAACGCCTCCTCGCGGCGAATTTTTCGCCGCGAATGCGCCCCTCCGAAACCGATAGCCCTCTGATCGCCGCAGCGAGCCGAGGGCATTCAGAAATCGTCCATAGCCTCCTCGCGGCGGGTGCGGACCCCAATCACCGCGGCGCCCAACGCATGACGGCGCTGCAGACCGCTGCGGCGAATGGCCAGCTTGAGGTGGCGCGAATCCTTCTCCAAAGCGGCGCCGACCCCCGCCTTCGCAACGCGTCGAATTCCCGAGCAGCGGATCTGGCGCGCGACGCGGGACATTCGAAAATCGTCGAGCTGATCGAGTCCTCGACGAAAAAGTGGGGAAGTTGGTAGGCGACGGATAGCTCCGGACAGACGCTCCAGAACGCAGAACGGAATTAGTCCCCCGCGCCCGCAAGACGCCGCGCAATCACGCGGTAGACGCCACTCTTATATCCCAAACCGAGATGACTGGTCTCAACCTCAACATGTTCGATCGGCGCATCTCCTTCCGGATCGACGCAGGCTTGCCACGCCACGATGCCGTCCGTCCGACTATAGATCGCGGTGAGGGGAACCCGAAGAGGCACAGACTTGCGTTCGTCCACCGCCGCTTCGATCGCGTCGATATCGAGGCCCTGTGCCCGTGCGACCCGGGCGGTCGATGTGTACTTGGGCCCGCCAATCACCGGACTACCGAGCGTCACGACATGCCGAATCGCGTCAGGCAATTCGCGCGCGACTTCCCGGGCGACATATCCGCCGAGACTCCAGCCCACGAGGAAGAGCTTTTGCCCGCGCTCCGAAACGCATTCCTCAACCGCGTCCCGCATAGCAAAGAGCGATTCTTCCACGCGCATCGTATGGGTCCCGCGCCCCCAGCCCCGCGCGTCATACCCGATCTCCGTCAGAAAGCGGCGGAGCGGCCAAGTCGACCGATCATCCGCACCGAAGCCGGGCAGCACGATGACCGTCGAACCATCGCCGGCGGGTTCTTTGCGCAAGTCACCGAAGGACCACGCCAGCTGCGGGATCTCGAGGAGTCCCGTCGCCTCGCGCGCAAGCGAGAAGAGCGTGGCCGTCGGTGGGCGGATTCGCCTCGGCGAACGGGTGGACGATGTCATCAGCGAGACTCCTCAGCGCTCGGGCGAGCCTTCTCAGCTTAGCCGCGCGGCCGACCGTCCGCAGAAATCCCCCGCCGAGAGGGGCTGGACGCGTCTCTCCCCATCTCCGATCATCCGGCTCGTCTTACGCCCTCTCAAAACGGAGTCCACCCCATGAGCCAGATCACCCCCTTCGAAATCAAGATCTCCGATGAACAGATCAGCGATCTGAAGCAGCGCCTCGCCCTCACGCGCTGGCCCGAGAAGGAAACGGTGGACGACTGGACACAGGGCATCCCCCTTTCTTATCTGCAGGAAGTCGCGGCCTACTGGGCCAAGGAATACGATTGGCGCGACCGCGAAGCGAAGCTGAACCGCTTCCCTCAGTTCAAGACGAACATCGAGGGTCTCGACATCCATTTCATCCATGTGAAGTCGCCGGAAGCGAATGCGCGACCGCTGATCATGACCCATGGTTGGCCCGGCTCGATCGTTGAATTCCAAAAGGTGATCGCGCCGCTCACCGATCCGGTCGCCCATGGCGGCAAGGCCGAAGACGCTTTCCACGTCGTTTGTCCCTCCCTCCCCGGCTACGGCTTCTCCGAAAAACCGAACTCGACGGGCTGGGGCGTCGAGAAAATCGCCGATGCTTGGGCACAGCTGATGGCGCGGCTCGGCTATGACAAATACGTTGCCCAGGGTGGCGACTGGGGCGCGATGGTCACGACGTGCATAGGCGCGCAAGATCCCGGCCATTGCCAGGGCATTCATCTGAACATGGCGATCGCCCCGCCCACGGAAGAATCGATGAGCAATCTGGACGAGCTTGAGCAGGCCGCCCTTGCCGGTATGCAGCATTACTCCGAGAACGATTCAGGCTACTCGAAGCAGCAGTCCACGCGGCCCCAAAGCCTCGGCTACGGCCTTGTCGATTCGCCCGTGGGCCAGGCCGGCTGGATTCTGGAAAAGTTCTGGAGCTGGACCGATTGCAACGGGCATCCCGAGAACGCGCTCACACGGGACGAGATGCTCGACAACGTCATGATGTATTGGTGGCCGGCGAACGGCGCCTCTTCGGCGCGGCTTTACTGGGAGAGTTTTAACTCGCCGCCTATGCAGGAAATCGACGTCCCCGTCGGCGTCAGCGTCTTCCCCCACGAAATCTTCAAGGCCTCAAAGCGCTGGTGCGAGGCGCGCTACAAGAAGCTCGCCCACCACAATATCCTGCCGAAGGGCGGGCATTTCGCGGCGTTCGAACAACCGGAGACCTTCGTCGACGAAGTCCGTACCGCGATGCGCGCGATTCTCGGCTAGTCGCTTCCGGAGAGAATCATCGGACCGGTGGGCAGAGCACTCCCGCCCGCCGGTTCGATCGTGATCGCCATGCGGAGCTTGCCGCGCTCGGGTGCGGGGTCCGTCGGGGCCACCGCGATCGATTCTGCCCGGATCTCGGTGCCACCCGTTCCCACGATGCCGCCGTCAACGGGCTCATCTTCCATGATCAGCCAAAGCTGATAGACCTGCTCCGCGGGAAGGTTTGGAAGAGCATCGATCGCGATCCAGATGCGTCCCGTCGGTGGATCCAGAAACGCATGGGCTTTCGCCTCAAGGTCTTTCGATATGGGCTTGAGCCGCCAGTCCCGACGCGTCGGCCGAGTGATCGCAGTCAGGGCTTGCTCGCTGGCCGCGCGCGAAGCCTCGAGCTGCCGATTTTCCAGCTCGGTATTGCTGATCTGCTCCTTCGCCGCCGCGAGGGCATGTCCGAGCTCTGCTCTTCCGCTTTCGGAGATCGCCAGGTCCGAAAGCGCCATGCGCCGTTCGGCGTCCAGTCGGTAGGCGGCATAGCCAAGACCCAAGACCGCAAAGACAGCCCCGAGCGCGAGCAAGCGCCGGAGACCGAAACGCCCCGAATCGAAGTCGTCCTCCGACTGCGCGCGCAGGAATCCCTCGTCGGTCATCCTTGCCTCGAGTGACGCATAGGCATCCGCTCGAAGGGGCAGCGCGGTCATCCACTGAGCCAGGGCATCCGTGATCGGCTCAAACGCGCGGACGCGATTCCAAAGCTCTGAATCGCCTTCAGAGAGCCGCGCCTCGAAGGCATGCAAGGACTCGCCGTCCAGGGCGCCGATCGCATAGGCCGATGCCATCGATCCCAACGGATCGGCCGCTTCCACCAGCGCCGAAGCGGCCTCGGCCACCTCAGCATCCTGATCCTCATCGGGCCCTGCGCTTCCGGGACCCGAAAAATCTAAGCCCGGCGAATTGATGAGAGGCGCATTCATAGAAAGGCGCCCTCGAAGCGCCTCCATCGCATCATGCAACCGACTCCGGACTTCATCGAGCGGCGCCGCCAGCTCCGCAGCGATTTCCGTATGCGTCAAACCATCAAAGAAGGAGAGCTGCACGATCATCCGCTCGGAATCGCTCAACCCTTCCAGCGCCGTTTGGACACGTCGCCGTTCGGCCTCCCGAAGCGGCATCAGGTCCGGCGCGCCATCCTCGGAGCGTCCGCGCTTCAGCAGCGGAACAGAACGCGCGCGATCTTCGGACGCGTCCGCCCCGACGCCCCGCGTCCGCCGGGCTTCAATCGCGCGACTTCGCGTCAGCACGAAGAGCCAGCTCAGAAATCGGCCCCGCTGCTCCTCCGGATAGAAGCCCTTCGACCAGAGATGAATAAAGACATCCTGAGTAATTCTCTCGGCCGCCTCAGCCTCGCCCAAAACCCCTTGGGCAATCGCGCCGACGAAACCTGCATATCTTTGGTGCAATTCGCGCAGCGCCGCCGCGTCGCGCTTGCGCAGTCGATGCAGCAGATCGAAGTCCGAAAGACGCGCAGCGTGCTTCTGCGAAGCTTCCGGAGAGTTCGATACTTGGGGGTCCATCGAGCAACTTTAGCCGTTGCGGCTTTTCCCGCCCGTCCCAGGACTCGCGTTTTCGATCAAGCCTTCTACTCTCCTGCCCCAAGTACGGAAAAGCACGATGCGGCGCGATGGGACGCACACCCACTCAAGGGCCTCCCGACGCTGCTGAGACCGCAAGCAAGAGCCCTCAAGGAAGAATCCAATGAACACAGCCCGCCTTCGCACGCTCCTCATGATCGCCTCCCTTCTCCTCGCCGCGACGGCTCTGAGTGGATGCACTCAGGCCTATTACAGTGCGATGGAGCAAGTCGGCCAGCACAAGCGGGACATCCTCCGCAGCCGGATCGAAGCCGGACGCGAGGATCAGAAAGAGGCGCAGGAGCAGTTCAAAACGACGTACGAGGAATTCGCCGAAGCGGCTCGATTTGACGGCGGCAATCTGGAATCGGTTTATAACCGGCTGAACGCCGAATTCGAACGCAGCGAAGCACGCGCCCAGGACGTGACCGAACGCATCGACTCGATCGAACGCGTCGCTGCCGATTTATTCCGGGAATGGAAGCTTGAGATTGATCAGTACCAGAGCGCGCGGCTCCGCACGCAGAGCGAGCAGAGCCTTCGCGAAACCCAGGGACGCTATAGCCAGTTGATCGATGCCATGCGCCGCGCCGAAGCGAAGATGCCGCCGGTGCTGAATGCCTTCCGAGATCAGGTGCTCTTTCTGAAGCACAATCTGAATGCGCGCGCCGTTGCCGCACTCGAAGATACGCTCGGCGAGATCGAAAACGATGTCGCCTCACTCATCCGAGACATCGACGTTTCGATCAAAGAGGCCGAGAGCTTCCTCAGTCAGCTGCCCGAGTAGAGAGCCCAGCGCGAACCTCGAAAGAGGCGCGATCACATCGCGTGATCGTCTTCGCCTTCGTCTGCTTCGGTCAGCTTGCGCGCTGCGGCGGCTTCGTCGGCCAGGGATCCGAGTCGGCGAAGGCTTCCGGCTTCGAGCCGGTCCGCGCCCGGTGCGGAGACCGTGGTCTCACGTGGGCCTGCTCCAACTGCCGCGAGTTCGCGGACAATCGCGTCCACGGCGGCATCCACACGAAGAGTCGGGGATGCGTGGTGACTTCTCCGGTCCGAGACCGTTTCGTTCGGGCCGCCCGCGGATGCAGACGTGGCGATCAGCAGCCCCGCCGCGATCAAACTCGTCGCAAAAAACACTCGCATGGTGATTCCCTCCCGTCCCGGAATGTCTGCTCTTCCGGCGCCTGCCGCTGTGCCCTGCGTCACAACTTTAAGGACACCCTGAATTGCCTTCATAGGGGGTGTATCGGCCGCCCCTAGCCAATCTCAAAGGATGGACGATCACCAATCACGTTTTTTTCCTGCAACGTCGCGAGCTCTTGATGGGAAAGCCCCAGCTCTCCCCCCAGAATCTCTTCATTATGTTCACCCATCACAGGCGGTGGAGTGCGATGAAGCCCGTTCGGGCGGGACGAGTAGCGAAAGGGCAGATCCGGATAACGCATGTCTCCCGCGACGGGATGAGAGAAGGTCTGAAAGAACTGCCGCGATTCGAGCTGTGGGTTCGGCGAGATGAAATGTGCGTTGACCAAAGTGGATGCGGGAATGCCCGCCGCCACGAGCCCCTCCACCAGCGCATCGCATTCTCGGGACGCGAATTCCGCCGCGAGCGCCGTTTCGATCGCATCTTCTTCACTCCGCCGGCCGGACTCGGTCTCAAGCGCGGACGCCGTCGCCCAGTCCGGGCTCCCCAGAAAGGCGACGAGCGCAGCCCATTGCGCGTCGGTCTCGATCGCAATCGCCACCTGGTCCCGGGTATACCGCGTCTCCTTCTCCGCTTTCTGGCACGAAAATACGGCCTGGGGGCAAGCCGTCGGCCCGCGATTCTCGGAGCGGCCGAGCAATTCGCCAAAAACGCTCCATTCGAGGACTTGCTCCACAGCGAGGTTGAGCGCCGGCTCCACGAGCGGCACTTCAACTAACATGCCCTGCCCCGTCCGGCCTCGCTCTTCGAGCGCCGTCACCAACGCGACGATCGTATGCATCCCGCCGACGGGGTCACAAACTCCGCGCGGAATCATGGGCAGATCGGCGTAGCCGGTAATCCAAGCCATCCCGCTCGCCTGCTCCACATTCGGAGCAAAACCGGTTCGGTCGCGCCAGGGTCCGTCGAGCCCCCACGCCGGCATTCGGACCGAAATCAGTTTGGGGTTGATGCTGTGCAGCGTGTCCCAATCAAATCCAAAATTCTCCATCACCCTTGCCGAAAAATTCTCGATCACAACATCGGCGTCTTCGAGCAGCTTCCGAAGAATCGACTTTCCTTCTTCTCCGTCGAGGTTGAGCGTGATCGCACGCTTGCTCTGATTGCAGCCGTGATAGACCGGCGACCGCTCCCACATCCGCTCGCCCGGAATCGCTCCCGCGAATCGCATCCCGTCAGGACGCTGACACGATTCGATCTTGACGACGTCTGCTCCCATCGCGCCGAGCGAAGCCGTCACGACGGGCCCCGCCCAAAACGCCGTCAGATCCACAATGCGAAGGCCCGCGAAAGGCAAAGGGATCTCCGAAGCGCCCGCCCCGTCGGCATCGCCGGCGGCAACCGAGCCCGGGGTTTCGGCCGAACCCGTCGAGCCCGCCGAGCCTAACTCCGCCAACACGCTCTCCGTATGCTCGCCTAACGTCGGAGCCGAACGAAGCCCCGGCGTGGACATGCCCGAAACCAAATAGGGAACCCGGGGCGCCTTAAAACCGTCGGGATGATCCTGAAAGACGCCGCGTTCCACGAAATGATCAATCTCAAGAACGCGCTTTCCATCTCCAATCGGCGCAACCGGAATCCGCATCAGAGAAACGAGTTCGACGATTTCCTCAATCGTCTGCTCCTTCGTCCATGCATGAATCAGCTCCTGAATGAAATCGATATTCTCCATCCGTGTGCGGCCATCGAAAAAGCGCTCATCCTCACCGACTTCCGGACGACCGATCAACGCGCAGAGATCTTTCCATTGCTGTCCCGTATAGGTACAGAGCCCCACCCATCCATCCTTCGCCGGTTCAATCGACGGAAGCTCGAGGGCCTGTGCAAGCGGCACCCCCGTGAACTGCCCGAAGAGATCGTGATAGGTGGTCATCGTGAGCGACATCGACTCCAGTATGGAGACGTCCACGTGCTGCCCACGTCCCGAAGCCCGCGCCGAACGCCAGGCGCCCAGCGCTCCCACCGCTGCGCAAGAACCCGCAGACCATTCGCCCAGACGGCCTCCGGCTTGCAGCGGCCCCCGCTCGGGCAGTCCTCGGTACGCGGTCCCGCCGACCTCCGCCTGGAGCGTAAATTCGGTCGCAGGCCGATTCGCCCAAGGCCCTTCCAGTCCAAAGGGAGAAATCGAAACCACCGAGAGCGCCTCGTTCTGAGCCTGAAGCGCCTCAACCGAAAGGCCTAGCCTTTCGAGCCCCCCGGCTCCAAAATCTTCGATCACGAGATCCGCATGCCGTGCAAGCGACAGCAGCTGATCGCGCCCGGCCTCGGTCTCGAGATCGAGCAGGACGCCCCGCTTCCCTCCATTGAGAAACTGAAAGAGCGGTGCATCCCGCCCCTTCAAGTCCTGCCCCGAAGCGGTATGCCGGCGCATCGGGTCGCCCGCCCCCGACTCCACCTTGATCACATCCGCCCCGGCATCCCCGCAGAGCTTGGCCGCGTAAGGCCCCGCGATCTGACTCGAAAGGTCCAGAACCCGCAATGCGGAGAGCGGCCACGCCGAGGACGCGGACGAGGAAGAAGCGCGGGAATCAGAATGCGTCAAACCGGGTCACCTCTTTGCGAGAACACGTCGTAAGGACGCGTTCCCGGGAGACCCAAGCCTAAGACAAAAAGATAGAAGGTGGGGGCGAGACAGAACGAGGCGGGGCCGGAAAGAACGCGGCATGCCACGGCGCCTCAGCCGAGGATCATCAGATCCAGGAGCATCGCCAGGAAGACCACGAAAAGGAAGACGAGCGAGACGCGGAAGACACCCTGCGCCGCTTGGTCCGTTCGGTCTTGGAAGAGCCGGTAGGCGCGGTACAAAAACCAGAACCCCACCGCCGACGCGATCACGAAGTAAATCGGCCCAAGGAGACCGAGGAAATACGGCGCCACCGTGACCGGGATCAACCCCGCGGTGTATGCGACGACCTGCCGTCGCGTTGCTTCGTCCCCAATCACTTCCGGAGGCATTTTCGTCCCCGCCGCTTTGTAATCTTCCTTGCGGTAGAGCGCGATGGCCCAGACATGCGGGGGCTGCCAGAAGAACACGATGGCGAAAAGCGTCCAACCCGCAGCGCCGATCGAACCATTGACGGCGGCATCGGCAATCAGCGGAGCCGCCGCACCCGCAGCGCCTCCGATCACAGCATTCCAGATCGTGCGCGGCTTCAGCCAGACGGTGTAGACGAAAACGTAGAAGAGGATGCTGGCCACGCAGACCGCTGCCGCGGGCGGACCACTCACCGCGCCGAGGAGCACCGTCGCCGCGACGCCGAGTGCGAGTCCGAAGATCAGCGCCGCACGCGGCTGAATCAATCCCGACGGCAGGGGACGCGTCTTCGTGCGATGCATCAGCGCGTCTTTGTCTCGCTCGATGTAGGCGTTCAGCGTGTTCGCGCTCGCCGCGGCCATCGAGATCCCCGTCATGACGTACACGCAAAACGAAAAGCTCGGCCAGCCGCCCGCCGCCATGCCCAAAACCGGAAGTCCCGAAAACAAGACCATCGGCAGCAGCCGAGGCTTCGTCAGGTCGATGTAGTTGCGGACAGTGGTCAACACGGGTCGTCAGGCTCTCTGGAGATCTCTGTGGATGCGCTGTCGGGGGAATGCGCCCTCAGGCCGTTCAAGCCCCCGGGGTCGGTCTTTTCAGCGCTTCTCAGCGACCGAACGGGTAACACAGTGGCCTCTCTGTCGCACTGCAGGGAAGCGATCCGCGACCTTGGTCTAGGGCTTTGAATGCGCGCCCTTTATCCTAGCCTACTGAGCGGATGGGCGACCCAAACCGACCCGCTAGAGCCGCGCAGCAACAATGCGATGCGGACGGCGAAGCGCAACCACAAGCATCGAAGAAGGCATCCGAGGGCTCCCCTCTGCGACGCCTCGGTCTCCTCGCTTTCGGCACGTTCTCGGGCCTTTTGCTGCGCGTGCTCGGTTCGACCTGGCGCATCGAGCAGATCGGGCAAGACCCCCGCCCCACCGAAGGCCAAAGCGCGGATGAACCCGCCGCGGAGCTCGCCGCCTTTTTTCACGAGTCGCTCCTCCCCGCAGCCTGGTTCTACCGCGACCGGGGCTACTCAGCCGCCGTCAGCCGTAGCCGCGACGGCGACCTCGTCGGCGCGACGCTGCGCGCGCTCGGCTATGCGCCGCCCGCCCGTGGTTCGAGTTCGCGGGGCGGCTCCGCCGCTCTGCTCGGCCTGCTGCGGCTGCTGGAACAAGGCACGACGGTCTCCGTGCTCGTCGATGGCCCGCGAGGCCCCGCCCGCATCTCGAAACCCGGGATCATCGCGCTCTCCCGCATGGCCAAACGCCCCATCCAGCCCGTGGCCTTCGCCGCGCGCCCGGCCCTCCGACTCCGCAGCTGGGACCAGAGCCTGATCCCCCTCCCCTTCGCCCGAGTCGTCTGCGCCTACGGCGAACCGCACAAGCCGACGGACGAAGCCGCCACGCCCGCTGAGGGCGACATCGAAGCGGCCGGAGCGCTTGCCCTGGACGAATCCTTACTCGCCCTCCGAGACGCCGCCGAAGCGCGCCTGAACCAAAGCTAGGCCCCGCTCAGGTCAAGTTGCGCGGGCCAGCGCTGCCTCGAGGAGCTGCTTGAGCCAGCCCCCGATATCCGGATGATCCATTAGTCCCGCCCGGTCCAGCCGGCGCGCGGCAATGCCATGCACCTCGGCAGCCGTCCGAGCCACCAAGGCGCGGCGCGCATCGGACTCCACTTCGCCGGAATCAAGCGCACGCACGATTTCCTTCACCACGGGGACCGCCGCCGGTGTCCCGGACAACTCCCCAATCCCCAGGCCAATCAGCATCGGCACCGCCAAGGGATTCGTCGCCATTTCTCCGCAGACCGAAACCGGAATCCCCGCATCTCGCCCGGCCTCCACCGTCATCTGAATCAGTTGGAGTACCGCCGGATGCAGCGAGTCGTAGAGATGCGCCACCCGCTCGTTGCCGCGGTCGACGGCCAGGGTGTACTGCGTGAGGTCATTCGTCCCGATCGAGAAGAAATCGCATTCGTTCGCCAGCACCTTCGCGGTAATCGCCGCGGAGGGTACTTCGATCATGATGCCGATCTTGATATCGGGATCGTAGGGACTGTTTTCGCGGTCCAGCTCTCGCTTCACTTCTTCGATCACGGCCTTGGCTTCGCGCAATTCGTCGAGGCTCCCGATCATGGGAAGCATCATGCGCAGATCGCCGAGCGTGCTCGCCCGTAAGATGGCGCGCAGCTGAGCCCGGAACGCCGGGAGGTTCTCGAGGGTCAGCCGAATCGAGCGACAGCCGAGCTGCGGATTTTCCTCATCGTCGAGTCCGATATTCGGAATGCCTTTATCGCCGCCGAGGTCGAGGGTGCGGATCGTGACCGGGCGCGGGCTCAGCGTCTTCACGACGCGCTCGTAGAGCTGCTCCTGTTCCTCTTCGCTTGGAAAGCCGCGATGCGCCAGCGCCAGGAGCTCGGTCCGGAAAAGCCCAATGCCCTCAGCGCCGTGTTTTTCGACGAGGCGAAGGTCGGCGAGTAGGCCCGCGTTCGCAGAGAGTCGAATGCGGCGACCATCGACGGTTTCCGCAGGCCGCTCCCGCATCGCATCAAGATGCTCCACCGCAATTTCGAAGCGGTGTTGCGCCTGCTCGAATTCCTTCGTGAGACCTTCGTCGGGCGAGAGATAGAGCGTACCCGTTGCGCCGTCGACGATGGCCATTTCGCCTTCGCGGGCTTCCGTGATCACGCCGCTAATCCCCGTGACCGCCGGGATTTCGAGGGTCCGCGCGAAAATCACGCCGTGCGAAGTCTGACCGCCATGCTCCGCCACGATCGCGGAAACCTTATCCATCTCGAGCTGCGCAAAAATCGCAGGCAGAAGCTGATCCACGACCACAACCGAGCCGCGTTGCATCGGTTCGAGTTGATCACGCTGACCGAGCAGGCGCTCCATCACCCGTCGCCCCACATCGGCGATATCCGTTCCGCGCTCTCTGAAATACGGATCCTCGATTCGCTCAAAGGTGGCGCGGTAGGTATCGAGCACCGTCCGCAGCGCCTCCCGCGCATTCTGCGTCTTGTCGATCGCCTGCGCGACGTTCAGGCCGAAACCCTTATCCTCAAGAATCTGAATCTGGGTATGGAAGACGGCGGCGAACTCAGGACCGAAGCGATCGCGCACAACATCCCGCATATCGGCGATCTCGCGACGCGCCTCGGACATCGCGAGACGGAAGCGCTCCCGCTCGTCATCCAGGGAGCCGGGCTCATAGTCGAGACTGTCGAGATCCAGCGGTTTGTCCATCCGAAAGATCGGACCAATCGCCACACCACGTGCTGTCGCCAGGCCGCGGAGGGTGACGTTCTTCTCCGCCCGCGGCGTTCGTTTGGGCGTCGTCTGTCCCAGACCATCCGTACGGGCGATCTGCGCCACCACGTCTGCAATGGTGTCATCGCCACGGGAGACCAACGCGAGGAGCTGCGCGTTCACAACCACAGGCGCGATCAACGAAGCGCAGGTCTGCAGCAATTCAATATCCGGTTCATCGAAGCGTCGCGCGTCCGCGGTCTGGATCGCGATGACCCCGATCACGGAGCCCTGAACGAGAAGGGGTGCCGCCAGGAAGGACTCGAAACGTTCTTCCCCCGTCTCCGGAAAATAGCGGTAATGCGGATCGGCCTGGGCGTACTCGAGGGCAATCGCTTCACCCCGACTCGCTGTTAGGCCGATCAAACCTTCGCCCATCGGCATCTCGACCTTGCCCACAGCGTCGGAGTAGAGACCGACCGTCGAGGAGAGCCGAAGGATCTGCTGCTCGGCGTCCGTCGTATAAATCGAACAGACGTCTGCATCCAGTCGTTTGGAGACCAACTCCATCACGTTGGCGAGGGTCTCCTCTAAATCGTGCGAACCCGACACGATTTCGGCGACATCAGCGAGGATGGAAACTCGATCCGAAATGGGCAACCTCCAGGGCGCAGCCACGGCGCCTTTGCGGAATACCCAAGGGTAGCAACTGAAAACGCCCGGGGCGGGCCCGGGCGCTTCCAAGAAATCGGGGGTCCGCCCTCGCGGGCAGCCCCATTCTTTCACTCTCAGTGCGTGGTCGGGAAAACCATCGGCCGAGAGGTCGGCGGAAAGACCTGATCCTTGTCTTCGAAGGACAGACCGAGCGCGAGAAGAATCTTGCGCTTCGTATCCATGCGGCAGTTCATGCCCTTTTCAACGCTGTGGATCGTGCGCAGCGCAACCTTGGCTTTGCGGGCCAACTGGGCCTGCGTCATCAGTTTGTTTTCTCGTAGCTCTCGCACGCGGTTCGGTACGCGCGCTTCCTGAGCGTCCATCTGTTCCATCACAATCAAACCCCCAATAAATCCGATGCTCCGGGAATCACTCCCGGAGTACGTCGTTTGAATCGTTTGAGGATTCGTCGGCCCCTGAGGCTTTCTTGAGTTAAATCATTAAGTTGGGCGGTTTTATGGGAGTGGACTCGCGCATCGGGTGCGCTTGCAAAGGAGTGGCGCGGAACCGGCGACATGCGGGCATCCTCCGCACATTGGAGAACCCTCAAAGACATGAAATGAGGGTTCAGGAACCGGCAACTCGGGGGGAAATTGGACCATGTATCGCGGTAGACCCCACGGACCGCGTGCTAGGTTTTCGCCCTTTTGACGGAGGGAAATCGCGTGCGGCGCAGCTGGCTTCGCCTGTTTTGGGCGGGCGTGGTCGTGATCGGGGTCGCCGTCGGCTACCTGGTTTCGTCGGGACTCGGCGAAAACCTCCTTCACGACGAAATCGAGACGCAGCTCAGCCGTTTGCTGCAGGGCTCCGTTGAAATCGGCCATGTGGACCTGAATTGGGACGAGGGCCTTCAGCTCGAAGCCCGCTCCCTCGCCGCCTACCCCCATCCTGAGCCGGAGTCGGGCGCGCCTCCTGCCTTGCGCGCGGGCCGCATTCTGGCCCATGTAGATCTCTTCGGACTACTGATCGGCCGTGTCGAACTCAGCGACTTGATGCTGGAAGGTGCACAGGTCCGGGTAGAGCGCGAGATCGACGGAAGCCTGGTGGGCTTTCCCATCCCCGCATGGACTCAAAATGAAACGCCGCCCGACCCCAATCTCGAAGTCGCCTTCGCGGAAAATCTCGCCGTCCAGATAGAAGCACTCGATGCCGCAGCCAGTGCATGGGTCGGCGACCTCAAGCTCGCGAACGAAATCGAGATCATCGACGGCACCGTCATCTGGATCGACCATTTCAGAAAGCCCCCCGAAGCGGAACCCACGACGATCCGGCTAGAGCTTGTGCAAATTGTTGCTCGCAAGGACTGGCTCTCCGATGCCACTGCGCTCGAAGCCGAGGCGGTTTTTGTCGACGGGGAGCATGCCCCCTTCCCGATTGAACTCGAGATCAACCGAAAAGACGGAGAAGGCTTCGACTGGATTCTCTCTCTCGCGCAAATTCCTCTGAAGGCGGCCGAAACGCCGCTCTCGTTCATCGATGGCATCACTGGGCTCGACGGTACGCTGAACGCCGTCTTGCGCCTGCGATCAACCAGCAAGACAAAGCGGCGCCTGTCTCTCGCAGGCCAGATCGACAACGCCACCATCGCCCTGCGAAAATCCCGCAAGATCATCGAAGGCGAGCGCGTCGAGTTCGGCGCAGGCCTCGAAATTGGTTCCCGTCAGATTCGAATCGCGGGCGGCAAGCTCGAAGCCGAACGCCTTCAGTTCGAGTTCCAAGGCAATATCGCGCGGCCCATCCGACCGAATTCTCGCGCCCAACTCGAAAGCCGGATTCTCGGGCTTCACCTCGCGGACCTCAGCAGCTTCGCCCGCACCCTCGCGGGCGACTCGGCCGCAGCGGACGGCCTCTCGCGGATGACGGATCGCATCGAAACCGGGCAGATTCGCTACGTGCAGGCTAAGGGAACAGCCCGGCTTAGGGAGTGGCAGAATCTCGCCACCGGACGAAGCAGCGACCTTCCTGAGGGCTTCGTCCTCGGCGGCGCTTTCGACGGAATTCGCGTACGCACCGGCGAACGCGACGCGATTGAGGACCTGAGCGGGGAAATCGAATGGGTCGGTGACGAAGTCTCTCTTCGGAACGCGACAGCGCGCTACCGAGGCGAAGCGCTGCCTCAGGTGGACATCGACCTTGAGGGGGTCGCCGAACTGTTCCGCGCTGGCGCCCAGGAGCAGGTCTTCCGAAACACGCCGCCTCCCGTCCCCGGCTTCGGGCCCCTCCTCGAAATTTTCAAACCCCGCGATCCCACGGCGCTCCCCCCCGTAAAAGCGATCGGCCTCGCCATCGACTACCTCGAAAACCCGGTCCTCTACTGGCCCATTCACGACCTCAGACTCTACGTCGAGCCACTCCGGCGCGGCCTCCAGGTCGGGGTCCGTGAAGGTGTTTGGGGCGGTGCCACCGTCGAAGGCGAAATCGTCTGGTTCAACGATCCGACTTCCCCCACGGTTTCGGCGCATCTGAAACTCGGGCCGCAAAACACACCGTCGACCTCCGCAATGGCCAGCCAGAAAGCGCCCGCGGGCCGCTGGGGCGAAGGACGATTCGAACTCGATTTCCGACCCCAACCCACGCTGCCCTTCGAAAATGCCGTTGGGTTCTTTCGCTTGGAGGGCAACGAACTTCGGGCGAATGATGTCGAGATTCGCGTGGCTCCGGAAGGTCAGCTGGCCGCGCGCGGCGTAATCGGGCTCGATGCGCCGGACAGCATCGACCTCGATCTCTCTTTCGCCGTCACCGAAGCGCGCCTCGAAAAGATTGCGGGCTTCATCCGCATTCCCGACACCCTCGCAACAGGCGACTTCCAAGCCACGGGGACCCTGATTGGTCGCGTCCGTCCAGACGTTTCCTTCATCGCCGACCTCGAAGGCAGCCTCCGCGCCACGACCTTAAACGGCCGCGTCAAAACGAACGTCCCGCTCTTTCTCCGACTCGCCAAAGCCAGCGAAGGCTACAACCCCTTCTCGGACCAAGATGAGCTGAAGTTTGAACGAATGCAAGCCACCATCGGCTTCAAGGACGGCGTTCTCAACTCGGAGAACTTCGAAATCGAAGGTCCGCTCCGTGTTTTCGCGAATGCGCGCATCGATACCAACCAGAGCCCGGGTGATATCCGCGCGGTCGTTGGCATCTTTCTCTTTCGCGCCCCGAACCAAATCATCTCATCCCTTCCCCTCGTCCGCAGCTTCCTTCCCGGCTCGAAGAAAGGACTCATCGGCGCCTATTTCCGTGTCGACGGCCCCCTCGACAAACCCGACGTCGACCCACTCCCGATCGAATCCCTGATGTCCGGCGTCCCCGACGTGATTAAGGCCCCTTTTAAAGTTCTGCGCTTTCTCTTCGAAGGCTCCGATAAGAAGAACAAGAAGAAGGGCAAGAAGTGAAATCCGTCCGCGCGAAAGCGAAGATCACCACGCCCACCAAGCTCTCCCCCGAGCTCGCTCGCCTGCAAAAGCGGGGAGAGCGAATCGTCTTCACAAACGGCTGCTTCGACCTTCTCCATCTTGGGCATCTGCGCAGCCTCGAAGAAGCCTCGTCTCTGGGCGACAAACTCGTTGTCGCGGTGAATCGCGATGCCAGTGTCCGCCGCGCGAAGGGAAAGCATCGGCCCATCCAAAACGAACGACAGCGAATGGAAATGTTGGCTGGCCTTGCTTGCGTCGACTGGGTGGTCCCCTTTGCAGCGGATACGCCTCTCCGGGTCATTCGACGACTCCGCCCCGACGTCTTGGCGAAAGGCGGAGAGTGGGCCCTCTCCGACATTGTCGGGGGTGACGACGTCCTGTCCTGGGGCGGCAAAGTCGTCCGACTGAGAGTCATTCCGGGCATCCGCACAACGGAACTCATCGACGCGATTCAAAAGGCCTAACACCCGCCTCGACCCGAAACGCCTCAGCAGCTTGCCCCCCAAAATCCGGAGGGCCAAACGAGCGGACTAGATAAAGCGCGCGGCGCTCCGGTCGTCGCCCTCGCCGCCGCCCGCTCGGCCAACCTCTTCTTCGAGCTGATACTCCGGATCGAGCAGAGGATTGATCCGCTCCGTCACCAATGCCGCGACGGCCGCAAACGGGGTCGCGTGATCTCGCTCCGCCCGGGCCGAGAACGGCGCAAAGTCTTCCTGGATATGAAAGTCCGAGAGATCTTCGTATCGGATCGGCTCGCCTACGCGGTAGACGACCTTCCCCTTCTTCCCGAACGGAGAAGAACCCGGGTAAACACCGTCCGAACCGTTACATCCCACCGGAACGATCGGAACCCGAAGATGCAGCGCCATCTGCGCAATTCCAATATGGCCTGGGAGCAAGCGCTTCGCTCGCGTGCCTTGCGGAAATACGAGCAGATCGAGCCGAGTCTCCAGCGCCTCTCGGTTGAGGGCGACAAATCGCGCCATCATTTTTTGAAAGGCCTCGCAGATATAGTCCGCGTAGTCTCCCTGGTCCGGCTGGTAGGCCACACCGAGCGGGCTGCGCGGCGTCCGTAACAATTTCTCCGGCACCTCGGGCGGCTCCGGCATCACTCCCGCGTCACCGACCGCCCGTGCATCCACTGCGCCGCGCAGGAGCGCGTACTCGTGATCCGTCGGCATCCGTCCCATCACGTTCACGAAATCGCGGGTAATGAGATACCCCCGAGAGACGGTGGGCAGCTGCGCCATGCTCTCCATAAACTTCGCCATCAGGGCGTTTTCGTAGTATTTCCCTTTGACCCAAGTTGCGGTGAAACGGTCAAACATCTTCCAGAGTGTGTATTGGAAGGGGAAGTAATTGTACCGATCCGTGTGATTCATCGCGTAGATGACCGGCTCCGACGGGATCCGCTCCCCCCCCGTAAGACTCAGATCGACACCAGGGAAATAGCCGTAGTTCGCGCCTAACAATCGACCGAGAAAGCGCTGAGAGAATGGCCTTCGGGTGAGCTTTAGTCTTTCCAGGCGAGACAAGTCCAGCATTCTCAGTGCGCCCCGCGCCAATCGGCGAGGCCTAACTCACTCGCCGCCACTTCACGCACTTCGCCCTTCTGCCGAATCGCCTCCATGAACGCACCGCTGGACGCCTGCCCCTCTCCGAGAAGTCTCTGCGCCAGCGCCAAACAGCCGGACGTGCGATAGAGACTGCAAAGCGCAGTCTCGTCCCCGCCTTCCGTCACCACAACCAGATCGCGCTCGGGCCAGGCGGTGAGCGCAAGGAGCAGATCCGCACAGGCCCCGGCCGCCTCGGCATCCGCAATCAAAACGCGCTCCGCCGTCGCCGCCTCCCAAGCCGAAACCATCGAATGCAGTTCGCCTTCCGCACCTCGCGGGTCGGCCACCCGATCTCCCGGCCAGTCGGACGGCGGCGCCCCGCCCACGAGCAGCGTCTGCTCGAAGAGCGAATCGAAGCATTCCGCCACCGCAACTGTGTTCCCTCGGAGAGCGTCGATGGAGCCCCCCCCTCCGACGTCGCTCAGCAGGAGTGCTCCTGCCACGTTCCCGAGCCGAGCGCGCGACGCCGTACTCCCCATCCTAAAAACCTCGCTCGGGCAAATCGAAGAATCCGGGATCCAGGACTTGTACGTCGACCTCACTCCCGGCTTCGAGCTCGGTCGCATCGACGGGGAAGACCGCGAGTCCCTGCCCTCGGATCAGCGAGGTCAGAACCCCGGAGCTCTGATTTCCGGTCGGCGTGGCCCGAACACCATCGGCACTTCGTTCGAGGGTGACACGCACGAAATGTAAGCGTCCCGCCTTCTTCCGGAGCGAATCGGTGAGGCGCGCGCGGATGACCGGGCGATGCACATTTTCATGGCCCATCATCTTGCGCAGCGCGGGCCGAACGAATTCTTCGAAGGTCACCGCCGTCGAAACGGGATTGCCCGGCAGGCCGAAAACCAGGGTGCCCGTTTCCTCGATCACGCCGAAAGCCAAGGGATACCCGGGCTTCATCAGCACGCCCCAGAAACGCAGCGTGCATCCGACCTTCTCGAGTACATCCCTAACATGGTCATGATCGCCCACGGAAACGCCGGCCGAACTCACAATGACGTCGGCACGCAAGCCCGCACGCAGACGCGTTTCGATCGATTCAGGTCGGTCTTCGGCGATGCCCAGATAGATCGGCTGGGCGCCAATCTCACGACACTGCGCGGCAAGCGTGTAGGAGTTGGACGAAACGATCTGCCCCGCATCGGCAGGCTGATCAGGTTCGACTAATTCGTCGCCGCCGGACAGAATCGCCACGGTCGGGCGCTGCACAACGGAGACAATGGATCGCCCGACCGAAGCCAGAACGCCTAAATGCGCCGCGCCCATCACGCTGCCGGGAGCAATGAGTGAATCACCGACTTTGAAGTCTTCCCCGGCATCGCGCACATGCTCGCGCGCGGGTGGATCGACAATGATCGCCACCTGGCCCGCTTCGCTCTGGGTATCCTCCTGACGCACGACCGTGTCGGCTCCAGGCGGAAGAGGCGCGCCGGTAAAGATCCGCGCCGCTTCGCCCGGCGCCAGCGCTCGCTCTGCCTGGCCACCCGCGGCGACTTCGAAAACCACAGGGAGTCTTGCCGGGTTGGCTTCCGATGCCCCCACCAAATCATCTCGATGGACCGCGTATCCGTCCATCGCAGAACAATCCGCCGGCGGATGTTGGCGGGTTGAGACGATCGGCTCCGCGAGGACACGCCCGGCCGCTTCGGAGGCCGAAAGCGTCTCCGCTCCGAGAACGGAGGTGGCCTCCAAAATCAGGGTCTGGGCTTCGTCGACAGTCAGTCCTTCTCGCATCATGCTGAGGGTACTGCCTCCGCCCCGCCTGCGGGACCCCAGAACGCACTCGCCCGCTCGCCCGAGGGGTATTCCGCTGGCCCACGTGCGCCGATTCTTGTCCCTTGCAGGCCTAAGACCGACCGCTAGAGTGCCGCGAGCCGAAAATGCTTAAAAATTAGGCAATTTCGCCGATCCTTAGCTGAGCTCGAGACCAGGTCGGTCACGAAGAGGAGGTCCCCATGAAATATGATCTCCAGGGCATTTTTGATGCGCTGCTCGAGGGCGTCATCGTCCTCGACGAGCGCGGGGCCATCGATTTCCTCAATTCTGAGGCGGGGCGCCTGCTTGAACTGCCCGAGGATATTCCACCCGGCGAGCTGCTCACGGACGCTCTCGGAAGCGACCACCCCGTCTGCGAAATCGTCGAGCGTGTTCGCGAAACCAGCCGCCCGGCCATTCATGACGAGGTCGAGATTCTGCGCCGGGGTGCCCCTGCGACACCGGTCGATATTACGATCTCCCTCCACGCAGAAGAAAACAAGGGACAGGCTGGGCTCATCATCGCCCTGCGCGACCGCAGCGCATCTCAGTCACTCCGCGAAGAAGTCTACGAACGCGAACGTCAAGAATCCTACGGCCATATCGCGGCGGGCATCGCCCATGAGGTCAAGAATCCCCTCGGCGGGATTCGCGGCGCCGCCGAACTCCTCAGCATGCGCGCAAGCGATGACCGCGGTCGCAAAGCCGCCGACTTGATCGTCGGCGAGGTGGACCGGATCACGGGACTCGTCGATGAACTCATGGTCTTCGCCCGCGGCGATCGGCTCGAAATCCAATCGGTGAATGTGCATCAGCCCCTCGACGCGCTGCTCGACCTCTTGGAGCTCGAACGCGGGTACGAAGACATCGAGATCAAGCGCCTCTTTGATCCTTCGCTGCCCGAACTCGAAGCGGATCCCGCTCGACTCCAACAAATTTTCCTGAACCTGGCCCGAAACGCGATGCAGGCGATGGAAGGTCAGAACGGAACGCTGACCCTGTCCACCAAGATGTCTCTTGAGCAGCGCCTCATCGGCCCCGACGGCCGCCCGCGCCCGACAATTCGGGTCAGCTTCGAGGATGACGGGCCCGGCATTCCGAAATCGATCCGCGACCGCCTCGCGACCCCCTTCTTCACGACGAAGCAAAAGGGCACGGGGCTTGGGCTCTCGGTTTCTCGCCACTGGACGCGCCGCCACGGAGGTCGCCTCCGGATCGAGTCCGTCGAAGGGGAAGGCACGCGTGTCGATGTTGACCTGCCCCTCACTCAACTCCCCGCTCAACTCACCCCCGGCGCCGCCGCCGGATCCAAACAGGACGCTCTTCCATGACGCTCGCCCGCGAAAGAATTCGCATCCTCGTCGCCGACGACGAGCCCTCCATCCGCTTCGTCCTCGAAGAAACCCTCGAGAGCCTCGGCCACGAAGTCGTCTCCGTCGAAGACGGCGAGGCCGCGCTCCGCGAACTCAGCCGAGAGCAATACGATCTCGCCTTCCTTGATATCCGCATGCCCGGCATGACGGGCATCGAAGTGCTCCAGGAAAGCCGCGCCGCAGGAAACGAAGTGGCCATCGTGATCATCACGGCCCAGAACCTGCTCGAGAACGCCGTCGACGCCATGAAATCCGGGGCCCTCGATTTCTTGGTGAAGCCCTTCGCCCTGGCCACGGTCCAGGCGCTGGCCGAGAAGGCCCTCGCCACCATCGCGCTGAAAGATGAAGTGCGTTCGCTCCGCCGCGCCGTGAACCGATCCGTGACACCTGGCGGCGACCGACTCGTCGGAACCAGCGGGCCGATGCTCGAAATTTTCAAGACTGTCGGCAAGGTGGCGCCCCGCAATGTCCCCGTTCTGATCACAGGGGAAAGTGGGACCGGTAAGGAACTCGTCGCCCACGCCCTCCATGCCGCGAGCCCGCGCACGGAGAAACCCTTCATTGCGGTGAACGCAGCCGCGATCCCGCGTGAACTGCTCGAGAGTGAACTCTTCGGTCATGAGAAAGGCGCGTTCACCGGCGCGATTTCCTCTCGCGCGGGACGTTTTCGCGAAGCCGCGGGGGGCACCCTCTTCCTCGACGAAATCGGCGATATGCCCATCGATCTCCAGGCCAAACTCCTCCGCGTGCTGCAGTCCGGCGAGGTCACCCCGGTTGGCGGTCGAGACGGCGAAATTGTGGACGTGCGTATCGTCGCCGCGACCCACCGCGACCTGGATGCCCGGGTCCGAGAGGGCGAGTTTCGCGAGGACCTCCTTTACCGCTTACGTGTCGTGCCCATGACGATACCTCCGCTGCGCGAGCGGCCCGAAGACGTGCGCACCCTCGCTCTGCATTTTGTGGACCGGTACGCCCCGGAGCTCGCGGAGGGCCCGATCTCGCTCCCCGCCGCAACGATCGAGCGGCTCGAAGCGCATGATTGGCCGGGCAATGTCCGGGAGCTGGAAAACGCCATCAAGCGAGCGCTGGTCCTCTCCTCTCACGATTTTCTCGGGCCGGAAGACTTCGCTTTCCTGACCACGCAATCGGATCATTCCCTGGCCGGGGCCAGCCTCGAAGAGCTGGTGACCGAAGAGGTCGACCGGGCCATGGCGCGCCGCGAAGAGGACGACTCCGATGCGCCGCAGGAAGAGAGCGATCTGTACCATGCGCTCTTGCAGCGCGTCGAGCGCCCACTCATTCAGGCGATACTCGACCGAACTCAGGGCAATCAGATTCGGGCGGCCGCGCTGCTCGGAATCAACCGCAATACGCTGCGCAAAAAGATCACCGAATTGGGGATTGAGCTCCCCAACCGCGGCTAACCTTCACCCTGAGCCCCGTTCGGCCTCGCACGCGCAAGGGCAGCGCGTCGCAATCCGTGCCCGGGGCGAGCGGCATAGGGGAAGGGTGTTGACGCTGGAAACGAAGCCACGCGGGCAGGACTATCAAGGACTGCATGTCCTCGCTGATGATGATCCGCGCTGGGGCCGAGACCCGGTTGAGCAGGCCAAGGCCGCCTGCGCCGCGGGCGTCGAGGTAGTCCAGCTGCGCGCCAAACATGCGACAGACGAAGAGAGCCTGCGCTGGGCCAAAGCGATTCGCGAACTCACCCGCGCTTCCGGAACCCGGTTCGTTGTGAATGACCGCTTCGACCTAGCGCTGCTCGCGGAAGCAGACGGCGTCCATCTCGGACAAGGCGATCTCCCGCCCAGCGCCCTGCCCGCCGCCCGGGCGCAGCTCGCAGTTGGGCGTTCGACGCATACTCCCGAGCAGCTGGACGCGACCCGGGATGAGGACGTGGACTACGTCGCCTTCGGTCCCGTTTTCGGCACGACCTCGAAAGCCTCGGAATACGAGGAACGAGGGCTCGCGGCACTCCGCGGCGCCGTCCGCCGCGCGGCCCCTCGCCCTCTCATCGCCATTGGTGGGATCACCCCGGACCATCTCGGCCGCCTCGCAGACGCCGGCGTCCGCGGCTTCGCCGTCATTTCAGCCGTCGCCGCCGCCGCCGATCCAGAAGAAGCCGCGCGCAAGCTTAGCCTGCAGTTTCGTGCTGAACGGGAACGTGCGGGAATGGGGACCGGCACAAGCGCGGGCGCCCGGGCGGATTCGGCGTGAACGGGAGCGACGACCTCAAGCTCCGACTCCTATCGGGATTGGGCTTCCTTGCCTTGTTAGGCATAGCCTTCCTTCTCTCAAAGGACCGCAAGGCCATCGATCGCCGCGCCGTCCTGATCGGCATCGTCGTTCAGTTCGCCCTCGCCCTCTTCTTCCTCAAAGGCCCCGTTGGTGAACACTTCTCGAACTGGGTCGCGGTCCCAGTCGGCGCCCTTCAAAGCGCGACCGCCGAAGGAGCACGTTTCCTCTTTGGCGATCTCCTTCAAGTCAATAATCCCGGATTCGGGCTCACAGCCCTCCCCGTGATCATTTTCATGGGATCGCTTTTCGGCGTCCTCTACCACTTGGGCGTCATCCAGCCCCTGGTCCGTTTCCTGTCCCGGGTATTCGCTCGGGTGCTGAACATTTCAGGCGCCGAAGCTCTAACGGCCGTTGCCAATATTTTCGTCGGCATCACCGACGTCGCCGTCGTGATCCGCCCCTATTTCGCCGCCCTCACCCGCTCGGAACTTTTCGCTTTCATGACGCTCGGCATGTCCACGATCGCGGGCTCGGTCCTCGTCGTCTACTCCTCGTTTTTGGGCCCCGCCTACGCAGGCCATCTCGTCATCGCGAGCCTAATCTCAGCCCCCGCCGCACTCGTCGTGGCCAAGATCATCCTGCCGGAAACCGAGATGCCGGAAACCCGAGGCCTCGCGCCTCAAATGGAGGTTCCCAAGGCTTCGAACGTGATTGACGCCGCGACCCAAGGCGGCTTGGTCGGACTCCAGCTAGCGCTGAACATGGGCGCGCTCTTGATCGCCTTCGTCGCGCTGATCGCGATGGTGAATTTGATTCTCGGTGGCGTGGGCGGATGGTTCGGTGCCCCGGAGATCACGCTTCAGTCGATCCTCGGTGTTCTGCTCTCGCCCCTCGCGTTCATCATGGGCGTTCCCTGGAGTGAAGCGCAGACCGTCGGCTCCCTGATCGGGATCAAAACCATCGCGAATGAGTTCGTTGCCTACGAACAACTCAGAGACGCCATCGCCCAAGGTCTGATCAGCGAGCGCAGCGCGCTCATCTCCACCTATGCCCTCTGCGGCTTCGCCAATTTCGGGTCTCTGGCGATCCTCCTCGGCGGAATTGAGGCGATCGCCCCGAAACGTCGTCCCGAAGCCGCGCGTCTTGGACTACTTTCCATCGCGGCCGGAACGCTGACAACGTGTATGACCGGCTGCCTAGCAGGCATGATCGTTTCCTAAACGTCTCAGATTCACGCGAGACATCGAAACCAAGAGCAGGGGCGGCGCAATGAGAGAATTCAAGAACCGCGTCGCCGTCGTGACCGGAGCGGCGAGTGGAATCGGGCGCGCCACCGCCCTGCGCCTTGCGGATCGAGGCTGTCACCTCGCACTCGCCGACATCAATGCGACGGGACTCGAAGAGCTCGTCAAAACCCTCGCGGAAAGCGGCTCAGCGGCCCAGCGGGCAGCTCGCGTCTCGACCCACTTGGTCGATGTCTCTTCCTCTGAAGCGATGGAGAACTTTGCAGGCGAAGTTGAGGAGACTCATGGCGCCGCCCACCTGCTCATCAACAATGCAGGCGTCGTCGTTGCGACAACCTTCGAAGAACAAAGCCTCGCCGATCTTGAGTGGATGGTTGGCATCAACTACTGGGGCGTGGTCTACGGCTGTCATGCGTTTCTCCCGCTTTTAAAGGCACAGGACGAGGCTCATATCGTCAATCTTTCCAGCATGTTCGGTTTCCTGGGCCTGCCACTTCAAAGCGGGTACTGCGCCACGAAGGCCGCCGTCCGCGCGCTCTCCGAGAGCCTCTATGCCGAGCTGCGGCCCTCGAATATCGGCGTCTCCAGCATCCACCCCGGCTGCATCGACACTTCGATCGTGCGCTCCGGGCGAATGAGCAAAGAAGACTTGCGTACCGATACGCAGGCCTTGTTCGACCGACTCGGCGCCCCCCCGGACGCCGTCGCGAAAGCGATCATCAAGGCGATCGAACGCAAGCAGCTTCGCGCCCGCGTCCGCCCCGAATCCGTCGCCACGGATATCTTGAAACGACTCATGCCCGTTGCGACGCATCGCTTTCTCGCTTGGCGCTGGGAACGCGAGCTTGCCGCCGCCTCTGTTTCAGCGGCCGCCGACGCCGGCGCATCGAATCCGAAGGATGCCGGATGAGCTGGCGCCGCAATGTTGCACAGTATGGCGCGATCGCGGCGATGCTCGTCGCGCTGCTCTGGCTGGGACTTGCCGTCCAGCTCGAGAGCTTTATCAACCGCGTCGAGCCCGCCTCACTCCCCACCATCAGCGCCGAAGCGCGGGCCCTCCACGAAACGAGTTTCGTGGCCGACCTCCACGCGGACTCGCTGCTCTTCGGCCGGAACCTCCTTGAGCGGAGCTCAATGGGCCACGTTGACCTCCCGCGTCTTCAAGAAGGCGGCGTCGGCCTTCAGATCTTCGGCTACCCCAGCGTCGTTCCCGTCGGCACCAATATCCACCGCACAGAAAGCGGCGGCCTCGATTCCATCACCCTCGCCGGCATCGCTCAGCTCTCTCCTACAGCATGGCTTGGCCCGACGGGACGCGCGCTCTACCGAGCCGAACAGCTCGCCGACTACGCAGAGGCTTCCAACGGCGCACTCGTTCTGATCCGGGATCGCGCCGACCTCAACCAATTGCTCGCGGCCAGAGCCGGCGGTGCCCAAGTCACGGGAGCGCTCTTGGCGATTGAAGGCGCCCATGCAGCGGAGTCCAAATCAGAGAACCTGCAGAAGCTCTTCGAAGCGGGATACCGCATGATCGGCCTCGCTCATTTTTTCGACAATGATTACGCGGGCTCTTCCGCCGGTATCAAACAGGGTGGCCTAACAGATCTCGGCCGAGAGACGCTGCGCGAAATGGAGCGACTGGGCATCACCTCCGATGTCGCTCACCTTTCTCCGACCGCGATCGACGACGTCCTCGACCTCTCGACCCATCCTGTCGTTTTCTCCCACGGCGGCGTGCGGGGCACGTGCGATAACCCGCGCAATCTCTCCGACACCCACGTGAAGCGCATCGCCGCCGCCGGCGGGATCATCGGTCTCGGCTATTGGGAGATTGCGGCCTGCGGGCGCGCTCCCGAAGACATCGCCCGGGCCATCGCCTACGTAGTGAACCTCGTGGGTGCAGATCATGCCGCACTGGGGTCCGACTATGACGGCGGGACGACCGTGGGCTTCGATACGAGTGCGCTGCCCGCGATCACCCAGGCGCTCTTTGATCTAGGGCTCAGCGAACAACAGATTCGCAAGGTCCTGGGCGAGAACGTGCTCCGAGTGCTCTCCGCGAACCTCCCGCCCGCGGGCGTCGAAGCGGAACCTAGTAGCTAGCCTCTTCGGAGCTGCTCGTTTTCTGCCCGCCGGCGCCCGCCGCATCAGTGGCGTCCTCCGCCACAGCATCGACGTCCGGCTCGAGAAACATTTCGATCATGAGCACGGTCACCCCGCCCACAATCCAGCAATCCGCCATGTTGAAGGTGGGCCAGATATATCCGCCGATCAGCCGGAAGTCGAGAAAGTCGATCACTTCGCCGTAGAGCAAGCGGTCCGCGAGATTGCCAATCGCGCCGCCGAGGACACTGCCAATTGCGGTTGCCGCGAGCCACTCTCCGGGATCGAGGCGACGCAAGAAGACCAGGAGGAGCACGATTGCGAGCGCTCCTGTGCCCAGAAAAAAGACCTGCCGAACGGTCTCGGGCATGGTCGCCAGAAAGCTGAAGGCCCCACCCGGATTGCGGACATGGGTCAGGTTGAAAAAGCCCGGAATCACCACGAGCTCCTCCCCGTACCCGAAGCGCCCAATAATCCAGCGCTTGGTGACCTGGTCAATCACCAGAGAAATTACGAAAACGGGAAGGAAAAATTGAAGCTTACGAGAGATCGTCATCGGCATGCGGCCGGGAGAGTATCACGTCGGCGAGCTCCTCCTCGGCCCTGGCGCCAACAGGAGGGCGATCGACTCCGGATTCCTGACAGTCTGACTAAAACATTACACAAATTGCGCATCAAGATGGCTCGTATTAATATCCAGCAATGCAACCCACCGCGCGAAGCCTGATCCTCGACTTGCTCTCGACACTCCGCAAAGGCTCGATGTCGGTCCGTGCGCTCGTCGAGGCCGCCCACCTGCTGGGCATCGAAGAGAACAATGTCCGAGTCAGCCTGGCGCGGCTCTATGCCTCGGGTCGCGTCGAGCGAGACGAGCGTGGCCGCTACCGCCTCGGACATGCGGTCGCCGCAATGAGCCACCGCCTGCGAAGCTGGCGGGACCTGGACACCCGAACCGAGGAATGGAATGGCGACTGGATCGCTGTGCACCGGGCGAAACTCGGACGCGGGCCTGCGCGCCGCCGGTGCGAGAAAGCCTTCGAATTGCTGGGCTTCCGAGATCTCGAGCCCGGACTCGCCATTCGGCCTAATAATTTGCGAGGCGGCGTTTCGAGCGTTCGCGAGCAGCTGATTGCCCTCGCCCTCGGCCCCGTCTCCGAAGCGAACGCCTCTTCCGGTCGCGAGCCCGGCCAAACCGCCGTAGGTCGTGGCCTGCTCGGTCGAATCTTTATCACTTCCGAATTCGATCCCAGCAGCGATCTCGAAGCGCGGAGTCTATGGGATGCAGACGGCTTGGCGGGAGAAACGAAAACGGAAACAAAAGCGCTTGCCGCAAGCCTCGACCGGTTGTCCGCACTCTCCTCCGCGGAGGCGATGACCGAGACCTTCCTCGTCGGCGGTCGCGTCTTGCGTTTCTTGATGCGTCATCCCCTGCTTCCAGAACCCATTCTTGCCCCGGCCCCCCTCGCCATGCTCTTAGAGCAGATGCGCGAATACGACCGACGCGGGCGCGACGCCTGGGCGACCTTCCTCGCAGAGCACGATGTTCCTCATCGCGGCCTCCCCCTCGACTCGCGGAGCGAATCAATCGCTCCCGCCCCAGCGAACAGAGCCTCATCCCTTCCTGAACCAGGAACAGGAGAAAGCAAATGACCACGCAAGCCGCGCCTACCCCTGAAATCGGCGAACCGATCCTGGGCGATGCCCACTGGAAAAGCGCGTTCTCGAAAGAAGAGCTGAACGAAATCCTCTCCTTCGATGACCGGAAGGCGATTCTGACCCTGCTCGTAAACTGGAGCATCATTTTTGCGAGCTTCGCCCTCGTCGGCTGGAGCGCGAATCCCCTCACGATCGTGATTGCGCTTTTCGTGCTCGCCGGCCGGCAGCTCGGCTGCGCCATCGTCATGCACGAGGCGGCCCATCGATCGTTTCTATCGAGCCGCGTCTGGAACGATCGCATCGGGAATTGGTTCGGGGCCTATCCCATTTGGGCGGATGTCCTGCCCTACCGCGGCTATCACCTCGTGCATCATGCGAAGACCGGAACGCCCGCGGATCCCGACCTTTCACTCACACTGCCTTTCCCGATCTCAAAAGGGAGCTTTCGGCGAAAGCTATGGCGCGACCTTTCGGGCCAAACGGGCTGGACTCAACTGGCGGGGACCTTCAAGCGCGACGTGGGCATCGGCAAAGGCAAGACCCAGCGCAATCAAGGCCTAAAACCGGGCGAGAAGCCCGATGTTGGCTGGCATAAGCTCGCACCCGTCGTGATCTCGAACGCTGCCATCCTCGGCATCCTTGCTCTTTTCGGCCGCCCGGAGCTGTATCTCCTCTGGGCCGTCGCACTCCTCACGACCTACCGACTCGTACTGCGCATTCGGTCGATCGCAGAACATGCCATGACGGGTCCCGCGAGCGACCCCCTGCGCAATACACGAACCACGCGCGTGGCGTGGTGGGAGCGGCTCGTCTTCGCGCCCAACTACGTGAACTATCACCTGGAGCACCACCTTCTCATGACGGTGCCCCACTATAATTTGCCGCGGATGCATGCGCTGATGCGCGAACGCGGGCTGCTGCAGAACGCGATGGTGACGGAGGGGGGATACAGAGAAATCCTCCGCAATGCCGTCACGGGCTAGGCTGGACCTAACAGCCTCCCGCGCTGCGCGTCCCTTCGAGGCGAAGTGCGGCGTCCGATGCAGCCAAGCGGAAGACGGGATTGCCTGAGCGTTTTTCTTCGCCCCAGCAGGCCTCGGTCATCTTGATCGCATGTTCCTGGATTGAACACGCCGCGCGGTACCGAATCTCGTTCCAATCCGCAGAGCCCGCCTCCACCTCTGCATCGATCTCACCGGGCTCCCGGCGCTCGCCGAACATAGAATGCAAGGCCCCGACCGCCTGCAGCACGTAACCGACCGCCCGCACCTGATCCGCCTCCTCAAGGAGCGGCGCCAAGATCCGCATCGCGCTCGGTAGAGTCACCGTATGCACATACGCAATCCGCGCTTCGGGATGGGCGAGGTACATCGAAGCCGAAGCCGCACACAGCGCGTCGAGATACGCATCCAGCTCCGTCGCCGCCGGGAGCGGCGCCGCCTCAACGGCCCTCGCAAAATCGGGAAAATCCCCCAGGCGCGTCACGATCTCGAAGAAATACCCCGCGCGCGCTTCCTCTTCGCCCACCCAAGGCCAAGCGGCGATCGTCTTTGGGAGCGAAGCCACAGCCGCCTCTGAACCGGCGGATTTCCCCGGCGTGCCGGGAAGGGTCTGATATCGCGTCGCCCAATGTGCGAGTCCGCGCGCCAGTTCTCGACGGCGCAGCGGGCTGTCTTCCCGCAGCAGGCTTCGAACCCCGTGAGCGACCCGCAAAAAGCCGTGCCCCGCCGCGGCAAAAAGCCCCGGAAGCAGATCCGGAACCCGAGCGGCAACGACATCCCGCCAGTCCCCCTCCGCAAGCTCTGCCTCAAACGTCGCCACCCAGTCTGAACGGCGCGCAATCTCGCCTCGCGCCGCAGCTTCCTCCGCCGCCGAAAGCGCCCGCCCCGGCTCCGCGGGCGGCAAGCGGGGCACATAAATATCGAGGAACGCCGGGATCAGCGCCTGATGGCCCAGCGCCTCCAAGGCCTCCGCGCCCATCGGACCATGGCTGGCCAGCCCCCCGGAATACTCCAGATCATTCAGATGGAAGCGCTCAAGCGCCTCGTCGAAATTGCTCACGGATTCTTCTCCCTCATGCGAGACGGACCATAGCTTGACTCTCCGCATTGCGACCGGTTCACCCAGAACCCGCGCGGGATCGGGAGATGCTATTGTCCGGCGGTCGTCGCACGAGCGACGCGAGCCGAAACCGGCCGCGCCCCGCCCTGCTTCGCATCTGTGCTTTTGGTCTGTGCTTTTGCCCTGTGCTTTCGCCCTGTGCTTTCGCCCTGTGCTTTCGCTCATGGCCAAAACCCTGAGCCAACTCAGCCTGCTCAATTCGCTCGTCCAAATAAGGAAAACCGTCATGGCCGATCCCGTGAGTGCCAACCAGGTACTCGACGCCCTTCGCCCCATCATCGATCCCGACTTCCGCAAGAGCATCGTCGATCTGGGTTTCATCAAGAACCTGACGATCGAGGGGCCCGCTGTTTCGTTCTCGATTGAGCTCACAACACCCGCCTGTCCCGTCAAAGCCGAGTTCGAACGCGCCGCCAAAGAGCGCGTCTCCGCCCTCGAAGGCGTCACTGAAGTGAACGTCGAGATGACCGCCAATACCCGCCAAGCCGCGCGCACAGGCGGTGGCGGAGGCGAGCAGACGGTCTCGCTCCCCGGCGTCAAAAACATCATCGCGGTCGCCTCCGGTAAGGGCGGCGTCGGCAAGAGCACGACCGCCATTAATCTCGCCCTGACGCTCCGCGACCAAGGCGCCGAGGTCGGCATTCTCGATGCGGATGTCTATGGCCCCTCCCTTTCGCTCCTCTCGGGCGCTTCGGGCCGGCCCGACACAACGGCTGACCGCAAAATCATGCCGCTCCATGGCCAAGGCATGAAGCTGATGTCGATGGCGTTCTTCATGAACGACGATTCCCCGGTCATCTGGCGCGGCCCGATGGTCCATGGCTTGATCAAGCAGTTCCTCACCGACGTGCAATGGGGCGAGCTCGACTACCTGATCGTGGACATGCCGCCCGGAACCGGAGACGCGGCACTGACGCTGACCCAGATGGCACCGCTTTCGGGCGCGGTCATCGTCACGACGGCGAACGACCTCTCCTTGATCGATGCGCGCAAGGGACTCCAGATGTTTGAAAAGGTCGGCGTCCCGATCCTCGGCATCGTCGAGAACATGTCCTACTTCACGCCCGAAGACGCGCCGGACAAGAAGTACTACATCTTCGGCCAGGGCGGCGGCGAGCGCGTTGCGAAGGAACTCGGCGTCGACTTCCTCGGCGAAGTCCCGATCGATCCGCGGATTGCTTCCGATGGCGACGTGGGCAAGCCGATCGTCGTAAGCCAGCCAGACTCACCGTCCTCAGAGGCGCTGCGCACCATCGCCGGCGACGTCGTCCGCAAGGTGGCCATGCTCGCCGTGAAGAGCCCGCCGGTCGCGGACGGCAATATCACCTGGGTGAACTAGGACCTGGGTGAACTCGATAAGAGCACGAACACTCTGAACTAGGCCTTCCGAATCAGCTTAAAGCAGAGGGCCGGAGTCACCGTCACGTCGACGAGCCAGGCGATCGCCAAGGTGGCCGCGCCGAGCAGACCGAATTCGGCTTGGTTCCGCAATTCGCTGCCGCCGACAACGAGGAGGCCGACGCAAACCGCGATCGTCGTGCAGGTAATCGGGCGCCCGACGTGGGTGAGTGCGATCTCGATCGCACGCGCGGGATCGCCCCACTCTCTGAGCGCACGCCGATATTCCACAAGCAGATGAAGCGTGTCATCGACCGCGATGCCTAACACAATCGACCCCATCAGCGCCGTCGAGTTATTGAGCGTCGTCCCCGTCGCTCCCAGCAGCCCGAAATAAAGAAGGACCGGCAGCATATTCGGCATCAGAGCATAGAGCCCCAGCCGAAGCGAGCGGAAGTACCCCACCAGCAAGAGCCCGATCATGCCTCCGGCGAGCAGTAGACTGATCGCCTGACCGTAGGCGATTCGGTCCGCCGCGCGGGTCAGCAAAATCGCGTTGCCCGTGGCATAGCCGGAGATGCCTGGAGGAAGTTCTTTCAGCCGCGCATCGATCCGCGCCGCCAAGCCGTTGAATTCGCTTGTCTCCGTCGCCGTCGAACGCACGAGAACGGTGATCACCTGGCGGGCGCGATCGATCAGAACGTCGAGTTCCTCGTTGGCGCCGAAGAGCAGAAACTGAGCCACGAGATTTTCGCTGTCGGGAATTCGGCGCGCCCTCGGCTCATCCTCACCTAACGCTTCATTCAGCACCTCGAGATAATCAACGACGGACGTCGTCCCGCCGATTTCGGGCTGAGCAACGAGCCATTCCTGCAGACGCGCCACCGCCCGAAGCGTATCCGGCCGCTCAAACGCCCCCGCCTCCTCCGCGCGGAGCATGACATAGAATTGATTCGCCCCGCCGTAGAGTCGGTCCACCTCGTTGTAGGCACGGCGAATCTCTGCATCCTGCGCAAAATTCTCGATCACAGGCAAATTCACCTCAATCTTCGTCGCAGAATAGAACGCCCAGATACAGGCGAAGCCCGCCAACGCGAGGATCAGATTGGCGCGGCGCACATCAAAGCGCGCCAGATCCGCAAAGCGCTGATCAAGCCAGCCGGCGGCGCGCGCTTCCGGGACCGCGCTCGCTCGACTCTCCTTCTCGCTCCCCATAGACAGAAGCAGCGGGACCAGGAAAAGCGCGGCAATCAGCGTCGCAGCCGTGCTCGCCGCTGCAAAAATCCCGAATCCCTGAATCACCTCCAGACCATTACTCAGAAGCGAGATAAAACCGGCGGCCGTCGTGAGCGCCGTAAACGTAACGGGGAAAGCGACCCCAGCCAGCGCTTCGCGCGCTCGGGAAAGACGCGTCCCGCCCGATCCCTCGCCGAAGGATTCTGTCGCTTGAAAACTCGCGACAACATGCGTCGCGTACGCGAAACCCAGCGCGAGGATGAGGGGTGGGATCAGCGTTGTGACAATGTTCAGATCGTGACCGACCCAGCCCATCAGCCCGACCGTCCACACCATCCCAAGCGCAACCGCGGCAACGGGAATCAGCCCGACCCGAAGGCTCCTGAAAAAGAGACTTGAGATCAGACTCATCAAAACAAAGACGACCGGAACCATCAGCGCGAGTTCGCCCGTCAGAATGCGCCCCACCTCGGCCTTGATATGCGGCGTACCGGCCAGCACAACGTCCATCCCGCCCGCTTCCCGGCGCGCGGTTTCGAGCAATGCGAGGTCTAGAGACTTCGCCAGGAAGAGATCTTCGGGCATGCGCTCGAAGGTCACGAGGATCGCCGTGGCTTGTCCGTCCCTGGAAACGAAGGTTCCCGCGCGAAGCGGATCCGCCAGAACATCTCGCCGAAGCGCTTCGGCTTCGGCCTGATTCGTCGGCATCTCCTCAAAGAAACCGGCGATTTCCACATCGTCGTCCAACGGACGCATCCGCAACGCGTTCGCGAGCCCCTCGACATGATGAACGCCCTCAGCCCCCGCAAGGGCCTCGGTCACCCGAGCTACGGTCCGAAGCCCCTCCGGCGTGAAAAGCGTTTCGGATGCCAGCGACACAAGAACAACGTCGTCGCTTCCAAAACGCTCGAGGAGTTCTTCGTAGAAACGCCGAGCCGGATCATCCGCAGGCAGCATTTCATTCAGCGAGGGATCAATGCGAATCCGTGGCACACCCCGAACCGGATCGAAGATCCCCGCAGCCGCAATGAGCGTGAGCGCAAGTAGACCTCCTGCAACCCATCCACGGTGCGAGAGAATCCAAGCGGCAAAGACACCGGATCGTGTAAGCATCGACATAGCGGGTCGCATGATCCGCGACGCAGGGTCTCCCTACTTCGGGTCTGGGCTGGCCGGAGCTTCAAGCCCGGCTTTCGTAAACTGCTCGGCAGGCCAGTCGGGCGCTGCCTCAAAGGCTTCGATGCGAACAACGGTTTGTGTGCCGCGACGCAGATCTTCCATCACGAACACATGGGGCATTTCCCGGCCCGCGTCTGCGCCGTCACTGCGACCGAATCGAACTTGCTTAATTTCCTCGATCGGCGCGCGCAGCCGCTTTCGCAAACGATCCTCGCCCTCGAAGAGATCAATCTGAATGGGAAGACAGCTCGCCTGATCGACGTAAGTCAGCACCCGGCTGTATTCCGAATCGCCTTTTCCTCCGCCGGGAAGGGCCTCAAGCAGCCACGCAGGGCGGCCTGCAACCGGGGACTCGCCGACAAGCTCAAGCTCCGTCTTGTCGAGCGGCTCACGCAGGCGCTGCAAATCCTCGAAACTGAAATCGGTTCCGAGTACAGGGCCCCGTAGTCGCCGACTCCGAATTCGCTTTGCCTTCGTCAGTTCCGGTAATCGGAGGAAGAACTCGGGCTGATCCTGATCCCGGTCGATGATCAAGAGTGCCGTTCCCGCTGTTTTCGCGGGCTCCGAAACGCGCAGCACGATGCGGGCATGCCCAGCGTCATCGTCTTGCCAGCGAATCTCTGCCCGGGATGCCGTCATCTGACCCGTTCGATCGACGGCCTCGACGCGAAAGCCGATTCGCCCTGCACTCTCCGGTAAGGCCTGGGTCGCGCAGGCCTTGATTTCCGCAAGGGTGGCATTCGCGCCCAAACGGAATGAGGGCTCAGCCGACACAGAATGCGAAACACCAACGGTCAGCAAGGTAGCCAGCGCGATCGCCGACAGCAGTCCGCCTAACCCGGTGCCACTCAGGCCACGCAGGCCGCGCATTGCTATGCGAAGCCATGCACCCCGAGCATCAAGCGCTCTCCGTCCATTGATCGTCTGCTTCGCGTCCAAAAGGCTCTCTCTCACTCGACCCTGCCCAAGCCTGGAGTAGCCCGCGGCCAGAGTCGACCCAACCCGTCGAAAAGGGTCCGACTCCCAAGTCCCGGGAGTCGGATCGAACGGTCGGGCTCGAAAGTTGATGCTCAATCAGACGGAGAGGCTGAGAGAGAGCGAGAGAGAGGCTTAAGCCATCAGCGATTCGGCGTCCCGTGCAGCAAGTCGGGATAGAGCACAGGAACGGTTCCCACCCGCTCGGTTCGCGCCTTGTTCACGAAGTCCTCGTAAGTGAAGCGCTCAAACTTCACGCCTTGCTCCGCATCGAAGAACGCGCCGGGGATATCTAAGTTGAGTTTCCAGTTCGAGTAGTCGGTTTTCACCGTGTCGGAAGATCGCCGGTCGTAGACCTCGACCCGAAGAGGGATCCGGGGCGCGTCCTTCGACACCCAGACCTTCTGGCTTCCCCCATCGTTCGTCAGCTGCCAGACCTCAACCTCGATGCCCGAGAGATTTGTCTCCTCAACGCGCTCTCCCCCCGCAGCTTGAATCTCGACCCATTCCTTGCCGAATGGACGCGCGCCCTTCTTCTCAGCGGAAACAGCTTCCTGGGCACGCGTGATCGCAAGGCCCTGCTTCGTGAGGCGGTCGAAAACCAGATACTGATCCCCCTTCACAATCGTCGTCACAGGATGTCCTCCAATCAGCGTTTCCGCGCGCATCGTGGCCCCGTCCGACCAATAATGAATCACGCGGTAGCCGGACCTACCCGAAACAAAGGTCGACGCGTAGAACCGCTTCGTCGCGTCCCCCTTTTCGGAATCGGCGGCCTGCCCCGCGGCAGGAAGCAAAGTCAGGACCACCCCGATCGAGAGCGCAAAGACAACCGCGAGGCGCCGAATTGCAGTCGCTGGACGGATGGTGCGAGCAAAACGACACGGCTCTGTATCGCTTGGCTCCGCCGTGCCACGTCCGAAACGATGCTCCTGACTGAAGGTCGATCCATCTCCGCTGCCCTGGCTCTGCTTGTGGCTCAACGCTCTTCTCCTCGCCGACCCCGCGCGCGAGGCGCATTCGGCTCTTTCGTGTTGGATGACGCCCAAACGCGTCATGTTCCCGAAATCTCTGCGGTCAGCGCCCGGACCGGCGTGGCCTTCATCTGCGGGGGGACCGGCAGCCCCAGCAGCCTTAAAACTGTTGGCGCCACGGAAAGGCTCGAAATCTTGCCCAATTTGGATCCGGGCGTGACGCCGCGCCCGTAGGCGATCAAGATGCCCGCCATTTCCGGATTTTCAGGCGCGTAGCCATGAAAGCCGGGGATCTGAGTGGACGGCGCCACGATCGCGACCCCGACCGGCGCGCGCACAACGACATCCCCGAAGCGCGCATCGTCCACATGCCAATCCGCAGGGGCCTCGCTGCGCACATAGGCTTCGAGCCCTTTCGAGCGCGCCACCTCGACCGCTCTGCGCTGACTCGCCTCAGTCCGCTGGCCTTCATCGAAGACCAGCGTCGAAAAACCGCCGATTCCAATCGTCGAGAGCGAGAGCCCTGCGCGGCTGAGAACGAGGCCAAGATTGACTTTGCGCTCCGCGGTCGACATGCCGTGATCCGAGACGAAAATCAGCGTCGTCGATTCGAGCAGATCCCTCGCCTCAAGCTCGGAAACCAGCCGAGCAATCTGCGCATCCTGAGGCGCGAGCCCTTTCGCCACCGCCGGCGTCCCCGGGCCAGAGACATGACCGGCATGATCTGCTCCATGAAACCAGGATGTGATCAAGACCGGACGCTCCGCCGGATCAGGCAAACCGAGCCAGTTCAGGATGCGATTCACCTTCGTCTTTTCCAGCGTCCGCGACGAAAATTTCCGGGTATGCCGCGGCCCCGGCCCGCCGGCCCAAGGGCCCTCTGAACCCACCCAATGATAGGAAGCCGTCGCGCGCCCTTCGCGCTCTGCAATCGACCAGATGGGCTCGGACTCAATCCACTCGTGGGGGGCTTTGCGCTTGAACTCTCCGCGCAGAGGATCGATGAAGCGGTTGTTCACGAGGCGATGCTCTTCGGGATGGACCCCCGTCACAAGGCTCACATGGCTCGGAAACGTATTCGACGGACTCACTGGAATCAGTCCCTCGGCGATCGCCCCGCCCGCAGCGAGCCTCAGCAAGGTCGGCGTCGCCTCAGGCGTCAGATCCGCTGGACGCGTTCCATCGAGTGAAATCAGGATCACGGTGGGGGGCGAGATGGGCGCAGAAACGTCCGCCCCCAGAACCACCGGGGGCCGCTGATCAGACTCACGGCCTGCCCCGGGCTGACTCCCCGCGGCGGAAACCTCCCCGCCGCGCACTTCGGGACTGCAGCCGACGGCGACAAAGCACCACAGGCAGAGCGGGATGAGGAAAGTCCAAGCAAGATTGAAGCGTTTCAAAGGATGCGTTCTCCAGGGCGGGAACTTACCATCCGCGCGCATGCAGAGCGTACTCTCGATTGCAGGATCCGACCCGACCGGAGGGGCGGGAATTTTGGCGGATTGCCAGGTCTTTCAGGCCCACGGCGTTCACGGCGCAGCGGTCCCCACGGCGCTGACGATTCAGGATGGACTCCGCGTGAAGCAGGTCCTTCCCGTCTTCCCCTCGGCTTTGCTCGACCAACTCAGAGTGACCCTTGCCGCCGTCTCCCCGGCAGCCATCAAGATCGGCATGCTCGGCAGCGACGATGTTGTGCGCAACGTCATCCTCGCCCTCGCCCCCTTTCGTCGGGACATCCCCGTGGTGATCGACCCTGTGCTTGCCTCGACGGACGGGACGCTGCTCCTTCAACCGCGGGCATATCGCTCCCTGCGCGACTTGATGACCGGACGGACCTTGATCACGCCGAACTGGCACGAGGCCGAGATTCTCACCGACCTTTCGCTTGATCGGCGCCGCGACGGCGAGAAAGCGGCCCATCAGCTCCTCGAAGAATTGGGCGTCGAAGGCGTGCTGCTGAAGGGCGGGCATATCGAGGGCAATCCCGCCGATTTTTTCGTGACGAAGGATGCCGCCTCCGGCGAGATCGTTTCCGAATGGATGGAGGGCGAACGCATCCCCGGAGAGCCCGTTCACGGAACCGGATGTGCTCTTTCCGCATCCATCGCCGCACAGCTCGCCCAGGGTGTTGCCCTGCGTGAGGCCATCGTGGCCGCGCGCAGCTTCGTCCGCAGCGGCATCGAAGGTGCCCACACGCTCCCGAACGGTGCGCGGCTCCTGGCGTTCTCATGAGTCGCGGCGGCCCCACGGAAAATCAACCGAGCGCGCGCGGGACCGCGCAGGATCCAGCCGCCCTCTACGCCGCCGGACTCGGCGAAGCCCAGGTCGGCGAGGCGCATTGGAGCGGGCGCGCGCGCCTGGCTTCCAATGCCCGTGTGCTTTGTTTTGTTGCCCTCCTCGTCGTCGGTTGGCTCGCCTTCGGAACCCATCAAATTCCCCGGGCCCTCTTCGCCCTGCCCGTTCTCGCCTTTGTCGCTCTGGTGATCTTCCACGACCGAATCCTTCGCCAGGAAGAACGCGCGCAGCGTGTCTCCCGGTTCTATGAAGACGGCATCGCCCGCCTCGAAGACCGCTGGGCCGGGCGCGGCGACGCCGGCGATCGCTACCTGACCGCTGAACATCCCTACGCGCAAGACCTAGACCTCTTCGGCAAAGGTTCGCTCTTCGAACTCCTGGCGACGCCGCGCACCGCTCAGGGAAGCGACCGCCTAGCAAGCTGGCTGCTTGAACCCGCAGACGCTGAAACAATTCGCGCGAGACAAGCTGCCGTCGAAGAGCTGCGCAGCCGCGTCGACCTGCGCCTCGAGATGGCGATCGCCGGAGATGAGTCCGGCTCAGCACTTCAGCAAGAGGCGCTTGAGGCCTGGGCCTCGGCGCCCGCGGCGGCACTCCCGCGCTGGATCGGCTTTGCCGCCTTCGCGGCGACGGCGCTCTCTCTCGGCGGAATCGCACTCTGGATCTTCAGCGATTCGGGGCCTGTGCCCTTCGCCGGCGCACTGATTCTTCAAGGCCTTTTTGCGCTCTCCCTCCGTTCCCGGGTCAGCCCCGTGCTCGCCGCCGCGGAAACCCCGGTCGGCTCCCTCGCCCGGACGGCGTCTCTCTTGACCTGCGTCGAAAACGAGGCCTTCGAGTCCCCCCTTCTGGCGCAGCTCCGCGCCGAACTCGAGACCACCGGAAAGCCCCCGTCTGCGGAGCTCGAATCGCTCCGCCGCCTGGTCGATCGACGCGATGCGCGCTCGAATCAGTTCTTCGCGCCGATCGCGGGGATCTTGATGTGGGGCACCCATGTCGCGCTCGCGCTTGAGGCTTGGCGCGCGCGATGCGGACCTCGGCTTTCTGTTTGGATCGAGGCCGCGGGCGAAATCGAAGCGCTCTGCGCGCTCTCAAGCTTCGCCTTTGAGAATCCGAGCGATCCCTTTCCTGAGATCGTGACCGACGCCCCCACTTTCGACGGCGAGGGGTTGGCGCATCCGCTCCTGCCCCGCGCGCAATCCGTCGCCAACTCTCTGCATCTCGGCGCCGCGCCCCAGGCGCTCGTGATGAGCGGATCCAACATGTCGGGCAAAAGCACGATGCTCCGCACGGTGGGCTGCAACGCCATTCTCGCCCTCGCCGGAGCACCTGTCCGCGCCCAGAGCCTGCGAATTTCGCTGCTCCATCTTGCCGCATCAATTCGAATCGTCGACTCGCTTCAAGAAGGCCAGTCCCATTTCATGGCCGAGATCACGCGCCTGCGCCAAGTCGTCGAGGTGTCCCGAGAATCACCCCCGGCGCTTTTTCTACTCGACGAGATTCTTCACGGAACGAATTCCCACGATCGACGCATCGGCGCGGAGGCCGTCATCAAAGGACTCGTCGCCCACGGCGCCCTCGGCATCGTCACTACCCATGACCTCGCCCTCACCCAGATCGTCCCGGCGAGCGAAGGCCGGATGGCCAACGTTCATTTTGAGGATCATCTCGAGAACGGTGTCATGGAATTCGACTACGCTCTTCGGGATGGCATCGTCGAGAAAAGCAACGCACTCGAGCTGATGCGTTCCGTCGGCCTCGACGTATAGAACCTGGCCTCCCTCCGCGCGCGAAGCGGGAAACACTCCGGTAAGAAAGGGACTTAACGTGTCCAAGATTCAATCGACCTCACCGTCCACAAGCGCCCACTCGGTCGCCCCGCCCCGCGCCAAAAAGCCCTCGACGAAGCTTGGCAACGTATCCAGGCATTCCCTCGCGGGTAGCCTCGTGGCGAGCCTTGGCCTGATGGGCTGCGCTGGATTCTCCGCCGACACACCCAGGCTCTCTCCCGAAGCCGTCATCGCCGTCGAGCAGGCCCGCACCCAGGATGCTCGCCTGGGGAACCCTTGGTTCGTGGCCGAACGATCCGCCATTTCGAAATCGGCCCGCTTCGTCGAAGGCGAAAGCCGAGCAAAGAACGTGATTCTCTTCGTGGGCGACGGCATGGGCGTGGCGACGGTCACCGCCGCGCGCATCCTTGAAGGACAGCAACGCGGAGAGATGGGCGAGGACAACCTGCTCTCCTTCGAAGCCTTCCCCCACCTGGCGCTTTCCAAGACCTACAACACGGACTCTCAGATCTCTGATTCCGCCTCCACCATGACCGCGATGGTTTCCGGCATCAAGACACAGACGGGTGTCCTCGGCGTAGATGAGAGTATCCGCCGCGGCGACCATACTTCCGTTGCGGCCGCAAGCGTGCCCACGATCCTCGAAGAGGCCGAGATGCGCGGACTCGCCACGGGCATCGTCTCCACCGCCACGATCACCCACGCCACGCCGGCCGGATGTTATGCCCATGTCCCTTTCCGGTTCTGGGAAGACGACTCGCGCATGTCAGAAGAGGCCCGCGCAGATTCATTTCCCGACATCGCCCGCCAGCTCGTCGAGTTCCCCTACGGCGACGGGATTGAAGTGGCGCTCGGCGGGGGGCGAACGCATTTCAAGCCCAAGGGTGAAGTCGATCCTGAAAACGCCCGGCGCCCCGGCAGCCGCGCGGACGGTCAGGACCTAACAAAGGCATGGCTCGATCGATATCCCAATGCAGAGTACGTCTGGAACAAGGATCAACTGAACGCCGTCGACCTCACCAAAACAAAGCATCTACTTGGCCTCTTTGAGCCGAGCAACATGAAATGGGAAGCCGATCGGTCCGGCGACGAAGCCGGCGAACCGTCTCTCGCTGAAATGACGGCCGCCGCCATCGACGTCCTCAAGCAGGACCCCGACGGGTATTTCCTCATGGTCGAGGCCGGGCGGATCGATCACGGCCACCACGCAGGGAATGCGTACCGGGCGCTCACGGACACCATTGCGCTTTCGGATGCCGTCCGTGTCGCAGTCGAAAAATCGCAGTCCGAAGATACGCTCATCGTCGTGACCGCCGATCACAGCCATACGCTTTCGATCTCTGGCTACGCCAAGCGTGGGAACCCGATCCTGGGCAAATCCGTCGGCGTGAACTGGTTCGGCGATGGGGAAGACAGCCTCGGCCTGGACGCGCTCAAGCAGCCCTACACCACGCTCTCCTACGCCAACGGCCCCGGCTATAGCGGTGCTTCGGACGATCAGCCGGAAGGCGCCCACACCTGGGGACGCAAGCCCTGCAACCGGCGCCCCCCCTTCACATGCTCATTCAAGGGCATCGCCCTGGGCCGACCCGATTTGAACGAGATCGATACGGAAGACCCTTCCTACTTGCAGGAAGCGACCGTTCCGATGGCCCAGGAAACCCACGCGGGCGAGGATGTGCCGATCTATGCCCAAGGCGCTCGCTCGGGGCTCTTTAGCGGCGTGCGCGAACAGAACTACATTTACCACGCGTTAGTCGAAGCGTTCGGCTGGACGAAGAGCGGGACCCCGATGCCGTTGCGCTAGCAAGTTTCGGGGCTTGGGGCTTTGAGAGGCTTCCGAAAGCTAAGCGGCGACCGCTGCTAGTCGAAGCTCCAAAGTTCGCCCACGATCGAACCGCCTTCGCGAATGAACTCGCGGCGCGGGGTCGGCACCACGCCGTTTTCGCCCACGCCCACGTCCTCACCCACGCCCACGCCCACGCTTTGTGTGCCCTCGCCCAGCAAGCGCGCGATCATCACGAGTCGCTCCGGCGGCAAGGTTGATTCCCCAATCATCTCGCAGCCCTTCTCCCGCCCCGCGAGTTTCGCCACCGACTGAATCTGACGCGGCGATAGATCTGCGGCAAAGCGCCACACACAGCCCTCGGCCGCGCGGCCTAGCACGAAGCGCGGCACGGGGGCGCCGGCCGCTGCGTCAGCGGAAAGCCGCCCTTCAGCATCGAGAACGAAACGCCGTTCGAGCGCCTCGACGAGAGTCTCGAGGCCTGTCCGATCGGTTCCGCGCCGGGTGTCATCAATCACAAACTGAGTCTATTCAATCCGGCGAATATTCCCATCCGCTGGAGTTTTCCCTGTATGATGCCTCCGCGCCCAGCTCGAACAGAATAGACCGATCGGAAGCTTCGATGATTCAACATCCCAATGCGCTCCTCATTCAGCAGATCTTGCATGCCGTCAGCGTGGGCGACCGCCAGACCCTGCGTGCCCTCTGGGCCGATGATATTACCTGGACGGTGAAGGGCGAGAGCCCCTGGGCCGGGGAGATCAAAGGTCTGGATGAGATCTGTGAGTACCTCGCGGCACTCGGCGAGGTGGGACGCGTCGGCTTCAACGTGGATGTCGAAGAAGTCATGGTCAGCAATACAAGCGCGGCGGTCGTGCTTCAGGGACATGCCGAGGTCGGCGAGGATGTTCTGAATGCAAGCTATCTGCTGATGGCGCAGATCGTCAGCCGAAAGGTTCAGGCCGTCGTAACGGTGCCCGTCGATGCGGATATCGTGGCTCGTTTTTGGAAACACGCCGCGAGCTGATTCCCCAATGGGCAGGGGGAGCCCCCGATTTCTCGAAGACTCCCTCTCATCCCGTACTTCTCATCCTGATTCTCGGAGCCACCGCGTGCGGCCCCAAGTCGTCGTTCGGCTTGCCTCAGTCTTTCAGCTGAAGCTGTCCGCGAATCGCACCCGACGGATTGGCCTCGGTGTGGATATTCACGTAGACGTTGCCCGCGTTGATCTCAGCGATCAGCGCGTCCAGGGGCTGACCCGCGAGAGGTCCGACGAGGTCACCGGTTTCAAGAGTCGTCTCGATGCGGCGATCAATTCGGCGCTGCTCTTTCTTCGACAGGCCTTCAAGGTCCGCCGGAAGCAGAAGGGCCACAACCGGTCCATTCTCGCCTTCCTGTCCGAGGTGGAGATGGGCGGCCTGTACCTTCTTGAGCTTCTTTGAGAAGCTGATGTAGTCCAGTCGCGTACCTTCGTCGCGGAGCCCGACGCGTGCGAAACCAGAAGACTTACCCGAGACGGCCGGGACTTCGTTCTCGCCCGAGAGCAGACCGACGTAATCGAGATCCTCAACGATGGCATCCGCCGCGGAGAAGCTGATCTTCACCGCCGGATATCCGGGCGCGAGGAAATCTGCCATGCGGAATCGCGAATCGTCGAGGATGCCGCCGCTGCCGGCCGGGAGGAAGCCGCGCTCTTCCAGATCGGAACCAATTGTCCCAATCACACCGTTCTCGTCTTCGCCCGTATTGGGCGCTGCCTGACCGAAGAAGGCGGTATTCGCCGGAATTTCGTCGTTCACTTCCGTGCCCGCATCCAGAACTTCCGAACCGGCGACGAAGAAGCTCTCGCCCACAAATTCGCCCGCGTCATTGAAGATGAGATGCGCTCGGGGGTTGCCGTTTGAAATGCAGAAATCGTTCGAGGGCAGAATCATCGATGCGTAGCTGAAGTACGCCACGTTCGGATCGCTGCCGTCCAGAACGAAGGTCTGCGAGGCGATATCCCCGGGTGCAATCGGGCCGTTCGGACCGGGAATCGTCGTATCGACGCCGTAGGAGAGATCCGCGAAATCCGCAGCGATCGGTCCGTTATTTCCGTCCTCGCAAAGCGCTTCCATCGCATTCGAACCGGGCCGAGGGTTGCTGCTCGCGGGCGTATTCCCATCGTAGGTATCGAACTCACCTTCGTGGAAGCCGACCCAAAACGGAGTCTGAAACGTCCCCGCGACCGGAGCCAAGTTTTCGATCGTTACGAGAACCCGCGTGTCGCCCGAATCGACTGCTTGTGCAGCCGGGGCGGCCACGGCCAAGCCGAGTCCCAAATTGAGTGCCAGTTTTCCGAACTTCATTCGTCTCTCTCCTGAGTCGTCGGCGCCTTGCGCGCCGAGATGCGTTGCATGGACATGTTGGGCGGCCGAAGAATCCGGTCACCATGCATTCCCTACGCAGCGCAATCTCGCTTGGCTTCAGTTTTTTGAGAGACTTAGTTCGAGCTCAGGACTATCCCTTCCGTGGTCGTCCGTGGTCGTCCGCGGCAAGAGGTCAGGCTTCGCGAAGCGCCGTAAGCAGCTTTTCCCAGATCCCACCGAAAGCGCCATTGCTCATCACCAGAACAACATCGCCTTCTTGGCGCCCGTCGACGACGAAGCGAACGATCTCATCGATCTCCGCGAAGGAGGCCGCATCCTTCCCCTCCGCGCGAAGCGCTTCCGCCACCGCTGAAGCGGAAAGACACTCAGTCACTTCCCCGGTCGCACTATAGATCGGCTCATCGCCGACCTCAGCGATCACGGAACGGTCCGCCGCACGAAGCGCGTCGATATAATCGTCCTGAAAGATCGCACGTCGACTTGTGTTCGTTCGAGGTTCGAGCAAAGCGACCACCCGGCTACCTTGATGTCGCTGCGCGATGGCCTCAATCGTGCCCTTCACCGCGGTCGGGTGATGCGCAAAATCATCAATAACGGTCACGCCGGCCTCTTGGCCTCGCACTTCCTGGCGACGCTTTACGCCTTGATGTCCGCGCAGGGCTTCCGCTAGTTCGCCGACAGGAATTCCCAGTCGAGAAAGAGATGCGAAGACACCCACGATATTCTCAGCGTTATGCGCTCCAAAAAGCGGGCTCATGATCTCGTGCGTTTGCCCCGCCGACACATCATCGAGGGCGAAGCGGAGGCCGCCTGCTTCGGGCGATAGATCCCGCGCCCACCAATGCACACCATCGGGCGGCGAAGACTGACCCTCTCGCTCCACCCCGTACCCAATGACTTCACACGGCGCCTCCGAAACCACATCCCGAACACCGTCATGCCCCAGAGCCGCCACAATCCGCGCCTCCGGCGCCATCGAGGCCACTAACATCCGAAAGGCCTCTTTCACATGATCTAGGTCGCGGTAGATATCCGCATGATCGAACTCCACCGACGTCAGAAGCAATGTATCCGGGTGGTAGTGCAGAAATTTCGGGGTCTTATCAAAGAACGCCGTATCGTACTCGTCCCCTTCGACCACGAAATGCTCCCCCCCGCCCTCGCGGAACGAGCCGTCGAAGTCAAGTGAGATCCCGCCCACCAAGAGCGACGGATCTCGACCCGTAGCGAGAAGAAGGTGAGCAGCGATATTCGTTGTCGTCGTCTTACCGTGCGTGCCGCTCACCGTAATGCAATGCTTGTCGGCGATCGCGAGTTCATACAACGCATCGGAGAAAGAGCGGTAGGGATACCCTGCAGCGATGGCCGCCTGAGCCTCCGCATTATCCGGCCGGACGGCGTTTCCAATCACGACGAGATCCGGCGGATCCTCGAGGACATGTGCGGGATCGAACCCCTCGACCACATCGATGCCCCAATCTGCGAGCGCCGTGCTCATGGGGGGATAGAGCTTTTTATCGGAGCCCGTCACGCGAATGCCGCGGGCCTTCACGAGCCCGGCGAGCGACCCCATTCCGGTCCCGCCAATCGCCACGAAATGCACGTGGGACAGCGAAGCCGCATCGAAAGGCTTTTGGTGATCCGCTTGACTCATGTTCCCATCCCCCGGTCGCTCGGTGTTCGCCGAGATTCGACCCTTTCAAAATCAGCTGCGCGAATCGGGCACCGATCGGCGCGCAGTTTACGATCATCATGAGGCGGGGGGAGGCCTTTGTGAACTTGCTACTCGGCGGTCAATCCCTCAACGATCGCATCGTGAATCTTCGGTCGTAGATCAAAGCGACTTCGCTTCGCATATTGATGGATCCGGTTGGTCAACATCACGACGATGAGCTCGCGGTCGAGGTCAATCCAAAGAGATGTCCCTGTGAACCCAAGATGGCCCACCGAATTCGCCGAGAAATGCTGACCCGAGGAAGAGTTCCCCACCGTCGGCGTGTCCCAGCCCAGCGCCCAATCCGAGTCTTCGGGCAGATTCTGACGCTTCGAGAACTCACGCACCCGTTCGCCGGGCAGCGAATCATTTCGGCCATGCCAGGCATCGACGTAGAGCTGCGCGAATTGCATAACATCGTCCGCCGTCGAGAAGAGCCCAGCATGCCCCGCCACGCCCCCCATCGCGGAGGCATTATGATCGTGCACTTCGCCCCAGAGAATCCGCTCGCGCCAGGGGCAGTTCTCGGTCGCCGCAACGCGCCGCCTAAGCGCGTCGGGCGCCGCCTGGGAGCCGTCGACGGGAATCGGAAGGAAGCGCGTATCAATGAGCCCGAGGCGCGTAAAAATCCGCGACTCGCAGAACTCGTCGAGGCCCTGCTTCGAGACCTCCTCGACAATCGCGCCGAGCACAATGAAATCCAGATCGCCGTAGACCGCCGCCGCGCCCGTCTCATGGACCAGACCGGAACGCACTACGCGATCAAGAATCCAATCGCGCCCCTCCTTGGTCCCGAGCAATCGCTCTCCGGTCTTGCGTTCCTTCTGGATGAGCAGCTCATGAAAATCGCGGGTGGGCTTCAGTCCCGCGGAATGCGTCAGCAGATGCCGGATCGTGACTTCTTCTTTGCCGCGATCCGCGAAGCTCGGAAGCGTCTTCGCCACAGGATCATCCAGCGAGATCGAACCGTCTTCGAGCAACATCATGATCGCTGTCGTCGTCGCCATCGGCTTCGTCAGCGACGCCAGATCGAAGACCGTATCGCGCCGCATCGGCAGACGCTCCGGTCGCGCCGAAGCAAGCCCGCGCACCCAGCTGTACTCAAGGAGCTCACCCTCTCGCGGCATCCGCGCGAGCACGACGGCGCCGGGAATTTCCTGCTTCTCGATGGCCTTATCCAAGGCGCGTTCGACCTTGCCAAGCTTTCGCTCGATCAAACTCCGCTTCATTCCGGCTTGCCTCTCCGTTCCTCGTTCGCCGGCGGGGGGACCGGCACTGCGCGCCCGACGCTACCGCGTCGAAACCGCTGATTCCAATATCTCGAGTTCTCCGCGGGCGCCGTCGAGCGCGCCTCGCCCCGCAAAGGGCCAGGGTCGATTCTCCCCGCTATGACCAAAAGGCAGCCCCGTCACAACGGGGACACCGAGCGGTACGAAGACCTCTTCGATGAGCCGCTCTACCGTGCACTCTGGGTACCGCTCGTCGCCGCAGTCGGTAAACGCGCCCAGCGCCACCCCGACGAGACGATCAAATTTTTTCGCAGCGCGAAGCTGCTGAAACATCCGGTCGAGCCGGTACGGCAGCTCCGTCACGTCTTCCAGCATCAAAATCGCGTCCCGGGTATCCAGCTCCCAGGGCGTCCCTAGACTCGCCACACAGACAGTCAAAGAACCGCCCACGAGTCGGCCCTCGCCCCAGCCGCCCGCTACAGCCTGCCCCTCATAGCGCGGCAGAGGCCCCGTTCCCTGCAGAGCCCGAACGAGCGCCGAGCCCGACTCCCCCGCCAACGCATCTTTCTTTTCGAGCATCGGCCCATGGATCCCCAGGAGGCCGGCCTGCTTGCGCTGCCAGAGGAAGAGCGTCGTGATATCGCTGTATCCGACCAAGGGCTTGGCCGCGGCACGGAAAGCCTTCGCGTCGAGCTTGTCGACGATGCGGTGACAGCCGTAGCCGCCTCGGGCGCAGATAATCGCGGCCACGGAATCATCCGTGACGAGCTCCATCAGCTCTTCCGCGCGACGCTCATCCGAGCCCGCGAGATAGCCGTCGCGCTCTAGAATATCTGGGCGGGCATAGGTCTCGAAGCCCAGACGCTCAAGCGCCGTGCGATTCGCGGCCAACACTTCAGGATCAAGCGGCCCCGCCGGTGCGGCGATGCCGATCTTCGCGCCCGGCCGAATGGCTCGGGGACGACGCAGGCTGGGCAATTAAAAGCCCCCCGGATCAGTATCGGGACCGAAGCTTCCGCCGCCCATCCCCTCACCCATCCCGCCCATGAAATCGTCGCCGGGCGGCGGCGCAAAATCACCTCCAGGCGCGCCGTCATAGGGATTATCCGAAAGCGGCCAATCCCGGAACTGGGCAAAGCGTCCCTCGAACTCAAGCTTCACTGTCCCTGTCGGCCCATTACGCTGCTTCGCGATAATCAGCTCCGCCTGGTTCTCGAATTCGGTTTCTTTGTTGTAGACGATGTCGCGGTAAATAAACGCAATCACATCCGCGTCCTGCTCGATGGCGCCAGATTCACGAAGGTCCGCAAGCATCGGGCGCTTATCGTCCTTCCGGGTTTCAGGACCTCGGTTCAGCTGAGACAGAGCAATCACCGGAATATCGAGTTCCTTCGCGAGGCCCTTCAGGCCCCGGCTGATCTCGGAAATTTCCTGTTCGCGGCTTGCCGTATTGCGATCACCGCGGGCGAGCTGGAGATAGTCCACGATCACGAGATCGAGTCCGTGCATCGAATGCAGCCGCCGACATTTCGCGCGCATCTCTAGCACCGAAGCCGCACCCGTATCGTCGATCCAAAAATTCGCCTCGGCCAAGAGTGCCGCGGAATCCATCAGGCGCTTATGCGCGTCCGTCGAGATCAGCCCACTTCGGAAGAGACCGAAATCGACCTGGGCCTCGGAAGACAGCATACGCATAACAAGCGAGCGGGTCGTCATTTCGAGCGAGAAGACAGCGACATTCTTGCCGAAGTCGACTGCCGCATTTCGCCCGAGGTTCAGCGCAAAGGCCGTCTTCCCCATCGAGGGCCGCGCCGCGAGGATGAAGAGATCACCGCCCTGGAGACCACCCGTCATCTCATCGAGCTTGGTATAGCCGCTCGAAATCCCCGTCAGCTCGCCGCTGCGGTTCATGAGCATGTCGATATGGTTAACCGCTTCGTGCATCTCGACGTTCAACTTCGAAAGCGAGGTGCTCGCCTTTTCTGTCGAGAGACCGAAGATCTTACTCTCCGCCTCATCAAGAAGGGAATCGGCCTGCTCGCCGTGGTCGTAGCCGAGCGCCACGATCTCACTCGCCGTCGAAATCAGACTGCGCTTGATTGCGCGGTCGCGAATAATCTTCGCGTAGTGGATGATATTGGCGGGGGTCGCTTCGTAGTCCGCGATTTCGGCGAGGCCCATAAAGCCGCCCACGCTATCGAGCAGGCTCTGCTCCTTCAGATACGAAGAAAGCGTCGTGAGGTCAACCGGCTTATTCTCGTCGCGCAGCAGGACCATCGCGCGGTAGAGCATCTGATGCGAAGGATGATAAAAATCCTCTTCCTTCACCTCGGTCACAACGGAATGAATCGCATCGTTATCGAGCAGGATCGCCGACAGAACAGCCTTCTCTGCCTCGATATCATGGGGCGGTACGCGGCCCGCGATTTCCTGTTCTTCGCTCAAGCTGATTCCCCGATTCTCACGAGCTGTTCTCACGAGCCCTACTCACGAGCAGCCTCGCGGCTGCGCATCAATGATACCACCGCGGAGCCCCTTCGGCCGAACGAGAAACGCCCATCTCTCGGGCGCCTCAGACCGAGACGAGAGAGATGGGCGATTTTCTTGCTCCCCCTGCCCCCGCCACGAAACCGTGACGAGAAGCGAGGCGAGAACGCCACCGCGCTAGAAAGGGCTAGACGGCAGACGTGTTCGCTTCAGCCGGAGGCGTTACTCCGCCGCCGTGACCGTGACCTGGAACTCAGCGATCACGTCGCTGCGCAGCCGAATCGCGACCGTGTGCTCACCGACAGTCTTGATCGCATCGTCGAGGACGATTTTGCGTCGATCCACTTCGAGGCCCTTCTCGGCGAGAAGCTCCGCGAGGTTCTGGCTCGTGACCGAACCGAAGAGCTTGCCCTCTTCCCCAGCCTGCGCCGAGATTTCAAGCTTGATCCCGTCGAGCTTCGCCTTGACCGCTTCGAGGTCTTTGAGTTCCTTGGCTCGCTTCTCCGAGATCACACGCTTCGTGTGCTCCACTTCGTTCACGCGTGCCGCCGTCGCAAGCAGCGCCTTGCCTTCCGGCAAGAGGAAGTTGCGTGCGAAACCGGGCTTGACGCTCACAATATCGCCGGCGTCGCCCAGGGCATGTACATCTTCACTCAGGATGACTTGAATGAGTCCCATCGTGATTCTCCTTAGGGGTCCCTATCGGACCGAATGCCGGTTTAGAAATGACTCGGCGCGTAGGGCAGCATTGCAAGCTGTCGGGCGCGCTTGATCTCAAGGGCCAGCGGGCGCTGATGCTTCGCACAGGTTCCGGAAATACGCCGAGGCGTCATCTTCCCGGTCTCTGTGATGAAGAGTCGCAGCGTCTTCACGTCCTTGTAGGAGATCGTCAGGTTCTTGTCGGCACAGAAGCGGCAGACCTTGCGGCGCTGAAACATGCCGCTCTTCTTGGCTGCCTTGCGCGACTTCTTGCGCGCAGCGGCGCGAAGTCGGCCCTTCACGGTCAGCGGCGCGCGCGGCGGTCGATCGCCTCGCTCAGGGCGGTCGCCCCGGTCTTCACGCGGCGGGCGTGACGGACGATCCCGATCCGCGGCCGGACCGCTCGGTCCACCCGAGGGTCCGCTCGGCGGCGACGGTCGATCTCGGTCGGCCTTGGGTCCAGTCGGCGGTGCTGCAGGGGTATTTTCTTCGCTCATGACTTGGCCTCCTCGCCTTCAGCAGCGGCTTCTGCGGCCGGGGCCGCCTCCGTGCTTTCTGTTGCGGCACCTTCGGCACCCGCAGCAGCTTCAGCCGGAGCCTCGGCTGCGGCGCTCGCAGCGGCCGCTTCTTCAGCAGCCTTCTCAGCCGCAGCTGCTCGCTCGGCTTCTTCTGCCACGCGGCGCGCTTCGGCTTCTTCGGCTTCGCGAGCCACCCGCTCTTCGGCACGCTTCGTCTGTTCGACTTCCGCTTCAGCGGCAACGGCCTTACGCGCATCCACGTCGGCGACTTCTTCGTCGGCCAGGATCGTCAGGAAGCGCAGCACCGACTCGTCGAGTCGCAGCACGCGCTCGAGATCCGGCACGGCGGAGCCGTCGTTCAGGAACTGCAGCGTGTAGTAATGACCTTTGTGGAACTTGCGGATCTCGTAGGCCAGCTTGCGCTTCCCGTGATCCTCACACATCAAGCGCGTTGCGCTGCTTGATTCCAGGGACGCATCCAATTTGGCTAGGATGGCCTGGCTGCCCTCGTCCGAAATTTCGGGCTGGACAATGAACGTCGTTTCATATTCCCGCAAAGCTTTCCTCCCGGTCAGACGCCTTCCCTGCCCAGCTCTTCGAAAAAACGAGAGTCAAAGAGCCTGAAAGAGATGCATCTGGGCGCTCTGCATTCAACGGGATCCTGGACGGGTTGAGTCCGAAGAGCCCTCGCAAGCACCGAGGTGATAAGTTGATTTGTAGAGAAGCCCCCTGCTCAGGAGGCCCCATTTTGGAGGCCAATGGTTACCACAGAAACGGCCCCTGGACCAAGCGCTGACGGCTCTTCACCTTTCCGGCGCCTGCCCCCAAATCCAAACCGCGCCCAGGTCAGGAGCTGGGGCCCAGTCTGAGCCGCGAGACCGCTCTGAGGGGGCCCTCAGGCCGTTCAGGCCTGGAGGAGGGCTTCGTGGACACGCAGGTCGGAGGTCAATTCCGGGTGAAAAGTGCAGGCAAAGCGGCGTCCCTGGCGAATCAGAACGGGTTCTCCCTCCACCCGCGCCAACACCTCGACCTCGGGGCCCAGGTCCGCCACGCGCGGGGCCCGAATGAAGACACATTCCATTCCGGCGAAGCCCTCTGTTGAATCAGCATCCGCCGGGGCGATAAACGAGTCCAACTGCGTACCGTACGCGTTTCGCTCAGCCACGGCGTCGATCAGTCCCAAGGTCGGCACAGGGTGATTGCTCGACTCCCGAGCGAGAAGAATCGCCCCGGCGCAGGTCCCGAGGATCGCCCCGCCCGCCTCGGCGAATTCCTGGATCGGTTTTTCGAGATCGTGTCGGCGAAGTCCCTTGGACATGGTCGTGCTTTCACCGCCGGGCAAGATCAGAGCCGAGAGCCCCGACAGATCTTTTCCCGACAGAACCCGGCGACCTTCGACGCCGAGCGCTTCGAGGGCCACCAGATGCTTTTCAATGTCACCCTGGATTCCGAGGACCCCAGCGACCTTCTGCGCATTCGCCATAGACTAAGACCTAACATCAAGACTCGACTCGGCGCGCGCCGCAACACGCGCCGAGTCGAGCAAGCTTCTCTACCAACCTCGATTGGCGAGGCGTTCACTTTCGTCCAAGGTACTCATCTCGATGCCTTCCATCGGGTCGCCCAGACCGCGATGCGCATTCAGCACCTCTTCCGGATCTTCCCAATGCGTGTTGGCGTGCACGATCGCGCGTGCGCGCGCCGCGGGATCCGCGCTCTTGAAGATGCCCGAGCCCACGAAGACGGCCTCGGCTCCAAGCGACCGACAAAGCGCAGCGTCCGCCGGCGTCGCAATACCACCCGCCGCGAAGTTCGGAACCGGCAGTTTCCCGTTCTCATGGACATACTTCACGAGTTCGAACGGCGCGCCCATATCCCGCGCCGTCGACATCAGCTCCGCTTCCTGCATCGACTGAATCGCGCGCATCTCGCCCACAACCGTGCGCAAATGACGAACGGCCTCGACGATATTGCCCGAGCCGGCTTCGCCCTTCGTTCGGATCATCGCCGCACCCTCGCCCACACGCCGAAGCGCCTCGCCGAGATTGCGCGCACCACACACGAAGGGAACGCGGTAATCGTGCTTCGCGATATGATGTTCATCGTCCGCCGGCGTGAGCACTTCGCTCTCGTCGATGAAGTCGACGCCCATGGCCTCAAGAATCCGAGCCTCCTGCAGATGGCCGATGCGCACCTTGGCCATGACGGGAATCGAGCAGGTCTTCTGGATCTCTTCGATCATCTCGACGTTGCTCATCCGCGCCACGCCGCCGTCTCGGCGGATATCCGACGGAACGCGCTCAAGCGCCATCACGGCACATGCGCCCGAATCCTCAGCCACCTTCGCTTCGCCGGCGTCGGTCACGTCCATGATCACGCCGTTCTTCATCATCTCGGCCAAGCCGATCTTCAAATCGAAGGACTCAGCACCTCGGCGCAGCTCACCCGCGCCTCCATTCTTCCCGTTGCTTCCGTTCTGACCTGCCATGTTCTTTCTCCTGTGATCACCGAGCCCTCAAAGGGACTCAGTGCTTTCCGGGCATGTGTTCAAAAAAGCGACTACAAATTCAGACCCGCCGCACGTCCAGCCCCCGCTTCGCGGGCATGCCGCGCACGGACCACCTTCCCGAGCGCAGTCACACCGCGCCTAATCTCAGCCTCATCTGCGCAAGCCACCGTGAGCCGCATCCCTCGCGAAGGGCGGCCGTCGGGCATGAAAAGCGCACCCGGCGAAAACACAACGCCCTCCCGCGCAGCGTCCGCCAGCAGATCTCGCGTATCGACCTCGAAGGGAAGTTCCACCCACATCTGATAGCCGCCATCGGGTCGCGTCCAGCGCGTGCCCTCGGGCATCTCCTCAGAGAGTGCGGTCTCGAGCGCCGCATAACGTTCACGCAGAACCCCTTGAATCTTCGCCAGGTGATGGTCGTAGGCGCCCGTCTCTACGAAACGCGCGAGTCCCGCCTGAAGGGGCAATGCGTCGGAAAGATCCGTCGCATGCTTCAGCGCAACGAGGCCTTCGAGGGCGCGTCCGCGCGCCGAAAGCGATCCCACCCGAACCCCCGGAAAGAGCGATTTTGAAAAGGAGAAGAGCAGCACGACGATTCCCGAGCGATCGAGAGAAGCGAGCGGCGGAATATCCTCCCCCCGGAAGCGCAGGTCGATCTCGAAGGCGTCTTCGATGACAGGAACACCGTGGCGTGTTGCGATCTCCAGAATCTCTTTTCGCCGCTTGAGACTCGTCGTCGTACCGAGCGGATTATGAAAACTCGGGATCGTGTAGAAGACCTTCACCTCAGGCTTCGCGAGCACCCGGTCGAGCGCCTCGGGACTCACCCCCTCCTCATCCATCGAAACCGGCATAGGCGAAAGCCCGTATCCCGCCATCGCCGTGAGTACGTTCGCGTAGGTCGGGGACTCCACCGCCACCTGGTCACCGGGCTGCGCAAAGAGCCGCATCGCAAGCGAGATGCCCTGGCTTGCGCCATGGCAAAGCACAAGTTCTTCCGCCGCATGCGAAACCCCGTAGCGCTGAAAGCGCTCAGCCATCGCACGGCGGAGGCGAGGATCTCCCTCGGGCGAGGCATACGAGAAGAGCTCTGGCCCCTCCTCCTTGATCGCGAGGTCCATACACGCCTTAAAGTCGTCGACGGGATAGAAGCGCGGATCCGGCACCAACCGATGCAGCGCGACGACATCTTCTCCCGTCGCATAACGGGGTCGCGTGTTTTCGAGGGCAATCAGCCGCTCTACCTGAGGCGCAAGATCAAAATCGATCTCGGTCTCGGCCACCGCCTCACCTGTGCCGACGCCTACGCCCCCGCCTGCGCTCCGTTCGGAGATGCTCTGTGCATCTGAGGGCACGGGGTCTGCCGAGCGGACGAAAGTCCCTGACCCGACCCGCGCCTCGACCATGCCCCATTGCGCGAGCTGCTCGTAGGCCAGCGCAATCGTGTCGCGATGTACCCCGAGCTCGGTTGCCAAGGATCGAATCGCGGGGAGTCGCGTGCCAGGCCCCTGGGATCCCGACTCGATTGCGGCGCGCAGCTGAGCGGCAATCTGCTGATAGACCGGATCGCTCGAGAGCGCGTCCAGCGTCAGGGTTAATGTCAGGGGGGCTGCGACCATGTCGGGAAAATATCAGCCGGACAATGGTCGTTCAACCCAAATTGTCAGGCAATCAGGCCGATATCATACCTGACAATTAAGAAATGCCGTTAAATTGGCCCATCGTCCGGTCCATGCCCTTCGCCACAAAGGCCTCGACCGCATCCGCTGCGCGACAAATCGCCTCCGGCAGAACGTGCGCCTCTTCCGCTTCGGGGAACGGTGCCAGAACCCACTCGATCACGGGCCCCGTCTCGCCAGGATGCCCGACCCCGAACCTCAATCGAGGCACCGCCTTCGAATCGAGCTCGGCCAGGATATCCCCGATCCCGTTATGGCCGCCGCCTCCGCCTTTTGGGCGCAGGCGGATTCGGCCGGGCGGCAGATCGAGATCATCAAAGACCACGAGAACCTCGGTCGCCGGCGACAGCGGCCAGCGAGCGAGCGCAGCCATCAGTGAAGCACCGGAGCGATTCATAAAGGTCTGCGGCTGCATCAGCAGACAGGTCTGACCCGCGATCTCGACGCTCGCGATTCGAGCGATCAGTGCATCATCACTCGACCAAGCCGCGTCGGACCTCTCCGCCAACGCCTCGAGGACTCGGAACCCGATGTTATGCCGCGTCGAGACATACTCGGCGCCGGGGTTCCCGAGGCCGACAATGATCCGCGTAGGCTCGGGAACGACGGACGCCGGGCTCTCGGAACTTCGTCCGAGAACCCGGTCGAGAAATCGTCGCAAGCGAGACATCGAAGATCAGTGCTGCGACTAGCTGTCGCCGCCCTCGGCCTTTGCGTCGTCGCCACCCTCGGCTGCTTCGCCTTCGGTGCCTTCGCCCTCTTCGCCCGAGGCTTCTCCTTCGCCGTCCTTGAGTCCGCGCGGGACCAGGACCGTCGCGACAGTCAGAATGCCTTCGGTCGTCACTTCAGTTCCGTCGGGCACGGGGATCTGCTCGATATGCAGAGAATCGCCCAGCTCGAGTCCAGAAACGTCGACTTCGACTTCGTCCGGGATCGCGTTCGGCAGACACATGAGCACAATTTCACGCTGCTGCTGATCGAGCACGCCGCCAAGGACAACACCCGCCGGGGTTCCCGTCAGGTTGATCGGCACCGAAACTTCGATCTTCTGCGAAAGGTTAATCTCGTAGAAATCGGCGTGCGTGATTCCGCCGCGAACCGGTTCGCGCTGAAGATCCTTCGCGATCACCGTGCGGCCCGACGCATCCGAGTCGCCCGAAAGATCGATCAAGGTGTTCAGACCACCGTGGCTCGTCGCGATCAGGCGATCGAGGCCCTTCACATCAAATGAGATGGCCGTCGCCTCGCGACCGCCCCCGTAAACGACGCCCGGCGCCATTCCGCGCGCGCGGAGCTTTCGCGCGGCACCCTTGCCGCGATCCGTCCTGGCTTCCACTGCGAATGTCACATCACCCATCATTTTCTCCTGTCCGATTCGAGTCGCACTCGATCCGGAGTTCGTTCGTACAGGACTCGGCTGAGTCCGAAGTTTCAAAAAAAGCTAGAAGAGGGAGCTGATGCTCTCCTCGTTGTTGATGCGTCGGATGGCTTCGCCGATCGGACCCGCCACCGAGACCACTTCAAATTTACCGGTATCGATCGCGTCGGGCCGGAGCGGGATCGTGTCCGTAACGATGACTTGATCGAGGGCCGATTCAGAAATCCGCTTGATCGCAGGGCCCGAAAGCACGGGATGCGTAATCGCAGCGTGAACCGCGGTCGCGCCCTCTTCCGTGAGGCATCGCGCGGCTTCGCAGAGCGTGCCTGCCGTGTCGACCATGTCATCCACGATGACGCAGGTCTGACCGCGTACGTCGCCGATGATATGCATCACTTCGGAGACGTTCGCGACTTCACGTCGCTTATCGATGATCGCGAGGCGTGCGTTGAGTTTCTTGGCATAGGCGCGGGCGCGTTCGGTCCCCCCGGCATCCGGTGACACGACCGTGATGTTATCGGCACCAATCGTGCGCTCGACGGAATCAAGAAGCAGTCGCGTCGAGTAGAGGTTATCGACGGGGATATTGAAGAAACCTTGGATTTGACCGGAATGCAGGTCCATGCAGAGAAGGCGATCGGCCCCCGCCGTCTGGATCAGGTCCGCCACCAACTTCGCCGTGATCGGAACGCGCGGTCGAACCTTGCGATCCTGACGGGCGTAGCCGTAGTACGGAATCACCGCCGTGATCCGCCGTGCCGAAGCGCGCTTGAGCGCATCGATCATGATCAGCATTTCCATCAGGTGGCTGTTCTGCGGCGCGCAGGTTGACTGGAGTGCGAAGCAATCAAGACCGCGGACGTTTTCGCTGATCTCGATGGCGCATTCACCATCACTAAAGCGACCGACTTCGGCCTTGCCGAGCTCGACGTCGAGATATCCCGCAACAGACCGGGCGAGCGCAACGTTGGCGTTTCCGCTGAAGAGCTTCAGATCCTGCATCGATTGGTCATCCTTCTGCTCTTCTTCGTTTCGGAGTGGGCCCGCCATCAAGTCCACTCCCTGTGTGTCGCTCGAACCCAGAACCCGACCGGATTCTCAAGATTGGCTGGGGCGGTAGGACTCGAACCTACAAATGGCGGCTCCAAAGGCCGCTGCCTTACCATTTGGCCACGCCCCAAGAAATTGTTTCTTCCTACATAACGTTTGCCGAGATGATTTCCGTCACGCGGACCCAGGCTTCCTGCCTGCCGCGCCGTTCTTCACCTTGACTCGTTTTTCCATCCGTCTCTTCTGACTCGCTTGCCGCTTCGGTCACGCCCGCGTCGAAGGTCTCCGCGAATCGCTTCGCACCTCGTTCCGCGTCTGCCTCGGATTCGAAGACGCCAAATACAGTCGCCCCACTCCCGGACATGCTCACCGCGATCGCGCCCGACGCCCGCAGCCGATTCGACATGCGCGCCACTGGCGGACAGAGCCGACGAGCCGCCGGTTCTAGATCGTTGATGAGCAATTCCCCGAGGGCGGGCTCCAGATCAGCTCTTTCGCCGGCCAGCCTTGAAATCGCCCGCATCGTAGAACCGTTACTGGGCTCCGTCAACGCGCTCGGCAACGCATCCGCGGCCCGATAGACCTCCGCCGTAGCGAGGGAATTTCCAGAATTCACGAGAACCAGATGGAGCGCGGGCAGCGGCGGGATGCGCTGAAGCTCCTCGCCGATCCCTGTGACCAGCGCAGGCGCGGGATCGAGAAAAAAAGGCACATCGGCCCCTAGCTCCAGCGCCAGCGCATGAAGGGCTTCGGTGCCGAGGGGCCTCGGACACATCTGCTGAAGTCCCCGCAGGACAGCGGCCGCATCGCTCGAGCCACCACCCAGCCCGGCGCCCGCTGGAATTCGCTTCACCAAATGGATCTCGAGATCCGCGTCAAAGCCCGTCGCAGCAAGATGAGCATGCGCCGCCCGACTCACCAGGTTATCGGGTCCGGCGGTCACATCGCCGAGTGCTCCGCTGAGCCCTGCATCCGGCGGAACTTCCAGCGTCAGGTGAACGCGGCCGCTGGCCTCCGCCGACGGCCCGGGCGCAGTCCCAGGAGCGACGGCTTCAAGCCGAATCTCATCGTAGAGCGCAATCGGGGCGAACAGACTCTCAAGCAGATGGTATCCGTCGGCTCGGCGCCCCATAAGGCGAAGCCCGAGGTTCACCTTGGCAGGGGCCTTCAACGAAAGCAGCTTCGGCCGTCTGGGCGCTCCGGCGCTGCCCGCCTCTGCAGCCCCGCCGGAACTCATCGAGTTTTCTCGACGAAGCGCATCCGCAGCTCATAGAGCAGCGAATCGATCAGCTTCTTCTCTTCATCATCCAGATTCCCTCGCGTCTTATCACGCAACATTTCGAGGGTGTCGATGGTTTGCTGCGCGACCAAAGGATCTGCAGGAGCGGTCTCGCCCGTCTCGGAATCGGGCAGAACACCGAGCTGATAGAGCGCGGTCGTGCCGAGCGAGAGCGCAAACGTTGAGAAGTCCACCTTCGGCAGCGCGGGCGCCCCCTTCTTCGCAGCCGAGCCTTTTGCATCCTCTGAAGCTTTCTCAGCCATCTCAGTTCGTCTCCTCTGATGCGAATTCGACGTCGCGGGGCGCCGCCGAATCCTCTTCTGCACCGTCTTGGTCTTCGCCGTCGAGACGCCCCATCTCCGCATAAGCGTAGGAGAAGCGCTGCCCCACTGTCCAAAGAGTACCGATTGCCAGCACCCAAAGAACCGGCCAGAGCAAGCCCAGCAAGGCGCCCGCCGCGAGTAGCCCGATCCGCTCACCGCGCTCGAGGAGCCCTCCCGGCATCCGTTCGAGCATCAACTCCGCGCGCGCCTTCGCGTACGATGTCAGCACCGTCGCGACGAGAATCACGGCGCAAAGCGAAGCGCCCAGGAACTCACCCTTCCCCACGAAAAACGCGAAAAGGCCGAGCATCGCGAGGATATCCACCACGCGGTCGAGGGAAGAGTCGAGGAAGGCACCGAAGCGCGTTGCGATCCCGAAATGGCGAGCCACCACGCCGTCGACGAGGTCAAAGAAGCCGCCGCCCAGCAATAAAAGCCCGCCGAGTCGCATTTCGCCTTGGGCGAACGCGAGCCCAGAGGCCCCGGCCACAACCGTTCCCGCCACGGTCATCCAGTTCGGCGAAATCGCTCGCCAGAAAAGGAAGGGGAAGAGTGTGTGGATCCAGCCGTCTATGCGATGGCCGAGCTTTTCCTTGATCACACCAGCAGGTCAGCAGGCGATCTAGTAGCTCGAGCCGCTGCCGTCCGAACCGCCATTTTCGTCGTCCGAAGAATTCGCGCCCGTCGAGTTCGAAAACGTTCCGGCGATCGGAACGGGCGGAGCCGTACCGGGGCCCGTAGAAGCCGCGAAAGTGCCGGGGGTCGAGAAATCGCCCGCCACAGGCGCCGGAGCTGGCGCCGCGGGATGGACTCCTGCAGGTTCCGCGATCGGAGCAGCCTCAGTCGCGGGTGCAGGCGCGGCTGCCTCAGCTTCCGCTGCTTCAGCGGCTGCTTCTTCTTCTTCCGCGATCGTGGTCATTTTGTCCGTGACGTCGTCGAGGGCGTTCACGTGGGAGTCGTACTGACCTTCTTCAAGCCACCCGCGACGTCGCGCGAGGCGGCGATCGAAGCGCAGCCGTTCAACCGATTCTCTATCCATGACTTGAGTACTCCGGTTTGGCCCGACGGTCGGCAGGTCGGGGCGGCGCAGGCTAGCAGGCTCCCGAGGAACTCGCCGCCATCTCGGTGCCTCTTAGAACTGAACGGCCTTCGGGGGGCTCAAATCGGGTCAAATTGACTGGAACGGGCCTGCCCGATAGCGTGCGGCCGAGAAATCATAGCTTTGCGTTCACCCCAAAGAACCCAAAAGACCGATTCAGCTTCGCGGGGCCCCTGCCGCCCCGACACCGTCCGAGGACCTCTCTTGTTGTCGATCCATCTGCCCAATCGGTCGCCCTCCCCCCGCCAGGCCTTCCTGGCTGAGATGCGAGAACCCACTCGCGCCGCCGGACGCGGCGAGCGCGGCGTCCCTATGGCCCCGTCGATGGCCCCGTCGATGTCCCTGCCGATCTCGCTCTCGAAGATGCTCGTGATGGCGCTCAGCCTATTGGTTTTTTCCGGATGCGCCTCCACTTCTCCCACCTTCGAAGACGTTAAACCCGCGGATGAACTGTACGCGGACGGGGTAAAGACCCTTGAGGGACGCAGCATTCTCGGGCTCTTCACTTTCATCAACTACGATGCCGCGATCGAATCCTTCCAAGCCATCATTGATAACTACCCCTACAGCGAGCTCGAAAAGCAGGCCCAGCTCAAGATCGCCGACGCCTACTTCGACGACCAGCGCTACGAAGAAGCCTTGGCCTATTACCAGGATTTCGCGGACAACCATTCCACGCATCCCCGCGTTCCGTACACGCTGCTGCGGGCGGCACAATGCTATTACAATCAAATCGAATCCCTCGAACGAGATCAGGGTTCGACGCGGAACGCGACCGAAGCCCTGGAAAAACTGATTCGAGAGCATCCCTACGCTGAAGAAACCCGGACCGGCGAAGAGATGATGATCGAACTCCGCTCGCGCCTCGCTCGAAATATGCTCTTGATTGCGGATTTCTATCTCGACCGAACCCATTGGCAGTCGGCCGCCGCTCGGTATCGCCGCCTGCTCGACGAGTTTCCGGGCCTCGGCCTCGATGCCCAGGCGCTGTACCGCTTGGGCGTTTGTCTCGAAAATATGCGCCGCGAGGACGAAGCACTCCGGCTCTACCATGTCGTCGTTGAAAACTACGCCGATTCAAGCTCCGCCCAGCGGGCGCGCGCCCGCATCGCCGAATCGGAATAGGCCCCGGCAAATCGCAAGCCATTCCCCTCGACGCCTCCCCGGCGAAGTGCGATCCTATTGGCTGTTCGAAAATTCATCGAACCGCTCCGGGGGGAAGGGCTTCGAGATGGACGTTCATCCATTGACATCACCGCAGGTTCAAGATTCCGCCGGCGCCGCCGCGCAGGACCAGACACCTGCGCCATCAATCCAAGAAACGCCGGAAACGCCGCGATCCGGAACGACGCAAACGACCGGACTCCGCGTCGATCTAGGTTCGGTCGCCAGCGACACCGAGATCCTGGCGCGAGGGCGCCGCGCGTTTCAGCGCGGCGACGACGAGATTGCCGCCGAGAATCTGAAGCGGCTCGCGGCCCACGGCGTCGCCTACGCCGACGTCTACTACATGATCGGCATGCTAGAAGAGCGCTCAGGTGAACTGGTCAGCGCTCTCGCGAGCCTTCGCCAAGCCATCCGCATCAACCCTTCCTACGTAGAGGCGCTCCTCGCTTTGGCGAGTCTGCATGAGCGACGTGGTGAGTTCGACCAGTCCCAAGGCTACGCCGAGCGTGCGGCTGAACTCTCTCGCCCAAGCGCCGGCGGCCTCGATCCCACGACCCGAGGCAAGCTGGCAAACCAACAGGCGGAGCTGGCAGACTCCCTCGCCCAAGCGGGCGAACTTCGCGAGGCCATCGAAGGCTATCGCCGTGCGCTCGATCGCTGCCCCAACTTTCATGATATTCGCCACCGGCTGGGGGTCACCCTGCGCGAGGCGGGCCTCACCTCTCAGGCCGCTGCAGAATTCCAACGCATTCTCCAGCTCCACCCGCGTCTGCTCGGCAGCCAGATTCAACTCGGCCTGACCTACTACTCCATGGGACGGACACCCGAAGCCATCGCCGAATGGGAGGATGTGCTTGAGATGGATCCGAGCCGAGACGAGGCCCGTATGTATCTCCGCCTCGTGCGCGGCGCCGACCGCCGCTCCGAGATCGCAATTTCAGGCGCAGACGCGGGCGCTGATGCCGCGCCTGTTACCTCGACTGCGACCTCAACTGCGGCTGCACGAGAAGAAGCTTCGGAGGAGGAGGTTTCCGTCTCCCGTTGGACAACGGCGCCGCTGCGCAAGCGCGAGGCGAGTTCGATCGAGGACGCGAATGATCGGTGATGCGGAAATTCCGGTGATCGATCTGATCGTCGGCACGGTCGTCTTCATCGCCGTTCTCCGCGGACTCTTCATCGGCCTCATTCGTGAAGGCCTCTCTCTTGCCTCGATCGGGGCCGCCACAATCGTGACCCGACTCTTCGTCGACCCCCTCGCAATCGAGCTCACCGAAATCACCGCCGGCGAGATCTCGGGCAAGGCGGCCTACTGGATCGCCGGGGTTTTGCTCGTTGTCGCCACGATCCTGGCTTCCGGTTTCGTCGCTCGCCTGATTCGAAAGAGTGTGACCTATGCCGGGCTCGGCTGGGCAGACCGACTCGGAGGCGGCGCGCTCGGAGCGGCGGAAGGCGGAATCATCGGCGCGGTGCTCGTGCTGATCGCGCTCTGGCTGGTTGGACCCGATCACGCGATGACGGAAGGCGCCCGCAGCGTTGAGATCGTTCAGGAACTTCAGGACCGTCGCGAAGGCGGAGAGCTTCCCGAAGTCGCCGCCCCGGGAGACTGGTTCTAGCGCGACCGCGTTAGGCGCTGAAGGGCCGGCCGGCTTGTCTCACTCGCTCGCCTTACTCCCCTATCTACGCGCGATCGACCCACTCTCCGTGATCTCGGATCAGATCCACGAGCCGGTCGGTTGCCTCCGCTTCGGGGACAGCCCGAGCGACGATTTCTTGGCCAACGTAGAGCGTGACCTGCCCGACGCCTGAGCCGACGTAGCCGAAATCGGCGTCGGCCATTTCGCCGGGCCCGTTCACGATGCATCCCATGACGGCAATCTTCACGCCTTTCAGATGGTCTGTCCGGGCTTTGATCCGTGCCGTCGTCTCTTCGAGATCGAAGAGCGTTCGTCCGCAAGACGGGCAGGAAATATATTCCGTCCGCGTCGTTCGCTGTCGCGCGCCCTGCAGAACCCGGTAGGCCAGATCAATCGCCGGAGCGGCACCGACTTCGGACGCGAAGGAAATTGCATCTCCAATCCCGTCGCAAAGCAGCGAACCAAGACGAACCGAAGCATCGATCAAAGCCGCCTCAGGTACAGCCCCTCCAGCCCCCGCGACAACCAGCAGCTCGCCAGAAGCGGAGACAGGGATCGACGCCGCGCCCTGCCCTTCGGATCCTTCGCGGCGCGCTCCCCTCTCGCCATCCGCCTCTTTCGCAATCAAGCCCCGGAGGACGAGGGGCACAGAAGCCGCATTCGCATCGCTCAGCGCCGCAACGAGCACACGATGGGCATGAACCGACGCCGTCGGCGCAAGGCTGACCGAAATCATGTCCAAGGATCCACCTCGTCCGCCATCCGTCGTCCCCAGCGCCCGGCGTACCAACTCCGGAATTTCGTGATCTTCGCCGTGCAGTTCGAACTCGAGGGCCAGCCGCGCCTTCTGCGCTGACTCGCGAATCAGCGAGAGCGCCGCCGCGTCCACCTTCCCGTCCACCGCGAGCACACATCGCGCAGCGGATTCCGCGAGTTCGCTTGCCGGCCCAGGCTCGGCGAGGAGCTCCGATTGGTCGGAGCCAACGCGAACCGAAATCGGCATCTCAAGCCCAACCGAACCGAGTTCGCGGGCCAGCTCCGCTGCCGCCTCCTTCGCCGAAGCCGCAGTAGCGCCCAGACCCTCGGCATTCGGCTGCGCCGTCACCAGCAGCGACTCGCATTCCACATCCCGAAGCGCCGACAGATCCATCGCCAGCCGCGCGGCCGTATCCGCAGGGGCCAACAAGCCGTCCGGCACTTCAAGCTCAACGCGGAGCGGCGCCTCATCCCCAAGCGAAAGCCCAGCCCAAGTCTGGGCCTGGGTCGTGCGACGGCGGTTCGAGAAAAAATCGACGAAGGGCGCTGCCTCAACTTCGATCGGCGTCGTCTTTGTCGCGCGCGTCGCGGCCACAGCGGCAGCACGATGTGCGATCCCCCGTGCAACCGGGACTTCGCGCACGGGATCCTCGGTGAGCGAAACTCGGATCGTGTCCCCAAGTCCGTCCTCAAGGAGAGAGCCGATCCCAATCGCACTCTTGATGCGACCGTCTTCGGCGTCCCCCGCTTCCGTAACCCCCACGTGAAAGGGGTAGGACAATTCGCCCGGTGCTCGCGCCTCAAGGCGCGCCGCAAGAAGACGATAGGCCTGAATTGCGACCTGGGTATTCGAGGCCTTCATCGAGAAGACGACGTCGTAGTAGTCCTCGGCTTCACAGACCTCAAGAAACTCGATCGCGCTCTCGACCATTCCTTCGGCCGTATCGCCGTACCGATTTAAAATTCGGTCCGAAAGCGATCCATGATTGGTCCCAATCCGCATCGCCACGCCGTTTTCCTTACAGCGCATAACAAGCGGACGAAAGCGATTTCCAACGCGCTCAATCTCCGCCTCGTATTCAGCGTCATCGTACTCGCGCACCTCGAATTTCTTCTTGTCCGCGTAGTTCCCCGGATTGATCCGGACCTTCTCAACGACTTCCGCTGCGATCATCGCTGCGTTCGGTGTGAAATGGATATCGGCCACCAGCGGAACGTCGATCCGCCGGTCAAGCAATTGCCGCCGGATCTCACGTAGATTTTCCGCGTCGCGAATCGAAGGCGCGGTCACCCGAACGATCTCACAGCCCGCCTCCGCAAGCCGTGTGACCTGCTCAACGGTCCCGGCGGTATCCATCGTGTCCGTGTTCGTCATGGATTGAATGCGGATCGGCTCGTCCCCACCGATTCCCACATTCCCCACGCGGACCACGCGCGTACGGCGCCGGCCGGGCCGATAGAGGTCGACCGGGGCTAGAAAAAGCGGCGGATCGCCGTCGGGCTTCCGCGCCTCAGTCATCAGTCGCCCACCAATTCGTTGAATTTCGCGATCGCCTCTTCCACCTTGCTTGGGTCTTTGCCGCCCGCCTGAGCGAAATCAGGACGACCGCCGCCGCCACCGCCGACGACCGCCGCAACGTCGCGAATCAAATCCCCCGCCTTCAGCTGATCGGTCAGGTCCTTCGTCACACCAATCGCAAGCAGCGCCTTCTTCCCGTCCGCCGCCGCTAAACAAACAACCCCGGTCCCCAAGCGGTTCCGAAAATCGTCCACCATCGTGCGCATCGCCTTTGCATCAACATCCTCGACCACACCCGCAATCGATTTCGCGCCGGCATACCCCGAGAGCTCGCGGGCCGAACCGAAGAGATCCGTCACCCCTCCGCTTTGCTTCTTCGCCCGAAGATCGTCGATCTGCTTCTGCGTCTCTTTGCGTTCATCGAGCAGGCGCCCCACTCGTCCCGGCAGCTCCGCCAACGGAACTTTCAGCCGGTCTGCAGCATCGTTCGCAAGGCGCTCCTGCGCGCGGATATGCCGCAGCGCTCCGATCCCGGTGAGCGCCTCGATGCGCCGAATCCCAGCCGCAATACCGGACTCCGAAACGATCTTCAGCAGACCGATATCGCCGGTCGCCTTGGCATGGGTTCCCCCGCAAAGCTCCGTACTGCAATCACCGAAGGAAACGACGCGGACACTGTCCCCGTACTTCTCATCAAAGATCGCAATCGCGCCCGCCTCGATCGCAGACTTGTAATCCATCTCCCGAGTCGCGCCGGACTGATTCGATTCAATCCACTCGTTGACCCGATCCTCGATGCGCACGAGTTCGTCTTCGGTCAGCGGCGCGTCATGGGTAAAATCGAAACGCAGACGCTCGGGCCCAACCAGCGAGCCCTTCTGCATCGCCTGATCGCCGAGCACTTCGCGCAGCGCCGAATGCATCAGATGCGTCCCCGTATGATTCCGAACCGTCGCCTGCCGCGCTTCGGCGTTCACCGAAAGCTGCGCTTCCTGATCGACCTGAATCTCGCCGCTCACAACGACGCCATGATGAACGAAGAGGTCCGCGACCGGCTTTTGGACGTCGCTCACCTCGACCTCACCGGAGGCCGTTTTCACACGCCCGGAATCGCCGACCTGGCCACCACTCTCGCCGTAAAAAGGCGTCTCTTCGAAAATGAGCTCGACCGAATCGCCCTTCTTGGCTGAGCTGGTCGTCTCTCCTCCTGAGAGCATCGCCGCAATCGGTGCTTCGAATTCCAAAGCTTCATAGCCTCGAAAGGAGGTCTGCAGATCGCTGGCGATCCGGCCGTACACTTCCTGCACGGCGGTATCACCGCTGCCCTTCCAGGCCGCGCGCGCACGGGTCTTCTGCTCCGTCATCGCCGTATCAAAACCCGATTGGTCCAGCGTCATGTCATGTCCGACGAGAATATCCGCCGTCAGATCGACCGGAAAACCAAACGTGTCGTAGAGCTTGAAAACAGTCTGCCCCGGAAGCTCCTTCGTCCCCTTCGCCTGCAGCTCACCGATTTCGCCCTCAAGCAGCGAAAGCCCCTTCGTCAGCGTCTCGAGAAAACGTTCTTCCTCGCGCTTGATTCGGTCCGTGATGTAGGAGCGTCGATCCGTAAGCTCCGGATAGGCATCGCCCATTTGGTCGATCACCGCGTCCGCGACGGAGTGAATGAAGGGCGTATCCTTGCCGAGCAGCTTTCCGTGGCGCGATGCACGCCGCAAGATCCGGCGCAGCACATAGCCTCGCCCGGCGTTACTCGGCAGCACGCCATCGCCGATCAGGAACGAAAGCGCGCGCGCATGATCTGCGACCACACGAAGCGAAACATCTTCCTCGTCGCTCGAGCCGGGTGAGATATTCGTCAGCTCCCCTGCCCGCGCGATCAGAGGCGTGAAGCAGTCTGATTCCCAGCTCGAATGCACGCCCTGCAGAACCGCCGCCCAGCGTTCCAACCCACCCCCGGTATCAATCGAAGGCTTCGGGAGAGGCGTCATCTTTCCGGACGCGTCCCGATTGAACTGCATGAACACCAGATTCCAGATCTCCATAAAGCGGCCCGTCTCGGAAGACGGATCGTCATTAGGATGCTCTGGCATGGCGCCCCAATCAAAATGGATTTCAGAGCAAGGCCCACACGGCCCGGTGTCGCCCATGGACCAGAAATTTTCTTTCTCGTCGAGGCGGTAGAGCTTCGACTCTGGAATTCCGATGCGGTCCTTCCAAATATCGTACGCCTCATCGTCTTCTTCAAAGACCGACACCGCAAGGTTGTCAGGGCTGAACCCAACGCCTTCCGTCAGCAGACTCCATGCGAACTCGATCGCATCTTCCTTGAAATAGTCGCCGAAGGAAAAGTTCCCGAGCATCTCGAAAAAAGTGTGGTGGCGCGGAGTCCGGCCGACGTTTTCGAGATCGTTATGCTTCCCCGAAACGCGCATGCATTTTTGTGAAGTGGTCGCGCGAATATAGTCGCGCGTTTCTTCGCCAAGGAAGGTGCGCTTGAAGGGCACCATCCCCGCGTTCACAAACATCAGAGTTGGATCGGATTCGGGTACGAGCGACCCACTCGCCACACGCCGGTGGCCTCGCTCCTCGAAGAAGCGAAGGAAGGTCTCGCGGATCTCGCGGGACGAGAGCGACATGGGGCACCTCGAAAATGGGGCGCTCAGTCGCGCCGGGTTGCGCGCATGAATATAGCGGGCCCCCGCGAGGAATCTCGACCAGAGACGCCCGGAGTCGGCTCTATCCGGCTCGAGTCGACTAGAAATCTCGCCTAGAAACGATCGATATTGAAATCGTCGTCATCGAGCAGGCCGTCCACCCCGTCATTCTCGGGCTTATCGTCCTTCTTGGCCTCGCCGTCCCCGCCTTCCCCGGCGAACTCGTTCCACTCAGAATCGGAGGTCGAAGCAATGCCGCGGAACCGGAGAGCGAAGTCGTCGGGATTCGACACATGCTTCAGCGCTTCTTCGTACGAGACGAGCCCGGTCTTCACATGGCCCATCAGCGACTGATCAAAGGTCTGCATCCCGTAGGTCGAATGGCCCTTCGCGATCGCCTCGGGGAGCTCCTTCGTTCGGTCCTTATCCGCAATCAGCTCGCGCGTAAATGCGGTCGAAATCAAGACCTCGAGCGCCGGAACCCGGCCCTTCCCATCCGCGCGCGGCACCAGACGCTGACTGATCACAGCCTTCAGAATCGTCGAAAGCTGAAGCCGAACCTGCTTCTGCTGATAGGGTGGGAAAACCGAAATGATTCGGTTGATCGTCTCCGTCGCGTCCAGGGTATGCAGCGTACTCATCACGAGATGCCCTGTTTCCGCAGCCGTCAGCGCCGTTTCGATCGTCTCGAAATCGCGCATTTCGCCCACCAGAATCACATCAGGATCCTGGCGCAGCGCCGCTCGCAGAGCAGCGGAGAAGGAATGAGTATCGACGCCAATCTCGCGCTGATTCACGATGGAGCGACGGTCTCGGACCAGAAATTCGATCGGATCTTCGATCGTCATGATGTGACTGGTTCGCTCAGAATTGATGTGCTCGATCATCGCCGCGAGCGAAGTCGACTTGCCCGAACCCGTCGTCCCCGTCACCAGAACCAGCCCGCGCTGTTCCTGGCTGATCTTCTCGATCACCTTGGGTAGATAGAGCTGGTCGATCGTCTTGACGCCGAACGGAATCACTCGAAAAACGATGCCCACCGTGCCGCGCTGCTGGAAGCAATTCACACGAAAGCGGCCGAGGCCAGGGATCCCGTAGGCCAGGTCTGCTTCGCGATTTTCCTCGAAGCGTGCCTTCTGGATCGGATTCATGATCGAAAAGGCGATTTTCTGCAGCTCGTCGGGAAGAATCCGCTCGCCGTTCTTCAGGGGTACCAGCGCGCCATCCACGCGGAACATCGGCGGCAGGCCCGACTTCAAGTGAATGTCGGAAGCTCCGCCTTTGATAGCGACCTTCAAGATCTCGTTCAGTTCCATTTTGCGCCCCGAAAATCCCCGGCTCTATTGGGGATTTCTGAATAAAAACGACAACGTGCGTCTCCCTTTTTCGACCGACAGAGGTGCTTCCTTGAGGACGACCCTCAAGGCCTACGCGATTCCAGAATTCGCCCCATCGCCCGGGATGGATCTGCAGCTTTCACGCTAAACACCTGAAACAAAAAGCAAAAGGGGCGCCGACCTCTACAGGTCGACACCCCTTAGAACCTTCGCCCATCCGTCAAATCGGATCGGGCAAGTACTTAGGTAACTCGCCCTATGCCTCAGCCTCGGAATCCGCGGCCACATCTGACGTACCTGCGTCCTCATCAGCAACCCGAGCCGGCACCGCCAATTTGAGCCCCTTTGCGAGATAGACCTCCTCCATCAAGCGAGCACAGGCATCGGGGTTCTCTTTCAAGAAAGTCCGCGCCTTCTCTCGCCCCTGCCCGATCCGCTCCTCGTTATAGGAGTACCAAGAGCCACTCTTTTCGACGATGCCCTCGTCTACACCGAGATCAAGCAAATCGCCTTCTTTCGAGATGCCTTCGTTGTAGATGATGTCGAATTCGGCCTGCCGGAAAGGCGGAGCCACCTTGTTCTTCACGATCTTCACACGCGTTCGGTTCCCCGTCACCTCGTCCCCTTCCTTGATCGCAGCGATGCGGCGAACATCGATTCGAACCGAGGAATAGAACTTCAGTGCGTTACCGCCTGTTGTCGTTTCCGGACTTCCAAACATCACACCGATCTTCATCCGAATCTGGTTGATGAAGATGATCGTGGCACCCGACTTGGAAACCGTTCCCGTGAGCTTTCGAAGCGCCTGGCTCATCAGCCGCGCCTGCAGGCCAACATGGGTATCCCCCATCTCGCCCTCAATTTCAGCCCGCGGAACAAGCGCCGCCACCGAGTCGACCACAACCAGATCGATGGCACCCGAGCGCAGCAGTACGTCCGCAATTTCAAGTGCTTCTTCGCCCGTATCGGGCTGGCTGACAAGCAGCTCGTCTACGTTCACGCCCAGTCGTCGAGCATAGTTGATATCAAGTGCATGCTCGGCATCGATGAACGCCGCCACGCCACCGACCTTCTGGAGTTCAGCGATTGCATGCAGCGTCAGCGTCGTCTTACCACTGGATTCTGGGCCGTAAATTTCGACCACTCGACCACGGGGATAGCCACCAATGCCAAGCGCGATATCTAGGCTCGGTCCCCCACTCGAGAAATAAGGGATCTCATGGTTGACGGCATCATCCGTCATCTTCGTAATCGCACCCTTACCGAACTGCTTTTCGATACTCGATACCGCGAGTTCGATCGCCTTCGATTTCGCCTCATCCGCGACGCCGCCGCGTTCGACCTTTGCCTTCGGTGTTGCCCCTGCTTTTCCACGTGCCATTTGATGGTCTCCCCGTTGATCTTGATTCAGTGAAAGTGTGACGACCCTAAATGGGTCGGAAAAATTCTGCCCTCAGTCGGCTTTCTCGCTGCGTCCGCCGAGTAAGAGCACTCGCCCTAGTCCTTTTTTGCGTTCGAGTTCGGCGTCGAGCCTCCACCGGACCGTCTCATCAAGCTTGGGCCAATCAACTCAGCCCCCAACATGCTTCGACGTATCCAATCGAGGGCAACCTGAGCCGTCAGAGATCGGTGGCGGGTACGATCGACCTGGAAGACAAAGGAATCCGCGTGGGTTCCCTCCGCAGTCGCCAGAGCAATCCAGACGAGCCCCACCGGCTTCGTCTCCGTTCCACCGCCCGGTCCAGAAATCCCCGACGTGGCCACCGCGAAATCACTTCCGAATCGCTCACGAGCGGCTTCCGCCATCGCCCTCACGACCGGCTCCGAAACCGCCCCCTCGCTCTCAAGGACATCGTCCGAAACGCCCAGGATCGACGATTTCGCAGAGTTCGCATAAGAGACGATCCCGCCCAAGAAATACGCAGAGGAACCGGGCACGTCCGTAATGCGCTCCGCAATCAGTCCCCCTGTGCACGATTCCGCCGTCGCGACCGTCTTCTTGCGTTCGGTCAGCATCCGCCCGACGACGCTCTCCATCGTGTCCGCGCCTTCTCCGTAGACAATCGGACCAAGTCGCTCGACGATGGCGCGCTTGGCTTCGTCAATCCGCGCGTCCGCCTCTTCCGCTGTCGCCGCGCGTGCCACGGGCCGCAGAAAATTATCAGGGAAGCTGGTTCGGTATCCGAGCTCAACCGACCCATCTCGAGCGAAATCAAGAAGCTCGGCCTCCAGCGTCGACTCGCCCATTCCAAAGGTTCGAAGCAGCGCCGCGCGCACAACGCGCCGAGGGGAAACGGGCCGGGCCTCGCCAGAAGGAGCTTGAAGCGATTCAGAGGTTTGAGCCGCATCCGCAGACTCCTCCGCCCCTGTCAGAATGCGCTCAATCCGAGGCAATACCTGCTCATCCATCATCAGGTCGAGTTCTCGGGGAACACCCGGCATCGCGAAGAACGCCGCCTTACCGACCCGAAGAGAAAATCCAGGCGCAGTCCCAATCGGATTCGCGAGCACATCGGCGCCAGCCGGGAAATACGCCTGCTTTCGGTTCACATCCGCCATCTCCCGACCAACCCGAGCAAAGAAAGCCTCGATGGCTTCGAGCGAAGGGGCGTCGAGTTCCAGCTTGAGGTTCCAAGTCTGCGCCAGGACCTCCGTCGTCAAATCATCTCGAGTCGGCCCAAGCCCCCCGGAAACCAGCACGAAATCGCTTCTTCCCGCAGCACGCAGAAAAGCGTCACGCATATCATCCGGATCATCGAGTACGGAGACCTGGTACCGACAATCCAGATCCAACAAGAGCAGCCGCTCGGCGATTCTTGCTTTATTTGAATCGACGATCTCTCCTCGAAGCAGTTCGTCACCAATGGTGATGATCTCGGCGTTCATGCCAATCCTTTCAAGACGGTCGGCCCGAAGTTCAGAATCAAACTCAGCAAAATCGCGCTGTAGACGCCTGCAACGACATCGTCGGCCATGACACCCATCCCGCCCTGAAAACGACGCTCCGCCCATCGGATCGCCCCCGGCTTCCAGACATCAAACAGCCTGAATAGGACGAATCCGGTCACGACCCCGAAAAAAATTGAGGATTTTTCCGTCGAACCCGCCTGCGACGGCCCGGAGAAAAACCAAATCAGAGGCGAAAGCGCGATGAGCTGCCCCACGACTTCGTCTATGACGATTCGATTATCATCATGGCGCTTCCAGACACGCTCAACACGATCCGCAGACCACACCCCGATCACGATCAAACCCAACGTCGCGACGGCGTAAATCAAAGCGTAAGTCAAAGCATAAGCCGTGAGATCGAACCCGAGATCGCCCGTCTCCAGGGAATGCGTCAGGCCCGGACGTGCAAAGAAGCTGAAGGTCCCGCCAAAGAGCATCACCGCGCCAAGCGACCCCATGGTCCCCGGCGCAATGGGCGAAAGCCCAAGGCCCCCGGCCGTGGCGATCCATGCAGCCCACCCCATCCCCTCAGCGGAAGGCATGGGAAATTCCTGAGTTGATTGACTTCGGTCTTCGATGGGAAATCCCACCTATGCGGGACCGCGCTTGGTTACCCTCACCTTCGAGAGGCGAGCGGCACGAGGATCAGTGGCGGTTTTAGCGGTGTTAGCGTCGCGGGGGGGCGTCGATTCAGCGAGAAAATAGCCGCCAGGGGTCGAGACCGTCAATCCAAAAGGCGAAAATTTGACGAAATTGCGAGATTCAACGAAGCCGTGCTCAGAAAACAGTGTCGGGGTTCAGAGAATCCACTCCAAGGCCGATGGAGAGAACAATCATGCGCAACTCTCAGCAAGAACCGTGCGAAAAGCAGGCTAATCCCTCGACCACCCCTTCCGAATGGGGTGATCGAACCTCGAGTGATGCCGCAAGCCTGCTCCTCGAGCTCGCGCGCGCCCATCGCGGCTTCGCATTTTATTCCGAAGGAGCGCCTCAGCGTGGCCCCCTTTGCGACAGAGCGTTCCTTGCTCTCAGTTCAGAGATTCGCCGGGCCGGCCCCATCGACTTTCGTCTAGGCGAAGAGCTGCTGCGGCTTGGGGCCGAGGGAAGCCCCATCGAAACACGCGGTGTGGTGGACGAGTTCGTTGCGGCTCTGCGGAGCCATGGTCTGCTTCGCGTCTGTCTTTCGGAATCGCTCACACCGACGGCGCTCGACGGATTTCTCAACCAGATCGTGCAACCGGCCCAACGCTTTCCAGACAGCGAGACCTTCGCGCGATCCCTCGCTGCACGCGATGCGCGTGGGATCTCGATCAACGATGCCTCGAATCAAGCCACTGAGTTCCGAAGCCTAGACGAAACACCTCTTCGAGCCGCCGCCAGCTTTCGCTCCCATCCCAATCCGACCGAGACGCCTGAGACGCCCCCGACACAATCCACGCCCGGCGCCGACGACTCTCCTGCGACGAACCATCTCATCGACACGGAACCCCTCGCAACCCCGTCGCGCGTCGATCGCGGTGAGCGCCTTCGCGCTCGCCTCATCGAGCTGGACCTCACTCACGATGATGCCCTCTATCAAAGTCGTGCTGCGGAAATCGTCGCCTGGGCAGAAGAACTCTCCGAGCAGGAATGCTTCGACGATTGCTACCGAGCCGAAGTCATCTTCTCCGACCATGCCGTGGGCTGCGGCGGGCGCGGAGAAGCGCAGGCCCGAGTGGCAGCGAAGAGCTTCGCCATGCTCGCGCAAGGGCCTCGGCTCGCAGACCTTGTCGACCGTGCCGCTTGCGCGGATGCCCATCCCGTTCGGCCAGCGCAGATGCTCCTCCAGCTCGGCGATGCCGCCACCCCAGTCATTCTCGAACGTCGGTTCGCAGAAGAAGAAGGCCCCGCGGCGGAACGCCTTGAGTCACTCTTACTCACGATTGGAGAAGGTGCCCTTCCTTCCCTCGTCACCGCGCTCAAAGGGCAAGACGACCGGCGCGCCCAGATCGCGATCCGCCTGGCCGGACGTATTCAGAGCCCACAGGTTCTCCCGAACCTGATCGATTCGCTTCAATCCGCTGCCCTCGGCCGCCGGGTCGACGCGATTCATGCGCTGAGTTTTCTCCCCGGCGAGGCCTCGAAGCAGGCCCTTGAGGAAGCGCTCCAAAGTGACCTGGAAGAGATCGCCGTGGCCGCCAGCCAAGCCGTGGCGACCAACGACGGACTCGACGCGGTGCCGACCCTGCTGGATGCCCTCGACGTGAGCTTACGTTCGCATCGGACTCAGCTGAGCCGGGCGTTAATCGAAGTCCTAGGCCGCCTTGGCGATGAGCGCGCCGTACCGCGACTCTCCGCTGCGCTCGAACGAAAGCCTGTGATTCGAAGAGCACATTGGCATGCGGCCCAGCTTGCAGCCCTGGACGCCCTTGCGATCCTGCCGACAAAAGAAGCACGTCGCAGTATAGAGAGAGCCGCGCTCTACGGCGCGAGCGCCGTCCAAGACCGGGCCCGCGCTCGACTCGCTGCCGAAAACTAGCAGCCCCTCCCCCCGAAGTCGGAGTGGGAGGCGGATTTAGGCGCCCTTCAGCTCCGCGACAATATCCGCCCATTGTTCAGGGTCCGGCGCGCGGTTATGCGTCAGGCTCACTCCATCCGCGATGCCGTCGAGGCGAGCGCGCAATTTCCCGGCGATCTCGTTCCGCGGACCGATGACGGCTATTTCTTCGAGGATCTCGTCATCGATCAGATCCGTCATCTCGTCCCAGCGGTTCTGCTTCGACATCCGATTGAGTTCCAGATGCAAATCACCCCAACCGTGACACTCAAGCGTTAGGCGGTAGGCAGGCGTTGAGCCGTAAAATGCGAGCTGCTTTCGCGCCGCAAGCTTTGAGCGTTCAAAATCCTCCTCGCGATCCGCGGTGACAACGAGGGTCGCGAAAATGCACTGAATATCTTCGCGCTTGCGACCTGATTTTTCGAGCCCTTTCGCCAGCGCAGGCATAACGATTTTTTGGAGAGATGTACGGGTATTGAAGGGATGACCAAAGAAGCCATCGGCTACCTCTCCCGCCACTTCCGTCATCAAAGGCCCCACCCCAGCAGAGTAGACGGGGGGCGGCCCAAACGGATTAGGCCCAGGATCAAACGCGGGAATCATCAGCGTATGCCGGTAGAACTCGCCTCGAAAATCGAGCTCAGCGACGCCCTCCCAGCGCGCGAAAATAGCCTTCACGCCCAATACGATTTCACGCATTCGCTTGGCCGGGCTCGACCAAGGCATGCTGAAGCGGTTCTGGATATGCGGACGGACCTGCGACCCCAAACCCAGAATGAAGCGCCCCTCTGAAATCGACTGGAGTCCGTACGCCAAGTTGGCCAAATTCATAGGATTGCGCGCGAAGGCGATCGCGATCGCCGTTCCGAGTTCGAGGCGCTGCGTATTCTCCGCAGCCAGCACCAGCGGGAGGAAGGGATCGTGCTTCGCCTCGAAGCTAAAAGCGCCGTCGTAGCCGATTTCCTCAAGGTGGCGAAAAGAATCCCGAGCATCCCGCGGATCCTCAAGCGGTGCAGTCGTGTAGATCTTCATGCGCCGGATCATAGGGGGCCAGCGCGCTGCCTCCCAATCCCCTCGCGGGTCCGCATATTCGTCTCGCCGGCCTGGGCCCAACCGCCACGAAACCGGCCCAAGCTCGCTACGCTCCGGCCATGCGCGTTTTGGGGATCGATCTCGGAAAAAAGCGGATCGGACTCGCCGTATCCGACGAAGCTGCGGAAATCGCTTTTCCCGCCGGCACCCTGTCCAGCCAAGGCAAGCGACGCGATCTCCAAGAACTCTGCGCCCTGATCAAAGAACGTGAAATCGGCAGCGCGGTCATAGGCCTTCCGCTCCACATGGACGGCCGACGGGGACCCGAGGCCGAAAAAGCGCAGGACTTTGCCGCCGCCTTGGCCAAGGCCGCCCACATTCCCGTCGAACTCCTCGATGAGCGCTGGACCTCGACCGAGGCCGAGCGACTGATGCGCGGCACCCCCAAAAAGAAGCGGGCCAAGAAGCGAAATCAAGGCACCGTCGACGAGATGGCGGCATCGATTATTCTGCGGACCTATCTTGCCCAGCGCGCCGCGAACGCGTGATCGCGGCGACCAAGGAAATCGGGGTTCATGTCAACGTTCTTGAAAATTGTATTGATGCTGATGATCGTGGGCTTGCTGAGCTTGGGCGGGCTCGCCTTCTGGTTTCAGTCTGCGCTTGAACCCGTTGCCTCGGGCGGAGGGCGCGGGGCGGAAGGCTCTCTCGGGCATGAAGGCTCTCTCGGGCACGAAGGCTCTCTCGGGCACGAAGGCTCCGCCAAGACCGTCGCGTTTCGCGTGGAGCCGGGAGATACCCTCGGCCGCGTCGCTGCAGAGCTCGAATCCAAGGGACTGATCCGAGACGCTCGGGTCGCACGCTGGTTCGCGCGAGCGGAAGAGATTTCCTCCGGACTCAAGGTGGGCGACTACGAACTCTCCCCGAGCCAGTCCACACCCGAGATTCTCGGGACCCTCGTCGAGGGGCGAGTCAACACCTACTCCGTCGTGATTCCCGAAGGCATCCGGGCCACAGAGATCGCGGATCGCCTCGCCGCCGCAGGGCTCGCGGATCGCTCGGCCTTCCTGGAAGTCGTTCTCGACCCGGGCGCGCCGGCGCGCTTCGGTGTCGAAGGCCCGAATCTCGAAGGCTATCTCTTCCCTGATACCTACCGCTTCGCGCGCGGCCTCCCTCCCGGACGAATCGCCGAAACGATGGTCGCCGAGTTCAAACGCGTCTACGCCGAGCTGGTCCCCGACCCCACAAAGCAAGCCCTGTCTATGCAAGAACTGACGACGCTCGCTTCCATCGTGGAGAAAGAAACGGGCGCAGCGCACGAACGCCCGCTGATCGCCGCCGTGTTCCTCACCCGAATGCGCCGGGGCATGCGTCTGGAAACCGATCCCACCGTCATCTACGGCATTCCCAACTTCGACGGAAATATTCGGCGCAAACACCTCGAAGACGAATCGAACCCCTACAACACGTATCGCATTCGCGGCCTGCCTCCGGGCCCCATCGCCAGCCCCGGCCGAGAGGCTTTGCAAGCCGTCCTTGAGCCTGCGGACTCGCCCTATATTTTCTTTGTTTCCAAGAACGATGGCACCCACATCTTCTCCACCACCTACGCCGAACACGAACGCAATGTGGACCGCTATCAGCGTCGGCGTCGTAAGAAATGAGCCTCCTCGAGGAACAGCAGGCTTTCTACACGCAGCGCGTCCCGGACCAGTTCAACCATACACTTGAGCAACAGCGCAAAAACGTCGAAGCCGGAGAAGCGCCGGACGAGGCGAAACGGCTCGAGGAGATGGAAGCAGTCCGCGCATCGATCGCCGTCAAGGTCAAGGCTCAAAGCCAGGGCGAGAGCGAAGGGACCGAACACCTCTTCGAAATCGACCGCGGCGTTATGCGACATCTTGGGCAGAGTGAAGTGCCTCTACGGCCGCCCTTCATGCGAATCGAACATACGCTGGACGATTTCCCCAACCTGCGCCGGGAATGCGGCGACTCGCTGCTTGGCTTTCTCGGCGGTCTCGCGGGCCTCGGCGACGAGATGAAGCTCACCGCTCTCCGCGTCCGCAACCTTCGCGAGCTCGAAGGCGGCCTGCGTTTCGAACGAATCGGGCCCGGCGGCTTCGTCTTGAATGCCTTCTTCGGCGCGGCGGCGAGCGCCGAGGCTGCGGCTACGGGCGCTGAGCCAGATCCCCGCGCGACCATCCGCCTGAGCGAGGAAGTCTACGGACTCCTCCAGAGCGGCACGCTCGACCCCCAGGATGCTTTCCTCGACGGACGCATCGAGATTGAGGGAGACCTCGAGATGGCGATTGGACTAGCGCTCACGGCGGCCTCTCCGGACTAGGTTATCCCTAGACAGGCAAAGCAGGCGCGCAAAGCAGACAGGCCTAGCAAGGCGAACCGCCGGAAGCGGTCTAGGTCAGCGCGACTTCGCGGAGCAGCGCAATATTATCAAGGGCCTTACCCGCGCCGTGTACCACTGCGGTGAAGGGATCTTCACTGCGCATGATCGGGAGGCGCGTTTCCTGGCGCAGCAGATGATCAAGGTCATTGAGCATCGAACCACCACCAACGAGCATGATGCCTCGGTCGACGATATCTGCGGCAAGCTCCGGCGGCGTCTTTTCGAGCGTGAGATGGACCGTCTCGACGATCGCATGGATCGGTTCGATCAGCGCTTCACGCATCTCGTCACTCGTCGTGACGACGACTTTCGGAATCCCGGCAACGAGATCGCGGCCCTTGATTTCCATCTCGGCCGTCTTGCTATCTGCGGACGCGGTGCCGATCGTCATCTTGACGTCTTCCGCCGTACGCTCGCCGATCAGCATGTTGAACTTGCGCTTCACGTAGTTGATGATCGCCTCGTCCATCTTATCGCCACCGGTCCGGATAGACCGTGAAGTCACGATGCCCGAGAGTGAAATCACAGCGACGTCTGTCGTGCCGCCACCGATATCTACAACCATGTTGCCCGTCGGGGCCGTCACGTCGAGCCCCGCTCCGATCGCAGCCGCCATCGGCTCTTCGATCAGGAAAACCTCACGCGCGCCAGCGGACAGAGCCGACTCGCGAACGGCCCGCTTCTCAACGCTCGTAATGCAGGGCGGAACGCAAATCACAATGCGCGGCCGAGCCAGCGTGCGGCGATTATGGGCGCGTTGAATGAAGTAGCGAAGCATCGCTTCGGTAATTTCGAAGTCGGCGATCACGCCGTCCTTGATCGGGCGAACCGCTTCAATCGAGCCAGGCGTTCGGCCTAACATCTCTTTCGCAGCATGACCGACGGCGCGTACACGCTGGGTGCGACCTCCGCTTTCGGTCTGCACAGCGACGACGCTGGGCTCGGAGCAGACAACGCCCTTCCCTTTCAGGTACACGAGCGTATTTGCCGTACCGAGATCGATCGCGAGATCGTGAGAGAACATTCCTGCAATGGCATCGATGAACATGCGATTCTCCAAGGGCGATCGCGTGCGGGGGGAGCCGCGACACCTGCCCCTATACATCGGCAAGAATGCGCAGAGGTTGAGGCAAAACACGGTCGGAGAAGGCGAAAACGACACACCGCGTCGTGAGGAGGCTCACATCCCAGCGGAAATTCGACACCGGCGGGCGTCGCCTAGGGCGAATGCTAGACGTGCCCCCCAGCGTTCGGCGGAGGCTCCCTCAAGCGCCGCGATCTACTCGCGGGTCGCGCCTTCGTCGCGGGCCACAACGGGCTCCGTCTCAACGAGGTCTTGCAGGCTCTGCAGCTGCGCCGAAAGTTCGCGCACGCCGCCTCGGATATTGCCCAGATGCGATTGATGGGCGGTCAAGACCGCCTGGGTTCGACCCAGCTCCGCTTCCAAACCGGTCACGACAGCTTGAAGCTGACCATTGAGCCGCATCTGATAGCCCACGATCAGCGCTGCGATCACAAGACCCAGCAGCCCGAGCCAAATCGGGATTCCGCGCCCGGGGGCGTCCTCACCGGCATCCGCGCCTGTCTTGGCGCCTTCGCCAGCCGGGGCGTCGGGGCTTCGGACAAGATTCAGATCTGCGCGGTCCGATCGTTCAGGACTCGCTGCAGCGTCCACGGGTTTCGCACTCTCGCCGGTCCCAGAAGTTAATGCGGAAGTTGATGACGAAGCCGTATCGTCGCTCTCGCTGACCGAAGTCCCAGCACTTTCCGTCTTGCTGTCGGCCGGACCGGAGGACGCATGGGAGGACGCATGCGTCGTGGGTTCGGATTCAACTTCAGAGGGAAGGTTAGAGCGGAGATCAGAGCGAAGGTCGGAGGCCATGGATGGGGAGTATCCTGAGAGCTGGATTAAGACTGGATCACGAGCTTGGAAAGACTCGTCTTTCGGAGATTGGTTTTCTGAATCGTGCGAACGAGTTCAGCCACCTTCTCGGTGTCGGTTTCAAACGGATTATTGCAGATCACCCGCACGTTCAGCAGATTGCCAAGGCGGATATTCGACCAGTCGAGGTCGTACTGGATCGAGTTCTCCCGAGCCAGCTTGATGAACTCACCTCGCATGCGCGCCCGCGTATCCGGCGGCGGCTCGGTCTTCGCTGCGTCCACTTCCTCGTCCGTGAAGAGTCGGTCGACCATGCCCTTTCGCTCGAGCAGGTAGAAGAGACTTCGGTCGCGGCGAATATCGTGGTATTGCAGGTCGAGCATCAGTACGCGCGGATCCGTCCAGGTCGTGTTGTGCTTGTCGACCCAGTTCTGAATCAGCTTCCGCTTGATCACCCAGTCCACCTGGCGGTCGAGCTTGTCCGGGTCCGTATCGAGGCAATCGAGCGCGTGCTGCCACATATGCACGGCTTTCTTGTGATCCTCGGTCACCGGGTACTGCTCGATATACTTCTGGGCCATCTCGCAGTATTCGCGCTGAATCTCAATGGGCGAGTATTCGCGGCCGTTATCAAGGCGCAGGCGTCGCTTACACGTCGCGTCGTAGGTGATGTCCTTGATCGCCTTGACTGGATTGCGGAGCGTGAAGTCCTTGTTGATGTAGTTGTCTTCGATCATCTGAAGAACGACGGAAGCCGTCCCCACCTTCACGAAGTTGGTCCACTCGCTCATATTCGAGTCGCCCACGATCACGTGAAGGCGTCGATACTTCTCGCGATCCGCGTGCGGCTCGTCGCGCGTGTTAATGATCGAGCGATCGTTGGTCGTCGTGCCCGAAATCTTCTGATAGATATGCTGGGCGCGCTGACTCACGCAGTAGTGAATGCCGTCCTGGGTTTGAAAGACCTTGCCCGCCCCCGTGTAGATCTGGCGCGTCACGAGGAAGGGAATCAGTTGCTCTGCGAGATAGTAGAAGTCCACATCGCGATCGACGAGATAGTTCTCGTGGCAGCCGTAGCTATTGCCGACGAAATCCGTGTTGTTCTTGAAGATCGAGAGCTTCCCTGGAATACGCTCTTCGCGGATCTTTTCTTCCGCGTAGATCTGCAGATCTTCCAGTACGCGTTCGCCGGCCCTGTCGTAAATAACAAGCTGGCCCGGCGCGGCGCATTCGGGCGTCGCGTATTCGGGATGACATCCCGTGTCCTGATAGAAGCGGGCACCATTCTCAAGAAATACGTTGAGAAAGTGCTCCGTCGTAATCAGTTTCTCAAAGAGAAAGCGAATGGCCTTTTCGACCGGCAAGGTCTTTCGACCTTCGGGAGTGAAAATGATCCCGAATTCAGTCTCGATGCCATAGATGCGCTTCTGCACGGAGCCGCCTGACCGCTTGAGCGATGCTTCATTCGGCGTCGAACATGCCCTCGACGCTTGTCGAAGAGAGCAAAATCTGAAGTCGAATTAGAAGCAAGAGGGAACGCACCACGCGTGCCCTACTCGTTCAGCATACCTTTTACTTCATCGGTAGAAAGGCGGCAGAACTTGCGGCCCGTTCGTTCCCGGTCGAGTAGACAAACCTCAAGGCTCTCGGCCTCTAGATCAGAACTTCGTTCTGCTCCAGCGCTCAGCGCCCTGCGTCCCAAATTCGCTGCTTCCCCCGCGGGCATGCCCTCACGGTAGTCGGTTCGCAGCACAGATTCGACGTCCTCGACATTTCCACCAATGGCGCAAAAACCGGGATGGTCACTGATGAACCCGTCGTATTTCACTCGGTAGATCGAGTTCGACTTGTGGTCCTCGTATCGATCGTCGCCGACCTCAACGACCATGATCTCAAGCTCAAGCGGCTTGATCTCACGAGTAAAGACTTCGCCAATGACCTGGGAGAAGGCATTGGCCAGAGCCTTACCGGCCACGTCCTCACGGCTGTAGGCATAGCCCTTGGTATCCGCGAAGCGGACGCCGACCTTCCGGAGCTGATCGAATTCGCTGAACTTCCCGACCCCTGCGAAGGCGATGCGATCATAGATCTCACCCACCTTCGAGAGACTCGTCGCATTCTCAGCCATGAGCAGCACGCCGCCCTGGTGTTCGATGGCGACAATGGACTTGCCTCGCGAGATGCCCTTTCGAGCGAATTCGGCCTTATCGGCCATCACCTGTTCAGGAGATACGTAGAATGGCATCGACATTAGAGGTTCCCTCCCGCCGCGCGGGCCGCCAGGATTTCGCGATAGACCGTGGCGATTTCTTCCTCGCTCGCGTCGCTATGTCCGGACGATGTACAAACTTTGATGATCGGATAGATGCCGCGTTCGAGATCGACGCCACCCGTGGCCCGGTCTTCATCGGCCGCAGCCGTGAGTCCCGCAACCGCGACCTTGATCGCCTCTTCACGGTTCAGATCCGCTCGCCAGCCATGCTTCAACGACTCACGCGCGTAAAGTCCGCCCGAGCCCGTCGCGTCGAACTCGCCTTCTTCGTAGCGACCGCCTGTGATGTCGAATTTCCAAAGGCGGCCCGTCTTGCGGCGCGTGTCGAAGCCCGCGAAGAGCGGCACGACCGCGAGGCCCTGCATCGCCGCGGGAAGATTCGCGCGAATCATCTGAGAGAGCTTGTTCGCTTTGCCCTCGAGCTCCAGCGTTTCGCCCTCAATCTTCTCGTAATGTTCCAGCTCGACCGAAAGCACGCGAGCCATTTCGATACACGGTCCCGCCGCGCCCGAAATCGCCATCACCGAATATGGATCCGTCTCGAAGACTTTCACCACATCGCGCGAAGCCACGGAATGGCCTGCCGTCGCGAGGCGATCGCCTGCAACGAGGACGCCGTCCCCAAACTTCATGGTCAGAACCGTGGTGCCATGGGGCACCATATCCGCCGCGCTCTTTCCCCATGCCGAGAGATCCGGCAGGAGTTGCGGTTGATCAATCTGGAGAAGCTCGAAAAAACTCGAACCTTGGTAGCTGCCTAGAACCGGCACAGTTCCCCCCTCAGAAAACTATCAGCGCGAAGCGCCGACTTCCGAACCCACTCGACCGACCATCGCGGTCGAGCGGACTCGGCTTAAGCCACCGAAGCGTGCGATTTACTCGCCGCCTCGCTGAACGTAATTCTTAACGAACTCTTCGGCGTTCTCTTCGAGCACCGAATCGATCTCGTCGAGGAGATTATCCATCTCCTCCTTCAGCTCTTCGCCCTTCTCAGCGAGCTTCTGGCCGCCGTCGTCGGAATCACCGCCGTCGTCGCCATCGCCTCCGCCCTTTTTCTTCTGCTCTTGCTCGCCAGCAGCCATATAGAGCGGGATCGGGTCGACCTCTTCGGTCTTCTTCTTGCGCTTCAGGGTCTTCAGAAAAACTGCCATTCTTTTGTCCTCCGGGCTCAATTGTTCGGATCAGGAGCCCATATTCTCGAGCAGCTGTGCGGCGGTCTTCGACCGGTCGAGCAGCTCCTCGACGAATTCACTTGTGCCCTTCAAGGGCTCGGCCATCATCACGCGCTTAATCGATTCGTCTTCCAGGCCGAAGGAAATCGAATCCCAATTCACGCCAAACACTTCGCTCGGGTATCGCCGCAGGCATTCGCCTCGGAAAAATGCCCGCGTGTCCCGCGGCGGATTGTAGACTGCGTGTTGAATCTCTTCGTCGGTCACGATGCGCTCGGCCTTCCCCTGCCGCTCCAGCAAGTAGTAGAGGCCCTTATCCGGTCGCGAATCGTGATACTGCAGATCGAGCATCTGCACCTGAGAATCACTCCAGGAGAGATTCTTGCGACTCATATAGCTTTCGATCAAGCGCTTCTTGATCACCCAATCGATGCGGGTATCAAGCTCCATCGGATCTCGCTGAAGGGCTTCAAGCGTCTCCTGCCATTTCGTCATCACATCTTGTTGGACGGGGTCCAGCGTGCGTGAGGACGTATAGGCAAGCGCCATGTCCAGGAAATCGCTCTGAATTTGAAGCGCCGTTTTCGACGTTCCATCATCCATCGTAAGTTCATGCTTGAGCGTCAGGTCATGGGACACTTCGCGAATCGCACGCACCGGGTCTCGAAGCGAAAGATTCTTGGTAATCGCCCCATCCTCGATCATCGACAGAATCAGCGCAGTCACGCCGTTCCGCAGATAGATCGTGTACTCGGACATATTCGAATCACCGACGATCACATGCAGTCGACGATATTTATCGCGATCCGCGTGCGGTTCATCGCGGGTATTCACGATCGGCCGCTTCACCATCGTATCGAGCGCGACTTCGGTTTCGAAGAAGTCGGCGCGCTGAGACAATTGGTAGTCGCAGGGGTGGTTCCGGTTTTCACTTCCGACCTTGCCCGCACCACACCAGATCTGGCGGGTCGAGAAGAAGGGAAGCAGCGGCTCGACGACCTGCTTGAACGACGTTCGCCGATCCATCAGGTAGTTCTCATGGCAGCCGTAGGAGTTGCCTTTGCGATCCGAGTTATTCTTATAGATGAGCATCTGCGCACCATCGGGCAGCAGCTGATTCGCCTCTCGGCGGCTCATCTCGATCACGCGCTCGCCCGCTTTCTCGTGAATCACGAGATCCCGCGCGTTCGTCACTTCCGGACTAGAGTATTCCGGGTGCGCATGGTCAACGTAATATCGTGCACCGTTAATCAGCGTCTTATTGCGCGCGATATTCTCCTGCTGGTTAGGCGTGTACTTCTCGCCCTCCACCTGAAAACCGCGCGCATCTGCGAGTGGATTCTCCTGATCGTAGTCCCAAAGGATATTCCCCTCTGGATCTTCGCGATACGCGTTCACGATCAACACGCAGGACGAAATCGGATCAAAATCAGGGTCGTTCTTGACCATGATCCCAAACTCGATCTCTGTGCCCATGATTGTCGGAATCGCCATCTCGACCTCGAACCCCTCGTTCCATTCCTTGTCGGCCTTGATGCCGACCACCCGTCTCTCGGGCCCTGTTCGTTTCGTTGTTTGCCGTCTGAATCAGTCTGAATCAGCCTGCCGAGCCAGCGGGTGGATGCTCTTGTTTCCCGCCCCAATGCCTTCGTGTTCTGAAGACGCCGCCGACTCGGCTCGGCTTATTCAATCCGCTTGCGCGGTGATCCTGACTTCTCTTTACCGCTTCCGGCTTAGAGATACTGTCCTTGGCCACTCGGAACATTCTCGATCGTCTGTTCCTTGCGTTCCATTCCGGTAATCAAGGTGCGCACGTTGATGATGCGCTCGCCCTTTCGACCAGAGATTCGAGCCCAATCGTCCGGGTTCGTGGTGTTCGGGAGATCTTCGTTCTCCTTGAACTCCTCGCGGACCGATTCGATCAAATCCTTCGCACGAATGCCCTGATCGCCGCCTTCCAGAACTCGCTTCACCGCCTTGCGCTTGGCGCGCGCCACGATGTTCTCGAGCATGGCGCCCGAAGAGAAGTCCTTGAAGTAGAAGATCTCACGTTCACCCTTGGCGTAAGTCACCTCGAGGAACTTATTCTCATCGCCCGTCGAGTACATATTGTCCACGACTTCTTCGAGCATCTTCGTGCAGGCAACCTGGCGATCACCGTCATACTTGGCGACCACTGACTCGTGCAGCGGCAGGTCAGGCGTCAGGTACTTGCCGAGAATCGACTGTGCCGACTCACGATCCGGCCGCGAGACCTTCACCTTGAGATCGAGTCGTCCGGGGCGGAGCACCGCGGGATCGATCAGATCCTGTCGGTTACTCGCGCCAATCACGATCACGTTCTCCAGCGCTTCAACACCGTCGATCTCTGACAGGAACTGCGCCACAACCGTGGCTTCCATGTCTGAGGAGATACCCGAACCACGCATGCGGAACAGGGAATCCATCTCATCGAAGAAGACCACAACCGGCACGTCCTGGCTCGCCTTCGCACGGGCCTTCTTAAAGACCTCGCGAAGCTTGCTCTCCGTCTCACCGACATACTTGTTAAGCAGCTCCGGTCCCTTCACGTTCAGGAAGTAGGCCGTGGTTGCTTTACCCGTGGTCTGCTCAATCTTCTTGGCCAGGCTATTCGCCACGGCCTTCGCGATCAGCGTCTTACCGCAACCGGGCGGTCCGTAGAGCAGAATCCCCTTCGGCGGCCGCAGTTGATGCTCGAGGAAGACCTCGGGATGCATGTAGGGCAGCTCGACCGAATCCCGAAGGATTTCGATCTGGTCGCCGAGCCCGCCGATGTCTTCGTAGGTGACGTCCGGAATCTCTTCCAGCATCACTTCTTCGACAGACGACTTCGGCAGCTTCTCGAACGCGTACTGCGTTCGCATATCGACCAAGAGCGGATCGCCAACCTTGATGTTCTCTGCGCGAAGCGGCTCGGAAAGCGTGACCACGCGCTCATCATCGGTATGCCCGCTGATGATCACGCGACTCTCAGAGATCGCATCCACGACGGTGCAGACTTCACCGCGCTGGGTGTACTCGGCGCCCTCAATGATATTGAAAGCTTCGTTCAAGACGACGTACTGACCTTCATCGAGCTGGAAGGGATCCAGGTTCGGATGCACATTCACGCGCATCGGCCGGCCATCCATCAGGATCTCGGATGTCCCGTCCTTGTTCGCACGAATAAAGACGCCGTAGGTGTTCGGCGGCGCGCAGAGTTTGTCGACCTCTTCTTTCAAGAGCTCGATCTGCTGCTTCGCTTCCTGAAGCATCCCAACGAGTTTTTCGTTCTGGCGCTCGGAGTCATGATGCTGCGCGCGCGCTTGTTCATAGCGTCGCCGCAGGGTCTCGAAATCCGCGAGCATGCGATCGAGGCGATGTCGAAATTCATTGGAGTCGCTGCCGAAGTAGCGCATCGCATCCTGGAGGCGCTCAGCGTCGCTTCCACCGCGATCGCTTTCAGAAGCCCGTCCCGGAGCGCGGCCGCCCTCGAGATCGGCATCCTCACCCGGCCGGCCACTCCCAGGAGCACCGGTGGGATTAATGCGGCGCATCACATCGCGTACGAAGCCTTTGCGTCCGGGGCCCGATCCATCGGAATCATGTTCGCTCATTGCGCTGTCTCCTCGTTTTCTCGCTCTCGTGCCGCAGGGATGTGCGCCAACGAGTATTCATCTCAACCCTCTGCACCGGGATATTGCAAAGCCTGTGCCGCCTTTTCAGAAATCGATTCAGCCCAGGACATCCCACCCATCCCCTCAGGGCAAACGAACAGCTTCTCACTCGCACGGCGAGCTGCGGGCTTCAGACCTCCGGCGCGGCCAGGCCGCCTCCCCACGGGAAGCCGAACATGTGCCGTCGAGAGTTTCCACACTCGATCTACCCTCGCCCCGGGGAATCGGGGCGCTCGGGCAGCCACCCAAGCCATTCCAAGATCGCCGCGAAATCCCTTCGCTTCGCCTCGCGAAGACGCCCTCAGCCGCGCAGGAGCGGGGCAGAGGCTCGAGACCCCAGTCGGAAGGCCTTCTTGGCCCCTGAGGCTCACGGCGACATCACGGACGGCATCACACACGACAACACACACGCCAAAGGCGCCTCCGGGCCGGCTCATACGGGCCGGCTCAGGATCAATCCGTTCAGAGTGAACAGGAATGAGCGTCACTGGACTGGTCGACGTGCAGATCGTGTACAAAAAATCGCCGAACCTCTCGAAATAGAAGATCTTTTTCAACAACAAAAGTCTATCCCTTGGCCTCACCCTGTCAACCGACCGAATTATGCAGAAAAACCCATAAACCCCTGTTCTAGAATCGTTTCCAGGCCGAGCAGGCTGTTCGGATCCGAACAGTTCGGATCCGATCGGTGCAGACGAGAACGCTTCGTATTCCGTTCTCAGTCAGTACCCGGGTCACTCCGAAGAGTTTCCATCGGGAAGATGCCAACCCCTGCAGCATAGGATTCCCCCGAACTGCCGCATGAGGACGCTCACAGGCATCGTCGCGTGGCTCATATTTGCCGGGCCGCTGCCCTGAAGGGAATTGCAGAGGCCATCGGCGAGTGGAAGCAGCAGGGACAAGTTCCCGATCCGGGAGCCCGGTGATCGGCCACAAAATCGGCGGCTCGAGACGCGATTAGGGCGACTGCGAGCGTAAATCAGGCCCGACTGGCCTCATGCGCAGAAGTACAGATGTACACGCCCCGCGCTCGCGAGGAGCCTATTCGGCGGCCCCGGTCGCCCCGGCGGCGTAGTCGATCAGTTCGACGCCATCAGGGATCGACAGCTCAAACACCGAGTCCGCTGGCGCTTGGTTGACCTGAAGGTTCTGAAAGCGGATCACCGTCAGGTTGCCGAAAAGATCCTTCACCGATGTCCCGACGATGTCGCCGGACTCGCGATCCGCAACCAAGCCGAGCCGCTCATAGGTCGCATCCTGCTTCGGCAAGAGATCAAGGACCACCTGGTCTGCGCTGCATTCCGTGGCGCTCACGTCGAAGGTCTCGAGGATCTGCCCATCGCCCAGCAGAAACTGGAGCGCGGCACCGCTTAAGAAACCTGCGGTCACCTCGAGGCGTGTGACCGACTTTCCGTCGACGTCATAGATCCAGAGCGTCGCGCCATTGCTGACGACGATGCTCTTCTCGGGCTCTACGTAGGACCAATGCATCTTGCCTGGCTTGGCGAAGCTGACCTTACCCGTCTTCGGCTCCGAGCTCATCAGCGGCTCACCCGCAAAACTGGCGGACTGATTTTCCTGGGTGAAGTCTGCGCGGATATCGCGAATTCCCTCGTAGCGCGCCTGGATGAGCGTGGCCGTCTTCTCTCCGAGGCCGGGCTCTCCGCAATTCGAGGTCGGCCCGTCCGCGGCAAGCGCTCCTCCTCCAGCCGCAACGCTCAGGGCCAAAACGGAGACCGAGACAAACATGCTCTTCATGCCAGACCGAAAACTGCGCCCGAACCACACCGGGGCCAAATCCGCCTGATTGACCGTGTCCGCCATTCTCATCTTCGTGTCTACCCCGCGGCGGACTAATCGCCGGCTGATTGCTCGTATGATCGAGCCAGACCTATTCGTCGGCCTATTCCTCTTCGGCCTATTCCTCTTCGGAAAGAGGTGACGGCATCAGAACCTCTCGGCCCTTTGCTCCGATTTGAGGCCCGATCATCCCGTCCAGTTCCATCTGCTCAATGATCCGAGCCGCTCGGTTATAACCGATCTTCAGCCGGCGCTGGACGTAGGAGATGGACGCATTCCGAGTTTCGGCCACGATCGCGACCGCTTGGTCGAACATCTCGTCGACGTCTTCGCCCCGAGATTCGATCTTCTCGGCTTCGGCATCAGCGCGAACCAGATCCTCATCAAAGACCGGACGCCCCTGCTTCTTCAAGAAAGCAACCAGATCGTGGACCTCAGTTTCCGTCACGAAAGGACCATGGATTCGCTGAAGCACAGCGGTCCCCGGAGGCAGGAAGAGCATGTCGCCCATCCCGAGAAGGTCATCCGCGCCCTTCTGGTCAAGAATCGTCCGACTATCCGTCCCCGATGAAACCTGGAACGAAACACGCGCCGGGAAGTTGGCCTTAATCACGCCCGTGAGGACGTCGACGCTCGGGCGCTGCGTTGCCAGAACCAGATGGATGCCCGAGGCCCGCGCCATTTGTGCGAGACGCTGCAAGGACTCTTCCACTTCTTTCGCGGAGGACATCATCAGGTCCGCAAGTTCGTCAATTACAACCACGATGAAAGGCAGTTCTTGCCACTCAATCTCGTCGCCCTCAACCTGCCCCGGTTTCGGCTTGAGATTGAAGAACTCTTCGCCTTCCGCGATTTGCTTGCGGGCCTTTTCATTGAACTGCTCGATATTTCGAACGCCCGTCGCGCTCATCATCTGGTAGCGCTCTTCCATCTTGCGCACGACGCCCTGAAGCGCCGCCGCCGCGCGCTTCGGACTCGTGACCACGTCCGAAATCAAATGCGGGATCCCGTCGTAAATCGACAGCTCTAGCATCTTCGGGTCGACCATCAGCAGCTTCAACTGATCCGGCGTACACCGGCATAACAAGGAGCAAAGAAAGGAGTTCAAGAAGACACTCTTGCCCGTACCCGTTGAACCCGCGACCAAGAGATGCGGCATCTTCGCCAGATCCGAAACGATCGTATTGCCGAAGATATCGGTGCCCATCGCGACGGGCAGATTTGCTTTCGTCTTACGGAACGCATCGGATTCAAGGTTTTCGCGGAGGTAGACCGTTTCTCGCTGCGGATTCGGAACCTCGATCCCCACAACCGACTTCCCGGGCAGAGGTGCGATGATCCGAATCGAGATCGCTCGAAGGGCCATCGTCAGGTCGTCGGAAAGACCCACAATCTTATTGACCTTGATGCCCGCAGCGGGCTCGTACTCATACATCGTAATGACCGGCCCAGGATGAACACGGACAACGCGTCCGGAGACACCGAAATCCGAGAGCTTCTTCTCAAGGATTTTCGAGTTCATCAGCAGCGAATCGCGGTCGTAGGTCTGTTCGCCTTCGGGCGCCGGTGCAAAGAGTGCAATATCCGGGAGCTGGAAGGGACCACTCGCCCCCTTATCGTTAAAGCGGAAGGTTTCCTGTTCCGGCTTGCGCGACTTCTTGCGCTCTTCATCGTGATCCACGATGTCAGGCTCTTGCCCAGCCCGCAGCTTCTTAGGCGCCGGTTCAATCGGCTCTTCATCCGGCTCGACCAGAACGGCCACGGGGGCCTCAGGCTTCTCCTCGAGCTCTTCTTCTTCCTCCTCTTCAAAGGTGATTTCAGGCTCGCGAAGCTCCTTTACACGGGTGCGACGCGCACGCTGCTCGCGCCGAACCGAGATCGAAGTCATCCATGTGCGAAGCGAAGCGAAGCCGCCCGCAACTGCAGCGACCCCCGCCTGTACGCCCCGGACGATCAGCTGCAGTCCCGCACGAATCCAATCACCCAGCCAAGCGGCGACCAGCGCAACGCCTCCCGCCACCCAAGCCGCACCGCGCCCAACGCTCGCGAGCATCGTGCCCGTCGAAACGCCCGCCAGCGAAAGCACACCCACGCCGAGAAAAAGCGAGCTCAGGAAGAGTGCACCCAAGCTCCCGAAGAGCAACGTCTGCACCCGCGCGCCCTCTGCGCCAAGCCATCCGGGCTCGATCCAGGGGACCGTCTGCGGCGCAGCATTGAAAAGCAGCGGCGGCAGTACGGCCGCAGTCGGAATCAGGATCGCCACCCCGACCCAGAACCGCGAAAAGAAATCGGGGAGCCCGAGACTCATCACGAGGCGCCCGCCCACGAAGGCACAGCCCGCGACCAACACCATCGCACCGGCGCCGACGCCCCGGAGCAGCAAACCACCCAAGGTGGCCCCCACCGGGCCCGCCCGGTTTGCGACCTCAACCAGCTCCAGAATCGGATCTTCAGGCGAATACGTCGCGATGGCCAACATCGAAAGAACGGAAAGCCCAATGAGAATCAGGCCGAAGATCTCCGAACCTGCCGCAATCAGGATCGGCTCTTCGCTCTCGGCGTTCTTTCGGCGTCCGGAGTCACGGGTGGCTTTCGTCGCCGCCCGCTTGGAGCGTGATTTAGCGGCGGCCTTAGCCATCCAGTTCTCCTCGTCGTGCGCGCGAACAAATACCCGTCCGAATATTCCTCAAAGGAAATTCGGCGGTCGAGGCCAGCCAGGCCCACGGAGCCGTTCGAGTCGGCGCAATCACGATGCGATAGTGAGTCTTCATTCCCTCACCCCCCGGAGAGGAGAACCGCCGCAGGATACCGTGCCCCCACAGCCTCGCAAAGGGTCCGCGAAGTCCTCCCTTGACGGCCTTCCGCCACGGCGGGACAATCGGGCTTCTTCTCAACCCCAATTCAGTCCCGATGGAGCCCCCTCATGGCAGGTGTCAACAAAGCCATTCTTGTCGGTAATCTCGGACGCGACCCCGAACTTCGGCATACGCCGAACGGACAGGCCGTCGTCAACTTCACGCTCGCGACCAGCGAAACCTGGACCGACAAGAGCGGCGAAAAAGTCGAACGCACCGAATGGCATCGCATTGTCGTCTGGGGCAAGACGGCAGAAATGTGCAACCAGTATTTGTCCAAGGGACGAACGGTCTACGTCGAAGGCCGCATCCAAACCCGTGAATGGGAAGACAAAGAAGGTGCCAAGCGGTACACGACCGAAATCAACGCCAACACGGTGAACTTCATCGGTCCACGCAGCGATGGCGGCGGCGGCGGCCGAAGTGGCGGGGACTACAACCCGTCCGGTGGCGGCGGAGGGGGCGGCTCAGTCGACATGGCGGCACCCGCCGACGACGATATCCCGTTCTAAGCCCTAGGCCTTGAAGGACCCGCGTTCTTTGACGCGCCTCTTTGCGCGCGGTGCTTTAAGGGCGCGCGGTGCTTGCACGGAAGCCGTAAACGAAAAAGTCGAAAGAACCAGAAGGCGCCCGACGGCTCGATTCGAGTCCGATCGGGCGTTTTCGCGTTCTTGAACGCGACCCGCCCAGAACCATCCGTCTACAGAGATGATGTAGATGGGGACCTAGATCCGCACGCCGAAAACACACGCCGACACGCCGACACGCCTAAGAAGACTAGGAGGCTTCGGAACGGAGCGCGCGAACGATCAGATCGATCTTGCCGCGATCTTCGGAAGTGAGCTCATCGAATTCGATGCCCATCCCGGGAGGTGAACTGACATCACCGCTCGAAACGCGAACGACGCGTCCGATTGTCTGAAGCGCATCCGCGCTACCCGGCAAATGGAATTGCATAGAGACTTCGGTCCCGGGCGCGTGGGGCTTCTCAGTTTCGATGAAGAGTCCACCGGCGTTGATGTCGCGTGTGAACTCGGAGAACATCTCGTCGACGGTCGCGTAGTCGATGCGCACGGTGACACCCGCCCGGCGCTCGCGACGACGCTCGGCCGCAGCCGATTCATCTACTCCACTGGAGGCTTCCAAGGGCAGGCCCTTGGTCTCCATGCTGTCCATGCTGATCTTCGCCATGTTTGACTCTCTGCGGGCGAGCAGCGACTGCCCTCTGAATCCCTAGATCCGACGGCTCTCGGGCCGACCTATGCGGCTCTTCGTCCACTCGCGGGCCCGGCCTTTAGCCCCTATTCACCCACCCGAAACGATTCTCGGTGAGAGCGGCCCAGGCCGAGCGAGACGGCTTCAGAACTCCCCGAGGGGCCCGCAGAGCGAAGGCTCTCTCGCTTCGCGAAAACTGAAATGGCCACCCTCCGAGACGATCACGTGATCAACGACGGGGATTCCGACCAGCTCACCCGCAGACCGCAAGCGCGTCGTCACCACACGATCTTCAGCGCTTGGACTCGGATCTCCGCTCGGATGGTTGTGCACCAGAAGCAGCGATCCCGCAGCAGCGCGAATCGCCTCGCGAAAAACCTCCCTCGGATGCACCAGGCTCGCGGTCAGCGTCCCCACGGAGACCTCTTCCACCGAAATCAAACGGCTCCGCCCATCCAAGAGGACCACGTGGAAAGCTTCGCGGCAGAAATGTCGCAACCGCGAGCGGAAATGAGCTTGAACATCGCTTGGGCCTCGGAAGGCCTCGCCCCGCTTGAGAGATTGTCCTCCGAGACGATGAGCAAGCTCGACGGCTCCTCTTAGGCTCGCCGCTTTCGCCGGCCCAACGCCGGGCACAGCCTCGATCGCTGTCCCCGAGGCGCTCAGCAGCGAGTCCAGTCCGCCGAAGGTCTTCAGCAGCTCTCGTGCGACGCTCCAGGCATCCTGGCGACGACTCCCTGTCCGGAGAATCAACGCCAAAATTTCAGCATCTGCGAGCGCGGCAGCGCCAAGACGGTCGAGCCGCTCACGGGGCCGGTCCGATGCCTGCCCACCCTCTGCCGAACACCCAGCCACCGAACCCACAATTCCAAATGCCACCCAGCCCTCCTTCCGCAAGAGGACAAGTTAGGCCGATGAACTCACCTCGGGCATACGCGGACCAGCGTTCACGGAACGTGTACGCATAGCCTCGCGACGCGGTGCGGTTGCGAGCGGCGGGGACCGGGGGCGGGGGCGGGGGCGGAGTGAGGGCGGGGCCTAGTTAGGCCGCTCAGCGGCGAAGTCATCCGCGACCCATGCCGCTGTCTCATCACCCGAAGCGCGCAAGGCCGTCAGTAACGCCGCAAGCATCCCGCGCTCATTCGCTCGCTCGCTGAGCCGAGAGACGAAGAGCTCTTGTTCGGCCAAGTTTCGCTCCGCGATAAAATTCGCGAAGCCCACTGGATCTTCGAGGCCGCGCGCCAACCAAAGGTCACGCACATCTTCCCCACCCGAGCTGAGTTCAGCCGCTGCGAGCCCGCTTGCCCCCCTCGCCTGCGGAGCGGATGCCGGCGCGAGGCCATGCGCCCGAAGCCCCGAGGCCGAACGCCCTACGCCCGGGCCTGCGACCGTTACGGCGCTTCCCGCCAGCGCGTTGCCAAGTCCACCGAAATCGCTGAGTCCGCGATTCGGACCGAGGCCCCCGCTCGGGGAACCGCTTGGGTTGAACGTCCGAGAGGATCCAGCAGAAGCCTGATCCACCACCGTGGCCAAGGGCCGACCATCGCGATCCACCTGGATCCGGGCCGGAACCCGGACAGCGCCTGCTTGCCCACGTCGTGCTCCGTTGCGCGTTTGCACGCGGACCGCAGCCCGACTCGGATCAACACCCACATCTGAATAGACCCGGGGCTGCGCCTTCGCGACTAGAAAATCCTGTGCCGCCGGCGCGCCGTACGAGCGCGGCGGCGAATAGAGACCATTGCCGGCCCCGCCGCTCGCAGATCGTGCCGCCCCGGAATTCGCCGCCCGGTTCGCAACCCCATTCGCAACCCCGTTCGCAACCCCGTTCGCAACCCCATTCGCAACCAAAGAAGGGCGCGCAGAAGCGGGAGCAGTAAAAGGAGTCGGCACAACGGCTGTGAGAGACGATGTCCCGGTCGCAGCCCCCTGCCCGCCCTGTTCAGCGGTCCAAGCGCTCGGACCCGCGTTCGGCCCCATCACACCCTCGAGCATTGCGGAAAGGCCCCCCGGCTCCTGCACAACGACGACGACGAAAGCCGCCGCTGCGACCGCAGACGCCGGCAATACAAAAGAGGGTTCAAAGATGCCGCCCAGGGTCCGGCCGATGCGCTCAAAGAATCCGGGCTCGGTTTCTCCCGCACGGATACGACGCATCACATTCGCCGCAACCATCGGCGGCTGCTCCGGTTCAGGAAGCATGCGCAGCAGCCGAATGGTCTGCTGCATCTCGCTCACTTCACGACCGCAGTCGGCACATTCATCCAAATGCGCGTCGACCAAAGCGCGCGCCGCCAGGTCGAGTTCGCCCTCCAGATAGTCGGGGAGCTGCTTTTTCACTTCCGAATGATTCAACTTAGATACCCTCGGCTGCAGAAGAGCCAAGCAGCTCTTTCAACTGTTCTCGGAGCGCCTGGCGGGCGCGATGGATTCGAGACTTCACGGTGCCTTCGGCAATCCCTAACACCTTTGCGATTTCACCGTAGGCCAGCCCTTCGATATCATAGAGCACAACCGGCATCCGAAGCGAAGGCGAAAGCTCGTCGAGCGCCGTTCGTACATGCTCGCTGAGCTCAGCACCTAACGTCGAATCTTCGGGATTGCGCGGCGAGCTGGGGAGATCGTCCCCCGCCGCCTGGCGATGCTTAAGCTTCTCAACGCGGGCACGGCTACGACCGTAGGTACGCCGCCGATTCAGTGCCGCGTTCGCCGCGACCCGGTACACGAAAGTCGAAAAGCGGGCCTCCGCTCGGAAGCGATGCCCATAGCGGTGCAGACTCAGAAAGGTCTCCTGGGTGAGATCCTCCGCGTCTTCTTTGTTGCCCATCATGCGATAAAGCAAGCGATAGACGCGGCGCTCATGGCGCTCGATCAACTGCTCGAAAGCCTTGTCGTCGCCCTGCTGCCAGCGCTGCACCAAGTCCTGATCTGGATCTTCCACCACGACGCGCGGTGCAGTGCGTTCGCGTGTCAGCGGGTTCGTGCCTGACACCATGGACCCTCGTTCAACGATTTCATAAGTCATAGTCTGCCTCTCCTTCGACTGAACCCGGGCAGACCGCCCAGGTTCCGTCGTGTCCGCAGATCTTTCCCTATCCGTATCGACTTCAATTCCGCTCATTCTTGCCTCACCTCACCCCCACTGAACCGGTGAGCGCCCAAAAGAGTGCGTTATGGGGTCTCAAAACGCGAAGAACCGCAGTCAGAAGAAGATTCCCCTCCCTGGGCGGCCCGAGCACCACCCCAAGGGGAAGTAAATCTGAGCAAGAAATCACTTCGCCGGCAGGTCAACGGGTGCTTCACCTTCCCGCAGGAAAACGCCGCTCTTGCCGCCTTGCTTCGCCACCAGCCGTACCTGGTCCACCACCATCTCACGATCCACGGCCTTGCACATATCGTAGACCGTCAGCCCGGCCGCCGATGCCGCCACCAGGGCCTCCATCTCCACCCCGGTTCGCCAATGTGCCTCGACGCGGGCCTCGATGGTCAGTGCGTCCCCGGACGAAGCGGGTTCCAAGATGACTTCGACAGAATCGATGGGCATTGGATGAGCCAGCGGGATCCACTCTCCGGTCCGCTTCGCGGCCTGAATCCCTGCGATCCGCGCGGTGGCAAGAACGTCTCCCTTAGCGACCCGACCTTCGACGATCCGTGCGAGGGTTTCAGGGGCCATCCGCACGAGCCCGCGCGCAACGCAAATTCGGTGCGTAATCGCCTTCTCTCCAACGTTGACCATTCGGGCCCGTCCACGCTCGTCGAGATGCGTGAGTTCATCTGCCATCGTCATTCCTCATCTTAGACGGGGTCGCTCGCCGCCCCGAGGCAGGTTCTTACCCCGCCCCCTCAAGCCAGCGCAAGATATCCTGCCAAACAGATTCGCGTTCGGGTTCGTTAAAAATCTCGTGTCGTAGCTCGGGATAGATCTGCAAAGCACTCGCGGACGACACCTCAGGCTTCAGCCCGGCATGAAACGCACGGCTGCCAGCCGGCGGCGCAATTGAGTCCGCCTCACCGTGCAGGATCAAAATCGGCTGCTCGACCTCATGCGCCAAGCCGGCCACCTCGCTCACCATCGCACTCATGCCCGCGGCGAAACGGGCGGTCATGCGATCCTTTACGTAGGGGTCCGCCTCGTAGCGACGAATGACCTTCGGGTCGCGCGAGAGGCCTTCCAGGTCGAGACCGGCCGCTAGCCCCACCTTGGGCGCGATGACCGAGAGGAGCTTCGCAGCCCAGAGACTGAGCTTCTGCCGCAGCCCTCCTTCGGAGCCCAACTCGAGGAGCGCGCCCGAGAGCACGATGCGATCCACGGCGGGCTTTCGCAGCGCTGCCGTTCCCGCCACAACAAGTCCGCCCATACTGTGACCTAACAGCGTCACGGGCAGCCCTGGATGCTCGAGCCGAACGAGATCGACGAAGCGCGCCACTTCCTCTGTCAGGCGGTCGAAACGGTCGACATGCCCACGGGCGCCCGCGGTCCGCCCGTGGCCTGCTTGATCGTAAGCCCGAACCACGAAGCCGCGCCGTGCGAAATACATAGCCATCTCGTCGTAGCGACCGGCGTGCTCCGCATAGCCGTGAATCAGGATGAGAATGCGCTGGGGCTCGGGAGGAAGCCACGTGTAGGCGTACCGCTCGCCGAACGCAGGCCCCGCATCGGCCACACTCGCGCCCGGATCGGTGAGATCGATTTGCCCTTCGCTGCGGCGAATCGCAGCGGGCGCCTGCTGCAAAGCCGGCTCACGCAAGGACGTTCACGATTCCGCCAGCGCCTCTTCGGGCCGCACCGCCGCGCGCACTCGGGCACGGGCCTCTTCGACCTTTTCCAGATACTCCTGGCCGCGAATATTGCGCCCCCAGAAATAGCTGGAGATCCCTTTCTCCTCGCCCAACCGGCGAATATTATCCGCGAGGATAAAGCAGCCCGCTTCGACATTGCTCTCGATCGTTGAGAGGTTGCCTGCGAGGGGCAGATCCTCGGCCATATACGGCATCACCTGCATCAACCCGATCGCGCCCTTTCCGCTTTCGGCCCAGGGGCGCGCGTCACTCTCGACGAGCAGCATCGCCGTCACCAGATAGGGATCGAGTTCGTAGCGTCGGCTACTCCGTAGGACGGCCTCGGTGACACGTTCTTGCTCCGCTTTTGAAAGCGAAGACTTTCGGTCCTTGAGATGAGCGACCAGCGCGGCCGTCACCGCGGGGCGAGCGCTGTCGACCTCGACCTCCGCTTGCAAGGCAGGCTCGGCACCGGCGAAGCGCGCCGGCAAACTATCCACCACCAACAGCGCACCCAGCATCACAAGACCCCAGGTCGCAACCCGTCGAGTACTCATTGCAATCGATGCACGCTCTTGTTTGCTGTCGATGCGACCCACCGGAAAACCTCTCCGACGTACGTCCAAAACGAAGACCACACCTCGCTTGGGACGCTTGTCTTATACCGATCGGCCGAACCCCCAACCCGAGATGCGCCTTTCACCGGCAATCTCGCTGCCCTGCCTGTCGATTGCCGTCATCTCACCGACGCTCGACGCTACCTATGCTTCTCCGCGCGCACTCGAAACGCGCCAATCATCGCCTGCAGCCAAAATAGACGAAAAGACTCGGGTCGAGAAATACTGGGGGCTCGGACCACGATGCTTTGAGGATACCTCCGCCCGACGATGCCGGCCACGCGAGGGGGGAAACCCGTGTGGCATTGATCACGTCGTAGGCTTCGCGTACCGTGCGCCGCAGGAGAGCCGATGTACCCGGAACTATTCAGAATTCCTTTCATCGATTGGCCGATCAGCAGCTTTGGAGCCGCCATGGCCATCGCCTTCTTGGTCGGATATTGGATCGCCATGCCGCGCATGCGGGAGGAAGGCCTCGATCCCGAAGACGGCGCCAACATGCTGATTTGGATCATGTTTGGCGGTGTCCTCGGCGCGAAGCTCTACTACGCGACCGATTTTTGGATCCGCGGCGAAACCGAATTCTGGGCAGCCTTGCTGTCACGTGCCGGCATGGTTTTCTACGGCGGATTCATCGGGGGCTTCCTCGGCGGCTTCGCCGGCTGCAAGATCTACAAGATCTCGCCTCTGCCCTTCGCGAACGCCGCCGCGATTTCCTTGGCCGTCGGCCAGGCCATCGGCCGCGTGGGCTGCTTTCTCGTCGGTGACGACTACGGTCGAGCGACGGATCTGCCCTGGGGCGTCGCCTTTCCGATCGGGCTTCCGCCGGTCCACTACCCCGTCCATCCGACGATGCTCTACGAGACGGTCTGGCTCAGCTTGGCTGCGATCTACCTGTGGAAGCGGCGACTGACGAGCCGCTCGCTCTTCGGTGAATATCTGATTCTGAACGGGGTGGGCCGAACCGTCATCGAGCATTGGCGACTGAATGCCCGCGTGGCGCTCGATCTATCCGAGGCTCAGTGGATCGGCATCACACTCGTGATTTGCGGACTGGTCCTGGTCACACGCGGCCCGTCTAAAACGAGCGCGACCGCTTAGATCCAGCGCTGCCGCCTAAATCCAGCGCGACCGCCCGGTTCCTCCGGCGCGCGCGCCTGGACGCCTAGGCCGATTCGGGATCCGTTTCGGTTTCGAGGCGAAGGATGAGTTCCTTCGCTTTCGCGGGAATGAGCTCGACGGCAGAGCTGTCTTCGACGAGGCCGCCGAGCCTCCCGAGGACCGCCTGCGCCAATGCCGAGAAAGCGGGCTCGCTGCGCGGCCCTTTCAAATCGATCCAGGACTCAAGCGCAGCAACACACGTCGCATACTCCTCATCGAGAACCGCCTGCATCCCCTCGGCGTATCGCAAGAGCGCATCCGTCTCGAGGCACTTCGCGCCATGATTTCGTTCCGCCTCGCGAAGGGTCTTCGCCGCCTCCACGAAATATGCGCTCTCCAGGAGCGACCGAGCCGCTTGAACAAGTCCGGTCGCCGCATTGCCGTGCATCGCCTGCAGCAAGCCCTCAAATCCCTCAGGAAAGGCCGCCTCGACCTCTTCTCTGCGGCTGAGTAGACAGCGCGTCACAGCGCCCACGGAAGCCCGCTCGACCAGCAGTTCCCGCACTTGGTCTCGCGACTGCGCCAGCAGGATTCGCACTTCCGAAATCACTTCTCCGGAGCGCGTCTCGCTGCGCTGAAAGATGCGGTCGAACTCTACGAAAAGGGCTTCCGATTCGGCGTCGGAGGCGCGGCGGAGCGAATCGACCCGCGGTGCATACACCTCGCGCTGATACAGCAGCTCCCGAAGCTTCATGACTTCGTGAAAGAGAGAGCCCACCGCGAGATCGAAGAGGGCCTCACGCCGAACGGAGGCCGTCGAAAATTCATCCGTGCGGAAAAGCGCGTGGCTTTTCTCTTTGAGCCTGTACAGAACAGAACGCTCGTCGTCCCCGGCCAGGCCGCGCACAGAGTCGAACCGAACCGCCGTTTCTGGGTAGCCCGCAAAAACCTCGGACAGGGCCGTGTACGCCGACAAGAACTGGCGGAGCAACTGTACGAATTCCTGCACATTGCGAGCGGGATCTCGAGGCGAGGAGGATGAATCGGTCATTTGCTGTGTACCCTCCTCCCCTTTTCCGCGATGCGTTTTTGCTCCAACCCGTGCCATCGCGATTTGCGAAGCACCGTCAGATTTCAATCTCGGCCGAAAGCGGAGGATAGGAGAGCCGTTTGCTCTGGCCAATGGAACGAATCCGAGGTTCATCTCCCCTGGGCGACGTGGATCGGGAGGCAATCACCGCAAGATTCCCGCAGGGATGTGCTGCAACTCTTGGATGCTCTCTGAGACCGCGATTCAGTTGTTCCCGGAGGCTTCGTCTCCTAGTTTCCGATTCCGATTAAACCGGGCAAGTAGCGCCCCCAGAAAGGAAAATCACCGATGTCCGAGCCCGAACGCGAGAGCATGGAAGTCGACGTCCTTTACGTCGGAGCAGGGCCCGCGACCCTCGCCTCCGCCTACCACCTCATGAAGCAGGTTGAGGCCCATAATGAGGCCTGCGAGAAGACCGGCGAAGAGCCCATCGAGCCGCCCACGATCCTCGTGATCGAGAAAGCCGCGGGCATCGGCGACCACCAGCTTTCCGGTGGCGTGATGAACCCGAAGGGCATCGAAGAACTCATGCCCGATTATAAGAAGCAGGGCTTCCCGATCGAGCAGACCTGCGACAAGGCCTATTTCTGGCAGTTCTTCCGAAACTTCACGGTCAAGCTGCCCGCCTTCGCCACGCCGCCCTTCTTCCAGAAGAAGGGCTACCACGTCGTCTCTCTTTCGGATGTCGTGAAGTTCCTCGCTGAGAAATGCGAAGAGATCGGCATCGAAATCTACCCGGGCTTCGCCGCTTCGGAAGCCTTGATCGAAGGCGACCGAGTCGTCGGCATCCGCACGGGCGACATGGGCATCGGCAGAGACGGCAAGCCGAAGGCCAACTTCCAGCAGGGCATGGACATCATCGCCGGCGTGACCGTCTTCGGCGAAGGCGTGCGCGGCTCCTGCACGAAGCAGCTGCTCGACCGCTTCGACATGCACGGCAAGTACCCTCAGACCTACGAAACCGGCATCAAGGAAATCTGGCGTGTTAAGCCCGAGAAGCATCGCCCGGGTCGCGTGATCCACGGTTCGATGTTCCCCGACTTCCTCGGAGAGATTCACGGCATGTGGCTCTACGATATGGGCGACAACCTCGTCTCCTACGGCTTCGTGACGCCGCTGGCCTCGGAAGATCCGAACAGCGATCCGCACCGCGCCGCACAGGAGTTCAAGCGCGATTCACCGTTCATGCGCGACCTGCTCGATGGCGCAGAACTCGTCCGCTACGGCGCCAAGTGCGTTCCGGCGGGCGGCCTCAACGCGATTCCGAAGCTCTACTGCGACGGTGCGATGCTTGTGGGCGACTCCGCCGGCATGCTGAACATCATGAAGCTCGCCGGGATCCACACGGCCATGAAGTCGGGCATGATGGCCGCGGACACCATCATCGACGGTCTGAAGGCGAAGGACTTCTCTTCGAAGACCCTCGGCAACTACACGGAACGCTTCCGCAATAGCTGGGCCTACCAGGAGCATTACGAGGCGCGGAACTTCTCCGGAAGTAACGAAGTCTCGCCGCTCTTTGGCATGCTGAACATCCCGCTGATGATCCCGACGAAGGGGCGTGGCCTGATCGACGATCTTCCGACGCATAAGCCGCACTCGGTGATGAAGAAGATCTGGGAGATCCCGAAGCAGAACCGCGAGCCCGAGCCCTTCGAGCCCGATAACGTGCTGACCTTCTCGAAGGAGCATCTCGTTGGCTTCTCGGGCACCCAGCACGAAGCGGACCAGGAGCCGCATCTCAAGGTCGCGGACGCGAACGTCTGCGCCACGAGCTGCCGCACGGATTACGGAAACCCGTGTGAGAAGTTCTGCCCGGCGGCGGTCTACGAAATGATCGATGCCCCCGGCAAGCCGGGTGAGAAGGAGCTCTTCATCCACCACGAGAACTGCGTGCACTGCAAGACCTGCGATATCGCAGACCCGTACCAGATCATCACGTGGACAACGCCTCAGGGCGGTGAAGGCCCCGACTACACCAAGATGTAGAGGCTCTCGCTGGCTTCGGCTGGCGAGCAAGGCCCCGAAAGCGAGCCACGCATTTGAATCTCACGATCCGTGCCGGCGCTCGCGCCACCGAACGACTGCGTGCCGAAGGGTTCCATCCGGAGCTCTTCGGCACGCTCGTTGGGGCCTCCGGCGGGCCCAAATGGCTCGCCCTACGGCATCTCGACGCGGTGTTAGTTGATCGACTGATCCTCCCGCGACGCACCCCGATCGATACGATCGGCTCCTCAATCGGCTCCTTCCGCCACGCTTGTTTCGCACAGAGCGATCCTCATGCCGCCCTCGCCCGCTTCGCCGAGGGCTACGTGCAGCAGTCCTACGTCGGTCAGCCGACCATGGAAGCGATCTCCGAGGAAAGCGACCGGATCCTCGCCCATTTCCTCGGTGAATCGGGTGCTTCCGAAATCGAAGCGAACCCCCTCGTCCGCAACCATATCGTCGCGGCCCAGCTTCACCGCGACCGCGACCGCGACCGCGGCCCGCTCTTCCAGGCACAGCTCGGTGCCGCTGCTTTCCTAAACGCCTTCTCCCGAAAACTTCTCGGCCGTTCCTTCAAGCGCCTCGTCTTCGGCCCCACGCCCTCCGAAGTGCAGTGGGATGATATGCAGACCCTTCGCCATCCCCTCACCCGCGAAAACGTGCAGCATGCCCTGCTCGCGAGCGGCTCGATCCCCCTGCTCATGAAAGGCGTCCGCGGCACCCCGGGCGTCCCCGGCACACTCTTTGACGGGGGCATCGTCGACTACCACTTCGACTTCTCATTCAAGCGCCGCGAAGGCCTCGTTCTCTTTCCGCATTTTTTCGACCGCATTACGCCCGGCTGGTTCGATAAGCCTTTCTCCTGGCGAAAGCCAAAGGCATCCGACCTCGAAGACGTGGTCATGGTCGCCCCCTCGAACGAATTCGTCGCTGCCCTGCCCGGCGGCAAAGTGCCGGACCGAAACGATTTCCTGGGCCTCGAGACCGACGCGCGGATTGCACAATGGCTCGATGTGATCGAACGCTGCCGCGTCTTAGGGGACGAATTCAATGAGCTCATCGAGACGAAGCGACTCCAAGAAGTCCTCGTTCCCTTCTAAAGCCCGATCGCACTAGCGCCCGCGCAGCCGCTCCCAAACGAGCAGCGTCGTATCCCAAGGCGTGCCAATCACCTCTCGCGCGACATAGTAGAGCCAGCGACGCAGCCCCAGCGCTTCTCGGTCAGAAGGCATCGGCGGACTAAAAGTCTTCACCCCTCGGAGTCGAAGCAGCGCGGCGCATCGAAGCTGGTGGTAGCCACTTGAGCAAACCCCCACCGGTTCATCGACTCCGCGCGCCGAAAGAATCTCAGCGCAGGCGACCGCGGAAGACAAGGTATCCGTGGCTGTCTCTTCCTCGATGATCTGCTCGGGCGAGACACCGAACGCGATCAACTCATCACGCATCACTCGCGCCTCCGACGGGCCGTGTCGCCCCACTCCTCCGGTCGGCAAATAGAAGGTCGATGGCGAAGCCCCGCCCGCCGCAAACGCGCCCGCTATGCGCCGCCGAAGCGTGCCGCTCGGCGAACCGTCGGGAAGGATCGCTGCCCCAAAGATCACGAAATAGGTCGGAGGACGCGCCATTTCGTTCAAGGCTCAGCGCGCGACGTAGCGAATCGGCATTTGCTTCACGCCGCCCAGGAAACTCGATTGCACCCGGGTCAGCGGCCCCGCGAGTTCAATCTCGCTGAGTCGCGGAATCATCTGCTCGAGGGCGACCCGAATCTCAAGCCGCGCCAGATTCGCCCCGAGGCAAAAATGCTCGCCGACCCCGAAACCGAGATGGGGATTCGGTGAGCGGTCGACGCGGAACGAATTCGGCGCTTCAAACGCTTCCGCATCGCGATTCGCCGAGGGGTAGAAAAGGCAAAGCGTCTCACCCGCTTTCACCCTCGAGCCATGCATCTCGAAATCCTCGACGGGCGTGCGGCAGAACTGAATCACAGGGGAGGTCCAGCGCACAAATTCCTCCGCCGCCTTCGCCGTGAGCTCCGGATCCTTCCTTAGCTTATCCATCTCCTCGGGATTTTCGATCAGCGCGAGCAGTCCTCCACTCAGCGCATTCCGCGTCGTCTCGTTTCCCGCGACCACCAGCAGAGAAAAATAGGAAAGCAGCTCATAGGCCGGAATCGGAGCGCCCCCGACCTCCGAGTTCGCCAAGACGCTCACAATATCGTCCCGGGGATCGGCGCGACGCTCTTCAACCATCGCTGAGAAATACGCAAACATCTCCTGGGTCGTGTCGCGCATTTGCTGCCCGGCATCCGCGGCGGCTTGATACTCAGGGTCTGCTGTCCCCGCCATTTGATTCGTCCACTCGAAGAGACGTTTCCAATCCGATCGCGGCACGCCGAGCATGTCCGCAAGGACGGATAGAGTGAGCGGCGCAGTAAAATCAGCCACGAAATCCGCTTCGTTCTTTTCCGCCAAATCATCGAGCAATTCGGACGCGATGCGCTCGACTTCCGCACGTCGACGCTGAATCGCGCGCGGCGTAAACCAACTGCTCGCAACGGATCGGTACTCAGGATGCTCGGGCGGATCCATATTCAGCAAATGACGCACAGAACGCCGCTGCTCTCCCGTCTCCGAAGGGGGCGGGCTATCCGGGATGACGGCAAAGCGCGGCTCGTTCAAGAAACGGTTCGGCTGCTTCGAAAACCAAAGCAGGTCGGCCCGGCGAACGACCGCCCAAAAACCAGGCCGCTCGCCCAAATCAAAATACCGGAGTGGCGCCTCTTCCCGGAGAATTTCCCAAGCCTGATGCGGGTATCCGCGCTCGGCATAACCACGCGTTCCGATAATGTCTTCTGCGGTCAGCTGATCCGCGCGTGACGCCGCCATATGATCCCTCGGTCGAGAAGCCTGAACGTTTCCGATCGTAGCGAGCCCCGCTTCGGGTGGCTTCCGAATCCTCGCGACACGGCTTATCGTTCAGGGAGCCAAGGAGACAGCCAAGATGAACCATCCCGTTCTCGCCCCCCTCGCCGTACTCGCCTTCTGCGGATCGCTCGCCCTTTTTGGCTGTGCCGCGGGGAGCGATTTTCTCGCACCCGCGAGCTCCACTGCCGCCACTTCGAGCGCTCGCTCGGGGCCGATCCTCGACTGCGTCCCGAAAGGCAACGCGCGACCGATCTGTACCTTCAAAAATCCAGAAGACATGGTTGTCCTCCCGGACAACAAGACCCTGATCATCGGCGAATACGGCAGCTATGCGGGGGAACATTCTGGCTCGCTGGTTCTCTTCGATCTCGAAACCGAGCAAACCCGGTCCCTCTTTCGTGCGGGCTCACCCTCATCACCAGCCGTGCTCGGCTGGGGCGACCCAGCGTGTACCTCCGCCCCCAGCGAGACCTTCAACTCGCACGGCATGGACTTGATCCGCCGAGGCGATGGCCGACTGGCCTTGTTAGTCGTTCAGCACGGTGAGCGCGAGGCCGTGGAGTTCTTCGAGGTCGAGCGACGCGCGCCCGAATACGCCTGGGAACTACATTGGCGCGGCTGCGTCCCGGCGCCTGAAGATGCGTCGCTGAATGAGGTCGCCGCACTCCGCGGAGGCGGTTTCTACACAACGAAGATGGCTTCGCTGAAGGGCGCCCTCCAATTCGAAAAGGGCATGCCCACGGAACCGACGGGCCACGCGTTTTCATGGAGCCTCGGAGAGGGCTACCAGAAGATCCCGAACACGGAGGGCATCATGCCGAACGGCATCGTCGTCTCCTCAGACGAGTCCATTCTCTACATGAATGCCTCGGGGAATAACTCCGTCCGCAAGATCGACCTGGCGACCGGCAAAGTCTTGGGGGTCGCCGAAGTCGCCTCTCCGGATAATGTCACCTGGGCGCCGGACGGCAAACGACTCTTAGTGGCCTCGCTCAAGGGCCTCGATCCCGCGGACTTCGAAACCTGCCTGACGATGACCCGCGGCGCCTGTCCGATTCCCTTCGCCATCGAAGCCGTCGATGCGGCAACCATGACGCCCCTGGGCCCCGTCTACGAGAGCCAGGGCGCACCGATGGGCGCGGGCACAGTCGGCCTCCAGGTTGGCTCGGAGCTTTTCGTGGGCTCGTTCAAAGGCGACCGGATCCTGCGCATCCAGCTCGACTAAACCCCGGCTTAGCCCAGACTAGGCCCCAACTTAGCCCCAAGCCCATGGTCTGCGGCGGAGGTTCAGTTGCCGGCGGCAGCGCCCATCAAACCGGGCCACCAGAGATAGTGAAATCCCGGGCGCCCCAGAATGCGGTCCAGGCTGCGCAGCGCGAGCGCGTCCCCCCGCCCGCCAAGCATGCTCTCCGCGCCCGACATCGCCCCCGCGCCCGAGCGAAACAAACCACCGTCCGAGTACGTGCGGGTGTAAAGGTTGCGCCGTGTCTCACGTGAGCGGTGATAGCTCACGACCCGGGAGCTCCCGACGCCCAGCCGGTCTTCAATCGCAACAACGGCCTCTTCGATCGTGCCGAGCTGGTCGACCAGTCCCACTTCAAGCGCACCCTGCGCGCTGTAGATGCGGCCGTTCGCGAGTTCACTCACCTGCTCTGACGAAAGCGCCGGCCGCCCTTCATCCACGATGCTTCGAAAACGCGCGTGCATATCATTCACGATCGATTGCAGCTGAGCACGCTCAGCCGAGCGGAGCTTTCGGTACGGCGAGCCCATATCCTTGAACTCGCCCGCGGTGATGGTTTGGTCCTCGACCCCGATCTTCTCCATCAGGCCCGCGAAGTTCATACTCGTAAAGATCACTCCGATCGAACCCGTGACGGTCGTTGGATGCGCCTGGACCGTATCTGCGGCCATCGCGATCATGTAGCCCCCGGAGGCCGCCGTCGTGCCCATTTGCGCGATGACCGGCACGCCCCGTTCTTCGCGGAAGCGCTTGATCTCGGTGTAGATTTGCTCGCTTGCGGTCGCGGTGCCGCCCGGGCTGTCGATGCGAATCAGAAGTGCGCGCACATCCTTGTCCTCGCGAGCCCGGTCCAGCGTCTCGCGCACCCGCGCCACCATGCTGATCGGCGGTGCGCCAAAGATCGAATCCACGAGCTCCGAGCCCCCAATCACGCCGTCGATTTCGACCAGCACGATCTTCGGCCCCGCCGTCCCGCGGACAACGGATTCAACAAGCGGAGATTCGCCGCCGGTCCCCAGCAGATCCACTGAGATACATCCCGTCGTCATCAGCAGAATGGCCGCTGCGACGGCTGCACACCCTCGTACTCGCCGATTCTGCCCGCTTGCCCACATACCGCTTCGCATATCCCGTCCCTCTCAAAACGCGAAACGCGGCGGCGGATCGATTCCGATCACACCACCGCGCTTCGTTGATTCACGGTCCGACTGTGCCACGCACGTGCCGCCCGCCTGGGCCGGATCGGCCCTGCTCGCTCCAGCGAGGCCTAGCTGCAGCCACTCGTGCTGCCGCAGTTCGGGCATTTGTAGCAAGCACCATTGCGGATCATGATCGAACCGCAGTCCATGCAGGACGGCGCATCGGCCTGATTGACGAAGCTCATCTCCTGAGACTTCGGCGTCGAGGCCTGCAAGGTCGCATCACCAGACCCACCGGCAACGGCGCCTCCCGCCTGAAGCGGAGCGATCGTCTGCTGGCTTGAGGTCTGACTCGTAGCCGACTGGATCGAGATCGGAATCGCGGCTCCGGTCTCATCCGAGACGTCCTCTGCCTCTTCGCTTTCCAGGTACTTATCTCCCATGTAGCGGAAGACGTAGTCCATGACCGACTTCGCGATCGGGATCTTCTTGTTATTCGTGAAGCCCGAGGGCTCGAAGCGCGTGTGGCTGAACTTGTCTACCAACGCCTTGAGCGGCACGCCGTACTGGAGCGCCAGCGAAGTCATGGTCGCGATCGTATCCATCAGACCGGAGACCGTGCTGCCCTCCTTCGCCATCTTCAAGAAGATCTCGCCCGGCTGGCCGTCCTGATACAGACCCGTCGTGAGGTAACCCTCATGACCTGCAATCGAGAACTTATGCGTGTGGGCGACCCGCTCATCATCGAGCTTGCGGCGGTAGGGCCGTCGCTGATCGAGCTCGACCACGTTGCCGGCCTCGCCCGCTTCCGTGCTCTCCTCTGCATCCCGCCCGGCATTCAGCGGCTGGGTGCGCTTGCTGCCATCGCGGTAGACCGCGAGGGCCTTCAGGCCGAGCTTCCAGCCTTCCGTGTACGCCTCCATGATGTCCTCAACCGAGGCATCCGCCGGCAGGTTCACCGTCTTGGAGATCGCACCCGAGAGGAAGGGCTGAACCGCGCCCATCATCCGGATATGCCCCATCCAGTCGATCGTGCGCACGCCATTCTGGGCGCGGAACGCACAGTCGAAGACCGGCAGATCCTTATCCTTCAGACCCGGAGCACCTTCGATCGTCTCGCGATCGTCGATATAGGCCACGATTCCGTCGATCGTTGCCTGGTCGTACCCGAGCTTCTCAAGCGCCATCGGAACCGTGTTATTCACGATCTTCAGGAAGCCGCCACCGACGAGCTTCTTGTACTTCACCAACGCGATGTCCGGCTCCACACCCGTCGTGTCGCAGTCCATCATGAAAGCGATCGTGCCCGTCGGCGCGAGGACCGTCACTTGGCCGTTCTTGTAGCCATGCTCCGTGCCCATCTCGAGGGCTTCGTCCCATGAGCGGCGCGAAGCCTTCATGAGATCCTTGGGCACGCCCGCCGGCGGAACGCCGTAGGAAGCATCGCGATGCATCTCGATCACTTCGAGGAAGGGCTTTCGATTCGCCTTGAAGCGCGCGAACGGGCCCATCGCCTGAGCAATCTCTGCGCTCATTCGGTACGCCTCACCGCACATCAGCGAAGTCAGCGCAGCCGAAAGGTTGCGTCCCTTGTCGCTGTCGTAGGGCAAGCCGAAGGACATCAGCAAAGCGCCGAGGTTGGCGTAGCCGAGGCCCAGCGGGCGATAGAGATGGCTATTGCGTTCGATCTGCGGCGTCGGGTAGTCGGCGAAATCGACGACGATCTCCTGGCCGAGAATCGTCAGCCCCGCCGCCCGGCGATAGTCCTCCACCTCGAAATCACCCTTCTCATCGACAAAGGTCATGAGGTTCAGGCTGGCAAGGTTGCAGGCCGTATCGTCAAGGAACATGTACTCGGAGCAGGGATTGCTCGAGTTGATGCGCCCCGAGTTCTTGACCGGGTTCCAGCGGTTGATCGTCGAGTCGTACTGAATGCCGGGATCGCCGCAGATATGCGCCGCTTCCGCCATCTCGCGCAGCACGTCCTGTGCCGGCATCGACTCCACATCCTCACCCGTAAGAACCGACTTTGTCTCCCAGGAGGTATCCGCTTCCGCGGCATCCATGAAGTCGTCGTTCACGCGGACCGAGTGATTCGCGTTCTGGAAGAAAACCGAGTCGTATGCGCCACCCGGCATGTTGAAGCCGCCGTCGTAGCCTTCTTCGATCAGCGACCAAGCCTTCTTCTCTTCTGCTGCCTTACACCCGATGAACTCCATGATGTCCGGATGCTCAACGTTCAGGATCACCATCTTCGCCGCGCGACGCGTCTTCCCGCCGGACTTCACAACGCCCGCGAAGGAGTCGAAGCCGCGCATGAAGGAGACGGGGCCTGAGGCGGTGCCGCCGCCCGCAAGCAGTTCCCGCGAGGAGCGGATCGTCGACAAGTTGCTGCCCGTTCCCGAGCCGCCCTTGAAGAGCATGGCCTCGGTCTTCGCCAGGTCCATGATCGATTCCATCGTGTCTTCGACGGAATTGATGAAGCAGGCGCTGGCCTGCTGCGGCGTGTTTTCAACGCCAAGGTTGAACCAGACCGGGCTATTGAACGCCATCTTCTGATGGACGAGGAGATGCGTGAGCTCATCGGAGTACGCGCGTGCGTCTTCTTCCGAGGCAAAGTAGCCGCCCTCTTCGCCCCATTCGCGGATGCGTCCGACGACTCGACCGATCAGCTGTCGGACGCTGGTCTCTCGCTCCGGTGTACCGACGTGACCGCGGAAATATTTGGAGACAACGACGTTCGTGGCGAGCTGCGACCAGGTCGCGGGAATCTCGACGTCATTCTGCTCGAAGACGACTTCGCCCTTTTCATTGGCGATCGTGGCGGACCGAAGTTCCCATTCGACGGAATCGAAGGGGTCTTGGTCGGCCTTAGTGAAATAGCGCTCCACCGTCAGGCCCGTGCCCGAAGTCGAACGCTTCGCCGCCTTCTTGCCCGCGGTCTTTCCCGTCGTTTCTGCTGTATTCGCCATCGCGTTTCCCGCCTCGTTTGCCGTCGTGTCGCTGAGTTCTTCTGTCATCGCTCTCACCCCTAATATCTGCTGCTTGCTGCTTTCGTTCATTCGTTTCGCCGCGGCATCTTATTTCTCGCCGGCAGCCCGCTCTTTCGTTTCCCGGCTTGCGGAGGCCGTCCAATTTCACGCCATCACGAGGTTTTCCAGAGGGTTAGATGAGTGGGGCGCCGAGAATCTTCCCGGCGCCCCCCGAACCAAACTATGAGTCGTCCAGGCCACCAGAACCGCCGATCGCCGTCCAGCGAAGAAACTTCGCTTTCAGGCCGAGCCGGCCAAGACCCAGACCCTCTACTTGCACATGACAACACGGGGTCGCCGCATGCTTTCAAAGGCCAGGCCCGGATTTCCATCCGAACTGATTTAAGGACTTCTCACGAAAGAGTTCGTGTTCCTCCCCGCAACAACCAAGTTGCGACCCCCCCAGGCTACAGGAGGAACCTCACATCCCCGTTGACGCTCAAAGTGCATTGATGAGATGCGTTCGTCAACCGAAAAGGCACAAAATATTGCGCCTCATTCAGGGGTGGACCACAAGACCTTGTGTATGTCGGTTCAAGTGCTTCGAGCGGATCGGACGCAAACGCTCGGATCTGAAGGGAAATCAGCTTAGTGCCAAACACCGTTTGCAAGCTACCGATTTGACTGAGGTTTTTAGCTCTCAGGCATTTTTTTTCAGGCAACCCCCGTTTTGGCCCGAGGAACCTGTGCAGCCAACTGCACTGCCCTCAAGTTGCTCCCCAATTGCGCACAAGTTGCCGGTCCCTGGGCAAGCAAGCTTCCCCGGAGGCGCCAAAACAAAAGCCGCCACAGGACGAAAATCCTTGTGGCGGCTCAGTCTGCGATGCCGGCCACCCAGGAGGAGGACCGGTCAAGATGCGAAGCGGGCGAACCCGCAGTGGCTCCCGCTTTAGTCCGGGATGCCCGTGAAGCGAATCCCGAGCCCTGCCGGGACCTTATGCCGGATATTGAGACCGATAATCAGCGCCGTCATGTCCTCGACGATGCGCGCATTGGACAGCGGGCCGCCGTCCACCGCCCGCAGGCCCTCAACCAAGGGGCAGAGCTCCATGATCTTCTGGCGAGGTGCCTTCGCACCCGAGACCACCACATCGCATTCGACGGGCTCAGAGAGCTCCTGGAGGCGATGCGAAGAGACGTTCTGGAAAGCGGAGACCACGGCAACGCCCTTCGGCACGATCGACTGGACAAGCTCGGCGGCCGAGCCCTGCCAAATGCCCACCGTACGCATCGGCCCGTCGCCAATCGCAGTCGCCAGGGGCACCGTCATCGAGACGACGATCTGGCCCTCGCTGAGGGACTCCTTGATCGACTTGACTGTGCTCACCGTATGCTCGAAGGGCACCGAAAGAATCACGATTTCAGCCGCAGCCGTCGCTTCCTCGTTTCCCATGCCCACGACATCGGCACCCTCAATCTGGCCCCGCACATTGTCTGCGGCCTCCACCGCGCGCTCTGCCTTGCGCGAACCGATGACGACTTTGCGTCCAGACCTACAAAAACGGAGAGCGAGGCCGAGCCCCTGATCCCCCGTACCACCAAGAATTGCAATCGTTTCACTCATAACGAATCACTCTAGCCCCGAATTCGGGACTCGGCGCGCTTCGAAGGGTCCATTTTCGTGAGAGCCTCTATGCTCCGGCCATGCCGCAGAATGACGCCTATCTCCCGACCCAGATCCAGCAACACAATCCTCGCACCCTGGCCATCAGCTGGGCGGATGGGGCGGATAGCCTGATCGACGTGCGCGCCCTTCGGCTCGCCTGCGGCTGCGCCATTTGCGTGGACGAATGGAGCGGTGAGCCGCTCCTCGCCCCGGAGAGCGTGCCCGAGGATATCGCTCCGGTCGGGATCGAATCCGTCGGCCGCTATGCCATCCAGATTGAATGGACCGATGGCCACAATACGGGCATCTACCCGTTTGAACGCTTGCGGCGCCTCGCAGACGAAGGCCGGCTCCGCACCCTCGCCCTCGACTCCTGAAGGCCGACTCTCAACACGCGACAAGCGGCAAGCGGCAAGCACCCCCGAGCCTACGACCCGCGGCTCATTCCGCCGGCAGGTCGCTCAGGAAGGACTCGAGCGCGGCATTGAAGGCCTTCGGCGCCGCCAGGTTCACGACATGCCCCGCGCCTTCGATGATCTCAAGCTGCGCCGCGGGGAATCGCTCCGCCAGCTTCCGGATCGGCGCCAGAGATCCCTCGTCGCGGCTCCCCGCAATGAGAAGCAGGGGCATCGTCAACCGCGCCTCAAGGTCTGGCGCATCGACCAGCGAGGAAACCTCGCCGAGCACGCCCCTCAGTACCTGGGCGAGTCCAAGCGGGTCATGCTCGAGAAAGCCCTGCTTCACCCAATTCGCTCCCTGTTCATCGAGCCCTGATTCCGGCCCCCAGACGAAACGCGCGCCGGTCGCTTCGCTGCCCTCGCGCTCCAGCATCTCCGCCATCTCTGCCGCGTTCCCGGAAAACGCCCCGGCTCGTCCCGGCCCAGCCGGCAGCGAAGCCAACACCAACCCCCGCACGCGCTCGGGATGCGCCATCGCCGTCGCCAGCATCACCCCCGCACCCAGCGAGAGCCCCCCGAGAACAGCGCGACTGGGCCCACCCCTGGCCGGCGCGCCGTCGATCAGTCCAAGCACGTCCGCGCTAAAGGCCGCTTTCGAATACAGCTCAGGCGCTGCCGGCGGGCTCGGACTCCGCGCATGACCGCGCTGGTCGTAGGTCACGACGCGGTACCGGTCACGGAGAGCGCGAACCTGGGGACGCCAATTGCGGGCGCTGCCCGTAAAACCATGGGCCAGAACAAGGGTCGGCCCCTCGCCCACAGACTCGGAATAAAGGGGATCGCTCTCGGCTATCATATCGTCAGTCTAGCTTGCGCGGTCCTGCGGCGCGCGGCTTTCGAGCGTGAGCGACTAACATCTGGGAGAGTTTCACGCGCCCACCTCCTGCTTACCCTTTCGGCCCTTGGCCCTCTGTGAATTGGAAGTCCGTCCCATGTCCGTGACCTCGCCCCCGCCCGGCTTCACCGCCGCCGCTCCTGGCAACGCCCCAATTGGCGACGCCGACCTCGCGGCCGCCCTCGCAGTCGCGCACCAGGCCTGCGACCGCGCACGCGAAGAGATTCTCCCGCGCTACCGAAACGTCGCCGTCGAGACGAAAAGCGACGGCTCCCCCGTCACTGAAGCCGACCGAGCTGCGGAAAAAGCCATCCGTGCTGTCATTGCCGAAGCCTTCCCGGAAGACGCCATCCTCGGCGAGGAGTTCGGCGCCTCGGCCGGTTCCTCGGCCGAGCAGACGGCCTCAAGCGGCAAAGGCGCGCGCAGACGTTGGGTCATCGACCCGATCGATGGCACGATCGCTTTCGCCCGGGGCATCCCGCTCTTTACGACCCTCATCGCCCTGCTCGTCGACGACGAGCCCGTGATGGGCGTGATCGATCTGCCTGCGGTGGATGACCGGATTGGCGGCTACCGAGGCGGCGGCGTCTTCCGCGGTGATGAACGGGTCTCGGTCTCCGCTACGGAAAGCCTCGAGGATGCGCTGGTCAGTCACGGTGACCTCTTCTGCTTCGACCTTGCCGGGCTGAGGCCGCTCCATGACCGAATGGCCCGAGAGATTGGAAAGCTCCGGGGATATACCGACGCGTTCGGACATCTTCTGGTCTTGTCGGGCGCGGTGGACGCGATGGTCGATTGCGATCTCAATCCGTGGGACGCGGCAGTGACGCGCGTTCTCGCCGCCGAGGCGGGCGGTATCTGCTGGCAGCGGCAGCGCGAGCAAGGTCAGAAGATCGACCTTCTTTTCGGAAATCCCAAGATCGTCTCTGAAATCAGCGCCTTCGTTCCCGGCCGGAGTGACTGAAAGTCGCCACAGAGACTGCGCAAAACGGACGCAATCTCCTGAATTTGCGGGTTTTTCCAGGCCGCTGACGACGCGCTTCTCTCTCCGAAACGCGCCTCGCTCCCCGCCGCACGCTATGCTCCGCGAGCTTCAGAGACTGGCTTTCGAGCGAAGTCGGCGAGTCGCGTCATGGATGGCCGAAACCATGCTCGCGGGACTCGTACGCACTCCGACCGAAAACCATCGCGACCCCGGCCATCAGGCCAAGCCAATCAGCCCGGATCAACCCGCGCCGCCTCTGCGAAAGACGCGGCTCCTGACCGGGACTGCCAGGAGAGACACCAGAGATGACGACGACCCCCGCCACCCTCGACGACGCACGCGTTGTCCTTGAAGCCGGCTCCAAGCTCCTCGCCGATTCCGTCGCCGCCGCCAAAGCGCTGACCGACAACGGCAAGAAGATCGACGATCACCAGGTGATCACCGAGCGCATCGCCTACGCCGCGACCGAAGCCGTCGCCGCGCATGAGATGCTGAACGAATTTGATGCCTGGTCCGGCGATGGCAACGCGACGCCGATGCGCGAGAAGGTTGCGATCGCAGCGGTCGGCGAGCTGATGACGAATATGCGAGATCGCCTCTCTGCCTCAGCGGATGATCTCGGGATCGGCGACGCAGCGGTCGAAGGCGCGTTCCCAGCGGATGTCCGCGCCGCGCTTCGCCGCTCGACGGCGGAATCCCTGCTCCGCGAAATCGGTCAGAACGTCGCGGAGACCAAGGGCGCAAACGACTGGGTCCACGACGAAATGCATGAGCAGGTCGCCGATCAGGTACGCCAGTTTGCGGCCGAAGAAGTCGCGCCTCACGCAGAACATATCCACCGCACCGACGCGACGATCCCCGAAGAGTTCATTGAGAAGATGGCGGAGCTCGGCTTCTTCGGTCTCTCGATCCCGGAAGAGTACGGCGGCGTCGAGATGGGTAATCTCGCGATGATCCTGACGACGGAAGAACTCTCGCGCGCATCCCTCGCGGCGGCGGGCTCGCTGATCACGCGGCCGGAGATTCTGGCCAAGGCACTGCTCGGCGGTGGGACCGAAGAGCAGAAGAAGCATTGGCTGCCGAAGCTCGCCTCGGGTGAGATCATGGCCGGCATCTCGGTCACCGAGCCCGATATCGGCTCGGACGTCGCCGGCGTACGCTGCCGCGCGACCCGGGGTACCGTCGACGGCGTCGACGGTTGGATCATCGACGGGCCCAAGGCGTGGTGCACCTTTGCCGGGCGCGCGAACGTCCTCGCGGTTCTACTGCGCACGGATCCCGATATGGCCAAGGGTCCGAAGGGCCTCTCGCTCTTCGTCGTGCCGAAGGAATCTTCCCGCGAGCATACCTTCGAATGCAAGCAGGAGAGCGGCGGTCGCCTCGTCGGCAAGGCGGACGCGACGCCGGGTTACCGCGGCATGCATTCCTATACGCTGAACTTTGAACAATGGTTCGTGCCGAACGACCATATGGTCGGCGAAGCCGGTGGCGAAGGCCGCGGCTTCTATCTGCAGATGGCGGGTTTCGCGGCGGGTCGACTTCAGACCGGCGGCCGCGGCTGCGGCCTCGCACAGGCAGCGCTCGAGGAGACGGCCAAATACGTCGTCGATCGCAAGCAGTTCGACCAACCCATCGCCGAGTTCCAGCTCACGCAGTTCACCCTCGGCAAGATGGCGGCCCAGCTCGCCGGCGCCCGCGCCATCACCTACGCCGCGGCGCGCGCCTTCGACGAGAACGAACGCGCCGCGGGCCCGCTCGCCGCGCAGTGCAAGCTCCTTGCCTGCGACGTCGCCGTTTCGACGACCCAGCTTGGCCAGGTCATGCACGGCGGCTGGGGCTACGCAGAGGAATATCCAATCAGCCGCTACGTCGTGGACGCGACGGTGCTGCCGATCTTCGAGGGCACGAAGCCCGTCCTCGAGCTCAAGGTGATCGGCCGAGCGATTCTCGGCGCCTAACAAGCCTAGAGCGACGAAGCGATTTCCTCGCCGTCGCCCGGGTCCAGTAAGCAAAAGCCCCGAGCCTGCGTAAGCGGCTCGGGGCTTTTTCTTTGCGTTGGGGGTTTCGCGCGAAACGCTTAGCCCAAGCGGATCGTTTCTAGTTAGCGATCTCCGAAGAACGTCGCGAGCACATCGATCATCGGCTGAACATCCCCTGCCCCGGCCATCTCCCGAATCGAATGCATGGAAAGCATCGGGTTACCGACATCCACGGTCCGAATGCCCACCCGCGCGGCGCTGATCGGACCGATCGTCGAGCCACACCCGAGGTCGCTGCGCGTGACGAAGTTCTGCGGCTTCACGCCGACCTGCGCGCAGAGCGAAGCGAAGTAGGCCGCGCTCTCCGCATCCGTCGCGTAGGCCTGATTCGAGTTCGTTTTGATCACGGGACCCGCACCGATCAGAGGGCGATGTCCGGGCTCATGCCGTTCGGCGTAGTTGGGATGCACCGCGTGGGCCATATCCGCCGAGATCAGCCACGACTGGGAAATCGCCCGGGCCAGGCTCTGGCTCGCATCGGCGTTCTTGCCCTGCCCTTCCGTCGCGCCCGCAATCCGTGAAAGCAGATCGGCCAGGAACGTGCCCCCCGCACCCTGCGCGCTGCGACTCCCGACCTCCTCATGGTCATAGAGAATCACCATCCGCGTCGCCGCGGAGCTCCCCGCCTCGCCTGCATCGAGCAGGGCAGCGAGGCCCGCATGACTCGACGCAAGATTATCGAGACGCGCCGCATGAATGAACTCACCCTCCGCCCCGGACCGCGTACTCGGCTGAAGATCGTACGCCATCAGGTCGTACGCGAGAACGTCGCCCTTCTTCACCTTCTTGCCGCCGCTTTTCTGGACCTCCTCGCGGAGCAGCGCATCCAGATCCTGCCCATCCCCGAGGCCGAGCAGCGGCGCCATATGGCGCTGCTCGTTGAGCTTTAGGCCTTCGGTTCGAATCTCGCGGTAGAGATGAATCGCCAAGTTCGGCACCCGCAGCAAGGGCCGCGCGAAATCAACTAATACCGTCTTCGTCGACTTGCCGTTCTTCAGCGTGACGCGCCCGGCGAGGGACAAGTCCCGGTCGAGCCACGTATGCAGCAGAACTCCGCCATAGGGCTCTACAGCAAGCTGGTGGTATCCGTTCGAGCGCACATCGGCTTCGGGCTTGATCCGCAGATTCGGGGAATCGGTATGCGCCCCAATCACCCGGAAGCCCGCCTTTGATGCGGGGGACGTCCCCACTTCGAATGCGGCGATGCTGCCGCCCGCACGAATCACGTAGTGGCGATCTCCGGGCGAGAGACTCCAAAGCGCCCCCTCATCCAGGGGCGTATAGCCTGCGGCCTCGAGTCGCTCGCGGCTCGTCGAGACGGCGTGATAGGGCGTTGGGGATTGATCGATGAAGGCAAGCAGGTCGTCTACGCGGTCAGTCATAGCGACTGAGCATAGCGGGGGCGCGCTTTAGAAGCGGAGCTCCACGGACATCGTCTCCCGGGATTTGGCCCGGAGCCGGAGGCGCAGAAGCATATCGTTGCGCATAATCTGGACTTCGTGCTCCGTCCGGAAGAGATCGAAGTTCTTCTTTCGAAAGGGTTTGCGCGGCTCGAGATCGGGCCGAGACCCCTCGGCCACCGCAGCCGCGATCGTCGCGTCCGCATCCTGACCTGGGTTATTCGGAGGTGTCGCGCGCACCGCCAGCAGAGGCTCGAGGTCCCGCAGCGGAACGATCCGCGCGGTCACCACGGTCCCCTTCCCAACCGGGGGCGCCGTGAAGTCAGCACTCGCTTGAGGAAACGCCCCCCCTGCTGGGGCCAGCGAAGCGGGTGGAGCCGCGGCAGCGACCAACTCGGCCGTCTCAGCCAAGGCCGCGCGGCTCGCAAACATCAGCGCCAAGGACAGCACAGCGAGGAGGGTCAACATCACACGGGGGCGGGCATCCAGAGCGCGATCCGAGCCACGACGATTCAGGCCATCGGCCTGCTCGTTCAGTTGAGCTCGGTTCTGCACTTCATGGCGTCGCATCATGCGATCTCCGCCCCTCCAGGCGTGGTTATTTTACCATGATATAGAGTGCAATTGTCGCGCCGATGTTCCCGATCCCAGGAGATCGCGCTGAGCCGCCCGAGAGCTCCGCTCTCCGCAGTCGAAGCGCAATCAGACTGCAACGAGGGACGCAATGCGCCGACCAGCGACGTTCTTCGCGCGGAGGAAATGGGGCTTTCGCTTCTCTCCCCCGGGAATTCGGGGAGGATTCAGCGCGAGCCGGGGCCCGCCGGCGACCGGGAAAGCCAATCCTTCGCTTTCCGTGCCATGCGCGCCAGGCTCTCTTCGTCGAACTGAGCCTCGATGCCTTCCCCGGGAAACCAGCGGATCTCTTTCGATTCTGCGACCTGATGCTCGATCTGCTGATCTTCTGAAACCTCGAGCAGGAAGCGAATATCGTGATGCTCGTGGGCAGGCTCATCGCCGCGGGCCGGAATCAAATGCACATCCACATCGAGAATCTCAAAAGGCGGCGCCGCCTCGCGCGACGGAATCGGTGAGAAATCCTGGAGGCCTGATTCTTCCTCCGCCTCTCTCAGCGCCGAAGCCAGCACATCCATCTCCCCGTCCGTATGCCCGCCGAGCTGAAGCCAGCGCTCAAGCTTTCGGTGATGCGTGAGCAAGACCGACCGAGATTCACGCGACACGATCCAGGCTGAGGAAGTGATATGCCCCGGCACGCAGTCCCGGTAAAAGGCGCGTTCATGCCGCTTGAGCAGGTCGCGAATTCGGCCCACCATCTCGGCCTCGTCCGGATGGCGAGCGAAATAACGGTCGAGCTGATCCAGCAGGTCTTGGCGCGTCATCACGTCAGCCTAGCGAAACCAAGCGCTGCGTCCGATCCCGAATGCCGAAGCGGTTTCGCCCCCGTTCTCAGCGAGCCAGCGAGTCAGAAAGAGAGCCCGAATCCGGCCGAAAAATTGAAGCCCTCGTCCGAGAAGCCGAAATCCGCGCGAAAGAGCGCAGCGCGTTCGATCGTCACGCGACCGCTCACGCCATAGCTCTGAATCAAGCTCTCCTGGAACAGTCGGTAGCCATTATCCGCCACACCACCGACTTCATAGAAGACCGCCGCGCCAATGCGTTCGACCCGAATATGTCGCCAAACCGTGAAGCCACGCGGAATCACCCAAAAGCGGTACTCCGCGGCAGCGGTCCAAGCCGCGTCGTCGCGCCAGCGCCCCGCGATAAAGCCGCGCTGAATCCGCGAGCCCCCGAGCGCGGGCTGCGCAAAGAAAGGCAGGTTCCCAGAGCTGTGATGGGCTTCCGCGTGAACCGCAAAGGTATCTGTGGGCGGGTTTTCCTCGTCGTCGCTCCCGCCGTCATGGAAGATCGGCCAGACCGTGAAGACCTTGTCTGCGAAGGCACTGTAGATGACGCCGACTTCGCCGTCGTTTTGCACCAACGCCGCATCGATCTTCGCTCCGATCGCCGACCCGCTGTACGGGTTTCGCTGGCTATCGCGTGTATCCCAACGAAAGCCCCCGGTCAGCCAACCGAGCCCGATGCCGTCGGCATCGCTGAACTGATCTTCGAAGACCCTTTCGGTGTTGAATTCGCCGGCGACCTTGCCGTCGTTCAGCCAATGCCCCTCGCCGCGGATTCCGCCCTCGACGACGAAATCATCCCATGCACCGCCAAGCGAATGCGCGAATCCAACATCGAGGAACGCGACTTCGTCGGTATAGCTGGTTTCGTCCCGCTCATTGGTCGTTGGGCCCGAGCCGAAATAGCGCCGCGTGAGCGTCTTCCGGTAGCCCGCCCCCGCCCGAAGAAAGCTCCGCTCTTCCTGGAGCACGCCGCCGTCCGGCACATCCAGATGCTTGAGCCAACGCCGCCAGCGCAGGACATAACTTTGCTGACCCTCTGTGGTGTAGGACAGAAACGCGCCGAGAAACTCCCGCCGCCGCTGTTTGCGAAAATCGACGTCGGTGACCGCGAGCCCGAGCCCCGTCCCCACGTCCGAGTTCTGGAAAAAGAGCGGGACGATAAAACTGGAGACCAGGAAACGGTCAAAGATATTGCCGGGCTTGATACGGCCTTCAGGGATGTATCGCCATCGCTCTGGCCGCTCAACATAACGCGACTTTTCGATCGTCGGAATCCGGCCGTCGCGGTCCATCCCTTCATAGGGATCGTATACCGACTCCAGCTCGGGCTCGGACAGCTTCGGCTCAGCATCCTCAGCGAGTGCTGAAGACGCCCCGCAAAGCACTCCCATCGCGAGCCCGACCCGCAAAACAACACGCGCGCAGCCTTGCATCAATCAGCTTTCCACCGGAGTCCTCATCGTGACGAACTCCTCCGCGGATGTGGGATGAACGCCGATCGTGGCATCGAAATCCGCCTTCGTCGCCCCCGCCTTGATCGCAACCGCGAAGCCTTGGACGATCTCGCCGGCCTCTGCACCAACCATATGCAGCCCGACGACGCGGTCGCTCGCCCGATCGACGATCAGCTTCATCATCGTCCGTTCATGCCCATTCGTGAGCGTATGCTTCAGCGCCCGAAACGCAGAACGATAGACATCGATCTCCCCGTACTTTTCGCGCGCCTGCGCTTCGGTCAGTCCCACGGTCCCAATCGGCGGTTGAGAAAAGACGGCGGCGGGAACGTTCTCGTGATCCGGTGAGCGTGGATTATCGTTGAAGAGGGTCTGGGACAAACAGACGCCTTCGTGGATCGCGACCGGCGTCAGATTAATTCGATTCGTCACGTCGCCCACGGCCCAAATGCTAGGCACGTTCGTACGCGAGTATTCGTCGACCGGGATCGAGCCGTCTTTCGCGAGATTCACGCCCGCATCTTCAAGACCGATCTCCGCCGTCATGGGATGGCGGCCCGTCGCAAAAAGAATCAAATCCGCATCAAGCGTCGAGCCGTCGGTGAGCGTCGCTCGAATTCCCGCGCCCTGCTTCTCAATCGCGGTCACATTCATATCAAACCGAAGGTCAACGCCTTTGCCCTGAACCTGCTCCGCGAGGTGCTCGCGAATATCATCGTCGAAGCCGCGTAGAAACATCGGACCACGATAGAGCTGCGTCACATCCACTCCGAGTCCGTGGAAGATGCATGCGAATTCGACCGCGATGTAGCCGCCCCCCACAACAATCGCCTTGCGAGGCAGGGCGTCGAGGGAAAAGAGCTCGTTCGAAGTTACCGCGAGCTCTGCGCCGGGAATCTCAGGTACGCTCGGCCAGCCCCCGGTCGCGACGAGAATATTCTCTGTCGTGTACTTTTTCCCAGCGACCTCAACCGTATGCGGGTCGACGATCGTCGCGCGGCCTTCGACATGCTTCACGCCGGCATCGCGCAGGAGACCTTCATAGATTCCGTTCAGACGCTCGATTTCGACCGTCTTGTTGTCACGAAGCGTGGGCCAATCGAAATTCGATTGCCCCACGGTCCAGCCATACCCGTTCGTTGCGTCCGCCATCTCGTCCCGAAAATGGGAGGCGTACACGAAGAGCTTTTTCGGAACGCAGCCGACGTTGACGCAGGTCCCTCCGAGATAGCGATCCTCGGCGACGGCCACGCGCGCGCCGAGTGCTGCGGAAAAGCGGGCAGCGCGGACGCCGCCGGAACCCGCGCCCAAAACAAAAAGATCGAAATCACGATCGGCCAAGAATCACTCCTTTTGTGCCTTCGTTTGCACCAGGGGCTAAGATAGCTCGCTCCGGTCTATTCCGATGCCAGGACGACTCGAAAAGACCGCAAGACGAACCGCCCAATCCCTCAGGAGCCCGCATTGACCGATTCACCTTCTGACGCCCCAGGCTCCGCCCGAGCAGCATCCGACCCAGATGCGACGCGGCGTGTCCCCGCCTTGGTGCTGTCCGGCTTCCTGGGATCAGGCAAGACGACCCTCGTTCAGCGACTCCTGGCCGATGCCCAGAAACGCGGCATCCGGATTGCTCTGATCTCGAACGAATTGGGCGAGCTCGGGATCGATCGCGCGCTCATGGGGCAAGGTGGCCAGTCCTATGTTGAACTCGAAGGCGGCTGCGTCTGCTGCGAGCTCTCCGATGACCTTCTGGAAACGCTCGTCGAACTGAAACGCGAAATCGACCCCGACCGCTTCGTCATCGAGACCTCAGGCGTCGCCCTGCCCTACGACACTCAGCTGAATTTTTGGCGCGAGCCCGCTTGCGATTTCATCGGCGATGATATGGCGATCGTCGTCGTCAACGCCGACCAGGTCCATGAAGGGCGCGACTTGGAAGGGACCTTCGAAGATCAGGTGCAATCCGCTGATCTCCTGATCCTCAACAAGATGGACCTCGTGCCGGAAGCCGACTGGGATGAAGTCGAAGCCAAGTTGCGAAAGATCGAACCCGAGGCGCCCTGCGTTCGCGCCGTCCGCGGCGAAGTCGATCCCGACCTGCTTTTCCCACCCGATGCGGGTGAACTCGACCGACGCAGCGGCGCGCCTGAACCCCGCCCGCATTCCCACGAACAATTCGAAACCAGCGAATGGAATCCGGAAAAGGGAATCCAGACGGACGCCATCGAAGCCAAACTTGGATCAGCGGGACTCCTTCGCGCGAAAGGCTTCGCCGAAACCGCGGACGGGATCCGCCTGATCCAGGTCGTCGGGCGTCGCGTCGAAATCAGCGTGCCCGAGGAAGCGCCCCCGGAAGCCCTCCTGGGACGCATCGTCCTGATTCGTCGATCATCGAAGTCCGAGGCCGAAAAACACGACCACGCCTAACGCTGGACGAAGCGCTATTTCGCGCTCCGTCTCTTGGCGCCGCTTTTTTTCGCCGCCGCTTTCTTCGCTGCGGCCTTTTTGGCCCCGGCAGTCTTCGCCCCGGCCAAACCGGCTCGCGAAGCGGGACCGCCGCCCCCCGCCCGAGCCTCTTCTACGGCTCGTTTTTTCGTCGCGGCCCAGCCACAAATCGGACAGCTCGCGAGATCGTGCCCCCGCGCCGGACAGTACTCTCGACCGAAGTAAATGAAGGACAGATGCAATCGCGCCCAAGCGTCCCGCGGAAAAACGGCCTTCAGGTCACGCTCCGTTTTATCCACGTTCTTCTCGTCGGATAAGCCCCAGCGCGCCGCAAGTCGATGAATATGTGTATCGACGGGAAAGGCAGGAATATTGAAAGCCTGGATCAAGACAACGCTTGCGGTCTTATGTCCCACGCCGGGCAACGCCTCGAGCGCTTCCATATCCGCCGGGACCACTCCAGCATGCTCGCGCACCAAAATTTCGGACATCGCTTTCAGGTTTTTCGCCTTCCCGGGCGCCAATCCACAGGACCGAATCTCAGCCAAAATCTCCGGCACCGAGAGCTTCGACATCGCCGCCGGCGTCTTCGCCTTCGCGAAAAGGCCGGGGGTCACCAGATTCACCCGCTCATCTGTCGTCTGGGCAGAGAGCGCCACGGCCACCAGCAAAGTAAACGGATCCTCATGATCCAGCGGGATCGGCGGCTCGGGATAGAGCGCATCCAGCATTTTCATGATTCGTTCAGCTTTTTCCGCACGCTTCACAGAGCGGGATCTCCTTGTCTGAGCGTCCCTCGCAAGCGAAATCGAGGGGATGCGCCGTGGATTGCCTTTCGACACTTCTTTGCCCCAGCATACCCGAGAGCAATTGAGTCGGCGCGAGGACAGACTACTCTCTCGGGAGACGCCGCAAGGCGCACGACTTGCCTCTTAGACCACCAGGAAACACGTGTCAGACACGGAAATCACCGAAGGACAGAACCCCGCATGGGGCGCACGGGAGCCTCTCATCGCAGGCGCGACTGATGTCGGTGTGGTTCGGCGTGTCAACCAGGACGCGTTCGGCCGTTTTGACGACCAAGAAAGAGGCGAGATCCTGCTCGTCGTGGCCGACGGGCTCGGGGGGCATAGGGGCGGCGAAACTGCCAGCAAGATGGCGATCAAAGTTCTCGGTGAGCGCTTCAGTGAAGGCGACGGCGACCCCTCGACCCGCTTGGTCGAGGCGATCCGAGACGCGAACGAGAAAATCTACAGCGCGGCGAAGAAAGACCGGACGCTCGACGGCATGGGCACGACCGTCGTCTGCCTGCTCATGACGAATGATGGGCGATCTTTCGTCGCGCATGTGGGTGATAGTCGGCTTTACCGGCTTCGCGGGCCTCGACTCGAAACGATGACCGAAGACCACTCCCTCGTTGCGACACTCGTTCGGGAAGGCGTATTGACGGAAGAAGACGCTTGGTCGGATCCGCGGCGCAATCAAATCTTGCGCGCGCTGGGCGTTCGACAAGAAGTGGAAATCGAGATCGCGCCGATCGAACTCCTCCCGGGTGACCTTTACCTGCTCTGCTCCGACGGTTTGAACGGAATGATTCAGGATCCGCAGATCGCGCAGGTGGCTGTCCAGTCGCATATCCTCGAAAACGTCGCGCAGGACATGATCGACGCGGCCAACGAAGCGGGCGGAACAGATAATATCACCTGCATGCTCGCTCGAATTCCCGACCCTGACCGTTTCACGACACTTCGCGGCCAAGTGGAGAATATGGTCGGCGGTGCGATGGATCGCCTACGCACGAAACGCCCTGAATGAGCGACGCGGACGAGCAGCACGACCAGAGCGCGAAGCCCGCAAAAGCGAAGCGACATCGGCTCATTGACTGGGTGCCCGAAGGCGGACTCACGAATCCAGACGTGATTCTCGATCGTTTCACGCGCTGGGCGGAAGGCGCTTCCCTTTCTTTCTATGACGCGCAGGAAGAAGCGCTGCTTGAGATCATGACGAACAAGCACGTCGTGCTGTCCACGCCGACGGGCTCGGGCAAATCCCTCGTCGCCCTCGGAATGCATTTCAAGGCCATCTGCGAAGGCAAGCGCTCTTTCTACACGGCCCCCATCAAGGCGCTCGTCAGCGAAAAGTTCTTCGCCCTCTGCGAAGAGTTCGGTGCGGAAAACGTGGGCATGATGACCGGCGACGCTTCCATGAATGGGGGCGCGCCGATCATTTGCTGCACCCAGGAAATCCTCACGAACATGGCTCTGCGCGAGGGCGACGCGACGGACGCGCCCTACGTGATCATGGACGAGTTTCACTATTTCGGCGACCGGAGCCGAGGCTGGGCCTGGCAGGTTCCGATTCTCGAGCTCACAAAGGCGCGGTTCCTGCTGATGTCGGCCACGTTAGGCAACACGGCAGCGATCGAGGAACGCATCGAAGAACGGACCGGACGCGAAGTGGCCCACGTGCATAGCGACGAACGTCCTGTGCCCCTCGATTGGAGCTACCGCGAAACCCCCGCAGTCGAAACGATCGAAAAGCTCCTCGAAGCGGGACGTGAACCGATCTACATGGTTCATTTCACGCAGCGCGATGCGGCGGAACAAGCTCAAGGGCTCACCGGCGCCCAAATCACTACCCGCGAAGAGCGCCAGGCCCTTGCGAAAGCAATCGGCGGTTTCCGATTCGACTCACCCTACGGCAAGGATATCCAGCGCTTCCTCAAATTCGGCGTCGGCCTCCATCACGCCGGCATTCTCCCTAAATATCGCCTCCTCGTAGAACAACTCGCTCAGCGCGGACTCCTCAAAGTCATTTGCGGAACCGACACGCTCGGCGTGGGCGTGAATATCCCCATCCGAACCGTCCTCTTTACCAAGCTCTCCAAATTTGACGGCGAAAAAGTGGGCATCCTCTCCGTCCGCGATTTCAAGCAGATCGCGGGACGCGCGGGCCGGCGCGGATTCGACGTCGAAGGTTCAGTCGTCTGCCAAGCCCCCGAACACGTGATCGAGAATTTACGCAGCGCCACGAAAGCCGCTGCGAAAGGCAAGAAGAAGGAAAAGAAGAAGCCCCCGCCGCGTGGCTTCGTCGGCTGGACGCGCGATTCCTTCGAGAGTCTCATCGAAAAGCCGCCGGAAATCCTACGATCCCAGCTCGTCCTCACCCACAGCGCCGTCGTCGCCCTCCTCCAACGCGGCCAGGACCAAAACCTCGCGGGTTCGGGCTACCGCGAGCTGATCGCCTTGATCAACCACAGTTTCGAGACGCCGGTTCGCCGCAAGCGACTCCGTCGCGAAGCCGCGGTCCTATTTCGCGCGCTTCGACAGGCAGGGATCGTCCGCACAGAGAAGCAGCCGAACGGCCCCGCCCTGGCGCGCGTCGCGGAAGACCTGCAGAGCGATTTCGATCTCCATCATACGCTCTCGCTCTATTTGATCGATGCGGTGGCAGCGCTCGAACCCGACTCGCCCGACTATGCTGTTGATGTTATTTCCGTCGTGGAAGCCATCCTCGAAAATCCCCGCGCACTCCTCGACGCACAGGTCCGACAAAGGAAGACCGACCTCATCAACGAACTTAAAGCCGAGCGCGTACCCTACGAAGAACGCATGGAAAAACTCGAAGGCGTCACCTGGGATAAGCCCAATGCGGACTTCCTCTACTCGACCTTCGACATCTTTGCGGCCCATCACCCTTGGGTGGGTGAAGACGCCGTGCGCCCAAAATCGATCGTCCGTGAGATCTGGGAAGGCTTCCTTTCTTTCGAAGACTACGTACGGCGCTACGGAATCGCGCGCCTCGAAGGCGTACTCCTGCGCTACCTCAGCCAGGCCCATTCCACCCTCGCTCGCAATCTGCCGGAATCTGCCCGGAACGACGAAATCCTTGAAGTCATCGCCTTTCTCCGCGCCCTTCTTGCCCGCGTCGACTCAAGCCTTGTCGAAGAGTGGGAAAACCTCGTCGACCCGAATCAGCCGACGGCCGAAGAAGAGCCCGAACGACCGAACCGGGCCCCTCGCAAGCTGGACCGCAAGAGCTTCGATGCACGCGCTCGAGCAGAGATGCATCAGTTCATCCGCGCTCTTTCCAAGCGCGACTTTGAAGCGGCGGCGATGTGCCTCTCAGGCGAGGATTGGGACGCAGCCGCGATCGAAACCGAAGCGGCCTCGCTTTTCGAGGCACAGGAAACGCTGCGCATCGACCCCGAAGCGCGGCGAGGCCACTGGACCCGGATCGAAAGCCAAAGCGAGCTCGAATACGAGATCATCCAGACACTGATCGACGAAGAAGGTGAAGGCGATTTCCAGATCGAAGCCCGAATCGAACTCGAGGCGGCGCAAATGCCCACCGGCCCGATGATCCAACTCGTAGGCATTCGCGGCTAACGACCTGTCGGGGTCTCAGCTGGCACGCCTCGCACGGTCGAGGAAATCAAATTACGGAATCAATGCCGCCTGATGAAGCCGGCTCTCCGCCTCCGCGGCCACGACGCCCTCCGCTTCCCCGAAGATCAGGAAGTCTCCACCATCAAGCCCAGCGACGCGCACGTCAAACGGCCGCGACGAGACCTCTTCAGCGAGCTTCGACAACAGGCTGCCTAACATCGACTTCAACTCTGATCCGATCTCGGAAAAGCCAGTGAAGCAAACACGAAACGAGTCAGCCCCACCCGTGTACTGCCATTCAGGATCGCGAACGAGGAGCGAACTCGCCTGAGAAATCGCAAAACCCTGCGCGTCAGGGAGCCGCCGCGCACTCGCCAACATGCTCGCGATGGCCGGCTTCGCGGTCCAGTCGGCGGCGATCTCCCTTGCCCATTCAGAAAGCCCCACCTCACCGCCGATTTCCGCAGCAATCCGCCCGACCATCCCCTGCACATCACTCAGCGACACCCAGTCCCCGGGATCCATAGGATGGTCAAGAAGCGCCTGCGCATTCAAACCGAGCGCAGCTTCAAGGTCTTCGCCTTCAAGCTTCCCCGCGGCCAGCCATTCCCGAAGTCGATCCACCATGGGCTCCACCATCAGCGCACTCAGCTGAATCTCGTCCTGATAGTGATGCATCGAACTCCTCTCCATCGCTTCCCAGAGGCACGCAATTGCCTGCCTCTTGAGACTCGCCTGTTGGCCTACGAACCCGAATCGGCTGCTCTGAGGAAGGACTTGAGGGGGCCTCTCCTCTAGGCGGACGGAGTGATCTAGACCGACGGGTCGACGTGCAGATCCGCGGCCTTCCCCTGCCCAAGCGTCTCCGAAGGCGCAGTCCGTTGGGGGGCACGGGGGAATTCGACCGCCACGCTCGTGCCGCCATTCTGCTCCGAGGAGATTCGGATATCGCCGTCGTGTGCCTTCACAATATGGTACGAGATTGCGAGGCCGAGCCCAGTCCCTTCGCCGACCGGCTTCGTCGTGAAAAAGGGATCGAAGACGCGATCGAGCACATCCGCAGAAATGCCACACCCATTGTCTTCGACATGCAAGAGCACACGTCGTCCCTGAGCGATCACGGCAACCGAAAGCTGAGGCTTTTCGGATTCGCCCTCCTGAAGAGCCTGAATCGCATTCACCACCAAATTGATCACGACCCGCTCGATCTCCGAAGCGCGACAGAAGAGTTCGACATCTTCATCCATCCGAACTTCGATGCGGGTCGCCTTGCCCGCACGCACGCCTGCCACTTTCATCGCGCGAGCCACGATATGGTCAAGGCCTTCTGTGTGAAACGCGGGACCGGTGGACTCCTCGGAGAATCCACCCACCTCTTGGACGATTGAGAAAATCCGGTCGACACCCTCTGCACATTCTTCGATGAGCTCGGTGCCTTCTTCGAAGGCTTCCTTCGCTTGGGCTTCCAAATCCGAAAGGCAGATCACGTCGCCGATGGTCCGCCAATCGAGCTCAAGACCTTCCAGCTCCTGCCGGGCACTCAGCACGGGCGCACTAATCGCTTGAGAAATCGATTTCGCGAGATCGCCGACTGCCGCCAATCGTGCGGCACGCACCAGCTTTCGCTGCAGATCAATCACCTCGCGCCGGTCGCGAAGCAGATACGCACGTCCAAGGCGAGATACCCCCGCTCCTGAGACAATCGACGGAGAAACAACGACCGGGACCGATTCATTTTCCTGCCCGCGCAACGACATCAGCTGCGCGGTTTCAAACGCTCCTCCTTTCCGACCGAGCCCCTCGATCCAGTCCTCGATCGAGGCCCCAATCGCTTGTGATTCCGTCGTCCCCGCCATCCGTAAGAAGGAGCGATTCACGTCCCGAACAATCCCCTCGTCCGTGACCAAAACGTACCCGTCCGTCAGCGCATCCAAGATTTCGCGCGCGAAGGCCTGGGACGACGTCAAAGAATGCCCCAAACGACGAAGTACATCGACGCAAGCAAGCCCCACCAAGGCAAGCAGCGTCGACGTAGTGTTCATCGCGTCGATTCCCAATTGGGGAAGAATCAGAATCGTCGTCGTCCCCGCAACGAGCGCTCCTGATACCCCAAAAAATACGACGCGCACCAATTCACGCTGGCCGCCCGGCGCAGGAGTCCCGATCACGGCGCGCCAATTCAAAACGGTGAGAAAAACGGGCGCCGCAATCACGGCATAGGAAAGCAAGATTCCCGGACCAAAAAGCGGCCGCCAAAAGAATGCACTCTCCGCGACCCCACGAAAAGCGATGTCAGTAAACATGTTCAACGGCGCAAGGCAAACAACAGATGCGTAAAAGAACGGCAGCGTTCGAGAGAGCGGTTGGTCCCTTACAGACGAAAATTCCAGGGCGGCATGCATGCATAACACGCCCAGAGGAACGATCCCCAGGCTATTCATTCGAATGAGCCATTCAGCGGTACTCGGACTTGAGGCGGCGCTCATCAAGAACTCGCCACTCGACCACCAAGCGTTGCAGAACATCACTGCGGCGAGCAGCCGGTACCCCTTCAGTCCGTGGTCGCGCGCAAGGAGACCTGCCCCGAGGCCGATCGATACGAGAGCCGTTAGAATTTTTACGACCGCGAAGACACTCATCCAGCGGCCTCGGAGCTCAGCGGAAGCGAGATCACCACTTCCACGCGATGCTCAGCGGTCGCGTCCACCTGGATCGCGCCACCGAGTTCCAGAACGAGCCCCACGGCGATCGCCAGTTCGAGATGACTTTCCTCAGACTCTTCGGATGCGGCGCTCGCGACCTCAAAACGTTCGACCACGGCGGCCGCCGGCCCCACGACGGGGTCGCAGCTAATCTCAATCAACAGTGCATCCGCAGTATTGCTGAGCGCGGTTTCAATCCGCCCGCCCTCCGCCGCGGCCTCGCTCAAACTACGGAGCAGCGAGAGAAGGATCTGCTTGAGTTCTTGCCCGTACTCGATGCGCTCGCAGGATTCTGCACGCAGGATTTCGAGTTCGACTTCGCCACCCCGCTGCAGCCGCGCGAGCCGCAATGCGACTTCAAGCAAGAGCACAGGCTCGCTGCCGCCCTGCCCCGGGCCACCCAGATGGGCGAAGCCGCGCACGTCGCCCACGACCTGGGCCACAAACTCCGTAGCGGCATGCGCCCGTTCGATTCTCTGCTGCCCACGCGAGAAAATCGCTTCGGTGGAGTCAAGCTTCGCGGCGTCCTGGATCGAGGCATTGATCTCTTCCATCCGACTCGAAAGCATGTTCAAGTCGGAGCGAACAAAGGCCACCGGATTGTTGACCTCGTGGGCGATTCCCGCGGCGAGCTCGCCAATCGCAGCAAGACGCCCAGAGCTCAGCAGACTTCGCCTCAGAGATTCAATCTCGCGCAGATCTCGGAACACGATCACTGCCCCGGTCACGCCTCCCGCTGGGTCGGAGGTGAGCGTCGAGGAGAGAGAAACCGGCAGCGCCTCTTCGCCAACGCGCCGCATCGACACCTCGCGGTCCTTGAACCCTGTGCATAAGGCTTCCGCCGAGAGATCCACCCATTCTTCGAGCTGTGCCCCCGCAAGTTCCCGGAACGGAACGCCCGCCATTTCTTGAAAGCGCGGGTTGGCGGAAACGATTGCACCGTCGAGCTGAATGAGAACCACGCCATCTTGAAGCTTGGCAAGCATCGCACGAGCCAGCCCATGGGAAGTCGCGCCGAGATCATCGGACGCATAGAGCACGCCTAACCAAGCCAGTGCGGCCGCCGTGGCAACGAACAAGGCACCCATTCTCGGCGAAGGAATCGCGAGGACCGGAAAGACCAATTCGGTGAGGAATGCAGCGCTTAGAGAGATCGCGACAACAACGGAGAGCACACGAGCACTCAGCCGCGCGCGCCTTTGCACACGCTGTTCGGCTCCTGAGTCTACCCCCTCGGCTCGGCTCGGCGCCGAGCGAAGCGCTTCGCAGGCTGCAAGAAAGGGAAGGATAAAACCAACCGGAATCAGCCCCTTCAGCAACCAGCCATACTCAGGCATCCAGCCACCAAGGGGCGTCTGGGTCACGCTCTCAATCGCGCCGGGAGAGAGCCCCGCGGTCAAGCCGGCCACACACGCGAAAAAATACCCTGCTCGAATCGCGCGGCTCAAGCTCGAGCGAACCTGCGGAAGCATGTCCGCGAGTAGACTCATCGTCACGGGCCCAAGCAACAACGCCGGAAGCGGCGCCCAACGCAACCAACCAATGGCTTCGGCGGGACTCGTCGCCATGGCGGTCAGCAGCTCAACCCCGCCCCAGAACCCCGTACAGAGAAAGAGCGCAATCATGGTTTCTGCCGCTCGACGATCCGAACGCCAGGCGAAGCCCACCGCCGCAAAGGCAGCTGAAATCAGCACGGCGAATAAGGGGATGAGTAGAGACATCGACACTCGGGAATAGAGGCAAAGAACCAGCAGTCTCATCGTCGCGGAGCGAAGGCGGCTTAAAAAAACTCCGCGCCTCTGCGCTTGCGTTGCGTATGGCCTGCGGCTTGCTTCCGCGACGCTCAAGATCGAGTACAAGGACTCCAGCCGGAGCGGAAATCCATACTCGCGATCGCTCGCAGAGCCCCGGAGCCCCGGGAATCGACTACGCTCAGGCCGCCGCCCGGCATCTCAGCAAAGAGGCCCCATGCAAACCGCACTTGACGCCCTGGTCGACAACCTCGATCTCGAAAAGCTGGAACTGAATCTCTTCCGAGGAGCCCAGCCTAACGAAAAGCGGCAGCGCGTTTTCGGCGGTCAGGTCGCTGGACAGGCCCTGATCGCAGCGGGGCGCACTGTCGAAGAAAAGGGCGTCCACTCCCTCCACGCGTATTTCTTGCGCCCCGGAGACCCGAAGATTCCGATTCTGTATCAGGTTGAGCGGACCCGCGATGGTCGGAGCTTCGCGACGCGGCGCGTCGCCGCGATCCAGCACGGCAAGACGATCTTTACGCTGTCGGCCTCGTTTCACATCGAAGAAGAATCCGAGTACGACCACCAGGCCGCGATGCCCGAAGTCCCTGCCCCCGAAGATCTCGAGGATTGGCAGGTCTCTATGCGGCGCGTACTTGAGGAACGCGGGCTGACTGAGGACCCCTTCCTGAAAACCTGGGTCGGCCGGGATCGGCCGATTGAAAGTCGGCATGTCGAGCTGATGGATTATTTCGGCGGCGAGCAAGCCCCGACACATGACATTTGGATTCGAGCCAATGGCCGGCTCCCCGAATCGCCACTCCTCCATCAATGCATCATGGCCTACGCGTCGGATATGACCTTGATCGATACCGCCGCCCGACCGCATCCCATTGAAATGCTGAGCCCCGACGCGGCGAATGCCAGCCTCGATCATGCCATGTGGTTCCATCGGCCCTTCCGCGCGGACGAGTGGCTTCTGTATTCGCAGGAGAGCCCCTCCATGTCCGGAGCGCGCGGGTTGACCAAGGGGCATTTCTACCGCCAGGACGGCACCCTGGTCGCCTCCGTCGTCCAAGAAGGACTCTTCCGGACGCGTTCCAGCCGCTGAACCCGCAGGCGGGCCCCGACTGCTCTCGACGCAGCGCCACTGCTGCTCGCGGTCTGGGCAGCGCTGATGCTGAACCGAGCAGCCTTCCGCGCAGAGCGGCCCTCCTCGGCACGCCGCCCCTCAAAAACTGTGCTCAATGTGGCCCGCTCGCTGCACGAAATGCCCCTGAAGCGCTCCTCGCACTCGTTTACCCAGCCCTTCTGAGGTTGGCACGGCCATTGCTTTACCTGAGACCAGATTGACTCGACCTCGACGGTTTTCGCGCAGCGCGGGGGCCGCCGGGTCGCCTGAAGAACGAAGACCCCTCTCGACCTTCTCGACTGGCTCATTCTTACAAATGGAGATTCCGATGATTCGCAAAGCCCTTCTTTCACGCGCAAGTACCGGACGCACGGTCGGCGCCCTCGCCGCGGCAGTCCTTCTCGCGCCGAGCGTCGCACTCGCCGACGAAGTCTCACCCGGACTATTCACCGCGAATAACGTTTGGATGATGATGGCGGCAGCGCTCGTCTTCGTCATGCATCTTGGCTTCGCGATGGTCGAGTCGGGCCTGACGCGCGCCAAGAACACAACGAATATTCTCTTTAAGAACACCTTCATCATCTGCTGCGGCATCCTGACCTACTTCCTCGTCGGCTTTAACCTGATGTACCCCGGCGACTTCAACGGCTTCTTCGGCTTCGCGGGCTTCGGCATCGGCGCCGGCTTCGAAGAAGGGGCAAACACCCCGGCCTACGCGGACGGCGGCTACACCTACTGGACGGACTTCCTCTTCCAGGCGATGTTCGCGGCGACCGCGGCGACGATCGTCTCGGGCGCGGTTGCGGAGCGCATCAAGCTCGGCTCCTTCATGATCTTCTCGACGGTCTTCGTCGCTTTGGTCTACACCGTGGCCGGCTCTTGGAAATGGGGCGGCGGCTTCCTTGACGCCGCAGGGTTCTACGACTTCGCCGGATCGACGCTCGTCCATTCGGTCGGCGGCTGGGGCGCCCTGATCGGCGCAATCGCACTCGGGCCACGCCTTGGCAAGTATGCGAAGAACGGTGCTGTTCAGCCCATCCCCGGTAGCTCAATGCCCCTGGCGACGGTTGGCGTCTTCCTGCTCTGGCTTGGATGGTTTGGGTTCAACGGCGGTTCGGTGCTCTCGGCTGACCCGACGCTGACCTCCTTCACCCTGGTCACGACCTGTCTCGCCGCAGCGGCGGGTGGTATCGGCGCGATGATCGCTTACACCTTCGTCAGCTCGAAGCCGGACCTCTCCATGGCGCTCAACGGCATCCTCGCCGGACTCGTGGGCATCACGGCGGGCGCGGACGTCATCAACCCCAACAGCGCGATCCTGGTTGGCTTCATCGCCGGACTCCTGGTCGTCGGATCGGTCCTCTTCTTCGACAAGCTCAAGATTGACGACCCGGTCGGTGCAATCTCGGTTCACCTCACCTGCGGTATCTGGGGAACGCTCGCGGTCGGAATCTTCTCGACCAACCCGGAACACTCGATCGGCATCCAGGCCTACGGCGTGCTCTGCTACGCGGCCTTCACGATCGTCTCCGCAAGCATCCTCTTCTTCGGCCTCAAGGCGACGATCGGTCTCCGAGTCGACGAAGCGGAAGAAATCGAAGGTCTGGACCTCAGCGAGCACGGCATGCATGCCTACGACCTCGGCGGATCCCCCGGCTCCATGGAAGACTCGGGCGGCGCCTTTGCTGAAGCAGGACTGTCCTCAGGCAAGCTGGCCACGAGCGAAAGCTAAACCCTCAATAACCACCGGCCGCTGCATTCCCCCGCGGATGCAGCGGCCTACCGGAGAAACGGCATGAAGAAAATCGAAGCCATCATCAAACCCTTCAAGCTCGACGATGCAAAAGAAGGTTTGGCCAAAACAGGGATCCAGGGACTGACCGTGAGTGAAGTGAAGGGGTTCGGACGACAGAAGGGTCATACGGAACTCTACCGAGGCGCCGAATACGTGGTCGACTTCCTTCCCAAGCTCAAGCTCGAAATCGTCGTCCCCGACGACCAAGCGGAAAAGGTGGTCGTTGCACTTCAGGAGTCGTGTCAGACCGGGAAGATCGGAGACGGAAAGATCTTTGTGATTCCCGTCGAAGACGCGGTCCGAATCAGAACCGGCGAACACGGCGACATGGCCGTCACTGCAAGCTAGATCCGCGAGGAGCAATCCCGACGGAACCTCCCGTCGAGGAGGGCAAACACGAGTGGGCCGGCGTTCGAGAGAGCGCCGGCCCTTTCTTTGTCGAAGGCTCTCCGCCTTCGCGGACTCTTCGCAAGCCGTTCGCGGCCCGCTCGCAACCGCAACCCGCTCGCAACCCGCTCGCAACCTAAGGCACGAGCACCACTTTGCCGACGGTCTTCCGCGACGCGAGCGCGGCCAAGGCTTCGCCCGCTTGATCCAGGGAATAGGAGGCGGAAATGAAGGGATCGATCTCGCCACGCTCCGCCATCCCAAAGAGCCCTTCGAAACATGCGTCGATGGCTTCGGGTTCTCGTTCCGGATACGCGCTCCAGTGGAGCCCGACAAGCGAAATATTCTTGAGCAGGACGCGATTCATTTTCACATCCGGAATCCCGCCGCTCGCGAAGCCAATCACTAACAGGCGACCATTCCAAGCGATGCATTTCAGAGAACGATCCGTCGTATCTCCGCCCACCGAGTCGTAGATCACATCCGCGCCCCGCCCGTCGGTCTCCGCCATCACCCGCGCAACAAAATCCTCGTTTCGGTAGTCGATCAAAACGTCGGCACCCGCGCGCCCAGCAAGTTCGAGCTTTTCCGGGCCGCCCGCGGTTGCGATCACGCGAGCACCGAGCGCTTTGCCAATCTGAACCGCCGAGAGCCCGACACCGCCGGCCGCCGCATGCACAAGCAGAGTCTCTCCAGCCTTCACCGGCGCGCGCCAAACCAAGGCGGCATAGGAGGTCGGATACACCGTCCCAAGCGCCGCGCCCGCTGCAAAAGAAAGTGCTTCAGGAAGCCGCAATGTCGTCGCCGCCGGCGCACAGACCTCCTCCGCATACCCCCGAGCGCACATCGCGAAAGCACGCGGTCTCCGACCGAAAATCCGCTGACCTCAGACCCCACTTCGAGAACGACGCCGCCCACTTCCCCGCCAGGAATGAAGGGCAGCGGGGGCTTCACCTGATACTCCCCCTTCATCATCAAGATGTCGGAGAAATTGCAGCCTGCCGCCCGCACCGCGATCCGCACCTCAGCCGCTCCCAAAGCCGGCGCCGGCACATCCTGCACCGCGAGATCCTCAGGCGCACCCAGCGCTTCTACAATTATCGCTCTCATCACAAACCCTCAACATACGGGCGGCAAATCGCCGTTCCGACTCTCATTCCCTAGCAAACGTACCGCGGGGGTCGATAGACTCCGCCGCAGGGGGAATCGCAACCATGCGGAATCTAGTACACCGACTCAACACTTCGTCTTCTTCGTCCCGTTCGCTCGAGCCCGGAAAAACCCGAGCCTCAAGCGTCGCCTTGTCCGCCGCGCTGTCGGCCTCGCTCTTCATCGCGCTCGCCAGCCTTGCCGCAACACTCTCTTCATGCGCGGGTACGGAAACTTCGGCACGGAGTGCGGTCGCCGTTTCCAATGTCGCTCCGCACTACGACACCCCTCCGCTCTACCGGGTGAGCGGAGGACAAGGAGCCAACCTGGTCCTCCTCGGCACGATTCACCTCGGCCCCGATTCAGGATGGACGCTTTCGCCGGAAGCGACGCAAGCCATCGAAGAGGCTTCCACCATTGTGATGGAACTTGACCCAAGGCAAATCACAGAAGAAGCGGTCAGCAATCTCATCGCCAATACCGTCATGCTCGACTCGCCTACGACCCTCGTCTCGGTCCTCCGCCCAGAAACGGCAAAAGTGCTCGAGGAAATGGATGCGACGGTCACCGCGATGGGATTGCCGCCCCACGTCCGGAGATACATGAAACCTTGGTTCGTTTCAGTCGGCCTGATTGAATCCGCCACCACCGCAACAGACTACAAAGCGGCCCAAGCCGTCGAGCAGCTCATCATGGCCATGTTAGGTCAGCGTCCCCTCATTCCACTCGAGACATTCCAGGAGCAGCTCGGAATCTTTGACGATATGCCTCTGCCGCTTCAAGACTACATGCTCTATGACACCCTCACGCGACTCGATGAAACTGAAGAGGGCATCGAGATGCTGATACAGGCCTGGCGCGTATCCGATGTCGCCGCTCTTGAGGCAGTTGCGAGAGAAGGCATCGAAGAACTGCCTCAACTCGAGCCTTTCTACCAGCGCCTCCTCGACGATCGAAATCGAAACTGGCGCGGTCAACTCCGGCCCCTTCTCGAAGACCCCAAGCGAAAGGGCCAGACCATCCTGGTCGCCGTCGGTGCACTTCATCTCGTGGGCCCGAATAGCGTGGGCTCTCTTCTCGCGGAATCGGGCTACCGACTCGACGAAATCAGCCAAACCAAAACCAAGTAGTGAGTGAGACAATGACGCCGAATAGCGAGACGGATTCCGAGAACGCCCCGCAGATCGACCCAAGCGTCTTTATCGCTCCGGGCGTTCAGATCTACGGAAGAGTGCATGTCGCGGCAGAGTCTTCACTCTGGCCTAACGTCGTACTCCGCGCCGAATCCCATGAGATTAGGATCGGCCGTTACACAAATATTCAGGACTTCGTCATGGTCCATGTCGGCGCGGGGAGCTCGACCGAGATCGGGGACTTTTGCTCCATCACCCATCACGTCACGGTTCATGGCTGCCGCATCGAGGACGATTGCCTGATCGGCATCAATGCGGTCGTGATGGACGGCGCCGAAATCGGCCATGGCAGCATCGTCGCGGGCGGAGCGATGATCCGGGAAGGCGCTCGTTTTCCAGCCGGCTCGATCATTGCCGGCGTGCCCGCCAAGCAGGTCGGAGAAAGAGATGCCTCCCGCGCGAACCGGATCAACGCTTGGCACTACCATCGCAACGCAGAGGCCTACCGCCGCGGAGACCATCGCGCTTGGACGGGTTCCGACTACGAGAGCTGGCTAAAAGCCCTGCTCAAGCAGGTCGAAGCCGATGCCGATCGCGAAGCCCTCGCCGGCTAACACGACGCAGCGGGAAGCCAGAGAGCGTCGGCAGGATTCAGCGGGCCCCGCTCGGGCCGGAGCGACCCACAGAAGCTATTAGTAGCCATTAGCAGCCCCCTACCGGGCAGGCCCCACTCCGCGAAACAAGAGATCCACGGCCTGATGGATCGACGCAAGGCAGGCTTCGTCGCTCACCATCCCGTTCGCCCACGGAATCCGGGCACCATTGGTCACATGAAAAAGCACGCGAGCCGTCTCGAGTACATCGACCTCTTTCGAGAGATGCTTCTTCAGGCGCCCACGCTGCAAAATCTCCATGAGCAAGCCGATCGTCCGGTCATAGAGCTGAAGAACACGCTTGGCGACCCGCGCCTCCGTCTTCGTCGTGGCGCGCAAAGCGATCGTCGTCAGATCGCGGTCCGCGACTAACAGCGCATGCTGCACTTCGAAGAAATCACGCAGACGCACGTCCGTCGGTCGATCCCGGTCGTCGAGGGCGCGAAAACGCGTCCAGGCCTCTTCCTGCATCTCGGAGAGTTCTTCGATCAAGAGCTCTTCTTTGCTCTGCACGTGGCGATAGATCGAACTCGCCCCCATCCCGGCGCGAGCGGCGATCTCTCGAAGCGTCGCGCCATCAAAACCCTTTTCGCGAAAAAGAGATCGTGCAGCCTCTCGAATTCGAGCACGGCTCTTTCGACCCCGTGCTAGGCGGCCATCGTCCGCACGAAGCTTCGGCCGCTTATCCTCGGCTCGCTTCGGAGCGATCCTCTTCGCGCGCGTGACGGGTGCTGCTCCAGGGATCGCTGAAGCCGCGGCCCCGGTCGCGGCCGTAGGCGTAGGCGTAGGCACAGGCATAGGCATAGGCGCAGGCGCGGACGCAGGCACTGAAGCAGAAGGCGGCGTGCTAGGCATAACCCGCGGGTCCGCCGACTGGACCGGGCTCTTTCGCCACTCGGCAGGGGGAGGACCGGCTGCGCTTTCGGCAGTCGAGGCATTCTGGTCCGTATTCCCCGAAGCAGGGCCGTTCGGCTCTTCCGCAGTATTCGGAGAGACCGGTCCAAGGGGCGTACTCATGGCGCACCATCCATAGGAGCATCCAACGATGCTCAATGTGTGGGGGGTTCAAGCTGCAATTATGTCAGAGTTCGCGAACGGAGTCGCATAGATCGGGCATTTTTCCCGAAAATCCGAGCCCAAGACAACGGCAGGTCACGCCGAATCGCTCAACCTCCGCCCGATCTTCGAAACCCCGGTTCCGGTAGAAGCGAATACTCTCCGCTCGGTCCGATTCCAGATAAACCGGCTGCTGATCCTGCCTCGCCCGCTCGAGGAGCGCAGCGAGTAAACGTCCCCCGACGCCCTGCCCTTGCCGCTCGGGCAAGACGCCAAGAACACTGAGATACCAATGCTCTTCTAGGGGATGGCGATCCCTGAGCGCCTCGGTCACCTGAGCCCATTGATTCATCTCGGTCGCCCCTTGGTGCAGAAAACACCCAATGAGTCGACTGAGCGGAGGCGGCTCAAGCGGAAAACCGCCCGGTGCGATGGCAACCAGTCCGCCCAGAACCCTCCCGTTGTGGCGAATCACCCGCGACCAGGTCGGTTTTTCCGCATCGAGAACCAGATCTCTCAGCCCCGCGCGATTCGCCCGGAGCCTCCGCCCAGGCCGAGGGCCATGAATCGCCACATTCATCGGGTTGTCCCGAAACGCAAGCGCCAAGACGTCCAGCAATTGGCGTCGTTCAGCTGGGTTCGGGTTCGATGGGGCTTCCTCTATCATTCGGGATCAGGGTATCGCGGCGCGGATGCCCTGGGGCCGATCTTTTTTAGGAATCGGTGTCCCCCTTGAGCCGCGTCGACCTCAGGCCGATAGAACAGATGAATCCTGCGCTCCTCGCGTCGCCCCATTTTCGACACAGTCTCTCGCCTGGCCCGCCCGATTGGCCTAACACGCACAAAAAGGAATGCCACGTTTGAAGAGCGAAGATCGCACTCTCTGCCGGCTACGCTTCCAGTATGAAGATCGCGACCGCGTCTTCAGTATCGAAGATCGCCCGGTCGTCATCGGCCGCGCGCCCGAATGCGACCTCCTGCTCCAGAACGAGAGCATCTCCCGTCAACATGCCCGCATCGCACTCGAAGACGAAGGCTGGGTTCTCCGCGACCTCGGCAGTAAGAACGGATCGCGCGTCAACACGTTCCACGTCGACGAACAGCTTTTGCGCGCCGGCGACCGAATCGACCTTGGCACCATTCGGATGTACGTCGAGATCGGCCCCGAATCCGCAGCCTCCCGGGCGAGGGTCATCTTCAACGAAGACAAAGCAGAGTCCGGGCATACCGAAGTACTCGACCTTCAGGGCCTCGACAATCTTTTGCGTGCAGCCGGAGACCTAACAAGCAACCCTCCGATCTTCTCCGACAAGCGCGGCCTCTCTGGACTCGGCGAGGAAATCTCTCGCACGCCGGAAATGGCGGGAGAGCTGATGCGCCTCGTGAGCGCCTCTGCGGAGAGCCTTCTCTCGTGCACAACGCTGGCGGAAACGCTGGAACGCATTCTGTCGCTGATCTTCGACAATATCCCCGTCGAACGCGGCGTAATCTGCCTTCATGATGCTGCCTCCGAATCGATCGAGCCAATGGCGATGCGAAATCGAGAGGGAATCCCCGATGCGCCCATCGCCATCAGTACAAACATCACGGGCGTAGCCATTGACGAAAAACAAGCCGTCCTGATCAAAGACACGGCCATGGATGAACGCTTCGGCGGTGCGGAAAGCGTCATCATGATGGAGATCCACTCCGCCATGTGCGCTCCGCTTCTGCGGGACGGAAAAGTCAGCGGCTACGTCTACGTTGACCGACAATCCGCAACCCACCCTTTCGAAATGCCCCAGCTCCAGGCGCTCTCCATCGTCGCGCTCCTCGCGGCGATCGCGGTCGAACAAGCGGCGTTGCGAGACGACGTGCGCAGGGAACAAGAGCGGCGCGTCCGCCTCTCACGCTACAGCTCTCCCGCCGTTGTCGAACGGATTCTCGAAGCACCCGGCGCGGGATCCGGCGCAATGGTCGCTGAAGAAGGGGAAGTTTCCGTTGTGTTCGCGGACCTCACGGGATTCACGAACATGGCCGAACGGCTTCCGCCAAGTGAAGTCATCCTGATCCTCAACGAAGTCTTTGAACGACTGACCGCCGAAGTCTTCGCCCTCGACGGAACGCTCGATAAGTTCAGGGGCGACGGCATGATGGCTTTCTTCGGCGCGCCCCTATCGATGCCCGACCACGCTCAGCGTGCAGTCGAAGCGGCACTCCGAATGCAGGAATCACTTACCGCGCTTAACGAAGCCCGAGACGGTGTCCGCCGAATCGAAATGCGTATTGGCGTGAACTCCGGCAGCGTCGTCGTTGGGGACATCGGCTCGCCTCAGCGCAAGGACTACACGGTCATCGGTGATGTCGTGAATATCGCGAGCCGCCTTGAATCCGCCGTCGCCCGCCCCGGGCAAGTGATCATCGGCGAAGCCACCTGGCAAGCCGCGCGAAATGACTACCACTGCGAGCCCCTCGAAGAAGTCCTCCTGAAAGGCAAACGGCAGCAGGTCCGGCCATATTGGGTGAAGTCCAGGGCCGGGGACGCCGTCGGCGAGACTCGGGCGCTCTAGCCTGAATAGCGTTCAAGTTGCCCCTGTTTTGCCGCCGCCCGTAAGGAGGCCGCCGGTGAGGGCGCCCTAGCCACTCGACTGAAGCAGAACCATCATTAATCTCGCTCTCGGGCAACGCTTAGGCCACAAGCCTGGTATCCTCACCGCTCGTTTTTCCCGCTCATCTCTCGCGGGATGAGGCAGAGCCCGCCAGAAAGCTTTTGAGAATCTGACCTTCGATGCCTGCCTCCGAACTCCCATCTCTTAGCCAGCTCACTCGCCGCCAGCGTGAGGTCTTCGAGCTCCTTGCCAAGGGACTCAGTAATCCCGAAATCGGTGCGTCCCTCGGAATCGGCGTCGCGACGGTCAAGACCCATGTCACACGGATCTACGAGCTTCTGGAGGTTTCGACGCGCGCCGAGGCGGCGGGGCTATACGGCGGGGCACTGAATGCCGATGATCGCGACGATGCCCATGTACCCGGCTTCGGAGCGTGCCCGGCGATCGCCGTCATGCCCTTCCACAGCCTCATCGACGCAGAAGATCCCCACGGAGACTCGGGGCTCCGCGACCCGTTTTGCCGCGGCCTCGTCGAAGACCTCATTCAAAGACTTTCGTGGTGGCGCCTTTTTCCTGTGCTTTCGAGGAGCTCAACCTGGGCCTATGCGGGGAAGACCTGGGATATCCGTACCGTCGGCCAAGAACTCGGCGTCGCCTACTGTGTTGAAGGCACGGTTCGGCGCGGGCGGGATCGCTACTATCTCACAACGAATCTCGTTGATACGCGGAACGGCAATCTCGTCTGGAGCGACCGCTTCGAAGCGGGCGAAGAGGAAGTTATCGATCTCCAGGAGGCAATCAGTGAAAACATCGCCTCGACGCTTTTCCCGAACTTGATCCGCGCCGAGGTCGATCGGCATAACACTATCGAGACAGAAAATCTCGACGCGTGGCAGGCTTCGTTGCGTGGCTTATGGACGATCGACCGCATGCAGTCTACGGCGGAGATCAGCGATCAGGCCATCGAATATTTCGATCACGCTCTCAAAACCGATCCAAATTTCGTTCTGCCCCACTACGGCAAGGTCCTGGCGTACAATCAGCGCCTCGCGAATGGTTGGGACGCTGACCCCTCGGTCTCGGTCGCCGGACTTTTCGCCGCGGCGACCGCATCCGAAAACGTCGATCCGATGGACCCGCGCACGCTCTGCTCGAACGGAATTAGCCTCGCCTTGCAGGGCAACAAAACTGCGTCCGCGGGCCAATTCGAGCGTGCCATCGAGATGAATCCAAGCGATGTCTCCTCGCTTCATTTCTCGGCCATCTTGCTCGGCATGAACAATATTGATAGCGAGCTGGCCATCCGCAACGCGCGAAGAGCGGTGCGCCTGGCCCGGAGAAGCCCCTTGCGGGCGGCCTACGTCAACACGCTCGGCCTGGCACATCTCATCGCGGGCGACGAAGAGGATGCGATCGAGGCCATCGACGAATCCGTCCGCTTGGCCCCCAGCTCCTATGGCCTCATCATATTCCAGGCCATTGCCCACGCCTCGGTGGGCGATTTGATTTCGACCCGGAGATGCCTCGACCGAATCCAAGAGCTGCGGCCAGAGATCGCCCCACCCGTCATCAAAAACTTCCTGCTGAGCACAGCAGGCCCCTTGATTGAGACGGCAGAACCGACCTTGGCAAAGCTGGGCTTCGGGAACTAGCCTCGGGCAAGCGCCCCCACTCCTACCCCTGGATCCCGCGATCCCGCGATCCCGCCTAGAAAGGCTGAGCCGTCCCATGCCAAAAACATCTCGGTCCAACCCGCCTTCCAAACAAGACGCTTCGAATCAAGGCATCGCGCACCGCGGCGAAGAGGTCCTGGTCGGAAACTACGCCCCTCAGCCGATCGCGCTGGTACGCGGCGAGGGCGCCTACGTTTTCGATGCAGAAGACAACCGCTTTCTTGACTTGATGGGCGGCATCGCCACCGCAACCCTCGGCCACGCCAACCCCAAGCTTCGCGCGGCACTTTCGGCTCAGGCCGAGAAGCTCTGGCACGTGTCCAACCTCTATACGACCGAGCCCCAAATCGGACTCGCCGAACGAATCACCGAACACTCTTTCGCCGAAGCGGTGTACTTCTGCAATTCCGGTGCGGAAGCGAACGAAGCGGCGCTCAAACTCGCCCGTCGGCATCATCACGACCAAGGCGCAAAGAGCGGTGAGGAGCGCTTCGAGATCATCGCCTTCGACGGCGCCTTTCACGGGCGCACCCTGTTCACGGTCTCGGCCACGGGCACGCCCGCCTATTGGAAGGGCTTCGAACCCCTCGTGCCCGGGATCCACCACGTGCCTTGGGGAGACCTCGACGCGGTCCAAGAAAAGCTCTCGGTCAAGACGGCCGCGATCATTGTCGAGCCGATTCAGGGCGAAGGCGGGATCCGCCTACCCCCACCCGGCTTCCTGAAGGGCCTCCGCGCGCTGGCCGATGCGAATGGATGCCTGCTGATTTTCGACGAGGTCCAGGTCGGCATGGGAAGAACGGGAACGCTCTTCGCGCACGAACAAGAAGACGTTGTCCCCGACGTGATGACCCTGGCGAAAGCCCTGGGCGGCGGCATTCCGATTGGCGCGATGTGTACAACCCGCGCGCTCTCGAAAGCACTTGTGCCCGGCACACACGCATCGACCTTCGGCGGTAACCCACTGGCCTGCGCCGTGGCGTGCGCGGTCTTCGACGAGCTCATCGCAGGAAACGTGCTGGATCACGCGAAGAGCATGGGCGAGCGACTCGGCCAAGGCCTCGCCGACATCGCAGCCGAGCTCGGCCCAGGCAAAGTCCTTGAAGCACGCGGCCGAGGCCTACTGCGTGGGCTCGCCCTGCCGGGCGCGCCGGGCCCCGTCATCGACGCCTGCCGCGAACGCGGCGTGCTCGTGATTTCGGCGGGCGGCAACGTCTTGCGCCTCGCGCCACCGCTCACCATCTCGGCGGAGGAGATCGATGAAGGTCTCGCTGTGCTGCGAACGGTCCTCGCAGAGGTGGATCTCGGAGCGAGCGTGTAACGAAGCGCCTAGCGCCCCTTCCATTTCGGAGCACGTTTTTCGGCGAACGCGAGGGGGCCTTCCACGAAGTCCTCGCTGTGGAAGAGCTGATGAATGGCGGGATATTTCTCTTCCATCGCATCCTCGACCAAGCCGTGCTTGAGACCGTCCATCGCGACTTGCTTCGTCGCTCGGACCGAGAGCGGCGCGCATTCAACGATCTGATCCGCCCAGCGCCGTGCCGCCGCCATGAGTTCACCCGGCGCCGTCACCTCATTCACGAAGCCCAGGCGCTCCCCCTCTTCCGCGCCGACGCGGCGGCCCGTTAGCATCATGCCCATCGCACGCTTCAGACCAATCTGACGCGGCAGACGATGGAGCCCACCCGCGAGCGCTGCGAGCCCCACCTTGGGTTCAGGTAGGGCGAAGAGAGCGTTCTCTGAAGCAATGATCAGATCGCAGGCCAAGGCGATTTCGAAGCCCCCCCCCATCGCAACGCCGTTCACCGCCGCAATGACGGGTTTCGGGTTATCGAAGCGCTGCGTAAGCCCGGCGAAACCCGTCGGCGGCCCCGCCTGCAGTTCCCCGCCCGCTTCCTGCGCTTGGTATTTCAGATCGTTTCCCGCGGAAAAGGCTCGGTCTCCTGCCCCCGTGATGATCGCCACCCAAAGCTCCGGATCGGCACAGAAATCATCCATGACCGCAGCAAGCTCTTCGTTCGCCATCCAGTGCAGCGCGTTCATCCGCTCAGGGCGATTGATCGTCAGCGTCAGAATCCGGCCGTCTTTTTCTGCCGTGCAAAACTCCAGGTTATTCAGGTCCGCCATCTTTGATTGCCCTTTCAACGCGTGCTTCGGATTACTCAGTTGGCCGTCGTTCAAGCGTCGACCCAACGGCCCCAGCGACCCAGCCGCCGCGAAAGCCGCATCGCCTAGCGAGAAGAGCGACGGCTTCGAACCGATGCCGCCAGCATCTCGAAGAGCGGTTCCGTCCGCTCCCAGCTCATGCATTTATCCGTAATGCTCTGGCCATAGACGAGGCCTTCGCTGCCCTGTTCCTGGGAATGCTTCTGATTCCCGTCCACCAGGAAGCTCTCCATCATCATCCCGAAAATCGCATCGTTGCCGCCCGCAACCTGATCGGCGAGCGCCTTCGCGACATCGGGCTGAACTTCATGATCCTTACCGCTGTTCGCATGACTGCAGTCCACCATCACGCGTCGGGGCAAGTTCGCTTTTTCAAGCTGTGCCTCGACCCCAGCAATCGCGTCGGCATCAAAGTTGGGACCACTCGATCCGCCTCGCAGAATCACATGACAAAAGGGATTTCCCTTCGTGGCCACGATGCCCGCGATGCCTTGCTTCGTCACCGACAAGAAATGATGCTCACCCGCCGCAGCTCCAATCGCGTCAATCGCGATTTGGACCGTGCCATAGGTTCCGTTCTTGAAGCCGACAGGCATGGACAATCCCGAAGCCAGTTCGCGATGCACCTGGCTCTCACTCGTCCGCGCGCCGATCGCGCCCCAGGAAATCAGATCCGCGTAGAACTGGGGCGTGATGGGATCGAGAAACTCGCTGCCGGTCGGCAGGCCTAACGCCGTCACGCCGAGCAGGAATTGCCGGGCGCGCTCAAGTCCCTCGCGAATCGAAAAGCTGCCGTCGAGCTTCGGGTCGTTGATCAGGCCCTTCCAACCGACGGTGGTGCGGGGCTTTTCGAAGTAGACGCGCATGACGATGCAGAGATCGTCTTTGAACTTTTCCCGGATCGGCGCGAGGCGGCGAGCGTATTCAAGTCCTGCTTCCGGGTCATGGATCGAACAGGGGCCCACGACCAAAACCAGGCGATCGTCTTCGCCTGAAAGAATTCGCTCGATTTCGGCTCGCCCCTCGGCGATGACCTTCGTCTGCTCAGCGCTGACCGGGAGGTCCTCAAGCAGGATTTCAGGGGCAATCAGCGGCCGGATATTCTGAATCCGAACATCGTCAATCTCATGGAACATCGCTCTCGCCTCTCTGCCGCAGACCCGTGGCGGGCCGAAACAGGCCGCCGGGATCGGGCTGGGCCGCCTCCAAAGAGACCGCCCGGACGAGGTGGTATACCGATGCTCACGCGGGCGGACAACCCCGCCCGGAATGCTAACCCCCTGAGATCACGGCTTTTTTGGACGGACCGGACTGAGCCGAAGATGGGCCAATCCCTCCTTCGAAGAGCTTCAAGCCGTCTGCCCCACCTGCTCCGCGGAGCGATAGGCCGTCCAAATGCTGATCGCGTGAAGCAGAAGGCCCGGAACGATGATCGCCCAGTATGCGAAGCTGATCATCAAGAACCAAAAGGCACCCGCGAAGAGCCGGCCGCAATAGACATGGCCAAGTCCCGGCAGCAGAACGGCGAGCACCGCCGCAATCCCGGGGCTGGGAAGCCTTCGCACGCGCACCTCACCCGTCGGGTCGATCGAATCAAATTCATCATGCGTCATTTTGGCTCTCCCTCGTGTTATGGGCCGAGGCGAATCCTGCGCCCCCCTCATTCGATAGCAACCCTCGTGCCGAAGATTCATTCCCCGCAGGTCATCACGCGGCTGCCTCGCCGGTGCCGAGCGCCCCTCGTGGTCCCGCGGGGGTCCTGACAAAAATGCAGCGGCCTTCTGTCGCCTAAAGCAGACACTTCGCATGCCCGCTGCAGCCCAAATCCTGCAGGAACGGCCGCCTTGCGCCATTGCCCTATGCGGCACTCACCGACTCGAGGACGCCCTTCAAACGACGAATGCCCTGTCGAATCGCGGCGTTCTCCAAACGACCGAAACCGAGGACCAATTCAGCGTGTTCAGGGACCGCCCCGACGTAGCAGGGCGCCGCGGGATAGAGCCCAAGCCCCGCCACTCGCCCCGCCTGCACAAGGGTCGTCGTGGCGGACGCGGGCACCTTCTCGAACCGCGTCAGCAGATGCAGTCCGGCCTGACTGTCGAAATACACGGGGCCGAACATTCCGAGTTCATCGTCGATCGACTCAACTAACACTCGGCGCCCTTCCGCATAGAGCGTCCGTGCCCGGCGCAGGTGGCGCTCGAATTCGCCGCTCTCAAGATGCCGCGCCAGGGTCGCCTGCTCGAAACTCGGAGAGGACCAATCGCAAGCCCATTTCGCGGTCCGAAACAAACTCGCCAGGGAACGCGGCAAGACGACATAGGCGATCCGCAGCGCGGGAAGGAGCGTCTTCGAAAACGTCCCGACGTAGATCACGCGGTCCGACTCGTCGAGGCTCTTCAGCGACGGAATCGCGCGTCCCGCATAACGAAACTCCGAATCGTAATCGTCCTCAAGAACGAACGCATTCGCCTCATTCGCCCATGCCAGGACTTCAAGACGACGCGAGAGAGACAGGACCGAGCCCTTCGGGAATTGATGAGACGGTGTCAGGTAGGCCATCCGGCAGGCCGCGCGATCCTCTGCTGAAACGGAGGTCAGGTCCAACCCCTCCGAATCGACACGTCCCGGTACGATTCGAGCGCCCGCCGCCTCAAAGCTCCGACGCGCGCCCAGATAGTGTGGATCCTCAAGGAGAACGTGGTCGCCTTCGTCCAAGAGAACGCGCGTCGTGAGGTCCAGCGCCTGAGCAACTCCTCCCACGATGACGATCTCATCCGCATCGCAGACTATGCCTCGTGCGCGGCCCAGGTACGCGGCAATTGCCGTCCGCAGAGAAGCAAGCCCCTCCGGATTTGCATAGTCGAAATCTTCATTCGGCATCGACTGCGCTGTGCGGACGAGATGACGCCGCCAGCTTTCGTAAGGCAGCCGGTCGAGATCCGGAACACAAGGGCGAAAATCATGTACCAGCTCCGAAAGGCCTAACACCTCATCATAGGCCTCCCGAGGCGCTTGCCGCTCAAGCCTCTGCCCGTACTTTGACAAACGAGGTGCAGCCGGCGTCTTCGTGCCGGAGCTGGCGTCACGCTTGCCTGCCTCTACGGAAACCGCCTGGCTTGGAATCTGCGTCGCAACGAATGTCCCAGCGCCCACGCGCGAGACCACGTAGCCCTCTGCGCGAAGGGGATCGAAAGCCGAGACCACCGTATTGCGTGAAATACTGAGCTCCTGCGCAAGCGCTCGGGTGGTCGGCAGCCGAGTCCCCGCTTCGACTCGCCCGCCCAGAATCGCGTCCCGCATCGCGCGATAAATTTGGTCGTAGAGCGGCCCCTCCCCATCCAGAGGAAGGTCCCGCATCGCGAAGGGTCTCTCCATCACATTGGCCCCGTAGATTTGCCCAGAATTGGACCAAGACGTAGTTCCAAATATGTCTATTCTGCGGGCCTCGTGCAAACTCAGCCCGGTCGCCCCACGCGATCGACCAGGAGGCATTCCCAGATGGTCACTACACAGCCCGCTCCCAACGCCGCCAACACCCCTGACGCCGCCAACCCAGCCAAGCACGACCCTCGCTGGATTCATCGCACGTGCACGCTCTGCGAAGCCACCTGCGGCATCCGGGTGAAGACCCAGGACAACCAAGTCTTGCGGATCGAGAGCGACCCCGAGGACCCCTTTTCACGCGGCCATATCTGCCCGAAGGCCCATGCACTCTCAGAACTTCACAGCGACCCAGACCGCCTGCGGACCCCGATGCGCAAGACCGAGAACGGCTTCGTACCGATTGGCTGGGCCGAGGCCTTGGATCTCGCCGCAGAACAGCTCATCCGCATCCGCGAAGAAGCCGGCAATGACGCCATCGCCCTCTACCGCGGGAACCCAACGACCCATGATGCCCAGTCGCTGCTCTACTGGAACGTGATCCAGACCGCGATTCCGACGCGGAGCCAATTCTCAGCGGGATCCGTCGACACCTGGCCGCGCTGGGTCCAGGCCGGGTTGATGTATGGCGGCTTCCTCAACACGCCCGTTCCGGATATCGAGCGATGCGAGACACTGCTGATCATTGGCGCGAACCCACTCGCATCGAATGGCAGCTTGATGACGGCCCCCGGAATCAAGAAGCGCTTGCAGGCGCTCCAAGCCCGCGGCGGTCAGATCATCGTCGTCGATCCGCGACGGACGGAGACCGCAGAACTGGCCGATGTGCATCATTTCATTCGACCGGGGGGCGATACGGCCTTTTTGTTAGGCCTGCTCAACGTCCTGTTCGAGGAAGATCGCATCGACCTCGGCGCGGCGACGGATTTCGCACGAAACCTTGGCCGGATTCGCGAGATCGCGAGCGAGTACCCCCCTGAAAGAGTGGCGCCCGCTTCGGGCATTTCCGCGGATGCGATTCGGGACTTGGCGCGGGACCTTGCGAATGCGAACCGGGCTGCAGTCTATGGTCGCATGGGCGCAAGCGTGCAGACCTTCGGGACCCTGGCCCATTGGGCGATCGACCTCTTAAACATCGTGACGGGAAACCTCGACCGTGAGGGCGGACTCCTTTTCCCAAAGCCAGCCGCGAGCCTGGCCTTCGCCGGCCCCTCCGCGGAGGAAGGCGTTAAGTTTGGCCGCGCGAAGACGCCTGTTTCTGGTTTCGACGAAGTCTTCGGGGAATGGCCCGTCGCTGCCTTCGCAGAAGAAATCGAATCCGAGCGCGAAGACCGCATCCGCGCGCTCGTCATCATCGCAGGAAATCCCGTCGCCTCCGCCCCCAACTCGGCGCGCGTCGCCGCCGCGATGGATCGCCTCGAATTCGTTGTCGCCTTCGACTACTACATCAACGAAACCACGCGACACGCCGATCTGATTTTCCCTCCCACCTCCCCCCTCGAACACGACACCTACGATCTCGCGCTGATGCATTTCGCGGTCGAGAACGTGGCAAAATGGTCGCCCGCCGCGCTCGAGCCCAAGGCCGAAATGCAGCCCATCTGGCAAACCCTCCTCGGCCTCGGAAAGCGCATGATGGGACTTGCCGCGCTCTCTGACGATCAGGTGGACGCCCTCGTCGTGGGGCAGTTAATTCCCCGCGTGCTCGACCGGAGTCCATTTGCGGGCAAACTCGACCCGGAAGCCATCAGCAAGGCGCTCGGCGAAACGCCCGGCCCAGCGCGCCTCATCGAGCTGCTTCTCCGGCTCGGCCTCTACGGCGACGGTTTCGGACAGAGCCCAGACGGCATCACCCTCGAAAAGGTCAAAGAGAGCCGCCACGGGATTGAGCTCAGCCGCCTCACCCCATCGCTTCCCGAATCAATTCAGACGCCCGACGGGCAAATTGATCTCGCGCCGCAGCGTATCCTCGACGATCTACCGCGACTGAACGCCTGGATCGCCGCAGGACCCGATCCCCGGCTCTCCCTGATCGGTCGACGAAATATCCGGTCCATGAACTCGTGGCTGCATAACCTGCCGAGCATGGTCAAAGGGCGAGATCGCTGCACGCTCTACGTGTCGCCCGTAGACGCAGCTCGCCTCGGACTCAAAAACGGCGGCCGGGCCAAGCTCAGAAGCCGCATTCGCAGCATCGAGGTCCCCGTCGAAGTGACGGACGAAATCGCGCCAGGCGTCGTCAGCCTGCCCCACGGCTGGGGCCATGACCTGCCGGGCGTGCAGCTCACGGTCGCGGGGGCAAAGCCTGGGGTGAACGCCAACCTCGTGGTCGACGATGCGCCGGTCGATATGCCTTCCGGGACCAGCGTCTTGAACGGAATTCCCGTCGAACTCGAGCCCGCCTAACGGACCGAGCCCGAGCCACCATCGACCCACATTGTTTGCCCCGTGACATAGCTCGCGTCATCGCTCGCGAGAAAACTCACCACGCGCCCGACGTCGTCACGGCAGTCGCCCACGCGGCGGAGTGGAATTTGTTCGATGGCAGCCTGATGCCCTTCCGGGTCAAGCTTCGCCCAATCGATCATGCCGGGAGAGTTCGCGAAGGGACAAACGATATTCACGCGAATTCCTTCAGGCCCCCATTCCCGAGCCGCCACCCGGGAGAGGCCGCGAATCCCCTCCTTGGCTGCCGCGTAGGCCCCCTGGGCCACGTTGCCACTCGTCCCGGAACCACTCGCGAAATTGATGATCACACCGCCGCCCCGGCGGACCAGGTGCGGCTGAGCAGCCTGCATGCACCAAAAGGTGGCCCAGAGATTCGTATCCAGGACCCGCCCAAACGTCGCGTCATCGAACTCCATCAACATCAAACCGGGCGTCGGCGTCCAAGCCGCATTGTTCACCAGAATGTCGAGCCCCCCGAAGGCTTCCACCGTCTGCGCCACCGCCCCTTCGCAGTCCTCCCGCCGTCCGACATCACCCTGAATCAAGGCGACCCGCGCGCCCTCGGCTTCGAGCGCGTGAGCGGACTCCGCCGCGGTCTCGGGATCGATCTCAACGAGCCCGATCGAGGCCCCTTCCGCGGCAAGCGCCTGCGCCACGCCTCGACCAATCCCGCGGCCCGCCCCCGTCACCATCGCCACCTTGCCCTCAAGCTTTCCCATCTGTACCGCCCCTTCCCCTTGGAATTCAAGCTCGAAAGTCTAGAGCGCGAAGATCCGACGCGCCCGGGCGCCCCGGCGCCGCTATCGTTCGAGCTTCAAGTTTTGAGTGAGGAATAGCCGTGTTCGATCATCTGACGTCCCCCGTCACCATTGGTGGCATGACCCTTCGCAACCGCATCGCCATGGCCGCCATGGGCGTCGAAATTGCCGAAGAAGACGGCCATGCTCGCGAGCCGATCATCGCCTACTACGAAGAGCGCGCGCGGGGCGGGGTCGGCCTCATCATCACGGAAGTCTGCCCCGTGGCCTATCCCCAGGGCGCGACCGCCGAGCGCCAACTCGCTGTGTCGAGCGACGACTACCTACCGGGCCTCACCGAAATGACGGACCGGGTGCATCAACACGGTGCCAAAATTGCCCTCCAGCTTGTGCATCACGGCAAGATCGCCCGCGTCGATACGAAACAGGGCCGGCCGGTCCTGATGCCCTCGCTCCCGCGCTTCCGCGGCAAGATGGATATGGGCAAGGACCTTTCCCGGGAAGAACTCGGCCTCATGGCGGCGGCGAGCGGTGGGGGACGACCCGAAATCAAACCCGCGGATCAGGAAGATATTGCCTGGGTCATCGATGTCTTCGCCAGCGCCGCCGAGCGCGCCAAGCGCGCAGGCTTTGATGCGGTCGAAATCCATGCAGCCCACGGCTACCTGCTCTCCGAATTCCTTTCTCCGGCCTGGAATTTCCGCGAAGACGAATATGGCGGAAGCCGGGACAATCGCGCACGACTGTTATGCGAGGTCATCCGCGCCGCCAAGGAGCGAGCGGGCCATGATTTCCCGATGTGGGTGCGCCTCGATTGCCGCGAGTTCGGTGTCGAAGGCGGAATCGAGCCCGAGGATGCGGCGCGTACGGCCGAACTCGCTCAGGAAGCGGGAGCCGATGCGATCCACGTCTCGGCCTATTCCGATTCGACCTCCGCAGACGGATTCACCCTGGCCCCGCTCGTCCACAAAGAAAGCGGATTTGAAAGCGAAACGGCTCAGATCAAATCCCACGTCCAAATCCCCGTGATCGCCGTCGGCCGCATCGAGCCCGAGCGCGGGGATGCGCTGATTGCCGAAGGCAAAGCAGACGTGATCGCCATGGGGCGTAAGCTCCTCGCAGACCCCGCCCTCGCGAACAAGCTGATTGCGGGAAAGCCCGAAGAAATCCGGCCCTGCATCTACTGCTATACCTGCGTCGCCCAGCCCTTCTTCGACCGCCAGGTGCGCTGCGCCGTTAATCCCATCACGGCCAAGGAAGACAAGCTCAGCGAAGCCGAGCGCGAGAAAGCCGCGACCTCAAAGCGCATCCTGATCGCAGGCGGCGGTCCGGCGGGTCTCGAAGCCGCTCGACTCGCGACGCTGCGCGGACATAACGTCGTGCTCTGCGAAAAATCGGGCCAGCTCGGCGGGACGCTCCGCTTCGCCGCCCTCGTCTACGAACCCAACGAGCGGCTGCTTAACTGGCTTGAACATCAAGTGCGCAACCTGGGCGTCGACGTCCGCCTGAACACGGAAGTGACCGCCGATCTCGTTCGCGAAATCGCGCCCGACGAACTTCTCGTCGCCGCCGGCGCAAGCCGCGGAAAGCCGGCGCTTCCAGGCATCGACCGAGACCATGTCTTCGACGGCGACGATTTGCGAACGCTGCTCACAGGCCAAGGCGACCCCGCCGCGGCAAAGAAGCTGTCGCTCTTTGGACGCGTGGCGGTCAAGGCCGGCCGTCTCACCGGCATCAGCAGCTCCCCCACCCTCCTCCGCGAAGCATCGAAAGCCTACATGCCCGTCGGCCAGGAAGTGGTCATCGTCGGCGGCGGACTCGTCGGCCTCGAACTGGGCGAGTTCTTCGTTGAACGCAATCGCCAGGTCACGATCCTCGAAGAAGGCCCGCGCTTCGGTCTTGAGATGGCACATCCCCGGCGCTGGAAAGCACTCGGCGACCTTCGCGCCCACGGCGTAAAGCTCGTCGCGAACGCGCATATCCGATCCATCGGCCCCAAAGATGTTTCCTACGATATCCGCAAGAAAGACGAAGCCGAAGAACCCTGCGTTGTCCACGCGGATACGGTCATCCTCGCAACGGGCCTCGGCGCCAACCCCGATATTCCGAAGGCGTTGGCCGAAAGCGGCGTTCCGATCCGTGAGATCGGTGACGTGAGCGGCGTGAGTTATCTCGAAGGGGCGATGAACGACGGCTTTCACGCTGCGCTTGAGCTCTGATGCGCCTCTTTCGGATGCGCCTCACTCCGATGCGCCGATCAAAGTGGTCCGTGACCAAGCCCGCCGCAGTGGGCGCCTTGCTCGGAATCGCGCTGGGCTGCGCCACAGGAGAGCCTGCCTCTGACGGAGACTACTCGGCGGCGACAGGCTTGGCCGACACCTTCGACGCGGCGCCCTCAACCCTATCGGAAATCAGCCCCGCCGACCTCAAGGCGCATGTCGCTGCCTTAACCGCCCCCGCGATGGAAGGCCGCATGACCGGAAGCCGCGGCGAGGAACGCGCCGCCCGGTATATCGAGGCCGCGATGAAAGGCCTCGGCCTTGTGCCGGCAGGAGACGAAACCGAGGGTGGCGCCGCATTCAGTCATGCCTTCGAGTTCATTTCTGGCATCGACCTCGGGCCGAACAATCAACTCGCGATCTCACACGCGTCCGCCAGCGGCGAATCTAAATCTCATTCGTTCCGTGTCGGCGAGGAATGGCAGCCCCTCGCTTTTTCCCAATCCGACCCCATCGAAGAAACCGAGATTGTCTTTGCTGGATACGGCGTTGTGGCGCCCGCGGAAAACGGCGGCCCCGCCGTCAACGACTATGCACAAATTGATGTCCAAGAACGCTGGGTACTCGTCTTCCGAGGGATGCCGGCCGAAATCGAAGGCGATACGCGACAGCGCCTGCAGCGATATGTCAGCCTTCGTCACAAAGCCATGGTGGCCCGAGACCACGGTGCACGAGGAATTCTGTTCCTGAGCGGCCCCCTCAGCTCGATTCGCGAGCAGCTTGTGCCCCTCCGCTTCGATGCTTCGCTCGCGGGTACTCGTATTGGCGCGTTCACCGTCACAGACTCGGCTGCGGAAACGTTCCTCAAGGCCGCCCAGGAGGCGCCCGCCTGGTCGCTCAACGCGCTGCAAAAAGAAACGAACCAGCGCTTTATCGCGGCCCAGAACGGCGAACCGCCTCACCCGCATGCCCGCGCCGCTTCTCCCGTCTCTCCCTCCTCGCCCTTCCCACCCATCTCAATCCGAGGCCGAATCGACCTTCGCACCGCGCGCTCGACCGGGCATAACGTCCTTGGCCGACTCCAAGTCGGCGCGGCTCCGAGTGCGCAAACGGTCATGCTCGGCGCGCATTTCGACCATCTGGGCTTCGGCAATACGACGGGCTCCCTCGCTACGACGCCGGAAATCGGGCAAATGCATGGGGGCGCAGACGACAACGCATCAGGCGTAGCGGCGCTCCTCGAAGTCGCAGAGGCCCTCGCCTCGGCGCGAAACGCGGGTGAAGACATAGGCCGCCGAGACTTTGTTTTCGCCGCCTGGTCTGGCGAAGAGCTCGGCCTCCTCGGCTCAAATGCTTGGACGCGGGCGAATATCAATCCCCATTCCCGAGAACGGGGTCCCGTCGCCTACCTGAACTTCGACATGGTCGGACGACTTCGCGAAGAACTGATTCTTCAAGGCCTCGGATCAAGCCCGGTTTGGTCTGACCTCGTGGCAGCGGCCGCGGAAGACAGCTTTCTCAAGCTCGCGCTGCAACAAGATGCGTATCTGCCCACCGACGTGACCTCTTTCTACACCCAAGGCGTCCCCGTCCTAGCCGCTTTCACAGGTGTGCACGGCGAATACCATACCCCGCGTGACCGACTCGAATTACTCAACCTCGAAGGCACCGCCCAAATCGCCCGGCTGGTCCGGGATATCGCAGAAGAGCTCTCGCGCGCCGAAGCGCCTCCCGCTTACGCCGCGCAGAAGCGCCCCGCAGCGGAACAGACCCGCTCGGGATTCAGGGTATTTCTGGGGACGATCCCCGACTACGCCCAAACCGACCTGGTGGGCGTTCGGCTCTCGGGCGTGGCTCCCGACGGCCCCGCCGAGAAGGCCGGCATCCAGAGTGGCGACATCATCGTCCGGGCGGACGGCCGGACGATCGAGAACCTCTACGACTACACCTACGCGCTCCAGGCGCTCCAAGCCGGGAAATCGGCGGAAATTATTGTCGAGAGAAGCGGAGATCGGCTTTCATTCGAGGTGGTCCCCGCTTCCCGAGATTGACTAAGCTATCGGCGTGCAGAGCGAAATATCTCAACGATTCCAAAACCTGGTTCAGGAAATGAAGCAGAACGCCGAGAGCGCGCCTGGCCTCGCGGAGGGAGCGCTTGTCGTCGCTGCAGAAGCGCGACCGGAAATCGATATCGATTCCACCCTTGAGATCCTCGCAGAGATCGTCGACCGCGCGCGCCCGATCGTTGATGAAGCCACGACTCCCACTGCACGCATCGATGCGCTCAACCGCGTGTTTTTCGAGATTGAAAACTTCCGCGGAAATCAAGCACAGTACGATGACCCCCGGAACAGCTTCCTGGACGAAGTCCTTGCTCGCCGGAAGGGTCTCCCGATCACCCTCTCCATCGTCTACGTCGAGGTCGCGCGACGCCTCGGGTTCGAAGCCTACGGCGTCGGCTTTCCGGGGCATTTCCTTGCCAAAATCGTCGGGGTCGCGGATGCCCCCGAGCAGGAAATCATCGTCGATGTCTTTTTCGGTCGAACCCTAAGCCTGGAAGACTGCGCGGAACGGCTCAAGGCCGCAGCGGGCGGCGATGTCCCCTTTGATGCTCAGTGGCTTAGACCGGCCAGCGAACATGAAATCTATATCCGCATGCTGAATAACATGAAGATGCTCTACCTAAGACAAGGCGACGGACTTGGGGCGCTCGGCTGTTTTGATCGCATCCTCACACTCGCGCCTTACGCCGCGTTCGAGTACCGCGACCGTGGCCTCTTGCTCGAGCAAATGGATTGCATCCATGCGGCCATCGAAGACCTCACGCAATACCTCGAACTCGTGCCACAACATGACGGCGCGGCCGCGATCCGAGCAAGGCGAGACGCGCTTGCACAGCGCAGGCCGGCTCTTAATTAAGAGCCCTTTGGGCTCTACGCTGAGGGCTCCTAACTAAGAGCCCTTTGGGCTCTAGGCTGAGGGCTCTAGGCTGAGGGCTCTTGAATGAAAAACGGGCACCCTCTTTCGAGAGTGCCCGCTTCATCCTACATCCCTTAGGAATGCGTGGAGCCAAGCTCCTGGACGATCTAGTCAGTCCAGCGGCGCGGGATAGACGACCGTATCCGCAGTCTGCGCGGCGACGAATCCGTCCATGCCTCCCATCGGCCGCATCGACGACAACATATCGTCGAAGACTTGGACTTCGTGAGCGCCATCGCGCATGAAGCCCACGACCAGCTCGTCCACACCGTCCCCGTCCAGGTCGCCAAAGGCAGACCGCGTCGCGCCATCGTCCGCTTGGTATCCCTCACGGCCCGCCGTCACGATCCAGACGTCATCCGTTCGAGTCGGGAATCCGCGCTCTGCGTCGTCGAGGATCGCCACCCGACCTCCACTTCCCGTTCCGAAACTCACGGCGATCTCGTCCTTGCCGTCGCCATCGAAGTCACCGAGAGCCGGCATGGCACGCATGCGCGTCTTTCGTGCGAGCTTCATGATATCGAGCCAGGGTCGCTGGCCTTCGTTGCCCGCATGGACTTCGAAGCCGCTCCTTGCATCATCCAGAACCACGATGCGACCTATGCTTGTTCGGCCGAGACCCGCGACGATTTCGTCACGCCCGTCTCCGTCCACATCACCAAGGGCCGGAAAGATCGGACCCCAGTAGCGCCGCGGAACCGGCACCTGCATAAAGCCGCCCACATCGGTGCTCTCATGAATGAGAGGCTGAGGACCGGTCGACACATCGTCCAGGATCTGAACCGTGCCGCGCATCGTCAGGCCGAAGCCGACGACGATTTCGCCGCGACCGTCTCCGTCCAGATCACCACATGCAGGCCAAGTCGCGCCACTCTTTTCGCGGTACGCCTCAGTCCCCGCGGCGAAGGTCTGCTGCTGAACCACCTCGCCATCTTCAATCAGAAGAATCGCGACGTTTCCCTTTCCGCGCTTGTCAAAGCCAACAACGAGATCAAGATCATCATCGCCGTCCAGGTCGCATCGACTAGGATGGATCGACGCGTTCCCCGCGAGAGATCCTGAAGTCAGCGCTTCAAGCGATTGATCTCCCAAGAGCTGAGACAAGAATCCGCCGGGAAGGATCCCCAGGCCGAGGCCCACATCCCCATCCAGCGGCACGGGCGTGCCGTCGCCATTCCCCATGCCGTCGCCGAATCCGCCATCGGAATCACCGCCGTTGTCGGAACCCGAGTCGCCGCCGTTCGAACCGGAATCGCCACCGGAGCCGTCGTCGCCACCACCGGTATCCCCACCGTTCGCGCCGTCGTCACCACCGCCGTTGCCACCATCATCACCGCCGCTGCCGCCGGTCGTCGGCGGCGGAGCGGGCACCGGAATGGCCGAGACGCGCACCTCATTCGAAAAGGCAGAGGTCTCGCCTGCGAGGTCATAGCTGCGAAGCGCGACGAAGAGATCAACCGAATCCTCGAGATCCAGCGAGTAAATGACCTCCCCACCTTGCGGCGGAGGCGAGCCCAGGTCGAATTCGGCCTGATAATCGCCGGATTCGGTTCCGATATGCATCGTATAGCCCGTCGCATCGCTCGAAGGACTCGGCTGAAACTGCATTCGGTACTCGCGAAGCGCGGCACTCGCAGCCGGTGCACAAAGCGTGGCGACAGAGAAGAGCGTTGTCGCGAAGAGCGCGGACGATCGGCGCGCTTCGGTTAAACGTGTGAGCGGAGACGAGAAGAGTCTTGCATTGTCCATGAGCTAGCTCTTCGGCTGGAGACGACCAGTGACGGTGATCCCCCTCACCGCAACTCGTCTTTTTGCCGAAACCCGAAACTAACATGCAAGACAAGCGCAAGAAGATCGCAGTCGACTAGCATCAAACCTAAAACCGCATGGGCCGCGAAAATCTCTCCGCTAGCGCTCGTCGCAGATCGTCCCTAGCGGATCGACACCCATTGCTTCTCGCGGGAAGACTGTCGAATCGCATCCAGCACGGTTTGAATCGCCACGCCGTCCTCGAACGTCCCGGCGCGGGGATCATCCGCAACCTCTCTGCCTGCAATTCGATCGCGACAGACCTCATAGAGTCGCGTAAACGGCCCCAGATCCATCCCCATCGAATGCAGCATGTCGTAGCTCGTCTTGAGAAGTTCACCCGGCGGCGGTTCGGGCGCGGGCATCACGAGATCCTCAGGAACGGGCAGAAAGCGCTCGCCTTCCGCGTCCGCGACGCCCACACGGTCCCCCTCGATCCAGAGTGTTCCCTTCGAGCCCACAAAGCGCGTACACGCCGCGAATGGCCCGCGTGCGGCAGAAGAACTCTGGAGCATCCCGTCGACTCCACTCTTTGTGCGGAAGTGAACGGTATAGGAATCATCTGCGCTCCAAGGCAAATCCTCAGCGCGCTCCGCCACCGTCCGCACAGAGGCGCTGACGCCCTCGAACTCGCCGAGGGTCGTGCGAATCTGATCGATCGTGTGTGACGCATATGCGCCCAACCAGCCGCCGCCCTCTTCTGCATCGCGCCACCAAGCGGGCACTTCGGCCCGCGCGTCGGCCAAGGCAGGCATCTGAAAAAGAAGCGTCGCCAGCCTCGGCTCGCCGATGACCCCCTCAGCGATTGCCCGGGTCGCGAGGGCTTGCCCCGTGGACCAACGAAATTCCGTGCCGAGCAAATGGACGACGCCCGCGCGTTCCGCGGCCTCCAGCATCCTCTGCCCCTCGGCTGCGTCCCGCGCGAAAGGCTTCTCGCAAACAACGTGTTTCCCCGCCGCAATTGCGGCTAACACGATCGCCGCATGCGAATGCGGCGGGGTCGCGACGGCGACGAGATCAACGCCGGGGAGCGAAAGCGCTTCATCCAGCGAGTTCAGTCCGTGCGGAACCTCAAAGAGCTTCGCGCGTTCCTGGGCCTTCGAGAGATCCCGCCCGACGAGCGCCTTGACCTCGATTCCCGCGTTGCGCATCGCCCGCAGATGCGTGAGCACACCGAACCCCGTCCCGACAATGACTGCACCCAACGCATCCGACATCCAACTCTCCCTCTCGTTTAAAGGCTCAGGCCGAACGAAACAAAAAATGGGTTGATGCGCCCGGCCGGGTCGAGAGACTAGCTGTCTAAGACGGAAGATGCGCTCGCCGAAAACCGCCCCCTACTGCAAAAGCGGCGGTGGCTCCTCATGAGCGAGAGGAAGTTCGACGCGCATCATCGTCCCGTCGTCGCCTGCCCCCAAGATGCGCAGCTCGCCTCCGTGTTCGGCAATGATCTCGCGGGCGATCGCAAGACCAAGCCCCGAGCCCGAGCCCGGATGACTTGTATAGAACGCCTGAAAGACCTGCTCGCGCGCACCTTCAGAGATCCCACAGCCATCATCACTCACCGTCGCCCGCAGCGTCCCCTCCGCATCAATCACGGTTCCGATGACGATCACTGTCGCCCCGGCTTGAATCGAATTCTGAATCAAGTTGATGAAGACCTGTTCGATTTCGATGGGACTCATGTTCACCATGGGTGAGCCGGCGCAGCGGCTGATCACGATCTCGACCGCCCCGACATCGCCGTGATCTCGGACCGCATGCACAGCCCGGTCAATGACGGGGTGAATAGACTCAATCCAGCGCTCAGAAGGCTCTTCGCTCGCAAAACTCAACATCGAGCGCAGAATCTGTCCGCTCCGAGCCGCTTCATCTTCGATGCGGTCAAGCATCTCACGCACCACCGGGTCGAGCGTCCCCCCGTGGCCGAGTTTGGCGAACTGCGCCGACGCAATCATCGAAGTGAGCGGGCTGCTCAACTGATGCGCGGCGCCTGCGGCCATCGTCCCCATCGTCGCGAGCGAGTCCTGCCGCCGCATCCGCTTCTCATGCTCGAGGCGCTCCGTCACGTCCCTCGAAACCGCAACGATCCGGCGTTCGCCCTCGGGCGATTGGTAAGCCCGCATCGTGACCTCGAGCCAACGAATCCCTCGGTCCCCAGTCTCGAACCGGAGCGGCCGCTGGCGGACCACGCCCTTTTCCATCAGCGTCTGCCAATACGCCAGAGCGGCGTCCAAATCCTCAGGGTCCACCACGTCGAATAGCCGGTGGCCCACGACCCGGTCGGGCGAACGGCCGATCGCCTCCTCGTATCCCGGGCTCGCGTAAATAATCACACCGTCCCCATCCAGCTCGGCGATCAGGTCATGCGCATTCTCGGAAATCGCTCGGAACCGCGCTTCCGCAAGCTGAACCGTTCGGGCTTCTTCGCGCCACGAGTCGTATGTCCGCTTGTAGAGCCCGGCGTAGAAGCTCGCGATCGATCCAATCACGAGTGAGAGGATCACCGCAATTCGAAAATTGCCCGCGTGGATTTCCGCTTCTGTAAACGAGATCACGGGTTCAAAGCCAGGAGCGCCGGTCCAGATTGCTAGGACGCCGAAGCTGGCCAAGGAAATCAACATCCAGGGCAAACCCGCCTCTCGGTCGAGCAACACCACCGAAACAGCAGGAACGAGAGCCAGAAAATAAATACCACCCGGCCAGAGCGCACCGGTCAACCAGGTGATCGCCACCGCCGACACGTAGAAGAGAATCGCAGAAGCCTGCGTCAGCGCCCGGATCGATGCCCCTCTTCGCATCGCGAAAGCAACGCTCAAAGCGCAGGGCACCAACGCGGCGGCCGCCATCGCCAATTTCGGTGAGCCATGGACGGCCTGGTATCCGGCACTCCAGACCAGATCCAAGACGCAGACCGTCATCACAACGAGAATCATATGGCCTCGTCGCCGGAGCTCCTCCGCATCCTCCCCGACCTGCACCGGCACGAAATACTCCGAGGCCGACTGGGCGACGCGCGCGGCGAACTTCGCGGGGTTCATGAACGAGGACCTCTGAGCAACATAACAGCGGGGATCAGCGGACTCGCCTTGCCTACGGCCCACGACGAGAGCTTTGCACAGTGGCCGCAGAATCGCGGTCCCTAGAGAGCGGTTTTGACGCTTAGTCGCAGCGCGGCATCCTGCTCCGTGCAGCAGAATAGCCCGCGGGGCAATCAGCAACCCGGTTGCAAGGTTAGAACCGGCCGCTGCGCATATTGCACGACTCGCTGTTTCGTCCGGCCCAGGATGAGGTTGGAGCAGCGGATCGTCAGGTCGAATTGCTGATTCTTCATCGAGAGATCATCCCGGAAGGGACAGAGAAACGGCAGCGTGCTGTCCGCGTAAGCCAGCGGGATACGAGGCCGCTCCTTTTCGCCAAGAATTCGGACGAGGGACTCCGCAACCGAGGCAGACTCAAGCGGTGGAAGGCCAAGGGCATGACGTCAAAGCCCTCGCCGAATTGCCTCAGCACGCCGGGGCTCGGGCCGGGCCCAAGGCCGCGTCCCCCTGCAAAGGCGCACCGAGCAAGAAGTCCGAGTCCCCCCGTAACCATGCTCGGGATACTGCGTACTCCTCTTCAAGAACGGCAAACACTTCCGCCGCACAGGAGAGATAGACATGATCACCAGCCCCCACGGTCGCGCGCCCGTCAACCGCGTGAGCCGATTCATGCGCCCCGCCGCGCTGATGGCCGCCCTTGTCTCGCCGCTCCTCTTGGCCGCAGTTCCAGCCGCTGCACAGGATCAACACGCCTTCGGAATCGCGGGGTATGCGCTGGCTCTCGGCCCCGAGCCTTCGACACCGCCGAACAGCCGATGGACACGCAACTACCTTGCTGAGATTCGCCTCCCTAGCGAGCGAGCTCAAAAACAGAGCACACGCTCTCCCCGGCGCCCGAGTGCCTCGCAGCGCGTGACAGAACGCCTCGCTCGCCAGAACGAAAGCGCCGACGCAATCCGCCAAGTGGTCGCGCGCGAATCCGCACTCTGGAAAGTCGCCCATCCTGAAGTTCTGATTGCGAACAATCTTCCTGCCCTCCCCTCGGAGTGTGGCGCGGAACACTTGCCCGACATCCGAATCGTGCGCGCGGACACAAACCCGGAGCAGCCTCAGCAATCGAAGCCCCTCCTCAGTGTGCCGCCCCCGGCAGAGCTGACGCTTGTTCAGGCTGCAGCGGACAAGTCCTGCTAAGCACTGTTCTCCGTTCCGCGATCTGAAGCGCTCTTCCTGAAACGCGCCGCCTGAATCTCCGCGCCCTCCCGAAAGGAATCCCATGATTGAGAGTCTCCGCACACCTGATTCACGTTTCGAGAACCTGCCTGGCTATGACTTCGAACCGCATTACGCCGAGGTCGATGGACTCCGGATGCATTACGTCGACGTCTCAGGGCCGCCAGAGGTCGAAGCCAGCGGCGAAACCGTGGTCATGCTCCATGGCGAGCCTTCGTGGAGCTTCCTCTACCGAAAGATGATTCCCATCGTCGCCAAGGTGGGGCATCGCGTGATCGCTCCCGACCTCATCGGCTTCGGTCGGTCTGACAAGCCCATCCATCAGAGCGACTACACCTATGCGGGTCACGTGGAATGGCTCCGCACGCTGCTCTTCGACCGACTCGATCTCAACGACATTACGCTCGTTTGCCAAGACTGGGGTGGCCTGTTGGGTCTGCGCCTAGTGGGCGAGCATCCAGAGCGATTTCGCCGCGTCGTGGCGGGCAACACGGGATTGCCCGTCGGGGGCGGCGCGTTCTCCGCGGAATTCGACGCCTGGCTGAAGTTCTCTCAGGAGGCACCTGAGCTTCCCATCGGCGGCATTATCGCTGGGGCGACCACAACTGACCTTTCACCCGAAGTTCAGGCCGCCTATGACGCGCCCTTCCCCGACGAGACGTATAAGGCGGGCGCCCGCGTGTTCCCCCTGCTGGTCCCCGCGAAGGATGGCAACCCGGCGATCCCCGATAATGAGGCGGCTTGGAAGGTCCTGGAGCGCTTTGAAAAGCCGTTCCTGACTGCATTCAGCGACGGCGATCCCCTCACCAAGCCCTCTGAAAAGATCTTCCGCGAACGAATCCCCGGCGCCAAGACCCAACCCCACGCCGAGATCCAAAACGCCGGCCATTTTTTGCAGGAAGACCAAGGCGAAGCGCTCGCGTCTGTCGTCCTCGGCTTTATTCGCGCGACGTAGACCAGAACGGCGGTATCCTCGCGCGAGACTTCCCCTGATCACAGACAGGAGGCCCCGCTTGATGTCACCGCTCCCCCGCCCCGCCCCGCTCACTCTGGTTCGCGAAGCCGTCAGCCTCGACCTCTACTTGGCCGTCGCCTGCCCGTTCGCGATGCTGTTTTTCGTGCTGGGTTGTGCCACTCCCGCGGAGAAGGCGCGCGATCTCCACTTCGACTCGATTGTGATCGACGGACATTCCGACACGACGCCCCGCTTCGAAGACCCGACCTGGGACTTCGGCGACCGACATGCGCGCGAAGACGGGCATATGGACCTGCCCCGAATCCGTGAGGGCGGGCTCGATGTCCAGTTTTGGTCCATCTACATGGGAAAACAGGACGAGCCTGGGGCGGCTCTCCGAGAGGCTCTCGAACGCATCGACGCCGTCCATCAAATGGCAGCGCGCTACCCCGATGACGTCGCCCTCGCCGGCTCCGTCCGCGAGATCCGAGATGCCGTTTCGGAGGGCAAACTCGTTAGCCTCATGGGCATAGAGGGCGGGCATATCATCGAAGAGAGCCTCCCCGCGCTCCGCGACTTCTACCGGCTCGGCGTGCGCTACATGACCCTCACGCATTCCTTCCATACCGACTGGGCAGACTCCTCAGGAACCCGGTCCGTCCCCGAACCTTTGCATAATGGACTGACCGAGTTCGGGCGGCAGGTCGTCCGCGAGATGAACCGACTTGGCATGTTAGTCGACATCTCGCATGTCTCGGACAAGACTTTCATGGATGCGCTCGCAGTTTCGACGGCGCCGGTGATTGCGTCGCATTCATCCACCCGTGCCCTTGCGGATCATCCGAGAAACATGAGCGACGAAATGTTGCGCGCGCTCGCCGCGAATGGCGGAGTCGTGATGATCAACTTCTATCCGGCCTATATCGATGAGACCGCCCGCGACGCTACCCGAGCCTATTTCGCAGAGCACGGTGCCCGGCTTGAAGCCATCGCCCGCGAATCGGCCGGAGACACATCAGCGCGCCGGCGACTTGTCGCCGCCCATTTCCAGGCCCATCCCGTCCCCCAAACCTCACTCGATGTCCTCCTTGACCATTTTGATCATGCCCTCCGAATCGCCGGGCCGGACCATGTTGGGATTGGTGCAGATTGGGACGGCGTCGCCAGCATGCCGATCGGAATGGAGGAGATCAGCCAGCTCCCCAGCTTGACGACGGGCCTGATCGACCGTGGACATTCCGCGAGTACGATTAGCAAGGTCCTCGGCGAGAACCTTCTTCGCGTACTCGCCGAGGCCGAGCGCGTCGCCTCCGAACTCAAGACGGATCGCCCCTGACTCAGAGTTGCCCTGGGACTCGATCCGCACGGGACGGACTAAGGTAGTTTCCGCGGCGCCTTCCATCCGCACATCAAACAGGAGCCTCCCATGAAGATCGGCCTCATCCCCGTCAACGTCGCTGTCCCCAATGTCCAAGCCATGATCGGCACAGCCCAACTCTGCGAAGGTCTCGGCTTCGAATCCGTTTGGACCTTCGAACACACGATCGTGCCCGTGGACTACGCCTCGCAGTACCCCTACAGCCCGAACGGGAAAATGGCGGTCGAACCGGAAACGAATTTCGTCGACCCCTTGATCGCGCTTGCGGCGGTTGCGGCCCAGACGAAAACGATCCGGCTTGGCACCGGCGTCAATATTCTCTCCCAGGCCAACCCCCTCTATGTCGCGAAGCAGACGGCCAGTCTCGACTTTGTTTCCGGCGGGCGATTCATGCTCGGCGTCGGAATAGGCTGGCTGCGCGAGGAATTCATCGCCGCCGGGACGCCCTTCGAACGCCGCGGCGCTCGCTTCGACGATTACGTACAGGCGATGCGGAAATTTTGGTCCGGAGAGGTTGTCGAACACAAGAGCGACTTCCTCGAATGGACTGGCTTCAAGAGCAATCCCACGCCGGTACAAGATCCCTTCCCCGTCATCATCGGCGGGATGAAAGGCAAGGTGCTCCAGCGCATCGCCCGCTACGGAAACGGCTGGTTCGCCGTCGCACAGACCGCAGAAGAACTTGCCCCCATGCTCAAGGAGCTCGACAAGGCCTGCTCTGAGGCGGGGCGAAACCGCGATGAAATCGAAGTCACCGCAATGTGGGCGCCTCGCGGAAATGATCTCAGCGAAGCCGAACGCTATGCGGATCTCGGCGTGAGCCGTCTCGTCGTCCCGGTCCCGGCCCTCGGCAAGGGCAACCCGGTCGAGAACATCAAAGCCTTCGCGGATATGGCGATTGGAAAGATCGGCTAACGCCCGGCCCTTTACGCGGGAGGGAGGCGGCGCCGAGGCATGCGTTCATCGCGGAGCGCGCTTCGCGATGAACGCGGCAATCCGCAGTCCCATCGTGGCGAGAAGGAGCAGCGCAGGGGGAAGGTAGGCGCTGTCCTCTACGGTTCGCCCCCCGTACGACGCCGTGAAGGCCAGCCAAAAGCCGAGGCTCATCACCCAATGCACACTCTGCCAACCACGGCGACCGACCCACGCTTGTGTACGGTCGAAAGAAAGCACCACCATCGCGAGTAGCATCAAGACCGGTCCGACGGTCACGACATCCGTCAGACTCCGCCCTTCGCGGTCGAAAAACTGCTCGGGGTTGATTTGAGAAACCGCGTAGACCGCCGCGTAGTGGACCGTGTGAGAGACCGCAAAGCCAAGCCCCACCCCGCGACGATTACGAACGAGCCAGCGCGTCGCAGGCCGAGGCCAGAACCGAAGTAGAGCGGAAGCCGAGTACGCCGCACAGAAGAGCAGAAGCGAGCTCCGCGCCGTCGCCCGAATCAAAGCCCGAACGCCAAGCTCCCCCGTCCCGTTCAGCCCGAGTACGACTGCAGTCATTCCCAAAATGCCCAGGGTAAGCAGGCCGAGAAGCGACCAGCCCTCTGTGAGTCCAGTGCGCTGCGTCGATGCGGGAGCTTGCATGCCGAAGAGTCTACTCAACTCGCAATCGCCCATCCAAATCAATCGAAACCGACGCCGAGGCTACGGAATTAGGCCAGAAATTCGGCCGCGTCGAGATCGATGCAATGCTGGAGATGGCGCTGAATCATCGCCAAAAACATGCGATCGCTGCGTTCATCCGGGGTGCTGAACGTCGCCCCGAGTACGGTAATCATCAGTCCGTGCATCGAAAACTCGCGATACTGATCCCAGCAATCCTGCGCCGAGAGGACCGCGCCTCCCGCTTCGAGATTCTGCCGGTACTGCTCGATCAAAGCACGTTCCCAGTCGCGGCGATCTGAACTCTCTAGGCTCCCGCCCAGAAAATAGGCGGCGTCCGCAAGGGGGCTCGACTCTGAAGTCGTCTGCCAATCGACGATGGCGGCCGTCCCTCCCGCGTAGAGAATATTCTCGCTCCGAAAATCGCCGTGGATCAGGGTTTTTGCCCCGTCGTATCGCATCACAAATCGCGAGTGCTTTGGGGCGTATTGCTCACCGAAGGCGAGACACTCCGCGGAGAGTCCATGCCCATATCGATCCGCGAAATCGGGCCAGGACTGCTCCATCAAGGCCTGCCCCATCGCACCCCCATCATCCTTCGCTGCGGAGACCACATAGTCGACCTCCGCCAGCCCCTCGTCTCCGTAAAACGCGGAGGCAAGCTTCGCCGCCTCCGCGAGGGAAACTTCCGCCTCCGCTCGCGAAGCGCCCACCAGCTGATTGCCGGGCTCAGCAGGACTCAGATCCTCCATGAGCAGAAGAAAGGAAGTACGGTCTTCACTGAGTTCACTCGCGTAGATCCGCGGCGTCCGCATCGACGTCCGATCCGCAAGCGCGCGAAAGAACATCACCTCGTGGTAGTACGCGCCCGAGCCCCCCGCCATCGCCCGCGCCCGTTCATCTGTTGCGGGCAACTTCGCGACGAGCGTGGCCGGCGCCTCGCCCGGATCACCGTCGTAGGAAAGAGAGAGACGGACGTTCTCGCCCATCTTCCCGGTCCCGATGACCTTTGACGAAACCTCGGAGACGGCCGCATCACCCAAGACCCCCGCGCTCCGCAAATACTCGGTCAGTCGATCAGCGTTCAATTCTTCGGGTCTTGTAGGAAAGCTCGACATCGTCTCAATTCTCTTGCGGCGGGAGAAGCCACGCCGATCCCCCTCACGATATCGAATCGAAGCCGAATCGCGCGCCCCATGCGACGCTGAGAAATCGGGGCTCCCCAGCCGGATTTTCGAGTCTACACTCCTGCCTAGCCGACTCCCATTTTTCGCAAGGAAGATCCCATGCCCGAGAACGCCTCTGACCAGCCCTTCGAGCCCTCTCGCCCCGTTTCCGCCGCTTCGATCTCCGATTGGTGGGGCGAATTTGATGTCGTCGTCGTGGGCTTCGGCATCGCCGGCGGCGCCGCCGCGATTGAAGCGCGACGCGCCGGAGCCGAAGTCCTCATCCTCGAGCGCGCCAGCCGCGGCGGCGGCGCGACGGCCGAGTCAGAAGGAACGATCTATTTCGGCGGGGGAACTCGCGTTCAAAAAGCGGCGGGATTCGAAGACAGTCTCGAAAACATGACGGCCCATGTCATGAGCGCGGCGGGACCCATGGCCGATCCGGAAAAGGTTCGTCTCTACTGCGAACAAAGCCTCCAGCATTTCGCTTTCTTCGAGAGCATAGGCGTCGAGTTCAAAGACACCTACTACGAAGAGAAAGTAATCTACCCGCCGACCGACGACTGCCTGATCTATTCAGGAAACGAGCTTGCCCATCCCTTCTCCGAGGAAGCCAAGCCCGTCGCCCGCGGCCATAAGCCGAAGCGCGAAGGCAGTGCGGGGACCTACCTCATCGAACAAATGATCGAGACTCTCCAGCGCGAGGGCGGCCAGATTCAGAACGACACCCGCGTTCAGACCTTGATCCAGGACGAAACCGGGCGCGTCTGCGGCGTGCTCGCCCAGATCGAGGGAAAGACCGTTGGCATCCGCGCTCGCGGCGGCGTGATCCTCACGACCGGAGGCTTCATCAAGAACCGCGAGATGGTGGAGAAATTCGCTCCGGACCTGGCGCGATGTCGATTCCCCATTGGCTCCGACGGCTGTGATGGCAGCGGCATCCGCATGGGCATGGGCGTCGGCGGCAACGCGATCAACATGAGCGAGGGCCTGATGACAACGCCCTTCTTCCCCCCTGCCAACCATATCAAGGGGCTCATCGTGAGCGCCCAGGGCCAGCGGTTCGTCAACGAAGACTGCTACCACGGGCGAGTCACCGACGCGATCATGCAGAAGGCCGACGGAACCGCCTATCTCATCGTCGACGAATCCATGTACGACGAAGCGCAGATGTTCGCGCCGTACAAAATCCTCGCCGTCGAAGAAACGATCGAAGAACTCGAAGCCGCGCTTGGCATTCCCGAGAGCTTCCTCACGCATACCGTCGAGGCCTACAACCGATCCGCCGAGCACGGAGAGGACCCCACCTTCAAGAAAGCGCGCAAATGGGTCACCCCGCTTAACAATGCGCCTTATGCCGCGCTGGACCTTTCGGTCGACCAAAGCATCTGGGCCGTCTTTACTCTGGGCGGGCTCGACACGCAAGCAAGCGGTGAGGTGTTAACGGTGGACGGCGCAGTCGTGCCGGGCCTCTTCGCAGCGGGCCGGGCATCCGCAGGACTTACCCGCTCCGGTAGTCATTACGCGAGTGGAATGTCGATCGGCGGCGGCAGCTTCTTCGGCCGGCAGGCCGGCAAGACGGCTGCTGCGAACGCCGCAGGCTAGCCCTCGAGCTCGCGCCTCAGATCTCCAAGGGGAACAACGCGCGTCGCAGGCTTCACCGTCTCATCCGCGCCCGTTAGGCGAAAGAGCATCGTACCGTGGGTATGCCCCGCGGTGGTAATCCAGTTCGGCGCCCCGGGGTCTGCGGACGCAAGAACGATCTGCACCCGTCCGTCTGCCTCGATATGGGCCGTCTCCTTATTCACGTTCGTGCGGTGATACCGGTAGTCGAGGCTCTCCATCCAGTAGTTACAGACCTGAAAGCTCCAGGCTCGACAGGGAGGGACGCGGTCGAGCTCGATCACGAGCGCCTCGTCCGGTTCGAGCGACCAGTAGGAATTGAAATAGGCGATCGCCGGATCGCCACCCACCCGCCGGGTAATTTCAGGATCCTCCTGGGGCAGCGCGTTTGGATGCGCCTGATAGCGCTCGGTCCAGTCGGCAAAAAGATTCACCGTTCCGTCGAGAAACCCGACCGCGGAGTTGAGCCCCTGTGCGAAATGCTCGGGACTGAGCGCATCCGGCGCCGCGCGCCCACCGAGGCACTCAATCCTGAGTTCGGCGATCGACTCCTTTGCGCGATCCCCAAAGGTCTGCCGAATCAGCAGAGCCTGCGTCGCCTCCGTCATAGGCAACCAGTTCCCCGGCTTTTCCTTTTGACTCACGACGATCTCCAAATGACCGCCCTCATCCACGTCGAGAGAGTCCGTATCCAGAAAGCCAGTCGGGAGCATCGTCCCCCCTTCCCCAAAATTACTGCCCTGGGTCAGAAAGCTGACGGACTGAATCGTGCCGCGCGTCCCGGTTATACGATATTCGAAATCTGCGGACAGCACGCATTTCTGTAGATACTTGTCAGGATCGTCACCGCCGTATTTCACCATCTCGTCGCAGGGCCGGTAGATCACGGGAAATTCGGGATCGGCATGCTCCGTAAAGATGTCAAAGGAAGATCGCAGGACCCGGGTCAGGTAGCGGTAACCTTCGGCACGGGTCGCGGGGTCTGCCGGCACTTCGGGACGCAAAACGTGTCGCCCTACCCGTTTCAGTTCGTCGCAGAACTCCTCCCAGAGTCGCCCGTCGAGAAGCCGCGCTTCCGCTTCCGTTTCTATTCCCGCTTCCGCTTGCTTAACCATCCGCCTGCCTTCCCTGCGAGTCGCGCGGAGCCGGAGTGGAAGCGCATAATCGCTGCACCCCAAGTTAGGGGCTTGAAACCCATTTTCAACGCAGCAGCGAGCGCGCGTTCGCTGTGCAAAGCTCGCTCTCAGATCGAGCAGAGCACGGCCCCGCTTCGCTCGCCCCGACCAGGAGGAACCGCATGTCTCAGCCAGAACGTCCGCTCCGCATCATCCAATGGGCGACGGGCAGCATAGGCCGCCATGCCATCGCCGCGATCCAGGAAGACCCACGGCTCTCCCTCGCCGGCGTATGGGTCCATAGCGAATCGAAGGCAGGACAAGACGCGGGCACCCTTGCCGGCATTGAGCCCGTCGGCGTAAAAGCGACACAGGACCGAGACGCGCTCCTCGCGGCGGATGCGGACTGCGTCCTCTATGCGCCGCTCCTCGCCGATGTGGATGAAATGTGTCGCATCCTCGCCGCGGGTAAGAACCTCATCACGCCGAGCGGATTTTCCTTCGTGAAGGATCCCACACTGGCGAGTCGACTCGAAGCCGCATGCAAAACCGGCGGCAGCTCCTTCCACGGAAGCGGCATCCACCCGGGCTTCGCAGGCGACCGCCTCCCTCTTCTATTGAGCGGCCTCAGCCGCCGCATCGACAAGATCACCGTCTATGAAGTTTGTGATTTTTCCCAGGGCAGCGAAAGCCCCGAAATGGTGATGGACCAACTCGGCTTCGGAATGTCTGCCGAAGACGCGGTCAAAGAGCCGCCCGCCCTCATGGGCGTGATGAGCACGATCTTCTATGAATCGATGGACATGATCGCCGCGGGCCTGGGCTTCGAACTCGACGGCTACGAACATCATCATGAGTTCGCCCTCGCGAAAAAGGACGTGCCGATTCATGCGGGCCTCATCAAAGCAGGACATGTCGCGGGGCAACATTTCGAATACGTAGGCAAGGTCGGCGACCGACGCGCGATTGAATTTCAAACGTATTGGAAGATGTCGAAGGACCTCGATAAGGACTGGGCGCACGACGCGCTGCTCGAATACACAGTCGAAATTGAGGGCGACCCGTCCTTCCGATGCTCACTCAGCCCCTTCGAGACGGACACGTCGGAGCCCGGTCTGGTTTGGACCGCAATGAACTGCGTGAATGCGATCCCACTCGTCTGCGCGGCGGCACCGGGCATTCGGACTTCCCTCGACCTGCCTCTCGTGCGCGGCCAAGGGCGCTTCTCGCTCTAACCTCTTGGGCGCTTAGAGGCGCTTAGAGACGTTTAGAAGAAGAGGCCCAGCGTCGGGTATTCGATCTCCGCCATATCGAGAACCACCTCTCTCGAAAGCAGGCGCCACTCGCCTGCCGGAGCGTCCTCGACACGCGTGAGCTGGTCGCGGCGCTGGCCCGCGTAGAGATAGTTCGGATTCCCTGGCCGCGACCAATGCAGATGGAAAGCGCTCACGACCGAGACCTGCGTCGCGCTGGACTCCATGATTTCGATATTCCCGACGATGCGACGGGTGCGGGCGGGTGGGTTTTCCGCCCAGGAATTCGGCTTATAGGCACGCTCGACCCGAACCGCCAGATAAGCAAAGGTCTCGTCGCGAATCGGCAGCCCGTCCGAGGAATGGCCTTCGAGTTCGCGCTCCACCGAGATCATCTCTTCCTGCCCTCGGAGACGATTGTCCACCAAAGGATTACCGCGCCCGGGGACGACATAACGGATCTCCGGCGCGCAAAGGCCCAACCATTTCTGAAACTCCCGCCCGTCCAGCCAGCGCGCTTCCTGCGCATACCAGGCTTCGACCTCATGCTGAAGGAGAAGCCGAGCGACTCTGTCGTCCTGCTCGCTCATGCTAGGCCTCCTCCACGGCCATCAGCGCCGATCGCCAGCGCGTATAAAAATTCCGCGCATAAAACTCGTTCGCCGTGACACTCACCAGTCCAGGAAGATCCGCATGCGGCTTTTCTTCCCCGAGTCCTAGCCCGTAGAAATACGGCCGATCGTCGGCGAAGTCGATCTTGCTGCCTTGATATTGCTGCGACCAAGCCTCTGAGTCTTCTTGCTCGAGAATGCCGCCCGGTCCGAAAAAGGCCGTGTGGTTTCCTCGCAGGATCCGCTTGTACTCTTCGGGCGCGTCCGCAGGAACGACGGACCAAGACCAGTACTCCACCTTCCCGGGACCGCGTGGATGGGAAACCTTGAAGGCCGTATTCGACCAGAGAAACGAGAGATTCGGATAAACCCCATACGTGAGGCCCTTCATCCGTGCGCGAATGGGACCGACCCGCTCTTCCGCACGCATCTGCACCTCGCGCAAATATTCATGCACCTCCGGCGAGAGCAAAGAGGCCATGCCTTCGAACCCCCAAGCCACACTTTCAAGCGGCGCATCCTCAGGCATCAACCGAAACGTCGCGCCATGTCCGGGCTCGGTCACGCAGCTAAAGCCGAGATCAAACACCTCCGCGTTCGCCTCGGGCGGAATCACGGCCGCATGCAAGAACGGTCCGTGATTCACGTCGCCTAACTGGTTCTCCATGGGCAGCTTCCAGTTCGCGTTGATCACCCAGCGATGCGGCGAGCCCACAAATTCGATGCCCTCTGAAAAGCGCTCAAAGAAGGCATCGAGATACCAACGCTGATCTCCTAGATAGTCCGCGAGCGACTCGATCTCAGGGTCGAAGCTGCCGAAGATCATTCCCTGCCAGCTGTCGACCCGGGGCACCGCCTTCAGCGAAAGCTTCGACTTATCGACCTTCCCCTCAACATGCCGCTCCTGAGGAATCGACTGAAGTTTCCCCTCAACGGAGTAGTTCCAGCTGTGATAGGGGCAGACAAAGCTCTTCGCGTTGCCATGGTCGGCGCGGCAAACCGGGAGCCCCCTATGCACGCAGCTATTCACGTTTGCGTAGATCCCGCCGTCCGCGCCCCGCGCGACGATGATCGGGGTTTCGCACATATAGGCCTGCACAAAATCGCCGGGATTGGGGATCTGCGACTCATGGGCGAGAAAGAGCCAGCTCTTCTCGAAGATGCCTCGCTTCTCAAGCGCGTAAATGCCGGGATCGCTCCAGGCCTTCCGGCCAATCAGAGTGGCATCGTCATTCACTACGTCACGAACACGCATCGTGGTCCTCCTCGTGGACGGACGAAAGTACCCCTTGGCCATTCGGCAATCAAACGCGTGCGAAGCGAGGCGCGAAACAGCGGGTTACCCTTTCGCGCTATGAAGAATCCGATCCGAAAAGTACTTTTCGCCGTACTCGCGCTCATTTTGGTCGCCGGCGCCTGCCTCCTCAACTCCGCGAGCCAGCGCATCGAAGACCCAAGCCTCGAGCCGGCCTTTGACGCCGCGAGCGCGAAGCCGCCCGTCGATATGCCGAAGATCCCCGCCGTCGCCACGCGGCGCGCGCTCTTCGGCGATCTCCACGTCCATACAAGCTATTCCGTCGACGCTTTTGTCTTTGGCGTGCGCGCCCTCCCCGACGATGCTTACCGATTTGCCAAGGGCGGCGCGATCGAACATGGCGCGGGTTACCCCATCCAGCTCTCCCGCCCCCTCGACTTCCTCGCGGTGACCGACCACGCCGAATACCTCGGAACGGCGCGTGCCGCGCAACCCGATGTCCCGACGGTTCGCCAACCTCTCCGTGAGGCCCTCCTGAATTCCAATAGCGGCCAGCTCACAAAATACTGGAGCGAGAGCGTCATGGCGCTCACCAATCATAAATTCAACGGCGGCGATGTCGAGTTCGGGGATCCCGAAGCCAATATCGCGATCGAAGCCGCGGCCTGGGAAGACACCATCGCCGCCGCAGAGCGACATAACAATCCCGGCACTTTCACGGCGTTCATCGGCTACGAATGGAGCAGCTGGGGCGTTCATCGCAACATCATCTACAACAGCCGCTCCGTCCCCGAGCGCCCCTTCAGCTCCGTCGATTCGAACGAGCCCCAAGACCTCTGGACCGCACTCGAGTCCCAGCGCGCCCTTGGCCAAAAAGTGATCGCCATTCCGCATAACATGAATGAGAGCAGCGGCCGGATGTATCCGGACAAAGCAATCGAAGAGCTCAAGTGGACCCGAGCCGAAGCCATGCGCCGCCGGACCATCGAGCCCGTCAGCGAAATCTTCCAGGTCAAAGGCTCATCAGAAACCCATCCCGCCCTGTCCCCCGAAGACCCCTTCGCCGATTTCGAAATCGTCGAACGCCCCAGCATGGACGGCAATACCGGCGGCCCCGACGGCGGCTTCTCCCGCGACGCGCTCCGAAGCGGGCTCGAACTCGCGATGCAAGAAGGCTGGAACCCCTACGTCCTCGGCGTGATCGGAAGCAGCGATAGCCACAACGCGAGCGCCACCGTCGAAGAAGACAACCATCACGGCAAACTCCCTGTCCTCGACGGCAGCGCAGGGATCCGCTCCGGCGAAGCGCTCCTGCTCCCCTCTTCCTCCACCCCTGGCGCCACCTGGGGCGGCGGCGGGCTGGCTGCGGTCTGGGCCGAGGAAAACACCCGCGCCTCGATCTTTGAGGCGCTCGAACGCCGAGAAACCTTCGCCACATCCGGCCCGCGCATGCAGGTCCGCTTCTTCGGCGGATGGTCACTCGACCCCGCAAGTCTCTCCGCAGGCGATGCCGTCGAAACCGGCTACCGCGACGGCGTTTCGATGGGCGGCTTTCTTCCCGCGCGCCCCCGCAGCGCGACCACCAACAACAGCGACGCCGGCGCAGCCCCCCAGTTTCTCGTCTGGGCCGACAAAGATCCTGCCGGCGCCCACCTCGACCGCCTCCAGATCATCAAAGGCTGGATGACCGCGGACGGAACGAGCCGCGAGCGCGTCTACGATCTCGTCGCGTCGGGCGACCGCTCCCGGGATCGCGAAACCGGACTCTTCGAAACCGTCGGCAACACAGTCGATGTCCCGGCCGCGACCTATACGAACACCATCGGCGCAGCGCATCTCGAAGCCCATTGGACGGACCCCGATTTCGATCCCGACCACGACGCCTTCTACTATGTCCGCGTGCTCGAGATCCCCACGCCGCGCATGAGCACCTTCGACGCGAAAGCCCTCGGCATCGAAGCCCCCGAACCCGCGACACTCCAGGAACGCGCGACGACTTCGGCCATCTGGTACGACCAGAGTGGGCTGAACGGAATGCAGTAGCCTTCGCCGCTAGACAGAACGCCCGATAGCGAAGATCGCAGGTGCGCCCGACTCTCTGTTCTGAATGGAACGGAGGGAATGGATGTCCCGTATACAGCCTCGAATCGCCGCCCGCACCTTAGTGTTAGGCGCAGCCTTCCTCGTCCTCTTTTCGAGTTCTGCTTCGGCTCAGCTCGACCACACCTCGATCTACCGCGGATTCGGTCGCTACCTCTGTGGCCCGGATTGGGACGAGACAAGCTACCAATGCGACGAGCGATCGGAATCGATCAGCGAGAATGATCTCGTCGACTTAGCCGCTGAATTCGCTCGGCTCACGTTCCTCTCGGCGGCAGAGGACGAAATCGAAGAGGCCGACCTGATCGAGCGCGGATTTTTCCGACTCTGCGAAGAGAACCCCGCCCGATGCCTGGGATGGATCGCGGACTTCTCCCGTACCGGCTCGATTGACAGCGACATCGATGGCGTACTCGACTCAGCCGACGCATGTCCGGGGACTTCGACGGCGATCGGCGAAGCGCAGTCGATCCTACTGGCGCAAGAGGTCGCGCTCCTCGAAGTCGAGCAGAGCTTGAGAGCCGTCTTTGAGCTCCTCATTCAAGCCGCAAACGGAACGCTCGGCTCTTCAATCCGCGCATCCATCGGCGAATCCATGATCCCGATCTTCGAAGAGCTCCTTCTCGTCGCCAACAAAAAAGCAGAGGGACGATACGTTTTGGGTGGAGCCAATTCTCGCCGCGCGCCCTTCACTCGCTCGGGCAGCTTCGAAGACCCTGAGGGTCCTGTAGTGGTCTACCAAGGGTCTGAAGAGCCGCTCGTCCTTCCCATCGGGCCTTCGGGCGAAGCACTTCCCGTGACCGTCGATGCCCGAGCCCTCATCCTGGGTGATCTCGATCAGGACGGCCGCTACCCGGACTCGCCGGGCGTCGACCTCTTCGAGTTCATCAAGCGCGCTCGAAACGATCTCCTGACGAACGATGAATACGCTGTCCGCGAGCGCCTCACAGAACTCATCGAAGCGAACGCGGCGCAGCTTTCCTCCGTCTCAGCCGAGAACCAGCGCCGATTCGCGACGACGAAACGGAGCTACCCCTCCCGCGAGCTGAGCCAAGTCGACGCGGCGGGATGTAGTCAGGCCCAGTTCTGCTCTTCGATTTCCGTCGTGGGCAAGAAGGGCCGCAGCCTCTGCATAGCGAGCGACTACCTGAACGACGAACCGCTCCGCCGCGCGCCCCGGGATTGTCGCGTCAAAAAACTAAAACGCGGCCCAGCGCAATGCGTGGAAGCCCGCACCCAGTGGCGCTCACCCAACTCCCTGGACCGCAAGCCGGTCAAAGCGGGGAAGTAATGAAGCCTGTGTGCTAGGCGTTCAGGATCTTCTGCACAGCCGCGACCATTTCGGCCGGCTCATCCTTAGAGAGAAACCCCGCGGCACCCGACTGCGCGACCCGGTCCTCTACAAAGTTGACCGGCAAGCCCGACATCAGATACGTCGGGGGAAGCTCTTTGTCGAACTCGTCGAACAGGCTCTCGATCAGCTCCGTCCCGGCATCGAGTTGCCCGAACATCATCTGATCAATCAACAAGAGATCGAACTGCTTCTCGCGCAAAAGGCTGAGGAAATCATCTATTTCCGGAGCCGCCTCAACCGAGAATCCCTGCTGAGAGAGGATTTCGCGGAAGAGCTCGACATCGGAACCACAATCGTCGATTAGGAGGATCTTTTTCTGCCGTGCCATGCAGAGGGGTTTCGGCGCAACTGATCGCGCGCTCGATGGGGATAAATACCCAGCCAAGTGTATGAAATGCCTGAAGCGCGCTTCTCAAGCGGCCTCCAGCGGCTTCCGCTCACCCACCACCGAATCGACCCACGACGTTCGAGACTCTGAATGGCGCCCCGGGAGGGACTCGAACCCCCGACCCGCTGCTTAGAAGGCAGCCGCTCTATCCAGCTGAGCTACCGGAGCGCATACCCAAAGTACGCCGACGCCCTTTTCAGGCATCGCCCAATCTCTGCGATGCCGAAGGTCGAGCCAGCGCGATCCATCAGGCGCTCTAAAAGTAGCGGAACTTGGCCTCAGGGTCTCGCCAGAACATCGCCCGAGTCGCCGCACACAATCGCTGAGCCTCGAGCTGGAGTCCCCAGGCCTTCGCTCCTCCAATTCTGAGCGGCCATGGCCCAAGCCCACCAAACGAACGACGTTCGCCGGCACGGGCGCGGGCGCGGGCTTGAGACCGGTCAGAATTCAAGCCAGCCTCTCCCCTCCATTGAAGATGGACCTAGCAGGATGTCTGAGCCACCCTCTCGACAGCAGTGGCTCGACGAGGCGGTCTGCCAACTCCCACGCCTCGCAAGAGCCCACACGAGATCTCCTTGGCGCTGGCGGTTCGTGCCGCCTGAGACGCACATGATTAGGCTGAGAGGACACCCATGCGACGAGCAGCAAGATTTTTTCCGGCCCTGGCCGCGGCGGTTGCGGTCCTCCTCAGCGCAGCCGCGACCGTCAGTTGGGCTGCCCCGCCTGAATCCGAAACGCGCGCACGCGAGCGAAGAGCTGCTGTCGCCGCACCCAACGTGAAATTCCAAATCGGTTATGACTTCGAGCACTTCGAAAGGACCAAGACCACCTTCTTCGAACCGGGATTCGTCACTGACTTCATCGTCCCGGACCGCGACAGCCACACGGGCTCAGCTTCACTCAGCGCCACCCTGCCCCTCACGCATTCACTGGGCGTCCGAGGAACGCTTCGGACGGCGTATTCGCATCTACGCCAGAGCCGAGATCAATTCGGATCCGGCCACGACAATTCTGACAACGACACCTACGGCATCGAAGGCGAACTGTTCCTACGAGACCCCCAACTCGGCTCGCTTTCGATTGGCGCAAGCTTCGATCGGACCGATGCCCCCGATGGCCTCAATTTCAATTCCATCGGCGGCAAGGTCGACCTCAGGTTCTTTTTCCCGGATCTCGGATCAGGCCCCGTGGACTGGGCCGCGGGCTTCCGATTCGTGAATGACGACCTTTCTGGACCCGGCGTCGAGATCGAAGTCGACAGCGACAACTATGTCTTCTCGGCGGGTCCAACCTGGTACCTCTCCGACACCTTCTCAACTGCCCTCAGCGTCGAGTGGGACCGGTTCGAAACGGATTTCGCGAGCCAAGAAACGACGCTCGGAAAGATTGACCTCAACTTGTTGTGGCCAACCTCCCGCCGCACATCCCTCGCCTTTCGAGTCGGAGCATCGGCCGGCGCACTCGACTACAAGCAAAGCCCATTCCGCGGAGAGAAGAGCCTCGTGTGGGGGCTTTCGGCGGGCGTCACGATCCGGCTGGCCCCCAGCCAAAAGCTTGTAGAACTTGCCCGCGCCTACGACTGATCCCCGAAATCTGCCCCAATAGACCTCGCCTCCACAACGGCATCATCAAGCCGGATCGCCCTGGCCCCTTTCCCGATCCATCCTCTTTACAACGCCCCGAACGACCGCGTCTCGCCAATCCGAAACACCCAAGCCTCGGTCCCATCTCCGCGTCCGCCCGCACCAAGACCGGGCGCCCCGCGATCAGCCTCTCCCGAAGCCTCCAGAAACCGGCGCGGCGCTTCATCCAAAGGTTCGTCCGAAAGGTCGAAGGTCCCGAAATGCATCGCGACGGCGCGGCGCGCCCCTAGATCAAGCGCCGCCTGCCACGCCTCCTCCGGGTTCATATGCGAAGCCCGCATCATCGCCCTCGGTTCATACGCGCCAACGGGAACACCCACCAAATCGAAAGGACCGAGCTTTTCCCCGATCTCTTTAAAGCCCTTGAAGTACCCCGTGTCGCCTGAGTGATAGAAACGATGCGATGGCCCCACCACTGCCCAGGAAGCCCAGAGTGACTTCAGATCATCTCCGACTCCGCGTTTGCTCCAGTGCTGCGCGGGAAGGCAATGCACGTCGACGCCTTTGAGCGCGATCGTGTCGCCCCAGTCGAACTCCACAACGTTCGCCACGCCGTTCTTACGGAGAAGCGGGCCGTTTCCGAGTGGGACGAAAAAGCGGGTCGCAGGGTCACGCTCCGCGAGCGCCCTCAGCGTCGGCAGGTCGAGATGGTCGTAGTGGTTATGCGAGACCACGACGAAATCGATCGGCGGGAGCGCATCCATTTCGAGACCGGGTGCGATGAAGCGACGCGGTCCCAGCCAGGAAATCGGACTGGGATGCTCTGACCAGGTCGGATCGGTGAGAAATCGAACGCCATCCATCTGAACGAGCAGAGTGGAGTGGCCGACCCAAGTCACGCTCGGTGTGTTCGGCGCCACGGCGTGAAGCGATTCTGCGGCCGCTTCGACGCGCTCGGGAATCCCTGGACGCGAGCGGAAGAACCCTGCCAAACGGCGGCCCATGAAAGGGAACCGCGTACCGACAGTGCCGTGCGTGAGGTCCCCGACCCAATTCGTAAAGCGCCCGTTCTCCGTCCGAGGCGCACGCTCAAAAAGGCCGGACCGCTCCACTTCACTGCGAGCCGAGTCCTCGGCGTGCGCAATCCCGTTGGCAACCGATGCCGCGAAGGTCACGAGAACCAGAGATCCCGCAAGAAACGGAGACCTGTGAAGAAAACAAAGAAGAGAAAGTCTGCGAAGCATAGGCTGCCTAGACTAGCCTCTTGAGCGGAATGCGACGGGCAGGCAAAGTCCAATCACGGCAAGGCTCCTAACGTGCTCCCAAGGAGAGGCATCATGATCGGACTCAGTCGATACGCCGCCGGGCTCGGCATCGCGCTCAGCCTCTTTTGGATCGCGATGGCGTTCAACCCCTTTGATCGCCCGACCTGGGCACTCGAAAACGGCCTCAGCCTCGTAGCCGGCGTGCTCCTCCTCGCGACCCATCGGCGCTTTCCGCTCTCAAGAATCTCCTACACCCTGATCTTCGTTTTCGGGATGCTGCATACACTCGGCGCCCACTACACCTATGCCGAGGTCCCCTACGACGAGTGGTACCGGAACCTCACGGGCCATACGTTCAACTCCGTCTTCGGCTGGGAGCGCAATCACTATGATCGCCTCGTTCATTTCTCCTACGGACTCCTTCTCGCCTACCCCATCCGAGAGGTCTTCTTGCGCATCGCCAACGTGCGCGGATTCTGGGGGTACTTCTTGCCCCTTGACCTAACAATGTCCAGCTCCATGATCTATGAGCTGATCGAATGGGCCGCGGCGGAGATCTTCGGGGGCGACCTCGGCATGGCCTATCTCGGAACCCAGGGCGACGTCTGGGACGCGCATAAGGACATGGCACTCGCGAGCCTCGGCGCCGTGATCGCGATGGGCGTCGCGATGGCCATCAACCGCGCGCTGCAACGGGATTTCAATCGCGAATGGGCCGACAGCATCCGCATCAAAAGCGAGACGCCCCTCGGAGAAGTTGCGGTTGCGGAGATGCTCGAAGAGGAAGACTGAGGCGCCGGCGCCCGATCCCGGCCAAGGCCACGACCCCTGAAGCAATGAGGCAAAGCCCCGACGGCTCAGGCAGCCCGATCGCAGCCATCTCCGGCTTGAGCGCACCGGCGGCATCCTGGATGCCTGAGCAAGGCCACGTATTCACAAGCTGGGCTCCGGCGATCGGGAAAACACCCTGGTCTACAACCCAGGGACCGACAGGTGGGTAGTCGCGCAGGAAGGCATGCGCGTAAAAGAGATAGTCATTCTCGATCGCCGTGCGGAGCGTGCGGGAAGTCCATTCCGCCTGAAGCGCCGGGCTCCCGGGGAGCGAGAAAACGTATTCCAGCGGATCGGGCGCACCGCCCGGATTCGGAAGATCAAATCGCAAGGGCGAAGGGCATGAACGATCAGAAGTCTCAGCGAAGGCGATCGGCCCGGTCCACCCAAGCGTTTCGATCGCGGCCAGCGGGTCCTCGACGCTCGGCCAGGTCAGGCGGGCGCTGCACGCTCCCCCGCCATTCCAGTCTGCCAGCAAAAACGCTTCAGAAGATATAGACCCATCGCTCGCGGGGTTCATCTCGAACCCGTCCGGGTAAAGCGAGAGCGCCAGCACATCAAGACGCCCGCCGAGATTGAGTTCGGCAATCGCGCCCAAGCTCTTCGGGAAACAGGCCGCGGGGCCCGCCGAGGGGGCTGGGCCCGCTGGCGGAAACGAACAAGGCAAAAAACTGGACGTCGGGAAACAAGCGCTTCGTGCGTAGTCAAGAAGCGGCGGGAGCGAGAGCGTCGCAAACAGATACGGCTTTGGATCAAGCTCGGCTTCAAGTACATCGTAGAGGTTGCGGTAGAGCGCATAGAGGCCGCTCGCCTGTCCCGGGCATTTCGTCTCAAGCAGGTTCGCTTCGACAACGAGCCCAACATAGTTAGGCGAGAGTTTCGCGATCAGATAGCGCAGAAAGTTTAAGTAGCTGCGCTCTATATCAAAGGAGACCGGACCCGTTCCCGGATTCACAACCACCTGCGTGCCGGGCGAAAGGCTCGGACAGAGATCCGGAATTTCAACGCGCGCGGTGGGGTCGAGATAGACCGGCGCCAGCCCGTTCCGCTCTCCGTTAAGCAGAGAGACCGCGAGGTAGCCGCGACCGAGCGATGCAAAATGCGCTGAGAACGTATCCAGCCATGCAACGGTTGCCGGATCGAGGCGAGCATCATAATACGCGATGCGGTCCTGGCCAGACGGCAGGTTCAAATCGAAGGCGAGCCAAGGAATGCCCTGGTCCCAATGCAAAACCGCGAGGTTCGAGGCGGATTCGATCTCATTCAGCCAAGGCGCAAGATCATCGCGCTCCTCAAATTGAAAGAAGCAGCTTCCCGTCGCCAAACAATCCGAGGTCTCAAGATTATGCTCGACCTTGAACTGCAGGAAGCCGATTTCCGGAAAGGCGGACAGCGGAAGCGGAGCGAAGCAAGCCACCAGGCAAACGAAACGCACAAGGAGACCAAGGCTTCCTTGGGGACGCCTCTTGCCCGAGCCGGGGACGTTGAGTCTTAAATTCGGCACGGTCCTAGAATGCCATGACGGGCAACGTACAGGGAGACGAAATGGGGCAAAGCTCCATCCCCTCCGGCCCCTCCACCCAAAGGACGGCTTTACTGCGCGAGCGTGATAGAGTTTTGCGTGAGGAGGCCCAGACCGATGGCGAATTTTGAACGCAAGGAAGTAGAAGCCGCATACGAGCATTTTGTGGAAGTCGGCGATAGCGGTGACTGGAATGCTTGGACGGATCTCCATACGGAAGACGGCGTCTGGGTCGAGCACCACCTCGGCACCTTCACGGGCCGTGACGAAATCCGTAAGGCCATCACGGATGTGATGAAGCCCGTTCCGATGATGGTCTTTCCCGTGGGCTGGCATGCCATCGATGGCAACCGGGTCGTCTACTACCCGTGGCAGGTCATGCCTGATCCCCAGGGCGGAGATGCGGTCTACCGATTCGGGTGCGTGACTATGCTCGAATACGCGGGGGACGGTCTTTTCTCGCTCCAAGAGGACCTCTACAACCCGCGCGAAGCGGAGCAGGTCATGAAGGCCTGGATGGCCGCGGGCGGAAAATTCGCGACCGCGGATTAGGACGCGAGATCGCGGCTCGACGCGGTATGCTCCCGGCCATGGCAGCCAAGAAATCCGAATCCACAGGTTCTTTCTCATCCACGCAGGTCACGCTCGGTCACGTATTCAAAGTCCGACCGAAGGTGAACACCAGCTTTCGCCCGCCGGACTTCGCGCGGGCAAAGCGATCCCTGTCTGACGAGACCTACGAATCGATTCAGGACGCGGCGCGGGCGGTTGCTGAAGAAGCCCTTTCGCTCACGCGCGGCGAGGCCACCAAGGCCAGTACTGGCAAGCGGCGCTAGGCAGGCGGCGGTCGGCCGGCGGCGGCGAACAGAAAAGCCCAGGCCATCGCTCTCGCGACCACCTGGGCTTCAAGACTTCGAACAAGTCCGTCTTGCACGTACCTCTTTAGGCACGATCTAGGCTGCGATAATCAGCCTTCTCGGGACCGTCGACTTCCCAGCCCGACGAGTCCGAGTCCGAGCAGCAGTGCCGTTCCCGGCTCCGGAACCACTGTGATTCCAAGATCGATGCCCCACTGCGAGAACGATCCTGGATCGGGCGTACCCGTGTTATTCCAGTTATTTCCCCAGAGTCGAAGATCGGTTCCATCGAAGCCGTTTGCAGCGCCGGCGAACGTCCGATCGAGGAACGAGAAAGTGCCGTGGGTGGACGTCACCAACTCTGCACCAAACGTATCCGCGGCCGAACTGCCGAAATCTACGAAACCACCCGTCACAACGATGTCCGGTCCACCGGCCACCACGATCGTTCCACTGATCGCGGTGAGCGTCGTCCCGACCAAATCGGCCGTGAGCGTGCCGGAAAGATCCTGAAGCGGCGCGCCGCCCTGACAGAAGTCGATTCCGACAATGGTTTCGCAATTTGTTGAAGCGTCATGGAGGTAGCTAAAGCCGAAGCCACCCTCATTCGTGTCCATCCCAATGATGAGATCAACGGGAGCCGCCGAAGCCGCCGACGCCCAAAGCAAGCCAATTAAGAGTCCGGTCCCCGCGAGCGAGAAACCGGCCCGATTAAGCCGTTGCATTGCGTTCTCCAGTAAAGCGCCCGCTCCGCCCCGGCCCTCTTTGGGCCGATTCGGCTTTGTGCTTCAGCACTCAATCTGCGGACACAGTTCCACTGGCGCCACATAACGTGACACCCTTCCCAGTAGTTTCAGCCTACGCGGAAGGAGAAGAGAGAAGCAAGCAAAAAATCGGCAATCTTCATGGGGATGGCGCGCTCTTCCGATCGGAAACGCACCTCAAAGCCGTTAGGCAAAAATTGCTACCGAGAACGGCTCAGTCGGCCCGAAACCAGGCCTAATATCCGGCGCTTCCCATTTCCCGCTCGAGCACATCGAGCTCTCGCTGAAGGGTCACCAGCTCGTTTCGCCAGAGCGGGATATCCGCGGTGAGTCGCTTCTTTTCGTCGTTCAGACCTTGGAGCTCCGCGAGCAGCTCGGCACGCTTCGAAGGGGTCAGAATCGGATTAATCTGAGCAGCGGCGGTCGAGATGACCTCCTTCCGGACCACTTCCAAGCGCTCCGTGCCGTCCTGGATCGCAGCCTCTTTCTCGGTAATCGCGGTTCGTGCAGCGCTCAGCGACTGACCCTTCCCGAAGGCCGCTGCAAACTCTTCGCGCAGGTCCTCGGGGCAGACATTGTTATGCCGTCGGCCCGATTCACCCACCGCAAAGGCATTCGACGGCGAACAGTAGTCGCGTACGCCGCGTTCCCAGCCCGCCATATACGTCGCGCGATCGGGCTTCACGCCGTATTCGATGCAGGTCTCCTGAAGCTCAAGCAGCTTTGAGCTGCGCACACCGAGCGCGCCATCCCGCTCCCCCAACGTCTCCCAGTCCCCGATCTTGCACTGCGTTTCAGAAATCTCGGGCGTTCTCCCGGCACAGCCCATCACAGCAACGAGCGGGATGACCGCGATGAGGGCCGACGACGAGGCGAAGAAGGCCTTTCGATCGCGGCAATCGGAAGATGCAACACGAGCAGAACGAAAAGGGACTGTGAAAGAAAGTCGCATGAGCGCCTCCGAGGATGTCGCCGAGCGTTCGGCGAAACGATGCAGTTGAGGGTCCGGCGCCCTCAGGCGGGCAGACAGTAACACGCTCCCCGCGACGCTCCGCCCCGTCCAAACCGAAACGGAGCCTCTCGTCATGCAGACTGGCTGCGCGTCGCATGCCGGTCGCATGCGAGCCGAAACGGCACAAGACCGCCGTCAGCGGATTCCCCCCGCGGTGCGTTAAAAGCGCTCAGGTTTTCTACTGAGTCGACGAAACGTCAGGGGCGATGCGTTTTTGCCACATTCGATCATTCTCCCTCGCGACCGCCGCGATCGCTGCCCTCCTGTTCTGCTCGAGCAGTGCCGGAGCGACGGCGCTCGCGGAGTGGAATTTCAACGACGGCACCGCCGAGGATCTCCTCGGCAACTACGACCTCACCGCCATCGGCGGCGGCCCCGCCATCGCGGGTGGCTACGCCCAGTTCAGCGGCGACGAGGGCACGCCTTCCTATCTTGAGTCCACCGGATTCGGCGGCAACCCCACCTGGTCTCTCGCCCTCCGCCTGCGCGCGGACGGACCCGTCGACCAAGGAAGTTTCCAGGGCATCTTCAGCAATAACTTCTCGCCCAGCGCCGACTACTCCTGGCAGGTCGAAAACTTCGGTGGCGTCTACCAGCTCCGCACGACGACGGGCACATTCGTCATTGGTGCGCCGACGGGCGATTTCGACACCATCGTCGTCCGCAAGCTCAGCGGAAGCGACGCCGACATCTGGTTCAACGGCGTGAACGTCGTCGCCAGCATCGGCTCCAACCCAGGCGGCCTGCAGAACTTCCGCATCGGCACGAACCGAAACTCAAGCTCCTTCTACGCTTTCACGCTCGATACCGTTCGCGTCTACGACAGCGTTGAAGATCCGCTCACGATCATCCCAGAGCCCGGCAGCGCCCTGCTCCTTGGCCTAGGGCTCGCAGGACTCGCCGTACGCCGACGTAAAATGGCTCCTAGAGCGCGAGAACGCAGCGCCTAACGTCGTCCAGGTTCGGCCTGCAATTCGCGCGGCCCGGGGAGCAAGCGAGGCCCCCTATCGACCTGGCCTAACGTGACATGCGCTGACTATAGTCCCAAGACGTCGCCCAATCGATCTCAATGCTGATCTGAACTTCGTTGTTCGCCCGACTCAGCAACCACTTCGCGAGACCGGAATCACGCCGCCCGAGGTAGCGATCGATCAATCGCTCAAGCGCATCCTCCGCCCCGTCGCGACTCAGACTCGCAGAGCCACGCCCGCGGAATCCGAAATAGGGCATCTCATTCGTTGAAATCTCGAAGGCACATCGCGCATCGGACTCAAGCGCCCGCGCCACCTTCGCATCCGCCTGGGTTGCGCAGATCAGACGCCCGGCGTCATACATGAACCAAAGCGAGCAAAGGATCGGGAAGCTTGATTCCGTGCCCGTCGCGAGACGCAACGGCACCCGCGTCTCCTCTAAAAACGAGGCCACGCGCTCGGCCGACCATGCGCTCTTTGGACTCAAAAACTCCACGCGATCCCCCCTATTTACTTTGTCCCGTAGCGTCCCCGCCTCGTGGGCCCCGTGAATCACGAAGGCTGACGATCTTTCGCTACGGCAAAATCGCCCCCTCATTCTACCTGCCCCCACGAATCTCCCCAGCGAATTGAAGGCTTTCTGCCCATCTAGACGAATCCCTTCGGCCCAGTCGCGCTAGGATCTGGCTCCATGATTTTCCCGGAGGACCGACGTGTCTGATTCTCGACCTACTCCCGACTCTCCCTTCGCCCCTGCCCGCGCCTGCGCCTCCCGGGTCTCTCGGCTGGCCTTCGTGCTCGCGCTGGGCGCGATGCTTTCTCTTTCGGGATGCGGCTACAACGATATCCAGGCGGGCGACGAAACGGTGAAGGCCGCCTGGTCCGAGGTTTCGAATCAGTATCAGCGCCGCGCCGACCTGATTCCGAGCCTTGTGAAAACCGTGAAAGGCGCTGCGAACTTCGAGAAGGAGACGCTGGAGGCCGTCGTTCAGGCCCGCGCGAAAGCAACCGGCATCCAAGCTACGCCGGAGCTCATCAACGATCCCGCCGCGCTGCAAAAGTTCATGGACGCCCAGGGCCAGCTGAGCGGAGCGCTCTCGCGACTCATGGTCGTCGTCGAAAAGTACCCTGAACTCCGCGCGACCGAAGCCTTTCGTGATCTCCAGGTTCAGCTCGAAGGCACCGAAAATCGAATCACCGTCGCGCGCGGCCGCTACATCGAAACCGTGCAGGGCTATAACACCCTCGTTCGCTCCTTCCCGCAGAACCTGACGGCGAAGGTGATCGGCGCTGAAGTCAAACCGACTTTCGAAGCGCGCGAAGATGTGGGCGACCGACCGCCCGAGATCGACTTCTGATCACCGGGGCAAACCTCCGTATGCGCAAGAATCTGAGCGTCGCCTGGCTCTCAGCGAGTCTCGCTTGGGCGCTCGTGGGTGGCTTCGCCCTGCCCTCGCTTTTCGGCGCGAATCCCGCGGCCGCTCTGGTCGCCGTGCCGGCGCTCGAAGCACGGGTGCAAGATGGCGCCGGCCTCCTCTCCGCAACGGAGGAGCAGTCGCTCACAGCCCAGCTCGCCGCGTTCGAGGCCGAGACACAGCATCAAATCGTGGTTCTGACCCTGCCCTCTCTCGAAGGCGAAGCGATTGAGTCCTTTTCGATTCGCGTCGCGGACGCCTGGAAGATCGGCCAGGAAGAATTCGACAACGGCGTGATTCTGATCGTCGCCGCGAAGGATCGCCGCGCGCGCATCGAGGTCGGCTACGGGCTCGAAGGCGCGATCCCCGACGCGCTGGCCGCACAAATCATGCGCAACCACATGATTCCGGAATTTAAGCGCGGCGCGATGTCCGTCGGTGTTCAGCGCGGCGTCGATGCCCTGATTGCTGCCGCGAAAGGCGAAGTGCTTCCCGATCGGCCGCGTCGAAATGATCGCGGGAGCGCCAACCGCGGCTACGAATCCGCGCTCCATGCCAGCATCTTCGCCGCTTTTTTCGGTGTCATGCTCGGCGGCGCTGCAGGATCTAAACATGGCTGGCTTCGCCCGCCCGTCGGTGGCGCGAGCGCAGGTCTTCTCGGCTGGCTGATTGGCGGAAGCTTGGCCGTCGGAGCCGCCGCTGCCATCTTCGCCGCGATCGGCGGCCTCTTCTTTTGGCTCAATCCCCCCTCCGCAGGCGGCTTCAGCGGCGGACGCCACTCACGCCGCGGTGGCTTCGGGACCGGCGGCTTTGGCGGAGGCGGATTCGGAGGCGGTGGTTTTGGAGGCGGATTCGGTGGGGGCGGTGGTGGTTTCGGAGGCGGTGGCGCCTCAGGAGGCTGGTAGATGAAACCGAGCCAACTCATTGCGGGCCCCGAACGCGAACGAATCGAATCCGCCGTCACCGAGGCCGAACGCGGAACGGCAGGCGAAATCGTCGTCAAGGTTGTGCGCGCTGCGGCGCCGCATGCGGCTTCTCCGTGGCGACTCAGCCTCCTCTTGGCCGGCCTTTTCCCACTCGGCGCGGCCTTCTTCGAGCCCGACCTTCGACTGATCGAAATCCTCGGCCTGCAAGCACTTGCGACGGGGCTCGCTCACCTGCTTTGCCGACTCGATCCCATCCGCCGTGCCTTTACGAGCGATCTCGAACTGCGCACCTCCGCAGAGCAGGCCGCACTCGACGCCCTCATGCAGCATGTCATTCGCCGCACCGAAAACCGGACGGGAATCCTGATTTTCGTCAGCCTACTCGAACATCGTGTCGTCGTTCTAGGCGACGAAGCCGTCGACCAAGCCCTCGACCCAAGCGAAAGCTGGCAAGAGGTCGTGGATCTCGTGCTCGAAGGAATCCGTGCCGGTGAGGCCACCGAGGGCATCGTCCGCGCCATTGGCAAATGCGGCGAGATCCTCTCCCACCCCCTGCCGATCCAGCCGGACGATGTAAACGAGATCGAGCGCGGCCTGATTCTCTCGGACTAACACAGCCAGGCGACTTAGCCCGAACGCGGAAGAAGGCGGCCAAGGCCAGCCCCCGCATGCGGCCGGATGTCGCCGGATGTCGCCGGTCGACGGCGCTTGGCGAAGTCAGGCAACGCTCCGCGATGCCGAGGGCCTACTGCCCGAACGCTGCGCCGATCGGCTTCATCGCCTCGACAAGATCCGCCCATTCCGTCGGCGTCAGCTCGCGCTCGGGGTAGAAGCCAACTACCCAGTCTCCTGCGCCTTCCACCCGGAGCCCGGGCGGGAGAGACAGCTGTTCCCGAACAGCAGGGCTGAACCGTTCGCGCAGCGCGGCATGATCGGGCCCTGCCAAGTCGAAGCGATCGCCGAAACCGGGCTCATCCGGGAAGCTCATCGGCGTCCCGAGTTTTGCGGAGCTGCCTTTCGAGATTGCGCCCCGGGCGGTGAGAGCGAAAGCGGCGCCGTTCGAGCCGGGGACGCGATGCGCCACAACGGTCTGCTTCTCGCGCTTGCCCTCTTTGAGCACGCCCTCTCTCCAGGTCCAGTCGAAGGACCAAACCTCAGCCCCCTGCATCACATGACTAAAGAAAGCCTGCTTCCGCGCAGCCACGGAAGGCAGTTGGCGCCAGCCCGCTTCCTCCGCTGCGCCCGCATCCCCGAGGTAGCGAAAACCGATCGCGCCCGCGGCCTGCTCGAGCGCGTCTTTGCGCGTCTGCTGCCCGCATGAAACAAGAAAGGCCGCAGCTGCGGCAACCAAGCCCAAAAAGAGTCCGATCTTAAGCATGCGCAAAGCGTAGTCGAATCACGTGCGATCGGCAGTTCGCACCTCGGAGTCGGTTTTTTGCTCCGAACGCGGCTTGAGCATGCCCTGCAGATGCCGGAAGCTTCCGATCAGAAACGCCGTCCCTCCTCGAACTCCGGAGCTTGAACATGCGCGCACTCGTCTACCACGGACCCGAAGATATTCGCTGCGAGCGCGTCGATGACCCGACGCCCCGAGACCTTGATGGCGCCGTCGTCCGCGTCGATCGTGCGGGCATCTGCGGCTCCGATCTCCATATCTACTCCGGCCACGGCTTTTCACCCGACCCTGGCTATATCGTCGGGCATGAGGCCGTTGGCGAAGTCGTCGAGGTCGGCTCCGGCGTGCGACGCTTTTCCGTCGGCGACCGTGTCCTCGTTTCCGCCGCCTCGGGATGCGCGAGCTGTGAGCCCTGCCTGCGAGGCAACGTGACGCGATGCGAAAATGGCCAGATGGGCTGCTATGGCCTCGGGCATGCGCTGCAGGGCTCCCAAGCCGAAGCGGTCTCCGTCCCCTGCGCAGACACAGGTCTCCGCCTGATGCCGGAAGGGATCAGCGACGACCAAGCCGTCCTGCTGACGGACAACCTGCCCACCGCCTGGTTCGGCGCGCGGCGAGCCGATATCCAGCCGGGAGATACGGTCGCCGTCGTCGGCCTCGGCCCCGTTGGACTTTGCGCCGTGGCCTCGGCTTTCGCGATGGGCGCGTCCAGGGTCTTCGGCATCGACCTTGTCCCGGATCGCCGACGCCATGCCGAAGCGTTAGGCGCCGAGGGCATCGACTCCGATGATCCGAAAGAGCGGGTGATGGAACTGACCGGGGGCGTCGGCGTCGACCGGGTGATTGAGGCGGTCGGCGCGGATGCCACGATCTCGCTCGCGCTTTCTCTGCCTCGTAACGAAGGCGCAGTCTCTGTTGTCGGCGTGAATCAGAACACCCATTTCGATTGCAATATGGCGCTCATGCAGGTGCGCTCGCTGTCGTTCCATATCGGGCTTTGCTCCGTCCAGGCGGAACTGCCTGCGCTGATCCCCCTCGTTCAATCCGGGCGCATCCCGACCTCCGAAATGGTCAGCCACCATATGGGTCTCAGCGAAGGCGAGGAAGCCTATCGCCGCTTCGCCGCCCGCGAAGGCGACGTGCGCAAGATCATTCTCGACCCGAGTCGCTAGGGCGCGATACGAACGTTAGGCGATGTCCGAAATGGACTGGGCGGTCGTGCCGGTCGCGGCCCCGCCAGCCTCAAGGACATCCTCTGCGATCGCCTCCACCGCGACCGGGATATTGCTCATCCGCGGGAGTCCCGTGTAGCGCTCGTAATCTTCATCGACCGCCGAGAGACGCCCCGTATTCGAACCGATTTCGCGCACCTGAGCGTCGAGCTCAGGTCCATCCCCCCAGCTATGGGTCATGGAAACAAGCCCGCGTCGCAGGTTCCGGTCTTCCGCCACGACGCCGAAGATCGCGGCTCGACTCGAACGGATTTGCACCAACTGCCCCGCCGTGAGGCCGAGCGCCGAGAGGTCCTCCGGATGCATATAAGCGGGGTTCGTGGTGAGGCCGCGACTCTGCCCAGGCTCATCTCGCCCGACCGAGTTGAGCACGTTCATCTGGCGCCTCGACACGAGTCGAAACGGCCAATCCCGGTCGGGATCAACAGCGCCGTGTTCCGCCGCCACCCCAGCGAGATCTTCCATCATCACCGCATTGCCCACATCGAGCCGGCCTTCCCAGCCCGCGTCCTTTGCTCCTACGAAAACCGGCGGATCTGCGAAGATCGCTCCGGCAGGATGCTTCCGAACCTCTTCGAGAGGAATTCGCGAGCCGGCAGTCACCATCTCGAAAAGCGCATCCGTCGACGGCTTCTCTTCCATGTCGAGAGGATGCCCCGCAACGCGCACCGTCCCCGAGAACGATACGGGCTTCACCGTCAGCTGTACCCCGAGGCGCTGCGCGAGACCATAGAAGAACTCCCAATCCTCAAGCAGATCCGAACCCGCAGGCGGCTCCGCGATCGCCGGCGTGTACTGCGCATAGGGCGCGGTCGTCCCAAAGCCGATCGCATACGCGCTCAGGTATTCCTGGGTCAAAGTAATCCCCGGCATTTCAAGGGGATGCTTCACCGCGATCACGTAATCCGCGACCCGCGCCGTCGCCGACATTTTCGTATCGATCTGAACTAACGTATCGAGCGCCGCCATCGCGTCCAAGGTTTTCAGCTGATCAGGCCAAGCCGCGACGGGATTGCCGCCGTGACTGATCAAGATCCGAACCTGCCCTTCTCCGGGCGCGAGGATCTCGTCCGCCAGCGCCGCGGTCGGCATTCCTGCCGCGGTATTCGCAAGGTCCCGCACGCGCATCTTCTCGCCGAAGCCGTAGGCGTACTGCGCCATCGGCGGCATCGCCTGGGCCTTCGCGGGCATGGGCTGACCGAGACAAGACGGTTCCGCCACCGCGTCCCCCTCCCGCTGAAAGCGACCACAAATCGTATTCAGCGCCCGCAGCAGATACTCAAAGAGCGTCGTATGCCCGGACATGTTCGGCCCCGTCCCCGCCGTCGCGACGCCTGGGCCACTCCCGGCGAAAGTCCGTGCCGCTTCGATGATCAGCTCCGCGGGAACGTCGGCGCGTTCCGCCACGCGCGCGGGCGTGAAGGGCTCGACCTCTGCCCGAAGCGCTTCGAAGCCCTCGACATGCTCTTCGACGAACGCGGCGTCATGCAGCCCCTCGGAGAGAATCTCGCGCAGGATCCCAGCGAGTAGAGCCACGTCCTCCCCCGGCTTCGCCTGAAGATGCAAATCCGCGCGCCGCGCCGTTTCGCTTCGACGCGGGTCGATCACGATCAGCTTCATCCCCCGCTTCCGCGCATCCGTGAGCGTCCGCCCCGGATTCGTATGCGGCACACCTCCGGACATTGCGACAAGCGGATTGCAGCCGATCAAGAGCAGAACCTGCGCTTCCGAGAACGGCGTCGGCGGCGCCATCCAATTCCCCATCAGCGCAGCCGCCACCATCTTGCCGGGCTGATCGATCGTGTTCGAGTTGAAGCCCATACGCGAACCGATCGCCTTCAAGAAGGCGGAAGTCACCGCACCGTTCGCTGCCCCGGCATTCGTCGCCATCGTCCCGGAATACGTGGCGACGGATCGCGTCCCGTTCTCCGCGAGGGAGCCACGGATTCGCTCCGCAATTTCGTCCATCGCTTGCTCAACGGGAATGTCCGCAAAGCTTCCGTCGGGCTGTTTCTTCTGCGAGTGGAGGAGGCGCTTCGGGCTGGCCCAGACCTCGGCCATGTTCTGGCCCTTCACGCAGCAAAAGCCCTGGTACAGCGGATTATCCGAATCGCCCTTCACCGAAACCGGGCGCCCGTCTTCCATTTCAACGAGGACGCCGCAGCCTGCATGACAGGCCCGACAGATCGTATTCTTCCACTCAGCCATTCGACTCACTCCCGCGCAGTGCGCCGCCGAGACCAGCGGAGCACGTCGAAAGGCTAGCGCTCGAACGCTCGCCCTCGCCTCCCCATCTGGCTAGGGTTTCGACTTCCGCTCGACTCGTCGACGCAGACTAAAGGATCCTCCCCCATGGCCGGCACCGCCTCCCCCTCGACTTCAACCTCGACCTCGACAAATCGCCCCCAAGGCAACCTCCTCATTCAGGGCGGCATGGTCATCGACGGCACAGGCGCACCCGCATTCCGCGGCGATGTTCGCGTCCGGGACGGATTCATCACCGAAGTCGGCGAAGGTCTCAAAGCGGCGGGCGGCGACGAAGAAGTCGTGGACGCTTCCGGCGCCTACGTCACGCCGGGATTCATCGACTCCCACACTCATCTCGACCCCTCCATGTTCTGGGATCCGAGCTGCGATCCGATGCCTCAACATGGCGTGACAACCGCGCTGATTGGGAACTGCTCGCTGTCCCTCGCCCCGGTCAAGCCCGAACATCTCGACGAGGTGATGGACGTCTTTTGTTATATCGAGGACATGCCCATGGAAGAATTTCGCACGGGCATCCCTTGGAACTGGCAGACCTGGCGGGAATACCGCGACTCGATGAACGAGAACGGAGCCGCGCTAAATATGGCGTCGCTGATCGGGCATTCGATGCTCCGAATTTTCGTGATGGGCGCGGACGCTTGGACACGCGCAGCGACCACGGAAGAAATCGACGCGATGTGTGGGGAGCTCGCCGATGCGCTGGCGGCGGGATGTTATGGCCTCTCGACTTCGTTCTTTGATGTGGATCGCCAGGGCCGCTTCGTTCCGAGCCGACTCGCGGAACCCGCGGAGTTTGAGGCGCTGGCGAAAACGCTCTCGGATGCGGGGCACGGCTTCGTCGAGTTCATCCCGAACTTTACAGGCGAAGACCCGCTCGGCGAGATGAAGCTGATGGCAGAGACCTGGGGCGCCAAAGGCGTCACCTCGATCTGGAACGGCCTTCTCCACACCGAGCTCGCCCCGAACCGCTCAAACGAACTCATCAGCTACACCGAAGAACTCCGTGACGCTGGCTCCGATATCTGGCCGATCGCCTCTCCGCGCACAATCGATTTCAACGTGAACTGGGAGCAGACCATGGTGTTCATGATGCTGCCCCAGGGCTGGAATCAGATCATGCTCGTCACGGGTGTGGAACGCGAAGCGCTGCTCCGAGACGAGAGCTGGCGGAAGACTGCGCGCGAGGAATGGGACACGGTCGACAAATCCCTCTTCCCCAACACGCGCATCGAATACGCGCGCTTCACCTCGGTCACACGTCCCGAGAACGAGCGCTGGCTTGGGAAAAGCCTCGCCGACCTCGTCGAGGAACGCGGCGGCCACCCGAGTGATGTCTTCGCGGATTGGGTCCTCGAGAACGATCTCGAGCCCGGCGTTGTTGCGGTCGGCGTGAGCAATGGCGACGTCGAAGGCGTGACGGAAATGATCTGCGACGAGCGGACGCTGATCAGCGCGAGTGACGCGGGGGCGCACGTGCAGATGATGTGCGCCGCGGGCGACACGACGCTGCTCCTCACGCGACATGTGCGCGAGCGCGGAGACCTGACGCTCGAACGCGCGGTCTATGAAATTACGGGGCGCCAATCGGAAGTGCTCGGCTTCAACGATCGCGGCTTCGTGAAGCCGGGATATGCCGGCGACCTCACGGTCTTCGATCTCGATGAACTCGCGTGGAAGCAGGATGATTTCGTATCGGATTTGCCTTCGGGTGGGCGACGGCTACGTCGGCCGGCGGGGGGCTACCGCGCGACGGCGGTGAGCGGAATCCTGACGCAAAGAGACGGCGAGACCACGGGCGCCAATCCGGGTCGCGTGCTGGATGCAGGAACACCCAAGCCGTAGTTCAGCCAAGGGTCCGGAGAGCAGGAGCCGGGTCGTGCCCCACAAGGACGCCGGGGGTGCGGGGGTGCGGGGACGCGGGGACGCACCGATGCTGATTCCCCTCGCTACTCCGAAGCCTCCGAGTCGTTGACAATCCGCGGGCGCCGGATCCTCCGCCACGCCTCCGGGGCAGCTCGCGCGAGAGCGGTCTCAAGCCCACGGCGGGGCCCAAAACCCCGAAGGGAATCAAGCACTTGCGGCGATTCGGGGGCCCGTTTCCGCAGCTCCGGCGCTATTCTCAGGGGCGTTCGACCAGCTCCGGTCCCCTCATTGAGATACCCCCATGAATCGCATTCGCGCAGCACGACAAGCCCTTGGATGGACGCAAAATGACCTCGCTAAGCGAGCCAATGTCTCTCCAAGAACGATTCATGCCGTTGAAAAGGGTCGACCGTGTCGCCAAGCCACCAAGCGACACATTTTGAATGCACTCGGCGTGCCATGGGAAATGCGAAACGAGTATTTCGTTCGCGCACGCAGCGTCCGCCCCGCCTCCATCGCCAGCAGCGAAGCGCAGAGCGCATAGCGTCTCCCGTCGCGAACTAGGCGGAGATCTCTTCGGTCAGCTCCGACGCGGTTTCGAGTAAGCGGTCCACTGTCTCCGACATGAAAGCAGTCAGGAGCGCATCGCCCTGCTCCGACTCATCACGCGCGTAGTGAGCCGCGGCCTCTTCTTCAACGCGCACTCGCGCAAGCTCGCGCTCGCGCTCGAAGCCAGCCCATCCCTTTTGAAGCGTGGGGAGATGACACGCAAAGTCGAGGCTGGCCTTCGCCTGCAAGCGCCGCATCGTCAGCCAGACAGAAGGTCCATTCGCTTCATCGGCACGGGCCAGCGCCGGCGGGATAACGCCTTCCAAATACGTGGGCACAAAAACCCCCGTACAGGGTGTGGCAAACGAAATCCAAACCGGCCACGGCCGCATATCGAGATCTTCCGGAAGCCGCACGATCAGACTTGCCGTCGTCATTGAAAGATCGTCCGCATGCATGCATACGCTGTAGCGATCCGGGTCCGAAGCCTCACGGTCTGCACTCGGCGGAAGAGACTGCACACCGTGATCTCGGAGCCAGGATTTCAGGCGCGCGATGTTAAGGGGCGCTTCAGCTAAGCAGGCCGAGGCCGCCTCCCGCCTTCGCTCGGTCAAGAACTCGGGCCAAGTCGGAATGGCGTAGGCCTGCTTGAAATCCAGTCGTTCGGAGCGTTCGCAGTAGCCCTGGGCCACGGCATGCCGCTCGAGATCGCGTGAACCGATCTGCCAATCCCCGCCCAGCGAGAGCGCATTCGTCATCCCGGCTCCCGTGACAGCCCGAGCTGCCCAGCCTCTCGCCGTTGTCTCGAGAATCCAGGCTGAATTGCCATCCGCGATGGAGAAGCTGTTTTGATAGCCTTGGTCGTTTGCCGGCGCGAAGGCCGAGCCGCCCTGCCCGTGGGTTTCAACGAGCGACGCGATGATCTCAAGTGCTTCGCGCGCATCTCGCCCGCGTTCGAGTCCGAGACGGACCAGATCCATCCCGACAAGCCCGGGCTCGCTCTCAAGCGGGTCTCTCGACCAGGTCGCATGATTCCCGATCGCCACGCCGTATTCGTTGACCCCTTGCTCAAAACCCCAAGACCATCCGGGTGAATGTCCCATGATGCGGTAGGTCTCGCCCACTTGGTCGATCTCGATGTGGGTACATCGAACGCGTGATCCCCGCGGATGGAAGGCGGCGGGGAACTGGACGAAGGGCTGTGCCTCGTTGCCTTGGCGATCGCTGTTCTTCGCGAAGAGCGTTGCACCGTCGGTGGTTTGCTCGCCTCGGGCAAGCAGTGAATCGCACATACCCAGAGCCTATCGCGGAACGCCCCGCTTTCCCTCATCTTTTCGGCGCCCGCGCCGCGGAGGCGGAGACGACGGCAGAGGCAGAAGCAGAAGCGACTCTGCATTCGCCGAGCGGGTTCACTAGCATTCCGCCAGGGAGAAGTTGATGCTGAAAGAGTTCGAAGGAAAAGTTGCGGTCGTCACCGGCGCGGCCAGCGGAATCGGTGCAGCACTCTGCGAAGGCTTCGCTGCACGCGGGATGTCCGTCATCGCCGCCGATATCGACGCAGCGGGCGCAGAAGCCACCGCAAAACGTATCGGCTCGGCCGCGCACGGCGTGGCGGTGGATGTCGCTCAGGCCGACAGCGTGGCCGCCCTCGCCGACGAAAGCTTCTCGCGCTTCGGCCAGGTCGACGTCCTGTTCAATAATGCGGGTGTTTTTCAAGGCGGCCTCGCCTGGGAGCGCAGCCTCGAGGATTGGAAATGGAGCTTCGATGTGAACGTTTTCGGCATCGTTCACGCCATCCGATCCTTCGTACCGCGCATGATCGCCCAACAAACGCCGGGACATATTGTCAATACGGCTTCCGTTGCGGCCTTCGTCGCTGGGCCCACTTCGGGTCCCTACGTTGTCTCGAAGTGCGCGGCCTTCTCGTTAAGCGAATGCCTCGCGCTCGACCTTCAGGCTGTCGGGTCCCAGATCGGGGCTTCCGTTCTCACGCCGAGCACGATCCAAACCGGAATCGCAACAACCGCCCGCGTGCGCCCCGAAAGCTACGGCAGCGATCCGACACCGGACGGAAAAATCGTCGCCGAACATCTCGCCAAACAAATCGAAACAGGTATCCCGGCGAGCGACGTGATCGAACCCGTCCTCCACGGCATCGAAACCGGGGAGTTCTTGATCGCCACCCAACCGAGCTATCAAGCGCAGCTCCAAAACCGCTACGACGCGCTCATGAAGAAGGAACTCCCGCCGCTCGCCGCAGTGGACTAATTCGCCTAAGCCATCACCTCATCGTCCAGCGCCGACCGATCCGAAACGGTCCGCGTGTTCGCCTGAAGCGTATGCGCCGTGACCGCTGACGAAGCGTCTGAGGCCAGAAAGAGCGCCACTTGCGCAATCTCCTCGGGAAGCGACATACGGCGGAGCAAGGCCGCCTTCGCGAACCCCGCTTCCCCGTTCGGATGGTTCGCCGCCCACTCCTTCATCACCGCCGTCGCGGTGGGCCCCGGCGTGATCGCGTTCACGCGAATCCCGAGATGCGCGACTTCCTCCGCCGCCGTCTGCGTTAGGCTGAGAACCGCTGCCTTGTTCGCGCCGTATGCGCCCAAATTAAAAGCGCCGCCAAACGCCGCGCCCGAGGACATGTTCACAATCGATCCCGTCCCACGCTCGCGCATCACACGGATCGCGCACTGGACCCCGTAGAAGACGCTATCCAAAACGATTTCCTGCTCGCGGCGCCAATCGGCGTCCGAGAGATCATGGACATATCCAGAAATCGCCGTTGCCGCGTTGTTGAGCATCACATCGAGCTGCCCCCATTCCGCGATCGCCATGTCGACGCAGGCCTCGACGGTCTTCCTCCGCGAAACATCGCCGACCTGCGCAACCGCGCGGCCGCCCGCAGCCCGAATCGTCGCAGCGGTCGCCTCCGCCGTCTCCGCATTCTGATCGTTCACCACGACCGCAGCCCCTTCCGCCGCGAAAAGTAAGGCCGACGCTTCGCCAATTCCCGCTCCCGCTCCCGTTACCACGGCAATTTTCCCTTCGAGCGCTGGTCCCATCTCATCTCCTCCCGGCCTTGGCCTGATTTCCTGCGCATAAATCATCGCGCATCACTCCCTCCCTGGCGATCGGACCGGACCGCATAGCCAAAGTCGCAAGAAGCGCACCGCCCGAAAAACGGCGAAATCAGCCGCTTGTTACCCACCCCCGCACAGGTCTATCGTCTGTGTCATGTGTCGGTATAGAAGGGTCCGCCGAGCGACCGCTTCGAACCGTCCGCGCATCACGCGCAAACTCACATTTCGAGCAGACCTTCTCTACTATGCCGCCCACTTCGCCCTCCCCTTCGTCCGAATCCCCTTCAGCCTTCTCGCCCAAGCTCGGCTCACCGAACACCGGCGTAATCGTCACGGGCGGTGCCTCCGGACTCGGTCGCGCCTCCGCGGAAGCACTTGCCGCCGTTGGCCGCCCGGTATCCATCTGGGATCTCAGCGCTGAGAAGAGCGCCGCCGTCGCCTCGGAAATCGCCGCGCAATACGATGTCGTGGCCCAGGGTCTCGCGGTCGATGTGCGGGATCCCGAAGCCCTCGCCGAGGGCGCAGAGGCAGCACGCCAGACCCTGCCCTCCGTCGGCGGCTTCGTTCATGCCGCAGGCATCGTCGACACGGACTCGATCGATGGCCTGACACCCGAGAGCTGGGATAACGGAATGGCGATCCACCTTCGCCCTGTGGTGCTCCTCAGCCAAATCCTCCTGCCTGACCTCTCCGCGCAGAAAGGCGCCTCCATCGTCGCCTTCGCGTCGATGAACGCCACCCTCGGGAACGCGATGAATCCGATCTACTCCGCGGCCAAAGGCGGAGTCCTTTCGTTAGTTCGATCCCTGGCCGACCGACTCGCCCAGGATGGCATCCGAATCAACTCGATCTCGCCGGGCGTCATCCGAACGCCGATGATGCAGCCCGCGCTCGACGCCCTCAGCGACGAAGCCTTTACCAAGCGCGTCCTGCTCGAACGACTCGGCGAGCCCGAGGAAATCGGACGCGTCGTTCGCTTCTTGCTTTCGGATGAAGCCAGCTACATCACGGCCTCGGAATTCGTCGTGGATGGTGGGAATATTTCTTCGCAGAGGATGTAAGCCGCAATCAGCACTTGGCACTCTGCGTACTTCGCGCCATTCGTGGACGCTGCCGAGGCTGCGGGTTACGCGGGTCGCGTGGGTCGCGACGCAGCAAGCCATCGCGGCCCGGCCGCGCAACAGCTCAGGAGAACAAGGATGGGGAATCGACTCGCAGGTAAAATAGCGCTGATCTCAGGAGCAGCGCGCGGCATTGGCGCGGCGGACGCTCGACTTTTCGTTTCGGAAGGCGCACGCGTTGTGATCGGCGACGTTCTCGACCCAGAAGGCGAGGCAGTCGCAGAAGAACTCGGCGAGGCCGCGTGTTATGTACATCTCGATGTCACGCAGCCCGCGTCTTGGGCCGCAGCGGTCGAAAAGACCGAATCCACTTTCGGTCCTATCAACGTCCTCGTGAACAACGCCGGCATCCTGCGCTTCAACCGGATTGAAGACACGCCCCTCGAAGAGTACGAAGCCATTGTTCGCGTGAACCAAGTCGGATGCTTCCTCGGCATTCAGGCGACTCTCCCCTCTCTTCGCAAAGCCGGAGGCGGCTCGATCATCAACCTCTCCTCCACCGCCGGGCTGGAGGGACTCGCCGGACTCGGGAGCTACGCGTCGACGAAATTCGCAGTGCGCGGCCTGACGAAGGTGGCCGCTCTCGAACTCGGCGACGACGGCATTCGCGTGAACTCCGTTCATCCGGGTGGGACAGCGACCGCGTTGGTGACGGCAGTGGGGAGCGATGCCCCCGCAGAAGAAGATTACCAGCCGCCTCAGCCCATCAAGCGGATCGCCGACCCCTCGGAGATCGCGGAGATGGTGCTCTTCCTCGCCTCGGATGCGAGCAGCTTCTGTACGGGCGCCGAGTTCGTCGTGGACGGCGGCCTGACGGCGGGCTCTCCTTTCTTTCCGGAAAGTCAATAATCCCTCTCACACGGCCTCAGTCGAATACCGTACACTTTCCCAGATGAACGACGCGCGACGCAGCGCAACACGCAAGGAAGACTCAATGCAACTCAATCGATTCCGTCGGAACATTTGCCGAATCATCCCCGGCGCAACAGTCGATGGGCATGTTCAGCCCCGCTCGGTGATTGCGTCGACTGGCTCCATCGCCTCGATTGTCTCCATCGCCTCGATCGTCGCGATCGCCTCCAGCGTGGCCGTCGCGGCGACGCCCCCGGCTCAGGAGTCGGCGAACGACTCGAGCGATCGCTTCGAGATCCAGCCCTACCTTGAGTATTTCGCCGGCGTTTCCGTCGTGCGCAACCAGAGCACCTCGGGAGGCAATCCGCCTAACGCTGACTTCTGGGGACGGATCCAATCGAATGCGGGCTTCCATGCGGGCGGCGCGGTCGGCCTTCACCTCCTCGAGAATTTCCGAACTGAGATCGCGCTTGGCTACCACCAAAACGAGGTCACGAATCTCGGCGTCGGCGCCCCCCAAACCCGCGCCAGCGGAAAGCTCAGCCTCTTCACGGCCCTCGTAAACGGCTACTACGAATACAATCTCGAGAACGTCGGCGGACTCGGCATTCCCCTCGCTCCCTACGTCGGCGTCGGGATCGGCTTCGGCCAGGTTCGCCTCGACGCCGACTCACAAGGACGGCGCGTTCAGGTCGATGACGACAACGCCGTCTTCACGTGGAACGTGATGGCCGGCATCACCTACCCCGTCTCGCACGTTACGGAACTCAGCCTCGGCTACCGATACCTGGCCACCGAAGACGTCCGCTACAAGGGGCGCGTCGCCGGCTCAGGCGTTCGCTGGATCGATTCCGAATACGATGTGCATGACGTCACGGTCGGGCTTCGCATTAACTTCTGATTCGGCCGGTCGCGCCCGCCCAGCGCCCCGAGCCAGGGACTCGGTTAGAAGCGGTAGGTCCAGCGTAATTTGGCGATCGGCTGCGTCCGCTCCGCCCTGACATCGCCGGGCGTCGCATCGATGCCCTGTCCCACGACCAAGAAGAGTTCGCGGCCGGGCTCAAAGATCCAGCGGAAGCGCGTCTGAATCGATAGGTCATTCGACAGATTGTCGTACTGCAAGACGGTGCTCCAGAAAATGTCCTGGGTAAACGCAATGAGCACGCGCGCACGAATCAACCGCGTCATGAAGTCCGTCGACCGTTTCCCAGGCTCGCTCGTTTCCTGTCGACACGTATTCAGCGCCCGCGTACTGCCCTGGCATGCGTCCAGGTCGAAAAAATGGCGCTCATCGAGCTCAACGGACAGGCGCCAATGCTTCGAAGGCCGCCACTCGACAAAGGGATTGATGCGGTAGCCCCAGCCATCGTAGAACTCGCCGACGCTCGTCGTGTAGTTGAAGCGGAGCTTTCTATGCTGACTGGTCTGTAGCGTAAAAACGCCGGTGGAATAATGATAGTCGCCGGTTGGGATCCCCACATGCGGTGCAACAAAGAAGGGTCTCGGCACATCGTCGAACACATGATCGAACTTAAATTCGATCGTGTCATCGACCTGTGAGGTCAACTTAAAGGGGATCAGCGTAATGATGGCGCTCTCGACCGCGTTCTCACGATCCGTTGTGAGATTACCGGAAAGCGTCATGTCCCAGGTTCGGATCTTGCTCTCCTGGGAGCGAATCCGGTAGCGGTAGCTCCCGTCATAGCGACGGATTCCGTCACGATTCACGAAACCCAGGGCGGGATCGAAGCCGCGGTCGATGGCTTTGACCTTGGCGCTCCAGTTGATTTTGTCGTTGGGGTAGGAAATCGATCCGCCCCAAGCGTTCGCGCTGCGACCGTAATTACTGCTCTCGTTTTCGGTGAAGAAGGATTGCTGATACCAGATATTGCTTGAGACGAAGCGGTTCGGAATCAGTTGGCTACTCCGAAAATTGAAATCCGCGCCGCCGAGCAGGTTCTCGCTATTCGAGGTGGGGTCGCCGTGGGTCATGATCATCCCCACCGTCGATTCATTGAGCACATTGGCCGAGATCCGCGCGACCGCCAGGTTCGTCGAATCAACGCCTCCCTTCGCATCCTGCTGGATATCGAGCAGCCCTACCCGAAACGGCCCCACGCGCCCGGTCAGCTTCCCGCCGCCGAGCAGCCGCGTCCCCTCGAGATTCTCATCGAGCCCAATCCTCCGCGAGAAAAAGGGCAATCCGTTCTCGCTGAGAAGTCCGCCGAACTGAAAGAGCCCCGTGTCGGCGAGGAAGAACTCCCGCTTCTCGGGAAAGAAGAGCGCGAAGCGTGAAAGATTCACCTGCGCGTCATCGACTTCAGTCTGTGAGAAGTCGGTATTCGCGGTCACCGAAGCCGTCAGCGACGGAAGGACCCGGTAGAACGCATCAAAGCTGGGTTCAACTTGGAGCCGGTCTCGCTCCTGGATCGAGTCGTCCCCGGGACGCCGGAATGTGCGCCGAAACTGGGTATGGGTTGAGCCCGCCGTGATCGAGGGAATTACATCGAGGCCAATCCCCTGCTGCGCCACGCTCATGCCGTGGAGCGTGCCCGCCTGGCTGACGTTGATGATCGTGCGCTGGATCGACGGATCGGCCCAGCGAATATCTTCGTTGAAGCGTCGGATCCGGCGGGATAGGTTAAAACCCCAAGCGTCATCGCCTTCACGAAAGCCAAGCGTCTTAAACGGAATCGCGACTTCGGCGCTCCAGCCCGTCGCATCGATGCGAGATTCCGCGTACCAGATCCCGTCCCAGTTCTCTTCGTAGCTATCGCCGTCAAAGGTCGCGTCGCGGCGACCACTATTCGGATTGACCTGAAAAAAGTATCCGCTCCGACGATCCTTAAAGGTGTCGAGCAGAATGTTAAAACCGTCTTCGTAGAAGAAGACCTCGGTCCGGGCCATCCGGTTCGCGACGATCTTCTCGGGCTCGGGATCATCCGCGCGCATAGAGAAGAAGAGCGTCTCGCCGTCGGTCAGCACCCGCACTTCGGTATTGTACGAAGGCGCCGCGCCCATCTTCGGCTCGACCTGCGTGAAATCGTTGATAAGCCGCGCCTGCTGCCAAACGGGGTCACTCAAGTCTCCGTCAAGGATGGGCCCCTCTTCGACGAAAACCGCGAAGGCATGACGGCCCTCCTCCAACTCATCCTGAGCGCCCGGCGCACTCGGCTCATTCGATGAAGTCGCAGAGGCGGGAGCCTCAGCAAACGCAGCCCCCGGCCAGGTCAAGCCGGCGGCGCACGCAACCAGCAAACAGATCGCGAGAATCGCAGCCCCGCTCGCGGCCGAGGTTGGCGCCGCCGCGGCGGGATGCCCGGTGGGTTCGAAATACACGTCTTCCGCCGGATTGGGGCAAGGGACATCGGCCGGGCGGAACTGCAACGCGGAACTCCTCTAAGGATCGGGGAGGCCGGAAGCTATCGCGTCTGGCCAGCGCGGCCAGTATCAGAAAAGTGCAATTTATACGCAGGCTTAGGAGATCTACCGGCGAGCGCTCGCAGCGCCTGCCGGACGAGCCTCGTTAGACCTCATCTACAAAGCGGTCCGTGCCCGGAACGGTGGGAATGAAGGCTGAGGCAAAGCCCACCTCCCCCATCCCGGCGGCGCTTTGTGCCGCCCCGAATGGCGCGATTTTCTCATTCCAGCTCGCATCGAGACCCGCCGAACCGGCGCTCCCGGACGGCCCGGCCGAACCCGAGATCCCGGCTCCCGCATCCACGAAATAGAGCTCCAAATGACGTCGGTCGAAGCCCGGCGGCGGCGGCGAGTAGACCGGCGACGCTTCGGGAAGCTGAAGCGGATCCAGCGAAAGACAAAGGGCGATCTCCGACTCGGCCAGCATCTTCGGCAGATGCGTTTCGAGCATCCACGCTTCGCGCTCTTCCGCGGAAACACCTTCCGGCCGCTCGCTCAACACCATCACAACGCCGCCAAAAAGATGCTCGAGGGCGATTTCCGGCGGAATCCCGTCCGCGTCGCGACAGGCCGCGTAGCGATGTCGATAAAAACTCGCATGAACAGCGCTTCGCCCGGGCATCATCCGGCCATTCGCGCCAAGATCGAGCACGCGTTCAACGGACCAGGCCTCCGCCTCTTCGTGATGCCCGCGCTCCATCCAGTAAAGCGCAAGGAACGAGCCCTTCGAAGCGTCCTTCACGATCTCCGAGCTGCGCGGATAACGCTGATCCTTGAGCGCGCGCGTCGCGACGAAACGCCGGCCGGAAAAGAAGGTCTCCCCTGTCATGCAGCCCGCATAGAAATGATCGCGCTCGTACCAGCGATTGAATTCCTTTGCCTTGCCCTCAGCGGGCTCAAGCAAGCTGACAAGAATGCTGCCTAACGCAACACCATGTTCCGGCTCATCATCGACGCGGATCGTACGCATTATTCGCCGACCAGGACCTTACGGGCATGCTCCGTATCCATGTATTCCTTCCACTCGACGATCTTGCCGCCGCGTGCGCGCATCAGGAAATGGTATTCCTGCTCATATTGATCGCCGCGAAAGGTCTTGCCGCGACTCGTCGCCTCAATCGCCACCTTCTCGCCCTCGGCGGTCATATCTTTCACGTTAAACGTCAGCCCCTCCGGAAAGAGGTCGAGGACCGCCGGCATCCCCGCCAGCGCTCCGGGCTTATCGTTCGTCCCGCTAAAGGGTAAAGACCCGGTCACCCAGATCTGAAAGTCCTCCGCGTAATGCTCCCGCACCCACTCCACATCCGCGTTCGTGAGCGCCTGCAACATCTGCCGGGCGAGTTCCTTGTTCTCTTCTTCCTGCTGCCCCATGAATCCTTCGCCTCTTTCGTTTAGAGCAAGCGCCCCATTTGATGTCCGCCGGGCATCGTCGTCCGATGGACCACCCGAGTATCACTCGGCGAAATCCCCAGCGCCGTATGCATCGTGCGCCAATTATCCCATAAAACCATATCGCCTTCGGCCCAATCATGAACGTACGTAAACCGACCGTCGAGGGTATGCGCGACGAGCTCTTCTAAGATCGCGTCGCCCTCCGCGCGGCTCATCCCGACCATATCCAGCAGCTGGACCGTCGAAACCGAAAGCGATTTCCGGCCCGAAAGCGGGTGCGTCCAGACAAGCGGATGCGCCACGTCAGGAAACTCCGGAAACTCGATGTTCCCGAAGGTCTCAAGCTCGACATCCCAGATCTTCCCGAAGCGCATCTCGCGCAGATCCTTCACGAAATTGAAGCGTCCCTCGAGCCCTTCAATCCGCGCCTTCATCGCCTCGGGCAAAGCGTCATAGGCAAGCGCCGTATCGATCCAGCCCGTCTGGCCCCCCGCGCTCGGTGTCTCCACCATCCGAAGCAGCGCCCCGCGGTTCGGTGTCGGCGTGTAGATCATGTCCGTATGCCAGGGAATCCGGCCCGCGATCCGCTCGCCATCGAAGCGGTAGACCATCTGCTCCGTCTCGCCGCGATTCGCGAGTTCGATGATTTCGTCATGCCCCTCAAGCCGAATACTCGGAACAGGATGAACTTCAAGCTCGCCGAACACCCGACTCAGTCGCAGATGTGCATCGATCGACGTCCCCACCTGCGGAAACACCAGAATCGCCGCTTCAAGCCATGCGGCGTTCAGCCTCTCCGCCGTCGCGTCATCAATCGGACGAGACAAGTCGAGCCCCGTCACCTCAGCCCCGACGCCGCCCGGCAGCGTCTTCACATCGATCGCCATGTCGTCCTCCCGCCTAACGCACCGTAGGCGCCTCAGGCACCTCGGCGAAGCAGCTTCCCGGGAAGTGCCCCGGTATGCACGCCGTCCCGAAGCAGCACTTCCCCCGCCACGACGGTCGCTGAAATCCCCTGCGCCTTTTGAACAAGTCGTCGTGCACCACCCGGGAGATCGTGATGGATCTCCGGGATCTCCGGCGCAATCGTGTCGGGATCAAAGAGAACCAGATCCGCCATATTCCCCTCGCGAATCCGACCGCGATCCGCGAAGCCGAAGGCATCCGCGGGCTGGGACGTAATCATCTGGACCGCTGCCTCAAGCGGCAAAGCCTGCTCCCGGCGCACCCAATGACCTAGGAGATGGGTCGAAATCGAGCAGTCCGAAATCTGCGAAACATGCGCCCCGGCGTCCGAGAAGGTCACCACCGAACGCGGATGCTCCATGAGCGCGAACACCTGCTCCGGAATCTCATTCGCGATCGGCTGCATGAAGTTCTGCTTAAAATCGCTCTCCAGAGCCATCTCAATCATCAGCTCCACAGGATCGAGCGCCCGCTCCCGCGCCAGTTGCCCAAGATTCGCGTGGGGCCCGAGCGCGTCTTCCATAATGAAGACCCAATCGTAATCGGGCTTCCGCGCCTCGGCGCCCACCGAGGAACCGTAATCGCCATGATGCGCCTCATGTACGAGCCGCGTCCGAAGCGACGCGTCCCGAAGCGCCCCTTTCTGGTCCGCGAGCGGCAGATCGCGCAACGCCTTCCAAGCCGGCAGCCCGTCGAAAGGAAGCTGCCCCTCGAAGTTCAGCATGATGTCGAAACGGCGCGAATGCACCTGCGCAAACATCCGCCCGCCCGCGTCACTCACCCGGTCACAAAGATCCATCCAAGGCATCCACGCCTCCGGATCATGCCGCGTGCTGCCCACGCCGAACATGAAGGTCGCCCCGGACGAGAGCGCGAGCGAAGACATCCGCTCGAAGTACTCCGCCTGTGCTTTGGGCTCCGTGATCGCTGCATCTTCGTTTGTGATCTCGAAGATCCCGCCTGACGCGCCGGCGACGTTTACGAGTGCGCAGACCTCTTCCCATTCCGCGAGACGGCTCGCGACGGGTCGATCGTCCGACGTGAGATGGTTCAGAGTCCGCGACGTCGTAAAGCCCATCGCCCCCGCGTCCATCCCCGCCTGAAGCTCCCGCGCCATCTCCGCAAGGTCAACCGGCTTCGCCGCTTCCTCGAACGCACGCTCGCCCATCACGTAGGTGCGCAAAGCCGAATGCCCGACATAGCCCGCGTAATTAATCCCCTTAGGCAGCTTATCCACCGCGTCCATGTACTCGGGGTACGTCTCGAATCCCCACTCGATGCCCTGGGACATCGCTTCGGGTGAGATATCTTCCGCGCGCTCGAGATTGCGCACGACTAACTCCCGTGCCTCTTCGCGACTCGGGGCGAGGGTGAAGCCGCAGTTCCCCATCACGACCGAAGTAATCCCGTGATACGAAGAGCAGGTTCCAAGCGGATCCCAGTAGACCTGTGCGTCCATGTGGGTATGACCGTCGATGAAACCGGGCGAGAGGACCTGGCCTCCCGCATCGATCGTTTCCGTCGCAGCCTGGCCGGCGAGCTTCCCCGGCGCGTCGGAGATTTCCGTGATGCGGCCGGCAGAAACAGCAACGTCCCCTTCGCGACGCGGCGCGCCCGTACCATCAACGATCGTGGCGTTTTGGATCAGCAGGTCATGGGGCAATTGGGGCTCCTTCGCGAGAGGCCGGCGCTCGGGAGCGACCGACTGAGGTCCCTCGATGGTCTCTCGCCCAAAGGGGGATGTAAAGCCGGTTTCGGCGGTCCTCACGCGTCTTTCACGAAGGCCAAAAGTGCTTCAAATCCAACGGGATAGCGATTCAGGGGAGGGCTTCTCGAAATCCAATCAGTCCTGCCTCCCGGCAACCGATAGGTCTCTCCATGGAAGCCCCCCGGCAAGACGCCCAAAAACCCGAACACCAGGCCCTCCAGATCTCGGCCTCTATGCTCTCGATCGCCGCGGTCGCCCTGCCGATCGGGCTCGGCGAAATCGACCTCGCGGGTATGGGCGCGGTCTTCGCCCTCACCCTTCTACTCCTGAGCCGCCTTGCCCCCGACTCCTCCGCAACCCTCCGCACCGGGATCCACATCGCCCTCGGCATGGGCCTCGGCTTCATCGGCATGTCTTGTTATGCGTTCGGGATCGGCAACGTTATCGCCGTCTATTTCTCGACGCTGATCGTCCTGATGGCGGCCTCGACGCTGGGCGCCAACGCGGCCGTCGCTTGGTCCATCCCCTGCTTCGCCGTGATCGGGTTCACCGTCCTCCACCCACCCGAATTCGTCCGCGAAGTCGGCCCCATCGGCACCCTCGTCACGCGGACAGCGACACTCGCCGGCGTCCTCGCCTACAGCGTCTCCTTCCGGCGTCGCCAAGACCGCCAAGCCGACGAGCTCTACCAACAAGCCCTCACTGACTCACTCACAGGTCTCGCCAACCGAAGGCAGATGGAGAATCTGCTCGCCACCGCGATCGCCCAAGCCGACCGCTTCGAACGCCACTGCGCCGTCGTCTTTGTCGATGTCGACGGCCTCAAACAGATCAACGATCGCTGGGGTCACGAAGCCGGCGACGAAATGATCCGCCTCGTCGCCGCCCGCATCGCCGACAGCACCCGCGTCTCCGACAAAGCCGCCCGAATCGGCGGCGATGAATTCGTCGTCGTCCTCTCCGAAGTCCCCGACGAAGCCGGCGTCGAATCCTTCTCGGAGAACCTGCTTCAAACCGTCTGCTGCGCCGCCCAGATCGGCGATCAAACCCTCACGCCCTCGATCAGCCTCGGGGCCGCGCTCTACCCCGACGATGCCGAGACCGCCGGGGGACTGCTCCGCAAAGCGGATGCGGCCATGTACGCCGCCAAGGAATCGGGCGGGGGCTGCGTGGTCTTTGCGGGCTGAGGGGCGCAGGCAGAACCCGTTCGCCCCAAAAAGCCCTTTGACTCTAAGGAGATAGGACAGCCCCGACTCGTCCGAAGCTCTTCAGGCCTGCCTTTCACGCGAACGCTTCGCGCCGCCCGACTCCCGTCCATTCAGGATCAAGAATCACCTGCCCAACTGGCCGGAATTCCGCTCGAACTCGGGCTCTCGGCGAACGAGTTTGCTAGCTTTCGCCTTCCTTCAGGTTCCCGTGGTCAACACGGTTGCCTCTGTACGTTTCGTGCGCGGGTAGCTCAGCTGGATAGAGCATCAGGCTTCGAACCTGAGGGTCGGGGGTTCGAATCCCTCCCGGCGTACCATTTGAATCGTGGTCCATTCCGGATACATGGTTTACAGATTATTCCGGGGACATAGTTAACACTTTTTCGGGCCCGAAGGGATTCGATGCGGGCTCGACCCGGCCCTCGTCTTGGTCGAAGAAGCCGAGATCGAAGTCGAGGAAGCTGACGAGCCAGACCTGCTCGTCGACCTCCCGCAGGCCTACGAGCTCGCCTGCGAGCTCGCCTGCGAAGACCCGACTGAGGTTGATCTTTCGCTTCCCCATACAAATCCGGCCGCAGTGTGTCACGCGCACCTCCTTGTCGTGGAACGGGTATTTGGGCTCGGGTGGCGGCGCATCGACTCGAGCCGAAGGTGTATAGAGATCGCCCGGGTAGGCGCCACCGAGCGCCTGGTGCGGTCGCTCCTGATTGTAAACCTCTACCCATTGGTCGAAGCGCTCCTGCTGCTGCAGGAAGTTGAACGACGCGGGCTTCGTCGCCTCCTTCTTGAGCGTGAGGTGCATGCGCTCGTGGCGACCGTTCTGTTGCGGATTGCCGGGCTTGATGCGCTGGAGCTTGATCCCGAAGCGCAGCCACCAGATGGACAGCTTCGACAGTCCAAACAGCGCATTCGGTGAAGCGAACGGAATGCCGTTGTCTGTACGGATCGCCTCCGGCAGCCCGAAGTCCTTGAAGGCCCGCTCGAAGACGGAGAACGCGAACTCCGACTTCGTCGACGAGAGCCCCTCGCAGGCAAGTAGGTAGCGCGATCGATAGTCCGTGATCGTGAGCGGATAGCAGTACTTCTTGTTGCCGAGTTTGAACTCGCCTTTGAAGTCCGCGCACCAGAGCCCGTTCGGCGCGTGAGCAGCTGTAAGTTCCGTTCCTTTGGCCTTGTAGCGCCTTCGCTTCCTGCGTTTCACGAGACCGTTTCGGTCCAGCACGGCGTGGAACGTGCTCACGGCCGGCGCCTGGATCATCGGGAACTCCCGGAGGAGCTTGTCGCGGATCTTGGGCGCACCCCAGGAGGGGTGTTCCTTCTTGATCCCGAGGATCGTCCGCTCAACTTGGTACGCGAGCTTGTTGGCGTGGCGGTAGGGGCGCCGCGAGCGGTCACTCAGGCCTTCGAGGCCGCACTCCTTGTATCGATCGTAGATCTTATAGCCAGTGACCCTCGAAATGCCGAACTCGCGGCATAGAGGGGCCATTTCCTCGCCCTCAAGGAGCCGAGCAATGAATCGGAGGCGTTCGTCCATGGGCTTACACGTTCTCCACGGCATTTGGTGTCCCTCCAAATGCCGAATTGTGTAAACCATGTCTCCGGAATACGGTGTCAACGATGTCTCGCTAAGCACACGTTTTCATATTCGGAGACTTATAGTGAGCCGGCCAACACCAGGCTGTGTCTAGCTTGTCCTGAATGACAGCCTATTGACAGCCTCATAGGCCACCGCGCTGATTGCAGGGCCAGCCACTCACCGTTCGGCAGGTCTCGCCGATTGTAATGCCGGCCAAGCGTCAATGAGATCGCCAACCCGCCTCAGACAGCTTGCAAGGCTGGGCGATTGTTTCGCTGCTGCTCCTGGATCGTAAGCGCTCAACGAACCCCATGTTTCGCATCCGAATGATCTGCGCGAATTTGCTCCTTCCCTTTTGAAGGAGAGATTCGATGACGGAATCACGTGAGCCGACGGAGCGGGACCGGTTCTGGCTGAACCACGACGCGGCGCTTCAAGCGTCTGGTCAATCCGCGAAGGAGTATGCATCCGCGAACGGCCTATCGCTTCACGCCCTTTACCAATCGAGAAAGCGACTTCGGTCGCTAGGCCTGATGGAGAGAACGCGGGCCGTTCGCCGGGACAGGAAGTCTTCGTCGAAGTCGGTTTCCTTTTCGAAGGTTGAACTCTCCGCGCCCGAGCGATTTTCATCTGACTTCCGGCTGTCGCTTCCGAACGGACTGGTCTTGGAATGGTCGGGAGGCGAGTTGCCCTCGCCGGTCATCGAACTCGTGGAGCGGCTGACCCTCTCCCGATGATGCGCCCTGGCGAAGAGATCGAAGTCTACTTGTATCGCGGGATCGTAGACATGTGAAAGTCGATCAACGGCTTATCCGCCATTGTCGAGGAGGAGCTTGGCCTTTCTGCCTTCTCGCCCAAGCTCTTCGTTTGACCGATTTTAGACCATCAAATCCTAATAAATTCTGCTGAAATCGGAACTTGGGTGTTCGTCTAAGCACTGGAAGTTGCGTGCGTTTCAGTTTGACTGAGTTGTTGCACACGACGGGGCGCTTTGGCGTCGATTCGTCGGGTGCTAAGCCGCAACCTCGGGGCGTGAGCGATCTCGCGAATGCGACCGATGCGTTGCCGAAGCAGCGAGCGCGAGCACTCCGCAGAGCAGTCCGAGACCGGTCGCGGGTTCAGGAAGCGTCGTCACGCTGGCTTCAAGATTGTCGATAGCCATAAAAGTCGAATCGCTCAAGAACTCGACGCTCGCGAGCTGACTCCATTCCGGCCCGAAGGTCGCCGTCGAGAAACTGTCCGTCTCAACACTGATTATCGTCTGGATCTGCGACCCGCCCCAGCGCGTCCCGGTGACGGTCACGGTTCCGGCGGGTGATCCGAAGGCCTGTGCCAGATCGACCGAGCTGAGCACGAAGGGCCACCCGAATTCGGCGACGAGTGTTAGGCCAATATCCTCGTCCACATGGACGAAGTCAGATCCCGATACCCCGACGCCCGGCGCGGTCGCGCTTGAGATGTACAGGTTCGGATCCGTGCCGACGGTCGCATCAATCACGAAAGCGCTTTCCGTGTAGTCAGGCGCAATCGTGAGTTCGCCCCCGGCTGGCGCGACGCCCTCGAAGCTCATCAGCGAAGCCGGCGCGGCGACCTCAGAGAGCCTCATATCGGCACGTCCGTTCAGGAGATCGTTCACCCCGGGGAGTCCATTCAAACCCGTGAAGTCCACCGGCCCGAAACCGCCGATCCGGCCCGTAGCGGGATCGAAAGTCAAGGGTGTGATCGGAAGCGAGCAAGGACCCTGAATCGAATCGTCGCAAAAGAACAGCAGCCCCGGAACGAAGGGGTTGGTCGTCGCTCCACCCACGGTCGTCGTGTTTCCGCTGGCGACCCAATCGCCGGTGGGGTCGGTGAAGCTCCAGGTGGTCGAGAGCATCTCGCCCGTGATGGCGTCGATCACGACGACGAAATCCGAAGTCGTCCCCGGGTCGATATCGAACCGAAACTGACTCGCTAGATGCTCCTCGAAATCAGCGGCCGCAATCGTGATGGTCCGCTGGTTTCCGGAGGCGACATAGTTTCCCTGGAGCTGGTTATCGTCGAACGTTCGACCGACGATGTCGGGCGCAAACGACTCTTCGAACTGAACGACCACGCTTCGCAGCGTCGTATCGGATAGATCGAGTGGATCGTTCGTGTCGCATTCGTCTCCGCGACCGTCAGCATCCGCGTCGATCTGAAACGAGTTGGAGACCAGCCGACAGTTATCGTCCGGATCGTCAATTCCATCTCCGTCCGAATCGACCAAAGTCCCACTCGTAAAGAGCGCGAGGAACTCGGCCCCGTCCTCAAGTCCGTCGCCGTCGGTATCGGGATTGAGCGGCAAGGTACCCGCCGCCTGTTCCTGGAGCAGATTCAAGCGGTCAGAGTCATCGTCAGGTGTGACATCCGTGGCGAATTCTGGATCCAGGCCGTTTGCGACTTCGAAGCCATCAAGCAGCCCATCACCGTCGGTATCCGCCACGAAGAGATAGCTTCCGGCCGCCTCCTCGCCCGCATTGTCCAGTCCGTCTCCGTCGGCGTCGTCCTGGCCATCCGGAATCCCGTTGCCATCTTCGTCATCATCGAAGGGATCCAGCCCGTTCGAAATCTCGAAGCCATCGCCCATCCCGTCCATGTCGGCGTCCGCGATGAGGGGATCAGTCCCGGCGGCCAGCTCCTCGCCGTCGGGCAGCCCGTCCGCATCTGTATCCGGATCTCGGGGGTCGGTCTCGCCCACGTCGACGACGCCGTCGAGGTCAAGGTCTTCCTGCCCGCCGATACAGTCCGGCGCAACGGCCACGCCACCGTCGCATAGACCGTCGCCGTCGCTATCGGCCTTGGAGGCCGAAAGCACGGCGCTGCCCGGAAGCCAGCCAAGCTGTCCACCTAACAAAGAAGCGACATCAAGCTGCCCGTCGAGATTGAAGTCGCCTCGAGCGATCGCGCTATAACCGTTCGTGTCTACGCTTCGTCCCTGCGCAAAGCGACCCGGGATCGAGCTACCCTCGAGCAGTCGCGTATCGACACCTGAGGCAAGGAGATCCGCCAGGCCATCCCGATCAAAATCTCCGACCGTTAAAGCAGCTGCTCCTGCCGAATCGATGACCGTCTCGAACCAATCAGAAGTCCTTCGCGGTACACCGCGGTTCTCGAGACGAACGGTCGAGGTCGCGGTCGAATACACCAGATCAGCGTCTCCGTCCCCATTGCTATCACCGATGAGGACCGGCGAAACCGGCAGGTTCGTCGACACCGGGCGATCGAGGCGCCATGCGATCACAGCAGACGTTGTCGAAAGATCATCGGTGACGTAGCCCGGGTTTTCGTGAAAGACCAACTCGGTCGGCGATGCGGAGAGCACATCCGGATCGCCGTCTCCATCGAGATCCGCAACGCCTACGAGCGTACTCGTCGCCGAGATCAGCTGCAGGTCCCACGGATCAACGAATTCCGACGACGCGGGACTGCGCAGCCAGGACGTTTCGCAGCACCCCCTCCCGAGCAGAATATCGAGGCTTAAGTCCTGATCGAGATCCGCGAGCACGACGTCCGCGATCGGCGAAAGCCCAGATGCAGCAACCTGCGCGCTCCAGAACTCAGGGCCAGGCCCCACCACCACGCGCTTGTACCAAAGGATCTCATCATCCGTTGCCACGACGATCTCGAGGGCACCGTCTCCGTCGAGATCCCCGATCGCGACGTCGACCGGCGCCGCCGGATTCCCAACAACGTTCTCAACCCAGATCCCGATGTCCGCGTCGTACCGGTACCAGGCCACAAGATTAGAGCTCGACGAGATCGCAACTACGTCGTCCCCTTCGAGGCCATCGACGTTCGCAACCAAGAGCTTCGTCATATTCGTGACGACCCCGAGAGACAGAGGCAAGTCAAAGGGATTCTCGAGCGCTTCGAGTCCATCGCCGAGCGCGTCATCGTCGGAATCCGGGTCATCTGGATCCGTACCAACGCGCTCCTCGTCAGCGTTGACGAGACCGTCGGAATCACGATCGGCGAGTCCGTCCAGCCCGCTCGGCGCGGTTCCCGTCTCGTCCCCATCGTTCGGGTCGAACGCGCGCGCGATCTCGAATCCGTCCGAGAGGCCATCATCGTCGGAATCGGCGTCTGCCGGATTCGTTCCGTACACAGCAACTTCGTCGACATCGAGCAGTCCGTCCGCGTCGAGGTCCGTCGCGAAGGCGATGCGGAAGCCGTTCGTGGACTGGACGCTGGCCGGGGCAAGCGACGTCGATGCCCCCGCGATGAGGCTCGTCACGGCGTCGCCCAGAGAACCACCGCGCAGCTCGCGCTCACCGGCAATGGGGATCGCCTCGGTCCACTCCCGCACATTTCCGCCCTGATCGTACGTTTCTGAGGGCGAGAGCGCGCCCCGATACGAACCGACCGCGGTGAAACCCGCCCCGCTCGCGTCGCAATTGGCCCCTTCGATATTCACGTCCGCCCCGGCGCAGACCGGCGCAATATCGCCGCCATCCGCATAGTCGAAATACACCCCGGTCGCGGGATCGAAATATGCCGCCTTGTACCACTCGTCCGCGGTCGGCAGGAACACGCGTGCTCCCGCCTTCCTCACCACCGAGTTCGCCGCCACCGCCGCCGGGTTCAGGTCGTAGGCCCCATCCTCCGTGGTCGAGGGCCCCTGCGTTCCGAAAGGTTCACCGTTGTGGAGCCAGTTCGCAAAGCGCAGCGCGCTCCAGAAGGAAACATAGTTGGCCGGCTCGAAAGACTTCCCGGGCTTGGCGAAGAAGAGCCGGTTCGGAACCGTCCCCACCACGTCGATGCCCCCGTCTATGCCGGACATCTCGACCGCGTAGACGCCGTTCGCATCCGCATCCCGAGCGACCGCCGTGAGGAAGCGTGCGTACTGGGCATTCGTGATCTCGAAACGCCCAATTCGATAGGCATAGGGAACTGCGCCCTGCCCGGTCGTACCCGCGGCCTTGCCGAGGGACCAGACCGCTCGGGCGCTGATGCTTCCGCTCGCGTCCGAGGGCGTCTCGCCTGGATCGGTATCGCCCGAGCCCGTCGCAACCTCGAGACCGTCATCGAATCCGTCTGCATCCGCATCCGCGTCCAGCGGATCCCGATCTCCGCCGACACAGACATTCGCCACCGCGAGAATCCCGTCACAAAGACCGTCATCGTCGGAATCGGGGTCGAAAACATCCGTGCCGAGCACGATCTCGACCCCATCCACAAGACCGTCATCATCTTGATCGGGGTCGAAGGGGTCCGTTCCGCTTGCAGACTCGGCCCCGTCGTCGAGCCCGTCGCCATCCGTGTCGGCGAGCGTCGCGCTACCGAGGCTCGTCTGACGGAACCACCGCACTCCATTGGTCCTGGAAGCCGTCGCGACATCGAGCGCACCATCTCCATCGATATCGCCCACCGAGAGTTCGTCCGGCGACACGACGCTCCCCAGCGCAATTTCGGCCGTCAATATTTCATTGCCGAGATTCTGCTTCCAAAGCAGCTGCTCTGAGATGTCATCCAACAGGATCAGATCGAAGCGTCCGTCGCCATCCATGTCGGCGACTTTTAGATCCCTGATCTCAAGAGGAGCGGTTGAGATCGCATTGATCGTAAAGCCAAACGACCCATCGTTCTCGAGCCAGTAAACCTCTTGTCGGTTGACCGTCGCGATCAGGTCGAGATCACCATCGCGATCGAAGTCAACGGCTTCAAGCTGCCCCCGCCCCGACCCAATACTCGGGGTCGTGCTCAGTGGGATCGAGGCAAGCGGCGCCGCGAGCGACAGCAACCCATTCCCCGCGAGGCGCTCGACCGACCAGGCAAGTTCACTCGTTGCACCCAGGAATTCGTATCCGAGGATCACCACGTCGGACGTGCCGTCTCCGTCGAAATCTCCGGCCGCAGCAGCTCGCGGCGTCTCCGGCAGAGCGATTGTTCCGAGAAGAACTGTCTCGACCGCACCTGCTCCGTTATTGAGCTGGAGTTCGAGCTCGGTCGGTTGAAAGCCAAAGCCCTTGAGCACGACCGTCAGCAAGTCGGGATCCCCGTCTGCATCAAAATCCGTCAGGTCGCTGGCGGCGATCTGCTCGGATTCGTTCGGGAACCGCAAATTTCTCTTTGCGAACTGCTCATTGGCCAGCTGATCACGCCCGAGGCTCTCCACGAGTTCGAGTCTGCCGCTCTGCCGAACCACGAAGTCCGCGTCACCGTCGAGATCAAAATCCGTCACCTGCAGATTCGACCACGACAGCGAGCTCGTATCGATCTCGAGCTCGGCGAAGGCCCCCGACTCGTTTTCTAGATAGCCAAGGACTTCACGTGATTGGCTGCTGTCGAAGCCCGAAAAGATTAGATCTCCGTCTCCATCGGAGTCGGCGTCACCGATCGTCACGGAGACACCGAAGATTCCGCCGGCGCTCTTAACGATCCCCTCATCCACAAAGGCCGCGGTGCCGATTTCGTCCCCATCGAGGAGCGTGTCGCCATCCGTATCGGCCACGAGCGGATTGGATCCGACCGTCTGCTCGACCAGATTGGACAGGCCGTCCGCGTCACCGTCCAGGAACTGCTCGCCCGCGACGAGCGGGTCGAAGCCATTTGCAACTTCGAATCCGTCTCGCAGTCCGTCTCCATCCGAGTCAGCCGAAAGGGGGTCGGTCCCGGCGAGCGCTTCGGCGTCATTCGACAGGCCATCGTCGTCCGCGTCGAGCATCCCGTCGCTTGTCAACGGGTCGAAACCGGCCGTAGCATTCAGGACCTCGAAGCCATCTGAGAATCCATCGCCGTCACTATCCGCTACGAGCGGGTCCGTGCCGAACACGAACAACTCATTCGAGTCGTCGATCCCGTCCGCATCGGTGTCTTCGAGGGTCGGGTTCGTTCCGTGGGTATTCACTTCCGCGAAGTCCGTGAGACGGTCGCCGTCGCTGTCGACCCGATCGGGATCGGTTCCTTGAACGAGGACCTCGTCCGAATCGGAGAAACCGTCTCCATCCGTGTCATCGAGCTTCGGATCGGATACGAGCGGTCGGCGGAAGAGAGAGAACCCGCCGGCATCCTTCGTTGCAAGCACGTCGAGGGTGCCGTCGCCGTCGGCATCGAAAACGAGCACTTCGAGGATCAGCTCGCCGACCGGAAACGTGCCTTCGACACTTCCCGACGAAGTCGCCCAAACCATCTGCTGCGGGCCGTTCTGAATCGAGACAACGTCGAGTTCGCCGTCGCCAAGGACATCCGCGGGATCGAACGCACGACTCGTCGTCGTGCCGTCTGTCGTGAGCGTGACCGGCAGCCCGCTGAAATCACCATAGGTGCCGGCGCCGCTATCGAAGGCATTGTCATACCGAGAAACGCCACTCGCAAGACCCACGATCAGGTCGAGAACCCCGTCTCCGGATCCATCCGCCAGAGCGAGATCGCGCACTGAGGCGCCGACGTTGATCGAACTCGGCGCCCCAAACTGGGCAGCGCCTCCCAAACCCTCATTCTCGTGCCAGATGATCTCGCCAGCCGCCGTAGCGTAGACAAGATCGGCGGCGCCCATCGTGGCTGGCGTCAGGACCGGACCGATCTCGAGCGCATTCACGCCGGAAGTCGACGTTCCCACCGCGTGGACCGTAAAGGTCTCATCCCCCGCGTTTTCAAGCCAGTAGAGGTCAGACGCGATGCCGGGAGTCGAAGAGTCCGTGGCGATCGCGAAATCGAGATCGTTGTCGCCGTCGATATCGGCCGCGACAATGAAATTAATCTGATCGGTCACGGCCGGAATCGCGCGCCGGACAAAGTCTCCGCTCAGCTCGTTCTCGTACCAAACGATCCCCGCGCCCGTCGCAGAAGCGGCAAGAATATCAGTGTCGCCATCGCGATCGAGATCGACGGTCAGCAGACCCGTTCCGTCCGGCGCCCCTGGATCGATCGAACGCTCGACGAAAGCCTCCGACTCTTCGCCCGGAAGCGTCGTGGACCACTGATTTTCCCACCAACTCAGGAATCCCGAACCGACCTCGGCGATCGAGACAATGTCCAGGTCGCCGTCCGCATCCATGTCGGCGACGGCCATCACGGACGGATCCGCGCCGAATTCGATGCGACTCGTGAGCGGCTCTTCAAAGGAGACGATGCGGAAAGCATGGAACGCAGTGGGTGCTGCCACACTCGCGGCGGAGCTGCCGGCGTTCGAAGCCTGATCGACGATCGCGGTTTCGTGACTGCCGCCGCGGATCCGCTGATCCGGGCCGAGATGCGTTTCCGTCCACTCGAAGCGGCTCCCGCCCTGATCGAAGGTCCCAACTGGGCTCAACGACGCGACATAGCTCCCCACCGGGCGATCGTCATCGGCTGGGAAGAGTGGCGCAGTCGCACAGGAGGTCGCGTTCGGAGCGGCAAAATCGTCCGTACAGAGCGGCTCGTCGTTGGTCCCCGTCGGATAGTCGTAGTAGACACCCGTGCTCGGATCATAGTACGCGGCCTTGTACCACTCATTCTCGTTCGGCAAAGCGAAGCGCGTATTGGCACGGCGCGGATAGGACGGGTCGTCCGGATTATCGTAGACGCCGTCTTCGGTCGTCCCCGCGTTCAGCTGGCTGCCGACCGGCTGACCATTCTCGAGCCAGTTGATGAAGCGTTTCGCGTTGGCGAGCGGAACCCGAACCGGCCAGTCCTCACGCCCGGGGAAAGCCGTATAGCCGCCCGCCCCGCTGCTGAGAGCGCCGATGCGATCGTCCAGCAGACAGGCGCCACTCGCGAAGCAGGGATACAACTCGCCTGGGTCGCTCAGCACAGCGACCGCGTTGAGGAACGCCGTGTACTGCGAGACCGTGATCTCGGTCGTCCCAATTGAATAGGCGTAGTCGACAGTCCCGAGTCCCGTATTGTCGGGCAGATTCAGGGGATCGGTCACTCGAACGGTCGGGACGAGGGTCTGCGTCTCCGAAGTGACGGGAATCGTCGTGAGCTGGACTTCATCTCCGTCGGTGAGCGCATCCGCGTCAAAGCTCGGCTGCCCGATCAGCGTCCCGAATCGCAGCTCCGCCGCGTTGACGAGACCGTCGGCGTCCCCATCGTCCAGGCCGTCGAGGATCCCGTTCATGTTCTCGTCGTTATTCGTCGGACTCGTCGCTTGCGCGAGTTCTTCAGCATCCCCCATTCCGTCCCCGTCGGAGTCTGGAATGCGCGGGTTCGTACCGTGCAGTACGAGTTCGTCCCGGTCCTCGACGCCGTCGCGGTCGGTATCGGCCCGCGCTGGATCCGTCGCGATCCCAAGCGTTCCCGCGACTTCGTCGCCATCATCAATGCCATCGAGATCCGAGTCGGACCCTGCGCCCGGTGCGGGGTTCGTGCCGAAAAGATTGACCTCGTCCCCGTCAGACAAACCGTCGCCGTCGCTATCTGAGACGAAGAAGTTGGTTCCGAAGAGGATCTCGTCGCCGTCGCTCAGTCCATCCGCGTCCGTATCCACATTCAAAGGGTCGGAACCGCCCGCAACTTCCGCACCATCCTTGAGACCGTCGCCGTCGGAATCATCGAGGAGCGGGTCGCTCGGGAGACCCTGACGATGCCAAGCGATCTCCGACGTGATGATCGAACTCGAAATCACGTCCTGATCACCATCTCCGTCGAGATCCGCCGCTGCGGCGACGAGCGGAAACATGAGACTAGTGGTGACGGTCTCCGGCGCCGCAAAGCTCCCAAGTCCCAGGTTCTCGATCCAAGCAATCTCACTCCCCCCGAAATCGGCATAGAGCGCATCGATGTCGAGGTCGCCGTCCAGGTCGATGAGTTGAATCGAAAGGGGCTCGCCGACGGTCGTGGCGAGTCCCTGTGCGGCTCCGAACTGACCGGCCCCGTCCGTATTTTCGAACCAGTCAACACCCGTCCCGGTCGTCCGCATGGCGTCGACGTCGCCGTCGCCGTCCAAATCTGCGGCGGCGACCCGCCTGACCACGTCCCCCGCGATCAACTGTTGCGCGCCGAAGGTTCCCAGACCATCCGTGTTCTCATACCAGGCCGTCTTGTTGTCGACGACAGAAGCCGACAACACGTCGAGGTCGCCGTCGCCATCTACGTCCGCCGCCACCACCGATTCGACGAAGTTCACGGTATCGCTTACCCCGGAATTGACGATATTCGGAAACAGACCGAACGATCCCGCCCCATCCGTGTTCTCGTACCAGAGGACGAAGGAATCGGTCCCGACGAGCACGTCCAAATCAAGGTCGCCGTCCAGGTCGGCGGCCACGATCGACCGCGGGCTGCTCAAGGTCGATGCGGCGATATCCTGTTCGATCCCGAAGGAGCCGGCGCCGTCCGTGTTCTCAAACCAAGCGATCGACGAACCGATTGCCGCGATCACGTCCGCATCGCCGTCGCCATCCACGTCGGCTGCGGTCGCCGAATGCGTGTCGGTCGCTGTCGTTGAAATGTTCTGTGCGACCCCGAAATTCCCAAGCCCTCCAAGATTCTCGTACCACGCGACCGTGTTATTCGCCGAAGAGGCAACCAAAAGATCCGCATCGCCGTCGCCATCGAAATCCGCCGCCTCGATCGCACGAGGCGTCCCGACCGTCAGCGAAATCGAAAGCGGCGCGCCGAATCGACCGCCGGCGCTCCCCGCTCCGCCGACTTCGTCCCCGTCGTCGAGACCATCGCCGTCCGTATCGGCGAGCGTATGGTCCGTCCCCAGCGCCCACTCGGCGAGATTCGTGAGGCCATCTCCGTCCGTGTCGACCCCGAGATCCGGCAGCGTCGGATCGAGTCCCGCATCGATCTCGACATCGTCGTCGACCCCGTCTCCATCGGTATCCGTCAGAGTCGGATCCGAACCGTAGACCTCCACTTCCTCGAAGTCGGAGAGCGAGTCCCCATCCGAGTCGGGATCCAGCGCGTTGATCATCAGATCGCCATCCGGATCGCCCCCCGGATCCACCTCGTCCCCGTCCGCAAGGCCGTCCCCATCCGAGTCAGCCACCAAAGGATCGGTCCCCAGCGCGATCTCCGCCCCGTCATCGAGCCCGTCCCGGTCCGTATCGGGATCCACCGGATCCGTCAGGAGCGTGTTCAGTTCGTCGCCGTCGTTCAGACCGTCGCCGTCCGTATCGTCGAGCGCCGGATCCGTCGGGACTACTTGACCGCCGCCAAAGCAGAAGAAACGACGGGGCTCATCGCAGGCATCTGGGGAAGCAAAAGCGTCGCTCCAAAAAACCGCGAAGCCGGTGCGACCGGTCTCCGTCTGCTCGCTCGCGGAATCCGAAGTCCAATCGGAACAGTTCAGTCCGCTTGAAGCCAGCGTGCCGAAATTGTTCGTGCCCGTCGCAACGGGCGTGAGCGGATCAGCGATCACGTCGCCATTCGCCTGCTGATTCAAAGGCGCGAGGAGGCTTGCGCTCGACCCGGCGGCGGGCACACCGATCGACGTGCCGTCGATACGGTCATAGGTTCGAAAGGCCGCCACGCGATCCCGGGCGTTCTCGACCGAAGTCGAAATCCACGGCTCGAAGGACAGTGGGCGAGCGAGACCGGCATCAATCGCATCCGCGACACACAGCTCCTTCACTTCCTCGAGAGAGGTCGCGATCGTTTCCTCTAGCGTCGAAACGAAAGCGATACCAGCACCGACATTGACTTCCGCACCATCCGCGAGTCCGTCGGAATCCGAATCCGTCTCACAGGGATTCGTCCCCCAGAATGCCAGCTCACGCCAATTGACGAGCCCGTCTCCGTCCTGATCGTCCTCGCGGTCATCGAGCGGCCCCGCGCCACTGTTGGCGTTCGCCGGATCGAGGCAAACCAAAGCAAACTCTTGCCCGTCCGTTAGGCCGTCGCCATCGCTATCGCTGCTGCGCGGATTCATCCCATTCGCGAGTTCATCCGCGTCAGAGACGCCGTCCCCTTCGGAGTCCGAGCTGAAGGGACTGCTGCCGAAAGCGATCTCCGCTGCGTTGGTCAGGCCGTCGCCATCATCGTCTCCCGCCGCACCCCCGCTCGTTTCGTCGAGCGCATCCCAACCAAACTGCCGCTCGGTCAGGTCGTCCGTACCGTCTCCGTCCGTATCCGCCAGGACGATGCTCGTTCCAAAGATGTTCAGCTCGTCGCGATTCGTCAGGCCGTCGCCATCGAAGTCGGCGTTCCCGTCGAGTTCGATCCCGTCCGTCGATTTGGGGTCGAGCGGATCGAAGCCGTCCCCTTCAAGCGCAAGTTCCACGGCATCCGGCAGGCCGTCCCGATCCGAGTCGAAGTTCTGCCCGCCCCAGTCCACAACGGTGAGGTCGAGGCTTCGACAATCCTGCTCCGAAAGGCCGAACATCCTTTCTTCTTCCTCTTCGAGCACGACGTCTGTCGTCGTGCCCCCCATATCCCCGCAATACCGTGCCGTCGACGCACTTCGGGAGAAGCCGACGATTTCGACTTCTTCGATGCGCCAGGGGGCGCCAATCGAGTCGCCGATAAAGTCAACCAGCCCTGGTTTTTCCTCTTTCTGCCGACCGAGAAGCTCATCCAAAAGCTCCTCTCGTTGCTCTTGAGATTCGTTATCGCTCTCGTACATGACGAAAGAGACGCCGATGGCCGCATCCGCTTTCGCCTCGATCAGGATGGGCTCCATCGCCGGAGCGTAGAGGGGACAATTGCCGAGCTGACGGCAATCGTCGCTTGAGGCGTCCACGTTCTCGCGAACCTCAGTAAGCCGGCCCTTGCTGATGCCGTTCGGGATGCCCGTTGCGGCAATCGTGAAGAAGATCTCGTCGCTCGCGGAGCCTTGGTCGTAGGTACTCTCGCGGATGACCGAGAAGACTGGGATCTCGATCTCGTAGGTCGCAAAGCTGCCGTTGATCTCGACCTTTCTTGCGCGGATCACGACGTCGAACTCGCCCTCCGTGCCTGCGTTGATCGGAACCGTAATCGATGTGCTGTCTCCGATCGGCCCAATATCCTCGAGGTTGAACGTCACGGTCCGTTCGCCAATCCAGTCCATCACATTGTTAAGCAGGGAGTTCCAAAGGTTCTTCAGATCCTGCCAGAGGCCATCCAAGGCTCGCTTGATCGTATCCAGGATGTCGACGTCCAGTCTGGGCGCATTGTTCTTCAGGACGATCGAAGAGGGGAAGGAATCAAAGGGGCCAACCACAAAAGACAATCGGGACCCGGCCTCGAAATCATCGAACTCAAGGAAGCGCTCGGCCGTGGCGCCCACGAGATCGAAATCGAAGTCATGGTTGAGGGGAAAGACCTCACCATCGGCGAGCACCGTAATGTCGGCGTTCGTGCCGGCCTCATCAAAATCGGCCGTCTCGATTTCCAGCCGCAGAAAGTACTCGTCGTCCGTGGCATCGGCGTCGAGGGCGGGCGGGTATGCGCCCGCCGACTGAAACAGAAACGGGTTTCGAGCATAGTTCTCGAAGTTGGATTCCTTGAACTCAAGCGAACCTGCGCCTACGAACAAGTTCTGGTAGAAGGACCGGTAGTTCGGTCCCATGGCCTGCTCCAAGAGGTGAAGCCACTGGACAGAAGTGCGCGTGGCAAGCTTGAGTGCCGTGGCCAGAAAGGGATCGAAGGTCGAACCACAATTCTCAGGCGAGACGTCGAGCTCGATCGGCGGCGCATCCTCATCATTGAGCGCCGCATTGAAGAGATCGACTTCACGTTCCTGTGCCGAATCCCATTCGAGGACCCGCGCATACACGTCGTCGCAGGCCGCGCCCGTCACGAGGTTGATCTGATCCGCCGGGTTCAGCCAATTTCCGTCGCCATCGGTCAGTCCCCGAGCGACCAGGGCCACCGCCGCCTGCTGGCGAGAGTCGATTCCGACCCCAAGCGGCTTGAAGCTCAAAAAGTCGCGCAGGTTCCCGTCCGATACAATGGTGGCCAACATAGGGACGTCGGTGCTCGTGACATAGAAGTCGTTAATGTCGTCGTCTTGGCAGCGACGCCATTCCTCGCAGATCGGATCCCCCAACAGAGGCGACCCCTCGGCGCAGAGATCCCCTGGTGTCACGCTGCTGGCCAGCAGCGACTGCCCCGCCTCCAACAGGTCGCCCGCGACGCCTGTGAGTGCGCCGAGCCCGGCCTGAGCATCATTCGCATCGTTGATCCCTCTAGAGACGAGCGCTGCGTATCGGTCCCGCTGGATCGGCGACTCGAGAAACTCAAAGACCGTACAACTGATCGACACCTTTCCGTGTTGACCGTTTCCCACCTCGGGCTCTTCGTAAGCGCCAGAAGAAAGCGGCCGCGTAAGCCGCTCGGCCTCGGGTACCTCGAAGAAGGTCGATGCTCGCCAATCCGGGTAATCGAGCCAATTGGAGTGGGAGTAGAAATCCTGCACGGCATGAATCGACATCCCGAGCAAATGGTGGGCAGCGGCACGATCGTTTCGTTCGGCTGCCCACTGAAGACCCGCAACCGTCCCGGCGAAGAGCTGGCGCCAAGCGAACTCGACCTGCTCCGTCGTTCTCAAGTCGTCGAAGTGAAGCTTGACGAGATCTTCCTTGATCCCGAAAGCGCGACTGATCCGGTCTCCGTCATTCGGCTCCGAGGCTTTGAACCACCAGAGCGGGCTGTACAGATAGGCGTCGATGAAATCGCTCGGCCAGGCAATCGATGCCCCGACCTGGGAGTTCGCTCCGTAGACCGAAGTCGCGAAATGGGTCATGCCCGGGTGATAATAGGGATTGCCTTCGAGCTGATCGTCTCCCGCGAATCCAGAGACCCGCCCCGACGGAATCGCCATCAAGACCATGAGGAGACAGACCGCGACCGACCTTTGGCCAAGGCTGGCGGTCGTCGTCATCAGGTTGCTCCCCTCCGTTCTTCGAGCTCGTCTCACAGTGCGGTCCCTCAATATCGGCAAACAGTCTGCACCCGAGGTCCCGACGCAGCGGTCCGAGACGTGGAGCCTGTTAAGACTGCTTCTACCCTTGCTGTCCGTACATCAGGGATTCCCTGATAGGCCTTCGGAATTTCCCTATTCTCAACGATTATTGCTTAAGAGGGCATGCGCGCGAAGCGGTTTTCAGGCGGGGTCGGAAAGATCTGGTCAGCCTCATTCAGGGCAAGAAGGCCGCCTCAGCGCATTGGATACAGGGGATCGGGCATTCCCTGATTTTGAAGACAATTCCTCCCACCCGCGGGAATACGGGTGACGCGCACGCGGGACGGAACGTATGATCGATCGATTGAGCCTGAGTTGGGCTTGGGCCGCTTGGCTCTCACGGAGGCGAAGAGGAAGATGCCCATTCATGTCATGATCGCAGATGATCACAAGATCGTGCGGGAAGCTCTGCAGTCGATGCTAGATGCAGCGCCCGACCTCGAAGTGGTCGCGACCTGCGCGGACGGTTGGGAAGCGGTTAATCGCGTCGAGTCGGGTGGCATCGATGTCGTGCTGATGGACGTTTCGATGCCCGGGCTGAATGGGATGGATGCCACTCTGCAGATCACGGCGCATCAAGGCCCCGCAAAGGTCATCGCGCTTTCTTCCCACCACTCGTCGAAGTTTGTCGGCGGTATGCTGCGCGCGGGCGCAGTCGGGTACCTTCCGAAGACTGCAGGACGAGACGAACTCATCTCCGCGATCCGAGGCGCAGCTCGGGGCGAGGTGCACTTGAGTCCGGAAGTCGCCGGTCAAGTCGTGTCGGGTTATGTGGCCCATCTCGATGGCGAATCCGTGCAGAAATCACCGGAACTCACGGCCCGAGAGCGCGAAGTTCTTCAGCTCATTGCCGAAGGCCACGCGACGACTGAAATCGCCAAGCGGCTCGCTTTGAGCGTCAAGACGATCGAAACGCACCGCAAGAAAATCATGGACAAGCTCAAGATTCGGAACGTCGCCGGCCTGACCAAGTACGCGCTGCGCGAAGGACTCACCCAGCTTGGCGACGAGTAACAGTCGGGGCGTTCTGCGCTCGGTCCGGGCCGCGGGCGGATGACCCTCCCTATCGAGACCACCCCCTTCCTGCTCTCCGCTCTCTTGATGGCGGCGATAGGTATCTATTCGTTTCGGCAGTCCCATGTCATCGGCGCTCGGCTCTTCGCTTGGGTGATGGCGTCGAGTGCCGGATGGACTTTTTGTTACGCGATGGATCTCGCGAGTGCGACCGTCGCGGGAAAGACGTTCTGGCTGCAAACGAAATACCTCGCAGTGGCGCCCTCCAGTCTACTCTGGTTGTCCCTCACGCTGGTCATCACCGGCTACGGAAGCGCCCTCAAATCCGGATGGTTCCGCTCCCTCTGGGCGTTTCCGGTCACGCTCATTCTAATTGTATTCACTAATCCGCTCCACCACTGGTTCTGGACGAGTATCGGCACAATGCCCGGCCAAGTCGATTCAATCGTCGAGCACGGTCCCGCGTTTGCCGCATATACCGCGGTAAACCACACTTTCTCAGCCGTATCGCTCGCCCTCCTCTGCTGGGACTCACTCCACACGTCAAGGTTTTATCTTCGCAGGAATCTACTGCTGATCGCCGGACTCCTATGCCCGTTTATTGGGCTGGCCATGGGCCTCGGCTTGTTGCCTTTCTCGCTCTGGGATCGCGTCGATCAAGTGCCGCTGATGTATATGCCCGCGGCTCTATTTCTCAGCTTCGCGATCTTCAGATACCAAGCGATGGATATCCTCCCGCTCGCGCAGCAACTGATCTTCGAAAACATCAAGTCGAGTATCGTCGTCGTCGATCTGCAAACCGAGGTCGTCGCGATGAACGACCATGCGCGACGGAGATGGTCCTGGGAGCCGGCCGCCGGCTCGCTCCGGCGCGAGGTG